>NZ_CP045293.1:0-1431666 GCF_009363075.1 Paenibacillus guangzhouensis | reverse complement strand
GGAAACTACGCGTATGGGTGGATGGTTATCCTGATCCGGTTGAATCGGAAGCAAACTTCGTAACCGGACTCTCGCCTGCCGACTGGACCGCCGACTGGATTTGGAACGGCGAACCTGTCTCACCCAACCAGTTCGCCTATTTCCGCAAAGAATACGTGTTAGAACAGTCCGTACTCTACGCTTATTTATCCATCTCCACCCACCATCATTTCCAGCTATTGATCAACGGGAAGCGTGTCGGCGGTTATGTGAGTCCAGCTCCATCCGATCCGTCGCACGGCAAGCTGTATGTCACCTACGACATCACGCCGCTGCTTCATCCGGACGGTCTCAACTGCTTGGCGGTCATCGCGCTGTATTTGGGAGGGGGCGGGCAATATGCCGTGGACGGGTTGCCCGGCCTCATCATACAGGCGGATCTCGTCATGCAAGATGGCGAACGGCGTCGATGGGCAACTGGAACCGACTGGGAGCATTACGAGAGCGGCACCCATCGTTCCGGTACTCCCTTCCAGCAGAATCAAAGAATCACCCCGATCGAGGACGTAGACGCGCGCAAACTGCACACCTCTTGGACCCGCTATGGATACAGCAATAACCGATACCGTCGCGCTGAGCTATCCCCAGCAGCAGAAGCCGGGTGGCGTTTGACGCCGCAGCGCATTCCCGAAGGAGACATTGAGGACCTATTCCTCCCCGAGCTTGAAAGTTCAGAACATACTTCTGACGGTTGCCGCCTTATCTATGATGCTGGACGCATCGTCTCCGGATGGGTCCGCTTGCGTCTACCGGGCATACGGAACACGGCCGTGCGCGTACGTTACTCAGAGCAGCTCGCTGCGGATGGAGGCGTGGAACGCAAAGTGTGCAACGAGACGTCTGAGCATTATTATGATCAATATACGATGCGCGGCGATGATATAGAAGAATGGGAACCCGCCATGACGCACAAGGCGTTCCGCTATATCGAAGTCACAGGCTATCCCGTTCCGCTTCAAGTGGGACAGATGGTCGCAGCCGTACGTACGGGACTACTGGAAGTGGGGCTGTTCCATAGTTCGGATCCCTACTTGAACACCCTGCACGAAGCCTGTGTCCGGACGCAGAAGAACAATATTCTGGGACAAGTCGTAGACTGTCCCCATCGAGAACAAGCACAATATCTGGCCGATAGCGATTTGCAGGCGGAGTTGCTGCTCTATCATTTCGGTACATCTGCGGCCATGCTGGAGAAGACACTGATCGACTTCGCCGCAGCGCAGAAGCCAGATGGCGCATTTCCCTTCGTAGCCCCTAGCAATGACGAACATCCCGATTTCGCGATTCGCATTCCGGAGTGGGATTTGCACTTCGTTAGCTTGCTCTGGAAAGTATACGAAGCGACCGGAGACATCAGCATCATCCGGCGCCATTATGACGCCGCCAAGCGTTCGGTTTCTTATTGGCTCTCCATGTGCGATCAAGAGGGACTCTTGCACAAGAGCGCGTGGTGGCATATCAGCGACTGGCCCTACCCGACCGTTGATGAGAGCGGGGATGTGCTGACAGTTCAGAACACGAAGCTGTGTCGGGCGCTGAGACTGCTAGCGAAAATGGCTGCGATCGCCGGGTTGGACGGCGATATCGAATCGTGGACGGCGATGTCGATTCGCAGCGCAAGAACCATCGCGAATTCATTGTTTGATTCCGAATCGAACGGATTCATGGATAGTCTGGGATCGCCTTCGCAGCATCAAGGGGTAAATGCCTTAGCCTTGTTGGAGGGACTCGCGCCTCGGACGGCTGATGCATCCGCAATCCTGAAGCGCATTGCCGAGCAGGCCTGGGAAGCGCGAGCCGTTCTGTCCCTGCCTTTGCTGCGGCTATTGTTCGACCATGGATACGCTGACAAGGCTTACGCCCTGCTGCGCAAAACAGATTTCCCCGGGTGGGGGTACATGATCGCGCAAGGCTCGCCGACGATGTGGGAAGGCTGGGATGATATCGAATCGCACAGCCATGCATGGAACGGGTATCCTGCACGGCTGCTTTATGAATATGTCGCCGGCATTCAAATCGCGGCGCCTGGATTCAGCACGATCCGCTTCCAGCCGTATTGCCCTGAAGACCTTGCGTTTGCCGAAGCTAGTATACCGACGCCTTTCGGAGTGACGCGGATAAGATGGGAACGACAGGCTCCTATTGATGGCATCGAAGTGGCGCTAGAAGTGCCTGCGGGAGCCTTGGCGGAATTGCAGCTGACATCCCACATGCGATCTAAACCGCTGGACGAAGTGCAAGTTTATGAGCGAATATCAGGAAACCTTGTGTGGAAGGACAATGCGCTTAGTACTGCTATTGAAGATTTGTTCGAAGGTGAGCGTCTTCACGATGAAGTGACGATCCGATCCGATTCGGTTCGGGCCGTTACCGCTTTATTGTGATCTAGACGAGTGAAAACGGCATCACGAAGAAGGCAATACGAATTATCAGCCCGGATTCGCGATGCCGCCCTCTTTTCGATAGCTGGCAGGCGTCGTGCCGGTTTTGTTCTTGAACAACCGATAGAACCGTTTCGGATCGTGAATGCCGACGCTTGACGCGATGTCCGCGATTGTTACCCCTCGCATCGCTTGATCCTTAAGCAATCGGCAGCTATGCTCTATTCTTTCGTGCGCCACGAGTTCCGAAAATGACCGCCCCGTGCTTTTGGCGATCATGCGTTGCAGCTGCCTCGTCCCCATGCCGGCATCACGGGCTGCGTCCGACAACGTGAGCTTATCGTGCATGCGGCTCCGAATGCAGCGCATGACCGCATCCATCCTCTCATGATCGAAGCTTATCGGTTCCTTCTCGTCACCCAACGCGCGTTCCATGCCGATCAATAACTGGAGCAGAAGTCCGCACATCATAGTCTGATAACCCGTGCGCTTCTGTTCGAATTCCAATAGCAATGATTCGAATATGGGCGCGAACTCGCTTATACGCTCCCTCATTTGAAGCCATGCGCCCTTCTCCTCCATGATCCTCTGAAAACGATACATCCCGAATTGCTCAGGAAGGACGGCGGTCAGAAAGCGAAAGAGCTGTTCATCGAAGATGCAATTGCCAATGATCAATGGTTTGTTCGGATCTGCGGAAGTCGGCCGGAAAATATGGGTGACGCCGATCGGAAGATAGAACAAATCGCCTTTAGTCACCCGGATGGTCTGGTCTCCGATGTAATGGAATCCGCTGCCTTCCAAGACATAGCTAATTTCAAAGAAATCATGGGCATGTTCCGGCAATTCAAAGCGTTCGGACACCTGATTGACGTAGATCGAAAATCCATTCTTGAAAAATTGTTCCCCTCTCGTCACCATGTATTCCGGTCTGTGCATCATAAGGCCCTCCGATCTTAAAGATGATATGGTCATCATATACCTATAAAATGTCGTGATCAACCTATAACTCGACTTAGTTCTTTTGCTTATGATGAATGATGAAGTAGTCAAGATAAGGAGGGGATTGGATCAATGACAATGAAGGATTGGCATGCCCATTGGATTTGGGCGGAAGGCGAAGCAAGTCCCCGCAATGAATGGAGATGCTTCCGCAAGACCTTCGCGATTCCCGCGGATGGCATAGCGTACGCCAGTCTTCGAATAACGGCCGATTCGCGTTATGTTCTGTACGTAAACGGTACGCGGATAGGACGCGGACCGGTTCGATCCTGGCCTTTCGAGCAGTCCTTCGACACGTATGAAGTCGGCCATCTGTTGAAGCCGGGCGAATCCAATTCGATTGCCGTGCTTGTCATGCATTATGGGGTTTCAACCTTTTATTACTTGCGCGGCCGCGGAGGCTTGCTGGTTGAGTTGAACGACGATGAAGGCCGAGTTCTGGCAGCGACGGACGCGACGTGGCGGACCTCCCTTCATCTCGGGCATCATCCTCGGGCGCCACGGGCATCTTGCCAGCATGCATACTCCGAATTCGTGGATGCGTTCGTATGGAGTTCGGAGTGGTCGAACGAGTTATTTGATAATACCGGCTGGTCCTCTGCATCCGTAATAGGACCAGTCGGCATGGCGCCATGGACGACGCTGATGCCGCGCGACATTCCTCATCTGACTGATGAAGTCGTATCTCCCATCCGCGTCGAATCGCTGTCGAAGGTGAAATCGTTCCAACTCACCACGGCGATCGATGTTCGCAATGCATGGATGGATGGCAGCGAGGACCATGCGAACCCCATTCAATTTCTAGGTTATGCCGCGACGGTCATTCTATCAGCTCAAGCGTGTCGGGCGACGCTTGGCTTTCTTCAGAGCGGCGAGTGCCTTTCAGCGCTGTACTTGAATGGGAATAGGATCGATGCAAATCGGATATACAGGACCGATTCTGCGCGTTTTATCGATGTCGAGCTTCTGGAAGGCGATAATCTGCTCGTGATCGACGTTTCCAGCTGGATTCATACGGGGAAGATGCAAATTGGCTTATATGCAGACGAAGCGGATGAACTCCTGTTCAAGCCCCCACTCCTTCTTCGCGATGATGATCTGCTGTCGGCTTGGTTGCGGATCGGGCCGTTTGATGCCATCATGGATTCGAATCATCAAGCCACGAGAGCGCTGGATTCTCATCACCCCGTATATCTGGAACTCGTTGAAAAGGTGAAGGTCCTTGAAGATCTGCAGGCATACCAAGCATGGCTTCGACCGGTCGACATGAAATATGTATCTGAAGTGGACGTTTTCGCGCTATGCGCGTGGCATAAGGACCCTATTCGCTGCACGGTGCCCGCGCAGCTTCAAAATGCCGTGATTGCGAATGCAGAAGCCGCGATCATCCCTATTTTTGATGGATACGATACGGAGGTATTGCTCGATTTGGGCAAAGAATATTCGGGATATCTGAGCTTCGAAGTCGAGGCTGACGAAGGTACCGTACTCGATTGGTACGGTTTTGAATACATGAATGGGGATTACCGGCAAAACACGTTTGGGCTTGACCATACGCTTCGATACATCTGCCGTACCGGGCGTCAGCGATACGAGTCTCCGATTCGCCGGGGTCTCCGCTATTTGGCATTGACGGTACGGGGAGCTCAAAAACCAGTAAAGATCTTCAACGTGACCATGATCCAGAGCAATTATCCCGTAGCGGAAGTCGGACGGTTCGCCTGTTCGGATGCACTGCTGTGCGATATCTGGGAAATTAGCCGGCACACGACGAAGCTGTGCATGGAAGATACGTTTGTCGACTGCCCGGCTTATGAGCAGACGTTCTGGGTGGGAGATAGCCGCAATGAGGCTCTTGTCAGCAACTACTTATTCGGCGTGCATGAAATCGTCAAACGCTGCCTCAGGCTTGTTCCGCGATCGAAAGGGCAAACGCCTTTATATGCGGACCAGGTGCCTAGTGGATGGGTTAGCGTGATCCCGAATTGGACATTTTTCTGGGCAACGGCTTGTGCGGAATATTATGATCAGACGGGCGATGAAGCATTTGCATCCGAGATGTACGAAACTATACGTTTTACGTTGGAGCACTATGTCGCCAAGCTCAACGACCAAGGACTCCTGGATATCAAGAGCTGGAATCTGCTCGACTGGTCCGAGATGGATCAGCCGAATGACGGAGTCGTGACCCACCAGAATATGTTCCTCGTGCAGGCGCTGCGCGCCGGGGCACGCTTGGGCGGCGTGGCGGGCGATTCAACGGGCGTGGCATTATTAGAAGATTCAGCAAGCCGAATCGCTGCAGCGGTTAATGAGCATCTGTGGGACGAGAACAAGCTGGCCTACATCGATTGCATCCATGCCGATGGAAGGCGTTCCGACGTCGTCAGCATACAAACGCAGGTCGTGGCATTATTGACCCATATCGCTCAAGGCGAGCGGAAGTCGAATCTCGAAGCTTATCTCCTCTCCCCGCCACCCCATTTTGTCCCGATCGGCAGTCCGTTCATGTCATTCTTCTATTACGAAGCGTTGGCGAAGATGAGCGAACCCCAACGAATCATCGAGGATATCCGGGACCAATATGGCGAGATGATCCGGCATGGCGCAACTACCTGTTGGGAGACATATCCGAATTTCCTTGAACATCAAGGCAATCCCCATCTGCTCACTCGCAGCCATTGTCATGCATGGTCATCTGCTCCCGCCTACTTCCTCGGCCGGGAAGTGCTCGGCGTACGAAGCCTTGCTCCTGGCTGGTCGGAGGTTGAAATCGCTCCGATGCCGTGCGGACTGTCGTGGGCTCAAGGCAGCGTCCCTCATCCAGCCGGGGGAAGAATAGACGTCTCATGGTCCATGGACGAATCGGCCAAGACAATGGAACTGGTCGTCGCCTACCCGGAGAATGTACGCATCCATGCGAAGCTCCCGGCAGGATACTCAGGCAAAATTCGCGAGTCGAAGTTCGCTCTCGTATAATGAAGCAGCTCCCGTTGAGACGGGGGCTGCTCTTTTCTATAGACCATTGTATTGACGTTTCCAGATTAATGATGCAATGCGGTCCATTCACCTTCGTAATCCGTCACGATCCCATGCTCATCCACCTCCAGAAGCGCGGTATAACCGCTTTCGATCGAGGTGTATCGATACGTGGATTCATCCAGCCGCTCATATTTCTGATGCAATGGTTCTACGGTGAGTTGAGGGAATCGGACCCATACCGCCGAGAACGTCTGGGCTTCTCCCACCTTCAATTGGAATGCTCGGATCGGCAGCGAATTGGTGGCAGGCGTCACCCCAATGTCAATGAAGGATAAGCCAGCACAAGCTGGCAATACAAGTCCGTTGGAGAACCATTGCCCGTCCTGTTGACGGCGAATTTGAACGATTTGCTCACCCTCGCCATGTCGGAACTTGATATGTACGCCTTGGGTGATGCCTTCCTTGTCGGTATCAACCTTATATTGAATCAACCAATGATCGTCTTGGGGTCTCGCAATGACCGTGCCTTCAATAGACATACGGGAATCGTATTGAAAAGTACAGTACTCCATGCCATCCTCCATCTTTTGCTTCCATATGACTGTCTGGTGCATCGTGACCTCCGTATATGCTCGTTCGTTCTGATATCGATTTGTCTTATCCCATCCTAGCATGATGGTTGATATTTTCATAGTCGGCATTGATGCATTGAAATGATACGAGACTTCAAGTGTTTTGGATCTGCTATAATGGTAAAATACAGTAGATTTGGAGGTGTTCCTTCTGAGCAACAGGCATCGACTGCATTGGATAGACGCGCGGGTTCGAGTGGGAGCCTACCCCAATTGCACGGACATCGCTGAGCAATTCTGCATTAGCCGTAGGCAAGCAGCAAGGGACGTCGAATATTTGCGCGATTCGATGGGAGCCCCGATCGAATATTGCCGCGAACGCAAAGGTTACTATTATACGCAGGATTCATTCGTCCTCGGCCATATAATGATGACGGACGTCGAGCGTCAAGGGCTATCCTATTTAGCAAAGCAATATGCACAGCTTGAATCGGAACACGCGCGGCATCTCTCTAGACTGTTTCGAAGACTCGTAGACAACGGCGAGAGCGTGGAAACAGATATTGCTCTACCGTTATTCCCGATTGACCCGGCGGAGCTCAGTATGTTCGATACGGTGCAATCCGCGATTACCAGCCGTCTGAAAGTCGACATCCGATATGCCGACGACCTGGGGAACGCAAGAAGCATCCGTCTCTCCCCTTATCGCATCTATTCGTACAACAACGAGAACTTCGTCGTCGGATGTTGCGAACCTGGCAGACAGATCCGTTTCTTCACGCTTACCGGCATACTGGGCGCTCGCCTCACGGATATACGATATGATCTGACTCCGCTGCTCAAGCAAGCAGAGATCGTACCCGAGCTTGCCAACGAAGCCAATATCGCGTATATCCGGCTAAGTTCTCCTTCGTACGCAGACACGTATCCGTTCCGTTTCGAGTGTGTCGCTGATGACCTCTTCCGTGTGGAATACTATGACCCATATCGATTGCTGTCTGTATTATTCGCGAGCCCCATCCAAATGACCGTCGTATCGCCCAAGTGGCTGCGCAACCTTTACTTAAATCTGCTAGAGAAAAAACTTCAAGCCCACCTTCACGATGACACGATATGTCATACGCCTCCCGTTACCATAGATATGAGGCGGACCGAAAGTCCGACACCAATTCATACGGGAGGATCATCATGGCAAGATTAAAAGGATTGCAAATGAAAGCGTATTGGAATTCACAACTCGGCTGCTTGAAAGGATGCAGCGACTATTTGGGCATCGAGATGTCGGATGCTTGGCTATTCGGCGGATCAGGGGCGGCCTTCATCCTGACCATGGACGAACAAGGCTTCGGGGCGGGAGCTCCTTGGTATCAAGGGCCGATGATGCATTTGTGCAACAATCTTGGATTTACGGTGAATGGCATCTACGGGTTCATGACAGATGACGATTTTACGTCCAAACAGCAGATGGCATGGGAGAACACGAAGCACGCCATCGATCGTGGTTATCCCTGCTACGGGTATAATCTTGCCGTACCGGAGTACTATGTCGTCTATGGGTATGAACACAATAGCTATTTGTTTACCGGCTATGGTGCCGACAACGATTCCGACGGTAATCTAGATCGAAATTTTATTATGCCGCCTGCGATCAAGGAACGGCTGTCTGCATACGGCGATGAGGGTTACGTCTCCCTCGAGAATGACGAGACGAACGCGTTGCTAATCGCACTTGCCGCCGAACGGGGATACATATTAAGGGGGAACCTCCGGATGGTTCTTAACGGCGGCGTTCGTGAGATCATCTCCGACCAAGGGGACATGATCATATTGCAGAATGAGGGTCCCGCATTAACGCCTTATCAGATGTTAGGAACGATGCACATCGGACTACTAGAGATGTATTGGGTGGAACCGGGTAGAAGCTCGGAACCGAGGGACGTCGTGAAGGAAGCCCTTGCCTTTGCGATCGAGCATGCGACCGGGCCGCGAAAATGGGTGCAGCCGCCGTATCAAGCCGGACTCAGCGCCTATGAATTTTGGATACGAGCGGTGGAAGAAGCTTCTCCCAATATTTTCGCCTTGTCGTATGCAGGACAATGCTGGGCAGAATGCAGAAAGCACGCCGCATCGTTCCTTGAAGAAGCAGCGACGCGAATCGGCGGCGCGCCTGCGGCACACTTACGTAAGGCCGGATCGATCTACCGGGACATTTTCACTCACCTGCAGGTAGCAGCGGATCTTCTCCCTTTCGAAGGTAAGAGCGACGATCATTACATGCAGCCTGAACGATTGGCCAAGGTAGCCACCCAGATCCGACAAGCGAAGATACTTGAAGAATCAGGTCTTGAATGTCTGAAGAAGATAGTGGCGGCACTATAATCTAAGATCCGTAAAAGGTTTATACTTCCCCATTCAAGAATGACAATCGGTACATATTGCTGTCACACCAGATTGACAACCCTATGTACCGACAACATCCACATTATACCGAACTGAGCGTAATGAAATATCCATAGTGACTCCTTAAGGGTTATTTTAGCTCCCGAATAATCCATTGCAATCGATCTTGATATGCAGCATCGCAATTGGTGAAATGATGATCTGTTTCGTACCAAGCAATTTTTTTCGGCAAACTAGCAGCATGAGAGTACCCCTCCGCTTGATTTCTTGATACAAAAACGTCATCTTGAACAAATTGAAAATATAGAGACGCTGGAGAAGCATTCTTAATGTAATGAATAGCGTCTAAATACTCTAATGCAGATATAAATTGATCGAACCGTTCACGCGTTAAATGATGACGAATAAAAGTCGAAAATGGATGATCACTTGATTTATGCCACTCCGATACACTAGACAAGCCAGCCATTAGAACATATGCCTTAAGGCGTTTTTCAACTCCGGCAAGCACCCCTCCCCAAGTAGCCCCTAGACTATGTCCAATATACATAAGACGGTTAGCGTCAACATTTTCTAACGTAACAAGTAAATCAATACCTCTTTGGAGATCTACTACGATCTGAATGTATTTCTCAACATCAACGATCTCCTCCATGATCAGTGCTAGTTGTTGTTCTTCGGATAACGCTTGTCGGAGGGGATTTCTGTTAGAAGGCGCATCAATTAATAGGGAGATTATACCTCTCGAGGCTAGATCCTCCGCTTCGTATAAAAACGTTGTCTTATTGCCTTGGCCTGGATGCATAAAAATAACTGCTGGAAAAGGACCTTCTCCATTTGGAACAACGTAATAGGCGGGTACTTTTCCACCAAGTGGACTTAAATAAGATACATCTTTGATCGTATACTCATCTTTCCTAATAGATGATAGTTCCTCAAAACCGAATGGCAAGGAACGGTCATATTCTATCCTTGATTTGGTTTTCATTTCCCTCCACTCCCTTTCCAATAATCATCTTAACACGTTCTTGTTCTTCGCTCTTATCCAAGTACTCAAAAAATCCAAGTCGATTTCCCCAAGGATCTGTAAATGTTCCCCATTTGACTGGAACCTCTGGTCTTGAGTATATTTCAAAATCATCCATTTCTAACACTTCTAAGAGTCTATCTTTCTCAGCTTCAATATTCGTTGTTCCCAAACGTAATGGTCCATTGCCTTCAGTAGGTATTCCTTCTGCAACCTGCAACCAACATCCAGGAATTAGTTCCCACTCTGCAAACCCTTCATGTGGTATAAAATCAGGCTTCCTATTTAAAAGTGTTTCATACCACTTTTGTCCCTCTCTAATGTTAGATACCCGAACTTGCGTAGTCATTTCAAAAATCAATTTCATGCCCTCCAAAATGAATATTATAATCTTTCCAACAATCCTAAATGATTTTTCACAAATTTTGTTTAGACTTTATATGTTTTTCTAAGGCTATTAAAATATCGTCTACCCCATTGTCACCCCAAATTATTAGATAGCATTTATCAATATTTAACTTTTGCAATGCACCTAATCGATGATTCCCATCTCTAACACTTAAGGATCCATTTCTGTTTTCAGCAATTAATGGAGGCATGTCCCAGCCATCTGCTAATCGATTACATATTTCATTCATGTTGTAATTCCACCAATCTTCATCTTCGACATATTCCATATTTAATTCAGGTCCGACAACCCTATCGAGAAATCTTGTTTCAATTTCTATTGGTCCTAGCCAGTATCTTGTTTTCATTTTAAGTCCATTTGATAATCCAACATTATCCCCTTCGCCGTTCAAAAAAAGATGAACCCATGTTTCTATTTCATTATTTGAAGCAAACTCCATTGCTGATTTCAAAGTAAATATCGACATGATAAACTCCTCTCGTATTTATTTGCTGTTCTCGTTTAAGGGATGTCAGCCCCGATGCGTGAATGTGCTGTTATCAGAAGTACTTGACATCATGAATTCGCTAATCAAGTCTGTACTATTCGTTACTTATTGTTACTTCACTATCGAAATTAATTTAAAATGTTCTACTACGATTATTGTTTCTTCTGTTAAACTTAAACCTTCATTGAGCATAGGCTGTTCCCAGCAAAAATTATGGTCTTTATAAAACTCTTGAATAGAAGAACAATTTTCGCCCTGAGCAATTCTATCATCAACTAGACCATAAGGAATCTCATAGTTTTCTGTAATCTCTATTGTACATCTATGATTTCCTCTTCCATCGAATACTGCTACGGAATCGCCAATAACAGTTGGCTCTTCTTCTGGATTATCAAAGTACCAGATTTTCGGTGTGCAAGTAACTGTTTTCAGCCCTGAAATCACCTCATTTAAAAGACTATCATCGTTCTCGTCCCTACCCCAAAATATTATCTTTTTCATTTATCTCACCTCAAAAAGACAAGTTCAATTTTTCACTTAGATTTAATTTAATTAATTTCAATGTGCGTTGTATGAATTAGTTCGAGTATTCCTAATAACGTTGTGGTGTTCATGACGCTCCACCACCATAAAGGAGCGCATGCGATTGGCTACGACGCGATTAGGTGGTGCGGATCCGATGAATTAACTTCCTTGCTACTGAAATTCCTCTCCAATTCAACCTCTAACTTCTGTCGGACCAAGGGACGTTGGCCCCGATGCATGAATAAATTTTAAGTGATGCTCTCGTCTTCCTCAAATTCACCTTCAATTTCCCTTAATTCGCTCTTGATTGTTAGATACCTCTGTGATCCCAAGAGTAATTCACTATAAAAAAACATATATTGCATATGGTACCTCATATCAAATTTATTCTGATGATATTTCAATAAGTGATCAACATAGTTTGTATAGAAAAATAATACATCCTTTGATCCCTTATGGAACTTAACGGTATTAAAATAATTTGATAACTCATTTAGTTTCTTTTTTGTATAATTTAAAACATTATGGATATCTTCCTCTGTTTTCAATTCATAAGCTTCAGTCCTTGCTTGCCAATAATCTTCAAAAACTTCTTTTTCATCCTGCAGTATGAAAAAAATTGGTTTGATTAATTCTGATTCGTATTTAAGTCGTCGAGTCTTTGATCCTATTGAAAATGAGATATCTCCTCCTCGAAATTAATTTCTATTGAGCACTTCGGGAGTTTCATATAACGTTTCTGCATTCTCGAGCCCGAGAGGCTTAAAGCGCGTATGCGCTGTATGAGATGGTTATGTCTTCTATGGGATACTCTCAAATATCTTCCCAGAATATAGTTCTATTAATTGATCTGAAAAATATTCTTTAAAGAATTCATAGGTTGTTCTAGGGAATTTATATGACTCTAATGATTCTTCTGGTTCATATATTGTCTTCTTAATTTCATTAATTGGTAACCATTCAATCCCGACCTGCCCAATATCAGCTTTTAAGCTTCTTAATTCATTATTAAGAAATTGAATGTTACACTCATAAATAAAATCAATAGTATGAACTTCCTTCAAAATGAAAGAGTATTCATGATTGCGAGATATATATTCCCTTACACAAATTAAATTACTACTCGATATTTCAATACCCAGTTCTTCTATACATTCACGAATAAGTGCCTGTTCTAATGTTTCGTTCGATTCTTGAGCTCCTCCAGGTAGTACATAATAAAGGCCAATATTCGGTCTCTTTTTCTTAATTAATAAAAGCTTATCATCCTGAATAATCAGCGCTCTTACTGTATTTCGAATCATCTAGAATAATCTTCCCCTATACACTGTTTTGTAAATACATCACTTTCGCATAACGTCTTATTTGAGAACTTTGCAAATAACCCCATAATTAGAATATTCGTGAAATCAGTAATACTATCCTGCCCTTTCGCACAACAAGGCTGCCCATTAAACAGGCAGCCTTATTCATTGGCACATAAATACGCCCACTATCGGGATCAATTAGAAAAAAATAGTAACTACGTCAATTCGCTCAGATTTGGCGGACTACGGGAAAATGTTGCCTGCTCAAATTATATATACATATCGTGAGTCCAATAAAGGTCGTATTCATATATAATCAAACATTACCCGCATCATTTATTCTGCATTAGTGTCATTCATACGCATGAGGATAACCACCTGATGTGTATAACAATCCTCAAACGTAATTGTTGTCGCTCGTGAGACATATATATGCGATTTGTCTTTTGGACTCCTATCCCTCTTCCTGTATAATGATCACCATAACGTCGTTCAATTGCACAATTAAGTTCATCCTTTCACAATTCAGATTTGATGGATGATCGCATCTTAGAGCACAAAGGAGTGAACCTTGAATTGTTCCAACTATCTGAACACACGGCACAAGAAATCGTCGATAAAATGATGCAAGATATTCCTTACAACATTAATATTATGAATGATCAAGGGGTTATCATTGGCAGTGGGAACCGACGCAGGGTCGGCACGATTCATCAAGGCGCAGTAAAGGCACTGGCTACAGGGAAGATGATTGAGGTATGGACGGATGGAAGAAATGAGAAAAAAGGGACGAATGAACCCATTGTGATTGATCATAAGCGCGTTGGTGTGATTGGCATAACCGGAAACCCGGATGAAGTTCGCCCATTCTGTAATCTTGTACGAACGACCGTATCGCTACTCATTGAGCAAGGAACTGCACTCAAAAATTCTGCATAACGAAGCGGAACGTAAAAAAGCTTTCCTCGAAGTGCTTCTCAGCCATCACGGTGTCTACACACAAAAGTTGCGTAAAGAAGCGGCTGTATATCAAATCGATTTGCATCTCAAAACAACGATTTTATACATCAAAGATATGGATTTAGAGCACGAAAAGTCCAAATTGATGCTGCTGTATCCTACCTTTCTGATCGAAGAAGGCACGTATATCCTGCTGATTCAAAATCAAACCAACATAGACCAGGTCGTCCAATCCCTCCTGCGGAATCAACAGCTAGGTGCCATCGCCATCGGGAACTTCGAGAGCAATATTGGCAGGAGTTATCACCAAGCCAAATCGACTATGCAAGTGATGGCCGCCCTAAACTTACCGTCTCGTGTGACGACGTATGAAGAAGTTGCGTTTCTGATTCGATTAAGTGAAATGCAGCCCCTCGATAAGGCCAATGTCATAAGTAAGTTAGAAGATATTCCGGATATGTTGGAAACTCTGCAGTGCTTTATTAACCATGACTGCAGCGTCTCTGCTACAGCTGCCGAGCTGAACATTCATCGCAATACGCTGCAGTACCGTTTGAAGCGTATTCACGACCGCACCGGCAAAGATCCACGGAATGTCTTACAGCTCTTCGAACTGACGCATAGCCTGCTTTCCTTCTATAGATAGCTGTATGAAAAGACTACAAAAGCCTCGAAGCACATGCTGCCGAGGCTTTTTCGATCTTATCTCATACCTTACTCGCTTAACCGGAGCAGTCTTGCGATATTCTCACATGTACGTTCAACGTTCTGCTGCCCCTCTGCCAGTACTTTGTCTAGCTCGCTCGCACCTGGAACGATGCCGAATACCGCGTCAATCCCTTCCGCATACAAGGTCTCGATTCCTTCGCCGATATATCCGGCGACCGCGATGACTTTTTTACCTGCTTCTTTCGCTGTTCTCGCTACCCCGTAAGGCGTCTTGCCGAACTTCGTCTGGAAATCGATTCCGCCTTCTCCTGTGAATACATAATCTGCACTCGAGAGTTTCGCTTTGAGCCCCGTGTATTCAATCACGATTTCGATTCCTTTCTGGAGCGTCGCTTGTGTGAAGATTAAGAGGCCTGCACCTAATCCACCCGCAGCACCAGCGCCAGGAACATCTCGTACATCCTTGTGCAATTGATGCTTCACAACTTCTGCGTAATGTGCAAGATTCATATCCAGTTGTCGCACCATTTCCGGTGTAGCCCCCTTCTGCGGACCGAACACATGCGATGCACCTTGCTCTCCGCAGAGTGGATTGGTTACGTCACAAGCAACAATCAAGCTCACATACTTGAGGCGCTCATCCAATCCAGTAACATCCACCTTCGCTAACTTGTCGAGACTCCCTCCGCCGCAAGGCAGTTGATGGCCTTCTGCATCAAGGAACTTCGCGCCGAGCGCTTCAGCCATCCCTGTCCCACCATCATTCGTAGCGCTGCCGCCGATACCAATAATGATTTTGTTAATGCCTTTATCGAGACATTCTCGAATTAACTCACCCGTTCCGAAGGTCGTCGTGATCAACGGATTCCTCATCTCTTTCGTCACATAGTGGATCCCACTGGCAGAAGCCATCTCAATGGCAGCAGTCTCGCCATCCCCTAGAATACCGTACTTTGCTGTAACCTTCTGTCCGAGCGGCCCTGTTACTTCTTTATAGTAAATCTCTCCGCCTGAAGCATCGACAAGAGATTGTACCGTCCCTTCCCCGCCATCTGCCATTGGCACATGGATATAGTTAGCTTCGGGATATGCTTTACGTATTCCTTTTTCCATCGCAATACATACTTCTTTGGCCGTCATGCTCTCTTTAAATGAATCTGGAGCTAATACAAATGTCGTCTCTCTCATCTTCTCACCCCATACGTAATTTTAGAATAAAAATCCATAAATGATTGTCGCTACGATCGTCATTGTTCCACCCACAATGGCTTCGTACGGAATAAGTCCCATCCGTTGTTTAATCGACATTTTCATGCTTCCCGCCGTCACATGGAAGTAGTTGCCTTGCGGCAAGGAATCGATGACAGTAGCACCGGTGTGTACCATAACGGATGCAGCAAGCGGTGCGGTACCCATACCTAGGATGGCTTGTCCGAACGAACCCGTCGCGAGAATAACCCCTGTCGATGTAGACGCTGTCGCAGCTGCCATCAGGATCCCTGCAATCGGTGCCAAGAAGGTACCCGAGATACCCGATGCTTCAATCAAGCTTACAACCTGTGTAGATAGATCGGATGCCGATATAAGTCCAGCGATTCCACCCGCACCGATCAAGATTAATACGGTTGCCGTCATTTTGTTAATCCCCGAAGCTGTATATTGAAGAATTTTGCTCCCTTGACCCATCGCTAGCATGCCGATAATGGCAGCAATCGGTAGAATGTACATCGCATCGACTTTAAAACGAGCCAAGACATCGATCCCTGCGATCGAACCAATCGGGTTGATCATGAGCAGAATTACAGCAACTAACGGACCCACGATAGCTTTTCCTAATGTTGGATATTTCGAACTATCAATCTCTTTATTGTTATCTACTGCTTCTTCATCGGTCACCTTAACCCCTTTATTTTTTAACAGCGAAGCGACAATGACGGTGACAATTAGACCACAAACTGCTGGAATGAAGCCTGCCAGCATGACATCGCTAAGTTCCAAGTTGAATCCGCGTGCGGCTGCAATGGTATTTGGATTCGGCGAAATAATATTCCCCGCTTTCCCCCCGCCTGACAAAGCGAGCAATAAAGCAATTTTTGAAATGCCCATTTTATTCCCAACGGATAGTGCAATTGGGGCTACGATCAATACGGCAACCGGAATAAATACCCCTACAGCAGTAATGATCATCGTCGCGAGAGCAAGAGCTAGAATGGCTTTGCTGCCACCGAACTTCTTAACGATCGCTTGCGCAATGGTCTCGGCCGCACCTGATTCCATCATAACCCCTGCCAATACGCCAGCTGCAAGCACACGAATGACCGTACCCATGACACTTTGTGTACCGCTTACAAGCACATTCACCGTTTGTTCTAGATTTGCTCCACCGATTAACGCCCCAACAATGGCGCCTGCAAAGAGTGCATACACGGGATTGAGCTTTCTTAATATCAAAATGATCGCGATTGCAAGTCCTGCGAGAGCCCCAATCCAACTGATTGTTAGTCCTTCCATCTGTCGTTCCTCCTATGCATTTGTTGAATACGCTTTCAGTATAATATCCCGCTCGATAGAATTATATTGATCAAAGAACGAAATGTATTGTGCATTTGAACAATAACAAATGAGTGAAAGTCAAGTGGTGATACCGTTTACCCTCACATTCTATACATGCCCGATGACGATCAAAAAATACGCATCTTTTCGTAAATAATAGAAAGAGACGAGTCTAATCGACTCGTCCGATAGGCTATCACTCTATTGAGTTTCTTCATATAGAGGAAATTGAGACGTTATATGACGTACCCTTTCCGATATTTGACCTTTAACGATCGAACTTAAGGGATTTTTAAAGGCAAGTCCTATTAGCCTTCCGATTTCTCTCATTTCCATCGGCCCTAGTCCTCTTGAGGTCATCGCCGGTGTCCCGAAGCGAATCCCACTCGTTACTAATGGGCTTGCCGTATCATGGGGAATGGTGTTTTTATTCGCCGTAATCCCTACTTCATCAAGTATAGATTCAGCCTCTATGCCCGTTAGTCCAATCGTGCGCAAATCAACCAAAACAATATGATTATCTGTACCACCCGATACGACGGTTAATCCTTCATTCATTAGCGTTTCCGCCAATACGTTCGCATTCTCGAGTGTTTTTTCCATATACGTTCGGAATTCAGGCTGCATTGCTTCGCTTAGCGCAACGGCTTTCGCTGCGATGATATGCATTAGCGGACCGCCTTGTGACCCGGGGAATATCGCTTTATCCACGGCTTGCGCCCATGGTTTACGGCACATGATGACTCCGCCTCTTGGTCCCCGTAATGTTTTATGCGTTGTCGTCGTAACAAAATGTGCGTGAGGCACCGGATTAGGGTGCAACCCTGCTGCGACAATACCCGCAATATGTGCCATATCCACGAAGAAGAGAGCCCCCACTTCGTCTGCAATTTGGGCGAACAACTCAAATTCGATTGTTCTTGGATAGGCACTGGCGCCAGCAACAATCATACGCGGAAGATGCTTATGCGCGAGTTTTCGTACTTGGTCAAAGTCAATGCGCCCCGTATGAGCATCGACGCCATAAGGAACAAAATTGTAGAACCTCCCTGAAAAATTGACCGGACTCCCGTGTGTAAGATGCCCGCCATGGGATAAATTCATGCCCAATATTGTATCACCAGGCTGAATGGATGCAAAATAAACCGCCATATTCGCCTGTGCGCCGGCGTGAGGTTGTACATTGGCATGATCAGCACCAAAAAGCGCTTTGACACGTCGAATGGCAAGCTCCTCGATCTGATCGACATACGGACATCCGCCATAATATCTTCTTCCTGGATACCCTTCAGCGTATTTGTTGGTCAGTACTGTCCCTGTAGCTTCCATGACTGCCCTGCTGACAAAGTTCTCGGACGCAATTAGCTCGATTGTATTCCGCTGCCGTTCAAGTTCTTGCCGAATAGATTTCGCAACGGCTTGATCTTGTTGTTCTAAATGGTACATTTACAGCTTCCTTTCTGTCCGCATATTCAAGAAATCTGATGTCTTCTCTTGTGTTGCAATTGCATAGATTGTCATGTAGTATAGCAATCATTGGATTGCTGATAAATATTCATCAATCATCATAGTAGGCAATCCATAAATCCATTCGAAGCATTAGAGGTGAATGCATGCTAACCGTAAACCGTGACGACGACCGTCCCATCTGGCAGCAACTTCTAGACCAAGCAATACATAATATTACAACTGGAAAATGGCCGCCAGGCGAATTGCTGCTCCCATCTCGTGAACTGGCTCAGCTGATCGGCGTGTCTCGTTCAACCATACAGATTGTGTATGAGGAGTTATTCAGCCGCGGGTACACCATAACGTCTCGTCGAGGCGGGACCAGAGTTAGCGATTGGACTTACGCGACTCGTCCTTCATTGGATACAGCGACCCATGGACCGGTACTTCCCGATTTGCCTTTACTAAACGATGCCATCGGCCATTTACACAGTTGGTTCGGAGACCGAGTACACCAAGAAGTGGAGATCGATTTTAGTCCGCATGAACCCTATATAGATGAACAATTTCAACAGATTTGGCGGCGATCGTTTTTACAAGCCTCCGTATCAACAGAGCTGGATCATTGGTCATACGGCAACCCCTATGGATTCCTGCCGCTGCGGGAACAGATTCAGCGTTACTTGTCACTCGAACGGGGCGTTCATGTGAATACCGATCAAATCATCATAACGTCAGGCGCACAACATAGCATCGACCTGATAGCTCAAGCCCTTCTACAGGACGGAGCAACGATTTCAGTTGAAGATCCCGGTTTCCCTGCTGCCTGGATGGCGATGAAAAATCGGCGCATGCAAGTCGTCTCTGTTCCGGTCGACGAATACGGGCTGTGCGTAGATTGCATTCACCCTCAATCCAACCTTGTCTTTGTTACCCCTTCGCACCAGTGTGCGGTTGGCGTCATTATGTCGGAGCCTCGCAGGCAGCAATTATTACACATGGCCGCTGAACATCGGTTCTGGGTTGTTGAGGATGATTACGACAGCGAATTTCGGTATCGCGGCGACCCGCTTCCAACCTTGTTCAGTCAGCAGCCACAGAACACATTGTATATGATGAGTTTTTCCAAAATGGTTGCCCCTGGGATTCGGATCTCGGCCATCGTTGGTCCCCAAGAGGCCATTCGTCAACTTGCTCAAGTCCATGAATTAACGTATCGTCATCTTCCGATCATGGAACAATTAACGCTTGCGCATTTCATCGAGCATGGTCATTTCATGCGCCATATGAGACGAGTTCGAAATATCTATCGGCGCAGACACGAAGCGATGACGAAAGCCATCATTGCGACCGGTCTCAGTGAAGGCTTCACGTTAAGCGGTGTGGAGACGGGATTGCATATGCTACTTGAGGCTGATACATCGATCGATGAAGAGACCGTAACGAAATCAGCGCTCGAACATGGCGTCCGCGTGTATCCGCTTAGCAGATATTGTGTGGAGAGCGAACGAAAAGGATGGGTCCTAGGTTTTGCAAAAGTAGATGAGGCAGCCATTGAAGAAGGCATCCAACGTCTAGCACGATTGCTTTTATCGTAGTAGAATCCCATCGGATGTTGATCAAAAACCTGACTCTCCTAATCGTCCAACCGATTGTTTTCATTCCAGTAATAGCTGTCCGGTAATTCACGTTGGCCAAATATGCTTGTCCCTACGCGAATGATGGTGGCTCCTTCTTCGATCGCGACCTTGAAATCACCTGACATGCCCATCGAGAGAATATTCATTTCTACCCGCGGAATGTTTTTCTCTCTGATTTGTGTCTGGATAGATTTTAATAATCGGAAGCATTGCCGGGTCTCTTCGTTTGTGGCATGGAGTTTACCAATCGTCATCAAGCCTTTTACGTTAAGCGTTTCGAACTGGGATAATTGTTCCACAAGCTCCATTGCCGTTTCAGGCGGAGTCCCAAATTTACTAGTCTCATAGGACGTGTTGATTTGTACCAGAATATCCATGGTCTTATTCTCTTTAAGGAGTTGTTGGTGCAGCGCCTGCCCCAATTTCAGACGGTCCACGGAATGAATGAGCGTCACATATTTGACAACGTCCTTCACTTTATTCGTCTGCAGATGTCCGATAAAATGCCATTCGACCTGCTTATATTGATTCATAAGAGGAAATTTGTCCCGAAGCTCTTGCGACTTGTTTTCCCCAAATAACGTCTCACCCGCTTGAATAGCCAATTGTAATTTTTCAAGCGGTACGGTTTTGGTCGCCAACAGCAATTGCACGTCTTCGATTTTCCGCCCAGAGACTTGGCAAGCCATTTCCATCTGCCGTCTTACGGCTCTTAGATTCTCCTCAACGCATTGACTCATGTCTCCTACCCTCTTTCTACCCCATCTTATACATCCATCATTTCCGAGGTTTGAACATTTTCTCTTCGTCAATCGGATTTTCTTTCGCAGTGATATGATGCGGATCGATTCGATACACCTGTACCGGGCCACCGAATACTGCTGACCGATATTTGTCTACATGCTGCTGGGATAACGGCCGTTGATAATAATTAGGCACATACTTATCTATCATGGCTTGTAACATATATGTAGCTTCATCTAGATCTGCGATGGGCTGTGCCTTCCCAAAAATGATTACACTCATATATGCGGTGTCCGTCTTGGCTGGCACTGGGTCCGTAATCGTTCCATATTCTTCACAAACCGTAAAACAGACTTCCGGATTCGCATTCATAACTTGATTTCTTCTCCCACTGGAAGCTCCATGGAAATAAAGTTTCCCGTTCATCCACACAAAATTGAGTGGAACAACATACGGCAGTTGACCATCGACCATTCCCAGATGTCCGATTCGAGCTTGCTGCAGAAATGCATCAATCTTGCTCTGGTCCAACACTTCTCTTATCTTGTAACGCACACCATCCATTGTTATCGCTCCTATAGTATTGAAGTATTTTAAGCAAGTGTATCAGCCATTGGATTGAATAAGAAGGTCCATAACTGCATGATTGAGGCAATCCATAACTGGTCACAAAAAAACAAAGCGGTCTCCCAACGCCGTTGGAAAGATCCGCTTCGTTTAAATAAGTCTAGAGATTTGATCACGACTTCATGAACAGCTTACTTGTTTTTTCCTTCAATGATATTGAAAATGACTTTTGCATTATCCGTGTTATCGATAAGTCCGGCGAACTTCTCTTTCCCTGGCCCAAATGCATAGACCGGTACATCTTCTCCCGTATGGCCGCCAGTTGTCCAGCCCGTATAGGAACGCGTATTAAAGATGGCTTCGATCGCATTGTCCGTCTTCGTTTGATCTTTGGTAGCCGCTGCATCTTTAACGGATTTGATTTCTTCCTCTGTCAGCTGCAAATCAATATATTTTTTCAATGTTTCTTCAACCGTTGCACCGGCAAGAATTTCTGCTGCCATGAAATCTGGCGTACGTTTAGCAGCTTTAATCGGAGCTACATCAAAATTGTAGATACCATTGGCGCCAATCGAGAATCCACCGGTGGAATGGTCAGCTGTCGCAACAACTAACGTGTTTCCATCTTTCACAGCAAAATCAATCGCTTCTTTGAATGCCTTCTCGAAATCGGCCATCTCGCTCATGGATGCAACAACATCATTATCATGACCTGCCCAATCGATTTGGCTGCCTTCGACCATCAAGAAAAATCCGTTTTTATTTTTACTGAGACGTTGGATAGCCGCTTTCGTCATCTCTTGTAGGGAAGGAGTCTTTTCGTTGCGGTCAATCATTTTATCCAATCCGCCTGGCGCGAATAATCCGAGAACTTGGCTATTCGTGTCCTTCAATAAGCTTTCACGATCTGTCACATAGCTGTATCCGGCTTTTTTGAATTCTTCTGTTAGATTTCTGTCTTTACGTACAAAATTGTTCAAACCGCCACCCAGCATGACATCGATTTTATGATTCTTATTGATGAGTTGGTCGAAGTAATCATCTGCAATGGCATCCATGTTCTTGCGATTGATGTCATGTGCTCCGTAAGCGGCTGGTGTTGCATGCGTGATTTCAGATGTAGCTACCAAACCGGTAGACTTTCCTTTTTCTTTCGCTGCCTCTAGAACCGTCTTCACTTCTGTAAAGTCATTATCAACAGCGATTGCGGCATTGTATGTTTTTACGCCTGCAGACATGGCCGTTGCGGCAGATGCGGAATCGGTAATATTCTGATGTTCGTCCTCAGGATATGTCATTTGTGTTCCCACAAAATATTTATCGAATTCTGTTTTTTCTTTGATCGGTGTCTTAGGATCATCTTTCATATAGCGATAAGCAGATGTATAGGATAGCCCCATGCCATCACCGATAAGGAATATAACATTTTTAACCTGTTTATTATCTTCTTTTTTAGGATCTGCTGAACTTGGTGCAGCACCCGCTACCATTGCAGAAATCGCCAGCGATGACACGACAGCGAAAGGAATGACTTTTTTAGATATTTTCTTAAACATAATGTACCTCCTTCGTAGTTAACAGCTTACTAGAATATTAAAATATCATTATTAGGAGAATATCATCATGGCGTAAAACGAATGTAAATACTTGAGTTAAACAGTGGTAACGCGATGATGTTCTTCTACGAGTAAATCCGAATGAAAATTCCATTAGCTAAAAAAATAAGCAGGCTTTGGCAGCCTGCCCAACACGTAAAGTAAGACGATAGCGTCTTCCCAGTTTTATATTAGATCGTTCAGAATCCAGGGACCTTTCACGACGATTTGCGGCTCTCCGATATAGAAGGTTATATCTTTCTGGCCAGGATCGACGCTCAACCATTCACTTTCGACCGTCCTTGTCTTCTCGTTCAATTTTGAACTGTAGGACATGCCAGTGCACTCCTTCGAAAAGAGCATGTAATTTTGCAACGATCTCGGCTTCTCAGCATCAAAATGAGTCTTTACTTCAACCCGTACGCTTTCGGCTTTGATGCGCTCCACTCGGGTAAACTCTACAGGGAAGCCGGCTATTTGGCTTAATATATGAATCTCTTTCGTTCCCTCTTCGGGTATTGGCAAGGTAACTTTAACACGCTCTGCATCTAGATCTACGATCAGAATGGCAGGAATGCCTGCAGACCTGCGGTGAATTCGCTTTCGCACTGGGTATCGCAGTCTTGGGCAGCATCGACACGGTCGTATATCGTAACCAAGTAGCAAACGCTATTCCCACTGACTCACCGGCGTCCGCGGTCCAAGCTTCCCGCGACAGCTTGGCGGGTGCCACGGCTATATCGGAAGGTCTATCTGAACAAGTCGGCAAGACCTTGCTCAATGGGGTGAAGTCTTTACGAGCGGGATGCACGTTGTTGCAGCTGCCAGCGGCGCCATCATGATTGTTATCATGGTTCTTGCCGTTACGCGACTTCGGCACATTCGACCAATCGGCGAGACTCCGTCTACCCACGCCGACCGTATTCCAGAAGCTGCACCCAGCACGGCCAAATAGTCATGCTAACCAAACTAACCATGGTGTGGATGTCAAAAGGAGCTGCCGCGGCAGCTCCTTCTTCGTTTCGTATAGAAATACTAGGTTTGTCGTCAGTTCTTTTCCTCAATTCGATACCATAACTCACAATACGCATAACCGTCTTTATTTGTACAATACATTTCGAAATTTCCGCCATCTAAAATATTATAATTTGATGTTTGCAGCCATTCAGAAAATATCCGATTTTTTAATGAGCGCAAATCGTAGTTGCCGCTGCCATTCCCATCATGTAACGTTGAAAATACCGCCCAAGTCGATGCTGGAACATCAACAACCGTATATCCGTGGGCCTTGCTATTCTCCGATTTGTAACACCCGATTAGATAAGGGAACGTGGTATTGCTTGTGAATTTGTAGGAATCGTATGCAAAAACAGCTCCAAGTTCCTTGCTGAAATGGCCTTCGCTCCACCAATCCCCAGTGACCGACTGGCGTAATCTATCAAACTCACCATTCTTGCATATGTTCTGCCAAACCTCTGGGATCGATACGCCTTGTTGGTTCGCAATATCGTCAATATTGTATATATCCTCAATTCCAAAAACTTGAAAAGCATCTCGTTGCTCAATCCGATAATTCATCCCTACAACTCCTTTTAATGTAATTTGAAAGGAGATGCGAGGATAGGCTTTTAGCTGACTTCCGGCATTGCGCGCTAATGTAGGAGTCATGCCATGCAGATTTTGAAATGCTCGTGAAAACGATTCGGGTGATTCATATCCGTATTTTAAGGCGATATCTGTCACTTTATTATTTCTGTTTTTTAAATCAAAGGCGGCAAGCGTAAGCCTCCTGCGCCTGATATATTCTGATAAAGGTATTTCAAGTACAAATGAAAACATACGTTGAAATTGATAAACAGAACATAAAGCAATTCTAGCAATCTCATCATAATCTATATTATTTTCTAAGTTGTCTTCAATATAATCAATCGCATGGTTCATACGCTCAAGCCAATCCATGGCGATCCCTCCTTTCAAAAGGAGCATATCATGCGGTAGATCAAGCCGCCTGATTTTCCATGCAACAAAATATCAGATGATTGAAAAGTTCTACTATAAGCATATTCAAGAGATGAGATTTCTTCAACAATTACATCGGGAAGCGGTTCAATTATCAACTTATTACAGAAGTTTGACATTAATAGTAATGGTTGCCTTCGCTCATGAATTATATTAGAATCGTTTTTACGTGTTTTTAAAAGTACATAGAATGAAAGGATACTATCATGGAGATTTATTTGAAATACTTCTTGATCGGTCTTGCTATTGCCCTACCGGTCGGTGCGATAACGGTCGAAATGATCAAACAAGGCCTGAAAAACGGCTTCATTCACGGCTGGGCTGTGGGGCTCGGCGGAATGACGATCGACTTTGCGTTGATTATCTTGATGGTTTTGGGGTTTGCTTCCATCCTCTCTCTTCCATACATTCAGATTCCGCTTTGGATCGCAGGAGCAGGTTTTCTCGCTTTTCTGGGTTACGATTCGATCAAAAACGCGGACAAAGACATTACGCCAGCCGACGAAAAAACAAAGAAATCGTTCTGGAGCACATATCGGAATGGCTTGCTGGTGGCCGTATCGCCCGGTAACCTCGTCTTCTGGGTATCCGTTTTTGGCGCGGTTCTTTCCGAGTCCTATACCTCAGCGAGCAAAGGTGGGTTCGCGATTGCAGCGATTGGTGTATTAAGCGGCATCCTGGTCCATGATCTTGGCTTGCTATCCCTCGTTTCCATCACGCGTAAGGTCATGAGCCGTAAAATGATTCGGGCCGTTTCCGTCGTTGCGGGAATTCTGCTGATCGGATTTTCGATCTACTTCGTCTATGAGTTCATCTTGGCGTTGTGGCCATATATTTCATAATTATAGGCCATAATGGCCGTGACAAAGAAGGAGTTC
This sequence comes from Paenibacillus guangzhouensis, assembly GCF_009363075.1. Taxonomy (NCBI): domain Bacteria; kingdom Bacillati; phylum Bacillota; class Bacilli; order Caryophanales; family Paenibacillaceae; genus Paenibacillus; species Paenibacillus guangzhouensis. The sequence goes on along the minus strand of NZ_CP045293.1, from coordinate 1,405,461 downwards.
GCAGGCAGCGAACTCTTTCTTTGTCAGTAGATTCAAGAATTCTATCTTACTAGAGCTTGATCACGTTCCAGCCGCAAGATTGCTGCCATCTCCTCGATCTTCCTTATTACCGCGCCTTCTTCGCACGCAACGCAATCGGTCGACACGGTTAGAAGCCTTGCATGATTCCCCACGCATACGGAGCGATAGGCTCGCTCGAACATCGGTACGTCGTTAGCATCGTTCCCAAAAGCAACGAATTGATCACACTGAACACCCAGCTTCTGCAGTCCTGTCCATTTATCGATTCCTTTCGGGCTGATATCAATGATTTTCTCGTTCCCATGCAAGTAAATAGCTACAGGCAATGCACCGAGCTCCGCGTACAAGCGATCGAAATTCGTGCTTTGCAGAATGACGATTTTGACCATCCCAGATAACTCGTTCAGCGCAAGGTTTCGAGCCGTGTTAGACGGGTCCAGGTTTTGGCGTATCGGGTGGTCAGAAGTTCCTGTATAACAATAATCCCAGTCACTGTCGATCAAATATGTAGCTTCATATTTTCGTATGAGCTGCAAGAGATGGTCGGCGATATTCTTTTCCAGATAAGAAACAGACAACAAGCGGCCTTCTCGCTGTACAAATCCTCCATTTCCTCCAACCAAGGAGCAGTGCCGGAGATGATCGGGCAGTACGGGCAATAGATCACGTATCGGCCTTGCCGAAGCAAAAATCAGCTCATGTCCTTCATGAGCAAGGCGGTCAAGGCAATCGACCATGTTCAGGCTTAGCGGTTTTCCTTTGTAGCAGATCGTTCCATCCAGATCAAACACGAATTTCATCTTGATTCCTCCTCTTGTTTTTCTAATGATAGCAAATTGCTTTATAATAAAAAGGACCGATGTCCACTCAGGAGGATTTTATGAAAACACATCTTGATCCCGAACAAATCCAAACCTATATTACCATGCATCATTTGGATCAAATGTTCAGCAGCATAGCAACGTTGAACTTCCAAATTCGTACCTACGATGACAATGAGACGATCCTCTCCGAAGGTGACATGCTGGACGGAATATATATTCAAGTTGATGGACAGTCAAGGGTGTCTTCCAGTCTGGAAACTGGGAAATCTCTTCTGCTCCGGTTCTGCCATCCCGTCTCGATCTTCGGCGACATTGAGTTGATCCAACATGTGGCGGTGCAGTCCCGGGTAGAGGCCATCGAGCCCTGCTCGTTTTTGTTCATTCCGATCCGAGAAGTCAAGCAGTATTTGATGGAAGATCCCCTTTTCCTCAATGAACTGCTCCGACATATGGCTTATAAACTTCAGACCTGCACAGCAGCATCCCGCGTGAATCTATTGACATCGGTGGAAGAAAGGTTTGCGACCTACCTTCTTTCTACCGGCCTTCCCAAGGAATTCGGTAAGGAACTTCACACGACGCATACAGCCGAGATCGCTGCCATCGTCGGAACAACACCACGACACATCAATCGGCTAGTTCACAAGCTTTCACGCCTTGGAATTATTTCCAAGAGCAAGAATGGAATCAAGATATTGGATTGGGATGAGCTGGATCGAATCTCGAATGGCGTAAGATACGACTAGCCCCATACATTTAGCAAGCTGATTGACATATGCTTCACTCACTTCATTTAAGATGTAATGAAAAAATGGAGCAGTCAAGTTGGGTAGATGTACCAAATGCGTTATATAGGCATACTATACATAAAAGTAAGCGAATGTCTTCAGATTTCGAGGTATTGTAGTTTATTGAAAAAGGAGGAAAAATTCGTTCATGCCACAAAATCCAATACCATCGACTACGCAAATGGCACCTAAATCCATATCATCAACACAAAGAAATAATCAGTTAGCATTTTTTTCAGCTATTTTGCTTCTTATTTCTGGAATCATCGGTGTCTACCTTGCTTATCAGGATTTAATAGGGAATGCAAATGTAGCGGTCATTCCGTGAGTTAGTTTTGAGACTCGATCGCAACAGCCAAGAGGGTGTCTCTGATCATCTTGTGATGAGGAGAAACACCCTTTTTAAAATTCCATACAAACGTATAAAAGAAACGGGTATCGCTAAATCGTCTGGAAAAATTCGATCAAATGGCCATCAGGATCCCGAATTGTGAACGAATATCGGCCTTCTTCAAAGGATACTTTCTCGAGCGTGACGCCTTGAGCAGCTAAATTGAGGTATGCACGGCAGATCATCCCGGCGTCCCCTCTCCGAAATCCTTCCAAGAATGTTTCAAAAAGAGATGTGGTCATTTCCCCGCCACCAAGTCTCTTCTGATTTGTAGAATCGGCGTTGACCTCTCCATTCTCTCCTACGAAGGATCGCAAGCGTCGGCGTGCGCGTTTAAGCCCTTCCTTCACTGCGCCTTCCGTCATGTGTAATAGCGCAGCAGACTCTGCCGCGCTAAAGGAGAAAACATCGATCAAGATAATGAGCACCATCTGCCTTGGATTCAGCGAAACGGCCAACTGTTCTAGCAACTCTCGGGCTAACCATTCGTTTATGGCAACGGGGGCAGGCTGATGGTAATCCTCGTCGAAAGTTGTATCTCTGCGCCGCTTCTGCTCTGCCCTGCATTGATCAATCCAAGCGTTCTTTGCAATCCGATACAAGAAAGCCCGACTAATCGGCCGTTCGGGTGATCGCCAAATCGAATTCAACGTTTTCGTTAGCACATCCTGTACCAAATCTTCTGCATCCCACTCGTTCCCGGCAAGCGAACGGCAATAAACTCTTAATCCCGGTAAATAAGGATCCAGCTTTGCTATGACATCCAGCACGATCCCCCCCATCGAATTACCATTCGCAATTAGAAGTAAAATGCCACTTTTTCTAGGAATATTAGTGATGATTCTGACACACGGTAATTTTACTGGATTTTTCTTGCTAATGATATATTCCACAGATCATAAACCTTATCCTTCCAGTTCGATGCTTTACTCCGCCCCATACACAAGCAATTGCAGCCTGTCTCCTTAATTTAACCGGAAGCCCTGCCTTCTCTTCCGCAATAACTGGTATAATAACCATACGTCATATTTATCGGGAGAATTATAGACCATGCAAGTCATTCATCCTATCCCTGATGCGGAATGGAATGAACTTCTAGCCTACATCGGCGAGCATGTTCAAGACGTTACGCTTAAACGAGGTTTTCAATATTATAAGCAAAATCGCATCCGATCGATTGCTATGCCTCAGAGCCATCAGATCGAAGCGGACGTGAAGGGTAAAGAAATTTACCACGTTAAGGTTAACCTCAAGGATCTATCCGCCAGCCGCTGCAGCTGTCCAATGCGTCGGAACTGCAGGCATCTGATCGCCGCATTGCTATGGTATGCAGATCGGCAAGGCCGGTCGACCCACCAGATCATTAATGCCAAAATTCTATGGGAACTGAAAGGAAAAAGATCGGCGAATCTGCCTCGCAAACCGGTTCCTGCTGCCGTGGAACCACTCGAACAACGGAAAATCGAGGCAGATATTCGTACCATGAACGTCTCCGAATGGCACGCGTTATGGAACGATTACGTAACACCGTTCGCAAGTGTCATTCGGCACGAAGTGTATTTGAAGTCCAATCTGACGGCCATGAATGCAATGAACCCGAAGCTGCCGCCTCCGCTTGATCGCATTTATCTCCTGAACGCGTATATTTACTTATTGGGTAAAATTACGCAATCCAGTGGTCCATCAGAGTATGGTGCCGGTTACAAAACCCGGCTGGCACGTGAAGACGCGATGGATATGATTCACTCATTGCTTGGACAAGGTATATCGCTGACAAAAGAAGATAAACGCGCACGGATGCGGATCATGGAGACACTGGAAGCTGTTCGACAGCTCATCCGCAGCCATCCGCAGAACGAGATCATGATACAGATTTACCATCAATTGTGGCAGGATTGGCTCCGTCCAAATATGTCCGATACGCGGCCGTATATTGAAGAGTTAAGCGCGCTTAACGCTTCGATTCAAGCGAACAGTGGACGTTCGCAGCCTTACCCATGGCTGTATTTCAAAACTTTTATGCTCTTCTATCTGGCCCGGGATCAAGAAGCTTGGGAGATGCTGCGCGAAATGAGCCGCACGGTATTTCTCGCAACGTCGCATCTTACGCCTTTCTTCGAACCTCTCTATGAAGCCAAAGATTGGCCGCGGCTCACGTCGTGGCTGGTCGCGACAGGACCTATGCTGCGTAAATATCACAACGAGCAGTTTCAGTCGCAATACCTAGACTACTGGAATGGGATGCTGGGGCAATCACCAGATTCGGAGCCTCTTCTGTTCGAGACATTGGCGAAGATGCTGCCTTTCTCTCAAACCTACTACCAAGAGACGCTCTTGGCCTACGGAAAATGGGAGCAATGGATCGATTATCAGCTGACTACGGGAGGCGAGCCGCTCGAGTTCAGAGCTACGACGCTTGCACCGATTGAGAAGAACGCGCCGGAAGCCCTTCTTCCCTTCTATCACCAAGCCGTGGAACGCTATGTGCAGCAGAAAAACCGGGACAGCTACAAATTAGCGGTGAAATTGCTCAAGCGATTGTTCAGAATGTATAAGAAAATGAAGCAAGAGGAGCGGTGGATGCTGTTTCTCGAGGGGTTCATTGCACGCCACAGCCGTCTTCGTGCCCTGCAACAGGAGCTTCAGAAAGGAAATCTACTGCTATGAATGCTAGCTCAGAAGTAAATACACTGACCATTCACGTTAAAATAAATGATGGCGGTGATGCGCTAATTCATGGTTACTCGAACAAATACGAGGTTATGTCGAGTGGTTCACTGAAAGATCGGCTATTCGCCTATCATGAACCGTCCTTCTACGGGACGACCTTAACGACGCGAGTGACCCAAGATCTAGAGTTCGTGGAACTACCTGCCGAATATGTGCTATCTTTCTTTGCGCAGCTCCGGGTGCTGCAGCACGTGTCATGGCACTGGGAGGGCGATGCACCCGCTCTCATCAAGCTGGCCCCCACTCTATCTGCGATGATCGATGCAAGGCAGTATGTACCTAGTCTGACCTCGCATCAAGCAGGCAGGCTGCAGTGGGAATGGGAGAATGGCGAAATGGAGGAAGCCAGCCGCATCGCATTGAAATCTATGGTTGATACGGATTCTCTGTTGCTGAACGGATTGATGGCGACATTCTCTCAAACCGTATTTCAGCGGCATTATAGAGACGAAACTGAACTAACCGATTTGCGAAGAGAATATCCGCTGTTATTTGCCGAACCTGCCGCGCATGAAGCGGCCAACCATGAAGACGAGTGGCTTATCCGTATCGGATGGAAACCGGATACGACACCTTTCCGCCCTCTCCTACAGTTAATTGAGCCGGGGGATGACGAGCCCGCATGGCGACTTCAGCTCATGCTGCAGGACAAGCAAGATCCGTCGCTCCTCATTCCGGTTCAGCTCGCGGAAGATGGCCAGGCACACGGTGAATGGCCCGAAGCATGGACACACATTATTCGCGAACGATCCAGTGCTTGGCTCTGCCGTTTAAGTGCCGTACTGACGGAAGATCAGTTCGACCGACAGCCGGATCAGATCTTAGGCCAAGCGTTATCCGATGATGACGCTTGGCAATTTCTCACGTCGAGCAGCCATCGTCTGCTCGACGCCGGATGGCAGGTGCTGCTGCCCGCTTGGTGGGAGGAAGCTCGCCGCAAGCGACCGCGAGTACGCGCCATGGTCCAATCAGCGCCTAACGACGCAAGACCTTCGTTATTCGGTCTGAAGACACTGGTCGATTTCGACTGGCGGATCGCGATTGGCGACATGGAACTGAGCGAGCAGGAATTCGCGGAACTTGCCGCGCGAGGCGAGCGGCTGATTCAATTCCGCGGGCAATGGATTGTAATGGATACGGCACTGCTCGCACAAATTCGGCAGGCGATGCGTAGCGCGGATCAGCGGCGAGGGATGCCGCTTCAGACGATTCTGCAGATCCACTTATTGCAGGATCGCGCCTATGCTCAGCCGTCCGCGAATGCAGTAGAAACAGTAAGTCCAGAGGAGCAAATTAAGCTTGAGGTGCAGCTGAACGCGCAACTGCAAGAATTGATCGGACAATTGCAACAGCCGGGAGAATGCCCGGCACCGGCCATTCCTGCAGCACTGCAAGCAGAGCTACGCACCTATCAGCAAGAAGGCTTTGCCTGGCTTGCGTTTCTGCGGCGCTTCGGCTTTGGGGCTTGTCTTGCCGACGATATGGGTCTTGGCAAAACCGTGCAATTCATCGCCTATTTGCTGCATGTGCTAGAATTGGCTGCCGCAGCTCCGCAAGAAGATCGCTTCCCTTCCCTGCTCATCTGCCCAACGTCCGTTCTCGGCAATTGGCAGAAGGAGCTACGGCGATTCGCTCCTACGCTGAACGTGCTGGTTCATTATGGCGCTCATCGGCTGAGCGATTCCCGCTTTGCTGATGAAGCGAAGCAGGCCGACATCGTGCTTACGACGTACGCAACGGCTGCGTTAGACGTCGAGGTGCTCGAGCCGTATACGTGGGCATCCGTCTGTCTGGACGAAGCGCAAAACATTAAGAACGCCCAGACGAGGCAATCGCAAGCGGTCCGCCGGCTCGAAGCGCAGCATCGCATTGTAATGACGGGTACGCCAATCGAGAACAACCTCTCCGAATTGTGGTCGCTCTACGATTTCATGAATCCAGGCTACTTCGGTACGTTGCGCAGCTTCCAACACCAGTTCAATGTGGCTGTCGAGAGGGAACGCGACATCGCGCAGACAGCCGAGCTGCAGAAGCTGGTCAAGCCGTTTATGCTGCGGCGCAAGAAGAAAGATCCCGCGATCCAGCTTGACCTGCCGGACAAAAACGAAATGAAAACCTACGTCCATCTTACGGCAGAACAAGGCGCGCTGTACGATCAGACGGTTCATCAGCTGATGGAGAGTATGAAAGAGTTGGAGGGTATTGAACGGAAGGGCGCGATTCTCGCCGCACTCACACAACTCAAGCAGCTGTGCGATCATCCCGCTCTTCTGATGAAAGAAGACGCAACGAAGGCGGATAGCGAAATGGAGGGCGATGCGACAATGGATATGGAATCGATCATTGCACGTTCCTCGAAGCTGGAGCGCTTGGTCGAGATGGTGAAGGAACTGCGGGAATCGGGTGATCGTTGTCTGATCTTCACCCAGTACATCGGGATGGGCCGGCTGCTGAAGCGCGTCCTCACAGCGATACTACAAGAGCCCGTGCTCTATCTCCATGGCGGAACGCCCAAGGCTGCGCGAGACCGGATGATAGAACAATTCCAATCTGATGACCTGCCCGCTACGGACCAACCGCATGTCTTCATCCTCTCGCTCAAGGCTGGCGGGGTCGGACTGAACTTAACGGCGGCCAACCATGTGTTTCACTTCGACCGCTGGTGGAATCCGGCCGTGGAGAACCAGGCGACGGACCGTGCCTACCGCATGGGACAGACGCGCGACGTCGAGGTACACAAATTCATTACGATCGGCAGCTTGGAGGAACGGATCGACGAGATGCTGGATCACAAGCAAGCGTTAAGCGACCAAGTCATTACGAGCTCGGACAACTGGATCACCGAGCTCTCGACGGAAGCGCTCAAAGACCTGATCACGCTGCGTCGGGATATTACAGGGTAATCATATATCGAGTCATGGCGTGTACTTATCACGCCGCCTATACAACGATGCCGCCTTCATCTAGGCGGCATCTGGCGTTTAACGACTTATATAAAACGTTGACTCCTTCTAAACCACCGGTCGATGGCGGCCTGCTTCTCTATCTTCTATCGAACTTGATCCTCGTAATAGGCTTCATCGGCATATTTCCGGTCTGTCCCTTTTAAGTAAGCCATAATCAATTGCGGACGCTTTACTAGGATCCAGTCGCCGCCTTGATCGAATTTGCGGCAAGAGGTAATCATTTGCGCTTTCTTGATCGTGCCGTATTTCTTCCCGTTTTGACGCCCCCATTGTTTTAGACGCAGTGCAAAATCAGCATCTTCCGCCATCAGAATCTGATCGTTGAAACCACCGATCGCATCGAAATCCCGCTTATAACACCAGAAGATGCCCACGGAGATCGCCCCGTATTTGAACAACAGAGGAATGATCAACATGATCGTCGATACGATGATTCCTAACGACACCCGTTCGAATTTAGCACTAACCCCTCCGCCAATATATAATCCGGTCTCCAGATGACGATCCATCTCTGATAACATCTTCGCCGTCATCCGGCTGTCCGCATCGATCGTCACGAGGATCTCGCCCCGAGCCATACTCGCGCCCGCATTGCGGATTTGGGATAGATTCTTCATATCGTTCTTTACAATGACGCAGTTATAATCTCTTGCGATCTGCTCTGTGCCGTCTTCACAACGATTGAGCACGACAATGACTTCAACCTGTCCAGGATAGGCTGCTGCCGCTTCGGTGATCGAATCCAAGCATTTTCCAATATATTTCTCCTCGTTATGTGCTGGAATGACGACGCTGAATTTCACATATCCTTCTTCTTGCTCTCCAATGAATGCGTATGCCCCCATTATCGTTTCACCTCATGGTCTGGATTTGCCAAGCCTTCGAGTATTAACCTAGTTGCATTCCGGTACAACTGTTTCATCGCCGCCTTATCCATCATACGATAACTGTCACTTAGCCCTGAATAGTAGCTCATAAGGATGTAAGCCAGCTCTTTCGGATTTTCATGCCTGAATTCGCCGCTAGATACCCCTTCCGCAACCAACGTCTCAAATCTTGCAAGGTATCCCATAAGGATCGCCAAAAATTTCTGACCAACCTCTGATTCTAGACCAACCTTGGCTATAAAATCTTCCCCCGCTTTGTTCAGCGGCTTCTCTAGCGTGTCTACGAAATAGTCGGCATATGCGTAGAGCTTATCTATCGTGGTCTCATAGGATGACGAACGTTCGTCCCAAGCCTCCCAAGAATGCAGGAACGCTTCTTCGGCCAATTGAACGAAGAGATCCTCCTTGCTCTTAAAATGATAGTACAAGCTTCCCTTGCTATATCCCGTCACAGCGCAAATCTCGTCTATCGATGTCGCGGTATAGCCTTTATTCGCAAATAAGCCTCGTGCTGCGGTAATGATATTTGCTCTGGTTAATTCGGCGTCGTATGCTCTTCGGCGCAAGACGTCCCACCTCCCACCTTTCACCCTTCACAAAATACCGACTAGACGGTATGTTTAAATTCTAATCAATTCAGGAAAATAAATCCAATGTATTTTTTGTGACAAATGGAATAAATGACCACGCTTCTCAAAAAAGGTTCGATCAAGTAACGCTTAGTCTTGCATCATAAGAATAGGGCCCTGACGGGTGCTCGTCAAGGCCCTGTTCTTCCTACCTCATTCCATTCCGATGATGCTCTCATTCCTATTGACGATTTCATCCCTAAGGGACCATGTCTCATCCGCCATCGTCAGCAAAATCTCAGCAACTTGCAATAAATGACGGTGCTCGTCAACTTGATTCGCAATAGCACCAGCTTCCAAGCGCTCGAGTAATTTGTCGATGACCATGACAAATCTCAGTGCAGCCGTAGCCGTAAACCCGAAGCGAGCAAGCTTCGGGTCGCCAACCCAACCTGACGCTTGAAGTCCCTGGAGATAGGAAACAAAAAGCGTTTCCTTGTAATCTTCAACCTGTTCTATTGGAATTTTCTTCTTTAATAAGGCATAGCCGAATAATCTGCCAAGTTCTTCACCGACGCCTGAAATACTGGCGAATTGCCAGTCCATCGCTAGGAGTGCCTCATGACCGTTTCGTTGAACGAGAAAAATGTTATCCCAGTGCGCATCTTGATGGGCAAGTCCGCGAGGCAGTAGATCTAAAGTATCCAGCAAGTCATTTATTCGGCTTCGATGCAAAATATATCGCTCCCACATCGCCTGCTGCTGGACATGGCGTTCCCAACGCATGCGTTGTTCCTGCACGGGCTGGGCGTACGCCATACAGACAGCAATCCACGAACGCATCCATTGCCGACATAAGCCGAGATCCGCATTGGAAAGACGAGTTGCATGGACATCATCGCCATTGAACCTTCCTAGCAAATAGGCAATCCTACGCATCCGATCGAGATCCCAATCGCTCGTCATTGGGTCAACGTCAACATCTTCAAGCCAGATCCACACGCTTCCATCCACGTGTTCATCCACGGCGTAACAATCTGGCGCATGGATTACGGGAGGAAGCTGCCGTAACATACCTGAACGATAGACCAGCGCTTCACGTTTCCAATAATAATAATGATCGATACGATTTCGCGTCGCATCGGGTTTTAACGTCTTTAGAATCAGGTTTTTTCTGATTCCCACATGGTTGTCGTCTTGCACGGAGCAGGATACGCGAAAGACCGAACTCTCTTCTTTTGCTTTGCCTAGTGGTTGAAGATCCCACGACACGAGGCGCAACGCACGCAATGATACGATTCGTTCCAACAATGACTTCATGTACGGAAATGTAATTGAAGGAGGATTCCCCCTTTGCTTAAGCTCTGACATACGCATCCCACCTAATTGACATTGGTTTTCTTGTTCATTTCGGTAAGAGCAGACAGAATCCCTCTTTCCTCCATCCGGAGATCTTCTACTTCCCAAGTGCCTTCATGATTTCTTCGATGCCGTCGATTTTGGCTAACGCCATCGGACCTGGAAGCGAAGGATCTTTCAATTCGTAGACATGATAGTTCGCCACAGCTTTCAGGCCGTTCCACACTTTGTTGTCCGCGAGCGCCTTCATGACGCCTCCCTCTACGGGGAATTGCCAATTGTTAATGATGAACAGATGATCTGGATTCAGCGCAACGAGGCTTTCCAAGCTTAATGGCCCGTCTTGCTGCGCCTCTTCCACTCGCTTCAGTCCGAGTCCGACATAAAAGGGATCGAACCGACCATCCCGCCATGTAATGAATTGTTCCTTCCCGCTATACATCGCGAACATGACGGACTCGTCTTGACGGAACGCCAGCTTCTGCTTGTACGCCTCGGATTTGGCATCGAAATCGGCTAACACGTTCTTCGCGTAATCCTCCTTGCCGATCACTTCCGCGATCTGCTGGAGCGTCTCTCGCCAATCCCCGGCCTGCGGGAAAATCACGGTCGGCGCAATCTGCGATAACCGGTCGTATTGATCTTTCATATCGTCGGCTGCGATAATCACATCCGGTCCGGCCGCCAATAATTTCTCCATGTCCACCTCCATGCCGAGATCCATGATCGTTTTCCCTTCGATATGCTTGCTCAGATTCGGAAAATTCCGCTTGATGATCTCGATCCCTTGCGCCGCGATCGGATATTCGTCCAACACAGCCAAGTAATCGACGAATGCGATATACGGCGTTGCGATTTTAACGGGACGGGCTGGGATGACCGTCTCGCCATTCAAATGTTTGATCGTTCTCGGATAGTCGGTTGAGGCTTGTGTCTCCTCCGCTTTGATTGCCGGCTTATCCGCCGGTTTGCTGACGGATTCCTGTTGCGTTCCGCAAGCCGCTGTCATTCCCAATAAGGCAATCAGCATAAGTCGTGATAGAAATTTGAACCCCCGCATAATCATCCACTACTTTCCCCTGTTTTTTGTAAGTAAAGCGAATCCTCACATTGGCCGGCACAATGTAAATGAGATTCATTATCAATGGGGTAATCATATCTTGGGGTTGCGAGAGGTTTCTACCCGCAGCGGGATTTCTTTGCTGGTTTGCGGGAACGTCAATCCGGCCCGCTTCATAAGGGAAGCGGGCCGGGCATGAATCAGCTTTCGAGCAGCGTGATCAGTTTTTGCAGGAGGACAGGTTCTTCGTCACGGAATTGATCGAACCGCAGCCGCAGCCGCGCAAAGATCTCCCGATCTTCCCTAATTTCATGGCGAATGTATTGATCCCTGAGCTTTAGCGCCCTTTGGGTCAGATCCTTGTACCCTTTCACGAGCTCTTCATCGTAGGAGATCAACCCTTGCTCGACCAGATACTCGATCCGCTCACTCATCATTTTTTTGTGCTCCCATAGCACATGCAAATGCCTTACATCGTTACGAGATCTGAGGCGGGTATCGCCATGCTCCACGGCATCGTAGTACATTTGCATATAGTCGTATACCTTGATGCCGAAGGCTTCTCCTTCATCCGGGTTGTAGTTGATCCGGTTCAGATGGGTCTCCCCGTGCAAATAATCCTGCAGCTGATCGATTACAGCCGTCTTATCGAATGGATAAGGAGAATGCGGTTCATATTTGTAAAAATACGTATGATGGTCGGCCGTGATCTTCTCCTGTAGAAGATGTCGCATGGATTGGACAGCATCCTGGAACTCTTGGAAAGAAATCTGCATATTACGGTAAACTCCCGTACGATCGAACATGGAGACATCGAATACCCGAGTGTCCTCATCGAAACCGTACAGAAAGAGGTGATGAGGGAACGGTTCTTGCCGATAAGAAGCCGCCGGTGAAAGCCTTGACTCATCCAGAAACACGACGCAATAGTAACCGCTACGAATCTGATTCGCGATGAATTGCGGCCAGTCGTCTAAAACCAAGCTCTCCATGATCGTATAATTGACGGAGCAGGTGAGAAGAAACGGGTTATTGAAGTTCAGTTCATTCGGCTTGCCCCGGAAAAAATCAAGGAAGTACTGTCTGCCGTCCGTAAGAAACCTTTTGGTGCAAGACAACTGGATGAAGTTGCTGTAATACCAAGGAATCGTCTCTTCATGGGCACTGGTGATCGATAGCGTGTAGGCCCATCGCAAAAACCCTTTAAGTGGCGGATCCTGCAGCGGAAGCTGAACGGCGTTCATCGGCTACTCCCCTCTCTGTCTCATGCATCGGAATCGTCACCGGAAGTGTGCCGATTGGTTCCGTGATCCCCATCAGAACGCGGGATAACGCCTGCAGCGTATCCGGATGATGCTCGTAACAAGCGAGACAGCCCCTCGCTTCCGGAAATGCAGCGAGATCAACGGGGTTTCGGAGGGAGACCGGAATGACTTTCCCCCCTCCCGCCAACAACCGGCGAACCAAAGCTGTCTGCCCGGGATGACTCGACGTATGGAAAATGCCGGCGATGATCTGTCCATATCCCTCTGCTTCGGTGGCCAGGGCTTCGATCTCCTCAGGACTCGGATTGCGCCCGTAGACCTGTTCCGTCACCTTGGCCGAGATCAATGATCGCAGAAAACTTCCGAGAGAGGCATCGTGTGCTGGATCATCCTCGGATTTACAAGCGGCCGTGATTTGCGGCCAGAGCACGAGCGTATCTACCTCGGGAGACAACTGGCAATCGTCCGGATCACGGCTGATTGCCGTAATACTCGCCTCGCGAAGCCGTTCGATCGTCCGGCATGTGCGCGGATGCTCCAGCAAGTTCCGCGTCTCTTCCCAACTATGCTCCCGCATGGATCCGAGACGGCGCTCCTTAAGGCGAAGAAGGCGTGCGACGGAAGCGTCGATCCGCGCTTCGGTCAGTCGCCCGTCCGTCACGGCGCGTTCCAGCGAAGCCACGGCTTCGAGTTGGCTAGCGTACGTATGGCTGACGAGGAGCAGGTCCGCCCCAGCCAACACGGCCTTGACCACGGCCTCCCCGACGCCGATGCCTTGCGCGACGGCGTTCATCTCCATGCAATCGGTTAAGATGAGCCCGTCGTAACCGAGTTCTTCACGCAGCAGTCCCGTCAGAATTTCCCGAGATACAGTAGCCGGAATCGGGACACCTCCGGTGAGCAGCGGAATGCCGACATGAGCGGTCATGACGGCTTCCGCTCCGGCCGATGCCGCCCGCTGGAACGGCACAAGCTCCACGGCACGTAGCCGATCTAGATTATGCCTCACGACCGGCAGCTCCGCGTGGGAATCCGTCTCCGTGTCGCCATGCCCGGGAAAGTGCTTGATCGCGGAGACGATACCGCCATCCTGGAATCCGCGCATGGCGGCAATGCCGAGCTCAGAGACAAGTTCGGCATCGTCGCCGAACGAACGGACATCAATGATCGGATTTCGCGGATTGACATTAATGTCCACCACGGGCGCGAAATTCATATTGATCCCTAAAAGCCGCAGCTCTTCGGCTGTTCCTTTGGCAGCTTCGTAAAGCAGCTCGGGATTGCGCGCCGCTCCCATGGCCATCGCGGCGGGCAGCTGCGCAATACCCTGCCTGATCCGGACGACCATTCCCCCCTCTTGATCCGTTCCGATCCAGAGCGGGATGCCCGTCGCCTCCTTCGCGATCCGCTGCAGCTGCTGTGTTAAAGCCAAGGCCTGCTCAGGACATTCCAGATTACGAGAGAATAACACGATTCCCCCGATGAAATGGTTTTGCAGCATGTCGTATATATTCGCATCCGGCTCAAAGCCTTCGAACCCAGCCATCAGCAGCTGGCCGATTTTCTCCTTCAGCGTCAGCTCATGCATTGCTTTCATTCGTGTCCCTCCTCAGACATTACAATTGTGTCCAGTCGAACAATACGCCCATGGCATCGGACCTGCGCCCGGCGAGTCGGGAATAGACCGAGTCTGCATCGAGCGGGCTCACCGTCTCGGTGATGAGACTCGCGACATTTAGTCTGCCGTCACGGATCGACTCGAAGATATACGAATTCATATCCGTCTCCGTCCAACCTTGATAACCTCCCATCATCCGGCCGTGAATCCCCAGAATGCTGACCGAATTGAAGACGACCTTCGGCCCGATGCTCTGCTTCGACGGCTCTGTCGAGTCTCCGAGCAGGATGACTTTGCCGAGATCACGAGTCAGCTGCGTACAAGATGACAACACGGCGTAAGATCCGGTCACATCGTAAATCGTATCCAGCATTTTGCCTCCGGTCCGTTCCTGTATCGGTTCGAACGCTTCGTCCACCGGGAGATTCAACAGATCCGTCGCCCCGTTCCTCCGGGCGAGCTCCAACCGATGGCTCTCCGGCGCGATCGCGATAATCTGCCTGGCGCCACTCCGATTCAGATATTGGATGACCAGCTGGCCGATCAGCCCGAGACCGACGACGCCCACCCGTTCACCAAAGGCATGCTCCGCACGCAGGACTCCCAGCAGCGCTACCTTCGCAATCTGCGTGAATACCGCTTCTTCATCTCGGATCCAATCGGGAATCAACGCAGCATCCTTCGCTTCCGCGAGGAAGAACTGACGATGCCCGGCCGGGCAGATGATCCGGTCACCGGCCTGGATTCCGTCCACGCCTTCTCCGACCTTCAGCACTTGTGCCGCCATGGAGTATCCCGGATAGAACGGGTACCGAACCCAAGTCGACCAGACCGTTCCCTCGTCGAAACGCCCCTTCAAGCAAGCTAATTCCGTCCCCGCGCTAATCAGCGATCGGTTCGCTGCGCACAAAATTTGTCCTGGCCCAGGTTCCGCCACCGACTCCTCGATCACTTCGATCCGATTCGGCTCCTGAAATACGCAATTGAACGAGCTGCGGCCTTGCGTTGTCTCAATATCCGGCATGCGTGATCACTTCCTTTTCCAAGTGTAGATTCGAACTTCCGATCCATGATATATTGCACAAGCGCCGCCTTAGCTGCTCGCGCTGGCGTATGACTTCACGGCATGCTTCCAGAGCAGCCGAACGGCTGCGAATAACATCGCCGAACCAGCCATCGCATAGCCTACATGGAGCCAGTTGATCTGCCCAAGCAGAAACATCGGCCCAAAATTAGTAATCAGGAATAGAGGAATGACAAAGGTACCGATGCGGCGAACCCAAGACGGATAAATCGCCATCGGAAAATTGTTGGCGTCCCAGACGGCGTGGGCAATCTCTGACACGGAGCCCGTCTGGACGAACAGAAACGACAGCAGTGCTGGGATAATCATCACGCAATAGGTAATCACGACGGAGACGAGCAGCAGCAAGGCAAAGCCAATCAGCTGCAGGAATGACAATGGAATAGCCATGGCATGCCAGCCGATCACGATCATCACAAAACCGACCAGAATATCAGGAATAGGCAGCGCCAGATCGACGTAACGCAAGGATGCCATGAATTGGAGCGACACCGGCTTCGTCAGCAGAATATCCAGTGAACCGTCTTTGATGTATTCAGGAATTTTCATGAAATTCGTAAAAAACAAGCCGACATAAATGCCCGTCGCGACCGTGTGCATGCCGATGAAGAGAAGCAGTCCCTCCGGAGGGATGCCCTCCACATGAAGGTCGGTACGGAACACGACGAGCACGTATAACATCTTCGCGAGAAGGTAGACGGATTCCACAAGGATGCTCATGATGAAATTACCGCGAAATTCCATCTGAGCGATGAGGCAATTTTTGATGAATATGCCGTATAGGCGCATGTATTTCCTCACGGTCTTCAACATATATCGTCTCCGCTACCCCCCAACCGCCGAATATTTCTTCATGGCCACGCGCCACGTCAGCCGGGATAACCAGAAGAATAGCCCAATCCACCCGCACTGCCAGAGAAGCCCTTGATACATTGCCGCCGCTTCCATTTTGCCGCTGAGAATGTTCACTGGAAAATAAATAGTGTATGGAAAAGGCGTGAACTGAAGTGCCTTCACAACCAGCTCCCCGAAGATCTCCAGCGGGAACATGCCGCCGCTCAAAATGTTAACGAGCAGACTCGAAATGACGAAAAAATACGAAATCTCATGCAGATAGAACGCGCTCGCACAGATGCAATAGGCGATCAAGAAATTGAGGATGAGCGCCCCCCATAGCGTCATAGCGAACAAGATGAGCCTCGTCATCTGGGGATCGAGCACGCCCCTGATCGACGCAATCCAGATGATCACGACGAGCAACACAGCCGTCATGCCGTAATAGATCGCTTTTTGTCCGAGAAAGGTTACCAGCCGATAGCCGAAATAACTGACCGGTTTGATCAGATACTTGTTCAGTCCGCCATTCTTGATATCGTCGGCAATCTGATGTTCGAACTGGGTGGCAATCAGCTTGGACACCAACCCTGCCAGGATCGTATACAGAATGATCTGGCTGTACGAATAAGAGAACAGCGCCGACTGACCTGAATGACGATAGACCGCCGTCCAGATGAAATATTGAACAAGGATCGGGAACGAGGCGCCGAGCAGGCCAAGGAAGAAGTGAAGCCGATATTCCATCGAATGCTGGACTCCCATCGAAAATACGGCTGAATATAATCTACGTCTATTCATCCGATGAACGCTCCGACGGGTTCCTTGCCGTAGAGCATCGAGATGCTCTCCTCGATCGGTACGTCCTCGATCGTCCAGTCCAGAATTGGAAAAGAATCTAGCACGGCTCGCGACACTTCCTTCAGACGGTATTTCGGCAGCTCCAGCACAGCGTTGTATTCGTCTATCGATACGATTTTTCCGAACTTGGCTAATCGGCTCTCGGCGACAGGTTCGGAGAACTTCAGCCGAATAATTTTCTGCTCGCCAAATAAATCGTTGATGCGGTGAAGATCCCCGTCATACACTAGGCTTCCGTCATGAATGATGATCGTTCGCTTGCACAGGTCCTCCACGTCCTTCATATAGTGGCTCGTGAGCAGCATCGTCGCACCGTATTGCTCATTGTAGTACTTCAGAAACGCCCTGACTTTCTTCTGGGAAGGAAAATCCAGGCCGATCGTAGGCTCATCGAGATATAGCAGCCGGGGCCGATGGATCAGCGCTGCGATCAACTCCATTTTCATGCGTTCGCCAAGAGACAGTCGGCGTACCTGCACGTCCAATAAATCCTGCACTTCGAGCATCTCCGATAGTTCGGCAAGATTCCGTCGGTAGAGATCATCGTCGATGTCATAAATGCATTTATTCAAATAAATCGACTCGCTCGCGGGAAGATCCCACCACAGCTGGTTTTTCTGGCCCATGACGATCGAGAACAACCGTTTGAAGTCATTCTTCCGCTCCCACGGCACATAACCGAGCACTTGCACATCCCCGCTCGTAGGATACAGGATGCCCGACAGCATTTTGAGCGTCGTGGTCTTCCCTGCCCCATTGGGCCCGAGAAATCCGACGCACTCGCCGGGGCCGATGTCGAAGGAGACGGATTTGACCGCTTCCTTCAACAGCGACTTGCGGGCGAATAAATTTTTCAGCGAATGTTTGAGGCCTGCTTGCTTCCGGTAATACACGAACGTTTTGTGCAGCTCCCGCACATGGATATAGTCCACCCTTGCTCCTCCTATACGTATACCTCTGTTGTTAATTTAGGCGCCAAATGTTTAAACGCTTAAACTCCATTGTTGTATAGCAGCACGCATTTCGAACAAATCGGCATCAGGCCGCAGGCCAGTACCTCGCGCTGCTTGCGAAGATCATCGCCATGGAAAATATCCGCCACACTGTCTTCATGCAAATTGCCGACGCTGAATTCCGGGAAAAATTTGCACGGATTGACTGCGCCGTCCGGCATGACGTCCATCCGGTTCGAGATCGAAAAACACTGTGTGCGATTCATCGCCGGCTTCTCGCTGCCTCGGATGAACCCTTCCACCTCTTCGGGCTCCAGCGCGGGCTGATAGCGGACGCGAACGTTCCAGACGCGGGAATTGACGCGGTTCAACTCTTCGATCAATGTGTCAAAACGATCCGGCGAGATATGGAACGTGAAAGAGTGCCAGCTATTCTTGTGATGATCTGCGAAACGAGAGGCAAGGTGCGGGAAATGGGTATCGAAGTAAACGTCCATTTTCTCCGCCGTATCGGAAGGGATATACCAAGGGAAACAGAAATACACGGAATCGACGCCCATACCTTCGAAAAATTCCATGAAGCTGTAGAGCTGGCCGACCATCTGGTCATTGACCGTCAGCGCGATGGATACTTTGCCTTTATATATACCCTGCTTCTGCAAATCGAGCAGCAATTGAATGGAATGGATAACTTTCTTGAATGTGCCTTTACCCCGAATCGCGTCGTTCTCTTGCTCGAAGCCTTCCAGACTGATCAGCATGACCAAGTTCTCCGACATTTTCAGAATGGCATCCAGCTTCTGTTCAATGAGAATCGCATTCGTACAAATCGTCGTGTACCGTTCTTCTCGAGCTAGCAGCTCTGCCAGTTCATCGAACTTGGAGTAGAACAACGGCTCCCCGCCCCACAGGAACACGCGCGACTTGCGTTCTCGCGTCTCAGCTAGTAGTTTCTCCACGATCGGAATGTCGATCTCGTCGTTCTTCACTTCCTTGGCGAACCCGTGATGGAAGCCCTCCGGGTTCCACTCGAAGCAATGTTTGCAGCGCAGGTTGCAGCCATTGTTAAGCTTGATCCCGATCTCGTATGGCACAGGTGCCGCATAAGCCGGATCTTCCCGGCGTTTCCTTCCTGTTTCCGCTAGCGGAATCAGGGTTCTTTTCATATTGCGGAATGTCAGTTGGTCAAACGTAACTGCTGTTTTCGGCTGCATAGGTATTCCTCCCATAATGGCTGATCGTCGTGCGCGTCTCCAGTAGACGACTGCAAATCTCCTCAAGTAATCGTTCCGAGAAATCCCCGGCCTTCCAATCTGCATAGCGGATACCAAAACCACAAGCTTCCCAATAGGCGGCGTTATGAAACTCATGGTCGCCGAACGGTTCCAACATGACGAAAGGAATGCCGAACGCCAATGAGTCATTGAGGGTCGCTCCTCCCGGCTTGCTGATGACCGCTGCGCAATTGCGCAGCAGATCCGTATACGCGGCATAATCCTCCATGGGATACGTTTGGAGTACGCCATCCTTGCGTAGATAACGGACCATCGGCGGGAACGTATGCCGCCCTTGCTCGTCCCGGCTCCACGGGTCCCAAGAGGGTTCCGTTCCATAGTAGCGCGTCGCCCCATCGTCCTCCTCTACCTCGGCTGGATCATAAACGATCACGTCAAGCTGGCGTCCTGCTTCGCAAAGTTCGCGGATCGTCCCCGCATACGTGCCGATTCCCCACCCTCCGCCGTGAATCAATACGCGTCCGGCGCGCTGCGCATAAGGCAGCGGCTCAGCTTCGTCCGAAGCCATGTAGAAGGCTGGCGTCCGCTTCGTAGGCGCATAGCACCAGACGTTGTCATAACGCGGGTACACTTCCTTATGTACCTTGAACGATGGCGTATCCCACGCATCCATCCGAATCAGCCGAATATCCAGAGGGTTGTCGGCCACTTCCTTATAACGCTCCAGGATCGGCAGCCAGAAGCCGGTAAATACGGCGAATTGGGAGGCACCATCCCGCTTCCAAGCGTGCAACATGTCCCGAACTGCCGCCTCATCCAGCGATGCGTCCACAGGCTTGGCCAGCTTATGACCCATCAGAGCCACGGCGAAATTGGCGTGGAATGCTCGTTTGGTGGACCTGATTTTGTTCCGGACCTCTTCGTGGTACAAGTTCTCCAGGACATGCACGTCAGTGTCGATGCCTCTGTCCTGCAGGTACGTGTACAAATGCATCGCAGGGATGTATGCGCCAAGCGAATTTCCCGACGCCAGCAAGTGAATCGATGATGAGTTCATGGCCGCCTCCACATTCCAGATTTAGTTATATACTCGAACGGACAAATCGGAGAGCAGCTGCCGCAAGCCTCGCATCAGTTCACCGCGGTGTTCGTCGTCACGCCCCACCACCGAGACGTACAGCCGTCCCTTCGGGATGCCCCGCCTGCCCTGGCTTCCCTCGGCCATACGGCGTCGGCTCAGCAGCTCGTTCACCATAACGGTGTTGGAAGAGAGCGGCATAATCCCGTATCCGCCGGGAACTGCCAACAGAAGACCGGATTCGCTCAACGCGCGAAGCAATCGCTCGAACACGAAGCCTTCCGGAAGACCAATGGACAAGAACGTCAGCCAGCCGGCAAGATCGTACTGCTCCCAGACTTTGTCTACATACGCGTTAATCAGGCCCATGGATTTGCGGGCATTGATCTCAACGATCGGTACGACTTCCCCGTCCTTCAACAGCATGGAATCGAAGCAGACGAATCCGCGATAACCGTCGTCCGACAGCAATCGGAGCGCTGACTCCATCACGCCGAAATAACCGGCGTCTTCCAGCACGCGGATTAAGGTCTCATATGCCTGGATCGACCCGCCGTAATTTTGCTGATGATTCATCATCCGTTGGACCGAGATGAAGTCGATCTCTCCGCTCGCTCGAATGAACCAGTGCGAACTAAAGTCGATTTCTTTACTCAGCAGAGGCTCTAGCAAGAAGTGGGAACGTAATCCGTTCGCCTCCTGTTTACGCAAGTGATCCGCGATTCGACGCTGCATCGTCGCATTGTCGATGAGCAGGTTCCCCTTCCCCGATACGCCGAAAGGATCTTTCACCAAATACGGTCCATCTTTCAGCAGAATGGTTCCAACCTCCTCCATTTCCGAAGCGCTACTCGTCTCCGTGCCGTAGCGCTTTTCGCCGATGGTTGCCAGAAGCCGATGAGAGTAGATTTTGGAATTGACCCGAACGACCGTCTCTAGGTCCGGCAAAGGATGAGATCTGCCCGCCGCTTGAAGGTAAGCTGCCGTATCTGCCGTGATCGCGTACGGTGACAAGGCCGCTGCATGCAACTCCCTATCCGCTAATCCATCGTTGGCGCCTTGATCTAGCGCAAGCCTGAACATGCAGCGCTTGAATACGTCCTGTTCTGGCAAGAGCTCCTCTTCATCGTTCAGATCAAAGCGATAACGGGCACGAAAAGAAAAACCCAAGCCGTTCAAGTACGTTTGAAGTGCCGGATCGATTTTGCAGCGGCTATAGAGGACATCGTCAGGTCCGCAGAATGGAAAAAGCAGCTCGTCCATGCATAGGACAATCGATTCTCTGTCCGGATCGGGCATCGAAGGCAGCCGGGCCAAATTCGGATCTCTCCAGCGCGTTTCGGGATCGAAGGAACCCATCACGAGTTGCGAAATCGCGACGGCTCTACTGCTTAACATCTTCGTACAATGGCTGCTCTTGTGGCTGGCACCGATTCAGAAATGCGATAAAAGTATGGATCGACTGGAGATGTTCGTAATCGAATTGATCGTAATCAATGACCACGTTTAATTGTTCTTCGACTTTGAGCATAAATT
This sequence comes from Paenibacillus guangzhouensis, assembly GCF_009363075.1. NCBI lineage: Bacteria > Bacillati > Bacillota > Bacilli > Caryophanales > Paenibacillaceae > Paenibacillus > Paenibacillus guangzhouensis. Next base: position 1,383,402 of record NZ_CP045293.1, on the reverse strand, counting down.
GAATCATTTGTAGGGAATCGAGGCCAATATCGTTGTTCAGATTCATTTCGGGGGATAAGGATTGACGGAGTTCCGGTTGGTCTTCCTTGATAGAGCACAAAATGTCTACGATTTTTTCGTACATAGTTACACTCCTTTACAAGATTAAGATAAGAAGGACGACTGAATTCTTGCGATACCAAGTCTATTAAAAATTATGTCGGCCGCCAATTTACCTCCTTTTACCATAATTAGTATTATTATCTTCATCATGTTAAAATCTGTCAATAACAAATACTACACTTGATGCACTTTAAAGATTTCCTATCACGAACTTGTCTGGTAGACCTGTACTGCAAAATTCGGGTAAAGAACTGTTCATTCTGAGCGAGTATATTATGGACTGCAGGCGGTATCACGGTGAATATGTCGATATTACATGGCGTGACTGTGATTTGCGAAAGTGGCTGAACGATGAAATTTATCAGGCCGCGTTTAATGATTCCGAGAAGAAAATCATCAAGTCTACGCATTGCGCTGACAACGGGGAGGGTAGTGTAAATACGGAGGACAAAGTTGTTTCTTTACTCAGTGTTACAGAGGCGAAAGAGCTGACCGATCAACGTAAAAAAGCTAGAGATAATTATGCGCCCCGCTCTAACAATTCATCTTCAATGATAGAAAAAGCGGGGCCACCAACGGGCCTCTTGCCTCAGACCGACGGTCTTTTATATTTTATTTTTGTAAAATGAGCGCCTGAAAATGCGGTTTCCCCTCTTGTAAAGGAATCGTATGAAAACTTAATTCATTGAAATAAGTGCCTGCCAACGTTCTGATGGAACGATCAGAATAGGATGCGAAGAAACGTTTAGGTTCGCACCAATCGTCCTCCCACACGCCCTCTGAATCGATCCCACCATAAAGTCCCATATAAAATAACGCATCGGGTTTCATGATTCGTCGTATTCCAAGAAGTACATCTTCTATTTCATGTTTGGGCACATGTAATAGACAATTTAAGGCATATACAGCATCAAAGGTATTGTTTGCAAAATCTAAATTGTAGAAATCCATGACATATGCTTCGAGTCCCTTCGCCTTGCAATAGCTGATCATCTCATTAGACAAATCAATGCTGATGACGTCAATCCCATGTTCTTTGAAGTACAGACTATCAATACCAGTCGCTGCGCCAATTTCAAGTAATGTTTTTTTATTCGATGATCGTAACTGATGAAGGAATTTTTCCCTCTCGGCCACTTTCCACTCTACTGGTTTGGCATTGACCCTTCGATGCGAATCCAGATCATAGGATTTAGAAAGATTTATTTTATCCATTTGTCACCTCGGTTAAGTCGTCTATAATACTGACAATAAATGTGTTTTCTACATATTACCAATCTCAACAGAGTATGTACATCATGTTACACTTTTTACTTCATATACACAGTTTGTTGCGCCTAATCAAATGCAAAAAACTCTCCATGTCTGGAGAGTTCTTTTTTATAAGTACTACATGTTATATAAAGGGATGCGGCATTCCGTATTCATGCACGACCACGAGAGTGGCTGCAATCAAAGTAATCACCGAGGCTGGAATCGCTTGTGTTACAGGATGTTTAACTCTGAAATGTGTAAGGCATGCCACAAGCATTGTGATGCCAATCCATATGCCTGCCCATGCGGCCGCTGCCGGATACCAGTATCCGATAACAAGTCCGACTGCCCCGACGAGTTGAACCAACCCAGTAACAACCCGAAACCATTGCGGCAGATGTAGAGACTCGAACATTTCAACAAAATTTTTCGCACCAGCCAGCTTGCTTCCGCCACCAAAGGCCATCGTAACGAGCAGAAAACTTTGTAAGATAACTGAAATAATAACCATCATTATTTTTCCCCCTCCTTATAATTTGCGACTCTTCGGACGCAGCGCCCACGAGGCGATGTTTAGTGCAGCATAGAAAAGCGGAAGCACAATATTAAACCCATAATCCCCATAATCGTTAGCAAACACATGAGACAAAGCCGCACCAGTCATTAAAAAGAAGATACCCGCATGAGCCCATTCTTTAAGCCGAGGCAAACCTGGGATGATGAGCGCAACAGCTCCTAGCACCTTCCATATCCCGAGAATGGTCAAGACGTATACAGGGTAACCAATATTCTTCACTAACTCAACGTTCCCTCCTAACTGCATCAGTTGCCCGATACCACTTAATGTTATAGCTGCTGCGAGTAAACCAGTGACTGCCCAATAACCAATCATTATTCCTCCTCGGGACTGGGTATTTACTTTCATGGTTGGATCAACATGGATCGTTTTACTCATTTTGTTTCCTCCTCATCATTGATTATTGAAACTTATTCAGGGTTAAACATGCGAAGTCACTAATTTATTATCGGACACCATTTGGTGTCGGTTTGATTATAAGACACCGTTTGGTGTCCTGTCAACCGGTTTTTTCAACTCACAAAAAACAACCGTTCCCCAGTGAAATACCAGGAAACGGTTGCGATTGAACGTTGCCGCTTGTTTATTAAGAAGGTATAACGAATAACAGATGCTCTATTCCTGGAGCAAATAAAGTTGCCGTAGTTACACTTACGATAGCTTCATAATCATTAAGATTTAAATAATCCATAGCATTGATCTGTAAGCTGATACCATAAGCTCCATTTAACATAATTTTAGAGTATGTGTTCTCTGTCAGATTTTATTTTCCTTTGCTGTAAATTGTTTTGTCTAGTCCCCATATGAATGTTTAAATTTCAAACACCTTCCTTAATTTAGAAATTTCCACAAAAAAATTTATACGTTAATTGGAAAAGGTTTCAAAATAACAAAAAGGCCTGGTATAAGAACCAAACCTTCCGTTATGTATAACGATCTCTTCAGCTTACTCGGACAACCTCTTCATCAGTGATCCGAGCCTATCTAAATTTTGTTCATTCGCTTCTTCGCTAATCGGTTTGAGCTTGATGTATTCTTCCTTTGTCTCGAAAGTCTGCCGAAAAGTAACCTCTGTTCCACTGCCAACATCCTCGAATGTAGCCGTTAGAATAAAGTGAGGTTTGTTGTCGTGTCTCAGTACAATACATTCAGGACCAATTTCATGGAAAACGCTTCGGTTCGGGAAGTCGGCTCCGTTAGGACCATGCATTGTATATTCCCAGACACCTCCAGGTCTTAAATCGAAAGTATGGAACGTATTCGTGAAACCGTTAGGTCCCCACCACTGGGCAAGGAGTTCCGGTTCCGTCCAAGCTCGGTATACTAAATTACGAGGGGCAGCATACTTACGACGAGACACGAGTTCAAAGTTGTCTTCGTTACTTTCACCAAGGGATTTTCCGAGGAGTTCCAGCATTTCCCTCGTTCCATGCTCACGTTGTTCCGGCGTATCGTGCCCGTCGAAAAACGTTGCCTGTTCTGTAAATGTCAGTTTGATTCCCTCTGTGGTCGGCTTTAACTCAATAGTAGCGATGGAAACCGATATCCTGACTTCACCTTGATCTAGACTATACGAATATACCAGACGTTCATTAGGCACGATTTCTTGGTAAAAGGCCTCAAATGTATATACAGGTCCGCCTGGAGGCCCCCCTTTACTCATTTCTCGTCCACCGACGCAGAAATCGAATACCTCGGCAGGCTGGAACCAGCGTGCTTTCGCGCTTCGATCCGACCATGCAGCGAACAACCGTTCCGGAGAGGTACGGTAAATACGTTCAATTTGGAATGTCGAGTGAGTCGTAAATCGTTGATTCATCATGAAATCCTCCTCTAAGAGAAATCAAATCATTCGTTTATAAAATCTCCAAGCAGATCGAAACGATGTTCCCAGTTCAAACGGTGTTCAATGATAAACTTTTCATGGCTTATCTTCATCGTTTCCAGTAAAGAAATAAATGCATCAACGGAAGGTGGTTTCTGTTGGTTCATTCGTTCAGCCACACGTTCGAGTTCAGCCAAAAGCTTTTGTTGGGTTTTTATATTTTTCCGGATCCTATCAATCTGAATACCCACAATATCGGACGGAGTATGGCCTTGCAGCACCTTTTGAATTTCTTCAAGCGATAAGCCCAAATCTTTGAGTGACAAGATTTGTTGCAGCCTTCTGATATCGGCTTCATTATATAACCGATGGCCGGTTTGCGAATGCCCTGACGGAGAAAACAAGCCGATCTGATCGTAAAACCTTAACGTTCGGACTGTAAGTCCGGTTAATTTGGCAAGATCCCCCACTTTCCAATTCTGCTGCATAAACCATTCCTTTCTTGGGCGCTAGCTGATTACCGGTGTCTTGAGTATAAAACGTGACGTTACGTAAGGTTCAAGAGGTTTTTTTATAGTTACCCTCTGGATCTTTCAGATTTTTCACAATCTCTCATTTTCGCGACGCCCAGATCTAAAAATATAGTACCACACAATTGGTAAAATAAGGTCATTAATTCATGCATGTCTACGTGTTGTCATATCCTTCAAACGTGATTATTCCTGCTTCTTAATCGTCTCCACTTCTACCACCGGGATATTCACCATGAGATCTCCTACTTGCAATTCCTTCGATTCATTGTAGATTCCGATGATCGTCACCATCCCTAGCGAATAGGAGAGGTCCCCTCTCAATTGCAAGTAGCTGTCCCCCATCTGGGCGTATACGCCGGCATCACCGACGGCGACAATGTTCACGGTGAAGCGAACCTTCATGTGCTGATATTGCCATAAATTCTCGACAGCAATATCGGTAAATTGCTGCACGATTCCTGCATATTGGTACGTATCGTTCACGAGCGCATAGATGGCGACCTGGTCTTCCGCCTCTGCCTGCACGTGAAGTGTGCCGTCGGACTGTACCTCATATCCATCCGCTTCGAATTCGAATAACGGCTGCAATCGTTCGTTCTTCACTTGATAAGCTCCATACCACGCTTTGCGGGAAGGCGAATCCGTCTCCACGATCAGGACAGGAGACTTCCGCGTGCTTAATTTCTCTTCAATTTTAACGCTTCGAATCTTATTCCCTTTCGGTACAGCGTTTGATTTAAGGATGGAGACATGGTCATCACGATTCAACGTCCCGTAATAGAGAGTATTCATCGCATCCGTAGCGATCACGTAGACTTTCACATCGAAACGGTCTTTTCCGCCGCTTACCTGTTCATAGTTCACCGCGCTATCGACACCTTGCAGAATTCGCACAGGATCTGCTGCGGTCCACGCGGACGTTGCATCCTGAATCTCTTGCTTTGTATCTTGGTAGACCGCCAATCCCTCATAGATCTGAAGCGCTTTTTGGAATTCTCCGTCACGGATGAAGGTTTTCGCGCTTCGCATCCATTTTCGTATTTGACTCTGAATATAGACTTCCACTTCTGATTTACCTGGCCTGGACTTCGCATATTCAACATAACGCTTGGCATGCATGGCAAAGTCGGCATAGCGCTCTTGACCCACATCGTTCCGCAAAAATACATGGACGAGCGCATCGACTTTCTTCGGCATCCAACTTGCTTTCCATTTTAAGCCGTCATAGGTCTTCTGCATGGTGGTAGCTTCATGCAATAAAGTCTCGTATTGGCCCGCACTTGCGATTTGATCCAGCTTCTGTTCATCGTACTTCTTGAATTTCGCCGACAGAATATCCGCACGACGTCCTTCCCGCTTGTAATAGACTTCAGGAATCGCGAACAAGTTCGATTTGAATCGCTCATCCTCATAATTCTTATGCTCGAGGTTGGATGCCATCTGTTCATAGAATCTCGTGATGAACCTATGGAAGGATTCTTCGATCTTCGCGGCGATTTGCGTCGATGCCGCAAGCTGTTGATAGTAGACGGCATATGGATTCTCTGCATGGGCATACGGGGCTTTAAAGGTCTGGTAGGTCGTATAGGCGGTCATCAGGCGTTCGATATCATCATTCCTCGCAATCTGCTCCAATTCTATATTCAGATTCGATAACGTCTGCTTCATCTCCGTGATCGGTGACAGCGCCCGTAGACGCTCGGATATCTTATCATCCTGATACTGAATCCACCGATTATTCCATGCATCCGTATAAGCGGCTTCTGCTTCTACCAGCTGCTTGTTTGCCAGCAATCGATCAGCTTTCGCGATCGTATTGATTTTGTGAAAGATAAAGACGCCTTTAACTCCGATGAGGACCAGAACCACCGCGCACAAAAAAATCATCAGATTTCGAGGGGTTATCGCCCGAATGATCGTCATATAGAGAGACTCCTTTGGCTTTTTTGTTGAAAGTCAGGGTCCCATTGGTATTTTTCCGTGTAAATGCGCATGACTTCATCCGACAACCGCCCCCAATCTTCGTTCGGATATTGTTCGATCATCTGGTAGAGGCGAAGGAACCGATCTTTGGGCAGATTATGCGCATAGCGTCTAACAAGACCAGAGTAGCTGAGAACGTAATGTTTCATCCGTACGGCGGCTCCAGCAACGGCTGTCAAGATGTCCAGCCCTCTGTCCTGACCCATAATTTCCGGCTCGAAAGCCATGATATATTGAAAGGTACGGTCTTTGATCAGATTGCGCTTGATCTTCGCAAGCTCGCCGATATAATCGACTAGCACGGGTTCATGTCTGCGCACTAACAACGGTTCAAGCTCTAAATCCATATCTTTGCGAAGCAGAAACGTCTGCAGCAGCGTCAGCTGCCGAATGCGTATCATGTCATTGTGCAATAACGTACCGATTTCTCGCAGCATTTCGTAACAACGCTGCTGATCGGTATCCCAGTGATCGATGGCCGCTTTGTAATCTTCAATGATGCCGTCTTGAATTTTTTTCTGATTGGCATCGAATAGCTTACTTAATGCACGCGTACACTCTACATCCATCACATTGCGCTGTACGATCCATAGGATGCCGATCGCCACGATGGTGAGGATGCCGCAAAGTCCCATTTGCAGTAACGTGCTGCTTAAGAAAATGCTTACCAGACCGAGACACACGGCAACGAGAATCACCGTATGCATGGCATGCTTTGTATTGCGCATAGCTTGTTCTTCGACAGGAATCAGATGAGGTTTGCCGCATTCCGGGCAAGTCATGTCTCCTAAGATCGTGAACGCATGGCATTTCTTGCAAATCTTAAGCTTTTCATATCGATATTTCGTTTTTTCATAAGGCTTCAGAAAGACTGGGGTCTTTGAATTTGACTTGTTCATGCTCTATCACGCTCGGTGTTCAGGATACCCAGCAATTCTTTGTCGATGGTTGCCGGATCTAATGATTTATTTCGGTGCCAGACGTATTGAATGCATTTTACAATTACAAAGAGAAACAAAATTCCAATACTTACGTATGCAAACATAGTAGATTCCTTCCTTTATCACAAATGATCGAAGTGCGAGATTCTGCAAAAGTTGAAGTTCAATGCCTTTAACTATATCATAATGAAAGCTTCAGGTTTCTAGCAATATTCCATCTATTTTTGTATGATATTCTATATTACTAGTTTATTTTACAATATTTTCATGCCGTTCTTTCATCTCTCATTAAGCATGAATCTCTAGAATAAGAAATAAGATTACACAGAAAAAGGAGCCTTACCCATGTATAAAAATAAAATCGGCCTCATCCTACTGATGCTAACCTTCGCGATGCTGTTCCTTCCGCTGGCCGGTCTATTGCCTGCCGCCCATGCGGCTGCGCAATCGTCGAAGATTGACGCGGTGCTGGTCGTGGATGTCAGTAACTCGATGAATAGCAGCGACAAGAATAAAATCGGGAATGAAGCGATGAAGATGTTCATCGACATGTTATCTGTTCAAGGCGACAAGGTAGGCATCATTGCCTATACGGACCGGATCGAGCGCGAAAAGGCTCTTCTTGAAATCAAGTCCAATGCGGACAAACAAGATTTGAAGCAATTCATCGATCAACTGAATCGCGGCACGTATACCGATATTGCCGTCGGGGTTCGCGAAGCCATCAAAGTGTTAGAGGATGGCGCGGATCCAAGTCACGAGCCGATGATCGTCGTGCTGGCCGACGGCAATAACGCATTGAATAAGAAATCCAATCGGACGCAAGCCCAGTCGGATCAAGAATTGAATCAAGCCGTCGAAGACGCGAAGAGCAAGAACGTTCCGATCTATACGATTGGCCTGAATGCCGATGGTAAACTGAACAAGGGGGCTCTTGCGGACTTATCCAAGCGTACCGGAGCCAAGTCATTCGAGACGAGCTCGGCGGACGACCTCCCTCAAATTCTTAGCGAGATCTTCGCCAGCCACTTGAAGCTAAACATCGTACCCATCCAGTCCCTTACAGGGAACGGAAAATATCAAGAGGTTACGGTCAACGTTCCGAATGCGAACGTGCTTGAAGCGAATATATCCATTATGTCATCCCAACCAGTTGACATCAAACTGACGGATCCGTCAGGCCAGTCGATTCCGGTTCCTTCCAATGAAGTCTTGGTATCCAAATCGAAGAGCTACACTCTCGTGAAAATGCTCAAGCCGGTGCAGGGCGACTGGAAGTTGCAAGTCAAAGGCGTCGATAAGAACAAAATCGACATCAATCTCGTCTTTAACTACGATTTGGAGCTTGCAATGGATCCGGTCCCGCAGAAAACCTACAAAAAGGGAGATACCATCGCCATTGGCGCCTATCTCACGAGTAACGGCCAAAAGCTAAAGGACAACGCGCTGTATAGTCATATGAAGGCCGTCCTCAAGGTCAAAGATCTAAGCACGGGGAACGTAACCGAAATGCCTTTGACGAACGCGGGAGATCAGTTCAAGGGAACCTATACCGTCGCGGACCAGAAAGCTTACGAGCTAACCGTTCGAGCGGAAGAAAAGAGCTTCTATCGCGAGTCCGATGCCGTGACGATCAATGGGAAGGCAACAGGCGGAACTGCCGTGACGCCGAGCCAGCCGGAACCGAAAGACGACAAGCCGTTCCCGATCTGGCCTGTCGTTCTTGGGGTCCTCCTCTTGGCAGCGATCGCGACGGGAGGATATTTCGTCCTGGCAGCGGTCAAAAAAGCAAATCGCGGCTTTGTCGGCCAACTCGTCATTGAAATCCGAGATGAGAACACTGGGGAGAAAAGCCACCCGCAATATAAGAAGCTGAAAGCATTTAAAGGCAAATTCAATTTGCATCAGCTCCTGCAGCTCGCGCCTGAGTTCAAGGAAACGGAGAAAATTATGTTCACGCCCGTGAAGAATGACCGCATCGAGCTCAAGAACCTTGCAGCCAGCTCCATTGAGAAATCCGGCCGCACGTTAGACGCAAGTCGAGGATTGGAGCTCAAGAGCTCGGATCGGATTACGATCACTTTAAGCAGCATCGATAAGACCATTTTTATTGAATATCTCGTATAAATTCGTACCAGTGATCCTGAAGGAGGAATAGAAATGAAACCCATCGTAAGAGAGCATATACAGCAATTGGACGTATCCCTAGGCGGCGGTATCGTCAGCGAGAAGATCCGTGTCGATACCATCGACAACCCGATCCTGATTATCGGGCTCGGCGGAACCGGGATCGACGCATTGCTTCGTCTGAAATACCAGATCAACCGTCGATTCAAATTACCGGAAGATCCTCTGTCCAAGAAGAAGCGCGATAAGCCGGACAATGTCGAATTCCTAGCGTTCGAGACGAATGAGCAAGATCGCGGGAAGAAATACAAAGGCATCGGGCTGGACCCATTGAATGAATTCGTCCTGCTGTCGAATGCGGAAATCGGCGGACTGTTGCAAAATCGCAGCATTCTTGAGCCGTACATTACAGACTGGCTGTCGCCGGAGCTATCGATCACCGATGGCATGAACGGTGCTGCAGGGGTACGCCAAGCGGGACGCCTGCTCCTCTTCACCAAAATCAATCAAGTCGTGCAAGCCATCGACAAAAAAATCAAAACCTTGTCGGTAGGAACCAACAAAAAACTGATGGTGTTCCTGCTTACGGGTCTGTCCGGCGGTACGGGCAGCGGTTGTTTCTTGGATATTTCTTATATCGTGCGGGGGATCATTGAACGTGATCACGGCTCTGCCGGTATCGACCGTGTCAATACACTAGGTTACCTGTTCACGCCAGATATTAATTTATCGAATAAGAGCTTAAGCGAACATACGCGAGAGTACATCAAGAAGAATGGATACGCGGCATTGAAGGAACTCGATTACTGGATGAACGTCGATAGCCGCGGCGAGCGGTTCCAGCAGCAATACGGCAGTATTTTGACGGTGAACTCCCCTCTGCCTCCATTCAACTTATGCCATCTGATCTCGGCGACGAATACGGAAGGCAAGCTGCTCGAGAACGCTTATGATTATTGCATGAACGTGACCGCAGAGAATATTACGAACTTCATCTCGAGCGAAGAGAAACAATCCGGCGAAGAGTTTGCCATCCATGACTATATCAGCAACATCCGGACGAACATTGCCCAGATGAACAAGGCTTATCCGGCGAATTATGAGTACAACATTATCGGCGCGTCATCAGCCGTGCTTCCGATCGAAGAAATGACGACATATTTGGGATACCGCCTCTTTACGAAGATGGAGAAAATGTTCGAAAAAGCTCCTTCACAAGAGGAAACGGAGAAGTTCGCGCGCAAAATCGGCGTGGATCTGGATTCCATGGTGAAGACGTTCGAATCTCGTATCCCCGAACCCTTGCCTGGTTACGAGAATAGCGAGCGGCTGAGCTACAACAATGTCGTGAAGCACCAAGTTATCAATATGGATACCGAGTTAGAGCAGACCTTCTTGACGCGCGCGCGTGAAGAGTACATCAAAGTGAAGAAACAGTTACCCGGCGAAATCGTGGCTCAGTTCACGGACCAAATCCGCCGCATGTTCTTGCATCCGGAGCAGGGTCCGATCTATGTATCGCGTCTCGTCTATACGGAGAAAGGCTTTTGCCTGCTTAAAATGCTGCTCTCTTACATCGAGACCTTGCGCGAGAATCTCGTCCGCATTCCTCGGGACATCGAGGCAGCCCGCGATTCGGCGGAAGAGACGTTAAGCGATGCTCGAAGCGCTTTTATCTCCAAGGATAAAAAGAAAAACGCCTATATCGACGCCAAAATCGGCGAGTACTGGCTTCACGCCGATCTGGAGCGGACCGAGCAAATGATCGAGTTCTATGAAGATCTCTATGAATTGCTCAACGCCGAGAACAATCGGATTTACAATGTGTTTACCGAGATCTTGAACGCGCTAAAATCAATCTTTGAGAAAAATGGCGATATCTTGATCAACGCCGACGAACAAGCGGATCACAAAGGCAATAAGACGTATTACTGGAACCTAGTCAGCGTGCCGGACATTTCGAAAGTCATTAGCAAGATCATGGAGCAAAAGGAAGTCGACGATCTCATTCGCGATTTCGCGTCCGAGCTTCTGAACCGTTCCAACCATTGGATCAAGGAGCAAGAACTCGACATCGTCAGCTCGATCTCCGACTTCCTATCCGAGAAATTCGGAGATTTGATCACACAATCGATGGAAGAATTCCTCGTGATGAAATTCGGGCATGAGGAATCGATTGAGAAGTTCGTTGAGCGTAATATCGCTAGCAAGCTGGACGAAGAAGCAGTACCAGTATTCCATTTGAGCAATAGTGCCGGCAACCTATACTTCCCGTCCTGGGGATTCGTATCCGTGCCCGTTCAAGCGCCGAGCATTCTCAAAGGGATTCGCAATTATCAGAACAATGCCGTAGGCAAATCCCATTTCACGGTGAAAGAGAGCGAAGTGAAGAACCGGATCTTCTGGCTGAACACGCGCAACGGTGTCCCTCTCTTCGTCTACACGCCGCTGAAAGTGTATGAGGAGAGTTACGAGCGGACCATTCTAGATAAGGAAGGCATTGGACGCCATCTCGTGCAGACGGACAAAGTGAACTGGACATACCTTCCGTCTCCTATTCCGCAGAAATCATGGGGTGAGACCTACAGCAATGCTCGCGTACGTGAATACAACGGGCGCATTCGCAGCGAATTCGATAAAGCCGCGACATGGAACATCATTAAGATAAAAGACGTCGATCAGACGACCAGCAACCGTTATGCCGTCACGTTCACGCAGCCATTGCATCTAGCCGATATCCTAGGCGGGTATGATATGCAACTGCATGCATCCAAGCCGAATCTCGGCGAGGTTCAGCGCGCACGCGCCGATCTGCGCCGCATGCTCGATGAAGGCCTGGTTCAAGAATCGACGAAGGATATTTTCGGAAGCATCAACGAGGACATGGCCAAAGAAAACTTGATTCGTTCGCCGCAACTCATTACGCGGGTGCGTGAAGAGATTGCCAAATACGAGGCCATTCAAGACAAATTGGCCGAGCTCGAGAAGATCCTAGCGCAGTTCCAAGGGGAAGAAAAGCTGCAAGACCAATTCATTGAGGCGTTCTACACCGGAACGATCTGCAAAAAAGGCGCGCTCTACGTCTATGACCGGGACGCGGAAGAAGAAGCTTGGGAGCCTTTCGCGAACTTGATGAAGAGCCAGGATTTCGTAGAATACGAAATCTTCGAGCAATTCCGTCAATTGGATGAGAAGAACCGCAGTACGCTGATGCGCAAAGCGTCCCGCCGCAGCTCGGAAATGACGGCATCGGAAGATATTGCGCCGCTCCTGTCCAAACTCGAGACGTTGTATGAGGTGTTCCTCGATGCGAGAGATCGCCTGGAATACGAGAAAATCGAGTTGGCCCAAGGCGAAGATGCGTACCAGTTCTACAAACAAATGACAACGAAACTCCATGCGATTCGCAGAAAGTTGAAGTCTTAGCATGAAACATTTATTACAACAATTCGCGGCCCAATATGCCTATGAAGAAGAACGCATCTCGGGAAAAGGCGATGATCTGAGCAGTTTCCACTACCCAACCGTATTTCTGTATGTCGGGAATAAGGCGGCTGAAGCCATCGAGCCGATGGTGCGAATGCATGAGAAAAAATCGGTCAATAACGCAGGCATTATGTACGTGCACATTGCATCCGAGGATGGCGACAAGGACTCGAAGCTAGGCTCAGACTTCGAATCCCGAGTACAGCGTCTCGTCCTGCCTGTACGGACGGAGGAACGCAACGACAAAGCACTTCGCAAACATATCTATCACAGCGTAACGCAGCAAACGCAGCCCTGGTTCGAACTGAATCGGGTGCTGCGTCAGGTAAGTCGCCATATTGCTGAATACGGCCGAAGCTACGCATCGTTCGATCGCATTCATCTATCTGTCATTACGCGGGTCGAAGACCCGCTTAATGTGTTTATTCCGGAGATTACGCTGCTCGCGAACAGCATTCTGAGCCAATCCTTCAAATCCGTTCAGATGGATCTGTACGCGCTCATCAGCGAACGCGATCAAGTCGATGCTTTCGGTTACACCAGCTCGCTCGGTGTTGCCTTTCTCCGGGAGCTAGATCGGATGCAGCGCACGGACTATTCGTTCTCCGCGCCTCTTCACGTTACGGAGGATGGCATCTCGATTCCCGTTACACATGCGTCCTCTCCTTTATTCGATCTGGTCTACATCTTATCGGATAAGAATGAACGCGGGATCTCGTCTCCAAGCGATATGCGGGATAACTATGATATGATCTGCCACATCGGCTTGCTGAAGAACCGCAAACAGCAGGAATCCACATTTGCGTTGAACCAGAACCGGTATAACAATACTTCGTTCAAGAACAACGTGATGACGGAATCCGGACGCCAAGGCTATGTCTCTGCGGGCATTTCCAAAATCAAACGGCCCAATCAATCCATCGCGCTAACCGTACTCTATCATTTCCATCGGGAATTGATTGATCGTATGGAACGGGAACTCCATGTGAACAGTACGGAGAAGCTGGCCTATTTCGGAATCGATCCAACATCGATCGATCAACTGCTAACCTCTATCCTTCCGGATGAGGAGAAAATAGAAGATATGAGCGGGATCATGTCGCGCGAGATGAGTTATTCGCAGCTGAAGTCGTTATCGCTCAAGGAGGCGGAGCAATCACTTTTCGGTGAGGGCTGTGAGGCCTATTTTCAGGCGAACTTTGTACAGGAACCCACTTCAGCGGTTGACCGCCTCGATATCCCTGCCCTTCTGCTGCACGCCATGGCGAAACAAGCGCCGCAGCAGCCGCACGTTGGATTCATGCGGTTGTTCCAATGGACGAATCCATGGGTTGAGCATGAGAGTATCCTGCCTGTGATTCGCGGCCTCATCCGACAACGCATATCCGAAAAAGACCTTGTAGACGCCGAGATTGCGCTACTCTACCAGGAGACGGTCGACCAACAGACGTTCAAGCGAATGCCGTTCATGGATAAGCATAACGTCCGTAGTTTTATCCGCTATTTCTTCGATAAGATTTATCGCAAGAAGCTTGCGAGACTTCGGCTTGCGCTGGAGATCGCCTGCATGAAACAAATCGAGACGGCGCTAGAGCAGTTGCATATCGTCTATCAACGTCAAGTCCAGCAAGTTCAGGAACTCCGTCAAGTCTTACATGAAGCAGCCCTTGAAAGCATACGTACGGCGGACGATTATATTGGCCAGAACATCCTCGAATTCTATGAACGGGTAACGCAGAGCGTCATGGAAGAGTTGGAGGCGAAACGCGGGCAGGACATTTTCTTCGATGAACGGTATATGGGCAACATTGCTTCGCTTCTCGATCAAGGCAACGAAGCCTATGTGAAGAGGCTTATCGCAGTCTGCCGCCAACATCTCCTGACCACCGAGCCCTTCCAGCAGACCTTCGAAGAAGAGTTGCTGCAGCGTGCGAATGTGACCATTGCCTATGAGAACAACAACGTATTATCGAAAGACGAATTATTTAAGAAGCTGTACCATACGCTCGAGGAACAGGCAGGCATTCATATCCGGCTGTTGGATTATACGCATGAACACCGCTACGAAGAGAAATATTTCTTCGGCGATTCCTCCAGCGAATTTATTCGCTTCGCCTTGGGCGCCGACGAGACGACACGCATCTATAAATTAGGCTGTGTCCATGAGAAACGCAGCAGCGGCGTAGACAAATTGAACTTGATGGGCGGATTCCACATCGAAGATTTAATGTACTACCGCAACGGCAAAGTATATTATGAGAGCTACATCCAAAATGGATATGAATTTCACGGCGTGGACGTTCATCTGTTGTCAGAGCTTCGCTAAATCAAATCGATAGAAGTTTTATAGAGAGGATGATTATCGTTGCAGCGCAAGATCAACTTACTGCTCGTGTTGTTCAGTATCATTGGAGGCGCCGTCGGCTTTGCCGTCGGTGAGCTCATTCTTCATTCCTTGCTTCATACCCTGCCGACCTTCGTTGTGATCGGCATTTACTTCGGTTCCCTTGCCTTCTTCATCGGTCTGTTCTGTCTCATCGCAGAGATGATTGCACCGCGGCTGAACGGCTCATCTTGGCGGCAGCGGTATGCCGGCACGTCTTGGAAGTTACTTGTTCCAGTCACGCTTGTCCTGCTGTTCGTGATAGGGCTCGCGCTCGAAGCCCTCTATCACATCAATATCGGCGGCGCGAGACCCGTCAAAGATATCGTGCTCGTGATTGACAATTCGGGGAGCATGAAGGAAACCGACCCGAATCAAGATCGTTACAGCGCTGCCAAACGGCTGATTCAGAAAATGGACAGCGATAACCAACTAGCTGTCTTGGTGTTCCACGATCAAGTTGAAGTCATTCAGCCGTTTACAGAAGTCAATACGCAAGTCGCGAAAGACGAGGTTGCGGCCAAAATCGATGCGCTCGAGCAGACGGACGGTGGAACAAATATCGCGCTTGCGCTCGATGAAGCCATGAACCAGATTCAGGCGAAAGGAACTGCGCAACGTGGAACCATGGTGATTCTTCTCTCCGACGGCTTCAGCGAAGTCGATACGAATCAGGTACTCGCCAAATATGAGCAGCAGCATGTCGCGATTAATACGATTGGATTAAGTCTCGTGAATCCTAAGGGGACCTCCCTCTTGCAACAAATCGCGGATCGCACGAGCGGACAGTACTATGACGTATCAAAAGCAGACGACCTATCGCTCGTGTTCCAGAAAATCTATGATAACCTCGGCAACCGCACCCTTGTCACCGAACGATCGGACAACACCAAGGATAATGCTTATTACATGATATTGCGGATCATCGCTTTACTCCTGATCGGCACAGGAATTGGCTTGTCGCTTGGCCTTGTCTTTGACAATCGCCATCTCGCGCGCAGCTTTATGATCGGCGGTTCTGTAGCCGGTTTGCTAGCCGGATTATTGTTAGAGTTCGGGTTATCTGGACACCCGTTCGCCGACGGGTTGACACGATTCATTGCCGCGTTGTTGCTCGCAGGCGTTATCGGCTTGTTCACATGGATCATCCCGATTCAAGAGCATCAGCGGCTGCGTCAAGATCGCCATCGCGACATGCGAGCCGGTCGATCAAGCCATGGCTTCGACAATCGGTCGCGAGACCAACGCAACAAAGGCTTTTAGCTATCACCTAGGGAGGCGCAATGACCATGCAGTTTATGGATGCCCATACGACATCCCCGATCATTCGGGACCTTCAATCGAGCGTAAATGATAACCGTTGTACACTGCGATGGCTGTGGCCAAGCAACGTTCAATCGGTATATATCCATAAAATACACGCGAGCGAGCAAGCGGATCTTACGCTTGACGCTCGCGCATTGAAGCTCTATACCAAAGACGAATTCAAAGCAAATCAAGGATATCATGATCGATTAGACGGTGTTGGCCGCTGGGTCTATACGATTTACGCCAGCACGATCGAAAGCGGTGAACCGCGATTAATCCGCCAACCGGATTTCGGGAATCGCATTGAAGTCTCGACTGGTAAAGCGAATATCTACTATAGCATTCGTCTGAAGAGCGGCTTGTTCCAGAAATTCAAAACCGCGCAGATTCAAGTCACATGCGAAGTCCCCCTATCGAAAGACGTCCTCTGTTACGTCAAGAAGCAAGGCGGGTACCCGACGAATAAAGAGGATGGGACTGTCTATCCATTCGTAGAGTCGTTTCCTGCAGGCAAGACGGTCTTACCTGTCATTGAAATCGGGAAGAACGATTTTATTCGATTATTTTTTACAGACGGCCGGGAATACGGGCATATGTATGCACTCATACCGGAATAGGAGGAGCACCCATGAGTTTTTTCGATTTATTTAAAAAGAAACCGCAAGCAGCGCCAAGACCGCTGTTCTACGATATTGTATGTCCCTATTGCTTCCACAAGTATTCGCCGGAAGACGTCGTCTTCCGCGCGGCCCATCATCGAGAAGACGATGAGAATTATGCGCTTCAAGAAGATGAGATTCTGAATCGCTACCGTCAACAATTTGGGTTAGATTCCGTTTACGATATGGAAGCGATTCTCTTCCCGCACGACATTCCTGAAGAGCATCATATCTACTCCGATCATGTGCTCATCGGATTGAACGATCGCTATGGCGTCGTCACGCGCCACCGGCTATGCCCGCACTGCCACAATGAACTGCCGATCACGGCCGGCAAAGTGCCTAGCAATATTATCTCGATCATCGGAGCCTCCCAAGTCGGGAAGTCA
Organism: Paenibacillus guangzhouensis; assembly: GCF_009363075.1. NCBI lineage: Bacteria > Bacillati > Bacillota > Bacilli > Caryophanales > Paenibacillaceae > Paenibacillus > Paenibacillus guangzhouensis. Next base: position 1,365,835 of record NZ_CP045293.1, on the reverse strand, counting down.
GTCTATATGACCTCCTTGATCCATACGTTGCAGCATATGACCGCGGACCACTTTGACGCTGCCTGCATGCCGCTGAATGCGGAGATTAGCCGGAAATTCCGCACGATGTACGAAGAGCCTCTTTTCGAACGCGGCGACTTGCTCGCTTCGACCCAAAAAGAGAAAATGCAGGAGCCGTTCATTTTCCAATTCGTATTCAAAGACGAGTCCAAGCCCCCGCTAACCCTTGTATTCTTTGACGTTGCGGGCGAAGGCATGGTCGACCAAGATTATCTTGGCTTGCATGGGCAGCATATTAAAAATTCCGCCGGCATTCTATTCATGGTCGACCCGCTTCAGATTCGTTCGATTCGTGAGAAAATTCGATTGAAGTACGGGGATGTCGAAGGCGATTGGATCCCGCAATACGATGAGCCGCGTGATGTCGTTCTGACGATGTTCGGCGATTTTATTGCTTATGAGGAGAAGACGAAGACGAACATCCCGACGGCCGTCGTGTTGACGAAGAGCGATATGCTGCATTCGCTGAAAGATGAAGACGGTGAATATGTGAAGCCGAACAGCAACATTTTCAATAACATGATCCATCGCAATTGGCTCGACTTGACCGAATTCCACAACATTGACGGCGAGATTAGACGCTTCATCGAGAAAGTCGATCGCCCTTTCAAGGGAACGATGGATGTCTATTTCTCCAATACCGCCTATTTCGCGGTATCTGCCCTTGGGAGCAATCCCGTGAATCAGAAAATGCAGGGCGTTGTCAGTCCCATCCGCGTAGACGAGCCATTCATCTGGCTATTGTATAAATTGAATTATATCGAAGGGAGAGAAGAACGTTGAATACCCCGTCACAGAAACCGATCCAACAGCAGATGTACACGCGAGAGCGGCGCGGTATTTTTCGTTCCACGGAAGGCTTCGATACAATAGCTCGTTCGACGGGGTTAGATAGCAATTTCATCAAAAAAGCGCTCCACCCTGCCTGTTTCTACGATATTCCGACCGAGCTGTCTGCTCGTGGCGAAAAGGACGCCTCGATGTATCCGAAAGCCATGCATTTATATCGGACCGAATCGGGTCAAATCGTTCTCGGTACCGGCGTGTACCAATCTGCCGATTTCACGGGAATGCGCAGCGCATTTTTCATGCATAACTATGTGATTCCCGCAGAGCGCGCGGCTGAAGTCGTTCAAGATTATCCCGCTTGGCTGAATGCTTCTTTCGCTACCGACTATGATATTGAACAGGGTATGGATCTGCCTGAGTTGCAGAATATTCCGCTCAACAGCGATGCGGCCCCTTCTCTGTCTTATCGAGTACAATTGGCTCAAATGAACATCGACGAACAGGTGTACAAACAGCTGCTGTTCGCCGTGATGGCTTCGATACAAGGCAAAAAGAAGGTCTATGTGGCGCTGGATGTGCCGATTGAGACCCTCTCCTATCATGCCGTGCGGTTAATTGAAATCTTGTATGCCAGCCTGCCATACGCCTACCGCCAACAATTCGGATTCGTGACGTTTGCCAAGGAACCTGTCAGCAAAAAAGGCATTCATCTTACGATCATGGAAAAAGGAAGCTTGCGCGCGAACGACAAAAATATCGAGAAAGATTACACGTTCGATCTTCCTTCAAAGCGCATCAACAATATGGATGTGGATTGGTCCAAACAGCCTTATATCGATTTGGCTTGGGAGCATCTCGATCACTCGCATGTGATGGAGGACTTCTTCCAATTTGCCGATCGGATGCTCGCTGATCTAGAACCGCTTCGCCAGACATCCATTGTCAGTTATCACGAGCTAACGTTGTTCGAGCAGCTGCTTCAGGGACAATACCATGAATATGATAAAAATCAGGTTGCCATACTACGCGCGTTGATCGGGTACTTAACGTCTCCGGACGCGATGGTCTCCAAAAAACGTTTAAATACCCTATTCCATTCGTTGTTCACAAGAGAATACACGCAGGTCAAGCAGAGACAGATTCCGGATCCGGCCATCGTGGAATGCTTCCGCGATTATGATCGTATGAACCCGGACGCGGTGGAGAAGGAACTTTCCGGTTTCTTGATTCGGGCCATCAATAATGCCTACGCGGAGCAGCGACAGGATCTGGCATTCGCGTTCTATGTGATCGCAGAGAGTGTTCCTTCGTTACGGCAGTTGTTCTTCGATACGGTCTTGCAGGTCAATTTTGCGAGAACGCTGTTCGACCCTTATATTCAACATCGATTCCAGAGCATGAGCACCGTACAGGAAATCTTAGATGCCATTCAACACTGGGTGAATCATCACCCGCAGGTACGAAGCCATACCGCATTTCTGGAGATCGCCAAGTCCGAACTTACTGTGAAATTGCGGAGCGAATCGGAGCCTGTGTCCGCCGTCTATTTGATCGAGAATCAGCTCGATAAGCTAGCGATTCAGCTAGAGAAACAATATGGTGATCAAGATACTTATTTTATCGACCAACTTATCTACTCAGCCCAGCTCTATCTACTTAAAGAATTGCAACTGGAGGAGATTACGTTAGATCAGCTTCTTCAGATTGATTTCTTGGAACATGGAGATGAGATCAGAACATGGGCTGCGAGTTTCAATCAACAAGTACGATCGCAGGCGAATGTGATGCTTGCTGCCTACCAATGGTTCCATGCGCAGCATCCTGATGAATCCATTTTCGAAGGCCTATCCGCCGGTGAAATGGATCGGCTGCAACAGCTTGGACGGAAATGGGTGCAGCAAGACATCCGTCCGGCTCATTTCGAACGGATTCTAATGGCATTCTACCGTGAATCGAACGGAAGCATGATCGATTACAGCGGTTTATTGCAATTTATCCATCACCATGCAGCAAATAAAACCATGGTCTACGAATTCATGAATTGGTCGGAGAAGCACCGTTATTTCACGAAATCTCGGAAGCTGCATCCCGCCTATTCAGCGGCGGTTCTCGCCTATTTCAAAAAATTCGATTCAGACGCCTTTAAGAACCGCGCATATCGCAAGCAGTATTTCGATCCAGCTGGTCCTGCGATGAAAGCCGTTTATGATAAAGCGGCAATCGAAAATGCTTCAGTGCTCCTGCGCATTCTAAAAAAATATAAAAAAGCTAGTCTTCTCGGTCTCATTCTCTTAGTAGCCATTGCAACCATAGGGATTATCGGCTCCGGCGTGTTCAGCAAAAAAGCGCCTGTTCAGGCCGAACAGACGGAATCGACCGATCAGACGGAGCAGTCTGAACAGCCTATCGCGCCGACAACGCCTGAGATAGAGCTACCGAACATGATCATTCATGCGGAGAACGTTCCCATGAAAGGAAACAAAAAGCAAAGCGAGCAGACGCAACTTGTCGTTCAATTCCGTGATCTAACGGCATGTGAAGCTTTCGAGCCGACTACGGTTTGGGTTGAGCAACCCGATGGGACAAAAACCGACTTCAGCAAAAAACTGAAAGTCATTCACAAATACAGCGATCCCGCAACGGATCAGCCTGCAACGAATGCTCCCAACGATAAGAAGACAAAAACCGATGCGACAGATTTGACGAACACGACGACCGACCCCGCTGGTTCGACGGATGCTGCCTCCTATCCTGGACAAGTTCTCATTCAGCTGGGCTCCAAAGTGGATATTCCACAGGATAGTACCGTGATCATCAATGAGACGAAGTACAAGCTATCTCTACCTCCGAGTACCTCTTCAGGAGAATCGATCACTCCTTAAGATCGTATATGAACTGCCCCCCAGTTGTTAGACACATACTAACAATTGGAGGGCAGTTTTTTCTATGACCAAATGAAGCGAATCAATCTCAATAGAAAAAGGAGTCCCTCCGCAAGACGAGGTGAACTCCTTTTTTCGCAATGTATGCTAACGTTTGTTCATCCAGCCTTGCTCGTATGCATAACGCGCAAGCTGAACTCTGTTGTCCAGATTAAGCTTATGAAGTATATTTTTCAAATGATTCTTCACCGTATGTTCGGAAATGTCTAACTGAAATGAAATCTCTTTGTTGCTCTGCCCCTTGGCGACGAGGCCTAAGATTTCACGTTCCCGAACGGTTAGCGGACTGTTCTGCTCCTTACCCGCCCCCATGGGGGACATCTCCTTCAAGATGCGAAATGCGAGCTCACGCGTCATCGGCGCCTCATCGATGGCAATCGCTCTCAAATATTCGTGCCACGCTTCCGGCTTCATATTTTTCAACAGATAGCCTTGGGCTCCCTTTTTGATCGCATCGAACAGATGAACGATATCATCCGAGACAGTCACCACGACAACTTTGACAAAAGGATATCGTTCTTTAAGCTGTCTCGTCGCCTCCAACCCGCCCATACCCGGCATTTGAATATCCATCAGGATTAGATCGGGCAACCATTGTTCCGTAAGCGCGATGACTTCTTCTCCACTGCAGCCTTCCGCTACCACGACAAAAGCCGGGTCGCTCTCCAGAATCATCCGAATTCCTTCCCTCGCCATCTCACTATCATCGATGACGATTACGCGAAATGCTGACATTCACGCTCCCCCTTCGATAGTCACCCTCGTCTCCCCATCCTTCCGATCGATCTGCAATATCCAAGACATATTGCTCGCACGGTCACGCATCATTTTCAGGCCATAGCGGCTGCCACTGACTATCGCCTCCGGCTCAAATCCTATTCCGTTATCCATGATGCGACAGAGCCACCCCGTGGTTGTCGTCATCGCCTGCACGCGAATGCGAGTAGCGTCCGCATGCTTATGAATATTGAGCAGCGCTTCCCGTACGATGGCGAGCAGTTCCACTTTTTCTTTGGCCGTGAGCAAGGAGTCCGGTATATCCCATGTTGTCTCGAATTGCATATCGGTCTCGAGTCGCAGCTCGTCCATCAAGCTCTCCATTCCTTGCAGCCATGGATTACGGTCCGCATCCGCTGCATGCCGCAGATTCGCAATGGCTTGCCTGACGTAATCGTTCGTGCGATGCACACTCTCCTTCAATTTATCTAAAGGTAATGCCTCTGCTTGCTTCATTCGTTCTATTTGCGAGACCTGGGCATTTAGGAAAAATAACGACTGGGCAATGCCGTCATGCAACTCCCTGGCAATCTTCTCCCGCTCCTCCAGTACCGCCTGCACCGCCTTCGCGCGATTTAATTCCTCCTGGTTCTCCTCAATGAGCTTGAACAACTGCGTCAAGAATAACAGGGTTACCAATAGCACAAGCACAGGCGCTAACCAGTTGCCAAGCTCCATTGAAATATATGGCAGCAGGTATTCGTGCCTGACATATTCCCATAGGCCGATCGTTATGGTCGGAATCGTCAGAATCAGCCATTTGATTTGTTTGTAGGTCAATCTCCAAGTCTCCTCTCCGGGTAATGAACGACGAACTGCGCAGCATCAGACATCCGTCTACTGAGAGCTAATTTTTTCCATCAAGTTTAGAATGTCGATCATTTCCGTCAATTCCCCTTCATGCCTGTCCACCAATTCACCTTCCGCATTGATGAGCAAGGTAAGCGGCAAACCGACAGCGCGGTATTGCTGCTTGATCTGGTTATCGGCGTCCAACGCGATCGGAAATGCCAGCTCGTATCGATCCACGAATTTCTGAACGGTCTCCGCATCCTCCCCGACATTGATGGCCAGCATGGGAACGCCGGTCAGCTTATACGCCTCATTCAGTAAAGGCAGCTCGTTCACGCAAGGATTGCACCAAGACGCCCAGAAATTGATTAGGACGCCTTTTCCCTTGTAATCCGCCAGTCGAATCTCTTGTCCTTGCAAATCTTTGATTATAAAAAGCGGTGCAGCCTCACCTACCACAGCTTTGTCGTGCGGGGCTGACTGTAATTGAATCACGGCGTATCCAGCTCCCGCAGCCAAAACGAGTAATAACACGATTTGAATCGCTCTGCGAATCATCATATGCCGCATCATCTCCTCCTTCACACCTTGGATGCACGAGCATCAGCCGTGATTCCGAACAATCCGCCGAATGCCTCGTGCAAGCCCACTGCGCCGTATTTCTGACGAATGTCCGCTTGATTCTCATCCAACACCACTTCCCCATCGCGTAAGAACACAATACGATTCGCTAAAGCTTCCGCAATTTCCAATTGATGCGTCGAGAAGAGAACGGTCTGCCCGCCTGCAACGGCCTCGCGAACCAGATTCACGAAGGTACTCATCCAGTAGGGATCCAGACCATTGGTTGGCTCGTCCATGACGATGAGCGGCGGCTTCGCGAGTAACGCCTGCGCAAACAGCACCCGCTGCCGCATGCCTTTGGAGAAGGAAGCGACAGGCTTGCTATCCGTATCCGACAGGCCAACCTCCAACAGTGCTTCCCGGGCGTGAGTCGGACCAAGTCCACGAAGCCGTGCCCAGAACAACATCGTCTCCATTGCCGTAAGCCCTGCGCTGAACCGGTAATCATCCGGCATATATCCGATTTGCCTAGCATACTGCCGTCTATCGTCCTGCCAGCTTAGCCCGTTCACGGTGATGGTCCCGCTTGTCGGCTGAAGAATGCCGGCCAGCATGCGCAGCAGCGTGCTTTTTCCCGCACCGTTGCCGCCGCACAGCGCTACCGCTTCGCCGCGTCCGATATCTAATTGAACCTTGCCAATCACCGTTCGTCCCTTAAACACCTTATGAACCGCATCACACCGAACGACTACATCATCCACGTCTTCTCCCCCTCTCCCACAAGCTGTAAGCTACCGTCAGCGCAGCGCCGATCCAAGCCAACATCACACCTACAAATACGGGCGTTCCCCATGGGGAATGAATCCAGACCATCCATTTATAATATTGCGGCCCCAGCGTGGAACCGCCTCCCAGCTTAACCACGGTGAACAGGCGAGTCAATTCGGCCGGATTCAGAAAGGTTAGCGCGGTGACCGCCGGTTTGACCCACGCGTAAGGCATCATGCCAAGCGTTGCGATGAGGAGGGACGGCCAAGCGATGATCGTAAAAAACCAGACGCCGACCGCGATCGTGAGCGCCTGCCATCGATTGCTCGCGAGCGTGCCGACCAGCATCGCCGCACCGAGGAAAAACAACGATACGCCAATTGAAAAGGCCATCAGCTGCCTGTACGTCGCAAAATCAAATCCGCCCCCGAACAGCCAACCTGCGACGCCGGATAATCCGAAGCCAAAGGCGACAATCGCGAGCAGCACGACGGATAGTCCGATATATTTGCCAAGCAAGAACGACCAAGTCCCGAGCGGGTAGGTCGAGAGCAGCTCCCAGTTGCCTTCTTCCTTCTCGCTGGTTAGAGAAAAAGCCCCCAACATCAACGACATTAGTGGCAACAGATACAGTGCCAGATTCAGCATCGTTCCACTCATGCCCGAATATCCCAGTACATAACCTTGTGCATTAATTAGCAGAAGACTGAACATGAATAGGGCAAAAAGGGCCATAAACGAATAGGCCCAAGGATTACGAAATCCGATCTTCATCTCTCTGACAGCGACGTACCCTGTCTCACTCACTTGCCGTGACCTCCGGTCGTCACTTGCACATCTCCCGAGGAATGACCTTCTGTGGAATCTGACATTTGACTCATACCGTCCTCACCATGCCCATGCTCGCCCATGTCGCCCATTTTCATCATGTCGCGATTGACTTCCCATGTGTGATTCGCTAGCTCTTCTGCATTCATCAACTTGCCTTTACCCTCTTTATCGATGAATGCCTTCGCATCCGCTTCCTGTTCGAACGATACAATCCCATAGGCCATCGGCGTCTTGTAAGAAGGATCATAAGCATAATATGCCTTCTCGTAACGAAGCCATTGCTTGCTGTTGTAGTCTCGAACAAAGGCAGCCCCTATCGTATCTGTGCCGTTCTCTTTCTTCCACGTATTCAGACAGCCGATATCGTCGAATTTGAGCGATTGCCCGTCCGTCGTTACGATTTGGGTCGCAAATTGATCGTCTTTTACGGCCATCTTACAGATGGCGCATACATCCGTCTCTTCGTTAATCGCCTGCGCCGTATACTTTTCTCCGCCGCAAGCGGCGAGCAGCAGCCATATCCCTACAACCACGATAACCATACCCAACCTTTTTGTCATATACTTCTTCTCCTCATTCGATAAAATAATAACCCCGTACTCCCTAACAATGTGAATCCCGCCAATCCTGTCATGAGTCCGTCTTCGGATCGCTCTTCCCGCGGACCGCTACCGGGCGGAGCCATGAGCGGCGCAAGATCTGTGGCCCAACGCTCCCGCTCCGTCTGAAAGAGCCCTTCAAGGAATACCATACCCGGCGATTGAAAAAACAATTGGAACGCTGGACGCCGCTGCGTCAGTCCTTGGAAAAACGGATTGATCGCATAGGTAAGCTCGCTCTTGCCATCCCCATTCACATCGATGCCTTGAAAGCTGTCCCAATAATTCCCGACCAGCGTATTGCGTACGCTGCCTTTCGCCTGCGCGTCCGATACATTGCCCAGAAACGCATTGCCCTCGATCGTATTGCCGCTTGATTCAAGCAATTGAATGCCTACGAAATTGTAGGTTACCTGATTATTTTCCAAGCGGTTATCGGTCGATTGCTCGACGTACAAGCCAACCCGGTTGCCGACCACCATATTGTCCGCCACCCATGACTCATGAGCGTCGTACAGTAGAATCCCTTGGGAATTTACGTTCTCGCTCTGTTTGGTGAACGTATTCCCCGTAACCGACACCTGACGCGATGTCATCACCATCGCCCCGGTCACGTTCAGCTTCCCTTCGTTGTTCTGAATCTTCGTTCCTCGGGTATACATGCAATGGACCCCGTAACGAGAACGCTCGATAACATTGCCGGAGACGATCGCATCGTCGCTGTTCTCCATATAGATACCGTCATGGACAAGACGAATCGTATTGCCCGTAATGCGCCAGCGATGTGCATTGAATAGATCCATGCCATTACCTTTGTCGGCCATTCGTACGCCCTCGGCTGTCCACTCGATCGTCGTGCGCGACAGCGTGCCTCCATCTGCATCCTTCGCCGCGATCCCTCCGGATCCCGTCTGGATATGCAAATCTTCCAACACAACCCGGTCTCCCGTGACGAGCAAGGTCGGTGCAGCTTTAACCGTCTCATCGATAACACGCAGTCCACTAAGCGTCGTCTCGTCTGCTTCTATCGAGACAGCCGGGCGTTGGCTCCTGTTCCGCAATTCAACCGTGCCCGCCTGTGTCGACCGGATCGTTAGCGATTTGGTGATCGTGATCGGTCCCTCATACGTTCCTGGTTCCAGTACGATGGTCTCTCCCGGCTTCGCCTGGTCCACGATCGCTTGCAAATTCAAGGCGCTTAGTTCCGCACGAGCATGCCTAGCGGGCAAACATACGGCGAATACGATCAACAAACTGTAGTACCATTTTCTGCAGCAGCTCATCCTTGCACCTCAATCATGTCTGCTTGACCAGGCAAGGATATTCACACCCCCATCACCTAGCTGGCAAACGCTTCCTTCTAACAACAAACTACATTGTAACAATTTGGATAACCTTATCCTATGACTCGATAGAGCTATTCCTGGTGATAACTTCGACATCTTTGTGTCAGTGAGTATGATTTCAATCACTCTCCTGTATCTCTTAAGCGAGAGGAAAAATAATAGAAGACCGCGATTTTTCGCGGTCTTCTAAGCGTTACATATGAAATTAAACTGGATAGATGAGGAGTTTCATTGGTCCTACTAAGCTCGATTCCCCTTGATTGAGAGCTTGCCGTATTTCGTATCCGCCATAGCCGTCAATTGATCTCCTTCAATCGTTCCCTTCGCCGTATAAGGAATTTTGGTAATCAACTTCTTAATCTCACCTGAGAATTCGAACGCATTCCCCTCGATTTGTCCGCCCGAGAAAGCATTATTGCCTCTTAAGATGTTCAATGAGCCACTGAGCACGTCCCCATCCTGCGCAAAGGTAATCGTTCCTTTTTCTAACCCCATTGGGGTTTGCATCGTGATATTATAAGTTCCATTCATCGCGTCCTTCCTCCTTTATCTGTATGAGGTATTCAATGCTTTTAACAAGGTTCGAACGTCATACATGTGCGGTGTTACCGGACACACCTTCTTATTCAATCCCATCAAGGTATACACAGCAATTCTCGCTGCACGAATCGAATATTCTTCCGTAAATACCATATCTTCTGGAATTTCAACGAACTGACTAATCAGACCGAGATTCGTCGAACCCTCTGGTACCACTTTTGGACGATCGCTCATGGCACGTGGCTGGAACTGCGATACAATATAAGGCATCATGCAAGGAATGACGTTCACGACGCTATCCATGATCTCATCCATATCTTCTTCCATATGCAGGTGGTGAATTAGCTCAATCAGCATCTCTTTCCCTGTACAGTCTCGCATCGGCTTCTTCACATAATTGCCTTCTTGATCCGTGTACAAGCCGTATCCCCAGAATATTGTCGTATCTGCAGGTTGATTCTTAAAGTGAGGTTGCGCTGCAACAACGATGGACATCAGCCAATTCGAATCTTTGAATGTCATTAGCGCGCCGCTGCCTGGTTTGTTGCGGGAATATTTCTCAATCATTTTCAGCAGCTTATTCCCTTTACACGTCACGGTGAAGGACTCCCAATTCGTCTCCTCCACCTTACCGAAGAATGGTTCTGGATTGCCAAGTCCCTCTTTCTTCGCTGCGATCTTCGCCCACAGGTTGCCTGACATTGGATTCTCAGGCACCATTTTGGCAGGTGTGTTCAAATCCCCTAACGTTGCATTATCTGTCATACAACCATTGGTCACGATACACAGATCATCTTTCTGTAGTTGAATCACGCCCGATTTGCCATCCTGCTCATAATGGATCGCTGTGACGGTAATCCCGTCGCCTTCTGCAAAATCGAGATCCGTTACGGTATATTTCAAGCTAAAATCCACGCCGTACCCATCTAGATAAGTTTTGATCGGCAAAATAATCGAATCATATTGGTTATAAGGCGTACGCGTAACCCCTTCAAGCGTTTGAATCCGAGAGAATTCGAACATCATACGATTCATATAGCGTCTGAATTCAAACAAGCTGGACCACTTTTGGAAGGCAAATGTCGTCTGCCACATATACCAGAAGTTCGTTTCGAAAAAGTGAGGTGTCTCTGCGAACCAATCACAGATCCGCAAATTGTCCAGTTTCTCTTCTGGTGTGATCATCAATCTTCCAAGCGCTAAGCGATCCGCGGTGTTAAAGCCCATCGACATGACATCCAGAACTTCCCCATCTTTGTTAATTAATCGAGCATTCGCATGTGTGGGATGCGCATGGTCAAAAGCTAGAATCTCATCGCATACGGACACGCCCTCTTGCTCAATAGAAGGAATGGAAGATAACAGCTCCCATGTATTCTCGTACGTTTCTTCATTTAACATTCGACCGCCGCGGCATACGAAACCTTGCATTTTATCGCCAGCGCCGTCATTACTTCCTCCGAGTATGTGCATGCCTTCTAGAATGTGAATATTTTCTCCTGGAAAGTCACAATCTCGTATCAGATACGTTGCACCTGCAAGAGATGCTAAACCGCCACCAACAAAGTAAACTTGTCTGTTTCCATGATCTTTTTTCATCGATGTAACCTCCATATGTTCAATTGTATTGGTCTGTGAATCCAATATACTGCACCGATGGAACGATTACCTTAGACACCAAAAGGGCTGTGTATAAAATTTATACACAACCCTCGCTTTGTCTAATCGATCGATAGACTGTAGTCACAATTTAGCAACTTGTAACGTATTTTTTTATCGCTTTCTCCATATCGCCTTCAACCAAGACGCTTAATCGATCGATAATCATCACTGGATCTTCCTTCATATCGTTGCGAATCCACTCCAGCATAATACCAATAAACGCATAGGTGTAAAAATTCGCGATAAATCTCTTATTTTCCATCCTCACCTGCATGTTGGCATTAACTTCCTCAATGACGCCCATGAGCAGCTCGTATACCGCTTGATGCAGAAATAGATCCAAATGCTCTCGGCCCATAGAACGATAGGTGCACATGCAGAATTTCTTGTTATGGAGTACATATTGAAATATCTTGAGAAACCCCTGCTGCCAGGTGTCGTATGTTCGATAATTCACGATACTATCCAGTGCTTCCGTCTTGTAGATCCACCCCAATAGATCATATATGTCTTGAAAATGATAATAAAACGTCTGACGATTCACGCCACAGTCCGCAACAAGATCTTTGACTGTGATTTTATCGAGCGACGATCGTTCCATCATCGATTTTAAAGTAGAGGATAAAGCTTTCTTGGTCATCACGGACATGTCGCACAGCTCCTTCCAAGAGAGAGTTATAATTACGCTCATTCATTCATTATAACTGCGCCTTGTCGCGTGATACAATGACCTTCCACATGGTAGGGATCATGGAACGATTTCAAAAACAGTACCTTGGTTAAAGTCAGTAACTTTTATAGAGTCATAAACCCCTAAATAGAGTCTGGATTGATTCATATTTGCTCCCAAGCTAACATAATAAGCGGATTGAGAACCAAAATTATAATCGGTTTCTATTAAGCTGAAATCATTTAGTTTACACTCCGTTCTGACCTTGGTATAAGCTAAGACCCCTCTCGCTGGAAGTTGAGATTCTCTATCTCTAGCTCGTGCCAGATCGGTGAACACAACAGTCCCTCTTAAATCGGGTATTTCATTTCCCATATAGGGCTGGACTCCTGTCAGTGCAGTTGCTCCAAATTTATCGGGTCGAGGATCTTTATGAAAATAACTAATAAGAGGCTGAAGGCGCTGCACTGACGTGTTTACTGCTTCCTCGTAATAAGGAATTACTTTCTCCTCCACAGCCGGATTTGTAGGGCAACCGGTAACAATCGAAGTAGGAAAATCGCCTTCCCACCCTCTCCAGCCCAAGTTAATAAATCCATCTTGGTTAGGTTCAGAGTTCATTACATACGCTTCAATCAGCTGAGTAACCGGTATTGGTTGATAATGAATAAATGAAAAAATCGACTCAACGAGATCCTGTCCGACGTTTCCTACGTATTTGATATGCTGATTATAAAACCTTTGAAATGAAATGCCTGGAATATTGCGAACTCCTTTGGCAATCACCGTAAGCGTTTCTTGAATAGGTACGGGTAACTCATTAAAACGTGTAACGACGGGCGGATTATCGATAAATGTATTCTTAAGGACATCAATCTCAATGATTTTACCTGCGATTTCCATATCATCTTGGCTTAAATTAAATGGATCATACCCTGATCCGCCGTCTCCGGTTGTCAAAACCAGTTTTCCTGTTTCAGGTGAAAAGTTTAGGCTATTAACACCGTTATGATTTAAAAATGGTCTTCTGATATTCAGTAATGTTCGGCGTTTTTGAGGTTGACCATTCGAATGTAGAATCCATTCTTCAACGGTATCTATATGATCATAATGAATGTCCCGATTGATCCACTTTAGGTTTAAGGTTTTAGGATCACACGGGTTAGGTTTAAACGATTCAAAAGCACCTGGAAGAGCACCCGGACCTTGGGTTCCAGCTACCGTGTAATGGAGATAAAATAAACCATTATAATAAAACTCGGGATGGAACGCTAGCCCTAGCAATCCCCGTTCATCATATCCACCACTAGTAACACCTAGTTGTATGATTCGTGGACGAATATCTAAAAAAGTCCTTATCCCCCCGTTCACGATGTAAAATATCTCTCCTACCTGGGTTGCAATAAAGAGTCTTTCAACAGAGTCACCTGGAAGTATAGTTGTTTTCAAAACCGTGGGTAAGTTTATCTTAGCTGCAATAGGCCGCAGACTAACCTTAACTTTTTTCAAGTAACTGTACACTCCTTCTTATTTTTTTCTCTAATAAGAATATGACTAGAACCGTTCTATTAGTATCAATGATCAGAAAACGGCAGCCGAATGGCTGCCGTCGCTTTGTCTTTTATTGTTGTTGTACTCCTCCTAGTACAGCTTTGTATTCTGAAGGGATATAAGTCACAGCTTTCAACTCCGTGATGACTTGGGCGTACATTTTGTCAGGATCAGGCTGGATGACTTTATATTGAATCGTGGCTATGCCTTTCGAGAATTGGATGCTCGTGATTTCGAGTCCGTATCCAGCGTGAGGAACCATAGCGGATAATGTAACTCGGGTGACAGAATCCGTTTCTTTAACCGAAGTGATATTTACTTGGTCGAGAACGGAAGAATTAGGTGTTTCCGATTTTGTGTTATTGATGAATTTTAACGTTTTGCTAATCATGTCGACAGCTTGTGCGCGGGTAATGTAGCTTTTAGGATAGAAGCGTTGCTTGCTGTCTAGGGACACGATCTTAGCAATGAGCAACTTCTGAATACTGTCCATGTACCCGTCTGTCACTTGGTCAGCATCCGCAACGTTTTGGAATATTTCGATCCAGGCATAATTTCCTTTATGACTTAACGCGCCAAACAACCATTTGGCGAATTGCTCCCGGGTGACTTTAGCAGAAGGATTAATGTCTTTTGGAATTCCTAGGCCGTTATATTGAGCGATGATGAAGTAATCTGCGTATGAGGAGTCGTTTTTAATCTTCGTATAATAGTCGGTCGCCTCCGGTTTCTTGATAAATTTAATATTGTCGATGTTTAAATTCAGGCCTTTTACGATCATGGTCACTGCGGTTGCCGCGTTCAAGCTGTCTTTCCCGTCTTGTTTACTCGGGTTGTTGCCTTTATGAGCAAAGGCGGATCCGCTAATGCCCATACAAAAGATGGCGATTAACATGAGTAGTATCAGTGGTTTTTTCATTACTTTTCTCATCTTGTAACCCTCCGTATAGCTTGTTATTTTCCCCTTAGACGTGAAAGCTCTGGATAATGTTACAAAAATGGAAATAAAAAGTTTGTATGGTGTTATCGGAACACAATATTATCGTTACATCATAGATGCTACGATGTTAAGCAAAACTTCTTTGGAAATATCTCTTCCCATCAATTCATATTGTAATACCTTCCCATTAAGATCTTCTTCTAACCAGATTAATTGATGGTGCCCATCACTCAAAATATAAAATGCTTCGTTCCCTCTCACATCGAAATGATCAATTTTGGAATCTTCACTATCCGATACTTGAATTCGACTTTTTGTCGTTCCAAAAATACGAAACGTAAAGGTTCCTTGATCAGAATGATATGAGATATTAACACCAACGATCGTACGATTAGGCTTTAGATCTCGTACCACAACATTTACTCCGGTTCGTTTACTCTCTTCGATCATTTCATCGATTTCATGAGATAATAAATTGTCAAACCCATAATAGACTTGCATCGATTGTATCTTAGAGAGAGTCGGAAACAGCGGTTGCCATGGAGATAATTTTTCTTTTAGACTTCCGAAGTCTTGATCCCAGTTCGTTGCAGCATAATTTGTTTGTTGAGAGAACTTATTATCTATTGCACCAGCGTTATATATCGCCTTACCATCGCCTGGCCTTAGTTCAGAAATAATTTGATTAACCTTATCTTCATTTTGATGCGAATAGAATTGTATCTTACCAATCACATCTCCTCGATTGTTCTTTATTTGCATTTTTATATTTCCTCTTCTTGGAATAAATTCTCTGTATAAGACAGCTTTGTATTTGTGATAACGTTCTTGTATTCACGACATATAAGTCAGTGTTTTTACAACGTAAAATCCGTTGACGATAATATCTTGGTTCGGGCCACTTATAATTCGTGCTGGACACATTCCATATCCGAGTTTCTTCCACACCTGTAACGCTTCAAATTTATTATCTATCAATCAGTTTTTATATATGGGTTTTCTAGTAATCCAAGTATTTTAATTATCTTTGCTTCTGCAACTTTTTTCGGACCTTCCATAAAGTACCCTGTCATTCCTACATCTAATGTTTTCCTATGTCGAGCTCGAGATATGGGTAACAGCACCCACATTCTTGCCGTCCCTTCTAATTGCACTTGTTTAGTTTCATCTAATATAAGATTTCCGAATTCATCTTCAAACTCTGGGTGTATTACTCTTAAATCTATTGAATTCTTCGAAAAATCCGATTCTATCGCAAAATCACTTCTATAACCTTGATATGGAAGATTTCTTCTTCCTCCCTCTTCATGATTGTAAAAACGATACTGAACCAGAAAATCTGGCGGATGTTTTCTTATCGTTTCATAAGGAACCCACATTATTTATTCACTCCTTTCTTTTGATTCTGATGCCTTCTTCGATCTCACTGCACTTGCTTTGCCATTAATATATCTGGTTTACCAATTCCGTTTGCATCTGGGATAATTCCAATAATAACGAACCCCAATTTCATATAAAAATTAACTGGATGATCTTTACTATAGAAGTTCTTGATAAATGAAGGAAGGTCACTGTATAAGTTTTGGTTAGATAGATTCGTTTGATTGTGTTCATCGTCCGAACCGAGCAGTATAGTTACTCCACCACGTTGTTCAACTTGTTTCTCAAGATCTTCAACAAGCATTTTCCCAAAACCATTTCTTCTATAAGCTTTTTTAATTACTAGAGGATGTAGTTCCCAAACATTCCCATTATACTGGCTTTGACCACCAATCCATCCAATGACAACACCTTCATCATTAATTAATACACGACTTATTTTATTATCTTCTAATGATTCAATAACTTCATTAATTGCCAATTCAAATGTGGACCAAGCTTCAAAACTTTCCTGTAATAGAGTAGCTGTTTGATTAATTTTATCTTTGTCATCTTTCAATAGATCAATAATTTTCATATGTACTATTCACCTTTATGTTTTAATTAAATTGCATTACTTTCATATAACGTTGTTGTATCTACGAACCTGAGAATCTTGAGGCGCGCATGCGCCGGTGTAGATACGTTGTTATAGGATGACCCTGTCCTCTTCAAAACCTCTCGTTAAATTCATTATATAATCTGTTGCATCTTCGAAATCTTTTGCAATGTAATCTGGTTCTGTTATTGACCATTTATATCTGTACTTATTTAAAGCATCATTTCCTGCCCCAGTGAGAACCAATATCTTACTACATCCAACATGATATGCTGCTAACATATCGGACCATCTATCCCCGATTACTATACATTTAGTTAATTCTATCTGATTCTCCACAGCCGCCTTGAGTAACATTCCTGACTTTGGTTTTCGACACTCACACCCCTCCGTGTGTTGATGTGGGCATATATAAATTCCATCAAAACCAAAAGCCTTCATTTCTTGCTCAAATTCTTCTCTTGAAACTTCCCCTCGGGAGATTCCCGGTTGATTCGTAAACCCATATAATCGTGTTTTCAATGTTTTAAGGCGTTCTATTGATGTTTTCGTGCATGAAAACAACTCAAAATCTCCCGGATAGAGCGCTTCATCTGAACCACCAATAGTTCCATCCCGATCAATAAAAATAGCATCAATTCTATATGCTTCCATACTTAACCTCCGTGTGATGCTTTTTATTGTTATTATGTATGTATTATAGAGATTTCCGATAACGATCTTGTATTCGTGACGACTATTCCCCTAGATAGCTATTATCTTGTATCTGCCTACAAGCCTTCATTTAAAATTCTTGTTGCAGATTAAGGGCCTCATGGCCCGCAGCACGAATATGGTGTAAGGTAATGTCCCTGTCCTTTGAAATACTTTAATGAATATTATTGAATTCCTGCTATTCCATAGGTATCATTTATCGCTCTCTCATAGTTCTCCCACTTAAAATAAAAAGGTCCTATATTAATATTTTGATTGCTAGGCTCCACCTTAAAGTCTTGCCATATAATAATATCGTCTTCCCTCTCAATATAAACCGAAATGAATCCACACTCTTCATCCCCGCACCATGGGCAAACTAGTATGGGATATCGATAATACAAATCGTCGTGTTGTTTCTTTAATAGAAAATAATCAATCGTGTTTATCTGATGTTCTTGACTTCCCCACCCTAGTGATGGAACCATATCATGCTTTCTGAGCATTTGATATAGCGATATGAAAACCTTGAATTACTTAGAGATTAGGCCTTCAAGCCGATATGATGAGTTTGATCCGGACCAAGATGGGAATAAAAACACCAAATTTGCTGATTTAATTATTGATGGTAGATCGCTCCTTTACATTATTTACAGGGATTTCACCTAACGACTTATTCACGAATTTCACAAATAATCCCATATATAGAGTATTCGTGAAACTTCAACGCTATCCTGCCAACCAGATAAATCCAACAAACCTCTCAAATTCAATCGGCGGATATTCCTAAAAATGGACTCTAAATGCATAGCTGTAATCCAACAAGACCGATATATACCCTCTTCTCTCTCATTGACTTACAAGCCCTTTCCGATTCGCGATATAAGCCGAAGGCGATTCTTTCATCACTTTCTTGAAAACCCGATTGAAATGCGACGTATCATAGAATCCTAGGTAATCCGATATTTCCGTTACGTTCATGTTCGATTCGAGCAGCAAGCTGCTCGCTTCTTGCACACGCAGCTGATGCATGTATTCAATAGGTGTGAGGCCAATCGCTTTTTTGAACATGGCGATCGTATAATTCGGTGAACGTCCGATCAGAGCCGCCAAATCGTTAATGTGAATCGATTCATGGTAGCGCTGCTGCAATGCCTGTTGAACTTGGCGCGCCAAATAGAACTTGATCGGCGATACAGCTGGACTAACCGGCTCCCGTTTCGCGATGCCAAGCAGCTCGATCAGAATGCCGAGACAGATCGGTTCATGATAAGGCCTCGCTTCCCATCGATCTTGGAACAGTCGCTCGAACCGTTTCAGCACATAATCGTAATGGCTTATTTTCATGCGTAGAAAATGGGAGTGCAGCAATTGCTCCCCCTCCGAATCGCCATCATGTTCGAGATTGAACAACACCGTGTATTTGCGATGCGTTGCTTCGGTGTTGCTCCCCGACCTTACCGTTCCTCTCGGAATGAATAAGAACTCGCCTGCCTCTGCCCGATGCGTCACGCCATCAATCGAATAGTTCACCGTTCCGTCCACCATCAGTACGATAACATGGTATGGAATCGGTTCTTGAACCGTATGCCAATCTGGAATACGATCATCATAATGTACTGCTAATATTTTGAACATTCCTATGCCCGCTCCATCCCTTAAAGTTAACTACAGCATAGCAATCCTACTGTCTGTACGCAATGAATAACACTTTATTTTAGGAGAAGATGCATTCAAAAATGCAGTAGTTTCGTACATCTCATCAGCATTACGTACATCGTACTTCGCCATGGACTTCCCTATAATAAAAGAAAACAGTACATGGGAGGTAAGCGGACGGATGAACCAGCCAACAAGACCGAATATTCTATTCATCATGAGTGATGATCATGCAGCACATGCGATGAGCTGTTACAGCGGTCGCATTAATCATACGCCGAATATTGATCGTATTGCGGAGGAAGGTATCCGATTTGACAACTGCTTTTGCACGAATTCGATCTGTGCACCTAGTCGGGCGACAATACTGACTGGGAAATATAATCATCTCAATGGCGTTCGAACATTGTATGAGGGTTTCGACGGCAGACAGGATCACGTCGCCAAAATGCTCCAAGCCGGCGGGTATGAGACGGGGATGATCGGCAAGTGGCATCTTGGTCAAGGGGGCATTTATGATCCCACAGGGTTCGATTATTGGAACGTGTTGATTGGCAACTGGGGGCAAGGTGAATACCACCAGCCGACCTTCTCCGAGATGGGACAAGATCGCGTATACGACGGATATGTAACGGATGTGATCACCGATTTATCGATCGATTGGTTGAATCGACGGGATCCAGATAAACCTTTCTTCCTCATGTGTCATCATAAAGCGCCTCACCGTCCATGGGAACCAAGCGCTAAATATGCAAAGCTGTACGAAGATGTCACGATTCCGGAGCCAGAGACTTTCCATGACGATTATTCGACGCGGGCAACAGCAGCCGCAGAGGCTACGATGCGGGTGGATCGTGATCTCACGCTCATTGATCTGAAGGAAGAGACACCGGAACATTTGACACCGGAACAAGCGAAGAGTTGGAAGTACCAGCGATACATTAAAGACTACTTGCGCTGCGTCGCATCCATCGATGAGAATGTGGGCCGGTTACTCGACTACTTAGACGACACGGGTACTGCGGATAATACAATCGTAATTTACACGTCAGATCAAGGCTTCTTCCTCGGCGATCATGGCTGGTATGACAAGCGATTCATGTACGAAGAGTCACTTCGCATGCCGTTCATTGTTCGTTATCAGCAAGGCATCAAGCCCGGACTGGTTACAGAGACGATGTCCCTGAATGTGGACTTTGCGCCGACCTTCCTCGATTATGCAGGATTACCGATCCCTGACGATATGCAAGGCCATAGCTTACGGCCTGTTTTGAGCGGTGAACAACCCGCAGACTGGCGGACATCGATGTACTACCGTTATTGGATGCACCGTGTTGATCATAACGTATACTCGCATTACGGTTTGCGAACCTATCGCTACAAATTGATTTATTATTATGCGGACGGACTAGGCGTTCCAGGCACCCTGGACGAGTCCAACCAACCGGAATGGGAACTGTTCGACTTAGCGAACGATCCAGCTGAGATGAATAACGTATATGGGAATCCAGCATACGCCGAGATTGTGAAATCTTTGAAAGATGAACTCCATCGGCTTCAAGCCGAGGTCCAAGATGATCGATATGTCCTTGATGTAGATTAATCAACAATAAGAACCCTTAGTCGGCATGAACCGGACTAAGGGTTTGTTGTTTCTTCTCGAGCTATTTCTTCTAATCGTAATAGAATCTTCGCAACATGGCCCTTCAACACCACATGCTTAAAAAGTCCTTCGGTGAACCGATCCCCGCGAACATAGCAGGTCATCAGCTTTCTCAGCGTCTCCACATCGGCATACTGCAGATTCTCATCGATATCGTGATCGAGATTACGATAAACCTCGTTCTCCTCTAACCAAGCTCTCCAGTTGAACACAAGCAAGAACCCGGTATCCGCGAGCACTCGACGGAACTCGCACAATGCTTCGCTCTCGATTGGATACCCACCAGCATCATGGTTACAGCGAAGATTGGGTTCACGAAAATAGTCGATATAGCGGATCAATCTGTTTATTTCAGTCATGGTGATTTCCGAGTTGTATGCCATGGTTACCTCGTTTCTTTCGATTTGGAGTGGTTACGTTGAATGAACCATTCACGAATAAATGCGCCCCAGCAGGCTGATATCCCTATGACCCCAACAAGGTTAATGATTCTTACGAACATATAGGGGGTCCCGATAATCATTGCACTACTAAGTAGAATGAAGACTGGCAATGAGTAGATCCCGAGGAGTAAAGTCTTTTTTTCGGGGAGAATATGGACCACATCCTTCTAGTACATGATCATGAATTCAAAAAATGGACCCGAATCAACAAACTCTCATTCCTATTACATATTCTACCACACACTAACATGATTCCAAAGCTCGATACCATTCCGCCTGTACTCGGAACATCCCCGCATACTCCCCATTCATCGCCACTAACGCTTCATGTGTGCCTTCTTCTACGATTCTTCCCTGTCGGAGCACAACGATCCGATCCGCATGTCGTGCCCAGCCAAGACGATGAGAGACGAGCAATACGGTTTTGCCTTGTGCCATCTCACGAAAATGATGATAGAGATCCATCTCAAGCTGCGGATCGAGCGCAGCAGTTGGCTCATCAAGAACTAATAGCGGGGTATCTCGAACTGCGGCTCTTGCTACCGCAAGCCGTTGCCACTGACCGCCGCTGAGCTCACGTCCGCCGGATGCGAGCATACCGACTTGTGCATCGAGTCCGCCTAGCAAGTCGACTAATTCTGCCGCACCACTCTTTTGCAGAGCGCGACGAAGTCCTTCCTCATTGGCAGCCTCCGACATGCCAGCAGCAACATTATCTCTAACTGACGTCTCGTACCGGACAAAATCCTGGAAGACAGCGGACATCGACCTTCGAAGCAACTTGGAGTCCATCTCCCGATAATCCTTTCCATCCCATAACATTTTCCCGTTCGTTGGTTGATAAAGTCCTAATAGAAGTCGAACGAAGGTGGACTTGCCCGCACCATTCTCTCCGACCAGCGCCACTGTCTCTCCCGGATGCAAAGTAAAATGAATGTCATTTAACACTGGTTGATCCCCATTTGGGTATTGATAAGTCACATGATCCATGCAGATGAGAGCATTGTCACTAGGTCCTACATAACTAGCATCATTCTCTTCCACAAAATACTTCGTATTTGACGGGTCATCCCGCAGAAATTCCACCAGATCACTGATTTTAGCTCCCTGATGGATGATCTTACTAACCGGAAATGCCATTCGCGCCGATAAGCTGTACGCTTGCCGTAGGGCCAAGAATACAATAAGGAAGCTCCCTGCTGTAAAAGCTCCTGAACGCATCTGCAGCACCATCCACATTAAGACGCCGATGAGTCCTACAATTTGTACAGTTGAAACGAAAATACCATGGTGGATCTCTCGGCGGCGAGCGTCCATCCGGGTTGCTAAGGACTCGCGCATCTTGCCCTTCCATTTGCCGATCAAATAATCCAGCGAATCGAATATCCGCATCTCTTTCACCGTCTCCGGACGCGTCAGCATGTCATGTAAATAATCCGATTGTCTTCCAGCGAATGTGAGATCACGGTTCACGCGCCGCACGACAATATCGGACTCCAGCCGGACTGCGAAAGACACCGCAAAGATCAACACCATACCCACCCCAATGATCGGATCAGCCAGCCATAACACAAACATCAGCCCGATGATTTCGAAGATCATACGCACAAGCAGAATAAACTGCTGAAGTACGCCGAACAAATCCGCTCCCGCAACCCCCTTGGCACGTTGAAGCCGATTGTAGTACGCCGGCTGCTCTAACTGTTCTAATGATACGCGGGAGGACCGCTCATACACCTCTGTTTGAATATGCATCGTTGCTCGATCTTGAAATTTAGCATCCAACAAGGCTTGGATCGCCGTGAGCGTGACACGCAACACCGATATCCCTGTAAAAATAGCCAGCAGCGGCCATGTCTGCTCCCATACCTTCAACCACGTCCGTTCCCCCACTCCGCTATGTACGAAAACATCAATCAATGACCGATGTGCAGCATAGCTAGGGATGATCAGTAATCCGAGCAAGAGTGGTATTCCGAGCCATCCCGAAGCTAACATCGGCATTACCCGCCATATACGGTATAATAATCGAATCATACTGCCCCCAACATTCGATCGATTTTGATTCATCATCACCGTTCCCCCTCATCTCCATTAGGCATACCAGGATGCTTGCACATCGAACATCCGGCGATACGGACCATTCTCCTTCATCAGATCTTCGTGCGATCCCCTTTCAACGATACGTCCACCCTGCATGACCAAGATCATATCTGCCATTCTTGCTGCGCCAAGACGATGTGTGATGAACAACGCGGAACGACCATATGTCAAACGCATAAACTGTTCGAATACGGCTTTCTCCGCTTGCGGGTCTAAGGCTGCAGTAGGCTCATCGAATACGATAAATGAAGCATTCGGAAGGAATGCACGTGCGGTAGCGATTTTCTGCCACTCGCCGCCCGAGGGATCTATTCCGCCAAAAGGAACACCAAGCTGCATATCGAGATCGGTGTATTTACTCCCCGCGATTTGCAAGGTATCGAGCAGGCTTCTATCCAGTGTCATACGTTCTACCTGCCCAAGTCCGACATTCTCTCGTAGTGTAATATGAAGCCGCGTAAAATCTTGAAGCACAGCAGACATCTTAACGCTCCCCTGCCCAACATCATTCTTCCCGCTGGTATCCGACCATCGGATCTCCCCGGCATCCGGAGAATATAGGCCAAGGAGTATTTTAACCAAAGTGGATTTGCCTGAACCGTTCTCACCAACAACAGCAACACGACACCCCGAAGGAATGGTTAAGTCGATGCCATGAAGGGAATCGGCATCCCGACCAGGATAACGGAACCTAAGTCCCTGAACGTCCAATTGGAGGTTAGCCTCACGGTAACACTCTGCCTCACGAATCGATCGTACACCTTGTTCTTCCTCAAGCTCTAGGTATGTCCGAAAATCCTTCCATTTCATGGCATGCCGATGCATAGCTGTCACTTGTTGGATTAATCCTGGCAATTGGGACAATACCGTTGTCAATGCGAGATACAGGAGTGTAACATCCCCCGCGGTCAACAGCCCTGCATCAGGTTGTAATATTGTAACCGCTAGAACCATACCAGCTATCACGGCCATCAACAACTCAGGACCTAACTTACGCATTTCGGATGCTCGAACACCACCTGTCGTCTCCTTTGATTGCTGCTGATATAACGTACGCCATCTTTTGCTGAACAGAGAATGAAGCCCGAATAATCGTACTTCCTTCGCACTCGAACGTTCCGTCATCAGATCTGCATAGTAGCTAATCAATCTGCGGCGAGGGGCTTGCTCACGTTGTACTTGCTCGAGATTCGCTGCCGACCTCGCAGAAACGTAGGATAGTAAGATTGCAGAAGCAATTACCGCAACAACGGATATCCATTGCCCGAAATGAAGCATGAGGAACATCAGGACGACTATTTGTAACGATACCTGAACAATCTGTAGACCGGTATAATATGTCTCATAAATTGAGGTTTGAATGGCACGTTCGCGCAAATCTTTCACCTTCGCAGATTCAATCGACAGAAGTGGTAGCCTGCCCGTCTTCTCCAGAACTAATCGTCGTTCTTCCAGCGTACCGATCTCATTCAGACGCGTCATGGCGAGCGGGACAGGAACACCAAGCACGATATTCTGAATCAACATAAGAACACCGAGCCATACAACCGACGTGAAAAGTGAATGAATTGCGTCTGTGGACGACCATGACCCTAGTTGGTCGACAAAGGATTGTACCAGCAGGAGCTCGAATGGCATCATGAGACCGATCAAGATCATCATGACCGCTAAGACAATCACAGGACGCCGCTCCATTCGGATTAAGATTTGGCCAGCATGACGAAAACTATCAACCATTCCATGAATCACCTGCCATTTCGTATGTTTTTGCAGCCGCATAGAATAAAATATAGGAAATTTCGCTAAAAGTATAGACTTATAATAAATCCCAGTTTATACTAATATTATCGGGAGCCGGGATAGGTAGTCTCTATTTGATCCCACCCAGAAACGTAAATGTGACGCCACGAGGTGTCTTTTTTTATGCCATCATTCCTACCCCAAAAAAGCTTAATCCATTGTTGGACTAAGCTTTTTTCATGTGAATTTCTAATTATTTATTGCAATGCCTTATACATTTGCTCTAATGTGGCCACAGCTTCATGCTCAAGCGCTTCTACGGATTGCAGAATCTGGATCGAACGCGTTGCACGGGCAGGATCATTCGGCTCCCCACCCATCGGGAATGGGAACATCTGGTGCATCTCCTGCAAGTGCTCCGAAATCTGCGAATAAATTCCCGCCGCTGCCAGGCTCCACTCTCTCATGTTCACGTCTAACGGCGTATCACCTATCCATGAATCCGCGAGTTCGTTCAGGAATGCTGCGGCATGCCTGCGCGCATCCCAGAGCACAACGGTATTATAGGCATTGCCATTCGGCTCGATCTTACCGCCACGGAAGGCGTCGATCCACACCGAATATGCCTTCAGACCATGAATCGCATTCATACATTGTACTTCACGACCATGATAGTGATCTAGGATCATCTCTAGTGCACCCCGCAGCGCCGAACGTTCATCGAATGCTTGCTGTTCTTCGATCGCGAGTACGAACAAATCCTCTAGAATGCCTCGACCTAAATGTTCATAGGGAACGGTATCGTCTTTACCGCATTCATGAACCGTGAGAAGGCGCTGTTCATCATCATAACCGTAGATCAACCCGAATTCAGGTATGAACGTATCCCAAGTTAAGACAGGCAGACCACGGTCAATCGACCGATGGATTAGCTCCAACGCTTCAGGCAGCGCTTGATGAATTTCTCTCTTTTCTTTCGCAGCTGTCGTCAATAGTGCCGGATCTGCCAAGTTAGTGTTAGGACCCATCGCTGGTTTGATCCCAACTACGGCTCGCGCATCGTATCCTAGATTTTTCAACCCTTTGGTGAGAATGCAATCGAAGAAGAAGCATGTCGGCCCTGCAATATGAATATCTTCCGGAATAATGTTGATTCGAAAAGCATGTCCCGAATAACCCATCACGGCTGGAAGCGATACCTTGCGTCCCGTAAATGAAATCATCTGATTCATCACTGTCGCCGCGGATGTCCAGCTGTACTCCGTTTTTGCTTGGGAAGGGTTTAAGATAACTTTTTTCATTTGGTTCATATCCTTTCTCGATTTCACATAGTCATCAACAACGACACGAACTCTCTCTTGAATGACTTTCTTCCTAGAGCGGGATAGAATCTGATACACATTGGCATGTGACAAGTTGAACAGACGCGCGATCTCCTGTGGTGACAGCTGATCGAAGAAATGCGATTCGAAGACGATCCGTTCCTTTTGCTTCAGACATCGGAGCATTCCGCTGATCATCTCGAGGAGCTCCTGTCGAACTAGCCGCTCTTCAGGGTTCGTTCGATGATCCTCTTCGGCTGGTGTTGCTCTCGATAATCGATGGAGAATGTATTCAATGTCATGCCAGTTCTCTTCTCCGTCGCGATCATCTCCAAGTCGGACCATCCCGCTGGCAACGCGTTCTCTTGTAACCGATGTGCTTCGCAGCTTCGTATAGGCTTGATTACGCACGATACGATGCAGCCAAGGGAGGAATCGTGCAGTATCCACGAGAGATCCAAGATTAAGAAAGGCACGGACCAGGGCTTCTTGCACGATATCTTCGGCGAGAAACGCTTCTTGGGTAATGGACTGTGCGTAGCCATATACCTTCGCTCGATGCCGACGCACCAGCTCACCGAACGCTTCCTGCTGACCATTTCTTGATTCTCGAATGAGCACTTCATCCTCCAGCTCATCCCATTTTACGAACAGTTCATTCAATTTAGGCACCTCGCAAGTCGTTGATCTATGGTATAGACGCAGGATCGAATGAATTTCTGACAAAAATGCTTCACTTTTTTTATCCAAATTTTCTATTGAGCTTCTCTACAAACTGTATTATACTAACAAGTAATTTCATGAGCAAAAGTTTCCTAGGGTTCCGTTATTGCATGCATTGCAATAAGACTGGTCCGAGAGGAAACGAACGGCACGAGTTGCCGTTGACACGGAGGGACAAAAGCCCGGGAGTATCGATCTATCGATGACTCTCGGGCTTTTTCGGTTTGTTTCTGTCATTTTGCTTCATAATAATACCTAAAGATAGGAGTGGTTCGAATGAATCATTGGCTAAAAGTCGTCTGCGGCGCCGTATTCGAAGTCATGTGGGTCATCGGGCTCAAACACGCGGCAACGCCTCTAGCTTGGATTGGTACCATCATTGCCATCTATATCAGCTTTCATGTCATCATCGTCGCTTCTCGTAGTCTCCCTGTAGGTACCGTCTATGCGGTTTTCGTCGGGTTAGGGACTGCCGGAACCGTCGCTTCCGAAATGATCTTCTTCGGCGAACCATTTAATCTTGCCAAGGTACTGCTCGTCATCTTATTGCTGCTCGGTGTCGTCGGATTGAAGCTTGTAACCGGTAAACATGAGACACCCGAAGGGAGTGAAAGCTAATGGCATGGATCTTACTCATCTTGGCTGGTCTGTGTGAGACACTTGGCGTTGTGATGATTAACATCGTGAACCGCGATAAGAATTGGAAATCCGTGCTGTACCTTATCCTTGCCTTCGGGGCTAGCTTCGCCTTCTTAACCATTGCCATGCGGTCGATTCCGATGGGTACCGCCTACGCGATCTGGACAGGGATCGGTGCATCGGGCGGGGCGTTGATCGGGATGTTCCTGTTCCACGAGTCCAAAGATTGGAGACGTATTGTCTGTATTCTCATCATCCTTGGTTCCGTCGTCGGACTGAAGGCCATCTCATAAGAAGAGGGAACAAGATCCCCGGATCCTGTTCCCTTACTATCTATTCCTGATATATCGCTTGCAATTGTTTTCCTTCCATTGCTGTAACGCTTAACTCTTTTTGCTACTCGACGAGTGACTGCGTGAACTCCCCTGCAACCTTGGCCATCGCTGTTGTAGTAGCCGGTTTCGATTCAACAATAGAGAGTCCTGCTCCTGCCGATAAGGCAAAAGATAATATCACTAATGTACAAATCCGAATCGTTGTTGATCTCATCATCATGGTCATTCTCCTCACTTGTTCACTTGATATACATTGATTATGAACAGGAAATGTGATGGGAATATTTTTCAGTGTCAACGGGTTGTTAGGGAATGATGAAGTAATGGTAAAGACATGAGTAAAAACCCGCCGAAAGCATTCGAGCGGGCTAATTGTTGATGTATCATAGATCAATCTATAAGTTCAACCGATAAAAAGCAGCCGCATTGCGTCCAAATAACTTCTCACGATCTTCAGACGTTAATTGTGAATCAATAGCCTGCTCCAGTACACCTACGACTTCATCATAGCTTGCAGCAAGCAGACATACAGGCCAGTCACTTCCGAACATGATACGGTCATATCCAAATAACTCGATTGCATGTTGGATATAAGGTGTGATCTGTTCCGTGCTCCAATGCTGATGATCTGCTTCTGTCACCATTCCCGACAACTTGCAATAAACCCCTGGATTCGCAGCAATCTCTGCCATCTGTGAGCGCCATGGCTCGAATGATTGCGCTGCAATCTGTGGTTTAGCGATATGGTCAATCACCGCATGCAAATGAGGAACGCGCTTGAGCAGCTCCACGACCGAATGCAACTGATTCGACGTGCATAAGAGATCAACAGGTACGCCTGAATCTGCAAGGTCAGTTATCGCCTGCAGCATGCTGGATTCCAGCACTTCATCGCTATCCTTCATCTCTTGAATCATGATCCGAATCCCTACGAACTTGGGATGGGCACGAAATCGTTCTAATTGCTGTATATAATCTGGTGCATGCAGATCGAGCCAACCAACAACCCCAAGTATACTCGAATGTTCGCTTGCTAATCCTAGCATATAGTCTGTCTCCGCAATACTCTGTGCCGCTTGAACGACAATCGAACCGTTCATCTCATGCTTCGCAAGGTGCGCTTCAAGATCAACCGGCAAATAATCACGGTACAACGTCGTATTCGCTGGCGTTAACCAACCATAATCGTCACGTTCGATCGACCAATAATGTTGATGCGCGTCAATTCGAATAGATGTCATGAGGATGCAATGACCCCTTTCTTCAAGATGATATTCGCATAGAGTGCTCGCTCGCCTGTTGCCACGACGGCATAGCTTTTCTTTGCTTCTTCATAGAATGCAAATCGTTCGATCATCTCGAATGATACCTCTTTCCCTTCGTGATGCTGAACAATGGTACGATATTCCTCCCAGATCGGCGTCTCCACATTGTCGCCTGGCACGAGATCCATGAGTCCAACAGGATGTTCCACATAGGCATCTAGTGGCATAAGCTGGAGAATCGCATCTAACAATTCAGGTATGCCATGTCCATCGGCACGTACAAGACGCGTCGCATGACTAGCGGATGGGAAATTCCCGTCTGCGAGCACAATCGTATCCCCATGCCCCATTTCCATTAATATTTTCAGTAATTCCGGCGAAATAATTGATGAAATCCCTTTCAACATAACGGTCACCCTTTTTCCTTAATTTCGTAATGTTTCTATTATAGCGTACAGTTTGTTGCGAGGTATGATGTTTTTTGTTCGATATATGTCTATTTTTGAAGTATCCTAACGGATTGGCTGCTCAAGCGCATAGAATTCGTCTTCCATCTGCGACATCTTCTGCATCAGCAGCTTTCTGCAATCTTCAACACCTCTGTTATAAAGATAGGGAGCCAGTTCCTTGATCATGAAATCAACGATCGATTCTGCAGCAATATTACCTATGGTCTCTGAACGCTCCTCCTCAAAAAACATCTGGACCTTACTTATGATCATCTCTTTTTGTTCTCTAGGCATTTTCATTGGGATAGACATTATCTTCTCTCCTTAAAATTTATTTAATATCGTTAAATAACGACGAAATTCATTGATACGACAATATTATGCGCAATTCGACAACTTTCATTTAACCACATGAATTATATATAGAATTTCATTAGTATTTATTTAATAACGCTAAATAAATGTCGCTTCAACAACTTGCAATTTGTGATCCTATCAATCATACGATAAAATTAAGAGAGCATCCAACAATCCAATAATGGAGGTTGAACCATGGAACACTTAACTGAAGAAGAGAAGCAAGGCGTCTACAAAGCCATCTTCAAACGAAGGGATATCCGATCATTTCTACCCGATCCCCTCCCTTCCGCAGCCCTTGAACGCATTCTAGAGAGTGCACATCATGCCCCTTCCGTTGGCTTCATGCAACCTTGGAATTTTATTATGATCGAGCAGCAGAAGACAAAGGATGAACTCGCTTATATCGTTGATAAAGAGAGACGAGCGCTTGCCATCCATTATGAAGATACAGACCGGGACCTCAAATTTCTTGCCCTCAAAATAGCAGGTATTCAAGAAGCACCGCTGACGATATGCGTGACCTGTGATCCATCCCGTGCGGGTGACCATGTTCTGGGACGTAATTCCATCCCCGAGACTGACATGATGTCTGTAAGCTGTGCGATTCAGAATATGTGGCTTGCCGCGTACGCGGAAGGAATCGCGATGGGCTGGGTTAGCTTCTATAAGAAGTCGGACGTCCGCCGCATACTAGGCATTCCGCCCCATATCGACCCTGTAGCATTGTTATCTTTGGGATACACAGAATCGTATCCGGATCGACCGCTGCTCGAGATTCACGATTGGGAGCGTCGACGCGCGATGAACGATTTGATCTATCAAGATCAATGGGGAACGCCAAGATCAGTTTAACACTAGAACAAACTCCACATAGCGATCGATGAGCCACATTGCAGATAAGAGCTTCCAGCTCCGTTGTCATGTGGTTCTTTTGGTATTTTTCATACTTCGTAACGGATGCAATGTCCTGCTGCCTCTTATTTATTCCAATAATCTAATCATATCATAGATTCATATGCGATTAGAAAACAACAAAAAGCAAAAAATGAGAATTTCTTCTCCATCATTCGAGAAGTCATGGCGTCAGGCGATCGTTATAATGAATGAAATCATACGTAATTCAGGAGGGACCTTGTCATGACAAAATGGATTGGACTTAGAGAAATTGTACGCGAGGAAATCACGCAACGCCGAGAGGAAGGTTGCGAAGTCATAGGATTCACAGAGCGTCTCGACGCTGCCGGGACGAATGAATCGCAGCTGATGGACGTATATCACGCTCTCATGGCGCTTGAACCAAGCAAGGACTTTACATATGTAGAGCCATCAGGGCTAGAAGAAATTCGCGCCGAACGACCGATTGGTCCGCGCTTGATGGGCAACAATTGGGATGACAGTACATGGCAAGACAAGTTTTATGGTGCTTGGCTTGGACGTGCAGCCGGTTGTGCGCTTGGCAAGCCGCTGGAGGCCGCTTCTTTCATGAACGGTTCTGGTGACAGACCAGGTTGGCACAATATTAAGCTGTGGTTCGAAGGTGCCGGACAATGGCCGATTCGTCACTATACGCCGAGTAAATCGACGGCGGAGGCGCAGTATAACATCGAGATCGCTCACTGGAGCAGTCTGGCAAGTTGTGGCGACAACATTCGTTATATGGAAACGGATGATGATATTCGTTATACCGTATTAGGACTGCTCATGCTAGAAGAACGCGGTCTAGATTTTAATTCATGGGATGTCGGCAAGATGTGGCATCGTCATCTGTCATTCGGACAAGTATTCACGGCAGAAGCACAGTCATACTTGAATTTTGCACGCGTGACTTCGCATATCAGCGGAGAACAGCCGGAGGATTGGGAACAGCATGTTCATTGGGGACGTTCCTATTTGAACCCCTTCCGTGAATGGATCGGTGCCCAAATCCGCGTGGATGGGTATGCCTATGGTGGGGCAGGTCATCCTCAGCTTGCAGCTGAACTCGCATGGCGTGACGCCTCCTTCTCCCACGTGAAGAATGGCATTTATGGCGCGATGTTCTGTGCAGCGATGATTGCTGCTGCATTCGTAGAGAGCGATGTGAGACGAATCATTGAGATCGGATTAAGTGAAATTCCGAAGAATTGCCGTCTGGCCGAAGACATTCAGCTCGCGGTAAGGATTGCCGAGGAAACGAATGATCAGGTCGAGCTTGTAAGTAAAATATGGGAGTCGTTTAAACACTACCACCCTGTTCATACGAATAATAATGCTGCATTATGCGCAGCTGCACTCATTCACTCCGGCGGCGATTTCGAAAAAGGCATCACGACGGCCGTGCTTGGCGGTTGGGATACGGATTGCAACGGTGCTACGGTTGGTTCCATTCTTGGAGCATCGCTTGGAGCGACAGCGCTACCTAGTTCATGGATCGATCCGCTTAACGATACCTTGTATGCAGAAGTCAGCGGCTTCCACCCCATTTCCATTTCAGAATGCGCACGCAGAAGCTACAATGTTTTCCGTAAAATACAGAATTAGAGACGTCAGCTGATACTGGAAGTCAGCTATCACCGGATCCTAGGCATTCCGCTGCTTACCCATATGCATGAAAAGAACCACATCCCAGATGAGAGCACTTAGCTCCGTTGGCATGTGGTTCTTCGTTATTCTCACGGACCGATCATTCACAGCTTCTCTCAACCTGGTGCGCAGCCAAGAACTTCTCGATCCCATAGAAATCATCGAACTG
Organism: Paenibacillus guangzhouensis; assembly: GCF_009363075.1. Taxonomy (NCBI): domain Bacteria; kingdom Bacillati; phylum Bacillota; class Bacilli; order Caryophanales; family Paenibacillaceae; genus Paenibacillus; species Paenibacillus guangzhouensis. Next base: position 1,332,901 of record NZ_CP045293.1, on the reverse strand, counting down.
AAGCTCTGCCCGCGGATCCTTCTCACGCACGAGAATGGATGGAATCCCGGCATTGCGCGCACCGAGTACGTCCGCTTCAATGTTATCCCCAATCATCCAGACCCTATCCGGCGTTCCTGCTACCCGCATGGCGATATGGAAAATTTCCGGATTTGGTTTCTCATAGCCCACCTCTGCCGAGTTTACTATTTCTGTGATCAAGGATTGGAGTCCTAAATGTGCCACGATCGTACGCAATTCAGGGACATGATTGGATACGATCATGTGCATCCATCCTTGCTCAGCCAATGATCTCAACACCGGCAGCGTATCGGGATACAATTCCCACATCGGGAGATCGACATATCTGTTGCGCGCTGTTGCCGATAAGCGACCTGCAACATCTTTCGTAAATCCAAGGTCTTGATAAATTTGCTTGTAAATTGATTCAATATGCGCCCACCAGAGCTCTGGGGTATTCAAATGAAGATGCGGTTTCTCTGGCTCTTGCCAAGGAAATCCATTTCCTAATCGCGGTAGAATATCATCACGATTCACATGATGTTGTAATTTATGTTCAACAAGCGCTTCCCACATGGACGCACTCCATGCCTTGCCCTTCAGACCGTCCATTCGACCCCCTAGTGTGCCGTCGAAGTCCCAGAACAAAAACTTTCTCATCTCAGCACCTCCTGGTTCGAAATTATCTTCTTGTTAGATGTTCACTAAATGCTTCGTACAATTATACATTTCACACTCCCATGCCCCTGTAACTCCCACCAGGGTGGTTAGAGAGGTGTTGTTTAAGTGTGGCCGGCTCAGGTCCTTCGGCAACAACTGATTCAGGACATAACTGAGAAAGGTACCATGACTTACGAGCAATATGCGCCTGCCAGGATACTTGCTTACCAACTCCTCTATGCATTGAAGTCCGCGCCGAGCGCTCTCCTCTTCGCCCTCTAAGCCCAGCGTTTCGCTATCATCATACCAATCCTCGCCCCATTTCATTACGCGCTCGTTCTCCGTCGTTCCATCGAGCAAACCACCAGATACTTCGCGAAGTCGTTCGTCGTAATGAATTTCCGTAAGCCCGATGGCGTCAGCCACGATCCGCGCGGTCATCGCAGCGCGTGATAAATCACTGGAGTAGATGAGATCCCACGATTCAAGTTCTGATTCATCTCTTAATCGAGCGGCGAGCAACTCCGCTTGTAGAATCCCTTCAGGAGCCAGCGGCGTGTCTGAATGGCCTTGAAACCGTCCTTCCTGATTCCATGGCGTCACCCCATGTCGAATGAATCCTATTCTGTTCATTTGGTTTCCCTCCCCTGCAATCATGGTTCGTCCCATATGTATTACCATACCAAAAAGAAGAACAAGGTGAAAGTCGCGTGCCATTCCTGTTGGACTCAAAAAAGCGACCTGCCTTCAACGGGCAGGTCGCTCACAAGCAAACTCATCCAAATCATTTCAAACCACTTATTGCTTCGTACCCGTCAAGGCAATCCCTTCAATGAAATACCGTTGGAAGAATAAGAACATCAGAATCATCGGCCATACCGCTAGAATGGAACCCGCCATCAGGACAGGGAAGTTCGTGAAATGCTCCCCTTGCAAATAAGCAAGACCCGCAGAGAGCGGCATTTTATCCATCGAAGTATTTACGATAATCGGCCACAAGAGATCATTCCAAGACCATAATATGGTGAAGATCGCCAGCGCTACGAGCCCTGGCTTCGCTAGCGGGATAATCACGCGCCAGTAGATGCCGATATAATGGCAACCGTCGAGCTTGGCAGCCTCCTCCAGCTCTCTCGGAATCGTCATGAAGAATTGACGGAGCAGGAACGTGCCGAACACGCTGAATAATCCTGGTACAATCAACGCCTGCAACGAATCAATCCAACCAAGCTGTTTCATAATCATATACTGCGGAATAATGAACACCTGACCCGGAACCATAAGCACCGATAAACAAAGGATGAACAAGATGTTGCGCCCTGGGAAAGATAATCGGGCGAATGCATAGGCTGCGAGCGAACAGAAGAAGAGCTGTCCAATCGTCTTCGCAACCGTTGTAATGACCGTATTGAAGTAGAATGTCTTGAACGGAAGCGAGACCATCGCTTTGCTGTAGTTGTCGAAATTGAAGGATTTCGGGATGATAACTGGTGGGACATGGGTTGATTCTGTTAACGATTTGAATGATGTCAGCAGCATCCACACGAAGGGGATCATCATGAGAACGGCGCCAACAATGAGTAAGGCGTGAATAATCAACTTCGTCCGATTTTTCGTTCGTACACCTGTAGCTCTCATGCTTAGAACACCCTCCTATTCATAATGAACCCATTTCTTCTGCAAACGCATTTGAATGGCAGTAATGATCAGTATGACGACGAGCAGCACGATTGCGATCGTTGATGCATATCCTTTCGCATTGTCTAAGAATGCGTATTTGTAGAAGATAAACACCACGGTCTGCGCAGATTCGATTGCAATGCTCTTGTCGCCGATCATCATGAAGATCAGATCGAACATTTGGAAGGCACTGATGAGCTGCATAACCATGACGAAGAAAATCGTAGGTGTGAGCAGTGGCAGCGTTATATTGAAGAACTTATAGAACGGTCCTGCACCATCGAGCTCTGCTGCTTCATAATAGCTCGAGGATATTCCCTGCAATCCCGACAGTAGAATGATCATATTGTTCCCGATCGCCATCCATACCGCCACCACAATGACCGCGTAGAGCGCAAATTTCGGATCGGACAACCAAGTCGGACCTTGAATATGGAAGAAGCTCAGAATATAGTTAATGAATCCATAATCCCCGTTATACAACCATTTCCACACGATCGACACCGCCGCTGGCATTGTCACGACCGGCAAGAAATAGAGCGTACGATAGATTGTGAGTCCCCTTACTTTCTGGTTCAATAGTGCCGCGACAATGATCGAGAAAATGACAGTTAAGGGGACAGACCATACCACGAACACAAGCGTATTTCGGAATGCTCCCCACAACACCTTATCCTGTAAGAGCCTTTCATAATTCTTCAGCCCACTCCACGAATATTTGTTGAATGCGCCCCACTCCGTGAAGCTAAAGTAGAAGGTCTGAATCACTGGCCACATATAAAATACGGCAATGCCAAGTATCAATGGTGCAACGAAAATATATCCCCATAGCCATTCTTGGGTTTTCATTGGACTTAATCTTCGCTTCATCATCTGACGTGCGCGAACATCTGCTTCGATCTGCACTTAAGCCGCCTCCTCATCTGGATTATGAAGAAGGCCCTGTTACTGCTCGCAGTGACAAGGCCTATACTCGTGTGACAGGTATTATTCAGCAGCTAGCGCTTCATTCATCTTCGCAGCCATTTGCTTGCCAGCTTCTTCTGGACTAAGCTCGCCAGACCAAGCTTTCTTCAGAATATCCGATTCAAGTCCTGACCATTTCGCCGTATATTTGGATACTGGATAAGGCTTGGAGTATGCTAATTGATCAATGAAAATTTGAAGATCCAGGTTCGGTTGGGATTTCACCCATGCATCCTGTGTCCCATTAAATGCCGGGATCGCTACGCCTGTCTTCGTGTGAATATCTGCGACTTCCTTCGAGCCTAAGAACTTCAAGAATTCCCATGCTTCTTTGGGATGTTTGGTATTCTTCGACATGACGTGACCGAGACCATGAATAACAACGGATTGCTGCTTGCCTTTCGGTAATGCGGCAACACCGATTTTATCCTTCAGATAGTCATTATTTGCGAAGTCAACCGCGTTCCAAGAACCTTCCCATAACATTGCGACTTTGCCGGATGTGAACATATTAAGGGCTTCCGTATCCGTCATTTGGGCCATCGTCGGCGAAGCTTTGTACTTATGAATCAGATCTGTCCAGAATTTGATCCCTTCGATCGCTTCAGGTTTATCATAGCCTGAAGATTTCTTATCGTCAGAAATCATGTAGCCTCCGGCTTGGTAGATCGTATTGTAATATCCGCCTTGCGAATCGAAGTTCGCCGCGATCCCCCACTGCCCCTTCGCAGGGTCCGTTAGTTTCTGCGCCGCATCAATCATTTTATTCCAATCCCAAGATGCGTTCGGATATTCCACCTTCTTCTCATCGAACAGAGCTTTGTTGTACCATACGCCAATCGTATCGAAGTCCTTCGGGATACCATAAGACTGACCATCATACGTGTACAAATCGACGAGCGATTTCGGGTAGTTGTTCATATCATAGTTGTCTTGCTTAATGAGAGTACCGAGCGGCATGAGCATATCATTCGCAGCATACTGCATAAATCTTGGACCGTTCATCCAGAACACATCCGGCAGATTATCGCCGTTCGCAGCGGTTTCTAGCTTTTGCCAATATTGTTTGTTCGGTGTGTCTTCGATCTTAATTTTAATATTCGGGTGTTTCTCTTCGAAAGCTTTGACGATCATTGCATAGGCATCTTTATAGCCACTTGTACCCCATCCCGCATAGGTGATCGTGACCGTCTCTTTCGAATCAGTCGTATTCGAATCCGTCTGGCCTTGACCTTCCGTCGATGTTGATGTCTTCCCTCCATCATCCGATGAAGTGCCGCCGCCTGAACAACCAGCGACCATAACCATTAGTGCAAGCAATGTAAGCATAAAAATCCGTTTCATCCGTAAGTCCCCCCATAATCATTTCATATGATTTGTGTGTCTTATTACTTCGGGTGAATCGATTGACGAACACGTTCATGGTTCATTTTGCTATGGTTACATACAACATCTAGTCTTGCTGCGAATCGAATACCACCTCCCCTATAGAATGTACACCCGCCTGCTGTGATTAAACTGCGCCTTCCGGAATGAAGCTTCTATAATAGGCGTCAATCTCAATCGCCTTGCCTTTATTTAATCTGGATTCTTCCGCAGCGAATGCCATCAAGTGACTGCGTACCGATGCCGATGCTGAAGTCAATCCTTCACCGCCGTCATATTCGCGCACTTCCTTCAAGAAGGTTCTTACGATGCCTTCATCGCCGCCGCCATGTCCGAATGTACCTGGATTCACTTTGATCGTCTGTTGTTCTTTCGTTAAGAAGTCATAAATTGTAAACGAGTTGTTCTCCATATCGCCGCGGATTTCGCCTTTGGTTCCCATGATCTGTACGGTACGTGTCTGATTATGTGTGAATCCGCACATGCTGAACGTTGCTGTCGCACCGTCTGCGAATTCCATCGATGCCACTTGATGATCGACAACGTTATTGTCAGAGTGGTACACACAACGTCCGTAATCGTTTGTTTGAAGCGCTTCCAAAATGCCTTCGCGGCTTGTATCTAACGTAAATTTACGCGCCCATCCTTTGCCTTCACCTAGATAATAACGTGCTGCATGATATGGACAAGTGGATTCGGCAGGACATCCGTCTAGACAACGAAGCGGCGCACCGGCTGGAGCGTTCTGTTCATTAAAATGCATGAGTGAACCATACGAGCTGATTCGCATGCACGGCTGATTCATGAGCCAAGATAGCACATCCATATCATGACAAGATTTCTGAAGAATCATCGGACTCGATACGTCCGAGTTACTCCAATTACCGCGTACAAAGCTGTGGGACATATGCATATGCTCTACGTTCTCATTTAATTGAATCGAAGCAATCTGACCAATTCGACCTTCATCTAATACACGTTTGATCGATGACCAGTAACTTGTATAACGAAGTACGTGACCAATAATAAGTAATCGATTGTTGCGCTTCGCTGCAAGCTCCATCTCAATGCATTCACGTGGTTCTGGTGACATCGGTTTCTCGAGCAGCACATGGTAGCCGAGGTCGAGCGCTTTTAACGTCGGTTCATAATGCATTCGATCCATTGTACAGATAATCATGACATCCGCCATTTTCGGCTTATTGAGGACATCCTTCCAATCGGTAAAAGCCATTGACTCCGGAATGCCGTGGTCTTGCATGAAGTTCACTCTACGTTCCTCGTTCGGCTCGGCTACAGCGATAATCTGCAGCTCATGCGGGTAATTAATCGCATAGGGCCCATAAGCTCTAGCGCCTCGATCCCCTGCTCCTAATAGAATTGCTGTTACTTTGTTCATACGTGTACACTACCTTTCGATAAGAATTTGGCTATGAATAGAGGATTCTCTTATCATCAGTTCAAAGGGCAATACCATTCGGTATGGTATCGTATATGCTCCATCCATCCAATCAAGGAGCGATTTCGCTGCTGCGAGCCCCATCTCGTATTTCGGAATATGTACGGATGAGAGGGCAGGAGATGTATATTTGGCAAAATCGATATTATCAAGACCGATAAAAGCTATGTCTTCCGGAATTCGCAAGCCTGCTTCTGTAACCGCTCTCATCGCTGAGATGGCCATCATATCACTCGCGCAAAACATCGCCGTAGGAAGATCATTGGGATGCTCATGCAACAAACGCTTCATACATTCGTAACTGCGGTCAACGTCCCACTCTGAATTCATGATCCATGCCGGGTTCACTGTAAGTGCCGCACGTTCTAGCGCTTCACGATATCCTCGGAATCTTTTCTCCCTCGTCATATCGCCTGTAAGTCCTACGCCTCCGATAAATCCAATACGCTCATGACCTTGCTCGATAAGATGCTGCGTTGCAGCCTTCGCTGCGATTACGCGATCATATGCGATGACGGGAACGGTCGGATCAGAGATATCGATTCCCACACAGTAGGGAACCACTTCACGCAGTTGCTGATAGAGCGACTTCTCCACTCCTTCGACAAAAATCAATCCATCTGGCTTGCCCTCACCTTCAAATTGATGATGGGCTAGATCTTCACGAATCTCATCTTCCGTCCGGATGAAATGCAGTACGCAGCCCAAGCTCTTCAGTTTATCCTCAATGCCCGCTAGAATCGGCGAGAAATACGGATGGTTATACTTATTGTTCGGTAACGAGAGAATACACCCGATCCGCCGCGGTTGCGCGTCCGGCTCGACTTGACTCAATTTCTTCTGCACTAAGCGCCTTGGCGTTTCATTCGGTTGATAGTTCAGTGCCTTGGCTGCTTCCCATACTCTGTTTTTCGTATCTGCACTGATATGTTTGCTTGTATCGTTATTGATTACGCGGGACACCGTAGAAATCGATACCCCAACCATTTGGGCAATATCCTTCAAAGACGGCATGCTCCACCTCCCTTACTCCTCTTGCATCTCTATGGACTACGACTCTATCCAAATTTGGGTGATGTACAAATAATATAAGGGGCATTTGGGCAGGTGTCAACGACTATTTTTGGGTATTTTTGGGCCCAACAACTTATATGGCGATTCATTTTTCTTTAAAATTCTGGATGCGTACGGTTCTCGTAGGAATTAAGTGCGTATGTGAGGTTGGGTTCGTATAAGAGTAGATAGATCCCGCATACGTATGGCATGGTGCGAGGACGGCTTAGTATCGTGTGCGAACACGTATTTTTTTATCACGTTGATGTGAATTAAGATGCTATTCTTCTTCTCGAAGGACATTTTTTATTATATCAGAACACACGTTCTTGCTGTAGGATATAAAAAAAGCCGAGCCTTATGGCCCGACTTCGGAATCTAGCTGTTCGATCGATGGTAGCATCAGAAATCTTAATCCTTCCACTCTCTTGCAATTACAATTTCATTGTTGTGCAGTAAGCTGCGAATCCCATACTCGCCCAGAATTGTCGTCCTTCGGGATTGCTCTCAAGAACATCAATGATCAGTTCTGTCGACTCCGGAAATACATTCGACTGAAGCAGTCTGATTCCAGCTCTTCCATACCCGCGCCTACGATAGGCATCCCGGATCATATATTGTCGTACATAGACTTGCAGTTTTCCCGGGTTAACCTCATTTGATCGGTATTGATACAAGGCATAGCCCACAATCTCTCCTTGAGATAAGAGAATCTGGGCTTCCCACTGCTCCTGCAAGAAACGAACCATCCGTTCGGTTAGTTGCGCTAGATTCATGGGATTAACACTCTGCTCAGCTCGAATAAGTTCTTGATTGAGTATAGCCAACATGGGAGCATCCGCAAGGCGTGCTTGTCGAAGGGTTAGGTTCATCACTTTCACCACTTTTCCTATGAAGGTACATATCATTTTGGAACCTATTCTACTGCAATATATTGACAATAGCAATGGCTCACTTCGATCCGTTCCATCGTCAGTCCCACCGTTGATCCAATTTATCGGCATAGAAGGCAATGGCTTTGCGATACGTTTGAACACCTTGATCGGCGCTTGTCTCAGCTAATTGTTCCAACAGGATTTGCATCGCTTGACTGTGCTCTTGCAAATTGTAGAGCGTCATGGCATAGAACACTGGATACTCTCGCTGCGCCGGAAACTCAGCCATTGCCCGTTCCAAAACCGCCTTGGATTCTTCGTACATCCCAAGCGTCCGATACGTGCTGCCGAGACCAAGGAATGCGCCTTGCCGATCTTCCCCCATAATTCCGAGTTCTAGTGCTCGTACATAATAAGGTGCTGCTTCACGTTCCAGGCCCATCACATCATGAATCCAGGCGCATTGATACCACACCTCCGGAGACATCGGCATGTCCACCACCAATTGGAGCAGAATGTCTCTCGCCGCCTCATGTTCACCACGCTCGCGAAGCCCAATCGCCTCATCTAACTTTTCCATTCCCTCACCCCACTATATTTCTTATTGACATGGATTCTATGCATCCGATACTCCAGGTTTCCAGCCCTCATGCATACTCCAACCATGGGCTTGTCGAAGGATCGCCCATACAACCTCTTCCTTCCCACGAACATAAGCCTCTCGATCATTCCGATATCGCTCAGCGAGGCCATATTTGACTTCTTCGTACTTTTTGCATGCTTCAGGCTGTTCCCTAAGGTAATCACGAAATAATAAATTCAATTGCTCGGACCAACTGCCTGCTTCACGCACATGGATATGTATTCTCGGGTTTTCTGGGCCTTCACGAAAATACCGTTTGCTCAGGTCATCATTATCTGAATGGTAGCGGTAGCCTGCATTTTCCAATGCGATCTGATATTGTTCCATTGTCTGCAAACAACGAACAGAGATTTGAATATCGATTATTGGCTTAGCGGCCAACCCTGCTACCGATGTCGAACCGATGTGGTCGATACGCATAGCGGTCTCGCCGAGCGCTCGCCGCAGCTCTCCAGCAAGCACAAGGAATTGATCATGCCATTCCTGCTTGTATGCCACTACTTCGATGAAATCCATGCTCCCACTCCTCCTCAGACCGTCGTACGCTCAATCAGCCGATAGGGTAACTCTTTTCGCGCTGGCGGTAACGTCTTATCATTCATTCGCTCATATAGAATCTCAAAGGCGTAAGTCCCGACATCATACATCGATTGTTCGATCGTCGTGATGCCGAGCACTTCCGCAATGGGCTGATTATCCAATCCGATGACCGCTAGATCCTCAGGTACTTGGATCCCATGCTTTCTCGCCTCGGCGACGATCGCAGCGGCAGGATGATCCCCTCCACCTAGTAGCGCTGTCGGTCGATTTTCCATAGCTAACATATTGTGAACGACTTCAACCCCGCGCTCAAAATCAAAAATACGTTCAAACTGCCAGTCTGAACAAGGCTCCTCGCCAATTGCATGCAGAGCATCGTAATAGGCTTGTTTACGATTTCGGTTGCTGTAGCTGTCGCCGCGGCCGATAAAATAACCGATCTTGCGGTGGCCCTTGCCGATAAGATAATCCATCCCCAGCTTGAAGCTACCATAATGATCGATAAATACCGACGAAATCGCTCGATCCCCTGCATTCTCACAAGCGATAATAGGACCATACACGGCATAAGGTTCGATTTCATCCCATGACATCGTTTTGGAACAGAACACAATCCCGTCAACCTGCTTCATCCGGAGCATATCCAGCACCTTCTGCTCTTCTTCCGCCCGATAATCCGTCTGGCATAAGACCAGCTTGTAATCGCAAGCAAGAGAAGCATTGGCAATCCCGTCGATCATACTCCCAAAGTACGGATGATTGACATACGGCAGAACGACCGCAATCATTGATGTCTTCCCTTTGACAAGGTGGACCGCATTCATATTTTGGGAATAATTGAGCTTCTCCACCGCTTCGAGCACGGCAGCACGCTTGTCTTCCCGAACATACGGGTGCTGATTGAGCACGCGCGATACCGTTGCGATCGATACGCCAGCTAGCTTCGCAATTTCCTTAATATTCGCCATGAAATATCTTCACCACCTTTTCTGAAAAATGGCTATTGACCTGAAAAGCTTTTCATAAATTATCATGAATTTGTAACACCAAGAGCAGTCATCACATGCGGCCAGCGTTACCTTCATCGGGCGTCATGGCCGCACAATTCTTTTATCATCATAGAGGAGGAATGCCATCATGGGAAGACCTATCGTATTCTTCGATATTGACGGTACATTGTTGAATGAGCAAAAAGAAATTCTAGCATCAACCCGCATCGCCATCCGTGAATTACAGCAGCAAGGCGTATATACAGCGATTGCGACAGGCAGAACGCCAATATTGTTCGAAGATATTCGGCAAACGCTGGGCATTGACTCTTATGTCGCGATGAACGGGCAATATGTCGTTTTCGAAGGACAAGTTATTTATGATAACCCGATACCACAAGAAGAGCTGATCCAGCTTCAATCCGAAATGCAGCGCAATAACAGTCCCTATGCTTATGTCAGTCATGACGATTTCAAATCGAGTGAGGCGAATCATCCCTATATCCGAGAATCCTTCGGAGATACGAAGATCACGTATCCTGCCGTTGATCCGACCTTCCATCTTCGTGCGCCGATTTATCAAGCCATCGTATTTTGCGAGGAAGAGAAGCTCAGCCATTATATCGACCGCTTTCCACACTTTACATTTTTACCTTGGCACACGTATGCATTAGATATTCTTCCCAAAGGCTGCTCCAAAGCGATCGGCATTTCCAAAATGTTAGAACACGGCCGTTTCAGCCTCAGTGACAGCTATGCCTTCGGTGACAACAACAACGATCTGGAGATGCTCTCCCTCGTCGGAACGGGCGTTGCGATGGGCAATGCGCTTCCAGAGACAAAAGCCGTTGCAGATATGATCACCGCTTCATGTGAAGATGACGGTATTTATCACGGTCTTGTTGAGCTTGGCTTAATATCTCCTGTTTTGATGAAATGAAAAGAAACGTCTACCAGCCTCATATAGGCCGATACACGTTTCTTATGATCTGATATTCGATTCGATTAATGAAACGTAGATGCACTATAGGATTGGGGAGATTAATCGCGTCAGCGATTCTCCAATCTTATGCATACGCGGCCGCGCTTCGTACATCTCACGCGTTAAGCGAACGGCATCCTTCATATCCTCTTCGAAAATGGCGTGCAGCTTGGAAGGCGTCTCTCCCCCATACAAAAACGCGTTGACCTCGAAGTTGAGCTTAAAACTCCGAATATCCATATTCGCCGTACCAACCGTAGCGACTTTGCCATCGGCGACCATCGTCTTGGCATGCAAGAAACCTTTCTGATAGAGATAACATTTCGCTCCAATTCGGAGGAGCTCTCCCAGATAGGAATAGGTTGCAAGATGGACGATTTTATGATCTGGCACCGCTGGAATCATGATACGCACATCGACGCCAGACAAGACGGCCATCCGAAGTGCATTCTGCATCGTCTCATCCGGAACAAAATATGGCGATTGCAAATATAACGTTTCTTTCGCAGAATTAATAAGCTTAATGCACGCGTTCTTAATCTGCTCTTGGGTACTGTTCGGCCCACTGGATACAATCTGAACGGCATCGCGGCCCGTCCGTTCTACAGGCACGAAATATTGTTCCATCTCCCTCAATTGCTGCGTTGAGGCCAAATCCCAGTCTAGAATGAACTGTGCTTGCATCTGGAACACACTGCTGCCATTCATCTTCAAGTGGGTATCTCGCCAATAACCGTAACGCTTATCGAGTCCGAGATATTCATCCCCTACATTAAATCCGCCAATGAATCCGACCGTGCCATCGATGATCGCAAGCTTCCGATGATTCCGATAGTTCAAGCGAAAATTCACATAAGGGATCCTCGACGGGAAGAAGGCCGCGACTTGTCCACCAGCATCAATCAGCGGCTTGAAGAACTGCCGAGATAATCCCGCGCTACCAATATCATCATATAAAAATCGAACATTTACATTCTCGCGTGCTTTGAGCGTTAGCGCGTCAATCAGACGACGGCCGAGATGATCATCCCGTACGATGTAATACATAAGATGAACGTGATGCTTCGCCTGTAAGATCGATTCGATGAGCGCATCGAATTTCTCATGACCATCCGTATAGATCGTGATGTCATTATCCTGGGTTAATATCGATTTAGCCGTCGATAGGTTCATATAGATCATGTCCTGGTAATCCGTATTGGCCCCATCTTGGAAATGAATCTGACCTTCCCTGAAAAATTGCTGCTGAGCCCGAACCATCTGATTCATATTTTCATGTTGCTCTTTGGGAATCTTATATATTTTGCGTTTGCTAATGTTCTGACCGAACAGGAGATATAGAATAAATCCGATCCCCGGGAGAAATAACAGGACCATCAGCCAAGCCCACGTATTTCCTACATTACGCCTCTCAATGAAAATGACCGCAATCGCTAAGACCATATTCAATATTGAAAGGAATGAATAAACGGAGCTCCATATACTCAAATTGTCTGGCCCGCCCTTCTATTCCATTTGATATCCATGATGCGCTACGCTTTGTCCTGTTCTGTGAACTTTGAGGTGATTTTCTCAAATGTCTCGACGAGCGCAACCAATTCTGTCTTGGTGAGGTCCGCTACTAACGGTTCAAGCGCTTGATCACGCAGTTTTCCAGTCTCTTTGAGGACTTCATGTCCTTTGTCAGTCAACTGGACGAGCACAATGCGCCGGTCATTCGGATCCGATTGACGAGCGACATAGCCGCTTTTCTCCAATCGATCGATCATCACCGTGATGGAGCTTGGCTTCACTTCCAAGCATTCCGCAAGCTGTGATAGTTTGCACAATCCTAGTTTGTACAAACGAAACAGCATCATGATTTGAGGCGGTGTTATTCCCGCAGGCAGCTTCTCAATCACTTCGCTATTGACTTTCTTGTGTACGAGATCCATTGCTCTCTGAAATCGTTCTAGATATGACTCCATAGTTCCTCCCCAAACACTCTCATCAAAATTATTTTTGATTTTCAACAATTAGATAATCTAAAATTATCATGTTCGTGTTGAAGTGTCAATGAAGATGAGCACCATCATCCTATGGCATATGCGCCAATCGTCGACACAGATAAGTCACATCTTGACCCGTACATGGGAGCAAGGCATAACGAAACACACCAACCTAAACCCTTGAATCTTCGTATCACTCGTAGTCAGTGTCGTCTTTTTCTGTATAAGGTATACAAATCCGTCAGCTGAACCTGCTGTTCAATCGGCTGCAGACATGACAAAAAGAGCTGTCCGCCGCTCAATCACCGCGAATCAACTCTTCGCATCACAACGTTATGGATTACCAATTAATCTTTGGTTAATTCACTGTAAGCATCTGCGGTTAACAGAAGTTGTACCGCATCGTCCGCCGTTCCGTCGACCTCCACCTCAACAAGCCAGCCGCCTGCATAAGGCTCATTATTCACGAGTTCAGGCTCCGTCTCGAGCTGCGTGTTGACGCGAATGACTTTCCCAGTAACAGGGCTGTACAATTCCGAGACCGTCTTGACCGATTCGATCGACCCCATACTGTCACCGGCTGTCACTTCATAACCGACTTCGGGAAATTCAATGAATACAATATCCCCAAGCTGATGCTGCGCATGATCCGATATGCCAATTCGGATTGTATTCTCCGAGATCACTTCAGCCCATTCATGCTCTTCACTATAACGCAAGTTTGGTTTTACTTCACTCATGTGAACGCCTCTTTTCTGAAAATGTCGCTGTAACGGATTGCATGTCTTTCGCTTGTCTTAGCTCCTGAGGTCTAATTCCCTATTAGCGTAGAACAACGATCACAAGGCTGTCAATATCCGGTATTAAATTATTTTCATTACCAAAAAAATTGATTGACAATGTAGTGAACGGTCGAGTATTAATGGAGTAATGGAATAATTAATCGCGGATGAGGGTAACGGGAGAGATTACCGAACCTAGGTAACGCCGAAGGAGTAAGCCTGCACAGGTGAATCTCTCAGGCAAAAGGACCTTTACCGGACGCACCTCTGGAGAGCATTCGAAGCGTCATGCTAATCGAATCACCCAAGGGGAAACTTATCGGACAATCGGTCCATAAGGTAACTCTCAGGTACAAAGGACAGAGCGAAGGAAATGGGATGCCTACCGGGCATCTAACGTTTCTTTTGCCTGTCTTTTTTTGTTGTTATCATGTGAACGCTACACAATCCAATCAGATGAGGTGAATGCATGACTCAGCTTCGCAGAACGCCACTTTATCCACTCTACGCAAGCCATGCCGGTGTCCGTTGTATTGATTTCGGCGGATGGGAACTGCCCGTCCAATTTCTTGGCATTCAGAAAGAACACGAAGCCGTACGACAACAAGCTGGTTTGTTCGATGTCTCGCATATGGGTGAGTTCATCGTCACGGGCGAAGGTGCAGAAGCCTTCCTCGGGCGTATGACGACAAACGATGTCACCAAGCTCCATGATGGTCAAGCACAATATACCTGCATGTGTTATTCAAATGGCGGCGTCGTCGATGATCTGTTGGTATATCGCATCTCGGCTGAGCATTACATGCTCGTCGTGAATGCCTCGAATATCGATAAAGATTGGGATTGGCTCACATTACATCAGCCAAGTCATGTGCAAATGGAGAATGTATCCGATCAGACGGCTCTCCTCGCGATCCAAGGTCCTTTGGCTGAAAAAATCTTGCAGCAAGCAACAGATGCACCACTTGCGGAAATAGCCGGATTCGAATTCATCCACGATACGTCTGTCTGCGGCGTACAGACGCTAATCTCACGTACAGGATATACCGGTGAAGATGGGTTCGAATTATATTTACGTGCGTCGGATGCTCCGGCTGTATGGACAGAGCTGCTAGAACTTGGTGAAGGGTTGGGGCTAGTGCCTGCAGGTCTTGGCGCGCGGGATACACTTCGATTCGAAGCCAAATTGCCGCTCTACGGCCAAGAATTAACAGCTAATATTACCCCTCTCGAAGCTGGTCTAGGGATGTTCGTGAAGCTTGACAAAGGAGATTTTATTGGACAGGAAGCACTCGCATATCAGAAGCAGACAGGCGTCCCTCGCAGACTTGTTGGCATTGAGCTGATCGATCGCGGTATCCCAAGATCCCATTATCCCGTCTATGCAGATGGCGTCCGAATCGGCGAAGTAACGACGGGGACACAATCCCCTACGCTCAAACGTAATCTTGGACTTGCATTGATAGATACAAAATATGCGGCTGTGGATACCGAAGTCGAAGTGGAAATACGCGGCAAAATACTTCGCGCCAAAATTGTACCCGCTCCATTCTATCGAAATCCAACACGTTCAACGGGAGGCATGAAATCAAAATGAAACATCGCTATCTGCCTATGACGCCACAAGATCAAGCCGAAATGCTCAAAGTAATCGGGATGGATTCCATGGATCAGTTATTCCAAGACATCCCTGCAGAAGTGCGCTATCAAGGCACACTCCCCATCTCAGAAGCACTGGATGAAATATCTCTCCTTCGCCATATGAAACAATTGTCCGATCAGAATGCTGATTTTGATCGATATACAAGCTTCTTAGGGGCAGGGATCTATGATCATCACGTCCCCGTTGTCATAAATCATGTCATTTCCCGCTCTGAATTCTATACCGCCTATACACCCTATCAACCTGAGATCAGTCAGGGTGAACTGCAAGCGATCTTCGAATTTCAATCCTATATCTGTGAACTAACAGGTATGGCAGTCGCCAATGCTAGTATGTATGACGGGGCAACCGCTCTTGCAGAAGCTGGTTCGCTAGCTGCTGGCGCAACGAGACGGAAGCAGCTCATCGTCTCGCGTACGGTGCATCCTGAAGCACGTCAAATCCTGCAGACATCTGCGCGCGGTCTTAATCTCGAGATCGTAGAAATCGATTTTCAGAATGGTGTTACCGATCTTGAACAGCTCAAATCGCAAATGAGTGCGGATACCGCCGCTGTCCTCATTCAATCCCCTAACTTCTTTGGCTGTATCGAGGATATTAAGGCTATTGGCGAGATGATTCATGCGCACAAAGGATTACTGGTTGTTAGCGCGAATCCGTTATCGCTCGGCATACTGGAGAGTCCCGGCAAGCTTGGCGCGGATGTCGTCATTGGAGATGCACAGCCATTCGGGATTGCGGCGTCATTAGGCGGGCCCACTTGCGGTTACTTCGCTGTAACGGAATCCCTGATGCGCAAGATGCCGGGACGAATCGTTGGGCAGACATTAGACCGTGATGGCAAGCGCGGCTTCGTCTTAACGCTGCAAGCGAGAGAGCAGCATATTCGCAGAGAAAAAGCGACCTCCAACATTTGCTCGAACCAGGCACTGCTTGCGCTATGCGCGTCAGTGTACCTATCCACGATGGGCAAGCAAGGCATTCAAGATGTGGCACGCTTGAACATCCAGAAATCACATTATGCTGCAAATATGATTCGACAATCTGAACGTCTCGCTGTGGCGTATACCTCCCCGTTTTTCAATGAATTCGTTGTCCGCTTGCCGGACGGGGCGAATCCGGCTCAGATCAATGAGCAACTGCTCGCATCAGGATATCTAAGCGGATATGATCTAGGCCATGCCTATCCTGAATTACAGGGGCATTTATTAATTGCCGTCACCGAACGGAGAACCAAAGACGAGATTGATCAATTCGTAACACGTCTGGAGGCATGTCTATGAGTCAGAATCAAGCTTTAATCTTCGAACTAAGTCAACCAGGACGTGTCGCCTATGCATTACCTGAATGCGATGTTCCGGAAGTCAGCTTATCCGAATGGATCCCTGAATCCTACCTTCGTACGGAACCAGCGGCACTCCCAGAAGTCTACGAAGTTGATGTCATAAGGCATTACACCGCCCTGTCGCGTCGAAACTTCGGGATTGATAATGGCTTCTACCCGCTTGGATCCTGTACGATGAAATACAATCCGAAGATTAATGAAGATGTGGCGCGGTTCGCTGGGTTCGCGAAGATCCATCCATACCAGCCGGAATCGAGCATCCAGGGAGCGCTTGGTATGATGTATACCTTACAGCAAGATATCGCTGCGCTTACTGGCATGGATCAGGTTACGCTTCAACCTGCTGCGGGTGCGCACGGCGAGTGGACGGGACTCATGATGATTCGAGCGTATCACGAGTCTCGAGGTGAGGTTCGCACGAAGGTAATCGTTCCGGATACGTCACACGGCACGAACCCTGCCAGTGCTACCGTCGCCGGCTTCGATACCATTACGATCCCATCGAATGCTCGCGGCCATGTCGATCTGGATGCCTTGCGTTCTGTCGTGGGTCAAGATACGGCAGCGCTGATGTTGACGAATCCGAATACGCTAGGACTCTTCGAGGAGCAAATCGTCGAGATCGCTCATATCGTTCATGAAGCAGGCGGTCTTCTCTATTATGACGGTGCCAACTCGAATGCTATCATGGGCATTACGCGTCCTGGCGATATGGGGTTCGATGTCGTGCACTTAAATCTGCATAAGACGATGAGCACACCGCATGGCGGCGGCGGACCAGGGGCTGGACCTGTCGGAGTCAAGGGCATTCTTGCGCCATTCCTCCCGAAGCCGATTGTCGGTCAGCGCGAGGATGGCAGTTATTATTTGGATGACAACATCCCGCAATCAATCGGTCGTGTCAAAGCCTATTACGGCAACTTCGGCATTCTTGTACGGGCCTACACGTATATTCGTACCTATGGGCCGGAAGGATTACGCCAAGTCTCGGAGAATGCTGTCTTGAACGCAAACTATATGATGCATCGCCTAGCACCTTATTACGAAATTCCTTACCCAGGTGTATGCAAACATGAATTCGTCATGTCCGGCAAGAGCTTCAAGGAATATGGCGTGCGAACACTCGATATTGCCAAACGCCTGCTCGACTTCGGCTATCATCCACCGACGATCTACTTCCCGCTGAATGTGGAAGAATGCATCATGATCGAACCGACGGAGACAGAGAGCAAAGAAACACTGGATGGGTTCATCGATACGATGATTCGAATTGCGGAAGAAGCAGCGACGAATCCAGAGCTGCTGCTGAATGCACCGTATGATACGGCCGTACGGCGTCTCGATGAGACGCAAGCCGCTCGCAAGCCTGTACTCAACTGCAGCTGCGGGTAATGACACGATCATCATAGAAACGAGGTGCCATTCGTCCGAGAAATCAGACGAATAGTACCTCGTTTCTTCCTTTATATCGTATTCGTGTCCAATCCCTGAATCCGCCCATAGGCCCGCAGTACCCGAAGATTGTTCAATGTCAGAATCCCTTGCCATTCGTGCCTTGCAACGGGCCATTCTTCCTCAAACCGTCCCCAAGCCCAATTCGGTCCCCATGATCCATCCGATTCCTGCGATGCAATGAGACGATCAAGCTCGCCAGGAATGACTTCTGCATATCGTGCGAAATATTTAGCACTCGGCGATGCTGCCACTTGCAATGGATAAGCACCATATCCTTGCCCTTCCTCAGGATGGTGAATCACACAATTCTCGACAAAGCGATCGAGGCGATCTGAAATCCGCTGCACCTGCTCTTCCGGCAGCAGCTCTGCAAGGTGAAGATAACAGAACATTTCATGCATTTCTTGACACTCGGACCGATTCAGGATGTAATCTAGCGCTTCATCCACGATCTCCTGAACAAATTCGCTAGGCGCAAGATGACGGTATTTGTACAAGTAACCTGCTAACTCTGCATTGGGGTTCCCCCATGTCTCATCGAATCCACCATAATTCCACCAGATTGCACGAGGAGATTCATCCGCTTCCCGCGGAATGATATCCCATCCCTTTCGATCCTTCCGATAGGTGTGAATGAGGTATTGCATGGCATGACGTAAGATGCCCTCGTACTCCCCTTCTCTATTCAGTCTCTCTATGATCTGAAAAGCGATTGAAGTGCTAATCGCTGACGACACCGGCGTACGTATATCCGGTTCAAGCCCGTGGAACCCGCCATCCTCATTCTGGTAACGAGACAAATGTTCCAAGACGGATGAAGCACTCCCACCTTCAAACTCATACGCATACAGTGCATTCTCAATTGCGCGTGCCTCTGACTTCATAAAGGATTGTGCCTGATTAAAGTGAGATTGTGATAACATTTCCATCTTAACGCCTCCCCAAAATGAGAACTTTTGTTCTTATGATAATAAGATACCATAATCTGCCTCGTCTGTCATGTCCTCGAATTCATTTGACGCTCATCATCGTGTATTTGAATCGAAGCAATTCCACCGCGTTCGCAAGATCTTCTGCCGACTTCATATAGATGGAGATCCAATTCGAATCCGGATAGAGATGATGATGCGCTGCGCGCCCTTCCGCAATGAACTGATCTCGTGAAGATCTCGGCAGTAGAATATCAACCAGATCCTCACCATGCAGATGCCCTATTTCTTTGCCCTGATACAGAAATTCGATCCCCCCAAATCGATGGGGTTTCTGTGTGACGTCTGGCCAAGATAACAATTGCTCACGTATGACTTGCTTGACGGATAACGTCATCGTTCCTCATCCTCTCCCATCCTTATTTAGGTTTGTTTGGCCATGTGCTCAAGGCCGGCGCTTGGTTTCTTTGTTCGGAACTTCATTTGGAAAAACATTAAAATACCTACGTAAAGTACGGCGAGTACAAGATATACATTACTGTACAGTGCACTGTCGATTCCAAGGTGCAACGGATTCCAGTTCATCGGTGCACCACTCGCACTGACAATACTATACATCCCTGCTGCAACCCCTTGCGAGATGAAACCAATCATCGAGAATAATCCCATTCCAACGCCTGCTTGGTCTTTGGGCAATGTCGTCGAGACGAAGTTGGACATCGCTACAAGCATGAACGATTGCCCTACATTCCCGAATATTAAGAACAGGCTAATCCAAAGCGGTGATATGCCGACAAAGATGGATAATAAGATGAAGCAAAAAATTAGACTGCTGGAAGCGATCGTGAACAAATACGTATTTCCTTTCTTATCTGCCAACTTCCCTCCTTTCCTCCCAAGCATGGAGGAGACAATCGCAGCAGGCACCATCGCGAACCCGATCCACGCGGATTCCAAATGATAAACGTCTGAGAGCAAGATCGGAGTCAAGAAGTATAACGCCATGCCGATACAATTGATTAGAAAGCCTAAGACTAGGGCTGTTGTATAGTTAAAGCTGCGGAACAAACGCGGTTGAATGAATGCTTCCCGTGCCGTTCGAATGCGTAGGATGAAGAGGATCAAGGCGACCGCACTCAACGCAAGATACCAGAGGATGTGGTTCGTGATTCCAAACAGTAAGGTGGAGACCGTTAATGCGAGCAGCAAGCCGCCAAGCCAATCGAACGCCGTCACATTATTTTTCGGCTCGTATTCTAAATGCCTACGATAGAACGGCAGCAGCACGAGGACGAGAAGTGACGGGAAGAACAACCATCTCCAACTTGCGACACTCGTCATGCCTGCAGCGAATACAGGAGCAAGTGCGCTCCCTAGCGCGAGTCCAACCGCCATCATAGCGATGGCAGATCCACGCTTCTCCGGCGCATAGTATCGAATCGGAATCATCATCGCCAGCGCCGGAATCGCTGATGCGCCAGCAGATTGCAGGCATCGTCCTAGCAGCGCAACCCAGAAGGTCTGTGAGATAAGACCAATCAGGGATCCGACGGCAAATAATATTAACCCGAACGTAAGGAGCGACTTCAATTGAAAACGATCGGACAGCTTGCCGTACGTCACCGTTCCAAACGCATAGATCAGGGAGTAGGCCGTAGATAACCAACTCACTTCTGCAATCGATAGATGAAACTCTTGGCTGATCTGAGGAAGAACGACATTGAACATACCGGCACTCATCGAAGAAATCATGGCGGTAAACATCAATAACCGCATTAATTTTGGACCTTTCTGCTGATGTGAATCAGGTCTCATTGAAATCACTCCTTCGTTAATATAAATGTGTGCAAGTACATACTTTCATACAAGTGATAAGAAAACCTCTATCACAGCCCCTATTCATTGCTTTAGGGCCTACGGTTAGAGGTGAATCTTAGTTATGAATCAAATAACTGGTTAAGTCGTCAACGCCTTCGTAAATAGTCGCGTACTCTCTTCAATAAACGACTCCAGCACATTTGAACTAAGCACGCTATTAAACGCACCATAATGCATCCACATGAAGGATAATGCCTGGATTTCCGGATTGGTGATTGTTGCTTTCTGTTCGTGAGACA
This sequence comes from Paenibacillus guangzhouensis, assembly GCF_009363075.1. Taxonomy (NCBI): domain Bacteria; kingdom Bacillati; phylum Bacillota; class Bacilli; order Caryophanales; family Paenibacillaceae; genus Paenibacillus; species Paenibacillus guangzhouensis. The sequence goes on along the minus strand of NZ_CP045293.1, from coordinate 1,311,389 downwards.
TCTTGATCAGATATTCCGTCAACAATTTCTTGAGCTGCTGTGGATGTCGGTCCGCTTCCACCTGTACTCCCTCGGGAAGTGTGCTGCCGCCCTTCTGCGCAATAGCAATTAATTTGCGATTCCGATTCATGATCTTATGGTACGTTCGGCTAATAAGGAGTAAATCTGCATGCAGGTCACCTACCAGATCGTCATGGAACAGTTTCGTCATCTCATCTGCATAATGATTGTGCTGTAATGCGGCTTCGAGCAGGTTCCCCTTCGTACCGAAGTGGCGAAATAACGTCACTTCATTCACTCCTGCGGCCTGCGCAATCTCTTTGGTCGACGTCCCGTCATACCCTTTCTCAGCCATAAGATCTACCGCTGCCTGGAGCAGCTTATCACTTGTACTTCGATTATTTGCCATATCTTCTACCCACCTTGAATGCAAGTACTTACTTACATCTTTATCATATGCCAGCCGTACTCGATTGTCAATAACAGGAAACATCTATTTTGATATTATCTTGTCTCCATCGAAACTTTGCTTTTTACCATTCTTTATGATATATTACTTACTCCTTTCATACGGGCCATTAAATCTTAGGAGGTAACTGAAAATGGAAGACACTTTTCAAAGTGCCTATCAAGACGAACTCCGTCAGCTCGAGATTGCCCAAGCGCAAATCGATACACAGCTGGCCAAACTACGCAATACGCCGGTCTACACCGGTAGTGATTTTACGGAACAAGTATTAGAGGATACCCGGGAGCAAAGACGTCAGCGTCTTAGTCGCGCAGAGAACGAACCGTATTTCGGACGTCTGGATTTCCAGTCAGGCCATGCTGCATCTCCCACACCTCTCTATATCGGAAAAGTCGGGGTCAATCATGGCGATGATCAGGAAATCGAACAGGAAAATCCGCTCGTCATTGATTGGCGTGCGCCGATCGCTAGCCTATTCTACTCGTTCACCGGCGGCCTCGAACCCGCTTCCTATGAATCGCCTGACGGCATGATCGAAGGACTCGTCTATCTCAAACGAAATCTGGTCATTCGCAAAAGAATTCTTCAGCGCGTCGTGGATACGTATGTCCGGGATAGCGACCAACCGGCTGTATCCGATGAATTTCTTCTCTATCGACTCGGGGAGAACAAAGATAACCGCTTGCGGGATATCGTCTCCACCATTCAAGCCGAACAGGATCAGATCATTCGGGCAGCCAAAAATACCGCTTTAATGATTCAAGGGGTTGCCGGAAGTGGTAAAACAACCGTCGCACTGCACCGTCTAGCCTTCCTGCTCTATCAATACCAAGAGCAAATACGTGCGGAACGCATGATTATTTTCGCACCGAACCAAATGTTCTTGAACTATATCTCGGATGTGCTGCCTGAACTAGGTGTCGGGAACATTCAGCAGAACACGTACGCAGATTGGGCGATGAACTTACTTAATTTAGACGTGAAGCTTCTTCCTCCATCCGATATGTGGTCGATTTGGTTCGAATCGCTGGATAACCGTCCAGTGCTCAACGATGATGTATCGGGGCGTTACAAGGGATCCATTCGATTCCGGCATTGGATTGATCAATCCCTCGAACAACTCGGCGCAAATTGTGTGCCTGAGGTTGATTTTGAAGCATGGGACGGCAAGATTCTTCCCCTTCAGACGATTCGACAATGGTTCTTCGAAGAGTACCAGCATTATGCGTTAGCCAAACGTAAAGAACGCGTCCTCGCCAGAATCAATCGCTGGATCGAGATGGAGCTCAAGCCGATTACGAACAAGGTGAAGCTCAAGGAATTCAAGCAGAAATCGAGTCAACGCATCAAAGCATATACGAAAAAATGGCCTGATTTCAATGCGCTTGCGATCTACAAAGCCTTGTTCCAACAAGGTAAACGGGCAGATAGCTTCCCTGCTGACCGGTTCGAATCGATTCCTGCAGGGGTTGTCAAAGAGACGAATGCAACGCTCAAAAAGGGAGAAATTCGACATGAGGATCTGGCGGGACTGCTCTATATCCATGTGAAAATGCACGATATTGAGAGCAGCTCACGATTCGACCATATCGTCATCGACGAAGCACAAGACTTCTCACCGTTCCAAGTAGCCGTTCTGGATCTATTCGTACGGAATCATTCCTTTACGATCCTTGGTGATCTCTCGCAAGGAATCCATGCCTACCAAGGCATTCATGAATGGCATGAAATGCAATCCTTATTCGCTGCCTCAGATACGGCTTATTTCGCACTGACACGCAGCTATCGATCGACGATGGAGATTATTGATTTCGCGAATGGGATTCTGAAACATGGCGTGCAGACGGACCTGCTCGCTGAGCCTGTCTTCCGCAGCGGCCAACAGGTGCAAGTTCAATCCGTCGCATCCGCGGAGGAAGTCTCTTTCATCCAACGGGCGATTGAACAATTTCATCAATCGGACTATAATACAACGGCTATGCTGACGCGCACGTTGCAGGAAGCCAAAGAACTACATGCTAAGCTTATAGATCACGGTGTTAACGTCAATCTCATCGACGGCAGCAAGAGCGAATACCTCGGCGGAATCTCTGTCCTGCCAGTCTATCTGTCCAAAGGATTAGAATTCGATGCTGTACTGCTAATGGACGTCGATGCGCACCATTACCGGGAAGGCGCAATGGATGCAAAGCTGCTCTATGTCGGATGTACTCGTGCATTACATGAACTTTGGGTGCTGTATAACGACGATTTGACGCCATTCATTACGAACTCGGCGAGCTAACCTAACCAAATATCCATCCTATTCATAGAGAAAAGGCTGTTCCGTCGTCAGAAATGACGATAGAACAGCCTTTTTCATCGGTTAGCGATCATCCCATTACTTGATTATCTGAGAAGCAACCGCCGATAGATCAGAAATGTCGATTATGCCATCTCGGTTCAAGTCATACTGCTTCACCTGCTGCCAATCTGGGCTCGATGTCGACTTGCCATAATGCGCTGCAATAATCGCGAGGTCACCGATACTGACTTTGCCGTCATGGTTCACATCAGGCGAACTAGGGCCGGTGTCAGGTGTTACTTGGACTTGGACATTCGACAGACTTGCTTCAAGTTCTTGACCATTCTCATCCGCGAGCACTGTTTTGTTCACGGAAACTTTGGCCGATGCGGCTTGCTCCACCGATTTAGCCTTGAATGTCATTTCAAGCACATCCGTATTGCCTGAGATTCCTTTATCCGCGCCCATGCTCGCAAGGATGAATCGGAGCGTTCCCGGGTTCTGTGACGCATTCGGTATGAGATGAAGATTCGATTGCAACGACTTCGCATCTACATATTCCAGCAGGTTCGCATCGTATTGCATGGTTACATCTTCAGCGTAGACGCTCTTCGTTACCCGATTGATCGCCAGCTTGACCGTGAACGTCTGACTTTCTTCCACAGTATCTTTACTAGCTGTCAGAGCTGTCACATGGTTCGTCTCAGGTTCGATCTTGGACTTATCCAACTCCGTCTTCGCTGTCTTCAACTGCTCGATGGCAGCTTGAACTTCGCTCTTCGTCACGGTTCTCGACTTCAGCACAAGCTCCGCCGCATTGATCTTCGCAGCATATGCCGCCATCGCGCTCGCTGGATATTGTCCAGGATTCGTACCTACGACCGAAGTATCGTTCGCTAATTGTCTTGCGGACTGAATATCATTGTACAGCGTGTTCAGTTCTTCGATGGACAAGCGCTGCGACAATTCGTTATAGAGCATTTGTACTTGTTCAGGGTAGATCGCATAGCTGTAGAACCTCGCGACACTCACATCACCATCCAACACGTAATTTCCGCGATTGTTCGCTTCAGGGTCCGCGCCAATGGCGAATTGGATATCCGATTGCGCGATCGTACCAGAGGCTGCCATGGAACCGACTTGCGTACCGTTTAAGAAGAGGAGAATTTGAGCGCCATCATAGGTTGCGACGAGGTGATAGATCTTGTTCGGTTCCACTTGAACGCCTAATCGTTTATAACTGCCGCCGATATGCGCCCACAGCTCCATCTTCCCGCCTGTCGTCGATTCGAAAATAACGCCGGAGCTCTGCGTATTCCCGAATACATCCTGGTTGCGCGTCGAGTTCAATTTAAATAGGGATTCTAGCGTAAATTGGTTCTTCACATTTTTAATGGAGCTGCTGACCGGAATGCTAAAATATTCGTCTGTCGTCCCATTCATGCGCGCAACGTACTTTTTGAACTCCGGGCTGTAGACGATCTTTGCACTGCTGCCTGTTGAGGTTGCATGATTCTGTGCTGGCGAACGATCTTTACCCGTGCCATCGATGAAGTCGATATCAATGACATCCGCCACAGGCTTCTCGAGCGCTGGCTTGTTGCCTGTTGTCGCCTCTACCTTAAGCGGAATATCGCTGCGGTTATTGAACGAATCGATCGCTGTCACTTCAATCCGATACTTCGTCTCCGGCTGGAGACCGCTGATATCGAAGGAGAGCTGCGCTGGTGCCGGGTCATCGTATTGCTGAGCGAACGCGAGGAACGATTGTACCGTGCCGCCAGTCGCTGCGTTTACGGCTTTCACTTCATAAGAACGAACAAATAGATTATCCGTGGCTTGATCGAATGTTACACGCATTTGCTTCGGACCTATGCTGGATGGATCTATCGCCGCTTTGGCCGAACTCGGGAAAACAGGTTTCACTTTATCCCGGTCATCCGTGTACGTGAATTGACTCTTCACGGCCGGATACTTGACGACCCAATCGTCACCGGTCCATGCGTTCGTATGGAAATCTCTGCGTTTGATGCGCACTTCGTTATCGAACACTTCGACGACCAGTCCCTGCGTAATCTCATCACTTGGATGAATCCCTTGAATCTTCCCTGGCTCTAATTCGGGATAACGAACCGCTGCGGTTCCCACCGCCGTGAAGTCGCGTTGGCTGATGGAACCTGGGTCGTCAAGAACATAATGGGAGTGACCCGAAAATGTAATCACTTGCGGATATTTTGCGATCGTATTGTACAGCTTCGTTGCATTCTGCTTATGTCCCCACAAATCGCTGCCGTATACCGTATTCGTTATCGGTTGATGCAAGAATACGAAGATGGGCTTATTCGGATCTGCTTCTTCCGCTAGTTTCGTATCCAGCCAGTTCAGCTGGGTATCGGACAATGTTCCATCCCGCGTCCCATCTTCGCTGCCTAGAATTATGAAATGATATCCATTGATCCATTGGTCATAATAAATGCCGCTCATGCCCGTCTTGTCTTTGAAACGCTGCTGCATCGCGCTTGCGCTGCCATTGATGTAATCATGGTTCCCTATTGAGAATAGTGATACCGCGCTAGGAACCTTCAAGTTGTTGTAGTTGCTCATCAATGTATCATATTGCTGGACGGTCCCGCTGTCCGTAATATCGCCAACGGCTGCTAGCGCGTCATAATTCGGCGCGATCGCCTTCAACTGGTTCAAGACCATTTGCCACTTCGGCACGTCCTTCGGTGTATGACCGATGTGAATGTCACTGACGACAGGAAAGACAAGATTCTTGCCATCCGGGCGCTTCGTTGTCGTGTGGGACGCTGCTTCCGCAGCATCCCCTCGACCCATGCCCACCCACGTGGTGAATAATTGAAGAACCATTGCAGCAATTAGCAGCTTCGACATCGCTCGTGATATCCCGAAGCGACTCTGTTTGATCTCCATGGACTAGCATCCTCCCCAACGTTATGATTTGGCTTACTTCAGAATGAGACTTGCCACTTCTGCCAGGTCAAGAATATCGATCACGCCGTCTTTCTTCAGATCCATATGTTTAATTTTATCCCAATCTGGGCTTGCAGAAGTCTTCCCGTAATTGATCGCCATGAGCGCAAGATCACCAATCGTTACTTTGCCATCGTGGTTCAAATCGCCTGGGACTCCTTGCGGCTCAGTCAGGATTTGAAGACGGAAAGTGGAAGGCTTCGCACTTACCTCAGCCCCCGTCGCGTCACCAAGCACAGCGCTATCCAAGCTGATGTCCGTCACGCGGTCCTGATCCGTATTCTTCGCCCGGAATGTGATTTCGAGTACTTGTGCATCACCTTTAATTGCTTTGCCCGGGCCTTCGCTCGCAACAATGTAATGCAATTTACCATTACGATCCGATTTTTGCAGTACATTCAATCCATCCTTCACCGGATTTACGACAACCACTTCAAGCGCACTCGTATCGTAGGTCAATGCCAGCTCCTCAGCGTAGACATCCGTCGTTACGCCGCTTAAGCCAATTCGAACTTTAACTTCCTTACCGGATAGAACCGTGCTATCACCCGTGAGGGATGTAACCGGGCTCGCCTGTGCAGCTGGCTTCACATGCACCTCTGCCTTAGCTGTTTTGCCGCCGAAGCTTGCCGTGATCGTCGTGTCGCCAACGGCTACCCCTCTCAGATTGCCGTCTGTAACCGTTGCAATGGTAGGCTTCTCGACAGTCCATACTACTTGTGCGGTAACGTCTTTGCTCGTGCCGTCAGCATATTTTGCCGTCGCTTGAACTGTCGTCGTCTCGTTCACTTGAACGGTATAACTTGTTGCATTCAAGGCAATCGATTGAAGCTCTGCTTGCGCGTCTGATGAACGATAGACATTGATCTCCGCGACAGATGCAAAGTCCCCTACACCTTCCGTAGTCTCTAGCTTAATGAATTTGGCTTTGACTGGGGCGAAATTGATCTCTTTCAACAGATTATTTTTGAGCCATTTGCCGCTTCCCACCTTCGTATAATTCGTACCATCTTCACTGACGTAGAGATTGTAAGCTAGGATCGTACCGTTACTCGCTTCTGGACGAGGCAAATAGTCCACACAGCTAATCGTATATGTCCCGCCAAGTTCAATGATCAGGGATTGTGGGAGCGGATCTACGTTATACCACTTTGTATGCCAATGTGTCTCTGAATTGCCGTCGATCGCATACTTCGGATCGTTCTGACCCGCTTCGAAGCTCGTCGCTGATGCAGTCATTTGCGATTGAGGGATCTTCACGAGATTCTCCTGACCTTTCACAGTCACCTCACTGGATGCTTTGAAATTGCCGTCTGTCGTCGTCACCGTGATTGTCGCTTTGCCTTGACCTTTCGCCGTTACAACACCTTGCGCATCAACCATAGCCACGGCAGGATCGCTGCTGCTCCATGTCACCGTCTTGATCGTGGCATCGACAGGGGCAATGGTTGCGGTAAGTGTCGCTGCAGCTCCAAGCACATCCATACTTAGTGTCGGTTTATCCAGTGTCACACCCGTAACCTTCGTAACACCGCCAAGCGAATAGCCGAACAACTTGAATTCCGCGATACTCGCTCTAGCATCTGCATCCGGTAAGCCTGTAATCGTAATACGCGCATACCGCCCGCGGCTCGCGAAGTTATCTTTGATCTCGGCACCTGCCTCCGTATTGGCTGTACGATTCGCCACCTGAATCCAAGCGGATGTATTGTCTTCACGCACCTCAATTTTGTACTGATAAGGCTTCGTGCTTGATTCGAATGAAGTCTCAGAGCCTTGTATCGAATACATTTTGCCGAAATCAATCGTTAAGGTATGGCCTAACTGATTGTCAGATGCAGACCATCTCGTCTCCGCCTTGCCGTCATTGGCATTAGTGGCTGGGAAGGCCGGATCACTGTTATCCGCTGAGATTGCTTTGCCTTCGGAAATGTTCGAAATGACGATTTCCGCCTGCGGGGCATCATAGACATCGATTTCCGAAGCTGATGCGAAGCCGCCAACGGCTTGAACAGCTTCTAATTTCACATATCTTGCAAGAGTTGGCGCGAATTTAATATATTTCTTCTGATTATTACGCACCCAATCCCCACTGCTTATTTTGGTGTAGTTCGTTCCGTCCGTACTTAGATACAAGTTGTAATTCGTGAACGTTCCATTGCCTGCATCCGTCCGCGGCGCATATCGCACCAGGCTGATTTCATGGATCGATCCAAGGTCCAGGGTAATGGATTGAGGGAGTTTATCCGCACCGTTCCACTTCGTATGCCACACTGTGCTCGACTTCCCGTCGATTGCTTTGGAGGCCTCACTACCTGGTTCGAAGCTCGTCGTCGATGCTTTCATTTCTGATTTCTTGATCGGTGTAGGCGCTGGTTTGGTCGGATCGCGATAGACATTCGCTTCGGCGATGGATGCGAATCCGTTTACGCCTTTGACAGCTTCAAGCTTTAGGTACTGCACTTCGACGGTATCGAACGTAATCGTTTTCTCTTCTTTGTCTGCATTCCACTGCCCGCTTGTCACGAGCGCATAATTCGTACCATCTAAGCTGCTATACAGCTTATACTCCGTAATGATGCCATCATTTCCGCCGTATTGACGTGGAAGGACTTTGATTCGATTAATGAAATGATTCGTTCCAAGGTTGAACGTAATCGATTGCGGCAATGCAGCCGATCCCGTGAGCGATGTACTCCAGATGGATTCTCGACTCGCATCGAGCACATTGGAAGCTGGGGTCGATGCATCCGCATTCGATGCCGTTGCTACGATATCTTCCTGCGGAATCCGGCTCGGATCCGTATCCTCTTGCGGGATTTCAATTACGACAGCATCTTTGAGCGGCGTTGTATCTGCGACGAAGCCTGTCGTACGCAGCTCGAAGCCTTGATTCGTCGGCATTTCAACGGTCTTCACGTATAGAATGCCGCGTTTGTCTGCTGCATCGAAGAACCAACCGCTGGCTGCCGCATCCCAAGCAGACTTGCCAGATAATTCATTCATCGAAGCGCCGTTCAATGTTACTGAGCCTGGTTTGTCGTGCATGTGAATCATAAATTGATTCTTGCGCGCTTCCAGCTTGCCCTTATAGTCTCCAATTGTCGCGCCGACTTGAATGACAAGGTCGCCCGTTCCAGTGTCCGGTGCGATCGATTTGATCAGTGTCTCCGCATATTTGCCTTGACGATGTTCTCTCGTCACACCGTCATCCTCATACATCTTGAAGCTGGAGGTCTTATATGGATAAATATCATACGTAATCGGATTCGGCGGCACTTGACCGTCATAGAGCGACTCCGGATACATCGGAATGATTGCCCCCGCTTTGACTAGCAATGGCAATTTATTAAGTGGTGCGGCGTATTCATCGAGCATTTTGGATCCATAATGTTCTGCCCCGCTCCAATAATCAATCCATTTCCCCTTCGGCAAATAGATGCCATTACGCATCGTTGTATCGGTGTATACCGGTGCGACAAGGAAATTCTCACCCGACATAAATTGATATTGCGTCAGCGTGTTTTTCGTATTCGGGTCGTTCGGATATTCGAAGACCATCCCGCGCATCAATGGCACACCCGATACGTACGATTCGTGCAAATACGTATAGAAATAAGGGGTAAGTCGCTGACGTAGTTTCAAATAGTCACGGTTGTAGCTTGTGTACGGTTCACCCCATACCCAAGGTTGCTTGTCTTTCGCTGCCCAGCCCGACATATTCATCAAAATCGGCGTGAATACTTTCCACTGCAGATCGCGCACCTGGGTCTTCGCACTGCCGCCGAAGATGCCATCGATATCTCCTGTGGAATAAGCCATCCCGGATAATCCTGCACCGATCATGGAAGGAATATGGAACCGAATGAATTCCCAATCACCCGCTTGATCCCCAGACCAGACGGTTGAATAACGCTGCGTCCCAGCCCAACCGGCAATCGACCATACGTATCCGCGATCATTGGAGTTGTTCTCCGTCCCTTGATAAGCTTGCTTCGAGCCGTTTAACGCAAAATCATGGCCCGACCCGACCCAAGCAACATCTAATTTGTTCAACCGTGTGCCATGCACGCCTACCTCTGTAGCAATCTGATCTACACCCTGCTGCGTCCAGAGACCTGTGTAAAAACCTAATTCATGGAGTTTCTGAACGGTCTCCGTCAGGTTGACGTAACCGCAACCATAACCGTCGTTCGGAAGAATCCAAGCGCCTGGCATATCCTTATCGCGATAAGCTTGCGCGACTTTCAACACATCTAGGGTTGTGTCCGGCGCCTTGTTGTAGCAGTCGGCATCCCCGAGCCCCATCCCCCATCTCGGAATGAGCGTCGGTTTGCCCGTCAGATCCGTATACCCGTTCAGAATATCCTTCATGGACTCGCCATAGAAGTAATACGCATCGAATCGATTCTCATTATGTGTCAGACTGAGCGGACTTCCGAAATCGTATGAGCCTTCCCGGAACGTATTGCGCAGTACGCCATATCCGTTCGTGCTTAAGTAGAATGGGGATGGATTGGATACCGTGCCATCGCCCCAACCGCCGAAATTATTGCCAATCTTGATCGTCTTATCCCGGTGGGAGAAATATCCATTCTGCATCCCGCCGCCATAGAAGTATTCATCTACGCCGCGTGATAGCTTCTGCGTTGTCGACGTACCCGTATAGTTCAAGCTGGCTTGCTCTTCCCAGACGAGGGTGGCATTGTCTGCCTTATACATCGCGAACTTCAGCGGGCTCTTGTAAGCGCGCAGGACGAACTTGCCGCTATTCATCTTATAGTAAGCGCCTTCATCTGACCACGTCACTTGAACTGGTCCGAAGTCATTCTTGATCACGATCGGTTCCAGCGGCGCACCGCCGTTTTTTCCCGGCGCATCGGTGAATGTCCCATTCACGCCTAGCCAGATGCGGACCATATCATCGCGATAGAAAATCGCTCTGACTTTGTCACTTCCACTCGTGATCGTGAACGTTTTATCATCGGTTTTCTCGAACTTCGTAATGTCTCCAACAGCAGCAGCATGCGTTGTCTCTTGGCTCATCAGGAACATGGTCAAGGCAATCATCACCGTAAACGTGGTTAACAGTAGACATTTCATGTTTCTCAAGATACATTATGCCTCCTTTAGCAGATCAATCAGGTTCCAATCTCAAAATGTTCTTCGGGTTGCGATGAGATCAATGGGTGCAGTCCATTACCATTAGCGTAAATGAAGGTAAATGCTCGTGAGTATGCGTCCGACTTTCACAATCGTCGTTCAAGTGGTTGCGGAGATCCGTGGATAGATTAGAGGATGTGTATTGGTGTCATGGTTATGATCATACTCCTGCTGCGTTAACCAGACCGAGCAATGTCGCATGTGTACAGTACGCGAATTGATTCCCTCCTTTCGTTTGCTCAGGCATCTGTCCAAGCTCGAGGATACATTTTGTATCTCATATTCTTATGATAGTGGACGAATCCGTTTTTTTCTAGACAAAATTTTGACTTTTTTACTTAGATTTTTGATTTATTCTTGCAAATAAGATACTTAATGTATCACAACATTGAAATATTCTTGTCCGTCAGGATTGGCACACGGAGAGTATGCATATAGTTAATGGAGTATTTGTACCGCATGAGCAACGATGTGATGGAGGAATACATATGGTCTATACACCTCATGTGCCGAACCTGCCCTTTGAAATTCGGAACGGCGTCAAACATTTTGAGTTAATTGCAGAACCAGTTGAACTGGAGATTTTGCCAGGCATTCGTCTTCGCGGACTTGGATATAATGGATCGATCCCCGGCCCTACGATCCTGGTCTACCCAGGTGATGAAGTGGCCATCCGTGTCTCAAACCTACTACTAACGGAAGGTACGAGCGTCCATTGGCATGGTCTTGATATCCCGAATTTGATGGATGGCGTGCCCTGCATCGAACCCTCTCCGCTCATCCCGCCGAATTATTCATTCACGTATCGATTCACGGTACAGAACCCACCAGGAACGCACATGTACCATTCCCATTACAATGCCATTCCGCAGGAAATGGGCGGTATGGGCGGAGCTTTTATTATCCTGGATCCACCGGGACACGGACTGCCCGTCGACCGGGATTATTTCCTTATGCTGCATGAGTTCCACCTGATCGGGATGCCAAAATTTGAACTTAATCCTGGCGTGTACGATATCGATCCCTATACCGACACATTCAACTTCTTCACCATGAATGGACGCTGCTTCCCACACACAGAGGCGCTTCCGGTCAAGTTAGGGGATCTCGTTCGCATTCGACTCGGGAATCTCGGCATGAATGCGCACCCGATCCACCTGCATGGACACCAATTCGATGTCGTAGCCTCCGATGGGAATCCGATTAGCTGGGAGCAGCAGCGGATCAAGAATACGATTAACGTCGCTCCCGGCGAAACCTATGACATTCAGTTCCGCGCGAATAATCCGGGAGTATGGCCTTTCCATTGCCACATTCCGCATCATATGGCCAATAACTTTACGAAGCCTGCTGGAGGCATGTTCACGACGATTGTATATGGGAGCACATAATTCGAATCATTTTGGTAAATTATTATCGTAAAGCAAAACGGTAAAGGAGCTTCATGTGATACGGAAAACTTTTATATTATTAATGATCTTTTTCGTCATTGTCTTCCAAATGCACCATCAGGCGAGCGCCTCTGAACAAGATTCAACACAATTGCAGTTTCAAGATATGCTCGTCCTTTTCTTGCTGCCCTATATGAGTGATAAGCTTGGAGAGGTGTATGCCAAAGATTTAAAAGTACCACCTGATCTGTACCCTTATTTTGTTGATGTCTCTGATGTTAAACGTGTGAATGGATTCCGTGGATTCGACTTTTTAATCACTCTTCGGGTTGTGCCAACCGTTGGTCCGCATATCCCTGTCGGAGAAGATCGATTTCAATTCGAAATCACTCCTGGTGTAAATGTAAAGCTTGTCAACTTCAAACATATAAAAGGCCCTAATAAGATGGATTTCCCTCCAAATTATCAAGACCTACTTCGATCGTAATGTCATAAAAAAACTACTATTGCGCTTCCAGCCAAGCACGGTAGAACGCATAAACGCTCTCGTACCGCTCGGAACGTTCCGCCGAAGCCGCCTTACGGGCTACATGATATAATGCCTCAGGGGCATGCCAATCGTGTAACTCTCGTCCACCACCGATTGCTAGGAATTCAAAAGCTGCGGCACCCATCGTATACACATTCGTCTGGTGGTCGATTAGACTTCCGCGAATGAACTCCTCCGGTGCCATGAACCGGCTTGACCCATAGTTCCGATCCATCTCAAGCTCGAATGCGCCTCGCCGATAACAATCGAAATCGCATAGATGAAGTTCGTATCGATCAAAGTCATAAATCATGCCACCATCATAAAAATCGACTGCGACATATCCTTGTTGTTCGACGTAGGCGTGCACCTCATAGACCGTATTCAGCGCGGCAATGATTCGATCCGTCGACAGTTGTCTGAAGCGAAAATGTGGAGATTCCGGCCGGTTCCTTCCCTCTTTGCCTGGGAATGCTGGCGTTCCGAGTGCCTCGCCGTTAACCCATTCATAGACCAATGCAAATCCCTTCGCCGTCGTAAATGCATGGATTAACCTTGGTATGCTCGGATGCGCCACTGCCTGATGAAAGACTTCCGCATTCTGCATAAATCGAATCGCCTCATGGTTTTCCGCATATTTCACGAACCAATTCTGTTCCGCGGCTCGGACGCCATAGGAGATGCACCCGGAATCTTGTTGGTCAAATACGGTGAAAATATGACCGATACGTGATAAATACGAGACGAGATGTTCATCTATCTGCTTTACTGTAATAAATGGACAATCCATCATGTTCTTCATGGCTATCCCTCCTGTTCACGATTTTGCTGGCCCGCTTGATCTATAAAGGTTCGTGTATTGTACATCATAAAAAGTTACAGCCACGATCGTCTACGCATCGCAGCTGCATCTTCTCTTCCTATTCTCCTACGCTAGGCTATGACCTTCTCCAAATTCGTAATCGGTAGACCCGGCACAGGTTCAAAGCCTCCAACTTCAACAAAACCTTCCGAGAGATACAGCTGTATCGCTGGCACGTTCTTGGATCCGGTTGCGACGATAAACGTCTTCACATGTGCATGCTCTTGCAGTACATATTGCAGCAATCTGCGGCCGATCCCTTTGCGGAAATGATTCGGATGTACGATTAACCGATGAATGTCAAGTGCGCCATCCTCGATTTTATAAGCGATAGCACCGGCTAATTCGCCGTCTTCAACCCATCCATAGAAGGTCTCCCCACATGACATGATGGATTCAACCGTATCACGTAATGCCGGGATGGCATCCGAGCCGATAATTTCAGCCTCTACACGGTATGCTGGCAACTGCAGCGCCAGAATTTGCTGTGCTACAGCTTGTTCGTTAAGTGGTAATGCTTGAATCATACATGTGTTCCCCCTCGTTCTCTATATCCTAATTGGACGCTTCTATTCGCTTGGAAAGTGTGATCGCAGCTTGTCCGGCACCGCGGTACTCTGTCTGGACGCTAGATCCATGATGACACAGGTGACCCTTGCGTCTGCACAGACCTCTTGATCGCGGTTCATGATCATCTGATCAAAAACATAGCTGGATCTCCCAACCTTCGCTGGCTTCGTTATCACTTGCAATCGATCCTGCTCATGACATTCACGCCGAAAGTTCATTTGAATATTCACGATCGATGTCATAATCCCTTCGGGATGGAAAGATTCCAATGGGAAGTGAATCTGTTCATACCAATCTCTTCGTCCCCGCTCCAAGAATTCAACGTATCTCACATGATTCAGATGGCCATTCAGGTCGATATCCGACGAACGAACGGTAATATTCAACACTGATTCCATAACTTCCCTCCTCTGCGTATCAGTCTAACGTATCATAACGGACAGGAACCAAACATTCAATAGCCCTTGGATAAAAAAATAAGCCGGACGCACACGCTCAGTACACCGGTCTAATCTTCAAACAGAGACATTTGGTATGGCGGAGGTCCAGGCATTTCAGGCAATGCCATCCCCAGAACCTCCATTAATTGTACGGCATTATCCGCTGCATCTCCTCCGGAATTGTTATTAAATACAATCCAGCAGTTTTCCGTCGACTCGAGTAGTTGAAGAATATTTTGCTTCCATGCCATCAGTTCTTCCTTGTTGTATCGATAGAGGTATCTGACTTCCCGCCAGTTCGGCTGCCCACTCGATTGCCAGCCAGCAGCGTTCCTGCCATGGAATCGAATCATGGTACAGTCGCTTCTTGTGGGCTCGAGAACCGTCGGTACCGACCCGTCCCCCACTTGCGGTTCATCACAAATCGAATGAATCCATCCTTCATCGCGCATGAATTGCAGCGTCTTATCTCGCATTTCCCCATAAAACCAGCTCTGATGCCGAAATTCTAACGCGACCGGTAATCCGTCCATCCATTCTCTTGTTCTGCGAATGATATCCACATGCTTCTTCTCACAGCCGAACCAGGGCGGATATTGAAACAGTACAGCCCTCAACTTCCCCGCTTTCTGCAGCTCCTCTGCCGATTCGCGAAAGATCTGAAACATCGTTTTCGTATCCGAAAACGGAATTTTGCCGCGCGTATGCCCGGTCATCCCTTGATAAGCTTTGACGATAAAACCAAAATGATCCGGTGTTTGTTCCGACCATTTCCCCATCCGGTCTGGCGAAGGAATCGCATAGAAGGAACTATCGAGTTCAACGATAGGAAAGCGGCTGCTATAAATCTTGAGCTTGTCGCCCGATTTGGTGCCGCTCGGGTAAATATCATCATGATCTCCCCAGCCGGCGAGACCAATTTGAATTCGTTGTTCTAATTCCATATGACTCAACATCCATCGACTCCTATTATGCAGCATCATGATTCAACAACCATGATTGAATAAATTCAATGTACCATTTCTAACATCAACCATTCAACCTGAGTCCACAGATCGTACAGTAAAAAAACCTGCTGATTCCTCAGCAGGCTCCTTATCGCATAAATCTATCCTTGTTTATTTTAGCGTTCGGATCATGTTATTCCTTTACCCAAGCCAGCTTCATATCCATCTGCTGAATACATTCAAGCGTATCGAATGTATCATTCGCGAGTAGAGGTGAAACCGGATATATGTCCATTAACGCATCCTCATGAGGTCTGAGGAAGGTTCTAAGATGAGCGACACCGCGTACGTTAGGATCGAGCCAAGCCTCCATCCCTTCCCCATCCAGTATCGCTGGCATACGGGTATCGAATTCTCTGACGGTTGTATTTGCATTTGTCATCAATATTGTGCAGGTTCTGACCTCTTCACCTCTTGTGTCCCGCCAGTTCTCATACAAGCCCGCAACGCCAAAAATCCCTCGATTCTTCATGACGACCCGTACCGGATAGCTTCGTTTGCCAAGCGATCTCCAATAATAGAACCCATTGCACGGGATGATACATCTGCGGCGATCGATCATTTTCGGATAAGCGGGATTGCGATGCACGGCATCAATATCCGCATTGATGGCATCCTTACCCCAGAACGGGAACAGCCCCCAACGGCTCTGGTCTAGTCGGCGTTCATTGCCTTCCCGCATAATGACGGCCATCTCCTGCGTCGGCGCAATATTATAACGCTTACGGTAGTATGTCAATACAGTGTCGACCTTGAAATAATCCTGTACTTCATGTAGTTCGGCACTCAATGAAAATCTTCTGCACATGGGCCACACCATCCTTTTGAAGCATATTTTTACCAAATGCCCCTAAATTATTCCACAAAAAAAAGACCGCCTATGCGCTAGGAGGATATCCCTTGCCACATAAGCGGTAAATGGAGTTTGGATGATGTTCAAATCAATTGCAGTTCATTGGTTAACGATTAGATGCTAAGCACTTGCTTCAATTGCGTGGTGTTAAAACCAAGGATTTTCTCCTCACCAACAACCGTTACGGGAACGGCACGCATACCAAGGTTGAATAATTCTTCCATGAATGCTTCGTTCGTATCCACATTGCGTTCTTCGAAGGCAACATTGTTTTCCTCCAGGTATTTTTTCACCTGTACACAGTGTGGGCAATAGTTACGCGAGTAGACAATAACATTGTTATCTGCCATGATCTCATTCACTCCTTAGGATTAATTTGAAAAATAATACTTAAGCTTCGTGTGCTTCTAGGAAACGTTCGCATTCAAGGGCCGCCATACAGCCGCTGCCTGCCGCAGTAATCGCTTGACGGTACTTCGTATCCTGGACGTCTCCGCAAGCGAAGATCCCTGGGATATTCGTCTCCGTCGTACCTGGTTTCACGACAATGTAGCCATGATCGTCCGTCGTAACTTGACCGCCTAAGAACTTCGTATTCGGCGTATGACCGATCGTAACGAATAGACCTTCAGTCTCGATGATCTCTTCTTCACCCGTTGCATTGTTACGAACTTTCAGACCTGTAACGCCGTGATCCCCTGCAATAACTTCAAGCGGTGTACGGTTCAGCGACCAACGAATTTTCGGGTTCTGACGCGCACGGTCTTGCATGATCTTCGATGCACGAAGTTCATCGCGACGATTCACAATCTCGACTTCGGAAGCAAATCGTGTCAAGAAGTTAGCTTCTTCCATCGCAGAATCTCCGCCGCCTACGACGATAATTTTCTTGTTCCGGAAGAAGAAGCCATCGCAAGTCGCACATGTACTTACACCGCGGCCTACGTTATCTTTTTCCCCTGGAATACCGAGATATTTCGCCGAAGCGCCTGTTGAAATAATCAATGTCTCGGCAGAGATTTGTCCGATGCCTTCAACCGTTAAGGTAAATGGACGTGCGGACGTATCCACGTTCGTCACCCAGCCCGTACGGAATTCCGCACCGAAGCGCTCCGCTTGCTTACGCATATTATCCATCAATTCTGGTCCTTGAATTCCCTCTGGAAAGCCGGGGAAATTCTCCACTTCCGTCGTCGTTGTCAATTGTCCACCTGGTTCCGGTCCTTCAATAACGAGTGGATTCATATTCGCGCGGGCTAAATAGATCGCTGCTGTAAGTCCCGATGGACCCGTTCCGATTACAATAGATTTATACGTTGTCATGAATGCATTCCCCCTGCTTACCATTATTATTTGGATTTAGAATCTTGCTGCGAGCTTTGCTGCTGCTTCAAGTCCATCTGCAACAATCGCCGCACTGCGATCTGGGTATTGGTTATGTCCTTCGATCACGAGTTTCTCAACATTCGTCACGCCGAACAAATTCAAGTTGTATTCCATGAATTTCAGCGCCATTTCTTCATGCATACGAGGTCCTTCGGAATAGACGCCGCCGCTCGCGTTCAAGAGTGCAACTTTCTTGTCTCCTACAAGTCCAACCGGACCTTCAGGTGTGTAACGGAATGTTTTGCCTGCTTGGTTCAAGTAGTCGATATACGTATGAAGCACCGCTGGCACGCACATATTCCATAACGGGAACGCGACTACGACTTTATCCGCAGCGAGGAATTGGTTTAAGTACTTGTTCACGTTCTCGACGCTTGCTTGCTCTTCTGCAGTTGTCTCAAATCCTTTGGCTGTTTTGAACATGCCGCTCATCATCGTTGCGTTGTAATAAGGTAAATTCTCTGCGAAAAGATCGAGTTCTTCAATCTCATGCGTCGGATTTGCTTCTTTATAGCCCGACAAGAATGCATTGTACAGTTGTACGCTTATCGCTTGTTCTGCTGGACGATCATTTGCTTTGACGAATAATACTTTACTCATTAGGGTAACCTCCGGATGTCGTTGTCTATGTGTTGTTTGAACTTATGTACTAATAATAACATCAGAATGACATTCTTCCCTCGGCATATCGGATGAACTTGACCTACAAAAAAAGCCCAACAACATGTTGGGCGTTTCTACGACTTTGGTCGTAGATATCTTCATCCTATTGTCCTGCCAACCCGTGCTTGATCGCGATAATCGCAGCTTGCGTACGCGCCGTCAAACCCAGCTTGCTTAGAATATTGCTGACATGCGTCTTCACTGTTTTCTCCGTGATATGGAACGCGGCAGCGATCTCCTTATTGCTCTTGCCGAGTGCAATCCATTCTAGTACTTCCTTCTCCCTCGGCGTGAGAACATCTAGATTGCAATCGACTTCATCCTCTTGTACGGGTGCAGCCGGCTTCTCTACCAAGTGTGACATCAACTGCTCCGTGACGCGCGGATGAAGCTGCGCTTGCCCCTGATATACACCGCGTATTGCTTGTGCCAGCTCATCTGGCTGGATATCCTTCAAGAGATAACCATTCGCCCCTGCTTGAATCGCTGGTAGTACATGGTCATGGTCTGAGAACGAAGTTAAGACAATAACTTTAATATTCGGATGTTTGATTCGAATCTGCTGCGTCGCCTCTATCCCCGTCATGCCTGGCATGAGCAGATCCATCAGAACGACATCCGGCTGCAAAGCCTCGATCTGATCGATCGCCGATTGACCGCTCGTCGCCTCCCCTACGACTTCAATATCTGGTTGGGTCATCAGATAATACTGAAGCCCGCGTATGACGATTGCGTGATCGTCTACGATAAGTACTTTGATGCTCAACGGCCCGTCTCCCCTCTCACTTCTGATTCGGTATTAAGACTCGAATCGTCGTTCCTTCGCCTTTACGGCTGTCAATGACTAACGTACCTCCAAGCGATTCAGCGCGTTCGCGCATGGTCCGCATCCCAAACGTACTGGTACCATCAATCTTCAGCGGCGAGAATCCATCCCCTTGGTCTGAGATTTCCATGCATACGAGCTGCTGCTGCTGTTTCAAATTAATCTGAACCTGCGGATGCCCTGCATATTTCCTAGCGTTATTCAGCGCTTCTTGCCCGATTCGGAACAACGCTTCTTCTACACGACTAGAGAGTTCAAGCATGCCTTCAACACAGTTAATAACGACGAGCCCTTGCGCCTTGCCATAACGATATAATCCTGTTAAGAGTCCTTGTTCCAGGCCTACGGGACGCAGCTGAAGAATCAGTGAGCGCATCTCATTCAGTGCATTTTGGGTTAGATCCTGCATATCTTTGACAGCACGTTTCACCAGTTCTGGCGGATCTTCGAGCATCGCCTCCATCCCGCGCGCAGTAAATTGGAGAGAGAACAACATTTGCGATACGGAATCGTGCAGATCCCGTGCTAATCGATTGCGTTCTTCCCATTTTAACAGATCAAGCTGTTGTTGATGGAGTCTCGCGTTCTCGAAGGCTAACGTAATATGACCGGAGAGTGCCTCCAGCAGCTCCATATCCACTTCATCGAAGATTCGGCATTGTGAACCAGCGAAGATGACACCGATCGGCTTATCCCGGAAATGCAGCGGTACTGCGATTGCCGTACTAATGCCCTTCGATATCGTATGATCCTGATGCAGGTCCTTGGGATTGCGTCTCCACTGCTTCGTCTCGCCTGTGCTGAACGCCCGTCCCGCTTCCCTTGCTTGCTTCAATGTAAAGATCTTACGTCGATGATGAATTTTGCCTTCTTGCCAGGAAACACGTCGCGAGAGTCGACCATTCTCCTCCATAAAGAAAGCCGCGTAATCACAACCGACTTGTTCCCCGATCCAACGTGTAACCAGTTCCGGGATTTGCTCGGTAATAAGCAGCTTGCCTAAGTCACGAGCCAATTCCCCCAGCTTCGAATAGAGATCTGCTCTCTTCTGTTCGGATTGATATAATAAGGTTCGTTCTACCGCTGTTCCGACTTGAAATGCGATCGATTCCATTAATGTCAATTCTTCTTGGCTAAAATGCTCTTTGCCAGCAGCCGCGACATTTAAGATGCCAAAGCGCTTGTTCCCTGCCGTCAGAGGGATCGTGGCATGATGCGTAATCCCTTCGGTATCTCCGTACTTGTAGGCCACCGCTTGATCAAGCCGTTGACAATAGATCGTATTCACTGCGGCCTTCAACTTCCCATTCCAATACCCGTCGAGACACCAGCAAGAACCGGTCGTTAGCAGTTTGCGATCGTCAGTCTCAAGCGCTTCTGGCAGCTGATAATCCGCAGGACAAGTATATTGAAACGTGTCTGCGCAATCTTCAGCGAGAAAAATCCATCCGGCATGCATATCCGTTAATTCGACCAATTTACGAAGAACCGAATTTAACAGGATATCGAGGTCATTGGTCTGATTAATCGTCTCTGCAATGGATTTGATGACGAGCAGCTCATGGACTTTAAATTCCTTGGTCATCTTAACCTCCTATGCCGATGCCAAAGGCAAAGACGCTTAAGATAAGGCTAATAACGATTGTTATTGCCATAATAATCAAAAAAGCAATCACAAGCGCCAAGATCACATTAAGCAGCGCCATCCAACCGGAAAATTTCTGTACTTCACTCAGTATAAGGATATAGACGACAACCGCCCAGATCGATAATACAACTTCAATGACACCAAAAATAACCAGCAAGAGCTTTAATGTCGGATTCGCGTCCATGATCGGCGTTGCAGTCGTGAAAAGCTCGTATCCGAAGAGCAGCAGCTTAGGGATCCAGAGTATTCCGACCCAGATGAGGATCACATTCGACCAAGCCGTAGCGGTAAGAACCTCATGAAACGAAGCTTGGCCGCCGATCCACTTCCCCGTAAATTTCATAATCCAGCTAATCAAATACAGACTTATGAATCCACCGATAAATCCGGATATCAGACTCACGAGTAGAACCATCATCATATTCATTTGATCGCCTAGGCTTCTGCTCGTCGCTTGATCCAGCGCACGTAGAATCCCGCTCACGCCTGCGAGGATAATGATGTTTCGCCTGGATTGTTCGCCGCTTAGAACGCCCCTGATGACTTGTCTAGGGCGTGTCCATATGTGGAGCCACGGATGTAGTCTCTCATTCGTCACAATCTAACCCCCTGAAGCTATATGTATTGATTCCACGATCATCTTGTTGTTAATCTTTATTAATTTACCATAATCATGCCCAGATTAACATGAGATACAACAACACTCCGAATCCATTTGGACTCGGAGCGTATATGCAACCACTTATTAGAATTCAATCCCCAATACCGCAGGGACGCCCTCTTCATAATAATGCTTAATCGGCTTCATCTCACTAACTAAATCGGCAATATCGATGATCTCCTCGCGTGCAGAACGCCCTGTAATCACGACGTGGATGCCGGCCGGACGATTCTGAATCATATCGATGACCTCGTGAAGCGGCAGCACATCATCAATCGGAAAGCTAGTAATCGCCAGCGCATTATTCAGCTCATCCAGAACGACAACATCGTACAAGCCGGATTGAATAGCTTCTTTAGCTACAGCCAGTGCTGTCTTGAACGCTTCCCGATGCTCTTCCGGCGTCTTCGTCCATGTAAATCCAATCCCGAGCTGCCGCACTTCAACGCCAATCTTCTCAAGCGCAATTTGTTCGCCATATGAACGCTGCGGGCTTTTAATAAATTGAAGAATAAGTGCTCTATAGCCACGCCCCACCGCCCGCACGCATAATCCAACTGCTGCTGTCGTCTTTCCTTTACCATCGCCTGTGTAGACAAGCGTAAATCCCCGCTCAATTTTTCGAGGCATGAACATTTCCTCCTCTTTCTACAATGAAGTTATCTTAATCAGATTGTCTATCCATTTTTTAACTGGACATCGGATTCTATCATTTATTCTGTATCCTTTGCAAGTGCTCGCTTACGTACGTGAATCCCCACCATCCACTTTCCATAAGGCAATCGACTAAGGATAGCTGTTAATAACACGGAGGCTGCCGCTGCAATTCCCATAACGATTAACATTCTTGCCGTAACCGGTAAGGCCAGTAAGAAGAAATGATCGACTTTATACCCTAATCTCAGTGTTACTGCGTGTGCCAGATAGGCGCCATAGGAGTACATGCCAATCCAAGTGAAGAGCCGGTTCATACGAGAAGTAGGCTGACGTGCACAAAGAATGGCGAAATGATATACAACAAGGATGGAGCTAATCAAGAATACCGCCATAAGCGGCCTAAGCAGAAATACGTGATAGAAATTGTATTTGAGACCTTGTGACGTATGAAATGCACCAACAGAAACCGATATAAAATAGCCATACAATGCTATGAATACAGGCCAATAGATGATTCTATACCTCAGCACGAATCGATTCCACACCTCAACATGCAGCCCAGCTGCTGCACCCATCATAAAATACAAATAATAATAAAGTGCGTTACGATCCGCATATTTGTTGAACAACTCCGTTAATACCGGAATCGGATGTTCTTGCAGAACCTGACCTATAACATAGACTTGTCCCATGAGTACGATATATGCTGCAGCTGCTAACAGAAGAACAGCCACACCTCTCCAACCGATCAGCTTGCGAGTGATCCATCGAACGGCATACCGCCAAAGCGGAAATAGCAGATAAAATTGCATGATCATCACGACGTACCATAGATGATAACTCGCTTTACCCGTAAAAGCCAATTGTACGAATTGCCATAGGTCATACCAGCCATGATTGATCCCATAATAAATTACGGACCAAATCAAATATGGCAATAGAATATCGCTTAATCGTTTTTTGATGAATACGCCATAGTGAAAATCATCTTTATCGTTGTAGAACAGCACGAGTCCCGTAATGAACACAAATACCGGCACGGCAAATTTGGAGAGTACTAGGAGAATCGCCATCATAACGCCATCCCCCAGCTGCATCTCAGGTACCGCTGCATAATGGGCTACGGCATGCTGCATCACAACGGCGAGAAAGGCCAGCCCCCGAAGCGATTGTATTTCTAATATTTTCGGTTTTCGAATCATAATAACTCCTTACCTAGCAACAAATAACCCATTCCATTTATTCCTTCGTCTGACCGATCTTGCCGATCCAATTCACGACCGATTTCACGACTTGTTGTCGCTGCTCTACTCGCGAGATGGTCGCTTGTCCATCCCCTGGCTGAGAACCATAGTCTCCGAATTGCGCATGATTTCCACCCGCAATCGTAAGGGTCTGTGTTGTTTTGGGTAAGTTCGAACGATAGCGATGATATGTTTGTTGATCTAATACGAAATCCTGGGATGCCAGGACCGACAATACGTGCGACGTTTGAGGTTGATCCGTATATGCGCCCAAGAGGAACAATCCCCGCACGTTCTCGTTTTCTTTGTTCGATGCGGTAAAACGGCCTGCAAAGGCGCCTCCCATGGAATGACCGCCTATGACGAATGGCTGATCGGGATAACGCTTCATCAGAAGACTTGCGCGGTTCTCTCCTAAGAGAGCCAGATTTAATGGCATTCTAGCGATGATCGTCCTGTAGCCGAGTGTTGCAAAATCTCTTGCAAGCGGCGCATAGCTTTCCGGTTCAACCTTCGCGCCAGGATAGAAAATAATTCCGATTTGCTGGATGGGCTCGTGGGCCGGTTCAATAACGATGGCATAAGAATCGGTTGTGACTTTGATGGTATTATCACTCTGCATCGCTTGAACAGCTGTTGCATCAGGCCCATACGGCCAGAGATACCACACTGCCGTTCCAAGCAGAAGCATGATTACTACGGACAAGGCGAGTAATATCCTCTTCAATCTTCTTCGCATTCCATCATCCTCCAATAAAGCCCTTCCAAATATCATAACAAAAGAACGCCTTCTGTGCATCTTTCCATGACAGATCAGCGTTCTTATGTATCGTTACGTTATGATTAGATCGCTTGTACCGCTTGCAGCCAAGCTTTTGCTATGAGTCCGTTGCCAGCGACGGATGGATGAACCCCATCTTCAGCCCAATAAGCAGGAGGCGTCTCTGTAGCGTGTTGTGCGAATAGACCATCGAGCGGGATATAGATGGCTTCGAATTCCGCTGCCAATTCACGTACGGCTTGGATCTTCGGATCGAGATCTTCGCGCCATGCTCTGCGATCCTCTGGAACCGGCAAGACAAACGGCTCACAGATTATCAGCTTCGCCCCGAGTTTTTCTTTCGTCTGACGCAATAAGTCGCGGTAACCCGCCTTGAACTGTTCCACGGATGTCGGGTCATTGGAATCATATCGTCTCCATACATCGTTAATTCCGATTAATATGGATACCCAATTCGGCTTGAGATCTAGACAGTCCGCTTGCCAGCGGGATTGCAGGTCTACGACCCGATTGCCGCTAATTCCACGATTAAAGAATTGAACACGATGCTTCGGATAGAGCGCGCTGAATAGACCTGCCACCATGTTCGCGTATCCGTTGCCCATATCATCCGGATTGTTGTAATGACGTGCACAATCCGTTACACTGTCGCCTTGAAATAGAATAACCTCGCCTGGTTGAATGAACGTCATTTGCTGTTAATCTCCTCTCTCCTATTAGACTAATTCCGTATACCCTGGCTCGTCCTCAAATGCCTCCTGACGACGACGGCGCGCAACGCCAGCCTCGTAGGCCGCATGGCTTACCGCCTCTTTCACTTTTGCGGCAACTTCCGTATTGAATACACTTGGTATGATATATTGTTCATTTAACTCCTCATCCGTAACGACGGAGGCGATTGCGTATGCAGCTGCCAGCTTCATGCTCTCGGTCACACGTGTTGCTCTGCAATCGAGAACACCACGGAACAAGCCCGGGAAGCATAGTACGTTATTAATTTGGTTCGGGTAATCTGATCTGCCTGTCGCCATGACTCGAACATATGGTTCTGCAATTTCAGGAGCGATCTCAGGCGTCGGGTTGGCCATTGCGAATACGATCGGATCCTTAGCCATGCTCTTAACATCTTCCAGCTTCAGTACATTCGGTCCGGATACACCGATGAAGACGTCTGCTCCTTGGATAACTTCATGGAGTTGGCCGCGAACATGATGCGGGTTCGTAATTCTCGCATAGGCACCAAATACGCTGTCTTCCTCATGATCTCCGCACGCGATTGCACCTGTTTTGTCCACACCGATTACATTGACGGCACCCGCTGCGAGCAGGATTTTCGTACATGCAATGCCGGCTGCGCCAATCCCGCAGATCACCACTTTACAACACTCGAGTTTCTTATCGACGATCTTGAGCGCATTGATTAGACCTGCGAGGAGAACGACTGCTGTTCCATGTTGGTCATCATGAAAAACAGGGATATCCAGTTCTTCAATCAACCGTTGTTCAATTTCGAAGCAACGCGGCGATGCAATATCTTCGAGATTAATCCCGCCGAACGATGGCGCAATCGCTTTCACAATTTGAATAATCTCTTCCGTATTCTGCGTATTCAAGCAGATCGGGAAGGCATCCACATCCGCCATCTGTTTGAATAACATCGCTTTTCCTTCCATGACCGGCATAGCTGCTTCCGGACCGATATTGCCAAGCCCTAGCACCGCAGATCCGTCCGATACAACAGCGACCGTGTTACGTTTGATTGTAAGGGTATGCGCTTTCAACGGATCTTCATGAATCGCCATACAGACTCTTGCGACACCCGGTGTATAGACACGAGATAAATCCGCGCGGTTCTTAATTCGCAGCTTCGGCAGTGTCTCAATCTTACCTCCCAAGTGCATCAAGAAGATTTGATCGGATATATTAATGATGCGCGTGCCTCGTAATCTTTTTAATTCCTTTTCTATTGCTTTTTGTTGAGCGTCTTCCCCAATTTGAATGGTGATATCTCTGGTTGTTGTTTTCTTCGTTGATTTCACAACGTCAATCGCAACGATATCTCCACCCGCTTCCGTGATCACCGTTGCAACCCGTCCGAACGACACGAGCTCCTTATCCATTTCGAGACGTAAAATAATTGTTGTGCTTCCACTCACTGAATTGGACATTGATCAATTCCTCCACCGATATTCGACTTTGAATTCATAGACATGCTC
Source organism: Paenibacillus guangzhouensis (assembly GCF_009363075.1). Lineage (NCBI taxonomy): Bacteria > Bacillati > Bacillota > Bacilli > Caryophanales > Paenibacillaceae > Paenibacillus > Paenibacillus guangzhouensis. The sequence continues at coordinate 1,284,745 of NZ_CP045293.1, read as the reverse complement.
CGAACAATAACATAACGTGAAATGTCAAAATATACAAGGGTAAATTCGTAAGATGCTATCAAACAAAAAGCCTCCCTAGGGAGGCTTTTCACGTTGTACATAGCAAAAGCAAAGAACCTCTTTACAGAGGTCTGCTCTTCGGTATAAAGTTCGCTATGATCGACTTCAATTCTGTATCTTCAACATAATCATCGGTCTTCTCGCCCATGTCGAATTTCTTCACCCGAATGGTATATGGGTCATGTGGGATGGTCGAGCGGAACAAATAATTTTCCGTATCTTCGACAACCACTTCCAAGTCAATATCCTTAAACATTTGAACCAGATCATGGATCAACGGCTTCTGACCGGGCTCTACATCGACAATGCCTCGAAGTGGACTCACTTTATCTTTGCGAACAAGTTCAAAATGCACGATGCATTCCATATGTAGTTCACTCCTATCCTTATCTATCTATGATGTATTATAACCACAACCGAACATAACGCCATGTGACATTGATCACATTCGAACAATGAAATAAAAGGAAGATCACCGGTAGTTACCTATTGACCCTGACATTAATGTTAGGGTTTATAATCGAAATATCATCCCGTATACAATCATCGAAGAAAGGAGCCTAGACCATTGAAAATCGGTGAATTATCCAAAAGCACGGGAGTCAGCATTCGATCCTTGCGTTATTACGAGCAACAAGGCTTAATCACAGCGGATCGACAAGAGAATGGGTACAGAACTTATAGCCCGCTCATGATCGAGAAAGTCAATACCATTAAGTTCTATCTTAGTCTTGGCTTCACAACCGAACAAATCGCCAGCTTCCTGCACTGCGTCATGATGAACAAAGAGTCCTTCTGCAGTCAGATTGTCCCCATTTATAAGCAAAAGCTTGCGGAGATTGAAGAGCAAATTCAATTGTTGAGTCAACTGAGAACCAATCTGCTGGATCGAATCGAAGCGGTCACAGCCGAAAATCCTAACCCATTGGAGCGTGAATTCGATGTCCATGAAGACATTAACACAAGATAACTTGAATCAAATCCTTGCCCCTACGGGTGTCACACTCGTTGAATTTGGTGCGCCTTGGTGCCCGCCATGTAAAGTTCTTCTTCCCCTGCTTGATGAATTGGATCAGGAACATGGTTCTGACGTATCGATCATTAAGATTAATGTAGATGAATCACCAGAATCCAGTTCGCATTATCAAATCATGTCGCTTCCTACTGTCATGTTCTTCAAAGACGGCGTTCCGCAAGATAGGCTCGTAGGACTCCGTCCGAAAACTGTCTACCAAGAGAAAATTAAACAGCTCCTAGCTTAATGTATTATTTCCTCCAGCGCGCTGATCAATGCTTGCATTTCTTCATCGGTTCCGATACTTACACGCAAGTATTGATCGATGCGAGGCTGGTTAAAATATCGCACTAAGATGCCTTTCTCTCTCAGTGACTGGAACAATGCGCTCCCCTCGTGATTCGGATGCGTGATAAAGACGAAGTTGGCACGGGATTCCGGCACGAGGAAACCTAACGCACGCAGTTCATCGACGACCCACGTTCTTGTTGCAATCACCTTCGCATTCATCCGTTCGAAATATTCCTGATCTTCAAAAGAAGCCTGAGCACCAGCCAAAGCCAGACGATCCAGCGTATAGGAATTAAATGAATTCTTAATCCGGTTCAGCCCTTCAATCAAATCCGGATGACCGATTGCAAATCCAACACGAAGCCCAGCCAAGGAACGTGATTTCGAGCACGTCTGAATAACCAGTAGGTTCGGATAGCTATCTATGAGCTTCACCGCAGATTCCCCGCCGAAGTCAATATAAGCTTCATCGATGATCACCACGTGATCGGGATTATGGTCGAGAACGACCCGCAATTGATCCACTGGCACGAATGTCGATGTAGGCGCATTCGGATTGGCAATGACAACGCCACCTTCACTGCCGTAGAACTGCTCAAGCGGCATATTGAAATCAGCATCGAGCGGAATGCGTTCAACGGAGAGATTGTACAGCTTCGCATAGACCTGATAGAAACTGTATGTAATGTCGGCGAACCGGATTGCCCGATCCGGACTGAAGAACGCCGCAAAAGCGAATCCTAGAATCTCGTCTGAGCCGTTGCCGACGAAGACTTGATCAGGGGTTACGGCATAGTGCGCAGCTATCGTCTGAATGAGTGCATCACATGTCGGATCCGGATATAATCGCAAGTCTGCATTCGTCGCCTCGTCTATGGCTGTCAGAACACGCGGTGAGGGCGGGTAAGGATTTTCATTCGTATTCAGCTTAATGTATGTCTTATCCTTCGGTTGTTCGCCTGGTACATAAGGCGTTAAGGAAGCGGTCACCTGATTCCAATATTTACTCATTTCATGATCCTCCCATGGATAATATGCTTCATGCCCAAGGTAGCGAAGGTGCTTGTGTCATGGTATGCTGAGATTAACGTCTGTGCCAAGCGATAGCCTTGCATATAAGGAGCGTTGATGATGACCCCAAATCCAAAGGCAATCATTCTATTTGATGGTGTATGCAATTTCTGCAACAGCAGCGTTCAATTTATTATTCGTAGAGACAAGAACAGCTACTTCTCCTTCGCGTCGCTGCAAAGCGAGACAGGTATGCGTTTGCTCCGCGAGCAAGGTTACGCTGGTGAGCTTAGCAGCGTCGTTGTCATCGATCAAGGACAGCTCTATACGAAATCAGACGCTGCACTGCGCATTGCGAAGCAGTTCCATGGTATATGGCGTTCTGCAAGTGTACTGCGTATCGTGCCTCGGCCCTTAAGAGACCTCGTGTACAACTTCGTCGCTAAGAACCGCTACCGCTGGTTCGGGAAAAGCGATAGCTGTATGCTCCCTTCACCAGAAGTTCGCTCACGATTCCTAGATTAGGAGATGATAGATGTTCTATTACAGCATCTTACGAAAGCCTTGAACCGCATCCAACGCGTAGCCTAAGGATGCATAGAATTGATGCGCTTCTTTACGGAAGGCGCTCGAACAAAACATGATATATCCGCAGGAGTTTGCTTTCGCAATCTCTTCCAATGCAAGCATTAGTTTTTTGCCTACGCCATGCCCCTGAAATCGAGAAGAGACAATTACGTTCTCTACGACCATGAACGGTGTACAGGAGCCTACGAGATCAAGGCAGATAACCCCCATAACCGATCCGGCTAATACCCCATCCACTTTATAGCCCATCAAATGATAAGCCTCATTGGCACGCATCTTCTGGAACACAACTTCCATCTGCGTCAATGAACCTTTCTCCCCGATCAATTCTTCATATAGTGCCTCAAGTTCTGGTAAATCTTCTGCAACAATCGGTTGAATCATCGTTTCTTCACTTCCATTTCAATTCTTACTGTGTTCGGTATTGTACTATCATAACACTTCCCTATACTCCTTGAAACCACAAAACCTCTAACCCACCCTTGGAACAAGGAATGAATTAGAGGTTTACTGCAGTTATCGTCATGTTGTTAATGTATTGAGGTAACACAGTTTAAGCATATTGCAGCTTCATATATTTGGTTGTCTCACATGTCTCATGTTCTTCTTCCAAAGTCATGCTGGCCCAGCAGGCTCTGCATTGTTCTTCGGTTGTACATTTCGAGGCATCATCGCAAATATAGCAAAATCTCATATAGTTTTGTGTCATTTCATCCGTGAAGTTCGCGTTTTTCATGTCTCGTCAACTCCCTTTCGTTTATGACACCACTATATCATATGGCCCTCGAATAGTTTGTGATAAAATTCACATTATATATCCCAGATTGTGATATTTACGATTTTAGCTTATGGATCTCCGCTTTCAATTGCCGAATTTGCACCATATAATCTTCCGTCGACGTGTCTGTAGGATCCATTAGCTTCTGCGTTAATGCAAGTTCCAGGCGCTGCAGCCGATCCTGATCCTCCCGATTCATTCCGCCCTGTGCTTGGGCTTGACGATGATGCATGAACTCTTCGTAAGTGCCATCGAATAATTGGACCTCACCCGCTTCGATTCTGCAGATCCGGTTCGCCAATTGGCCGATTAAGTAGCGATCATGGGATACGACGACAATCGCTCCCGGATAACCTCGGAAGGCTTCCTCCATCTTCTCTTGCGTCGCAATATCCAAATAGTTCGTCGGCTCATCCAATACGAGCATATGTGCATCGCTAAAATACAGCTTAATGAACGCAACCCGGCATCGTTCGCCCATGCTTAGGTCTTTAATATACTTAAAAACATCGTCTCGCGAAAATAAGAAGCAGCCTAAAATCGTTCTCGCGTAGGTCTGCGTCATGTTCGGGAGTACCAATAAGCTGTCTAGAATCGTCATCTCTTCCTCGAGGTTCTCCAACTCCTGCGAGAAGTAGCCAATCTTCAGCTGAGGATGGTGCCGAACCGCGCCGCCTGAAGGCGAGAACTCACCAATCATGACTTTCAGCAGCGTAGACTTTCCGGCACCATTTGCCCCCATAACCGCAATACGATCCGCACGATCCACCTGCAGCTTCAAATTCGTAAAGACCGGGCTTGCATCGGGATAAGCGAACGTCACATCCTCCATACGGATTAAGGTATTGGATACAAGCGAATCGGCTTCAAACTGAACGTGGATTTTCGTGTCTTCCTTCGGCTTATCCACCCGATTCTGTTCGAGTCTTTCCAGCTCCTTCTCCTTCGCATGGTACCGCGTAATATTCTTCATCGCTCTAGCCTTGTAGTAGGATTTCGTAATCTTCACTTCGGTCTGCGTGCCCGCTCGCCGCTCAGCGGTATTGAACCACTGCTGATAGCGTCGAATACATTCGAGCAGTGCTTCCTTCTCTTGCTCCTGTTTCTTGTAAAGAGCCGCCTGCGTCTGTAATTCAATGTCCTTCTGACGGCGGTAGTCCGAGTAGCCTCCTGTGTATCGTGTACACCCCTTCGACGTCAGTTCTAATATCGCGGTTGCCGTGCGATCCAGAAAAGTACGGTCATGGGAGACCATCAAGATCGTTCCTTTATATGAGGCAACCCATTCTTCCAGCCATTCGAGCGTCTCACCGTCAAGATGATTAGTCGGTTCGTCAAGCAGCAGGAACCTGGGATTCGCGACCAAAATACGGGCTAGCTGCGCCTTCGTCTTCTGACCGCCGCTAAGATCGTTATACGGTTGATGCCATACGGCAGAATGTAATCCGACGCGCTGCATGCAGGTATCGATTTGAGTCTCGTTTTCGTAGCCGCCTAAGGACTCAAAGCGATTATACGCTGCTTCATACCGTTCGAATAAATCGGGATCCGATGAATCATCAGTGCCGTGCTGCAGCGCATTCTGTAGGTCTTCCATTTGGAGTTTTGCCGTGTGCCACTCGACCATCCCTTGTTGGACGAAATCGCGCGTCACAACATCCGATTCGATCTCTAGTTGCTGATCCAGCGTCCCCCATTCGGACACTGGAAGCATCCGCTGGATGTTTCCTCCATCGAGATCAAGCCGCCCGAGCAAGGCCTGCAGCAGCGTCGTCTTCCCGACGCCATTTTGCCCGAACAACGCGACATGCTCCCCTTCGACAATCTCCAAGCTTACCTGCTCAAAAATAACTTTGCCGCTATATTCCTTCGATGCTTGATTTACTTTTAAAAGTGTAGACTTCATACACATTCCTCCGATCGTCAAATAAAAAAATCCACGGCCGCAACTGACCGTGGATCTCGCAAACGAAATGTGTATAGGGTGATTCATAGGTACACGAAGTAAAGAGGCTATGCAATCACCCGCATCCCATAGAAAGGTGAATCGCACCACTCACTTGTACACAAGAAATAATCAGTCCCCGTCAGATGATACACGTATCCCGTTCACTCTACCCTCGGCAGAGGCCGCTTGAACAACTTCATTCAAGTTCGCGACGAAAATAACGTGTACTTACTTCATTGGACTGTGTGTACCTCCGTGATTTCATAAGATGGAATCATCATATCATGATGGTTGAAGAAGCACAAGACGTACTTAGCTGGATAGGCTCCGCCAATGTAGTTCGATAGCTTTTTCAGTTAACATATTTAGGATTCCTCCGAAACTGTCACTTGTAAAATAAGTTACTCCCGAGACGACTTGTCTGATAATATCAACATTACCCGTCCCCTCAATCCCAAGTCTGCCCGCATCACCCTTCCCATCTATCTTAGACACATTCGGTCCATCATGTAATGATGGTGGTTTCGATGCCCCGAAGTCAATCTTACTTGATTCGGCACCCATTATCATGACTCCTTCTGAAGTCGAAACAATCCGATATGGTCTACAGTTGTGTAGCATTTTCAAAAATCTGTGAGAAAACGAAGACAACAAAAAACAGGTCAAACATGGTAGTATCTGACCATAATCGACCCGTTAGATGTAACGTAAAAGCGATATTTAGGTAATAAGCCCAGTGTTTCTTTGCCTACATTTGACTTATTCATTTCCCTATACAAATTCTTAGGAGCGATTCTTTGTCCAAATGGAGCAAAAGTATCTTCCTTAAATAAATCAGTTGGTTTAGCATATCGCGTCCCCAAAATCTTCCCATCCGCCTTAGGAACACTTGGCCCATCGTATATAGGTTTTATGACCGCACCTGGTTTTGCCGCTGAGGCGTACCCACCAGCGATCATCCCTACTAAACTAATACTACTTAGCCAGTGCTCTTTAGACAAGGCATCTTCTGGAGCAAACGTCCACTTTACTGTATCAGGGATACCTATCGTTAGCCAATTAATAAAACGATACGGTGAATCCCACATCTTTACCGCACGGTCTTCTGCTCCTGTTATGATTCCTCCAGATATGCCGCTCGTTAAATAGTTGAAAAAATCATATGTCGAATCCCATTTCTTCTCGTTCCGTTCAACTGCTGCATCATAAAGATCTTGTCCGATTTCCTTAAAACTGTCAATCGATTTTTCGAACGGATTCCGGGTATCTGGGGCAATGCAGACTTCCATTTGTTTTGCTAGTGCTTCTTGTTCTTCTTGTTCTTCTTATTTTAACTTTTGTTCAAATCCATCGTAATTCTCTATCGCCCACGCCCTGTATTCCTTATTTCCCACGGCTAGTTGAATCATAGTGAGAAGTCGATCGTCGGTCGGCATCACCGAATGGTCATTCTTCAGCGGATTGTACTGACATGCAGATAACGGTGATCCCGTATATTCGGATCTCAAGTTCACATCCCTATCATAATATGAACGATTCATCCCAAGCCCCGACAGCATGGACCTTGCCTTCTCCGCCGCAGCATGCGCCCCTTCCATATAGGCGGTCTGTCCAAACTGCTTATATACCTCATAGGCTGCTTGGCATCGTCCTACCTCGATTAGCTCTTTACTGATCTGTTCTAATTTCTGCTGGGCTTCGATCTGCTCTTGCATCGAACCTTGCTGCATCATCTGCAGTAAGGCTGCAACCTCAGCATCTCCTTTATATTTCTGCATGCGATCAATCAATGTCGTTCTCTGGATTTGCAGCGTTAGACCTCGGAAAAATCCAAATAATATCGTTGGAATCGGCGCTGCTTGATACCAGGAGGAAGAATCCTTGAAGTATTGGATTGCGTAGTTCCTCTATCGATCCCATGAAGCCCGTTGACCAGCAGTTAGTGGCCGTTGTTGCAGGATGGACCCTTTCGCATTTTGTTTGACATCACCCTTCATGAGTGCTCTCGCATCTGCCATCGTTTGCTGTTCTGCTTACTCCTTCTAACACAGAACTACCTGCCTTTTTCGCCCCGTTTACTGCTTCTTGACCCCAACTTACGATGCCCTCATAAGTATTAGATGGCCATAAATTGTTAAGTTTTCTGCTTCCTAGGCTGGTTGATGTCTCTTCAACTTTACTGTCAATACTTGTTCACGCTTTACCATTCGTTTCATCCTCCTCTGATTTTGAACTTGCAAAAAAAAGCTCATTTCTACTTATGGTTCAAGTGGGAAGGAGCTTTTGAAAGTTAATCAAGTGTTGTTTAGTTGGTTGTATTGTACGATCTTGTAGTTGGAGTTGTAACCGAGTTTACACAAACTAATTTACAAACTATACAGATTCCAAATCTACCTATTTCTCATTACTGAGCTTTATATCTTGTATAATTTATTACTTTCCCGAGAAATTTTCCTCAATATAAGGGTAATGAAGAAGGTTTAAATTCTCCTTAGTAATATACTTGACACGGTATTCATCTAAATTGCTATTTATATACAACATATTATCTTTTCTTTTCATTACTGGAAAAGAACTATCATCCAGCAAAAGCAAATCTCCATCAATAACTCGTAAAATCCTTCCGATTATTTCAAGAAATTTCATCCATCCAATATTAAACGTCTTTGAAATCATCTGAACACTAATACGCATATTTGTATTAACGCTATGATATCTCATATTCATCTCCTGATATTCTTCCATATCATCATCTTCATCGTCTAGATCAATGTCTATTGAAAAGTATTCGCAACCAATATATACATATTGAAAATCAAGTTCATGTCGCATTTTATTAATCTTAACTTCCTCGACTATTACATCACTCGCTATTTCATATAATAGATCCCCTATGTTTATTCTTTCCAACTTAGTATTTATAAATAATTCGTAATCCATTCTTCCTACCTCCCAAAAACTCTAGTAATTTGACCATCCTTAACCATTAAGAGTTCATCTAGGTGTTTTAAATTTGCGTTGGGGTTTGTTTGTCTCAAAATAGTCTTTATTAGCTCATATTTTCAGCAGGATAATCATCTAGATTAAGCACAATTCTTTGGGCTTGATTTTTAGTCTTGTCTTTTATTTTTTTACAAATACTATCGATAGGAGTATCGACATCAGGAGCATAGTAATCAAACACTTTCCCCTCAATTAGGAAATCAGGATTTTTCCCTTCTTTTAGACCATAATCCTCCATTCATCCAACATTTGAATATCGTAACCTTGTTCTGCAAATAAGTCGGCAGCCTCGTTTTGTCTTATATTTCCTCTTCCACCTTCATGATTTGCATAATTTCCTCTTGGTTTTCCCTCTTTAGTCAATGAAGGTTCAGTTAACTTATTGTTAATACCACCTTTACCCGTCCCATCAATCCCGGATTTCCCCGGATCACCCTTCCCATCTATCTTAGACACATTCGGTCCATCATGTAAGGATGACGGTTTCGATGCACCGAAGTCAGTCGATCTTCTTCGTATTCGGCACCATCATCATGACACCCTCGGGGGTCATCGCCAGCCGATATGGCAGCATATTCGAAAAAGACTCTTGAAGCTGGGACACGGAGGTTGGATAATCGATCTTCTTCATCTTTCTTTTTCGCGATCGATGTCATCACTTCCGTCACTTTTTCTACCTTACCAATCTTCGTTACGGATACTCCAGGCACGAGCATGGATGCTACCGCGCCAATCATCTCCGCCTTTTTCTCTGGTGAAGCTTTATCAAAATCAGTATACATTTTTTTCGCCGCTTCGACGAGTACTTCGGGGTTAGCTGCTAGATAACTTACGGTGTCTGCGACTTCCTTCGTTGTCTTTTTGTTTATGTAAACTGGTCGTCACCAGATTGTTCTTGCACTGTAGTCATCGCCGCAAGTAGCCAGATTGTTGCGGACAATTTGCAGTAAAGTCCTGACAATATTAATGGTCGGGCTAACTACTCCAAAAGATGCTTTGCCTCTTCATCCTCTCTATCGGGGTGGCGTATTCTACAGTTGCGTAGCATTTTGAAAATCCTGTGAGAAAGTGAACATAACAAAAAACAGATCAATCATGGTGGTATCTGACCATAATCGACCTGCTTTGCGTAACGGAGAAGTATTATTTAGGTTATGAAAATAAAGCATTTGATGTGAGTACAAACAATGTGACGAAATCTTTATACAGGTATTACATGGGTTATATGTGCTATTGGTTGAATGATAGGTTTATTCGGCACTGGGTAGCCCCCACAAATACTCAAAGTGCCACATCTTGGTATCCCACCCTAGCTACTTCTTCATTAATTAGACGTATACCAACCCCATTTTCTTCATCCCATTTACAGTCAAATGTTAGTCCAATATATCTGCTTTCAAATCGTCTTGCAGATGGTACATAAATCCCAACTAGCATGATACTTTCAAGAAGTTTATCATCTGTTTCAATTAAAGGGTACTTTGCATTATATGAAACGTCGTACCCAAGTTCAGATCTCTTCTGTTTGTAATAATCTAAAATTGATTTCAGAACACTTTGCTGAATAGCCCCCCAATTTTCTTTCAAAGTATTATATGAAGCATACTGTTTTTCACTAAATTCGCCATCTTCTTCACCATCTACCATCAAAGCAATATTGACTTCTCCTCCGAAAAACTCAATTGTAGTATCCTTGCTCCACAAATAATCAAATTCAAGTTCACCGAAAACTGTATCATTAATTTTCAATTTGAGAAATCTCCCTTCTAATTATTTGCAAATCCGCCCGGTTCAAACGCTCCTGCGTTTATCTCTCCAACGCCACCTAGATGTCCGAATTTGCTGTTAATTTCAGATGGTACAAGTTGAATTGTTTTCCCATCATTTAATTCGTGCCAAGTTAGTTTTAATTCTTCGCGAATATCTGCAATGTCTCCTGCTTTAATTTTTCCTGGGGTTAACCCAAATTGACTAGCCAATTCAGGTGAGTTATTAAGTTGCTCAGCCAATTTTATATCTGCTTGTTTAAAATTCGCAGCTCTAGCTTTAGTTCCATTACTACCAACTCCGCCCACCATATGGTCAATTTCCAGTTGTGCTTTTGCTACAGGCGAAAAATCAGGTACTCCGTTCTTATAATTTATACCATCAATACCTGCTTCGTCTAATATCTTCTTCAATACAGGGTCTGGTGGTGGTTTTAAAATACATTTTGTTTCTCCCCTTTGGCCCTCAAAACTAACCGTTTTATTATTAGATGATGGCGTTTGATTAAGTCTCGATTCGTATGAACTGGCAAATTCAGTTTGCTTGAAAGCAGGTGGAGTATCAACTTCACCCGTCCCCTCAATCCCCGATTTCCCTGTATCAATCTTAGACACATTCGGTCCATCATGTAAGGATGATGGTTTCGATGCCCCGAAGTCGATCTTCTTCGTATTCGGCACCATCATCATGACACCATCGGGGATCATCGCTAGCCGATATGGCAGCATATTCGAAAAAGACTCTTGAAGCCGGGACACGGAGGTTGGATAATCGATCTCCTTCATCTTTTTCGTGATCGATGTCATCGCTTCCGTCACTTTTTCTACCTTACCAACCTTCGTTACGGATACGCCAGGCACGAGCATGGATGCTACCGCGCCAATCATCTCCGCTTTTTTCTCCGGTGAAGCTTTATCAAAATCAGTATACATTTTTTTCGCCGCTTCGACGAGTACTTCGGGGTTAGCTGCTAGATAACTTACGGTGTCTGCGACTTCCTTCGTTGTCTTCGCTGGATCTACGACAAATTTATATGCAAATTCCAGTGTACCAACGACCCCGTTCACTGTCTCTGTAATTAGACCTTCCGCAAACCCTCTCACTACACCATCGACCAGTTCCACATTTTTACGCCATTCGGTCCTGCCATAGGTGTCATTCAACCAAGAATAATAATAGGTCAATGGGGCCGCCATCGTATCGTTTTGAATATGCTCTTGGAAATACTTGAACGTTGTCTCATTCTCTTTATTGTCAGGTGTAATCAGCGTCCCATCAGGCAGCTTCGTTGGTGGGAGCCTCGCTTCAATCTGTTTCTGGGTCTCCGCTACAATATCTGCCCTTCGAATCTCTTCTACGATCTCATCATAGTTCACGAATGCCCATTTCCTGTATTCTTGGTCCGCCATACTAAGGCGAATCATGGTGAGAAGTCGATCGTCTGACGGCATCACCGAGTGGTCATTCTTCAGCGGATTGTACTGACATGCCGATAACGGTGCTCCCGTATATTCGGATCTCAAGCTCACATCCGTATCATAATATGAACGATTCATCCCAAGCCCCGACAGCATCGCCCTTGCCTTTTCCGCCGCAGCATGCACCCCTTCCATATAGGCGGTCTGTCCAAACTGCTTATATACCTCATAGGCTGCTTGGCATCGTCCTACCTCGATTAGCGCTTTGCTGATCTGTTCTAATTTCTGCTGGGCTTCGATCTGCTCTTGCATCGAACCTTGCTGCATCATCTGCAGTAAGGCTGCAACCTCGGCATCCCCTTTATATTTCTGCATGCGATCGATTAAGGTCGCTCTCTGGATTTGTAGCGTTAGACCTCTGAAAAATCCAAATAATATCGTTGGAATCGGCGCTGCTCGATACCAGGAGGAAGAATCCTTGAAGTATTGGATTGCGTAGTTCCTCCATCGATCCCATGAAGCCCGTTGACCAGCAGTTAGTGGCCGTTGTTGCAGGATGGCCCCTTTCGCATTTTGTTTGACATCACCCTTCAAGAGTGCTCTCGCATCTGCCATCGTTTGCTGCTCTGCTAACTCCTTCTAACACAGAACTACCCGCCTTTTTCGCCCCGTTTACTGCTTCTTGACCCCAACTTACGATGCCTCATAAGTATTAGATGGCCATAAATTGTTAAGTTTTCTGCTTCCTAGGCTGGTTGCTGTCTCTTCAACTTTTCTGTCAATACTTGTTCACGCTTTGCCATTCGTTTCATCCTACTCTAATTTTAGGAATGCAAAAAAAGCTCATCCTACTCATGGTTCAAGTGGGAAAGAGCTTTTGAACGTTTATCAAGTGTTTGAATTGTTTAGTGTTTGGTTTGTTGGTTGTATTGTGAGGTCTTGCAAGGTAGTTTGTAAACAACTTTTAAATAGACACTACAAATTCATTTTTTTTATAAATTTGGTTAATAATTCACTGTACTCTTTTTTATCCTCTTCATCTGGCCACTCTAAATCTGGAAGGATGTTATTAATCTGCTGTAGCAAAAGTTTAAGTTGTGACAAATCTTCAAATTCATTTAAGTCAATTGAATAAAGTAACCCTAGTAATTGACCTTCATACATTTCACCCGCCAGTGGGTCAGCAGATAAAATTTCTAATGCCCTTTTTATACCTAATTCAACAAAAATATTCTGAGATAACATCCTAGAAGTATCTTCTATGTCAATTTCATCAACTGATTTGCAGATTAATCTATTGTACCAGTTATCCAATGCATACTCTTGTTCAGCTTCCTGGATACTTTGATTTAAACAATAAATCTCTTTAATCGTTTTTCTCATTATTTTATTCCTCCAAAAGGTTCAAATAAATCTTCAATCTTCTTCAAATTTGTGTTAGCTTTGCCTAAAGCATCTTGTAGAGTTTTTCTAATAGAGTCTGATAAATTAGGATTCTGTAGAGAACCTTCGAGCCCACGCTTTATTTTGTTTAATCCTTTATATGAATCCTGCATTTCTTGCAAATGATTCCAATATCCTCCTCCTGGTTTTGGCACAGGATTCCCTTGCAAATCTCTTAAGGTTCCTGAGAAATCCATTTCCGTAAGGTGCTTATCAACTATGTTGTCCAAAGTTTCAAGGTTTCTTTTATGTGCTCTTGATAACTCTTCTACACTAGGAGCTTTTGGCGTCCCCTCAATCCCCGATTTCCCCGGATCACCCTTCCCATCTATCTTAGACACATTCGGTCCATTATGTAAGGATGATGGTTTCGATGCCCCGAAGTCGATCTTCTTCACCTTTTTCGCGATCGATGTCATCGCTTCCGTCACTTTTTCTACCTTACCAATCTTCGTTACGGATACGCCAGGCACGAGCATGGATGCTACCGCGCCAATCATCTCCGCCCTTTGCTCCGGGGTAGCTGTTTCAAAATCAGTATACATTTTTTTCGCCGCTTCGACGAGTACTTCGGGGTTAGCTGCTAGATAACTTACGGTGTCCACGACTTCCTTCGTTGTCTTCTTGTTTATGTAAACTGGTCGTCACCAGATTGTTCTTGCACTGTAGTCATCGCCGCAAGTAGCCAGATTGGTGCGGACAATTTGCAGTTAAGTCCTGACAATATTAATGGTCGGGCTAACTACTCCAAAAGATGCTTTGCCTTTTCATCCTCTCTATCGGGGTGGCGTATTCTACAGTTGCGTAGCATTTTGAAAATCCTGTGAGAACGTGAACATAACAAAAAACAGATCAATCATGGTGGTATCTGACCATAATCGACCTGCTTTGCGTAACGGAGATGTATTATCGTTTTTTGTAACACCATACGATCTTACGGAAGGCAATTACAACCCTCTTTATCCTTTTCACCACTCGTTAACCATGATCACGGCAAGGCATTTTTATATTCATTTTTGACCGCCATACCTTCTGCGGTAGTAAAAAGGAGCGAAACAAAGCGTGTGCTCTGTCTGCTCCTGTCTTCATCTTTGAAACTTACCTCTGGCTTGTTGCAGAATCTCGACCAACTGGTCTAACGAGCCATCACTTTTCTGCTTCTGCATATCTCTGAGCTTGCCGTTCTCCTGAATCAGTGCCGCAACATTCATCTGAACTTTGGTGATCGCATCTTCCATCGCTCTGATTTCAGCAGGGTCAGGCTTGTCCTTCTGTTCCTCCTGCTGAATACGTTGAAGCATACGCCTAATGTGTAACTCTGAAAGTCGGTATTCATTGTCCACCTGTACACTCGGGTCGGTTGAAACCTGATGGTACAGCTCTTGCTCTTCCTCCGTTAGCGTATCTAGCCAGATCGTTTCTTACAGTCCATGCTTTAAGGCGTTTTTGTTACCCTTTAGGCTCTCTCTATGTTTCGCCTTGTCCTTCGGCCCCGTTGATTTCCCACCATGAAACCTACACCTTCCATTCGCTAAAGCTGCTTTCTTGCAAGGTTTTCCGTTTTTCGTCTTTGCTCCGCACAGCCGTTTTCCCATTCTTTCACCGCCTAACCTCATATCATGGGGTATCGTTTCCCCAACCGGGGGAGGGCATATTGCCTCCAAGCTGTTTATCTATCTGTTTTCTACTACCTTTGGATATTCTCTATCCGACTTCAATACATGTTCAATATTCTTGTTCATCAATAGAGCAGGATTCTTCTAATGCTTTCCTCCTACTATCTTCCCTCTGTTTCTTTTGCAACTGAAATGCCTCAAGTTGTTCTGTTTTAACTATGAACGTAAAGCAATCAAAGTACAGACGTGTTAGTTCTGCTTTCATTTCGCTCTCCTGAAGGAGCACTTCCCATAAGAATTCTTCATGTTTCGTCATTGTGCTATTTCCTCCCGTGACTTTCGTATATGGTTGCTCTCGTGGTTTCGTGCCTGCTGCGGTAAAATGTCCTTGCTTGTACGTTTGAAATTATGCGCTGCCTAAGAGCACCTTGCTGCATACGTTATTCTTTAGACTTCATTGCCTTGCGTTCCCAGTATCTGCGCTCGTACTCTTTCGCTTTCAAACGGTTCTCCGGCTTCTGCCGCCATTTGCGCCGATACTCACGTTCGTATTGTCTTCTATATTCCCGACGGGCTTCTGATGCTTCCGGACTCAATGACATCATTAGCTTATCCCTCCAGTTCAGCTAACCGTTCCGTTTGAACAGCTAAGCATCTTGCTGTTTCATTCATTTCTTCTTCTGCTCGGCGTATCATTGCTACTGCTTCTTCTTTCACTTTTTCAAGCTCTGTTTGTTGTCGAGCCAACATATTTTCGTTATAGGCACTCTTCTCCTTCAGCACAAATGCTTCAATTTCAAGTTCATTCATGTTGCGAATCGCTTCTAACCTCTCATGAGCGTCTAGCTGATCTGATAATGATGTCAATCTTTTTGCTTGGTCAAACAACTGATTTACTTCTATCATCACCTGTGCGTCGGTTCGTCCTGACTGTTTCAGCTTATCCGTTTGGTTTCTTAACTCTCTGGCTTGCTGGTAATGCTCCTCGATTTGTGCTCTAATCGCTTCATACTCTGCTTGAGCCTGTGCAATTAATCCTGTTTCCTCTGTTACTGCCTGCACTTCTTTTGCCATTCGTTTCATCCTCCTTTGATTTTGAGCATGCAAAAAAAGCTCATTCCTACTCATAGTTCAAGTGGGAAAGAGCTTTGAAAGTTTATCAAGTGTTTGTTAATTGTTTAGTGTTTGGTTTGTTGGTTGTATTGTACGATCTTGTTGCTAAGAAGTAAATATATAAACCATTGTTAGTTTTGTTTTTTAGACCAATATCCTTCGATTTCATTGATTGCATTTATTGCATCTGCTCTAACACTCCTATTCTCATAGTCTACATACTTAGTCAGATAGGATAAGTAATTCTTTCTATAAGTGAAACTTAATGTCGTCAATGCAGAATGAAGACATTCTTCAGGTAAACTATCAAGATTATCTGCTAAGATATCGAAGTCAACCCCACTAATATTTTTATAAGTTGCTGCGGTAAGTATTGTATTGAATATTTCCTCCTTCATCTCTAAATTCTCTTCTTTAATTCCAAAATCAAGCAATGTTGTAACTAAACCATTAAAATTATCAATTGAATTATTATATGATTCGAAAATATCACAAAGGTGGCTTAATATTTCTGTTTTTTCATCGGTATCCGAACTGGAGAGTATTGTCTTTAGTTCTTCTATAACCAATTTCTTCACCTCACTTCATTATGGAGTAAAAGGGATATGAGTATCATTAGCAATTGACTCATCATAGTGAGGACTGTTCTCTCTGAGGACATTTTCTTTATGAAAATTCCCTTTCGAATCCATTGTCCACTTCCATTTTGGGTTAACCTGCTTGACTTCTACTCTATAAATCCAACCATTTGCAGCATTGCTTCCGGATGGAGCAGTTGGATCGACACTGTGTGCTCGAACATCCCATGTCTTTCCTGCTTCATCAATCCATCTAAATTTCACTCCGTCCTTAGCCCCTCCCGGTACTTCCCGCCAAGGAATTTGCTTAGCATCAGCAGGTATCCTAGATATCAGATCATTTACATCTTTAACGTTCTGGAAGTCCCCAACCGCTCCGGTACCAATTCTATTTAGGTCTATATTCTGAGCTTCACCCGTCCCCTCAATCCCCGATTTCCCCGGATCACCCTTCCCATCTATCTTAGATACATTCGGTCCATCATGTAAGGATGACGGTTTCGATGGCCCGAAGTCGATCTTCTTCGTATTCGGCATCATCATCATGACACCCTCGGGGGTCATCGCCAGCCGATATGGCGACATATTCGAAAAAGATTCTTGAAGCCGGGACACGGAGGTTGGATAATCGATCTTCTTCATCTTTTTCGCGATCGATGTCATCGCTTCCGTCACTTTTTCTACCTTACCAACCTTCGTTACGGATACGCCAGGCACGAGCATTGATGCTACCGCGCCAATCATCTCCGCTTTTTTCTCCGGTGAAGCTGATTCAAAATCAGTATACATTTTTTTCGCCGCTTCGACGAGTACTTCGGGGTTAGATGCAAGATAGCTTACGGTGTCAACGATTTCTTTCGTTGTCTTCCCTGGATCTACGACAAAATTAAAAGCAAATTCCAGTGTGCCAACGACCCCGTTCACTGTCTCTGTAATTAGACCTTCCGCAAACCCTCTCAGTACACCATCGACCATTTCCACATTTTTACGCCATTCCGTCTTGCCATACGTATCATCCAGCCACGTTAAGTATTCAAGCAACGGGTTCATCATCTTATCGTTTTGTATATGCTCTTGGAAATACTTGAACGTTGTCTCATTCTCTTTGTTGTCTGGTGTAATGGGTGTACCGTCCGGCAGCTTCGTTGGTGGGAGATTCGCTTCAAGCTGTTTCTGGATTTCCGCCAGAATATCTGCCCTTCGAATCTCTTCTACGATATCATCATAGTTCACGAATGCCCATTTTCTGTATTCTTGGTCCGCCATACTAAGGCGAATCATGGTGAGTAGCCTATCGTCGGACGGCATCACCGAATGGTCATTCTTCAGCGGATTATACTGACATGCAGATAATGGTGCTCCCGTATATTCGGATCTCAAGTTCACATCCTTATCATAATATGAACGATTCATCCCAAGCCCCGACAGCATGGACCTTGCCTTCTCCGCCGCAGCATGCGCCCCTTCCATATAGGCGGTTTGTCCAAACTGCTTATATACCTCATAGGCTGCTTGGCATCGTCCTACCTCGATTAGTGCTTCGCTGATCTGTTCTAATTTCTGCTGGGCTTCGATCTGCTCTTGCATCGAACCTTGCTGCATCATCTGTAGCAAGGCTGCAACCTCAGCATCTCCTTTATATTTCTGCATCCGATCGATCAAGGTCGTTCTCTGGATTTGCAGCGTTAGACCTCGGAAAAATCCAAATAATATCGTTGGAATCGGCGCTGCTCGGTACCAGGAGAAAGAATCCTTTAAGTATTGGATTGCGTAGTTCCCCCATCGATCCCAGGAAGCCCGCTGGCTAGCCGTTAATGGCCGTTGTTTCAGGATGGACCCTTGCGCATTTTGTTTAACATCACCTTTCATGAGCGCTCTCGCATCTAACATCGTTTGCTGCTCTGCAGCTTGGATCTTACTGATGGCGAGTCGGATGAAATCGCTCAATTGCTCCGCCTCATCCGTCAGTCGATTGATCTGGGATTGGGCGAACTGGGCCTGACCGGATATGCGGGAATATAATTGTCCGTCCATTTGGGCTAGAAACCCACTCAACTGTGTTCGCATATAATTCGAATGATCGGCCACTTCCTGCAGATCCTTCCGCAGCTTCTGCATCCCATCGCCTTGAAACACCGATTTCTGAGCCAAAGTGTCTACTCCTTTCCTGCTCAGATGCATCACTCTTGTTGTGGTAAAGGAGCTTCGAATTTCTTCGAAGCTCCTGCTCTTAGGTGAGATGGATGACATCATTCGTCGTCTTTCTCTTAATGTCCTGCACCTTGGTAATCATTACGTACGGAATAATCGGATTCGAATAAGATATGATCTCCCCATTGGTACACAAAACGATTGCCGTATATATCACTCGATGAAGTCACTTGCCCCTCGATCTCCCACATATTCGCGATCGGGGCATGGTACCCTAGCAATTGCACAGTTTTACCGTTCTTTTCTCGCAATGTATTGATTTTGAAATTAACGATAATATAACCGTTCTTCAAAAACTCTTTTTCTTTACCCGTTAATGCACCACCATAACGATTAGCCAAGTTCAACACGGATGTCCCTTTAGGTAGAACATATGGCGCTACCGGCAAATTATATTCCCCGTACCAATGCTGTACGCTTCGTTCCGCTCTTTCTTGCGTCACGTTCGATCCAGTAGGTGGTTGTGGGCCAATAATGGTGCGAGAGCGATAGCCTAGCATCTCGTTGTTATATCCTTGATCACTAATCTGGAGTTGACGTGTTATATATTGTTGATAGAATTTCCCCCATGGTGTTGCTGCTCGCTCATATGACGTCCAGATGAAGTTGTATTCATACGCCGCGGAACGCTCCAGCTCTGCCGTACTGATATTCCGGAACGGGTCCGCTAGCTTATAGACTCGACTATACATTTTTTTATCGACAGCCGATCCCACTTGGATCATCTTGTTCGATGCACCAGATGCATCGTAATACAAATCGACTTGTTGCGGTATACCGCCTTTTCGCGGTACGAACCAGAAGGTAGGCGTAATACCAATGCCTTCTCCTACGTCCCACACATTCCCAATCGTCTTAAAGTCGAATAAGTACGTATACCCGTTGTGCGGCACGTTCATCGCGTAGGTTGGATGTGATCCAGGCCTTACTGGCAAGATCCATTGCGGTTGATTCCATAGCGGGGTATTGATTCGATTTTCATCTCGACCACCAGATACGTAGTAACGTGAAGCATGTGCGGTTTTTCCCTTTTGCGCGCGGAACACATCTTCAAATCGGAAGTCACCAATATCCCATACTCGGAAACCGAATAGCCTCCCAACGACATCGACATCCATCGTCCGTTTGGCGCAATGGTTTTGGAGGTTGCTGTTTTTCTCAGTTTCGCAGCCGTCTCCAGCATTAATCGCAATCACTTCGGTCTCGATCGTATACTTCCCCTCATCAATCCAAGTTGGCATTTTGAATGTCTTTTGAGGTGTGCCTACACCGATATAGATCCATGTGTTTTCTTCGATATATGTATCTCCATCAAAGACGCCAAAAGGAAATTTCACACGTTTCGCTTCAGTATATTTCGTGAAAGGGGCTGTATACCCTGGTTTGTTAGAATGGTACCCGTTCTCGTCTAGCTTCACCGTAAACGGTCGGTCCAAAATAACCACTGGGATACTCATATTCGGTACCATCCGTTGATCGAAGGGACGATTATCATCGAGCACTTCAGCATAATCAACAACCGGTGTATGTACTGTGACGATGTTAATGTTCTGGATCGGATATTCTTGATCGCCATCCCCGTTGAAGTCAAAGACCAGTTGGGTATAATAGATGGTCCCATCACTTTGTCCGACATGATTCGTCTTGTAGTACTCGATTTGTAGACTATCCTCTCTAAGAACTTGACCCCCGATCAATGTTGGAGATGGTATCTTAAGTGGGCTAGTTCCTTTCTCTTCTTTCTCGCTGCCATCCATGATAACTGATCCATTAAAGTTCAGCGTATCGTTGTTGACTTTGGCCTTCCCAACAGCTTTTTCAGCATATGGTTTCAGGTTCACCTCAGCCGCAGTAGGGGTAGATGGTTTGCTGCTGCCGTTGCCACCTTTAATGTAAACAGGTGGCTTTTCTGCATCCTTCATTTCTGGTTCAATAAACTTCCCAGTATTCTGGGCATCGACATTTGGCGCAGTGTAGTTCTGCGGGTTCAGCATCACCGTTCCACCAGGTAACGCATAATTGTTCATCTCGGCATGGTCGATTGCATAGACACCTAGCTGTTCTATAACCCAGTACGAATATTCTCTTTTCACTTCTATTTCTTCTGTAAACGAACCATCTTCGCTTTGATCTACCGCCGGAAGCTGTTTGCCATCCGGCCCCGTTCCTCCTGGTTCTTTCCACTTTAACGTATAGTCTTGCGTCACAGGGATCGTGTATTTACATTCCCCAACCATCTCAACAAATGTATTTTCGTACAAGTAGTTTTTGCTAATGGTGTTAGCAACGAGATGTTCAGAAGATGGAATTCCGATCACGGCATCGAAGTTTCTCGGGTTGTGCGGCGTATCTGCTAGAATAGACCCTGTTGCTGTAGGCTGCATGTCCTGCGCACTAATGCGTCCACGTGGCGTGGGATCTGTACATTTTCCTTTAGGCGGCTTAGGATCTTTTTTGTCTACTTTTTTGTACTCTGCAACAACATAAGTGTCCGTAATATCAACCGTCGGGTTACGATTGGTTGTTTTAGGGTCAGGCGCAGTTACAATGTGCTCTTTTTTCCAAGATTTAATTTCTGAAGTCACAAAAGAGCTTACGATTTCGTACTTTACACCGTTTTTCGAATACTCTTTTGGGAAGGTTGTTTTAAACCCCTTACCGATATCAAATTTATCATGAAAAAAATAATTCCATTCGTCAGCGGTTGGAACTAACTTTTTTGGGGGTTCTAGCAACCCACTCGATGATAGACCAGTAAATCGTCTGCCCTGTTCAATCATAACATTATAGACATCTGATGGTCCTTTGATAGGAAAAGGCTGATTGTAGTATTTTTTAAAATCTTGTTGCGTTTGAGGTGACCATTCAATTCCATATGGTTTTAGAGCATTAAGTATTTTTTCATAGCTTTCATAACGAGTCGTTGTACCCTCAATAAATTGTGGGAAATCTCCGTTCGAATTAGATATCATGAAAATGGAACTGGCATACATCTGGTTTCCTGGGTTGGGGTCGCCTTTTAAAGCGGTTTTATATACATCCTGCACTTCGTTCCGACTAAAAGTACAAGTAAAAAATATAGTCCCCGGAGTTGTTTTATCATCATCATCGCATTGCTTTTTATAATCTTTTAACCAGAGTATTGCTTTTTGATCTAAAAGATATGGTTTCATATCATTCGATACTTTTTTATGAATATAGAACCCTACTGTTCGATATCGATATCCGCCTCCAGAAGCTTTAACCTTTGTTTTGAACACAAGTGTTCCATCCCCAGGAGAGGTCAAATCAGAATCTGCGAAAACTTGATTTTGAAAAGACAGGAAAAAACCAAGAAAGAATACAATTGCTAATATTTTCCTCATGTTGAATGTCTTCTTTCACTTATTTAATCAGCTTATAATCATATGTAATGTCTTCTCCATACCCTGACAATCTGTCATCAGCAGTTAAAGCAATATTGGTGTAACCTTGATATCTTACTCCTACACTTTTAGAGTTAAATGGTGGATTCAAAACTTGATTCCAGAAAATACTCCATTCAAAGAAATGATCATCCCAATCACTAAAAGCCTCTTTAGGGGCAGAAACAATTGTAAAGTCAAACTTACTACGCATTTTATTAAATCCTTGTCTATACACCATACTTGGTTCGGGTTGGACACTTCCTTTCGTTACAATTTTATATTTCTTCACCCAGTCAACATATTTTTTTAAGTTTCTCAATCTCTCATTAATACTATATTGATTTTTCCCCTCGAGACTTAAACTTTTATGTAGTTCCTCTGCCCATTTGTAGTCTATTGTGCGATAATCAATGTTCAACACATGATCGAAGTAATCTTTAATATTTTTAGAAGCCTTATTTGCTCGCGCAATACCGAACCCATCTAAGTAATTCTGCGCACTTGTAGTGATTGAAAAAATTTTGATTTGTTTATATGGCATTTCATACATCTCGTTCGGAATATCCTCTAAAATGTAAGGAAAATCTTTCGCATTTTTAGGTAAGTTTGTCGTTCGAATCGCTCGACCCCATGGATCCAGCTTCGCAGCAGCAAAGTCCTCCGCTTTTTTTATTGCAGCTTCATCAACAGGCAGCTTCTCTCCATCACGCACTTTTAGTATTCTCTCAATAATGACGACGGATTGCGCACGTGTTGTTGTTTCATACATATCTAATTGCCCTTTACCTGTCCCATGAATCAATCCGTTTTTTGTTGCAAGAACCATATATTCTCCATCCGTCGTCGCCGTTAGCCCCGCAGAACGTACAGCTACTTTAGCCATTTCTATCCGTGTCATCGGATCATTAT
The DNA here is from genome assembly GCF_009363075.1 of Paenibacillus guangzhouensis. Lineage (NCBI taxonomy): Bacteria > Bacillati > Bacillota > Bacilli > Caryophanales > Paenibacillaceae > Paenibacillus > Paenibacillus guangzhouensis. The sequence continues at coordinate 1,261,589 of NZ_CP045293.1, read as the reverse complement.
ATCCATTGGCTGGGTATTCCTTATCTCCGATGACATTAGATTTCTGAGCAGCATAAAAATATGGCCAATACCACGGATTAGCCTCAACTTCTAAAGGAAGACCAAGAGCAGTTACGGCCATTTTGATGAATTCCACACGACTTACAGAATGGTCCGGTTTAAACGTCTTATCCTCATAACCGTTGACATACCCTTTCGTCGCCGCATTGATGATTTCCATTTTACCCCAATGGTTAGCGATATCTTTGAATGCCGTAAAAACATTTGGAACTTTTACTTCTGTCTCTGCTCCCTGCACACTTTCTGTACTTAAATTCTCCCCTTCCGCGAATATACTTCCTTGGACGCTTGTTATTACCATCGCCGCTGCAAGGAATGCAATCATTTTTCGTTTACTCATGAATAATCCCTCCGATGTACAATTTCTTTATGAAATGAATAAATCCAGTCACTTTGAACTATCACAAAATGACAGGTTACCCACACAATATACCACTTTTCTACATTTTTTGTTGTCGAATTTTGTCTTATTTATAACTTTATTCCTAAGACGAAAGAAACTAGCTCCTTACGTGCATATTCCCCGTAAAAGAGCTAGTTTCAATGGTTTTGATTTATATATTCTTAAAATATTGATAGCCATACGCAAGACAATAACAGATATATGCTTGGCTTAATCTCCTCCCGCCAAAACTAAGGTTCGTTGTACGAGTCGGGCGGTAAATGAAAAAACAGGTCAATCATGGTGGTATCTAACCATAATCGACCTGTCTAAAGTAACACAATAGCGTTATTTAGGTTATGAAATTAATACATTTGATGAGCGAATCAAAATGACGAAATCTAAATAGGTGGATGAAAAATCCTATTTTTTCCCTTCGATATAAGAATGATCAAGTAAACTAAGTAGGCTAGAAGTTAAGTACTTTATTTGGTATTGATCCAAATCACTATTGACAATTAACTGACCATTCTCTTTTCTAAGTAGCTGATCTGAACCATTTTCTAAAAACAACATATTCCCACCACATTGTTTTATGAACTTCCCCATAACTTTAAACAAAGATTCTAGTCCTTGATAAAATGTGTTACCAAATAATTGAACCCTAATGCAAATATTAACATCTAAATCATAATGGGTTCTAACAAAATTGATATCTGAAATATCCTCGAGTTCAAGAGCCAATGAAAAGTTTTCAGTTCCGATTACTATTTCTTCTTCATCATTCTGAACCGATACCTTTTCATTCAAAATGTTGACTATTATTTTTTCAATAACTTCTGCCAATGATTTGCAACTCAAATTGGATTCTAAAAACAATTCGAAATCCATGCATATCTATCCCCCAGATATCCTTGTGATTTTACCGTCAACCACAAATAATAATTCTTGTAAGTTTTTAAATCCCCGTTTGGATTAGCTTTCCTTAGAATCCCATGTAAATTATATGGATCAATAACATTTTTTCTATACTTTATATGCTTCTGACTTAATAAAATTATCCACTAAAAATTTATCATCATCACTTAATTCCTTGAAAACTTCATTAAATCTTATCTTTGCATCTTCATTTTGTAAAAGAAATAAGGTTGCTACTGCTGCATGTCCAAACTGCCATAGTCCAATAAACTTACTGTCTTTCAAAAGTTCTCCAAGTTGAGTTAGTCTATCAACTATTCTGACATCGCAGTAATTTCTTTCTATTATTTTAAACATCGCCATAGCTATAACTCTTAAATTTTTGGCTTCTAGGCAAGTAATTAAATCTTCATTTTTTATTGTATCAGTCTTAATTTCTTCTGCTAATTCAGCTATTGAGGCCATAAATATCTTCCCTTAATAAATTTTTATTCGTCTATAGGACCATATCTATCAATAATATCATGCTAAGTCGAATCATTGTGAGAAGCTAATAAATTCCGCACCCTTATCTTTTTTCGGATAACGTATTATACGCTCTAGCCTTCCTTAACTTTCTAAATCTAGCCCTATATTTTCCCATGCTCTTCATATCTTCCTGCATATGGCCTACATATTGAAAAGCCTATTCCTCATTAGGAATAAGCTTCGCAGTGTTTGTTATCTTTATCCGTTATTTTCTATATTCTTAACTTCTATCATTTTTTGTTCAACCCAATTCATAACCATTTTTGCCTCCTCTAGCGCAATTACCCCCCTGTCGCTTTTATATTTATAAGTTTCATAAGCCCATACTAATATAATTTTCACAAATTCAACTGTTTCTAATTTACAGATCGGTTCAATTTCATCTTCTTCCTCGTCATAAAATGGATCTTCAATTATTGTATAGTCTTTATAGGATATAACGCTTGATGCATTTCCTCCATGTCTATATTCGGGTATATTTCCCCTTAATAAATCAACATAATTATCAATATCATTTTTCAAATCTTTAAATCTCCATGGTATATCAGATCCTAAGGGATCACTTATCATGCTGGCGAACTCTAATGATTTTTCCTCGTCAAAATCCAATACTACTATATTGAATTGGTCCATATATTTCAATTTATATTTATATTTTATCATTATTCAAACAACCTCCAATTCAATATACTGGATATGCTGAAATTATCTTATCATTTCTTAAAATAAACTCTATTTCCATTCCCGTGCTTGTTTTCCCTAAATATTTATTGTTTTTTATTATTACTTTATTATTAAAAGCTTCATTTACTGATTCTATCACCTGTTGTGGTGTCCATTCCTTTGGAAAAAATGTGGATTTAGGTCCTTTTAATACTCCACTAATTTCAACATTGGCTTGATATACACCAAACTCATTAGGTGGATCAATATTTCCGACAATTTTACCGTTACTATTAGGCATTCCTTCATAATGAAAACCATTGGCATTTCCATTTTTGAGTATTTCTCCATCAAAGATATGATTTAATCCATTTTCTTTAGTCCCTATTTTAAAGTTTTCTGTGTTCTGAAGACTACCAAGCCATTTCTCTTTATCTACAACAGGTTTACCAGCTTGTCCCTTCCCATCTATCTTAGACACATTCGGTCCATCATGTAAGGATGACGTTTTCGATGCCCCGAAGTCGATCTTCTTCGTATTCGGCACCATCATCATGACACCCTCGGGGGTCATCGCCAGCCGATATGGCGACATATTTGAAAAAGATTCTTGAAGCCGGGACACGGAGGTTGGATAATCGATCTTCTTCATCTTTTTCGCGATCGATGTCATCGCTTCCGTCACTTTTTCTACCTTACCAATCTTCGTTACGGATACGCCAGGCACGAGCATGGATGCTACCGCGCCGATCATCTCCGCTTTTTTCTCCGGTGAAGCTGATTCAAAATCAGTATACATTTTTTTCGCCGCTTCGACGAGTACTTCAGGGTTAGATGCAAGATAGCTTACGGTGTCAACGATTTCTTTCGTTGTCTTCCCTGGATCTACGACAAAATTAAAAGCAAATTCCAGTGTGCCAACGACCCCGTTCACTGTCTCTGTAATTAGACCTTCCGCAAACCCTCTCAGTACACCATCGACCATTTCCACATTTTTACGCCATTCCGTCTTGCCATACGTATCATCCAGCCACGTTAAGTATTCAAGCAACGGGTTCATCATCTTATCGTTTTGTATATGCTCTTGGAAATACTTGAACGTTGTCTCATTCTCTTTGTTGTCTGGTGTAATGGGTGTACCGTCCGGCAGCTTCGTTGGTGGGAGATTCGCTTCAAGCTGTTTCTGGATTTCTGCCAGAATATCTGCCCTTCGAATCTCTTCTACGATATCATCATAGTTCACGAATGCCCATTTCCTGTATTCTTGGTCCGCCATACTAAGGCGAATCATGGTGAGTAGCCTCTCGTCTGACGGCATCACAGAATGGTCATTCTTCAGCGGATTGTACTGACATGCAGATAATGGTGCTCCCGTATATTCGGATCTCAAGTTCACATCCGTATCATAATATGAACGCTTCATCCCAAGCTCCGACAGCATGGACCTTGCCTTCTCCGCCGCAGCATGTGCGCCTTCCATATAGGCGGTCTGTCCAAACTGCTTATATACCTCATAGGCTGCTTGGCATCGTCCTACCTCGATTAGCGCTTTGCTGATCTGTTCTAATTTCTGCTGGGCTTCGATCTGCTCTTGCATCGAACCTTGCTGCATCATCTGTAGCAAGGCTGCAACCTCAGCATCTCCTTTATACTTCTGCATCCGATCAATCAATGTCGTTCTCTGGATTTGCAGCGTTAGACCTCGGAAAAATCCAAATAATATCGTTGGAATCGGCGCTGCTCGGTACCAGGAGGAAGAATCCTTTAAGTATTGGATTACGTAGTTACTCCATCGATCCCATGAAGCCCGGTGACCAGCAGTAAGTGGCCGTTGTTGCAGGATAGACCCTTTCGCATTTTGTTTGACATCCCCCTTCATGAGCGCTCTCGCATCTGCCATCGTTTGCTGCTCTGCAGCTTGGATCTTACTGATGGCGAGTCGGATGAAATCGCTCAATTGCTCCGCCTCATCCGTCAGTCGATTGATTTGAGATTGGGCAAGTTGAGCTTGTCCAGATACGCGGGAATATAATTGACCGTCCATTTGGGCTAGAAAGCCACTTAATTGTGTCCGCATATAATTGGTATGATCGGCCACTTCCTGCAGATCCTTCCGCAGCTTCTGCATCCCATCGCCTTGAAACACCGATTTCTGAGCCAAAGTGTCTACTCCTTTCCTGCTCAGATGCCTCTCTCTTGTTGTGAAGCTCCTCTTAGGTGAGATAGATGACGTCTCAATCTACTAAATTTATGGTGCACATTCTTGTACAAAATATCCTTTGAGAACTGCTTCTTCCGAATCATATAAATTTTCTATCACTGTCGCACCTGCTGCAGGAACACATTGCTTAGGATATGCATGATTTTCGCCATTCGCCATGATTACGCCAACGAGTTGTTTCCTCTGGATAACTGCACTTCCACCAAAAGAATATGTAGTCAAGCGTTCACCACCTGGTAGCGGATACCCTTGAATAAACGCCATAAATCCAACATCTTGAATCGATTGCTCATTCAACCCGCGAGGAATCGTGAGCTGAATATTTAACCCTAATCGTTTTGCTAATTCTAAATGACGGTTAATCGCTCCGCCAAGGTCCTGTTCAACAAGCGAGACGATTGTGTTTTGCCTCATTTCACGAAACGTTGGTAAATCATCTAAGGGTGCAGTATTGGTGATAGCTTGTATATCCGAAAAAGAATCCTGGAGAAAACGGTTGTTATATCGATCATAAATCGTCACTTGATCATCGAGTGTGAAATATAATATATTCCCATTCGACAGCGTATAGTTATACGCACGAATAGGCCAAAACACAGGTGTTAACTCCGTTTGCCCACCGTTATTCAACCGATCTTCCAATGTAACAAGCTCGTAGCCGTTATAATGGAATAAGACCATTGCTGGAATATGTACCTTTAAGTTTTGAATTGCAGCTGAATTGCTCTCAATTCCGAACTTCAGCGCTAGATTATCATAAAACACATTCAAAATATCCATATCGAATGCGAGTTGCTTCTCTCGCTGATAGCGAATCCCAGAAGTCACTTGTTGCGCTTCGAATCGAGCGAGATAAGCGCCCGTGTCATCAACAGCAGCTTGAAAAGCATTGGCGTACTCCTTCTGTGTCTGCGCGTGTCGTTCATTTATATCCTGCCTCGCATCTTGGCTCATCCCTAACCCTAGGGCAATAATCAAAAATAACAAAATAATACTAAGGGGCTTCACTTCGAACCATACCCCCATATCGTTCTATGATTGGTATATTCGTGCCATGGAAAAGGAGTGACCGCATTCTTTCAGCCAATGTAGTCCCTCTAGACTCAATACGGACATTAAACAGATCGCCTGCATGCATGTTGTATCTTCTTGTTGGATCATCATCTGGAACGTTCGTGTTCGGGATAACACCTGAAGAATCTCTTGCGTAAAGAATCCATCGTATCGAACCGTAAAAGTATTCTGCTCGTGAAGTATCTACAAAAAACTTTGGCGCATATTCAACTAATTCACTTCTTTGAGCAACCGTTAATTCCAATTCTTTTCATAACCCTTCAGAAGAAATCTGTCGAATATCACCTGTCCCCTCAAGTACCTCATCAATCACACTCCCCTAGTAAAGATTTTTATCTCGCACCAGGTTTTTGGTTTTTCATCTGCACTATATCCACCAGCGAGCATCCCTACTAGCCAGTGCTCTTTAAAGGGAATTAAAACATAAACAGGCCAATCCTGGTGACAATAAACCATAATTGACCTGTTTATGTTATATTTTTGTTCTTACAGTGAGGTACTAGTATTTTTCAACCACCTAGCAGCTTCTTCATCTTCAAGTATTATTGGATTTTCTGAAGTTCCAATATTAATGCTTTTAATCAATGCATCTTCTATCCCTGTTATTCCTGATAGTTCTGCACCTTTTAGTAAAGTACCCTTAAAAGAGGCAGAGCTAATATTTGCATTTGTGAGAATTGCATTTCTAAAATCTGTTAGATATAATGAACAGGCCATTAAGTTTGCATTCGCTAAGTTAGCTTTACTAAACAGAGTTTCAGAACAATCAGCTTTAGCAAGTCTAGCATTTTCAAGATTGGCATCTGAGAAATCTGCATATGATAAATCAGCTCGATAAAAATCAGTATTCAACAAATTTGTAGTTTTAAATGACGAAGAACATAATACTGAAGAATGAAAATCTTTCCCCTGTAAGTACATTCCATCAAATATACATTCTGTAATATATGCCTGGTCGAGCATATATTTTGTTAAATCCATGTCTCTTAAGTCAATCTCATCTATTCCTAATTTTCCTCCTTGTTTACCGATAGTTTCAACCCATAGTCGATGAGATTCTAATTTATCAATAATACTTTGACTATTGTACGTTGTCATCGAAATCCTCCTCAATCTGGATACCAAATAATACGATCTGAAATTCCAGCCTCTTCGATTGCTTTTTTCAATTGAGCTACATGGTCAGAGATTAGCTCTCTTGTATCAATTACTACATTATGACCACGATCAAACTCCGTATATATTTTATTCATAGATTTCTCAACCGTAAATGCCCCTTTTTTGGGTGAAGTATGACCATTAGGATAAGATTCAAAACTTTTTACATCCCATTTTGTACCTGTTGTTGTATCAATAAATTCGGCGCCCTTATCTTTTTGTGGGTCACGTATTATACGTCCTAGCTTTCCTTGACTTTCCAAATCTAATCCTACTTTTCTTTCTTTTATCCCCTGCTCTTCAATTCTTCCTGCATGTGATGGATCACCAGCTAAATCATCCAATTCTTTTTGATTTCTTCCGCCAGTATAACCCGTCCCCTCAATCCCCGATTTCCCCGGATCACCCTTCCCATCTATCTTAGACACATTCGGTCCATCATGTAAGGATGATGGTTTCGATGCCCGGAAGTCGATCTTCTTCGTATTCGGCACCATCATCATGACACCCTCGGGGGTCATCGCCAGCCGATATGGCAGCATATTCGAAAAAGATTCTTGAAGCCGGGACACGGAGGTTGGATAATCGATCTTCTTCATCTTTTTCGCGATCGATGTCATCGCTTCCGTCACTTTTTCTACCTTACCGATCTTCGTTACGGATACTTCAGGCACGAGCATTGATGCTACCGCGCCAATCATCTCCGCCCTTTGCTCCGGGGTAGCTGTTTCAAAATCAGTATACATTTTTTTCGCTGCTTCGACGAGTACTTCAGGGTTATCTGCTAGATAACTTACGGTGTCAACGACTTCCTTCGTTGTCTTCGCTGGATCTACGACAAAATTAAAAGCAAATTCCAGTGTGCCAACAATCCCATTCACAGTCTCTGTAATTAGACCTTCCGCAAACCCTCTCAGTACACCATCGACCATTTCCACATTTTTACGCCATTCGGTTCTTCCATAGGTATCATCCAGCCACGTTAAGTATTCAAGCAACGGGTTCATCATCTTATCGTTTTGTACATGCTCTTGAAAATACTTCAACGTCGTCTCATTATTTTTGACGTAATGGGTGTTCCTTTTTCACTTGGGAGAATCCCTTAATAGTTGCATCATAAAGTTGCCACATCGATTCCATGTGTCCCGTTTCCTTTGTCTTGAGCGGTCGCTGTTGCTGCTGACTCCCCCACACATCTTGCTTCACATCACCTTTCATGAGCGCTCTCGCATCCGATATCGTTTGATGCTCTGCGGCTTGGATCTTACTGTGTGAAATCAATCCTGCCTGCTTAAACTTCCTGTTCGCGTCTTGCCATTCGTCTCATCCTCCTTTGATTCTGAGCATGCAAAAAAGCTCATTCCTACTCATGGTTCAAGTGGGAAAGAGCTTTGGGAAGTTTAAACAAGTGTTTGAATCATTTATTGTTGGTTTGTTGGTTGAGATGTAGTGATCTTGTTGTTGGAGTTGTAAAGCAAGTTTACACTAAATTTTTGACGAGCACCTTTACTTTATTCGATATAACTCTCAGCAATCTGAATATGTCTTTTCAATTCCAAGTCAGGATACCTACTATCTAGTAAATATAATAATTCGATATACTTCTTACTCTGTAAATTGTACGCCACATCTTCAAATACCTCACTTAAAAAACTAAGTTCTGTCTTTGTACAATTCTTCAAAAAATTTAATGTTAAATCTTCATTCTCACTCAGCGCATCGGTCAATTCCATCCACTTTTGTTCTATTCTCGGGTCATTCTCATCTAGTAGTGCTCTTGCACCTAATATTGCTCTTACTTTTTCATCGAACATTCTCTTATACCTCCAAATAATTAGGGTTGCATCGAATTATCAGGGAAAACAGTTCCTATTTCACCATTTGTCTTAATAACTCCTACCCGAACTCCATTATAATTGCCGAACACACCAACACCATCAGCTATTTCTTGATTCTGGGGAAGGTTTGCAACATACTCCCCTGCCCTCCTAATATCTTCCTTATTCCAATTAGAAGGAAACCATGCTTGTCCTGTACCTGTCCTTTTTCCTTTAGACTTATGTTCAGGTACATTACCTATCCGAACCCCATTAGGAAATGTTGTTTCAATATTGTACTCAATTCCATTTTGTTCAAGAAAATCTATATTATCTTGTCCATGCCCCCCTCCGCTCATCTTTTGTATTGCACCAGTTCGAGGATTCTTTGTAAAATCACCAATATTTGCGTGATCTAAAGCCTCTTCACTATTGTTAAAAATCTTTATGAAAGGAGGAACATCACCCGTCCCCCCAAACTCCGGCCTTCCCGCATCACTCTTCCCATCTATCTTAGACACATTCGGTCCATCATGTAAGGATGACGGTTTCGATGCCCCAAAGTCGATCTTCTTCGTATTCGGCACCATCATCATGACACCCTCGGGGGTCATCGCCAGCCGATATGGCGACATATTCGAAAAAGACTCTTGAAGCCGGGACACGGAGGTTGGATAATCGATCTTCTTCATCTTTTTCGCGATCGATGTCATCGCTTCCGTCACTTTCTCTACCTTACCAACCTTCGTTACGGATACTCCAGGCACGAGCATTGATGCTACCGCGCCAATCATCTCCGCTTTTTTCTCCGGTGAAGCTGATTCAAAATCAGTATACATTTTTTTCGCCGCTTCGACGAGTACTTCGGGGTTAGCTGCAAGATAACTTACGGTGTCTACGACTTCTTTCGTTGTCTTCTCTGGATCTACGACAAATTTATATGCAAATTCCAGTGTGCCAACACCCCCGTTCACAGTCTCTGTAATTAGACCTTCCGCAAACCCTCTCAGTACACCATCGACCATTTACTCCATTCCGTCTTGCCATACGTATCATCCAGCCACGTTAAGTATTCAAGCAACGGGTTCATCATCGTATCGTTTTGAATATTCTCTTGGAAATACTTGAAAGTCATCTCATTATTTTTGTTATCTGGGGTAAAGGGTATTGCCTTATACCACTTGGGAGAATCCCTTAATAGCTGCATCATAAAGTTGCCACATCGATTCCATGTGTCCCGTTGCTTTGTCTTGAGCGGTCGATGTTGCTGCTGACTCCCCCACATATCTTGCCTCCACATCACCTTTCATGAGCGCTCTCGCATCCGACATCGTTTGCTGCTCTGCGGCTCGGATCTTACTGTATGTAATCAAATCCTGCCTGCTTAAACTTCCTGTTCGCATCTTACTATTCGTCTCATACTGCTTTGATTCTGAGCATGCAAAAAAAGCTCATTCCAACTCATGGTTCAAGTGGGAAAGAGCTTTTGGAAGTTTATCAAGTGTATTTGTCAAGTTTTTAAGTAATTGCATCATATAGCTGTCATTCTACCAGTTGTTTTTAGTTTGATAACTCCTGATAAATATGTGGGAATCGTAGTAAATTAATTATCTTGTTTGATAGATAGTTAGATATAACGGAATAGCGTTATTTAGGTTATAAATTTACAACGTTTGATGTGCATACAAAGGAAACGGAATCTTTATACGGGTATTACATGGGTTAGATGTGTCGCTGGTTGAAAGTAGCGTGCATTCGGCACTGGGTAGCCATCCAAAAAAAGCCTTGAGAGTAACCTCAAGGCCCTTAATAGTAAAGATCTTATTTTGGCAAATCATCAGCCACCACAACTAATCTCGAGCTATTTCTCTTGGATCTTTGTAGCACCAATCACTCTTGTACAGCATGTTAGTAATATTATCTAGATCCTCTAGAGTATAAAACCATTCTTCCTCAACCCATATTTTTGCTGTCGGATAGATCTTAAGTATAGCATGGGAAAATCGTAATAATAGATCTTCATTATCATCAAAATCGTCAGATACTACTGCTTTAAAATATTCATTATTCGTATCATCCCATTTAAAACTAACTAATTGATATTCATACGGTTCATCATATACGCTAAAGCAAAGAGGTCTTGAATAATTCTCCCTAAATGGTATGTCACTAATATATACTCGAGTGTATTTTAGTGTCCCGTCACTATCGTAAGTTTCTTCATCTTTATCAAAAAAAAGATTCTCCTCTATACATATTTTATTAATATCCCTCAATAAATCATTTACTGGAGTACTTTCTCCACGTTTAAATAATAAAAAGGATGACATTCCCATTACTTCAATACTCCTCCTAACTCTTCGAGCGAATTTACAACTGTTACACCCTTACTATTAAGTTCTTGAATCATTTTAGTTGTTTGTGGATTTAAGGTATCAATAATCTCATCAACATATAGTACAATCTCTCTGCCCTCATAATTAAAGAATTGAGAGTTACTTGGATTAACATACTTATCGATTTGATCCATTTTAACAGCAGACATTGACTTCTTAATCTCTATAATTTGATTTTGTGTCATGACATCAATATCTCCTGCTGGTTTACCAGTAAAAATATTATCTAGTTTTAAGCCGAACCCTGTTATTTCCACCTTTTGTTGAACATAATTTCCAACTTTACCCTCAATGGCTTTACCAACATTGCTACTACTCATTGCACTTTCAATTGCATTTGGAATATTCTTAGGGTTTTGTTCAACCCATTTTATTTTACTACCGTATGAATTTTCAAATTCAACTTCTAAGCCTTTATTCGTTTTCGTTATAACTGGATCATTGAATTTACCCGTCCCCTCAATCCCCGATTTCCCCGGTTCACCCTTCCCATCTATCTTAGACACATTCGGTCCATCATGTAAGGATGGTGGTTTCGATGCCCCGAAGTCGATCTTCTTCGTATTCGGCACCATCATCATGACACCCTCGGGGGTCATCGCCAGCCGATATGGCGACATATTCGAAAAAGACTCTTGAAGCCGGGACACGGAGGTTGGATAATCGATCTTCTTCACCTTTTTCGCGATCGATGTCATCGCTTCCGTCACTTTTTCTACCTTACCAATCTTCGTTACGGATACTCCAGGCACGAGCATGGATGCTACCGCGCCAATCATCTCCGCCCTTTTCTCCGGGGTGGCTGTTTCAAAATCAGTATACATTTTTTTCGCCGCTTCGACGAGTACTTCGGGGTTATCTGCTAGATAACTTACGGTGTCAACGACTTCCTTCGTTGTCTTCGCTGGATCTACGACAAAATTAAAAGCAAATTCCAGTGTGCCAACGACCCCGTTCACTGTCTCAGTTATTAGACCTACCGTAAACCCTCTCAGTACACCATCGACCATTTCCACTTTTTTTCGCCATTCGGTTTTGCCATAGGTGTCATCTAACCACATTATGTATTCAAGAGGCGCATTCACCATCTTATCGTTTTGTATATGCTCTTGAAAATACTTCAACGTCATCTCATTATTTTTGTTATCTGGTGTAATGGATGTACCGTCCGGCAGCTTCGTAGGGCGGAAGATTCGCTTCAATCTGTTTCTGGGCTTCCGCTACAATATCTGTTCTTCGAATCTCTTCTACGATATCATCATAGTTCACGAACGCCCATTTCCTGTATTCTTGGTCCGCCATGCTAAGTCGAATCATGGTGAGAAGCCGATCATCCGTAGGCATTACCGAATGGTCATTCTTCAGCGGATTGTACTGACATGCAGATAACGGTGCTCCCTTATATTCGGATCTCAAGTTCACATCCGTATCATAATATGAACGATTCATCCCAAGCCCCGACAGCATTCCCCTTGCCTTCTCCGCCGCAGCATGCGCCCCTTCCATATAGGCGGTCTGTCCAAACTGCTTATATACCTCATAAGCTGCTTGGCATCGTCCTACCTCGATTAGCGCTTTGCTGATCTGTTCTAATTTCTGCTGGGCTTCGATCTGCTCTTGCATCGAACCTTGTTGCATCATCTGTAGCAAAGCTGCAACCTCAGCATCCCCTTTATATTTCTGCATGCGATCGATTAAGGTCGCTCTCTGGATTTGTAGCGTTAGACCTCTGAAAAATCCAAATAATATCGTTGGAATCGGCGCTGCTCGATACCAGGAGGAAGAATCCTTTAAGTATTGGATTGCGTAGTTCCCCCATCGATCCCATGAAGCCCGTTGACCAGCAGTTAGTGGCCGTTGTTGCAGGATGACCCCTTTCGCATTTTGTTTGACATCCCCCTTCATGAGCGCTCTCGCATCTGCCATCGTTTGCTGCTCTGCTTACTCATCTAACATAGAACTACCTGCCTTTTTTCGACCCATTACTGCTTCTTGACTCCAACTTTCGATGCCCTATAAGTAATATATGGCCATAAATTTTTAAGTTTTCTGCTTCCTAGGCTGGTTGATGTCTCTTCAACTTTTCTGTCACTACTTGTTCACGCTTTGCCATTCGTTTCATCCTCCTCTAATTTTGAGCATGCAAAAAAAGCTCATTTCTACTTATGGTTCAAGTGGGAAAGAGCTTTTGAAAGTTTATATAAACGAAGAAATTTTTAAACTATTCTGCTGTGGGGTTATAATCAACCTCGGCATTTTTAAGCCCTTCTATTACTGCATTTATTCTTCTCTCTAGATCCTTGATTTCTTCTTGCGATAATTCAGCTTCTGCATCTAAAGGGTTAAACATGCTTAACCTCTTTATTATACCCTCAATGCGTCCAACAAAAGTTTTATCGGTACTGGGTGCAGGGTTTTGAACAGCCGCCGCTTGTATGATTGGATTGTTTGGATAATAAAGCGGATAAAAAACCACAACACGACGTTTAGCTCGCATTGTGGCGTTGTTGGTTGTGTCATTCTAAATATACATCGTTCACAAAATAAAATGGTGTATGAATTTTGAAGTTTAGTTAATACTTCCTTAAATCGTATATTTACTTATCCTGAACTATTTCATATTTTTCTTTAATTTGATTAAAAATTCTTTTTATTTCTTCTGTTTCTGTTTTATTTTTATCCATATAAATTTCACACGCTACTTGTAGATAATCACATAACTCGTCATATGAAACAATATCATGCCAGTTATCGTCTATTCCATAATAAAACAGAACCTTATTTTCCCCAAAATAACCTTCATCCCCAATTTCAAATTCATCTGAATAAACCACTCCGATAGTATCTCTTCTTAGTACATTTTCATTTAAAAAACCAGTCAGAATTTTCATAAAATCAAAATCTAAAACAAATCTAGCTAAAACAGTAATTATAAAATCTTTATTTAACCCTTTCATTTTAAAACTATCGACTATTAGTTGATAATTTTCCTTGGAATTATCCATCACTCTACTCACTCCATTTCAATACAGGCCAGAAGTTCTCAATTTCACCTGTCTCTACATTTTTTATACCTTCATATTTCAATCCATTAGTAGCAGTGCCTTGAATTAGTTCTTTACCCTGTGATTCTAATTGTCTTACTTGACTCTTACTAATTCCATTTTCCATAGCCTCGTTACCAAATTTAACAATATCATCGTTCGATAAAATATTTGGATCATATATTGTTTTTTTGAAAGGGTCTTTATTTTCTTTCGGAATATACTTATATTGACCTGTACCTTCCCCTTTATAATTCTTTATTTCAACCTTCATTCTGTATTCCAAGTCATATATTCCATTAATATCAGGATGCGGTAATTTATTTACTTCTTCTAATGCATACTTTCCATTTTCCCCAAAATATTTTTTGAATTCATCATAGTTATGTCCACCACTAACACCTTTCCAATCTGATACGCTCTTTATCTCTCCAGTTAAATGTTCAATATAATAACCTTCTTTATATTTAAGATCTCCCGTCCCCTCAATCCCCGATTTCCCCGGTTCACCCTTCCCATCTATCTTAGACACATTCGGTCCATCATGTAAGGATGATGGTTTCGATGCCCGGAAGTCGATCTTCTTCGTATTCGGCACCATCATCATGACACCCTCGGGGGTCATCGCCAGCCGATATGGCAGCATATTCGAAAAAGATTCTTGAAGCCGGGACACGGAGGTTGGATAATCGATCTTCTTCATCTTTTTCGCGATCGATGTCATCGCTTCCGTCACTTTTTCTACCTTACCAATCTTCGTTACGGATACTCCAGGCACGAGCATGGATGCTACCGCGCCGATCATCTCTTTTTTTCTCCGGTGAAGCTGATTCAAAATCAGTATACATTTTTTTCGCCGCTTCGACGAGTACTTCGGGGTTAGATGCAAGATAGCTTACGGTGTCAACGATTTCTTTCGTTGTCTTCCCTGGATCTACGACAAAATTAAAAGCAAATTCCAGTGTGCCAACGACCCCGTTCACTGTCTCTGTAATTAGACCTTCCGCAAACCCTCTCAGTACACCATCGACCATTTCCACATTTTTACGCCATTCGGTTTTGCCATAGGTGTCATCCAGCCACGTTAAGTATTCAAGCAACGGGTTCATCATCTTATCGTTTTGTATATGCTCTTGGAAATACTTGAACGTTGTCTCATTCTCTTTGTTGTCAGGTGTAATCAGCGTCCCATCAGGCAGCTTCGTTGGTGGGAGATTCGCTTCAATCTGTTTCTGGGTTTCCGCAAGAATATCTGCCCTTCGAATCTCTTCTACGATATCATCATAGTTCACGAATGCCCATTTCCTGTATTCTTGGTCCGCCATGCTAAGGCGAATCATGGTGAGAAGTCGATCATCTGACGGCATCACCGAATGATCATTCTTCAGCGGATTATACTGACATGCAGATAACGGTGCCCCCGTATATTCGGATCTCAAGTTCACATCCGTATCATAATATGAACGATTCATCCCAAGCCCCGACAGCATGGACCTTGCCTTCTCCGCCGCTTGCTGCATCATCTGTAGTAAGGCGGCAACCTCGGCAAGTCCCTGATACTTCTGCAATCTATACGGCGAAGTATCTCCAGTCTGGGCGGTCCGTTCTTCTGATCTGCCAGATGGTTATGATAATCCGCCTGTTCCAGTAGCTTGCTTATCTCTATTGCTACTTTTGGGTCGGTACTACTAGAATTTCTTAACTCCTCTATCTGATGCCGTAACTCTTGAACCTTCTGACAGTAACCTCTCACTTACTCTACGATTGGCTCGTACTGTGATTGTGCCTGTGCAATTAAACACACCTTTTCCTCTATTACCTTTACTTGTTTTTCCATGTCATTCAACTCCTTCGTTTATTTTCCGCACATAAAAAAGCTCATTCCTACTCATGAAGCAAGTTGGAAAGAGCTTTGAAAGTTTATCAAGAGTTAGGTTTGTTGGTTGTATTGTACGATCTTATTGTTGGAGTTGTAAATGGGCATACACAAAAATATTGACAGACCTAACTATTTTACCATAA
This sequence comes from Paenibacillus guangzhouensis, assembly GCF_009363075.1. Lineage (NCBI taxonomy): Bacteria > Bacillati > Bacillota > Bacilli > Caryophanales > Paenibacillaceae > Paenibacillus > Paenibacillus guangzhouensis. Next base: position 1,245,306 of record NZ_CP045293.1, on the reverse strand, counting down.
TTGAAAAAAGTCCACATTTTTTATTTGGTGTTCACCCTTTACACTTCCTCAGCCTAAACGATGATCATCAATCAAATGCTATTATTTAAGGATATGAGTTATTTTACACAATTTTTTTACTGCACCACTCAGAGTTATATGGCATTTGACTCAATTTTAATAAATCAGCAGCGGAATAATACCAATCAGCATCATCAAACCATAAATAATCCTCACTATTTTCCTTAAAGTATTCTACTACAAATCTAAATATAAATTCATACTCATGATTAATATTTTCAATATCTACTGCCCAGAAATATTTTTGGTCTTCAGTTAGCCAAGTGAAGCTATCGTACAAATCTTCTCTAGCTCTGTTTATATTAAACGTAAAGTATTTAAAATTCTCCTCATCTTCGATATGTGTAAACGTAATTTCGTCTACTTCTGATAATGTGCCTTCAGCTGAATAAAAATAACCATCTTTATCTAATTTAGTTGTAATATAAAAGCAATACATTTTAGCTCTTTCAGCTGCTTTTATAAAATGACTAATAGTTTGCTCAGGAGAGTAATTCTCCATATTTTTTAAAATGATAATTGAACTCACCTTATCAAAACCTCTCTTAATTCATCGAGTGAACTTATGATTTTTATCCCTTTATCCTCCAATAGTTTTACTAAGTCAGCCTGTGTCTTATTCTTAATTGTGGCATCTTCAATAAAGTATATGATTTCTCTATTATCATAATTAAAATACTTTTCATTTAATGGATTTGTGAGCTTATCAATTTGCTTTTCATCCAATGCACTTAAAGATTTCTTAACTTCAATAATATGAGCATCAGTTAATACATCTATATCACCCGCCTTTGTTTTGTTCTGCATTTTCAGTTCTACTCCTGTTCCTTGCAGTCTACCCATTTCCTTTACTGCTTGTGCTACTTCCCCTTCTAGTACATCACCAACTTTTGTACTCTTTAAATTTTTGTCGATAATAGCATCTATATCTTTAGGCCCTTGATTATTCCATGATATATCATTACCAAATTCATTCGTTGATATGGTTTTATTTCCTTCAGTTCTTATCTTTGCATTTCCCGTCCCCTCAATCCCGGATTTCCCCGGTTCACTCTTCCCATCTATCTTAGATACATTCGGTCCATCATGTAAGGATGATGGTTTCGATGCCCGGAAGTCGATCTTCTTCGTATTCGGCACCACCATCATGACACCCTCGGGGGTCATCGCCATCCGATAAGGCAGCATATTCGAAAAAGATTCTTGAAGCCGGGACACGGAGGTTGGATAATCGATCTTCTTCATCTTTTTCGCGATCGATGTCATCGCTTCCGTCACTTTTTCTACCTTACCAATCTTCGTTACGGATACTCCAGGCACGAGCATGGATGCTACCGCGCCGATCATCTCCGCTTTTTTCTCCGGTGAAGCTGATTCAAAATCAGTATACATTTTTTTCGCCGCTTCGACGAGTACTTCGGGGTTAGATGCAAGATAGCTTACGGTGTCAACGATTTCTTTCGTTGTCTTCCCTGGATCTACGACAAAATTAAAAGCAAATTCCAGTGTGCCAACGACCCCGTTCACTGTCTCTGTGATTAGACCTTCCGCAAACCCTCTCAGTACACCATCGACCATTTCCACATTTTTACGCCATTCCGTCTTGCCATACGTATCATCCAGCCACGTTAAGTATTCAAGCAACGGGTTCATCATCTTATCGTTTTGTATATGCTCTTGGAAATACTTGAACGTTGTCTCATTCTCTTTGTTGTCTGGTGTAATGGGTGTACCGTCCGGCAGCTTCGTTGGTGGGAGATTCGCTTCAAGCTGTTTCTGGATTTCCGCCATAATATCTGCCCTTCGAATCTCTTCTACGATATCATCATAGTTCACGAATGCCCATTTCCTGTATTCTTGGTCCGCCATGCTTAGGCGAATCATGGTGAGTAGCCTATCGTCGGTCGGCATCACAGAATGGTCATTCTTCAGCGGATTGTACTGACATGCCGATAACGGTGCTCCCGTATATTCGGATCTCAAGCTCACATCCGTATCATAATATGAACGATTCATCCCAAGCCCCGACAGCATGGCCCTTGCCTTCTCCGCCGCCGCATGCGCCCCTTCCATATAGGCGGTCTGTCCAAACTGCTTATATACCTCATAAGCTGCTTGGCATCGTCCTACCTCGATTAGCGCTTCGCTGATCTGTTCTAATTTCTGCTGGGCTTCGATCTGCTCTTGCATCGAACCTTGCTGCATCATTTGCAGTAAGGCTGCAACCTCAGCATCCCCTTTATACTTCTGCATCCGATCAATCAATGTCGTTCTCTGGATTTGCAGCGTTAAGCCTCGGAAAAATCCAAATAATATCGTTGGAATCGGCGCTGCTCGGTACCAGGAGGAAGAATCCTTTAAGTATTGGATTACATAGTTACTCCATCGATCCCATGAAGCCCGGTGACCAGCAGTAAGTGGCCGTTGTTGCAGGATAGACCCTTTCGCATTTTGTTTGACATCACCCTTCATGAGCGCTCTCGCATCTGCCATCGTTTGCTGCTCTGCAGCTTGGATCTTACTGATGGCGAGTCGGATGAAATCGCTCAATTGCTCCGCCTCATCCGTCAGACGATTGATTTGAGATTGGGCAAGTTGAGCTTGTCCAGATACGCGGGAATATAATTGACCGTCCATTTGGGCTAGAAAGCCACTTAATTGTGTCCGCATATAATTGGTATGATCGGCCACTTCCTGCAGATCCTTCCGCAGCTTCTGCATCCCATCGCCTTGAAACACCGATTTCTGAGCCAAAGTGTCTACTCCTTTCCTGCTCAGATGCCTCTCTATTGTTGTGAAGCTCCTCTTAGGTGAGATAGATGACATCTCAATCTACTAAATTTATGGTGCACATTCTTGTACAAAGTATCCTTTGAGAACTGCTTCTTCCGAATCATATAAATTTTCTATCACTGTCGCACCTGCTGCAGGAACACATTGCTTAGGATATGCATGATGTTCGCCATTCGCCATGATTACGCCAACGAGTTGTTTCCTCTGGATAACTGCACTTCCACCAAAAGAATATGTAGTCAAGCGTTCACCACCTGGTAGCGGATACCCTTGAATAAACGCCATAAATCCAACATCTTGAATCGATTGCTCATTCAACCCGCGAGGAATCGTGAGCTGAATATTTAACCCTAATCGTTTTGCTAATTCTAAATGACGGTTAATCGCTCCGCCAAGGTCCTGTTCAACAAGCGAGACGATTGTGTTTTGCCTCATTTCACGAAACGTTGGTAAATCATCTAAGGGTGCAGTATTGGTGATAGCTTGTATATCCGAAAAAGAATCCTGGAGAAAACGGTTGTTATATCGATCATAAATCGTCACTTGATCATCGAGTGTGAAATATAATATATTCCCATTCGACAGCGTATAGTTATACGCACGAATAGGCCAAAACACAGGTGTTAACTCCGTTTGCCCACCGTTATTCAACCGATCTTCCAATGTAACAAGCTCGTAGCCGTTATAATGGAATAAGACCATTGCTGGAATATGTACCTTTAAGTTTTGAATTGCAGCTGAATTGCTCTCAATTCCGAACTTCAGCGCTAGATTATCATAAAACACATTCAAAATATCCATATCGAATGCGAGTTGCTTCTCTCGCTGATAACGAATCCCAGAAGTCACTTGTTGGGCCTCAAATCGAGCGAGATAAGCCCCCGTGTCATCAACAGCAGCTTGAAAAGCATTGGCGTATTCCTTCTGTGTCTGCACGTGTCGTTCATTTATATCCTGCCTCGCATCTTGGCTCATCCCTAACCCTAGGGCAATAATCAAAAACAACAAAACAATACTAAGGGGCTTCACTTCGAACCATACCCCCATATCGTTCTATGATTGGTATATTCGTGCCACGGAAAAGGAGTGACCGCATTCTTCCAGCCAATGTAGTCCCTCTAGACTCAATACGGACATTAAACAGATCGCCTGCATGCATGTTGTATCTTCTTGTTGGATCATCATCTGGAACGTTCGTGTTCGGGAATAACACCTGAAGAATCTCTTGCGTAAAGAATCCATCGTATCGAACCGTAAAAGTATTCTGGAACGTTGAAAAATCTGTTGGGTCCGTATACGTTGGCTGAATAAGCTTCTGATATCGCTCCAGTGTAACCTCAAACACCCCGCCGGATGCATCTAAAGATCGAAGCAATTGATTATAATCTCGCACATCAACGTAACCTTTTCCCCGTGTCGTATCTACGAATGTGACAACAGCGGCCCTGGCCGCACTCCTAGTCGTTTCTTCATGCTTCTCAGCAGAACGCAGCGTCGGATAGACGACAAAAGCAATGGTCAATAGAAGAATGACAAAAGTTGCTTTCAGTGCATCAACCATTGTAGCCTCCCCCTTGCCTAATGTGATGCATAGATCGTTCGGATCGTGCCTAGTGCATCTCTCGTGATCGAAATCTTATAATCTAGCGTGGTTACACCACTGAGATTAATCGTTGAGATGTCTGTCATATGGGTGATATATAAGCCATCAATATACAAATCGAAATCACCCGCTAATGCATAAGGCACAAGTCCAACGACTTGAGCCCCAGATTGGATGGATAGATCTGCTGTGCCCACATAAGGGGCAGCATTAACCTCGTTAGCATTCGATTCTAGTGGCTTCACTCGTTCCGTTAGTTCAGTCGTTAAATAAGGAATTCCCGCCACCATGAACACAATCCACGCAATAAGTGTGAAAAAGAATTTTAGAAGATTGTTCATTTGTTTAACCCCAAAGCATACTATTGTCCTTTTTGTACAAATTCTACAAGACGGACTTCTCCGTTTTCGTCATGATAAATATTTGCTGAAAAAATACCAGTAGGGTTGACATAACTTTCTAATTTTGAAGGATCTGTCATAGCGGTAGTTGAAATTCCCGTATCCAGACCACTCTCGGCACCTTTAACTGCAAATGCTCCTGCATTGTTTGAATTTTTGGAATATAAACTATTCGTATAACTGCTCTTAGTATAATATCCAGTCTTATTGATACGAGTTCTTACAATCACCGAAAACTCCGGACGATCCTGATAACGCGTCGCTGCATCGATAACATCTTTACCAGTCACATTCTTATTATCATAAATCGCATACTCCGCTTGACTTAACATTTGCGATTGCGAAGTCGTCTGCTGCTGCGCTCTTGTAAAATACCCATTCGCGACGAGATACACGCTAATCCCTGCCGCAATAATCAAAAGTGTTACAATAATCCCAATTGCCCATTTCAGACCCGTCGATATATTTTCCATAACTATGAACCCTCCATATCATTTAAATGTTATTGTTGTCTAAAATAAATTCCTGTAATTCGGTCATTGCCATCTCTGAGCAGTGTTGAACGAAATCTTGCTTGCGGTGGAACATAATCCGTATCGGAAATCTCCATCATTTCCTTGGTTGTGGTATAACATCCGGTAATTCCGCTCGTATCGATCGTTCCACTGCTGTAATCAAACTTCGGGCATGTTGTCGCTGCATCACTCAGCCTCACGCCGAATTCACTCGTGTTCGTCTTCACATAGATATAGAAAACCTCTTTCATCGCATAACGACGAACAGCCGTAAGTACTTGTGAGCCACTTACAAGTTGATAGTCATAGGCTGAATACTCGTCATCGGCAATGGCCTGTGCCTGCTCTGCCGCTTGTCGATTGGCCATTTGCATCATAGGCTGCGTTTGATTCCAGATCATAATCCCCGCGCCTATGATGACTAACGTGAATAATAGTCCAATGACCCACTTCAAATAGGTTTGTAAATTTTCCATCAACGCAACTCCTCTACATCGTGTTCGTGACCACGTTTAATTCACCAAGCTGTACAAATGCTAAGTATCCGAATGGTACCAACAAATACATCACGAAGGTTGCCTGTAAAGGTAGAAAACCGATTAACTTCCCAAGAGTACTCTTTCGACTCACCATGATCTCGTAGTGAAGTTTCCTTTGGTCCATTGCAAAAACGCGTTCTTGCTCCATGTCATCAAAAGCATCTTTAATCGGAATGAGCTCGGCTGCGACCTGAAGACGGTCCACGATTCTTTCTAATGGAACAAAATTGCATTCGTCTTTCAGTCTTTCAAGCGCCTGCCATGCCCCCGCTTCATACTCCAGCAGACAACGTAATAGCTGGGATTCAAAAATATAACTATACCGATGCAGCCAATCAATCATCTCAAAGACGCTAATCCGTTCTATTTTGGATAACATCATCACAATCGAGTTATATCCATCGACTTCATTTTGCATTTCCCATCGACGCATTTGACGCCTAATCATTAGTAGTAAGTTCGGGATACGATAAGCACTTAAGGCAACGGCAAAAGCAATGAGCAATTCATACCAGCGATAATACTCTTGATTGTATTTTTGAAATTTGGCACCGATCTCTTCCGCTAGTTTCTCACGTTCAGCCTGTCGAGGCATGAAGCTTTGTTGCTCTAATTGTTCATTGATATAGGCAACCACCAGATCCTCTGGAAGCTCCTTCTTCCTTAATTCTTGTAATATATTAGCCTCAAAGTAGTACTTCTGCTCCGCGATATATACTTGTGAGCTAGGCTGATTGCCTCCCGTCACAATCTTAATGTTAGGGTACATCATATTGTGTTTGATCGTCGCATGAATATAGAATTGAACGACAATCACACTGGTGAATATGACGAGTGCGAACAACAGCTTTTGCAAATAAAATTGGCTTAAGGTTAGCTTGGAACTTGCCTCTCTAATCTGTCTCATCGTTCGAAAATGCGAAGATTCTCGTTCCGCAGGCACAAATCGTTCTACAATCTTATGGATCCATTTGATCCGCAGCAGTTGTCGAAGAAATTCTCCTTCTTCCTTTACTGTCTGTGAGTCTCCATCCATCCCTTTAATAACCCGTAATCCAAAGAAACAACCAATGTAAATAAGATATAATCCTATTAGCGTGTACAACCCAAAGGCTGAATTATAAAAATCGCTAACGATAGGAAATTGTGACTCTGCCCAATTCTTAATCGGTTCGAGCATGAATACAGGCGACAGAGCAATAAAGACAATACCGGCTAGCAGATTATCCAGACGATTCCGTCGCGTGATGTCCAAATGAATCTCTTCACGAATATTCCCAAGGGCTTGCAAATACAGCGACTTCTCACCTTCGTGAACATTTGTATCGCCATACTCGGCAATATTATGGCTGATCCCCGCCAAGAGCTTCAAATACCGATTAGGTGCGACATCGTAGTAGAGCCTTAATTCCTCGTTCGTATCAATCGCATTTAGAACACCATTGATCTTCCTTGCATGATTAGCCACTACAGTTTTGGAACGCTCGGCTGCCTGTTCGATACTTTTACCTACCATATAGGTCTGATGGTATTCATGACGAATATCTAGGCATAACTCAGATAGTCCATGCAGTAATTTTTTTTCTTCGCGCGCAATGAACATATCACTGAGAAAACTTCCGATATAGACAGCGACCAGAAATATAGATAGGCGCATGGACCATGAGTTCGTCCAGATAAAAGATACAATCGTTAGAACGACAATCGTACTACTGATAATCAAGGTAACACTCGCAGATTGACTGCGAACGATTCGTTCATCCCCAGCATGTAATATCAAGAAACGTTTACGTATTCTCGCTAGGATCGTCTTGACTACTGGGATTTTACGCATATATGGATACATCTTGGAAGCAAATATGAACCATTTCTGATTCTTCTTTTTCTTAGGCAGCATTGCGATATATTTTCGCTGCTCTTGATACTTAGAATCTCGTAATCGATAATTCACGAATACAAGAGTCCCTATGAGTAAACCTAATATTACGAATAACGAAATGACGACGAGTTTGAGTAGTTGGGAAGTAATCAAATGACATACCCCCAATTTTCTTCCAGGAACGAAATAAAATCATCCGCATCTGCATCATCCATCTTATTGAGCATCGCCATAATATTCCGATCTGTCGGACAATTCTTCGCAACGTACTTGTCTTGTTCCCATACGATAATATCTTGGTATGTATAAGTCTTACGATCGGTTTGACGATAGAAATACTCTCTTAATGTATCTGCTATGGCATCCAGTTTCTGATTTAAGTTATCCTGTTCTTTATAGTGCATCGGATAATCGTCATCATCTTCAAGTGGAATACATTCTGTAATTCGTTCAACGAACCGTTTCCCAGATGCTGTCATATCCAAATGAATGTTAAACCCTAGAACATCCACAACCTGTTTCTCTGCAGCCTTTTCATTCGAGAAAGCACCGTCCGCGATTAGACTATTTCTAAGTGCGCTGACTAGGTTCGGAAAGGTCTTGCCATGATGGGAGAAGAACGTATATTCGGAGGCAACCTGCGCAATTTGAACCATGAGGCTGGCAACAGGATGATCAGCTACTTCTCCTAGAATACTGACACTTCCATCTGTTTTCTTTTGGGTATCCAATCCTTTTTGTCCACTAATCGTCGGCGTCTCTCGGAAAGTTAAAATATTTCGATCAGGATACATTTTTCTAGCTCTAAGCTCGAAAGACATCTCTTGCACCCTAATGTTGTGTCTTCGATTAATAAATCCAATCAACGCCATCATCAATGTTGTTTTACCAGAACCTTGTCGACCCGTAACCGCTGTGATTCGTTCCCCTTTAATCAGAAACTTACTCATCATGATCGGTAAGAAGGCATTTTCGCCCTTAATCAAGTCTTCGATTTCGACGATACGCACATCAAATTTCCGTACGAAAAATGCCCAGCTTTCAGACATTTTGGGCCTGACGACAACAACCCGGCTTCCATCGGCCATATCATTAACCATAAATCCTTTTGCTTCATTCAATTGCCCTGGATTACCGAATGTATAAATATTTTGACATACACGTTTTAACTCCAGCTCGGAACCAAAACTTAGAAACTCAAGATGAATCGATTTCCCTCGATAGAAGATCCAGACCGCATCATAGGTTTTGGGTATTGAATAGGTTTGATCCAAATAATGAGCAGCATCCATAGATTGAGCAATATCTGTTGGTACTCCACTAGTTCCACCGTTTACGCCATCAATTTTTTGATCGCGAATCTCATCAATAACCCCCAGACCTTTGAAAGATTGGTAAACACGTTGAACGATAACATCCATCTTATCGTTGAAGGATAGATCAAATTGCTCTGCCTGATAAATCTGTCTAATCTCTTCCGAAGTAATCTTATACCCCTTGGAGCCCGTAGCGTATGGTTTTAATTCATCTAGATGATATTTCTGAATAAGTTGGTTCAGCGCATCTCGATCATGTTCTTTCATGTATTGCTGTAAAATAATATCGAAGCAATCTTGTGGAGTTAGACGCTCCGCTCGGTCAAACGGAATCACTTGGTTCACATTGAACTCATTAAATCCATAGTGATCCAAAACGGTGCGAATGAAAATTTTGACATACTTCTTTGTTGATAGATTACCATGCATGCAGCTTCGAAGCGCTTTGCGTAATTCATTTCGTCTTGCCTTTCGGCGATTATATTCTTCGGTGCTAGGATTACCCTCATAGAGTGAGGACTCCATAAAATTCTGAAGTGCATCACTGACATATTTTTGAATACTGTCGAAGTCGAATCTGGCTTCCTCTATTCGGTGAATCGCGCCTTTATTCCGTCGCATCCAGAAGTATAGAAATGTTATAATTCCAAGCACTACGATGACAATTAGGATGATCTCAATCATCATCATCCCCTTGCAGCGGCACCAGACCCAGACCATGCAATATTTGTTTTCCTACGTTCCTAACCGATTCTGTAAAATACACTTCTTCATCATGCTGAAGGAACTTCTTCTCACGCGATCTCGCACGAAGCAGAAAATCAATAATATGCTGCTCATTGTGTGCATCCATATAACGATAATTGTGAGGTATCGCCCCAATCTTTTTACGCGATACAGAATAGCGAGAAGCTATGCGTTGCGTGGTCATTTTCGAATTTCTTTCATAGGATCCCAGACAATAAATGACTGGCTTCTGATCTAATATGGATGGCCAATCTTGTCGACTGAAAAAGGTATCCAGTACCGAAGAGTTTTGGTTCAAATTAACCACCACTAAATCTGCTTGCTCCATGACATATTGTGAAATTTCATTTTTTGTTCCCGATGATACATCAATAAATGTGAGATTATAGAATCGGCGAGCAGATTCAATGATAAAAGGCAGTGTCCGTTTAAATGACTTCACATCAAGATTCGTCAATCCCGGAATAAGATCTAGTCGATCATGTACAATAGACTCCGCATTATCTTTAATACTCTCAGGTGTTAACATGCCACATTGAGCTAAATGCTCAATTCCATCCATTCCTGCAGCTACTTCGCGATAGATATCTACTTGACGTAATTTAGAATAGGCCATTTCCAGTGTAGAACGCTCAGCATGCGTATGTGTGATTAATATTCGCATCTGATAATCCAGTGCTAACATCGTAGATATAGCGATCATATTGCTTGTTGTACGCACTTGACCATGCACGGGTCCCCAAAAAGCAACCAACATCTTTATTTCCCTCTCTTCTTGGCAAAAGACCAAAGCTTCTTCAGGTCTTTACTTGGGATTTCAACAATCTCTGTCAAATAAAACTCCACTGCCTCTTTGAAATCCTTGTCAAGCTTCGTAAATCGAGTACTCCCCTCAAAAACCCAATCAATTCTTCTTATGCTATTGTCGTAATAACCAAAATAATCGACACGAATCGGTATATTCAGCTTGATATATTTCTCATTGATGTTACACTCGGATCCTATCATCATTAGCGCCAATGGTGTAATGATTCTTGAGAACTGCGTTGCGGCTTCAATGGAGCAACGCTCAAAGCTGGTAGCAAATACAATTTTCGTATTCTCTGTCACAACATCATCCGGAATGTCGCAATGTAGATCATAGATAACAATATCTTCAGTTCGTTCAATCGAGAAATCCATGTGAATAGGAATCCCCGAATCTTGAAAATATCGATAATGTCGCGAATGATCTGTCACGATCACAAGAGATTGATCTGGGTAATATGAATGAATTAAATTTGCAACAGTCAAGATAAAATCATGCTTTTCACAATCTCCCGCTACGATTAATCTCATGCTTACCTCCCTAAGAGACTGGAATTCTGATCCTCGGTATTTACTGAATTATCCGTGGTAGAATTGCTCGTTACTCCAGTATCGTCATTATCCGTGGAATGGATAGAACTAGAATCGATACTGGAAGTCGGTTCTTTCGTAGATGTTGAAGATCCTTCTGGTTGAATGACCTGTGGATTATTGTTATTGACCGTTCCTTCGACACCTGTAGCTGTTCCATTCGGATTTGATTGATTTGCAGGAACTGCTCCATCATTTCCTTTACGTTTGGATACTGCACTGCCAGACGGTGCATCCGCACCTACTCGAATACGATCCTTATCTTCGATCAACTTCAATCGGTCTTCTAGACCTTCACGTATTTTTAGACTTAACTTCCATTTTGCCTGATTTAGAATTTGTGGATTTGTTTTTAATACAGTAATGACATCTTTATTTGGCGTATAGGTTACAATCGGCTCAGGCTGCATTTCAGGCTCTATATATTTTTTCATATATAATTCAGCATTGTTAATGTAAGCATCGACAAGAGCAGACTGTAATAAAAGTGCTTCTTCTTCAACACTATTAAAAAATGCAAGCTGCTTCTCCTGATTGACTACGTCCAATTTCTTCTTCGATACGACGATGTAATCTTCGCCGTTCGGATAAACAATCCGTATATCTACCGTATCTTTATTCTTAAGTTCAAGAGGCAATTTAATGTATTCCACTTCTTCTCTGCGAAGGCTCGGATCAAGTGGGCCATTCGCATAAACCATTTCGTTCGTAATTGCTGTGTTTGTATCTGCGTTAATCTTAATCACTTTGCCTACGATGTTCTCTCTCGTATCAATTAGATCTATGGGTGTGAAATAATCAGGTAGTTTCAAGGAAACAATATCTTCTTCGTTAATAGTTTCTCCTGCTTTTTTCTTGTTCTTAAGAACAAATCCTTGGTGGCTCTTTACTTCATATAAAGCCAATTGTTGAGACTTTTCGGCGAGCTTGTTCTCATATAAAGTTCTCTCTTTAAGTAACTTCGCATTAAAAAAACGATAACTCATGAATCCTACCGAACTCGTCACAATTACAGCAGTGATCCCCACTAACAATAAATAAAACATAATTTTCTTATTTCTTCTCGATCGCAACATTCAGTCCCCTTCCTAGTATGTTTGTCACACATTAGTCTCTAATTAGATCGAAAGACACACATCCTTTTTCATTATTATTCGTGACGATTCAACAATTATATCACCTAACAAATGTCATATACTGTCGAAATATGGTGTATAAAACAAATTTATTAGGTATATTTAATCTATGCCTTTTTATTGCAATAATTTGAGCAAAAGTTATACAGCAGTCCTTAGAACTATCACATGACTTTAGGTGGATATTTGAGGTGAATTTTGTACTTACCCTTCCAATTAATGAAAAGAGACTATGCACGATGCATAGCCTCTGTTGTTCGCCATATTAGAATCCTTGAGCTGCTTTCTTCACAGCTTCATCAGCTGCACGATAGTGATCCGATGAAGTTTTAAGGAACTTCGCATACTCTTCTAACATTTGTTCGAATTTTTTAAATGTTGGTTCAAGTTCATGAAATCGTTGTTCATATTGTGCCTGAGCATCACTTTTCCAAGCTGCCGATAATCCGCCTATCGTAGTTTTTGCTTGACCAATAAGCGTATGGAAATTGTTTTTGTGTTGATCCATTTCCCTTGACTTCTGATTAAGACTTTCATACGAGACTGTTAAATCTGCCATAAATGTCATCCCCTTTGATTCGTATATTATTTAAACTCTTCCTTGAAGAGAGTAAACCAGTTATTATTTCTTTCTTGAAGAAGCTGCTGCTGCTGCTTGGGCTCTTGCACGCTCAGCTTCTCGACGTTGAGCTTCTCGTCGTTCAGCTTCAATCTCCTCGTTTCGTAGCTGTACTCCGTAAGCGTGAATACTACTCTGTAAAGATCGAAGTGTTTGCGCGTAATTATTCATGTTTTTAACCCATTTTTCCGTATTCTGTTGAAACTCTAGTTGCCCAAAATTACTCCAGTAACTTGAACTATTCTGCGTTTTCTGCTTCATCTCACTCGATACTTCTTGCGATCTTGCAATTAATGGAGCTAACTTGGCTTCCATTGCAAATACTGTGCTTGAATGCATCTCATCATTCCCCACCTCAAAGGATTTGGTTAATCGCTTGAACAACCCATTGAAGAGAAACAGGATTCAGCGAAGGAGTTAGAGTACCATCTACCTCTTTATCTACTTTTATTTGATAGAGCATAGAATCGGAAGTCGTAAAACTTACTTCGCGCTCTGCTACAATCTGCTCATTCTCCAGGTGACAACAGTGAATGCTACAAAGGCTAGAAATATTCTCTTCAATTTCTTCGATAGAGAGATCTTGAGAATCTATTGCCTCGTCAAAATCATAATGCTGTAGAAATCCACTTCGCTCAATCATGGTTGCTTGTAATTCATAGATTGCTCGCAACGGACGAAGTACACATTGATCCTCTTCAACTTGCATTTCTAACGTCGACCCACCATAAACATAATAGTGATAGGATTTCTGTTCTTCCGATTCATTTGTTTTTTGCAATATGACTCGATTACAAAAAGCTACTGCTGAGATGACGTCATGAACTGCTTGATCCATTTGAACGGTTCCATCGAAATTCACACGAAGAAAGCCTTTGTTCTCAAGTTTCTGTTGAATGGACTCAAATCGTTGACGCAACTCGCTTTCATGCAAATGATCGAAAGAATATTCTATACCTCTAAGATTTGTTCCACCTATAAGAGCTACGAGATAAGCAAGTTCACCTATCGAAAGCTTTATGTCAAAATCATCTTCATATTCCAATAAGATCATTCCTTGTAACATATTAGTATAATAGTCAATTATATCTTATTCGTCAAGATCTTCCATTTTACGACGGTAGCTTTAACTTATGCTTCTGGTTATTACGCAGTAACCAACCTACATGTTCACCCATCTCTTTACTCTGCTCTTGATATGGTATACTGCTATATTCTTGACTGAAAACGTCATGTTGCTGTAAGGTTGCCCCAGATACAATCGTGCATTTACGATCGATAAAGGCACTCATAAAGGCATACTCATGCTTCAGACGACTAATATCCGAAGCGTTCGCACAGACAAAAAGATAGATACCAAGACCTTTACCGAATCTGGCTATTCGTTCTAACGCAAGTTCAATCTCTTCATTCAACATACCGCTGATTTGTTGAACATCCGTGATACAAATAAAAAGACGAGGATATGTGTTAGAAATAAATGTAAATTCATCAAAAAACTCATCCTCAGGAATTAATGCCGCAGCTTTTCTGCTTGCATCCTTGCGTTGCTGCAATTCATTAATGATACATTTTGTGTAATCCTGCAATTGTTGATTAGTCGAAACATAGGTGTGAATCGTATCAGATCGTCTCATTGTTGGTACTAAAGGTTGATCTACACCATCGATCATGTGAATTTGAAGTTGATCTTGAGCTATGGAACGATTCCATATGGTAACCATCGACTGTATCATCGGTTGCACTTGATCCGAATCCGTATATGAATATATACAGCTAAAGAAATCAATCAACCTGAAATATACTGGTGCTGTTGTCTCTAAGTTCAGACCAATCGGGAAGAGCTCTGATTCGTCTTTTTCCCTGATACCTTCTTCTTCAACTCGTTCCAACAGTTCGTCCGCGCTTAGGATAGTTGGAATTGATGGTACCTTCCGCGCTCTCTTACCCTGCCAGTTCTCTCCGATTTGTTGTGCTAATTCACGCAAACGAAGCGTTACTTCTTCATCGGAATCACCTTCACAAGGTAGCGCCGTTTGGAACTCTAACGGAACATCAAACTTAGCTAAGCCTCTCCCTGCGACTTGATCTGGCTCAAGTCCCTCTGCACGGCCTACTAGAGCATAATAATCCGATTTGTCTGCCATTTGTAAAGGAATATGCTGACGTACGTTTTGCGATAATTTGTAAGAAAATGTATTAGATGCCGTTCCCGTCATAATCAAGTGGATTCCATAATTGCCACCTTCTCGAACAAAGGTAATGAAATGCGCGACCTCATCACTATAGTTCTCTGAGAATGCGGTATAGTTGTCCAGGATCACGACGATCGCTGGGATTGAAGCTTTAGTCATATTTCGATAAGATGTAATGTTCGCGATACCTAGAGAGGAAAATAGTTTTTTCCGATCATCCAACTCTTGCAATAGCATTTTAATTAGCTTATTTAACTTGTCCTCATCTTCAACAAATAGAATATCCCCAAAATGAGGTAATTCTTTAAAAACAGATAACGTGCGAGACCCAAAATCCAAAATATAAAAATTCAATTCATCCGCCGTATAGCTGGTTGCTAATGAAGTCATGATCGTCTTTAAAAGCGTAGTCTTCCCGCTACCAGGGGCACCATAAATAAGAATATGACCATCCTTCGACAAATCCGATTGAAAAGAAAATTGATTCTGTCTAGCAGGATCGTCTACCATCCCTATTGTCATCATTAAGCCTTCTGTTCTTTGGATTGTTTGTTCCCCAATAGAATTTGGAAGGTTGAAGCAATCCTGAAGCAGTAGTCGTTCAGGCAATGGTTCTGACCATAACGGCTGCACCGCTTGAATATGATTCTTCTCTGCCGTATGAATAATCTGCTGAACTACCGCTTGTAATTGTGTAACCTGATCTACCTGTTGCTTGCTTTCCTTCTGCTGCCAGCGTGTCTCATGACGCGCACCATTCAGACCAATTTGATATACTTGCATATCGGCTTCTTCTTGTTCTAATTGATACGGAGCACCGCTCCATGCCGATTGGAATAATGAGAACACTTCGTTATTCCCTACCTGCAGGTAACCGCGCCCCCGTTCTTTGATTTCCGCAGCTTCCGGACGTTTGAGCATCTCTTGACTATCAGATATGTCTTGAACTTTCAGACATAATTTAAATCTGGAGTTGCTCCATATCTGATCATTGACTACACCTGAAGGCTTCTGTGTTGCAAGTACAAGATGAACACCTAGACTCCGTCCAACACGTGCTGCACTAATTAATTCATTCATGAACTCCGGTTGATCCGATTTGAGTTCCGCGAATTCATCGACGATAATAATCAAATGTGGCAATGGAATCTTAGCATCACCTTCACGATATCGCAGAATATAATTATCAATGCTGTTCACACCTAATTGGCTAAATAGTACTTGGCGACGTTTTAGCTCACTACTAATTGAGACTAATGCTCTATTAATTTGATTACCTCCTAGGTTCGTAATTGTTCCAATTAAATGTGGCATACCGATAAAAGCATTCGCCATCCCTCCACCCTTATAATCGACGATTACCATTGCAACTTCGTGTGGATGATAGTTTACGCTTAAAGATAGAATTAAGGATTGTAATAGCTCACTTTTTCCTGAGCCTGTCGTACCCGCTACTAGTCCGTGTGGTCCAAAAAACTTCTCATGCATATCAAACATAAATAGCTTTCCACCCGCAGATCTTCCAAGAGGAATAGACAACGAGCGGTTTGATTGATTTTTATTCCAGCGTTGTATAATATTCAGATCTTTTACATCTTCTGCTTCGAAAATATCTAAGAAGGTTACCATATTAGGAACCTTATTTTTACCGCCTGTTTCTTTTAGTCGGATTGGAGCTAATCGGCGAGCAAATTGATCAGACGTTTGAACATTAACATAGTCCAACTCAATTTTTTTCTCGAAATCATCCGTTTGCTTGGTCAAATCTCGCCGAATGAAACCCTCAAGTTCGCCCGCTTCGATAATTGTCTGACAATTGAGCGGCAAATCCAGATCTATCCTTTCGGACAAGAACACACTCGTAATCCCTAATGAAGGCTCGTTCATAAGAAGATAATTGAAAAACTCTGTATTTTCTAACAACTCAGGTTCCATTACGAAGAAGATATAATGCGGAAGTCGAGTCTGGCTTGTCGCCTCCGAATACCCATTTTTACGAGATTCGCGAGATTTCATTAATGGGTGCAGCTCTTCAATAATTTTCAATAAACTCATCTGATCCGAAGCCATATAACGTACCGTACGATCCTCATTCCATACATGTGGAAGCCATCTCACCCAGTCCCAATGCTCCTGCTCTTCTTGCGAAAAAAGAAACACCGTTTTCACATCATCATATCCATGATGAGTAGTGAGATGAATAATCATTGCATTAATTAGTTCTCTTACTCTAGCTCGATTTCCAACAACTCCTAACAATCCAACCTCACGCAAAGGAAGTGCAAATGGGACGCCCGTCACACTGCTTACCAAATCACATCTTTTCTTTAAATCAGATAGTAATGCGTTTTCTCCATCAGCAGCTGTACTGATAGGTGGAAATTCGGCCTGGATTTTTAGCAATTGCGCCCCCGTACCCAAGCGCACGTGTAGAAAATCATTTTCAATGGAGGTTCTTTCCCAAAGATTTTTCCCCAAATTGGCGGCGATATCAACACATTGAACAATGGTTGGATGAACAAACTGCGTAATTTCTCTTTGCTTTACATTCGCTTTCTCCAGCGTTTGAACCACTGCCGTGCTGTATTCGCGATATTTAGATTTTTTATCGTTCTCTTTTTTCGTATGCTTCCGAATCGTTGATAGATAGTTCGTGACCGATACGACTAATGAAACGCCAGTCATGCCTATCGCAGAAAAAAGTATTGTTTTTGATTTCATGAGCATTGCTGAACCGAGCGTCACACCTAACAACGCAATCGGCGGAAACAATATACTAAACCAAGATATCGAGGGTTTTTCCATTTTTCCAGGAGCTGATTCGATGCTAATAACCCCTGTATCCATTGGCGGTATGATACGTGGTGTCCGCTGAATCAGTATTCCTTGTTTTTCTTTCGTTATCATGATACAACCCCTATCTTCTTTAATTTCTATTAAGGAATTTTAATGAACAATCCAATTGTAATCGAGATAATGGATATCAACGCAGCTGAACCGATGAAGATCCAGAGTCCTTTTTGACGAATATGTAATCTTTTTTTCGCTGTAAATAATTGACCTACCCATTTTACAACAGTAGAATCTGGACGAAATGGATCATTACTATACGGAATCAATAAAGCATTAACATCTGGGTAGTGCTTGATTATTTCTTGTTGAACATCCTGCTGTGAATTTTGTAAAAGCAATTTACTAATCTTCCGATCAATCGCAGCCTTTTGTACAAATTTATGTAACCGATCAATCCGCCATCTAGCACCGTCAGCTAAAAGTAACGGGATATGGGTTCTTGACCATTCAATAATTCGATCATTCTCAGGAATATGGTCATAATGTTCGTACCAAAAAATGATATGTGTATAATGACTTTCCATTAGATCATGATAAGTCCATGTCGTGTGCGGACGCATATAGTCCACGCCATCGAAACCAAACACCATCGCATCGGGATCTTCTTTTGCACCTTCAAATATAAGTTGTTCAATGTTGGCAATGTCCCTAGGCGATTCACTACAGACCAACGGCACATAGCCTAATTTCACTAAAGACGAAGCTAATACAAACACCGTTTGACTTGCGTCAACTTCTACATCGGCTGGACATAAACCTACAAAAACAGGACCATGTAATACATTCGTATTCGTACCGATTTGTATAGCTGTACGATCTTGATTCACAGGAACCGGCGCTGTCTGAGCACTCTCCATAATGCGCTTTGCGAGTTCAGGATTCTCCGGGTTTGAATTAGAATCCTCTTCCTGCTTCTTACTTCGACGATCTTTGTATAACTTAAAAAAAGACTCCTTCGAAGTGGACTCTTCCGATTTTCTTACTTTAGTTTTTTGGGATATCGTTGGTTGAACAGGAATTTCAACCTCTTCTTGCTCTAAATGTTCACTGACTTGAATATATCCCCCATCCATAATGGACGCTTCACTAATAGATTGCGACAACTGAAGTGGAATCCATTGCATGTCTGGCCCAGAGACCATCACATCATAAAATATCTGACTTCCCTCATCCTCTGTTCTTATTGTCTTCAGATCTAGCAGATTCAATAATTGAGAGAGCAACTCGCTAATGGGAATATCATCCTGAAGACTGACATCGATCTTTTTATTTGGATTCTTAGAATCAAATAAAGTGAGCTCGATTTGCATTTGTATACACCCCTTAGATATAATTCTAAAAATAGGTATTTATTCACTTATTTCGACAATCAATAGGCAAAAAACACCAATCTCTCTTACAATAACAGAATTTTTATATTAGGTAAATGATTTACAATGTATAAATTTGTAACATTTTATCAAATAAAGATTTAATTCGATTATTTACCTTGCCTCCGAAAAATTACAATTTCTATCAAAAATATATTCTTCATCAATAACAAAAAATCCACAACCGCATCGGATCGTGGATATTGTAATTATCTTAAACTATTCTATTATATAACCCTTAGCTAAATAACCCCTCGCCAATGTAGCCATTCGCATTCTTCACGCCAGGTGGAACAACGAAATAACCCCCACCCACCGTCTGCGTATACTTCATTAGCTGATCCAATTGCTTCGCATTTGTTAACCGGTTCTGGATCGATTCGAATTGCGTCTTCATGTTGCGGTTGAAGCAGATGAACATCAGTCCTGCATTCATGCGGCCAACTTCATCAAGACCATCCATGAAATTATACCCGCGTCGAAGGATGCGTTCCCGCTCGGATTGCTCTCCGTTACGCGGATTTGACAACCGAATATGGGAATCAAGCGGTGTAACTTTACCATTCGCATCATCCTTAAAATTCGGCTCATCATGCTCATTGATTCCGTCCATCGGAGCACCTGTAATCTTCTGCCGTCCAATCGTATCTTCCTGCGTCTTATAAGACAGTTGATCCCACGTCTCAATCCGCATCTGAATCCGACGAACGACCATATAACTCCCACCAACAAGCCATGAAGGCGCATCGCTGGCGTTCAACCATACATTGTTGTTCATGAATGCATCATCGTTCAAACGTGGATTATTCGTGCCATCCTTGAACCCGAACAAGTTCCGCGGTGTCCCCTCCGGCTTCGTCCCGGACTGCCCTGTGTGCTGCCAGCGCATGTGTGCAATCCCACTCGAAGCAATCGATAGGTTCCGGATCGCGTGGAAACAGACGACGGGATCGTCGGCGCAGGCTTGCACCACGATATCCCCATGCGTTAATGGCTCTTTGAGCGCATCGAGATGAAAAATCGGCATTTGCCCGAATCCTTTGGGTTTCTTACTGGATAGACCGAGCTTGTCGAATAGACTCGCGCCAAAACCTATTGTGATCGTAAGCTTCGAAGGGCTGAGGCCAACTTCTTCGCCTGTATCCAGTGGAGGAAATTTTGCGTTCTGCGCCTGATCCATCGGCGACTTCCCTGTTGTCATTCTTGCGATCATTTGCGTCCATGTCTTTAGCAGATCCTTGACTTCATTCCGATCTTCAGTAAGCAGGTCAAATGCGGTTATGTTCAAGAATTGTTGTGCTGGTGTCACGATACCCGCTTGATGAACGCCAAAAAACGGCTCCATTTCGGGAGCTGTTTTCGGGTTCGTTGCTGATGTTGGACTCGATGGGGTCACGGGCGTTGGATCCACCACACCCTGCACACGGCTAGGCAGATCGATCATATTACCTATGACAAGTCCTGCAGCGCCGGTAACCGCCATGCCTAGAAATTTGCGTCGACTAAGTTGTTTAGACATGTTCCTATCCCCTTACTGTCCTAGCGTTCCTGGCAATTTAACCAAAGGTACAGCCAAAGCTTCTAACTTATTTTTAAGATCCATTTGCTGGGTCTGGCTTAATTGATCAAACGGTGTAAATACGCCGTTAGGCGAGTAGTCGTCAATTTGCTTCAACACGGCTTTCAAGTTCTTATCAATCTTCTCTTCTAATGCAGCATCCTTCTTTTTCAACTCGGCACGTAGAAGCTCGAATATTTTCTCAGCACCTTCTACGTTCGCTCGAACGACTGGCAGCGTCGCTTTACTCCAGCGCTCTTCTTCTCCTGTGATCTTGCTAGATTGCGCTTCCTCCATCAATTCGCCCACACCTGTAACGAATAAGGTCGGATCGATCTGCATCGCAGCGATCTCTTCACGCATTTTCTTGCCATCCTCAAGGAGCCGCTCTGCGTACTTGACTGCTCCCTTCGTCTCTTTCTTCACGAATAAGAAATGCTCAAGACGGTGATAACCTGTGAAATTCTCATCATCTGCACTCGCAAAATCATCGACGCGTGCATCCATCGTTCCATCTAACTCCGCGAACAACTCAATAATTGGCTCGATTCGCTCATATGGATAACGAGCTTTGACATATTGATCTTGGGACTTCTTCAAGTCGCCGCCTTTAATCTCTTTGAGTAAAGCTTCAAGGCCGGTAACCAACTCATCTCCCTGCGCTTGCACGTATTTCGCATATTCCTTCGTTGCTGCTTGAATCTCAGCGGATTGTTCCAAAGAATCTTTATTTACCGCACCTTCGCCGGATTTGAGCGTATCGCTAAGCGTCTGCAATGCCGGAAGGAGAGAATCATTCAATGTCATTAATACGTCAAATTCCAGTTCCGTTTGTTTGCCTCCAGCAATGAATGTATTTAAATATTTCTCTACATTTACGTATTGATCTGGTAATTTGGTTTTTACGTCGTTCTCGAAGGAGAGCCACTCTTCTTCAATCTTCTTCGTCAGTTCTTTGACTTTTGCCTCATCCTTCCCTTCAAGCGCTGTCTTCAACTCTCCGGATGTGGCGATCATACTGTCCGTTCCCGTCTGAGGATCTACCGTGGCTTCTGTCGGCTCGTTAACAGTATCACTCGTCTGCGTCGCTTCCGTAGAAGAAGCGTTCACATTCGCCGTATCCTCTTTCGTTCCACATGCCGTCAATGCTGCTGCGAATAATGAAATGCATACCAGGAAGGATGCAAGTGTTAATTTTGTATTTTTCATTCTCAGTGACCCTCTCTTATTAACCCGAAATCGGATTTATCATTTTTTTCTTAGACTGAACACGTTGATAGATAAGTACAATGATGGCAATTGCTACGATGATGAACTGCGGGATCGCACTTTGCCATGACGGATAGAGTGCAATGAAATGGATGCTTGGGAGCGGTGCTTCTGTCGAAGGAATAGCGCCCGCAAGTTGTAATCCGTGAATACCCATGCCTGTAAATTTGAGGCACAGATAGAATACGATAATACTCGACACGATGAAAAATGGACGAATTGGGAGCTTCACCCCAACCGTAAGCATCAGGTAAGCCACAATCCCTAGCACGCCAAAACCGATGAGAATTCCTAGAATCAAATTCTGCATGGATATTTGGTTCACCATCCCGATCAAGAACAACACAGTCTCCGTCCCTTCACGGAAAATCGCTAGGAAAGAGAGAACCCCAAGCGAGATCATCTGTCCCGTCTCCATCGCAGTACGGCTCTTCTGCCCAATATACTGCTGCCAATCCTTAATACTCGACTGCCGATGCAGCCAATAACTCATGTATAACAGCATGACTGCCGCGATAATCCCGGTCCAGCCATTGATAATGAAATTGTTCTGACCAAATGCGCCGGATGAGAATACGAATTTCACAATCACAGCAAGGATCAAGCTGAATAATAAACCAGCAGCTATCCCTGTCCAAATCCAGGTCTTCCCTATCTTACTTTCTGGGCCTGGGTTGCGCTTCACAAAAGCAAGCAATGCCCCGACGACGAGCAGTGCCTCTAATCCTTCACGGATCGGAATCATGGCCGCATCCATCATCGTATACTCGGTCTTCGATGCAAGCGGTGTCAAGTACGTTACCATATTGGAAATGGTCTTCCCTGCACCTTCGAGATCGCCCTGCTCGAGCATGGCTTGAATCACAACGAGATCACGTTCGGAATCACTATATACGGTACCTGATTGTGCCACGACAGATCCTTCGACACTTAACCAGGATTGTCTCGCTTCCTTAATCTCACTTAGCGCTGCATCAACATTAGATTGATCGACAGCCCCTTTGGTCTGCTGAAGAATCACAATAAAATCAGACAAAGTGATATCCTCTTGCTTAAACCCCGCTCCAGCGGTATAACCATTCGAAATATATTTGTTATTCACAGCTTGTAGATCTGTTAGTGCCTTAACTAGATCTTCTTTCTTACTCTTGATCGACGCATAATCGAATTGTCCCATCGCCGCTTCAATATCCGCATAAGCCGCTGAGGAATCTGGCTTAATATTGTTCTCGATCTCAAGCCATGTTTTGCGGAACGCTTCAAAACTCGCCTTCGCAGTCTCTATGTCACCTTTTTCAACTTCGGATAACGCACGGTCAATGATCTTATTCGCTTCCACAAGTTGATCTTGACCTTTAGTTGCCGCCATTGCCGTCAATGGACTCATCACGAGCATGACGATGAAGAGGATCGACAGGACGGGCTTTAGCGCTCTTTTCATACCTTTCGCCTGCCTTTTTCTCTAGTTTGACAATAAAAAAAACCGACAATGAGAATCATTATCGGAGTTTAGTGTACTGCTCGTGTTTTTTTCTGTCAATCATTTTTTGCTAGAATAATTCTTATATAAAAATGATCTGATTTATCTCATAGCAAGCGAGATCTTCATTCCCGTGCAAGCTAACGTAATCTGAGCCGGAAGCTCATAGTTCGCCTGCAGATCAACCCCATGACCCATATGGGTAAAAAATACGCGATGCGGCTGAATTTCTTGAAGCAGTTCCATCGCTTCTACCATATCGTAGACTGAACGTGTGTGATAATCCGCTTCCTCAAAATAGAAATTCGTACCCAAGATCAAAATGTCCAAGTTCATGAGGAATCGCTTCTGCTCCGCATCAAGATTGATGGCATCCGAACAGTACCCTACGCGCAAAGCTCCCTTCGTGAGACGATAAGCATAAGATGTCCCGTTCTTCCCATGGCACATGATATGTGGCTCAATTGTCCATCCCCCAAACCGGATGCCTTCCGCCGTAATCGGGTGAAATCTCAGCTGCCTCGGCAGCCAGGGGAACTGATCGCAGATCGTCTCGAGCACCTCCAGCGGACCATAGACATCCCCCTTCTCCCCTGTCCATCGGCACGCATCCGCCCATTCTGGCATTCCAGCGATATGATCAAAATGCGCGTGTGTAATTAGGGCTGTCTGAATGGATCTTTTTTCGAGCAGCTCCATCTGCGTAACCCAATCCGGCCCACAATCAATCAGCAGATCACCGTCTAGCGTTCTGAGCATCACAGAAGACCGGTATCGTCGATTCATCCCTGTCGTACGCGCCTCCTGACAGACTTCGCAATCACAATATACACGGGGAACCCCCATTGAATCTCCAGTCCCGAGGAAAATAAGTTCGTCCATTGGCATTCTTCCTTTCAAGCAGTAGCAATAACGATATGATAGGCATGACCAAATCTTTCTCTCTTAGTCTAGCATGTCGTTTCACAACGGATCAATCCGAGGAGCAACGATGACATCAAAGAAAAGCGTCCTAAGGAGATGTACTCCTCAGAACGCTTTTTAACTACATGCGTGCAATTAGCCTACATAGGAAGGTGTTACGGTTGGCGCCGCGGATGCGGCAGGTTCTTGCCCGCTTGCACTGCTTCCTTGCTGTAATTGATACATTTGATAATAGCGGCCTTTATTCTGCATAAGCTCCTCGTGATTGCCCTTCTCTACAATTTCACCGCGATGGAGGACCAAGATCTGATCCGCGCTTCGAATCGTCGATAGACGGTGGGCAATGATGAACGTTGTACGTCCTTTCTTCACAACATCTAGTGCGGATTGAATGACGGCTTCCGTCTCCGTATCAATGTTGGCTGTTGCTTCATCTAGAATGAGAATAGCGGGATTGAACGCCAATGCACGCGCGAATGATATAAGCTGCCGCTGACCTGCTGATAAGGTGCTTCCTTTCTCAATAACCGGTTCATCGAAGCCCTTCGGCAAGTTCGCAAGGATCCGTTCCGCCCCAACATCACGCAGTGCTTTCTCGATCTGCTCGCGGGTAATCGATGGATCTTCCAGACTAACATTGCTTGCAATCGTACCTGTAAAAAGGAACGGATCTTGCAATACGATCCCCATATGCTGACGGAGCAGCTGCTTCGGAATGTCCTGTACATTGACGCCATCCACGGTAATGGCGCCCTTCTGCACATCATAGAACCGGAACAAGACATTGAGAATCGAACTCTTCCCCGATCCCGTGTGTCCGACGAGCGCGACGGTCTGACCTTGCTTTGCTTCGAATGAGATATTCTTCAAGACATATTCCTCTTCCTTATAAGCAAAAGAGACATTATCGAACTTAACGTTCCCCCGATAGCGGTCTAAGCTGCCTTCCGCAACATCCGTTCCTGGTTGATCCATCAATTCGAACACGCGTTCAGCAGATACGAGTGCTTGCTCCAACTGTGCGAGTTGGTTCACCATCCCTACGATTGGCTGGAACATCCGCCCAAGATAGTCAACGAAGGCATAGATCACACCGAACGAGATCGCCCCACCGATATCAAAAGAGCGGCTGCCGAAATACCAGATGACGACGGCTAACGCCAAGCTGCGCAAAACATTGACCAAGTTATGCGACGTGAGCGCGTTAAGGTTCAACATTTTCGTACGATAATGATAATGCTGTTCGTTCATCTCTTCGAATTCTTGCTCTGTGTCCTTCTGACGTCGGAATGCCCGAATGACGGTCATCCCCTGAATCGATTCGTTGATCAATCCATTGATGTCACTCAGTTTCGAACGAATAATACGGTTATATTGCGTTGCGAATCGGCGATACACATAAATCCACAAGATGAGGATTGGAATAATAATGAGACACACCAATGCTAGTCGTACATCAAGTAAGAATAGTGCTACGAATATCCCAGTAATATACACCGTTCCTGAGAAGAAGTTCGCAAGCACGTTCACGAACAAATCCTTGACGGCTTCGGTGTCGTTCGTCACCCTCGATACCACTTTGCCCGCTGGCAGTGTGTCGAAATAATTAATAGGTAGACGATGAATCTGATTATAGACGTCCATCCGCATCTTCTGTATAACCCGATTCGCAGAAGTCTGAAGATAATAGATCCGTCCATATTCGAAGATACAAGCAACGATTAATAAGGCGAGGTATCCGCCCATCAGGATGAAGATCCCTCTCATCTCCGGCTTGTAGAATCCAATCAGCTCGTTCACAGAGACCTTCTCAGCCGCATACGTTGCGACCTCGCCATTCGCTGACCGAATCTGAAGCTGGCCGTCAGCAAACGTGCGCTCACCCGTCGCCTGCACCGCTTCATTCACGAAGACGAATTGTCTACCGACTTGGAGTACACGAACTTCATGGCCGGACTTCTCTCCCGATTCCAAATGATCAGAGCGTTTGTAATACTTTCCTTGATATTCAACCGCATCCTTACTCGATGCATTCACTTCGACCCATGACCTCTCAATGCCAAGAATATGATTGTCGATCATCGTCTTCGCGATGAAGGGTCCAGTCAATTCTGCAGCAACCGCAACAGCGAGCATGAGAAGCGCTAGGATAAATGTTTTCTTATAGATTAGTGCATATTGATATAATTTCTTCATGACGTTCATGGTCTCACCACCTTACGTTAAGTTAGCTTCCACTTGCTGACGGTCAAATTGCTCTCGATACCATCCACCTGCCGCAAGCAGCTCTTCATGGGTGCCTCGTTCCACGATTTCCCCGTTATCTAATACAATAATCATATCCGCATGCTGTACCGCTGAGAGTCGATGCGTCGTAATCAACGTCGTACGCCCTGCACGTTCCCGCCGGATATTCTGAATAATTCTTGCTTCAGTCTTCGCATCAACCGCAGACATCGCATCATCCAGCATTAAGATTTCGGCATCAGCAATCAATGCGCGCGCGATCGATACCCGCTGCTTCTGTCCGCCGGAGAGGGATACCCCTTTCTCACCAACAATGGTCTCTAAGCCGTCGGCTAATGTATTGATATCCTGCAAGAAGGAAGCAGATTCGAGTGCTTGCTGTACATCCTGTTCGGATGCATCGCGTCGACCGTACTTAATATTTTCACGTACCGTTCTGGAGAATAGAATCTGTTCCTGTGGCACGTATGCTATCCATTGATTGATTTCTTCCAGTGAAATTTCGTTCAGTCGAGTTCCAGAAACCTTGATTTCCCCCTGCCCAATCGGATATTCACGGAGCAATTGCTTCATGAGCGTCGTCTTCCCGCTTCCCGTCTTGCCGACAATACCAAGCGTCTGGCCACGTTCCAACGTAAAGGACATCTCTTTTAGGTTATCTGTCTCTGACATCGGATATTTGAATGTCACTTGATTAAATTCGATCGTGTGAGGGACGCCTACCGTCTCCGTTCGATCTGCATTTTCAACGTCAGGTGTATAGGACAACGTCTCATTCACCCGGTCTAGCGATGCTTCACCACGCTGCATCACGTTGATCAATTCACCAATCGCGAACATCGGCCAGATCATCATCCCCAGATATACGTTGAAGGAGACGAGCTCACCGAGTGTAATTTCTTGATGGAACACGAGGTAGGCACCATAGGCCAGACCAATCATATAACTAATACCGACAAGAATCTTAATGGTCGGTTCGAATAGGGCATCGATACGAGCGACGTCCACATTTTTGCGGAATACATCATCGGTCAAGTTCGCGAACCGACCCTCATCTGCTTTCTCTTGCACATAAGCGCGAATGACGCGTACACCCGAAATTGTCTCGAGTACTTGATCGTTGAGCGTGCCGAACGCATCTTGCGCGATCGTAAAGCGTTCATGAATCTTCTTCCCATAGATGCTCATCGCAACCGCAATCAGCGGGAACGGCAGGATCGCTGCCAAGGTCAGCTTCCAACTGATCATAATCCCCATCGTAAATAGAATCGTGAGCATGAAGAAGCTGGAGTCAACGATGGTTAAGATACCGAATCCAACCGTCGTCGATACGGCTCCTAGATCATTCGTCGCGCGAGCCATCAAATCACCCGTTCGATTCTTCTCGAAGAATGTTGGCGTCATCTTCAACAAATGCTTCATGAAGCGCGTGCGTAAGATTCTCTCAATAAGGAAAGATCCGCCGAAAATTTGATACATCCATGAGTAACCCATTACGTAGATCACGACCATGAGTCCTAAGAAAAGGAGTAGAAACTCCGTTAATTTCCCTGCGGTAAATGTGCCCTGCTGAATTTGGTCAATCGCCTCACCCATCAGCTTCGGCGGCACCATCTCGAACAGTCCGACGACGATGAGCAGGATAATCCCTACAATGTACCTTTTCCGATACATTTTGAAGAACCAACCTAGTTTAAATAAAATCGAAAACATGTTTATTTCCCTACCTCTCCATTCAACTCTTCCATCGCAAGCCAAGCCTCATATAATTCGCTTAGTTCTTGCTCCACTACCGTGTGCTCTGCGTATAACCGCGAGAGCTCCGCAGTATCTGTTTGATATTCCTCGTTCTGTAAAGCGAGTTCCAGGTTACATCGGTCTATCTCCTTTAGCGCAATTTGTTGTTCGAGTTGAACCTTACGCCGTTCTGTCTTCCTAATCTCTGATTCGGTTGTGGCGTTACGTTCTCGGATGGGAGCATTCACCCGTTTTGTTTCGGGCTGTACCTGTACAGCCTTCTCCTTCTCTAATTGCTCCTTATATGCATCAAAATTACCAATGTAGCGCGCCACCTTCTGATTACGCAGCGCCCATATATGTTCGGCAATTCGATTCACAAAATAACGGTCATGCGAGATGGTGAGCACCGATCCCCGGAACTCTTCGAGCATCTCCTCTAATGCTTCTCTCGAAGCGATGTCCAGATGGTTCGTTGGCTCATCGAGCACCAAAAAATTCGGCGTGCGCTGCATAATTAGTGCAAGCTTCAGCCGCGTCCATTCTCCACCGGATAGACTCATGACGGATTTGAAGACGGATGCCCCATAGAATAAGTATCTGGCTAACAGACCTCGCGCTTCGCCTTCTTCTAGCCCTAGTTCATGACGGAAATATTCAAGCACCGTCACATTCTTCTCGGGCGGTTCATCTTGTGCAAGATAGCCGATCTCCACGCGAGAGCCTACTCGAATCTCCCCATGATCCGGTTGCTCTAATCCGAGAATGAGCTTGAGCAGTGTACTCTTGCCAGCTCCATTGCCGCCGATTATCGCGACACGATCACGATAAGTGAGAGTCAATGAGATGTCCGTGAATAGCTGACGTTGATCGTAACCTTTCGATACCTCTTTCAGACTCAGCACATCTTTGCCTGATCGATCCGCATCATTCGGCTGAAAATCAACTTTCTTGCGTTCCAGCACTGGACGCTTAATTTTATCCATCCGGTCTAATGCCTTCTGGATCGATGCTGCTTTCTTGAAAAACTTCTCATTACCTCCGATATTACCCCACTCGATATACCGTTTGATCGCTTCTTTCATTTGCTTAATTCGTTTCTGTTGGTCTTTGTAATCAGCGAATTGTTGCAGAAGATTTTGCTGCTTCTCTTTATGATAATCGGAGTAGTTCGTCAAATATGTCGTCGCTTCTCCGTCTTCAATCTCAATAATTTTGGTTACGACCCGATCCAGAAAATACCGATCATGCGATGCAATGAGGCAAGTTCCTTCGTAGGCGATGATATATTGTTCCAACCATTCCACCGCGTCCAGATCCAAATGGTTCGTTGGCTCATCGAGCAGCAAGAAATCAGGACGTTCGATAAGCAGCTTCGCAAGTCCGACTTTCGTCTTCTCTCCACCCGAGAGATCTATAAATTTGCGATCGAAGCTCTCCGCCGGGATTCCTAATCCGTTCGCAACTTGCGCGATGCGAATCTCGATCTCATATCCGCCAGCGCGTTCGAACGCTTCTTGTAGTTCTGCGTATCGCCGAAGCAGCAACTCCATTTTACGCTCATCAGCCGCCACTGCCTGTTCACTCATCTCAGCTTCAAGCTCGTGTAACTTAGATTGCAGCTGTATTGCTTCCTGGAAGCTCTGAAGGAGAACCTCATAGATTGTGCTCTCTGGGTTTACCACTTGTATCTGCGTTAAGTATCCGATCTTCGTTCCGCGAGGGATTGCAATCGTGCCTCGATCCGGTGTATCTGTGCCGGCTAGCAGCTGCAACAGCGTTGATTTCCCTGCCCCATTCTGTCCGACAAGTCCTACTTTCTCTCCGGCATTAAATTCAAACGTTATGTTAGACAGCACTTGCGTAGCGCCGTAAAATTTCTCAATTTGATGACAAGTAAACATGTTAATCATTTCCTCCTGGGCTTTAACGAACATCACGTTCGTACTCGTAATGGTGGTACACACATCACGATTCCGCCTCCGAGGCAACAAAAAAAGGGCCGTAGGGAGGAGTCCCTACAGCCCTTTAGCTATTCGTCCGCTAAGGTAAAGGCAGGAATCGTTCCGCGTGAGTATACTCGCTATGTGCAAAAATGGACAGACCTGTAGCGTGAATAGCCTCAACAAATGCGAAGCCAGCTGTTTGTACCATCATTACGTTCTTCTTCATGTTCATATCCACTCGATCGTTGTACATCATCCTGCCTACACCTCCTTTTCTTAAAGTAGTATTACCATAACACACCATATTTGAATTTTGCAAGCACATTTTCATTTTTCAGACGAGAAATTAGATTTCTTGCCGTGACAGGACTCGCTTCATTGGCTCTCGTGTATATTGAAATCGGGTTACCAGCTTCAATCTCGGGTACCTTCACTTGCGCAAGTCGTCCTCGCTCAATCTCTTCTCGCACTTCGAGTGATGAGACGAACATCGCCCCGCATCCAGCCATAACAGCACGAATGGATTCTTGGGATCCGTTCATTTCAACAGCAATCGTCGGCGGCGTTACATGATACATCTGACAGTAAGTCAGCAGTCTCTCCCGCATCCCGCTCCCTTGCTCACGCATGACAAAGGGCTCTCGCATCATTTGTGCGAAGGAAACCTCTGCTCCAGCCATAGGATGTCCTTGGGGAACGACGAACCAACAAGCATCTTCGAACCAATCTTCTCGATGCAATGCTGGATCATCCAGCTGCTCACCCCCGATAAACGCGATATCCACCTCATATTCGCGAAGCATGGCAATCGCATCCCTCGAATTCACCGTCGATATTCGAATGTCCACATCCAGGTACTCCTGCTTATACGATGCGATCAGGTGCGGCAGTAGAAAATTAGCTGGCAGATACGTCGCTGCCACACGAAGCACTCCACGTCTTCCATGCCGATACGATGTGACTTGGAGCTCAATATCCTCTTCCATCGCAAACAACTGTGACGCACGATCTGCCAGCATCCGCCCCACTTCGGTGAGTGTGATTCCTCGTCCCTGCGGTGACAATAGCTCGACCTCTAGCTCACGTTCAAGTTTGCGAATTTGTGCTGTTACAGCTGGCTGGCTAATACAGAGCCGATCAGCAGCACGTGTGACACTGCCTACCTCAGCTACGGTATGGAAAATACGTAATGCATGTAGATTCATGATGACCTCCCTTTTTATTCATAAATGGAATTTATGATTTCTTCACTTATATATATTTGTGTGATCATTTATCAAGAATTATTGTATAGCTATACACACAAGGAAGCAACCAACAATGAAGGTTTGCAAAGGAGAAGATCGAGATGAGGATGATCTGTTCTGAATGCAGAGAGATGAATCAAGCGACAAATCTGTCATCGCCATGCGCTTGCGGTGGCTTAATGGAAGTTCAACAAGACTTTAGGCATTTGGATGCCGATGCATTAAAAATGCGATTCGAACAACGTTTAGCAGACCGAATGTCGGTCTACGCAAGTGGCGTATGGCGATACCAGGAACTGATTGCACCATGGATTGAAGAAGAGTTCATTGTAACAAAATTGGAAGGAAACACCCCGCTCTATACGGCGAATGATCGTCTACAGAGCTATGCCGGAGTGGAACGGCTGCAATTCAAAGCCCAGAATCATAACCCAAGCGGTTCATTTAAGGACAATGGGATGACGATAGCTGTCTCTCATGGAATATCCATGGGTTACCGACATTTTGCCTGCGCCTCCACAGGGAATACGTCCTCCTCGCTAGCCATGTATGCCTCGTGGGCTGGAGCGAACAGCCACGTCTTCGTTCCTAGCCATGCCGTCTCCATGAACAAGGTGATTCAGACGCTGGCTTACGGATCAAATGTCTATACGTTTGACGGGACATATGATGACGGGATTCGATATTTAGAACAAGAAGCTGATGCTCTCGGTTATTATGTATGCAATTCTGTGAATCCCCTGCGAATCGAAGGTCAGAAGAGTATCATCTTCGAGATGGCCCACCAATTACAGTGGCATATGCCGGATTGGATTCTCGTGCCGGGTGGTGCACTCAGCAATGCTACCGCGCTTGGGAAAGGGCTCTTTGACCTATTCAACGTAGGTTTAATTAATCGTCTACCACGGATTGCAGTTATACAAGCAGAAGGTGCTAGTCCTTTTCACCAATACGTACAACGCCAACATGCAGGGACAACATCAAAGGAATTTGAACCTGTTCCATCACCTTCTACCATTGCTTCAGCCCTGAATATTGGGAATCCGCCGAGCTGGCGCAAAGCTTACCGCTATCTGACTCAGCTGCAAGGCGTAACGGCCGCCGTCAGTGATGAAGAGATCATGCAGGCGAAAAAGATCATCGATGCCTCGGGATTAGGCTGCGAACCCGCTTCCGCCGTCACGATGGCGGGACTTCGCCAACTCATCGATCAGCAAGTCATTGATCGCAGTGAGCATGTGGTCTGTATTCTGACCGGTCACCTGTTGAAGGATACAGACGCTATAGCGCAAAGTCATACTTCAACACTTCGAAAGCTAGACGACTTATATCAACACCGCGCTGCGATCTCATCGTGAACAAAAAAGACACATTCTGTCACAACGACGAATGTGTCTTTTCAATTCTATTTGCGATTCTTTCTCTTATTCAGGAAGAAGATTGCGAGTAAGATGATCACCACGACTCCAATACCGACTGGTAACCAGACGTTAGAGGTGGATGTTTCTTCTACTGCCTTGCTCTCCTCCTTCGTAGGTTCTGTAACCGAAGTATCGGAGGATGTCGATTGATCCTCTCCTGTATCCGTCACAACTTGTTCAGACTGTTCGTCTGCTGGCTTCGTCTCCTGTGTCTTAGTATCTTCTGGCTTTGCTGCATTCTCCTCTTGCTTCGCAGCTTCAGGCAACTTCACGGTGAACGAATAAGACTTCTTCACCACATGACCGTCCTCACCGAGAATTTTCCAATTCACCGTATATTCGCCATTCGGCAGCGCTTCTGGCAATGTTCCAATCATAGATTTATCATGAACAGAAATTTTTAAAGACTCAACTTTCTTCTTGGACGCATCGAGAATCTCGAAGGAACTTAGTTCACCAATGGTCGTCTTGAAGTTGAGCGTAATTTCTTTCAATTCCGTCGTTACGATCTCTTTACTGCTAGGAGAAGAATCTTTTAACCCCGTATGGGCAAAAATCGTCGTTGGGAAGATCAAGGTAAAGATGAGTGCTATGCAAAATATCATTGACTTTTTCATTCCTGATACTCCTTCAAGCTAATTTATGAACCCCGAACATTATATCAGACTGTTCTTCGGATTCATATGACTCGAAGGGGCTATTGACTTCAACTGAACTAGTCTACATCATGGTTTTTTCTCATACAAATTCGCACGCCAACCATTATCCCAGTGAAATACCCTTACAAATTCGTAGCCACAGGACTGATAATATTGATTGAGCCTAGGATTGTCCGTCATGCAATCCAGTCGAACCACGTGCTTGCCTTGACTTCGGATGTAATCTTCAGCCCATTGTAGTAATTGACGACCAATGGCTAATCCCACATGACGTCTACTGACCGCAAATCGATGGATATAACCTGCATCATCATGGTCCAGCTCCTTCCAAATGAACGCATCCGACCAACAGATCATGCAGGTGCCTACTACTTCATCCCTCCACCTTGCGAGAAACAACTCGTATCCCTGCTCAAAGCAGTCCCGCACTTGATCGATTTTGAAATGACTCGGATTCCATTGGTCGATGCCTTTGGATTGAAGCCATCTCGCAGAGCCGATCCATAGATCAAAGATGGTCTCACACTCATCGATTGTGGCCTTGCGAATCTCGAGATTCATCTTGGGAATCATAACGTCACCTCAGAGGTTACATCACTTCTGACATTTTTCGTTCGCTGCTTCATTTGCTTGATGAGAACATAAATGATTACGATTGGCACGAAGTTAATCCCTATAAGCGTAATCGGATAACCAGATTGAATAAAGAAGTTAAACTCACTAAATAAGCCAAACTTTGCATTAAACGCTGTATTTAAACCATGCATCCATTGGATTGTGAATTGAGATCCAGCGATAAAAGTATAGGCAACCCCTTGAACTACAAACTGAGGAAATTGAATCGCTTGAACGATTAAAGATAAGTAATAGCCGCTCTTCTTATCTTGTAAGAGCAGGTATCCAGCGAGACACGACATAAGAAATAACGCAACAAAGATCGAGAAAATCATCGTCAGGACGAGATTATTGAGCAAGTTTATACGCAACAAAAGCCCAAATGTTATCATGATCCCAACGATCCCGCCAACCATTTCATACCAACCTATTATTTTCCGAAAGATTCCTGCCCTATTTTCATGACGCGCCTCACCCTCAAGTTGAATCGAACCATTGCGATATTGTAATGCACAGGAATAGCAGCGGCCCGGATATTCTGCATCATGGCATTTGTCACAGAGATGAAGATGACATTGATGACATTGAACCGATGCCTCACTTTCAGCATGATAAAAACAATTCACGAGAACGATCCTTTCTACCTTCAGAAATGTAATACGCTCTCAATTTTATCTGAATGGGAAATATTGGTCCATAGAAAAATAGAAAAGGGTTCCCTATATTTATTATGAAAAATACCACCCTCTCGTCGTCACAACGAGTAGGTGGTATTTTGGTGACACCGAATTAATTCAATTCCTGCATATGCTCCTCAAGCAGCTTCCGTTTCATCTCCCACGTGGCTAGACTTAAATCTACATGATAGACATGCGGGTTC
The DNA here is from genome assembly GCF_009363075.1 of Paenibacillus guangzhouensis. Lineage (NCBI taxonomy): Bacteria > Bacillati > Bacillota > Bacilli > Caryophanales > Paenibacillaceae > Paenibacillus > Paenibacillus guangzhouensis. The sequence continues at coordinate 1,209,899 of NZ_CP045293.1, read as the reverse complement.
ATCTTCCGTAGATACTGAGGCCAGAATAGCTGAAGCTGATCTTTATGATATGCACGAATCTCTCCCAGACTCGGCAACTCATAAACCTGTTCACCTGCCACGAAGATTGGCGTTAACATCACCTGCGTCTCATAATCCTGAACATGACGATGCAGATAAGGATGCAATGGATCAAATAGCTTAATCCGCGCCCCTTGTTGTACTTCATCTTCTTCACTTAAACAGATGTAATCTGCAAGCGCTTTGCCGCGATTCGGGTCAATGATGCGATAGACATCCTTTTTACCCGGGGTTGTCACTTTCTCCGGATTCCCGGAAATTTTGATTGTCGGATGGTATTCACCATCACGCTCTAGCGCTACAATTTTGTATACGCCACCGAGCGCCGGCTGGTCAGCTGCTGTAATCAGCTGTGTCCCGACTCCCCAAATGTCGACTTTCGCGCCTTGCGCTTTCAGATCCGAAATCGTGTTCTCATCCAGATCATTCGACGCGACGATTTTAACCTCGGTTAATCCCGCTTCATCGAGCATCTCCCGTGCATGAATCGAAAGATAGGCAATATCGCCGCTATCCAGTCGAATGGATTGCAGTCGTTTTCCCTTTTGCGCTAATTTCTTCCCGAGTTCGATCGCATGTGGAACGCCGCTTTTCAGCGTATCATACGTATCCACGAGCAGACTGACTTGATTTGGCAGCGCCTGCGCAAATTTCTCGAACGCTTCTTCTTCGGTATCGAAGCTCTGAACCCACGCGTGGGCATGCGTTCCTTTGGTGGGAATGCCGAATTGTTGCCCTGCGAGCATGTTCGAAGTTGCGTCGAATCCGCCAATAAATGCTGCGCGCGCCCCCCATACGGCAGCGTCTGCTTCTTGCGCTCTCCGCGTTCCGAATTCCAGCAAGATGTCTTTGCCGACGACTTGTCGAATTCTTGCGGCCTTCGTCGCAATCAACGTCTGGAAGTTCATGAAATTCAGCATTGCCGTCTCGATTAATTGTGCTTCGAACAATCGAGCTTCGACGCGAATAAGCGGTTCATTCGGAAATACGAGCGTCCCTTCTTTGACAGCATGCAAGTTGCCTGTGAACCGCAGCTGACGAAGTTCCTCCAAGAATCGCGGGTCATACTGCTCTTCTTGTTCAGCCAAGTATTGAATCGCATCTTCATCGAAGTGAAGTTGTTTAATATAATCAACGATTCGTTCCAGTCCTGCAAATACGGCAAAACCATTGCCAAAAGGAAGCTTACGGAAGTATGCATCGAATACGGCCATTTGGTTATGTGTGCCGTTCACCCAATGGGCGTACATCATATTAATTTGGTATTTATCGGTATGCAGAGCCATCGCTTCAGCGTTCATATTCTGTTCATCTCCTCATGTGCACGTTGCTCATACGACCTGTGCTCCTAAAGTGTTAGCAAAATGTCCTAACGCCCATTCATGACCTTGTGCATTAAAGCTCGCAACGGCGTCTTGATGGACGATGATTCGAAATCCTTTATTGTAAGCATCAACTGCGGTATGCAAGACGCAAATATCTGTACATACACCGACCAGATGGAGCTCTTCGATGCCTCTTGTACGTAATTGAAGCTCTAAATCCGTACCGCAGAAGGCGCTATAGCGCGTTTTATCCATCCAATAGATCTCATCTTGCCGCGATTGATACAAAGCTTGCAGACCGCCGTATAAATGACGACCTTCCGTGCCCCGTATGTTATGGGGCGGGAACAGTTTGTGTTCCGGATGGTTCACATCCTGTTCATCATGTAAATCTACGGCCATCACGACGAAATCTCCTCGATCAGCGAACTCTTCGGTGAGGGATAGAATTCGAGGTTCAATCGCGACGGCAGGCTCCCCTACGGGTAATTGTCCATTCACAAAATCAATCGTATAATCAATGACAATCAGTGCTTCCATACTTCATCACTCCTCTTGGCATTATGTATAGATCGACACTTCCGGTACATAATCTGTGAATCGATATAACTGTGCAGGCCGCTGAGAATATTGATTCGAATACAGCTTTTCGCCTGATTCATCACATGCGACTTGAATAATTCCTTTGCGACTCTGCGTGGAAGTTATTTTGCGAATAAAATTCGTCTCCTTGAAATCCGGTACAACAGTCTGAATCACTTGATACAGCTCGCTCAATGTAAACAATTCAGGCAAAAATTCCTTCGCGATCGTCGTTACGAGCATCTGTTGTTGAATTTTGCGGTACGCATCTGCTATAATTTCACGGTGGTCAAAAGCTAACTCCAACTCGTTCAACGCTTCCGATACCGTGAATAATTTCACATCTTCGGCGTCGTCCTCAGCTTTACGCTTCTCAAGCCACTTCTCATTGACGAGTGCGAAGAACGCATGGGAGATCATCCATCCCCGTGGATCGCGCCCTGGCTTACTGTAGACATTTAAGTAATCCAAATGGACGTCCGCTACGCCGGTCTCTTCCATCAATTCGCGCCGTGCCGTGTCAAATAAAGTCTCGGATTCGCGGCCAAAGCCGCCGGGTAAAGCCCAGCTTCCTGCAAATGGCCAACGCTTGCGCCGGATAAGTAATACCATCAATTCTCGATAGGGCAATGACTTCTTGGCTGTCTGCTTCTCTGTCCGTGTAATCGTAAATATCACGATATCTGCCGGAGCACCATCTGGTGTCCGATATTTCCCCACATTATATGGCTGGTTCTGTGTCGAATCCATCGATCTCGCCCCGATTTATTATTGTATTTTTGATATTATTATTATGACATATTAAAATCATTTGTCAATCATTCGTTCTATTGTATCACAAAAAAAATAAGCCTCGCATATTCGCTTAGCTTATCTTTCTTCGATTTCCAGCTTCTATTCGGATTTCTTCGCTCGGAACACCTCACCGATTGCACCGATACTGCCGAGACTCTCCACAGCACTTGTTGGGATGAACACTTTATTCGCCGTTCCATTCGCAACGTCTGTGAGCGCTTCGAACGAGCGGTAGGCAAGGATGTTCTCATTCAGGCCCGATGAAGCAATCAGCTCAATCCTTGTCTTTTCCGCTTCCGCCACGGCTTGGATCGCTTTGGCACGACCCTGTGCTTCGAGTTCTTGCGCCTGTCTTAAGCCTTCTGCTTCGCGTATGCGCGCTTCTTTATCCCCTTCGGCCTTTAAGATCTTACTCTGCTTATCCCCTTCAGCACGAAGAATCATATCCTGCTTCGCAGCTTCAGCCTCTAGCACGATCGCGCGTTTATTCCGCTCCGCCTTCATCTGCTTATCCATTGACTCTTGAATATCGAGCGGCGGCTTAATGTCAATCACTTCAACACGTTCAATGCGGACGCCCCACTTTTCCGTCGCTTCATCAAGCGCAATACGGATTTCTGTCGATATTTTCTCCCGGCCTGATAACGTCTCATCGAGCTCCAGCTTCCCTATAATTTGACGCATGGTCGCTGTTGTAATATTGCGTACACCATAGACATAATCAGAAATACCGTATGTCGCATGCTCAGGTCCAACCACTTGGTAGAAAATAATGGTGTCGATCTGCACCTGCACATTGTCCTTCGTGATGACCGTCTGCGGCGGAACATTCGCTTGTTGAATACGTAAATCGTGATACGTCCGAACATGATCGATAATCGGAATGAGGATATTGATCCCTGGTGTTAGTAATCGGTTGAATTTACCAAGTCGTTCCACGACACCCACACGCTGCTGCGGCACAATCTTTACTGTAAGTGCGATAAAGACAACGACGACCACCAGGATAACAACGGTAATGATCCACTCCATATTACGAATCGCCTCCCCAAGGTTCAACTTCTAGAATAGTACTGCTTCGGCGCAGCACTCTAACTTCTGCATCCCGCTTCAGCGTCGCGCTCGCGGTTGCGCTCCAGTATTCACTATCCACTCTGACAATCCCCATCTGACCGTGCTCAATTGGCTCCGTCACGATTCCTTTCTTCCCTATCAATTGATCCACAGCATCTTGAAAACCACGAGATTTGCGAAGTTTGTGGGTCAGAGGCTTCGTGAAGATTGTAAGTAGAACAGCGACCGCAGCAGCAACAATGACTTGAAATAATAGCGATGATTCTGGCACGACCAATGCAACAACCAGACCAGCCAGCGCACCGATCGCGAGCCATAACATGTAAAACGTGAAAGACATCATTTCAGCAATAAGCAATATCCCTGCGATGATCAACCAGACAACCCACACATCCATCTCCTGTCCACTCCCTTCTGTCATTCTTCAATATATACGTCGCTGCATGGCAAAATATCATGATTCACAAAAGATACTTAGAGAAATTTGCTAATAAACGCAAAAAAGACATTCAAACCCCTTTCGGTCTGAATGCCTTTTCTCAAAAATGAATCCTTGTTGTTATTGAAGCTTCATTGCACCAAGATCTTGCTTATCATTCGTTCTGGATTGCCACTTCGCAGCACGCTTGCGCATCGCTGATGTTGCCCATTCATAGAGAATGCGGACGAGTACACTTGTTGCGACGAGCAAAATGGACATGGCAGAGGCTGGAGCAATATCGCCCGCATCATCCATATTGACAATCATCACAGAAGCTAGCTTGAGATCCGGCGCATACAGGAAGACAACAGCCGAAATCGTCACCATGGAGTTGATAAAGAAATAAATGCCCATTTCCATCATGGCTGGCAGCGTAATTGGAATCGTGACCCGGAATAAGGTGCGATAGAATGGAACACCCATCGAATCCGATGCCTTCTCAAACTCGGAATCCAGTTTCTTGAGCGCTGTTGTCGCCGTAATAAAGGAAACGGAGAAGAAATGGACAATGTTGACGAGCACAAGAATCCAGATGGTCCCATACATGCCGTGCAATGGGTTCGCTCGGTCATTAAAGAAGAAGATGTATGCAAGACCCAACACTAACCCTGGAAGGGCTAATGGAAGTATCGCGAGAAAATAACTGATCTGACGGACAAATTTCCAGTGATTAATTTTCTCTACCGCATAAGCCGTGATATACGTAACAAATGTTCCGATTACCGCTGTCAAAATCGCCACTTTGATACTGTTCCAGAATGGTTCCAACCCGGTTCCTCCTGCAACTTTCGTAAAATCAAAATGGTCTAATGTGAGCGATAGGTTATAAGGCCAGAGCTTCGCAAAAGCGCCAAATATTACTGTAAGCAATAAGACAAGTATCGCGCCTGAGATGACCGCGCAATAAATAGTGTAGAACCGATCTCTCCATACACGAGACTCCAACCGATAAGGAACGGACTTCGCGCTAACTGCATTCTTCTGCTTACGATCTAAGTACCGATCGACAATAAACGCTAAACATGCCGGCACGATGAGGACAAGTCCGACCGTCGCACCCATGGTCATGTTCTGTTGACCAATGACATACTTGTACATATCCGTCGCAAGCACATTATATTGTCCGCCTACAATCTTCGGTGCGCCGAAATCGGTAAAGGCAAGTGTGAAGCACACGAAAAAGGCACTGATGAGTCCGTACTTCGTTCCCGGCAACGTGACCGTCCAGAACTTACGCATTGGGTTCGCGCCGAGCATTTCCGCCGCTTCATATAGACGATAATCTGACATCGATAAGGCAACGACAAGAATCAAAAAGGTTTGTGGGAACGTATATACCACTTCCGAGATGATGATTCCGACCGATCCATAGAGATGAATATCGATGCCAAAAGGCAAATGCCCGAAAAATCCTGTTGTGATAAACCCTTGATTCCCGAACATAAAGGTGAGCGCGAGTCCGAAGAACATCGAAGGGGCAAATAACGGCAGCATCGCAGCATACCGGAAAAATGTCTTCCCCCTCATCGGTGTACGCACAATGCCATACGCATAAATAAACGCCAGCCCAACCGAAATCACAGTACTGATGATAGAGACATACATCGTATGCCCAAGCGATTCAAGCAGTGCGGGAGATTTCATATAATTGAGCAGGTTCGAGACACCAATCCATTGCCCTTGCTCGTTCATAAAAGCTTTCTCAAATAAACTGCCTAGCGGAAGCAGAATACTACATCCAAGTATAATCGCGATTAGAAGTAATAACAGTCGTTGTAAATTCTCATTCCACTTCACGTTGAATCCTCCTACACATGCGCCAATAACGGGCTCTCAGGCTGGAACGTTATGATGCGCTCTTTTGGAAGACTAAAAGGAATAATCTGCTCTTTGGTTAATTGAAGACCCTTAGACTGTTCTGTAGAGATATCGATCATCACAAAGCGTGGGTTAGCATGTCTTTGATCATCCATCCATTGCAACGTGACACGGTAGAACGATCCACGAAATTCGATATTATGAATTTTGCCATATTGCATGTCTCCGCCTTCATCGTGCGCGAATGCACCAAGGTGAATATGTTCCGGACGTATCGCTGAGGATTGTTGATCTTGCGAGTGAAGATCGCGTTTCAAATCATCCCCCATGAAGTTGATTGCACCGATAAAATCAGCAACAAACGGACTATTCGGCCGCTCGTATACTTCCTGCGGCGTTCCGATCTGCACAATCTCCGCATTGTTCATGACTACAATCTTGTCTGCCATCGTGAGCGCTTCTTCTTGATCGTGTGTAACCATGATCGTTGTCATGCCGCATTTCTCGTGCAGATTACGGATCTCCCGACGGAGCTTATCGCGCACCTTCGCATCGAGTGCTGATAACGGTTCATCCAGCAGCAGCACATCCGGAGCCATTGCAAGCGCACGTGCAAGTGCAATCCGCTGCTGTTGACCGCCGGAGCATTGTCCCGGATAATGACCCGCGAGCGCAGTTAGATTCACGAGGTCAAGAACTTCCTCTACCCGCTTCTTAACTTCTGCCCGTGATAACTTCTTCGTGTACAAGCCATAAGCGATATTCTCATAAGCGGTTAGGTTCGGGAACAGCGCATAGGATTGGAACATCATCGCAAAATTGCGCTGTCCTGCCGGCATCCGGGTAATATCTTTTCCTGCGAGTGTAATGGACCCTCTCGTCGCAGTCTCGAGCCCTGCAATAATCCGCAGCAGCGTCGTCTTACCGCATCCGCTAGGTCCAAGCAGACATACAAATTCATGACTATTAATATGCAAATCAATGCCTTTCAGCGAAGTAAATGATCCAAATTTTTTATGGATTTGTGCGAGTTGTAAATAAGGTTGCATCGTGTATCCTCCATAACTTCAATATGTTAGCCACTTAACTATAGGCAACGATTGTTAACATCATGTCAATGGATTATTAAGATTTTGTAGATGCAATTTCTTGTAAAATAACGATTTATTATTGGCACAAATCATTGTAAAATAGAAACTAATGAAACTGTGTTGCATATAATGAAACTTATAAAGGGGAGAATTTCATGAAAGCCGTATTACTCGAGCAATTCGGATCCACTGAGCATATGAAATATGTCGATGTGGAAGTACCGTCAATTCGGGCGAATCAACTACTCATCCGTGTATCCGCAACATGTGTCAATTTTGCAGATATCAAAGCAAGAAACGGCAAGAAAAATCAAGGAAAACTCCCTCGCCTGCTTGGTCTTGAGGCAGCGGGCATTGTGGAACAAATCGGGGAAGATGTTCATGGGTTCCATATCGGGCAGCGTGTCATCGCATTTCCACATGACGGCTCTTACGCGGAATTTGTCGTGGCGGATGAGAAATTAGTATTCGCGATTCCAGATAGAATGACGCTAGAGACAGCGGGAGCCTTTGGCATCGTATCCTTTTTAGCGTATCAGCTCCTTGCTCACGTGGCGCGACTGCAGGGCGGTGAATCTGTTCTCGTTCATGCAGCCACAGGCGGCGTAGGAACAACCGTTATTCAAATTGCAAAAGCGTTAGGTGCGGGGCGGATTATCGGCACAGTCGGTCATCCCGAGAAAATTCCAGCTGCTATTCAAGCCGGTGCGAATGACGTTATTTTACACGATGACCCTGACTTTGCTGAACAGGTGAACTCGTTGACCAATAGCAGAGGGGTAGATATCGTCATCGATTCGATTGGGGGCGACGTTACAGCGAAGAGTGCTGCTTGTCTCGCTCTCTATGGACGTCTTGTCATCTGCGGGAACGCGAGTGGTCAATACAGTACTGTCGATACCGGAAATCTTCATGCCAGCTGCCGGTCCGTGCTTGGATTCAGCTTCGGAACCACAAGAAAGGAACGCCCCGAACTGCTGCAAGAAACGGCAGCACAAGTCTTCCGGCTATTCGAGAACGGACAATTGAAGATTCAAATTGGAGAACGGTATTCACTTGAAGAAGCTCCTCTCGCACACCAACGAATGGAAAGCCGTCAGACAACGGGGAAGATTCTCTTAATCCCATAATTATGGATGCCCTACATAAAAAAGAGCTGCACATACGCATGGAAGCGTAGGAAGCAGCTCTTCGCTATTATTCACCGCATTTGGATGCGGGTACATCTTTGCCTTCTTCAACAATCAGCTTCTCCGATACCGTGTCACGGATCGCAGTCATGATCATCTGCAGCAAATAGTTCAGATCACTCTGACTCTGCTGAAACTCGGACACGATAGGAATGTTATCGAGCTCTTCTTGAAGATCATCGATTTCTTGCTCAATCTTGCTGACCATGGATGCATTCTGAAATCTCTCGAATGCTACGATTTCTTTCTGTTTCTTCTTCATGGATGCGATCAACGTTTGAATACGTTCATTCGTGTTAATCGTCTTCTCCGCTTGTTGATACATCTTCACTTCTTCGGAGGTGTAGATCAAGTCTGCAAGTTCTTTCGCTTTGGACATAATATCTTCACGTACGATGAGATCTCGTACTTCAAATTTAGGAATCTGATTCTCTTCATGCGAATGATCATGATGATCATGGCTCATCGTTATCTCTCCATTCTTTGCCAATAAATCTGGACATGAGACTATTTTACATAGGGACTTGCTCGGTGACAAGTTCTCCTTTCATAAACCATGTGAACGAATCGGTAACTTTTACATGTACAAAGGTCTCGATGAGCTCTCTAGGCCCTTCAAAATGAATCAACTTATTCGTACGTGTACGTCCCGATAACATGTTAGCGTTGTTCTTGCTCTCGCCCTCGACTAACACCTCAACAACCTGACCCACCATCTGGTCATGAATTTGACGGCTCGACTGCTTAATCGAGTCATTCAAGCGCTGCAAGCGCTCCTTCTTCACGTCCATCGGCACATTATCATCCATTGAGGCCGCTGGCGTTCCTACGCGCGGAGAATAGATGAAGGTATAGGCTGAGTCATAACCCACTTCTTGCACAAGAGATAACGTGTCTTCGAACTGCTCGTCCGTCTCCCCTGGGAACCCGACGATAATATCCGTCGTGAGCACGACATCCGGAATTGCTTGCTTGATTTTACGAACCAACTCCAAGTACTGTTCTCTCGTATATTTGCGACTCATGATTTTAAGCATTTGCGTACTTCCTGATTGAACAGGAAGGTGGATATGCTCTACCAAGTTGCCGCGTTTCGCTAACACCTCAATCAAATGATCATCAAAGTCACGCGGATGGGACGTCATGAACCGAATGCGTGGAATATCGATTTTGTTCATATCATCCATCAAGTTGGCGAAGGTATACGTCATATCTGTAAAATCTTTGCCATAGGCGTTAACATTCTGACCGAGCAGCGTAATCTCTTTAAAACCTTGTCTGGCCAGATCCCGCACTTCTGCGATCACGTCCTCAGGACGGCGGCTACGTTCCTTTCCGCGCGTAAACGGTACGATACAATATGTACAGAATTTATCGCACCCATACATAATGTTCACCCATGCACGCATGCCTTCGCGCTTCTTCGGCAAGTTCTCGATGATGTCGCCTTCTTTGGACCATACCTCAACGACCATTTCCTTACTAAAGAGCGCATCCTGAATCAAGTAAGGCAAGCGATGAATGTTATGGGTTCCGAAAATCATATCAACGAAGCCATGCTTCGCCATAATGCGATGAACGACAGATTCCTCCTGCGACATGCAACCGCATACACCGAGCAGCAATCCCGGTCTCTCGGTCTTCAGGTGCTTCAGATGGCCTAATTCACCGAATACTTTATCTTCAGCATTCTCGCGAATGGCACAGGTATTCAGGAGAATAATATCGGCGAGCTTGCGATCTTCGGTGCTCTGGTAGCCCATTTCTTCCAGCATACCTTTCATCGTCTCTGTGTCATGTTCGTTCATCTGGCAGCCGAATGTATAAATAATATAATGTTTTCCTTTGCCGAGGGTTTTCAGTTCATCTGGAATGCCTGCATCATAGTGAACTTGAATATCCTCTTTCCCTCTTTGTTTCTCTTCACGATGATTCGGTGCAGAATTGACGGATATTTCACGGCCGTTGATGCGGTACGTCGTTTTTCCTTCTTCTTGTTTAACCACTTTGGCTGTTGTAAAGTCAAAATATTTCGCATAGTCTTTGGATTTGTTATTCTGCTCAGTCAAAATTGATCCACTTCCCTCTATACAGAAATCATCATTGTCATCTCATGAATCCAATTTTTAATTATATCATGCAAGGATAGAAAAATCACCTGCATCGCGATCGATACAGGTGATGAGATAGATGGTCATGCGATTGTCTTCCGGGAACATCCGCTATCATTTGGTCAAGATTGGGAATTGCAATGTTACGCATATGCCCCGCTCTCCACCAGGTTCTATCGTTATTTCCCCATGGTATGCATCAACGAGGCGACGCGCAATCGATAGACCCAGACCTACACCGCCGCTCTCTCTTGACCTTGCTTTGTCAACCCGATAGAAGCGGTCGAAGACATGAGGAATGTCCTCTGCTGGAATCCCGATCCCCTGATCGATGACTTGGATTTTGGCCCAATTGTATTGAATTTCTCCAATGATGTGAATCTCCTTGAACTGTTCCGAGTATTTCATGGCATTATCCAATAGAATCAACAGAATCTGCTCAAAGTGAAATGGAGCGATTTCAATTTCAATGTCATGTAGTTTCTCCAGATTCTGAACAAAGCGGAAATCATGATGGATCACGGAGACGCGATGAACGATATTCTGGATATGCTCCATGACCTCAATCGGTTCCACCGTATGAAGCTTCATCGCATCGGCGCGAGTCAGGTCAATCAATTCCTGTACGATCCCCTTCAGACGTACAACTTCTTGCAGCGAGACCTGCAGCGATTCATTCAAAATATCGGGATCCGACTTGCCCCAACGATTTAAGAGAGAGAGATGCCCTTCCAGAATGGCAATCGGTGTCTTCAATTCATGAGAAGCATCCTCGACGAATTGTTTCTGCTGCAAGAAAGAAGCTTCGAGATCATCCATCATCGCGTTGAACATCATGGACAAGTCTGATATTTCATCCTTCGACTCCGTCGTTGCGACTCGTTCCTGCATCCCATTCCGCTTGATTCTCCGCATCGTCTTCGCCATGGATTGTACGGGCTTCAACAATTGACGGGAGAGGATCCAGCCACCTAGCACGCTCATCAGAATGGCGACGATCACCCCAATAAACGCGGTAATCATAATTTGCCGGCCTAGCTCATCGAAGGCTTCCAGGCTATTAATAATTTCGATCGTGCCACGAAATTGACTCGTGATATAGGGACTGCGTAAGATGATGAAATGATCATCGCCTTGCGTGACATATTTAAGTTCCGTTGCTTCGACCATCTGAGGAATGATCCAATTCTCATTCACGCCATCAGATACGACAACAATGGATTTGCCCTGCTCATTTACAATACGAATAAGCTGATCTGTCTCGCTTAATTGCTCCATAAATCGGCGACTGTCGAGAAAATCAGCCGGCGTCGATACCCGCTTCTCCTCCAGATACATCCGAAGTTGACTCATATCTTTGCGGATGCTCTGCTCCGATTGCCGAACAAGCCATTGATTCATGACAAAATAATGGACCCCAGCATAGATGATGAACAAGCTAAATAATACAACCGCCGACCAAATCGTTAGCTTCCATCGCAGTGGCAATCGGGATAGATACTGTCTCCACTCTCTCATGCACGCATCACATATCCACTGCCGCGGACCGTATGAATGACATTTTCTTCACCCAGACTTTTTAATTTCAAGCGCAAGTAGCGCACATAGACATCAACCACATTCGTCTCCACTTCCGTATCATAGCCCCAGACCGAATCGAGCAGCACTTCGCGCGTCAGTACGCGGTTAATATTTTGCATGAAAATGACCAACAAATCATATTCTCGCTTGGTTAGTTCTAGGAGTCTTCCATCGATCTGAACTTCACGCCCGTCTAAATCCACCTGCAGATTATGAAACGTCAGAATCGAACTTGAAGCTCCTCTGTGATCTTCAACTCGTCTTAGAAGAGAACGAATCCTCGCTAGTAATTCTTCAATTGCGAACGGTTTGGGAATATAATCATCCGCACCAAGATCTAGACCGCTTACGCGATCTGTAACGCCGTCTCTTGCCGTAATCATGATAATAGGTGTAGATTTCACCTGCCGTATTTGACGGCACACCTCCATCCCATTCAGCCCTGGAAGCATGACATCGAGTAAAATAACGTCCCATTCCTTGCTTAGCGCTTCCTCTAATCCTGTTCTCCCATCGTAGCTGATGTGGACGTCGAAGGACTCATGGTTAAGCTCCAGCTCGATAAAACGCGCCAAATGACGTTCATCTTCGATCACGAGTACCTTTCGCATCGAATCCATTCCTCTCCTGTTCACTCATTACATTTCACGCGTCTGCTTCTTCGGGAGAATCTTGCACTCCACTCTCTCGTACATCTCTATGCAAGCTTGTAATACGCGGTTGGCGAATGTCCAGTTCTGGCATACCCGATGCACCACCCATGCTGTGACCATCCCTAAGCATGCTCCTGCCAGAATATCGATAGGATAATGTACGCCTGTCCATACACGCGATATCGCGATTAGCGCTGCGAATACAAGCCACACGTTCCCTTCCCTCTTGCGAACGATATAGAACGTCATTGCTATCGCAAACGCAGCTGTTGCATGATCACTTGGGAATGACGCATTGGCGGCATGCGGGACCAATTGATAGACAACATGGTCCACAAATGGTCGATCTCTGTAGAAGAAGTGAGCGATTAGCGCGCTCGTCCCAAATCCGACAGCCGTTGCAATCAATGATTGTATAGCCATCATCCGATTATCTCGGGTACGCGTGAACCAATACAGAATAATGCCAGCAATCATAATATATTCTGCACGTTCAGCAAAAAAACGCATAACTTCATTTAGAAAAGTATCTCTCCCTGCAAAATCATTTAACCATTGAAACACTTGATAATCAAGATTAGCAATCATTTCCGTCATTTCATTCCATCCTTTCTGTTAAGTTATTGTAAAAGAGAAAGATGAAAATGAGATGAGAAAACACCAAGAAAAATTATCCATTTCCAATGCATGAAAAAAGAGAGTGCAACGCACTCTCTTCATCTATGTTCATTTATATTAATCAATAATTTCAGCAGAATCGCCAGTTTTGGCACCCGCTGCATTCGCTTCATCCGTATCGATGTGCATATCTAATGCAAATTGATCGGATACACGTGCAATGACATGCTCAAGGACAAGTCCACGCTCTCCACCAAGACGAACTTTTAATTGCTGCTTATCTTGAATGCCCCATTTCTCAGCATCCGAAGTATGGAAGTGAATGTGACGCGCTGCAACGATGACACCATCGCTTGTCTCCACTTCGCCCGCTGGCCCTTTAATAATCATGCCAGGCGTGCCTTCTGTGTCGCCAGATTCACGTACAGGCGCTTTAATACCAATCGCAAATGAATCCGTACGAGAAATTTCTAATTGTGTAGCTTTGCGTGCAGGACCTAGAATACGGACCTTGCCGAAGGAGCCTTTTGGTCCAACGACTTCAACCGTCTCGTTCGCTGCGAACTGACCTGGTTGAGACAATGGCTTGAATTCTGTTAATTGATAGCCCTTACCGAACAATTGCTCGATATGTTCTTGGGATAAGTGAATATGACGTGCTGATACACCGACAGGTACTTCTTTTTTCATGTTCTCCACCTCTTTAGTTTTCTCTCTAAGTTGTAAACCTATTTCAGAAGCATACCTATTATACACCCTTGTCTCAAAAAATCAAAAGACGTACGGCACATTCCGTACGTCTTTCGTGGAATTATTTGAATTCTGCCACAAGTTTGCTGAAATCCGCTTCCGAAATTTGGATATCTTGGTTCGCGATACCTTCTTGGTGGAATCCAACAACCATGTCTTCATAAGATTTTCTTGATTTGTCTTGATAGATCAAGCCCGTTAACATTCCGCCAGTCTCCATCAATTTGGTCATCGCTTGAATGCGGTTCGATGAATCGTAATCTGGAATGGTCTCTAGATTTACGATATTCTCTTTGAACCAGTCATACGTATTGATTTTGTTGAAGGTTACGCATGGGCTGAATACGTTAATTAACGAGAAGCCTTCATGCTTGATGCCTTCTTCGATCAATGTCGTCAATTGCTTCAAATCACTCGAGAACGATTGAGCGACGAATGTAGCTCCAGCAGAGAGAGCAATTTCAAGCGGAGACAGCGTTGATTCGATCGAACCATCTGGTGTACTCTTTGTCTTGAAACCTTCCGCACTACGAGGAGATGTCTGCCCTTTCGTTAGTCCATAAATTTGATTGTCCATAACGATGTAAGTCATGTTAATGTTACGACGAATCGCGTGGACCGTGTGACCCATACCGATTGCAAATCCGTCACCGTCACCGCCGGAAGCAATAACTGTAAGTTCACGATTGGCCATCTTCACACCTTGGGCGATTGGCAATGCGCGACCATGAATCCCGTGAAGACCATATGCGTTAATATATCCTGAAATCCGGCCCGAACATCCGATACCGGAAATTACAGCTAAGTTCTCTGGTTCAAGACCAACATTGGCTGCCGCTCTTTGAATCGCCGCTTGGATCGAGAAGTCGCCGCATCCTGGGCACCAGTTCGGTTTAACATTGTTACGAAACTCTTTAAAAGTTGCCATCGTTATACCAACTCCTTACATGCATTGTAGACAATCGAAGGCAGGAATGGATTACCGTCGTATTTCAAGACACTTTCGATTTTGTCCGCATGACCAACATTCAATTTAATCTGCGAAGCAAGCTGTGCTGTAGCATTGTTCTCTAGAACGATAATTTTCTTCGCTTTCTCCGCATAAGGAGCGAATTGTTCTGTAGGGAATGGATATAACAAGCGAACAGTAATATGGTTCGTTGTCAAACCTTGCGCTTCCAGTCGTGCTCTTGCTTCATCTACTGTGCCACCTGTTGAGCTCATGCTTACGATCAACAAGTCTGGTTCTTCATGCGGCGCATCCACATGAATTGGGTTCGTTACTTTAATATTGTCCATTTTGCCAAGACGCTTATCCATCATCTTCTTACGGTTAACCGCGCTCTCCGATGGACGACCAGTCTCGTCATGCTCAACGCCTGTTACGTGGTGAATACCATACTTCTCACCTGGCAGTACCCGAGGTGAAATGCCGTCTTCCGTGAACTCGTAACGTTTGAACAGTTGGTTCGGTTCAAGTTCAGGTGCGTTGCGAACCAAATTACCACGATCAATTACGATCTTGTTGTAATCAAGCTCTTCGCAGGATTGTTTACCAAGCGATAGCTGCAAGTCCGTCAATACGATAACTGGGCATTGATATTTCTCAGCCAAGTTGAACGCTTCAATCATATCGTAGAAGCATTCTTCAATCGAGCTAGGTGCAAGCACGATCTTCGGAATCTCACCATGTGTACCGTAAATCATCGCATTGATATCACTTTGCTCCTGCTTCGTTGGAAGACCCGTACTTGGACCGCCGCGCTGCGTATCCACGATAACTACAGGTGTCTCCGTCATCCCTGCTAGGCCGATCGCTTCCATCATCAAAGAAAGTCCAGGACCTGCAGAAGCTGTCATCGAACGCGCTCCAGCGAAGTTCGCACCAATCGCCATCGTAATCGCTGCGATTTCATCTTCCGTCTGAATTACGGTACCGCCGAATTTAGGAAGCTTCTTGATCAAATATTCCATGACTTCCGAAGCTGGTGTGATCGGGTAGGCCGGCATGAATCGGCATCCTGCAGCGAGTGCACCAAGTGCCATCGCATCGTTACCGATCATGAACAGCTTCTGTTCGCCATCTGCTGGTTGAAGCTTGAACTCTTCAAGTGGGCCACCTGCAAGCTCTAATACGAATTCAGAACCGCGACGAACCGCTTCAACGTTCTTCTCAACGACTGCTGCGCCTTTACGGCCGAATTCTTCTTCTACTGCTTTATTAAATACTTCTAACGGAAGTCCGAGCAGAGCCCAAGACGCGCCAGAAGCAACCATGTTCTTCATTAGAGATGTACCTAGTTCATCAGCGATTGCCGTGATCGGTACAGGGAATAATTTAGCGTTAATACCTTCAGGAAGCGTTGGATTGAATTTCGCATCGGCAACAACGACGCCACCAGGTCTCAATTCATGTGCATTTAAGTCAATACTTTCTTGGTCAAAAGCAACGAGTATATCCAGGTCATCCGAAATTGCACGAATCGGTTTCGTACTGATTCTAATCTTATTGTTCGTGTGTCCACCTTTAATCCGGGAAGAAAAATGACGGTATCCATATAAGTAATATCCTAATCGATTTAATGCTGTGGAGAAAATACGGTCTGTACTCTCTACGCCTTCCCCTTGTTGTCCCCCGATTTTCCAAGACAATTGACTAATCAAGCTCGCCCACTCCTTTAGTTGTGACTCGCAATTAGAATGATAAGTGCCAAAATTCCCTAAAATATGACATAGAAAATTTTTTCTTTTCAATGAGTCAACTAAATTTTATGGCTA
This sequence comes from Paenibacillus guangzhouensis, assembly GCF_009363075.1. Classification (NCBI taxonomy): domain Bacteria; kingdom Bacillati; phylum Bacillota; class Bacilli; order Caryophanales; family Paenibacillaceae; genus Paenibacillus; species Paenibacillus guangzhouensis. Next base: position 1,192,992 of record NZ_CP045293.1, on the reverse strand, counting down.
GAGCTAGTAAAAAGCAAGCGTTTTCGGCGGAAACTTAGATAGCACTTTTCGATCGAAATCATATCAATAATAGATGATAGAGTCGGGCTTTCTTTCACTTAGGCAAAGCGTCGCTCAAAAAAATGGAAGCGTTTTTATAGAGGAATCCTTGCACCATATGCTCTGGGTAGCGCAACAGCAAGGCATTCCGCAGATTTTCATATTTTCCTGAATGTTCTAAATTGGTAATATATCGATCAATGCCATCGAAGTCTGATCCGAGCATAATGTTCTCGCTACCCCCTAAACTGCAGATATGCTCAATATGGTTCAAGAGATCTTGAATCATGACCGGCGTATTGGCTCGTACAAATGGCGGAAAGAAATTCATTCCGATCCTTCCCCCCCGCGAGATGATGCATTTAATCTGCTCGTCCGTCAGGTTCCTCACATGGCCGCATACCGCTCTAGCATTGGAATGAGAGGCAATATACTTACTTGCGGTTCGCGCTTGGAGCTCCCAGAATCCTGCCTCCGACAAATGGGAGACGTCCATAATGAGACCTAGCTCATCGCACCGTTCAATCAGCTTTCTGCCCTTCAATGTGAACCCGCCGTTTCGCGGCTCCAAGATGCCATCCGCAGCCCAATTCGCATAGTTCCATGTGAAACCGACGAGACGTACGCCGAGTTGAAAGCATAGATCGAGATACGTCAGATCCCCTTCTAACCCATCAACACCTTCGAGAGACAAGAGCGCTCCAATGTGATTCGTCCGTTCGAGCTGATTCCAATCTTCTTGGCATCGAATCCATCTCATCTCGCGATGATTTAAGATACGACGCCGAAAGACATCGATACTATGCAGAATATGCTCGAATCGAGGCTTTCCAAGATTTTCTGACAAATAAATTGCAAAGCATTGCGCCTTCACTTGTCCTTGTATCAGACGTGCAAGATTCGCATCGAGTGACTTATTCTCCGCAAAAGAGATCGCAGGGTCCTGCAGCATTTTACTAATCACATCACAATGCATATCCACGATTTGGTATTGTCTCATTCGAACACATCCTCTCCCTCACATACATCCTAACTACAGCTTGGCAAGCGGTATAAACGCAAAAAAACCTGTCTACAACGTAAACAGGCTCCATTCATGATGTTATATTTATCTAGGCTCGACAATCAATTTGATTGCCGTCCGATCTTCACCATCGATCACAATGTCGGTAAATGCAGGAATACAAATCAAGTCCACTCCGCTAGGCGCTACAAATCCTCTGGCAATCGCTACAGCTTTAATCGCTTGATTCAATGCACCAGCACCAATCGCTTGCAATTCGGCCGCTCCACGCTCACGTAGGACGCCTGCCAGTGCACCTGCTACGGAGTTTGGATTGGATTTTGCTGAAACTTTTAATACTTCCATGATAAGTACCTCCTCGGGAATGATGAATGGATTCCACTATTACACATATTCGTGAACAGCGGAATAAATTCCTCCTTTTTCCATAAAGAAGTTCCTCTTATCAAACGGGACGAGCGGCTAGTTCATCACCCATTCATCTTCAGATCTGCGGATCTTCTCAATCCGTGTTGCACGACCCGTAGACTCGTCAATTTCGACGTAAACGGCATGGAACATCCATTTCCCTTCATCGACTGTAAAACGTACAGGAAGCTGTGTTTTGAACTTGTAGAGCACAGCCTCGCGATTCACGCCGAGGACGCCTTCCTTTGAGCCAACCATACCCACATCCGTAATATACGCTGTTCCCTCTGGAAGAATGGTATCATCATTCGTCTGTACATGCGTATGGGTTCCTACCATGACGGAAACGCGTCCATCAAGGTGCCATCCCATTGCAATTTTCTCCGATGTCGTCTCCGCATGAAAATCAAAAAAGATGCATGATTTCTTCTTCACTTGATCAAGGATCTCATCGGCTTTCTTGAACGGGCAATCAATTGGCGGCAAGAAGGTTCTTCCCTGCATGTTAATGACAGTTAACTCTTTACCGTTTGCCTTCACGGTCATCCAGCCTCTGCCTGGCGTGCCCTCTGGGTAGTTCGCCGGGCGAATGATACGCTGATCATCATCTATAAATTCGAAGATTTCCTTGTTGTCCCACGTGTGGTTCCCCATCGTAAGGCCATGAATGCCCATATCGTAGAATTCTCTTGCGATTGCGCCCGTGATGCCTTTACCGCCTGCTGCATTTTCGCCATTGGCTATAATAATATGCGGGTTATATTTATCTTTTAGCTGCGGAAGCATGTATTTCAATGCTTTTCTACCTGTATTCCCAACGATGTCTCCAATGAATAATACTTTGATGTCATTCTCCTCCTCATAACCTCGCCTTAAAAGAAAACGAAAAGTGGCTTAGTAAATCAGCCACTTTTCATTATGGTCATTATTTAGCGTATTCAACCGCGCGTGTCTCGCGAATAACCGTGACCTTAATATGTCCCGGATAATCGAGTTCGCTCTCGATCGTCTTCGTAATATCACGTGCTAAGCGGAAAGCTTCCGTATCGTCAATCTTATCCGGTGCAACCATGACACGGACCTCACGACCTGCCTGGATCGCATAGGACTTCTCAACACCTTCGAACGATTCGGAAATCTCTTCGAGTTTCTCAAGTCGTTTGATGTAAGTCTCAAGCGTCTCTCTACGCGCTCCTGGACGAGCAGCCGACAATGCGTCTGCAGCACCGACTAACATTGCAATAACCGACGTTGCTTCGCAATCGCCATGGTGGGATGCGATACTGTTAATTACCACAGGATGTTCTTTGTATTTCTTCGCTAATTCCACGCCGATTTCAACATGAGATCCTTCCACTTCATGATCTAGCGCTTTACCAATATCATGCAGCAATCCAGCACGTTTCGCCAACGTGATATCTTCGCCGAGTTCGCCTGCCATCAGACCTGTGAGATAAGCCACTTCCATCGAGTGCTTGAGCACATTCTGGCCATAGCTCGTCCGGAATTTCAAACGACCCAGAATCTTGATCAAATCTGGATGCAATCCGTGTACGCCCACTTCGAATGTCGCCTGCTCACCGTATTCACGGATACGCTCGTCGACTTCTTTGCGCGATTTCTCGACCATCTCTTCGATGCGAGCTGGATGGATACGTCCATCCGCAACCAGCTTCTCAAGCGATGTACGAGCGATTTCGCGGCGAATAGGATCGAATCCTGACAGAATGACCGCTTCTGGCGTATCGTCAATAATCAAGTCGATACCAGTCAGTGTCTCAAGTGCACGAATATTACGGCCTTCACGACCAATAATACGGCCCTTCATCTCTTCGTTAGGCAAGGTAACAACAGATACCGTCGTCTCTGCTACATGATCTGCAGCACAACGTTGGACCGCAAGCGTAATAATCTCACGTGCTTTCTTATCTGCTTCCTCTTTGGCTTGTTGTTCAATCTCTTTAATCATCTGTGCTGACTCATGGCGAACTTCTTGTTCAACGTTCGTTAGGATGATTTGACGTGCATCTTCCATCGTTAGGTTGGAAATGCGCTCAAGTTCAGCCATTTGATTTTTATAGATCACATTAATCTGCTCTTGCGTTTCATCAATTCGTTTCTCTTTGCTTGCCACTTGTTCTTCTTTGCGTTCTAGTGATTCTAATTTTTTATCCAGCGACTCTTCTTTTTGCAGCACTCGACGTTCTAGACGTTGAATTTCATTTCTGCGTTCACGAATGTCTTTATCAGCTTCAGCACGGACTTTAAAGACTTCGTCTTTAGCCTCCAGCACTGTCTCTTTCTTAAGCGCCTCTGCGTCTTTCTTCGCATTCTCAATAATCTGCTCAGCAGCGTGTTCAGCGCTTGAAATTTTAGCTTCAGCAAGAGATTTGCGAATAAAATATCCAACCCCAAAACCAATGACCAAAGCGGCAACAACGAGAACGATTGCGAGAATAGGGTTCATGATCTATTTCACCTCCTCGTTGTTTCTCCAGGGGTAACGCCTGGGCTTATTCGGTTTTCAATCCGTTTCACTTACATATTCATCGGTTTCATCTGTATAACACATGAAGTCATGTGCTATACAAGCCTTATCTTCTTCCCAAGGAATCAGATAAGCGAGTCAATGATTGGCGAAATTAATCAGTTTGAATCAACTTTTTGGAAGGAAAAATTGATTCAGAAATCGTATAATACATTTTCATTTTAGTATTTGTAAAAAGAAGTTGTCAAGCAATTGACATGAATCCTCGAACTTACGCATACAAATTGTAAAATTAGCATCAACTTCCAATCGAAATTTACACGATTTAACCCCATTCAATGGTATTAATCATAGAATTCTTCCTCATAAGCTTCTTCCATACCATCATATCCGTCATCATCTTCCTGCTGCTCCATGATTCGTTGAACAGCATTCCTTACGACATGTGACGGAAATCCACGACGCATGAGAAAAGCAGCAACCTTCCTCTTGCGCTCATAACGCTCCCCTTTTGTGCTCTGCCACTTCCGAAGGCCTACACGATAAGCGCTCTCTTGCTCATCTTCGACATTCAGTTCCTCCATAGCTTGCGCAATATCGGATTTATCGATTCCCTTCTGCTGCAGCTCGTGCTTAATCATAAGTCTTCCTTTCTTATGATTGCGAACACGTTGATCCGTCCACTGCTTCGCATAGAGGTTATCATCAATCAGTCGCTCATCTCGGAGACGCTGAATAACGCGCTCGATCAATTCGGCTTCAAAACCCTTCTGTGTCAATTGCTGCTGGATTTCGTGGCTTGTACGTGGTTTACGACCTAAATATCGAATCGACTGCACATAAGCTTGCTGCAGCTCGTCTGCCACCATAATCGGAAGGAGTTCTTCATGGTCGATGGTTGATCCTTTGAGTAGTCGATACTTCACCATGATATCCTCATGTACCGTAAATGCTGGTTCTCCATTCACAAAGATTTGATATCGACGCTTCTTCCGAGGGACAAGCTCTACTGCCGTTATCATCAGCTCAACACCTGGTGCTGGCGCCCACTTCTGTTCCTTCACCTGATCATCATTTTCTTTCTCTCTTGGCATGTGTCATCGCCTCCCTTCATCCCTGCACTTTCCGCTCATTATAAAAGATGCCCCCTTCACGAAGGGGGCAAATTCTTATTCAAGCTCGAGTTCGAAATCTTCTTCATCCTCGTCATCTTGCGATGTCGTTGGAACAACTGCCGAGAGCTGACTTGCTTCACGGATTTTATTCTCAATCACTTTTGAAATTTCTTGGTTTTCCTTCAGATATTGCTTCGCGTTCTCACGGCCTTGTCCTAGACGCTCATTCTCGTATGAATACCAAGCGCCGCTCTTATTCACGATATCCATTTCCGTTCCGATATCGATAATGCTGCCTTCACGTGAGATTCCTTCACCGTACATGATATCAATATCCGCTTGTTTGAACGGAGGCGCAACCTTATTCTTCACGACCTTAATGCGTGTACGGTTACCAACCATGTCATTGCCTTGCTTGATCGTCTCAACACGTCTAACATCCAGACGAACGGAAGAGTAGAACTTCAGAGCGCGTCCACCTGGCGTCGTCTCAGGATTTCCGAACATGACGCCGACTTTCTCACGCAATTGGTTAATGAAGATTGCAATCGTCTTCGATTTATTGATCGCACCCGACAATTTACGAAGTGCTTGGGACATCAAGCGAGCCTGCAAGCCCACGTGAGAGTCACCCATATCGCCTTCGATCTCGGCCTTCGGTACAAGGGCAGCAACGGAGTCAATAACGATGATATCCACTGCACCGCTTCGTACGAGCGCTTCAGCAATTTCAAGCGCTTGCTCCCCTGTATCCGGCTGAGACAAGAGCAATTCATCAATGTTAATACCTAATTTGCTCGCGTATAACGGGTCTAGCGCATGCTCTGCATCAATAAAGGCAGCTTGTCCGCCTTGTTTCTGAACTTCAGCAATCGCATGCAATGCGACTGTCGTCTTACCTGAAGATTCCGGTCCGTATACTTCGATAATTCTTCCGCGCGGGTATCCGCCAATTCCTAGTGCAATATCTAATGCCAAAGATCCGCTCGGCACAACCTCCACTTGCATGTGTGTGGATTCACCAAGTTTCATGATCGAACCTTTACCAAATTGTTTCTCAATATTCCGTAAAGCCATTTCTAACGCTGCGCGACGATCTGACAATGAACTCACTTCCCTTTTTCGATTATAGTATCATGATAACTTGTTTTTGTTCCTTTGCCAAGCATTTTTTCGAACATACATTCGTTTTTTTCGTCTCGCAAGGGTAGACGATCGGGAGAATAGCGCGAAAAACCGCAGCAAAGTTACACTTCGCTACGGTTCTTCCGTTAACATTACCCTCATTATACAAGGATGAATTGTAAAAATCAAGAATTATAACAGTTTTATCCTATTCCAAGCGCAATCGACTATTGGAGTCTACGCCACAAATGGTACAACACAGTCTTCACGGAGCGTAGGCGAATAATCTCACGTCCGCCATGCAGCTGAAGCTTCATGACCTCCGTGGGTCTGCCCTTCTGTGCAATGGACACATAAACAAGTCCAGCCGGCTTCCGCTCTGACATCCCTGGCCCCGCTACGCCTGTAATTCCAATGCCGAAATCAGAATTCGTCAATTGTCGAACTTGATCTGCGAGAATCTCTGCGACTTCATGACTCACTGCTCCTGGGGCTTCAGGTCCTTCTAATAATGTCACCGGTACATGTAACAACTGCTGCTTCATCGCATTGGAGTAACATACGACGCCTCCGTTGAACATCTGTGAGCTTCCAGGGATCGCCGTGATCATCTCGGATAACAGACCACCCGTACAACTCTCGGCTGTGCCAAGCGTAAGACCAAGTTCCTGCATACGCTGTACAATAATCTTCTCAATCGGCACATCTTCCGTAGCATAGAGGTGCTCCGATAATCGAAGGCGAATCTCAGACTCCACTTCCTGCAATTTCACATCGGCTGCTTCCGCGGATTCAGCTTTGGTAGATACACGAATCGTTACTTCGCCTTCCTTGGCATAAGGCGCAATCGTCGTATCCTGCTGCTTCTCGATTAAATCAAGCAGTTGTGCTTCCAGTGAGGATTCGCCAATCCCGGCGAATTTCAGCATGCGAGAATACAGCGGCTGCTCACTGGTTAAAGCATGCTCAAGCAGCCAGCGCTTGGCTTCATGCTCGAACATAGGCTTCATCTCCTTGGGCGGCCCAGGAAGAAGAATATAGAACGTTCCCTCATGTTTCATTGCATTCCCGACAGCAAGCCCTGTCGCATTCGCCAGCGGCGTGCTTCCCTCTATCATCAGAGCCTGTCTGCGGTTGCTCTCTACCATATGAGCGCCTCGACTGCTAAAGAACTGTTCGATCACATCCATGGATGGCTGATGAATAGATAACGTTCGGCCGAGTAGACCTGCAAGGGCATCCTTCGTCAGGTCATCCTGCGTCGGGCCAATCCCCCCTGTGAACAAGACCAGATCCGCCCGCTCACGCGCAATTTCAATCGCACGCTGCAATCGACCGAAATTGTCGCCAACAACGGTCTGATAGTATGTATCAATACCAAGTGCCGCTAATTCCTGCGATAAGTACTGTGCATTTGTATTCACAATCTGGCCTAGCAATAACTCTGTACCAACGGCAATAATCTCTGCTTTCATATAACATTCTCCCTTTCACCCAATATTTCACTTTCTGTGGTAAGAGCAAAAAACAATAGGCGGAGCCTATTGTTTTTTGTCTGCAAAATGAAGCACATTTTTATTTTTCACAAAATAATCAATTCCCGAATACACCGTTACGAGTGCTGCTACCCATAGCATAACCTCATCAAATCGGAATCCGATGAACTCAAATGGGAAGTTGTTAAGCAGCATCAAAATAATGGCAGTAATCTGCGCTGCTGTCTTAATTTTCCCCCATTTGCTCGCAGCCACGACTGCCCCTTCAAGAAGTGCAATCTGACGCAAACCCGTTACAGCGAATTCACGGCTAATGATGACAATCGCAATCCATGCATCGCATTTTCCCATATCAACAAGAGAGATAAGTACGGCAGCAACGAGCAGCTTGTCCGCAAGCGGATCAAGAAGTTTGCCTAAGTTTGTTACCATCTTTCTGCTGCGGGCAATATAGCCGTCCAGACCATCTGTACTCGCCGCAATAATAAAGATTAAGGCAGCGATGATCTGGTTATAGGTAATCTGGAAACTCTCGACATGAATAGCCGGGAAATAATCCGTCTTCACCAGCAAGAAAAACATCATGATCGGTACGAGAAAAATACGAATTAAGGTAATACGATTGGCGAGATTCAAGAGACACCCTCCCCAGACAGGTCAAACTCAAATGCATGTGTAATACGTACTTTGGCGATTTCGCCAATGCTTACTTTACAATTTGTAATGAACACTTCACCGTCGATCTCTGGTGCATCGAATTGTGAACGGCCTACATAGACATCATTACGTCCTTCATAACGTTCTACGAGCACTTCTAGAACTTGTCCGATATGCTTGCCGCTGACTTCATTCGAAATTTGGCGTTGGATCTCCATCAGCGTGTTCGCACGGAACTCCTTCACATCTTCATCCACATGATCCGGTAGACGCGTTGCAGGGGTACCTTCTTCACTGGAGTAAGTAAATACACCCAGACGATCGAATTTAATTTCTTTGACGAACTCACACAGATTCTCGAAATCTTGTGCGGTTTCTCCTGGGAACCCAACAATCAATGACGTCCGAAGTGACACATTCGGAATGCGCGCACGAATCTTCGCTACTAATTCTCTCGTATCACGCTGTCTTCCTGGTCTGCGCATCCGCTTCAACACAGCATCTTCACTGTGCTGCAATGGCATATCAATATATTTACAAATTTTCGGGTTGTCCGCAATCGCGTCAATGAGCTCATCCGTGAAGAAGCCTGGGTAAGCATAGTGTAGACGTACCCATTCAATCCCGGACACTTCACTAATCCGGTTCATCAAGGTTGGCAGCATGAATTGATCGTACAAATCCGTTCCATAATTCGTCGAATCCTGTGCAATCAAGCTGACTTCCTTAACGCCTTGTGCTGCTAGCTCTTCCACTTCAGCAATGATGGATTCCATCGAACGGCTGCGGAACTTCCCGCGCATGATTGGAATACTGCAGAATGTACACGCATTGTCGCATCCTTCCGCAATCTTCACATAGGTTGTAAAGCGCGGTGTCGATACTTTACGCGGAAGTCTCTGCTCATAGTTAAATACCGGGTTGCCGACAAGAATCGGTTTACTTCCACGAAGCGCCTCATCTACGATATCATTAATTTTATCAAAATCTCCCGTACCTACGATCCCGTCAATCTCAGGCATTTCATCCATCAATTGCTCTTTATAACGTTGTGTTAAGCAGCCCGATACGATGAGCGCCTTCAGGTTCGCCGTCTCTTTGAGCTCGGCCAAATCCAGAATCGTATTCACCGATTCCTCCTTGGCTGCATCAATAAACCCGCATGTATTCACAATAATAACGGTCGCATCCTCTTTATCTTCGACCAACGAATAGCCCCGTTCATGAATAAGACCTGACATAATCTCGGAGTCCACGAGATTCTTCTCACAGCCTAGGGTTACGATCTTAATCTTCTCAGTCATTTGTTATGCATCCCCCATACCTATGTCCAATAAGTCTGTTTATATCTAACTTAGTATAATACAACCCCAATTCGGTGTCAAAATTGTAACAACCTCGATCATTAGATAATCTTATGATCGAGGTTGTTCATCAACATTATTTGAAATTCGTGAATTGCAAATCAATTGGCAGATCAGCTTTACGGAGCAATTGCATGACCGCTTGCAGGTCGTCCTTGCTCTTGCCTGTCACCCGTACTTGATCACCCTGAATTTGGCTTTTTACTTTGAGCTTGGAATCACGGATTAAGATATTAATCTTCTTGGCATTATCTTGATCGATTCCAGACTTCAGCTTAATGCGCTGTTTGACCGTACCAGCCGATGCCGGCTCAATCTTGCCGTATTCGAGATTCTTCAATGCGAGTCCACGTTTGGTCATTTTCGATTTCAGAATGTCGATGACATTCTCAAGCTTAAAGTCATCATCGGAGATGATCACGAGCTCTTCTTTCTCAAGCTTCAAACTGCTCTTGCTGCCTTTGAAATCAAAACGCGTCGCAATTTCCTTCTCCGCTTGATTGAGCGCATTGCTCATTTCCTGCATATCGAACTTCGACACAATATCAAATGAATTCTCTGAACTCATCGAATCACTCCCTTTACGTCATTCAGACTCCCTATTCTCCGGTTGTTGCAGAGCCATCAGTAGTCGTTGTTGTATCCGGCGTTTTCACTTCCGGCTGCAATACAAAACGTTCTGCTCTTGCAACATTTCCGTCATCAATCGGAACGCCGCCGACCTTAATCTCCAGATGACTCGCATTGCCCAGACGAATATACAATCCTTCACCAAGTTCGAAGGTCTGTGTTGTGCCATCAAGCATATTAGCGTTGAACAACTCTTCGCCTTTGTACACTTTCTTGTACACATTCAGCCAGCTGTTAGCACCCGAAGCGGTGATTTCAACTTGAATTGGCTCTGTCGATGTCGTCTGTACTTTAATTCGGTTCGCTTTCCCGATTTTGCCGCTTGGTACAAGCGTTGGAGCGACATGCTCAGGCACCTCAGGCGTAACTGGCGGTGTCTCTGGTGTTGTCGGAGGAGTTGTCTCTGTTCCCGTTCCTGGGTTCTCTTCTTTGACTGGTGGCTTCTGCTCATTGGTAATCTGTGTGCCGCTGTCTACTTTATCTGTATTCGGACTTGCCTTATGAATATAGAAGAAGTAAATGACCACGGCGATCAGAATTAAGAACAGCCACATGAGCACCGCTGAAATCCATTTGCCTGCGCGATCTTGGCGCTGACGCTCTGAGCGACGGCGTTTCTGTATAATAGGCTCCACAGACGCCGACTCAGATACCGGCTCAGGGATATCACTTTTGTACAATTGGACAATCTCCTCAGAATCAAGGCCAAGGGTTTCGGCATATGTTTTGACAAAAGCTCGCACATAGAAACTCCCAGGCAATACTTTGTAATCACCGTCTTCGATGGCCTCTAAGTAACGCTTACGAATTTTGGTCAACTCTTGAATGTCATCTAGCGACATGCCTTTCTCGAGTCGTGCGTTTCTTAGTAGGTCTCCTAAATTCGACACATCCTCACCTCCGCAATTGTAATGTTATATCATCATGTATGGATGAATGCATTAATTATAAGTAATTAAAAATCATTATAATTCACTGTAAACGTCTCATACGTGATTTCTTCTTCCGGCGTATTCCGCAGCTCAATAATATAGTCAAAGTCTTGCGGACCGTAGTTCGTCTCACGCATGAATATATCTGGATGTTCGATGACTTTGGTGCTAGGCATCTTCATAATGTTCTCAAGTAAGTGGTAATGCTTCTCATTCGAACGAATTGTACTCACGATTCCATCGATGATGAATACATTGTTCGGGTTCATCTCTTCCTCGGATAATTGACTGCGAACAGTCTGGCGAAGCAGCGTCGAAGATACGAATGTCCAATGCTTCATCGCACACACACTCCCTGCGATAATGGACTCTGTCTTCCCAACGCGCGGCATACCTCTAAGCCCAATCACCTGATGACCTTCACGTTTGAAGATCTCACCTAAGAAATCTACTAATAATCCAAGCTCATCCCGTGTAAAACGAAATGTCTTATGATCATCTGAATCTCTCTCAATGTATCTGCCGTGACGAACGGCAAGAATATCAACCAACTTCGGCGTGCGAAGCGCAGTCACTGTAATATTGTCAACTTTTTTGAGCATTTGGCCCATCAAGTTAATCTTCTCATTGTCATTGGTCTGGAGGAGCATCCCGCGAGTCTTTCCTTCCACACCATTAATCGTTAATATATTGACCTCGAGCATACCGAGTAATGACGCGATATCGCCTAGGAGGCCAGGCCTATTTTTATGTATTTTGTACTCCATGTACCATTGTTGGTATTCCACGCCCGACACACTCCCCATGCCTAAGATATGTCATAAATATTTGGATTGTCAAATGTAAGTAATTATCAAAATTTGTATGATTACCGCGATTTTTCACAATCAAATTTTATCATATATAAAATTAGATGGAAAGGCAAGCGCAACACGTCAAAACATTAGAAGAAAGCCCCCACGAGTGGGGACTTCCAACTTTTGGCCTATATTGGGCATTAACCTTTTTCGACAAGTTTCACCATCAGACGCGCGATGGTTTTACGCTCATCATCAGATCCAACAGCCCATAATTCCTTCAAAGCGCGTTCCGGACCATTCTTCGGATCCACTTTCTCATCCAGGAAATCACCGATTTCATAAGCAAGCTTTGCAATCGTATCTTCACTTAATCCGACGGCTTTCGCTTGAGAAACACGATCTCCAAGGAATTTTTTCCAATTATCGTAATTGCCGAGCACTGACATCTGTTTCACTCCTTATTGGTCATTCTACAGATGTTAATGTGCACAATTCGGCTGATAAATATTCTTCGATTTACGTATGCCATCCACCATTCGGGCTGATGACTTGCCCCGTGATATAACTTGACTCAGGCAGTGCTAGAAAATAGACAAGCGATGCGATCTCTTCTGGTTGTCCCAGCCGACCAACCGGAATCTCGTCTTCCAACATGAGTTTCTCTTCATCGTCCAGATTACTCAGCATCATCGTATCGACGGCCCCCGGTGCGACCGCATTTACAGTTACTCCCGATGGGGCAAGTTCTTTGGCAAGAGCTTTAGTGAAAGCATTCATGCCGCCCTTCGTCGTCGAGTAGACCACTTCACAGGAAGCGCCAGACAAACCCCAGATGGAAGATACGTTGATAATTCGGCCATATTTCTGCGCGATCATATGCGGCATACAGAGCTGCGTGCAGAGGAACATCCCTTTTAAGTTAATGGACATCATCTCATCCCACTGATCCTCGGTCACATCAGACAACAATCCATAATGTGCAATGCCTGCATTATTCACGAGAATGTCCGGGACGAGTCCATGACTCTCGAGTTTCTCCATCATACGTTGAAGCTGCTCTTTGGAACGCAAGTCCGCCGTAACCGTCATCACTTTGCCACCATACTTCATACAACTCCGCGCAACTTCATTCGCTTGCTCATGCGCCTGCAGATAATGAATGACCACATTCATTCCCACAGAAGCAAACCGCTCTGCAATCGCTGCACCGATCCCTCGGCTGCCGCCGGTAATGAGCACGTTTGTTTCCCCAAATGATTTCATTTCCTAGTCTCACTCTCATCCCAGATTTAACGCGTTATACTTAGGTTTGCGACGGACTCTCTACAATCGATATGGCAAGCTGTTCCCAATCGAAGTGATCCCGCAGTCTTGCATTCACCTCGTCCAGCGTAATTGACTCATACACCGGCAGTACGGCAAATAAATCACTTTCGCGGAATTTATAATTCGTGAACTCGTTCGCGATCGATTCAGGTGAATTCAGCATTCGTAAGTAATTACCGACCTTCTTCTTCCGCGCCCGCTCGAAATGTGCTGCATCAAAACCAGTTTTCTTCATTTCTTCCACAGCGCTTCGAATGCGATCAATGAGCTGGTCAGGATCACGCGTATCCCCACCAATGATCGAGAACGCATAGTTCTTGCCCGAGTTGAACTCAAACCCGAACCCATCTGAAATCAAGTCATCATCATAAAGCTTCTGGTACAACGGTGTACTAGAGCCAAGCATAATATCGAGCATCAGTTTGGTCACGAGGTCACGGCGCAATTGCTCTTCACCTAACTCGAGAATTTTCTTCTCTTTCAGACCAAACAAACATTTAGGCAATGATACAGGCAATTGCGAAGTCTTCCGTTGCTGATATACCGCTGAAGGCTCTTCGGCGAACAGTCGATCGATCTCCCCTTGGGTACCATAATTTTTCTTCGCTTGGTTCTCTCGAATTAAGGACATAACCTTCTCAGCGTCCACGCCGCCCACGACGAAGAGCAGCATATTCGATGGATGGTAGAAGGTATTGTAGCAGGTGTATAACGTTTCCTTCGTAATTGTACTAATGGACTCCACGGTTCCCGCGATATCGATATGAACTGGATGCACACCATACATGGCCTCGATCACCCCAAAGTACACACGCCAATCTGGATTATCCTGGTACATTTTAATTTCTTGCCCGATGATCCCTTTTTCTTTCTCCACATTCTCATCTGTAAAATAAGGATTCTGCACGAAGTTCACGAGGGTCTCAATATTCGCCTCAATCTGCTCGGTCGCAGAGAACAGGTATACCGTGCGATCAAAGCTCGTAAACGCATTGGCCGAAGCCCCTTGCGTCGCAAAAGTTGCGAAGATATCCCCTGTCGGCTCTTCGAACATTTTGTGCTCCAGGAAGTGAGCTACGCCGTCTGGCACTTGATGATCTTCTTCCCCGACGACGCGGAAGTGATTATCGATCGAGCCATAACGGGTCGAGAACGTCGCATACGTCTTCTGGAACCCTTCCTTCGGCAGAACATAGACATCGAGGCCGTTCGGCATTTTCTCATAATACAACGTCTCTTGAAGCTCTGGGTGTTGAATGGTTTGCATCGATTATTCCCCCTTCCGATCGCGAAGATAATAGATCGTATCTAATTGGAATGTCTGCGCTGCGCGCTTGATATCTTCGATGGTCACTTGTTCTACTTGCTTCAGCAGTTCAGCCGCAGTGCGGCTCTTACCGGATAATTGACGGTTAAAGTCATACCCGATCATTTCAAAAGCAGAATCGCCAAGCTCCCGAACATGGTTCGAGATCATTGCTTTGGTCTGCGATAGCTCTAGGTCGCTAATATGGCCAGCCTGCATACTATCGAGCTGCTTTTTAATGATTTCAACCGCTTTCTCATAATTCTCGATTTCGATACCCGATTGAATCGTACAGATTCCTTTATGGCCATCAAATCGAGAGGAAGCATAATACGCAAGGCTCTCTTTCTCCCGAACGTTGACGAATAGTTTCGAATGCGGATATCCGCCCAAAATACCGTTGTACATAAGCGCGGCAGCGTATTGATCATCCCCATACGTAATGGACGTACGAAGACCCATATTTAGTTTCCCTTGTCCGACATCTAATTTCTCTACGATCGTCTGTACCTCGCGAGATTCGCGTGCAGATGGCTTCATATGATAAGAAGTCTCTTCCGTGCGTTGAAGCTGGAAATGCTGCTCTACGAGCTTCTGGACTTCGTCTAAGGACGTATCTCCAACGACATAGAGATCCATACTAGCTGATTGCAGCCAATGTTCGTAATGTGTCAGCAATTCTTCCGAAGAGATCCCTTCGATGTCCTTGCGCTCCCCTAATGGGTGCAGTCGATAAGGCTCGTTTTTGCACATTTCTTCGATACAACGTTCAGCGGCATATCGGATTTTATCGTTCACGATAGCTTCAAGCCGTTTACGGAGTGTCTCTTTCTCCGCGTCGATATAGCGATTGCGGTACTCCGGCTTCTTCAAAGCTGGCTTCGTCAAGACCTCGCCTAGGAAGGCGAAGGATTGCTGCAGAAGCGAATCTTCCGATGCGACAAAGGCATCATTAATGACGTCCATCCGGAATTGTACAATTTGATAATCTCCACGCTTGAACACATCAAAGCCAAATCCTGCTCCGTACATATCGTCGAGATGCTCGCGGAATTGCAATGTTTCTGGATACGATTCTGTCCCCCGACGCATCACAAATGGCGTGAGAGCAACCTTTGTCACGGAAGATTCTTCGAGTGGAACACCAATATAAAGTGAAATCGCGAATGTCTTAAATCGTTTGGTGGGAAGTACATGAATGCGCATTTGGTGCACACGACCCTGCTCAAAACTTGTCATGATCAAAGCATGTCTCCTTTTCATCAACCCTATTTTTAAAGTCAATCTATTCAAATCAATTCCATTCTATACCAATCGAAAATAAAGAAGCAACCTCACAGGTGCAAGGTTACTTCTTCATTCGCCATTACATACAGAATATATGCTTCCCAATCGTCTTCACTTGTGGGCGAGTCCAGATCCATTTGGAGGTTGCTGTCTCCGGATTGAAGTAATACAGACATCCACCGCTTGGATCCCAACCGTTAATCGCATCCTGAACCGCTTTACGCGCTTTTTCATTCGGCTCGAGCCAGATTTGACCGTCAGCTACCGCAGTGAATGCGCCTGGCTGGAAGATGACACCGGATACGGTGTTCGGAAAGCTCGGTGACTTCACACGATTGAGAATAACCGCAGCAACGGCAACTTGTCCTTCATAAGGCTCTCCGCGGGATTCTCCAAACACGGCATTCGCCATTAATTTGAGGTCATTACTCGAGAAGCCTAAATTATTATTGGAAGTCGTGTTATCTTTCTTCGGCGGCTTCGCAGCTGATTGTGTATTATCAGCTGCGGATGGAACCCAGCTCTTCGTAGCATTCCACAACTTTACTTTCGTCTTACCGCCGACAATACCGTCTACCGTCATCCCGAATTCCGATTGGAACCACTTGACAGACTTCAATGTCGTATTGCCAAAGTGACCATCAATCTTGCCATAATAAAACCCTAGGAACTTGAGTCGTCCTTGCAATTCGTTCACATCGGCGCCCGTTGATCCGACCTTAAGGATGGCACTGCTAAAAGTCTCCTTTGTCGTGAATAACGAGGTTTGCAAATGATATGTACCGAATAGTAGCAGCAAGATCCCTGCTGTAATCCAAACAATGCGTCTTTTCATCGAATAAGCTCTACCTTTCTCATGTTAGTTGTACAGGAATGGTAAACTTAGTATGAGAAAAGTAGCGTTTGATTATTCACAGCATTATATTACGAACTAATTCGATTCTGCTCCCAGGCTTCCATCGTCAGGAGGACCTCTCTTGGCTTACTGCCTTCATAAGGTCCAACCACACCTCTAGCCTCCATCGAATCGATGAGCCTTGCTGCTCGAGTATACCCAATACGCATCCGACGCTGCAATAGTGATACAGAAGCTTGCTTCGCTTCAAGGATTATCTGGACGGCTTGATCGTAGAGTTCATCTAACATTTCATCCGGCTGGTCCGTCGACTCCTCAACTTCAGGAACAAGATCTTCATTGTACTCAGCTTGTCCTTGATTACGGCAGTACTCAACGACAGCTTCGACTTCATCATCCGATAAGAAAGCCCCTTGCACACGTACAGGCTTAGACGAACCCATTGGCAGGAAGAGCATATCCCCTCTTCCTAACAGCTTCTCGGCTCCCACCATATCCAAGATGGTTCGAGAATCCACTTGTGAAGAGACACCAAAGGCGATACGCGATGGAATATTCGCCTTAATCACACCTGTAATAACATCAACGGATGGACGCTGTGTTGCAATGATTAAGTGAATTCCCGCAGCACGAGCCATCTGAGCGAGTCGACAGATCGCGTCTTCTACGTCATTGGCCGCAACCATCATCAAGTCCGCAAGCTCGTCGACGATAACAACGATGAAAGGCAAGACAGCAGCTGGATTGCTCTCCATCAGCTTATTGTATCCTTCAATGTTTCTTGTGCCCGACTTGGAGAATAATTCATAACGTTTCTCCATCTCGACGACGATCTTCTTCAGTGCAAGCGATGCTCGTTTGGGATCGGTAACGACCGGAGCTAGGAGATGCGGAATGCCATTATACACATTCAATTCAACCATCTTCGGGTCTATCATAAGAAATTTCACTTCATCTGGCTTTGCCTTGTAGAGGATACTTGTAATAATCCCATTAATACAAACCGACTTCCCTGACCCAGTTGCACCTGCAACAAGGAGATGCGGCATGCGGGCAAGGTTGCCGATAATGGTCTGCCCCGAAATATCACGTCCGAAGGCAATGGATAACTTCGCAGCTGCATCCGTGAATATTTGCGTCTCCATCACTTCGCGCATCGTTACAATAGAGACTTCCGAGTTCGGCACTTCAATCCCAATCGCTGATTTCCCTGGAATCGGTGCTTCCATTCGAATATCTTTGGCGGCGAGCGCTAACGCAATATCATCCGTGAGACTAACAATTCGGCTTACCTTCACACCAATATCAGGTTGAATCTCATACCGCGTAACAGCCGGTCCACGAACTACTTCTAGTACTTTTGCACGTACGCCGAAGCTCTCGAGTGTAGCTTCAAGCTTTCTCGCCGTCTGCATAAAGTCAGGTTGATCGCCATTCTTACCGCTTCCATGTGGTTTGCTAAGCAATCGGAATGACGGCAATTGATAAGGCTTAGGTGGTGGTGCAACAACTACAGGAGTTATAGATTCAGCATCTGGTTGATCACCTGAACCTGATTGGTTAACCATATTATTGCTATCATCAGTGTTTACGTGGCTCGAATCGTCGTGTGGTCCTTGATCTTCGCTGCCGGACGATTCTTCTATATCCATGTCGTGATCCATCGTATGTACATGAGCTTGTGACGTCGTCACCGATTGAATACCCAGATCTTGTTCTTCGTCTTCATCCTGTATTGGTATGGATGACTCTTGAAAATCACGGAAGATAGGCCCTTGTGGTGATGATGATTCAGGCATCGCCTGCTTCTGATCCTCCCAAGAAGCTCCATCATCCTTCTCTTCGAACTCATCTAGACGCACAACCTTAGAAGGAGAGGATACAAGAATGCCTCGATCCATGAACTCATCTTCATCTTCGTCCAAATCTTCTTTGTGCCGCGATCCCGATGGTCCCGTCTTTCCTCCGAACAATTGAAAGAATAGCGGCATTGTACGACGTTTGGTTGGAGCGGAAGACTCTTCCTCTTGGTCAGAATCTTCATACACGTAATCATCTTCTTCGTCATCATCATTCAAATCATGCAAAGGCGCTTTCTTCGAACGAAGCTGCATCGCTGACTTGACTGACTTCTTCTTGTTGCGTCTCGCTGTTCTGATCTTCGCCCGGATGAGCTCCTGGAATCGCATAACTCGGCTCCGAATGAGCTTCATCAAATCGACATAAGACATGTTCGCTGTAAGCATGATTCCAATTCCGAATAATACGATCATTAACAGCTTGGCACCGAGTGCACCAAATAACCAAAAGAGCACCGCATAACTAAAAGCGCCGACATATCCTCCGCTAATCTGCTTCTGATAAATCGACCCATTCTGTGTCAGTCCCGGACTTAATAACTCCGTCTTCATATCACTATGTATTTGCGCTATAATTCGGCTCGCAGTAACATCTACCGTTGGCGTAAGCTTATGATCAATGGTCCATATCGTACTCATTAACGCCATCGCGATCACGATGATGAGCAACCCTGATCTTCTCGCTGACCACCCAAGCGGCCATTTTCGTTTGACCATCACATAGAGGCCAACATACACCCCGACGAGAGGGAGTACAAAATAAAACTTGCCTAGAACGAGTCCAAACATCTTCGTTAATGAGCGGCCGACCGTTGCTTCCCCTGCTAATGCAATGACCGAAAGCGTTATCCAAATGATGCCGTAAATTTCGTATTTCAGGCTCGAACTAAACAAGTTTTTCTTCTTTTTTCTTCGCGCCAAACCGGTCACCCCCAGAATTTCATTATAGCATAAATCTGGGGATGTTCCTATCCTGTTCCTATCGGGTGTCCAAATTAGTTCTTGGAGGAATTACTGGATGATACTGGATGAGTTGTCCAGGGGCATAGGCTGGATTCAAGTATGTTTGTAGGGGGCAATTTAACAGCCGAACGATGGTGCCTGACGTGGCATTCAAAGGCGCTACCTGCATAAGAACGCCATTAATTTCGATCTCCATCTCAGCTTGACGTGGTTGATCAACTCCACTAAGAACAAGCTCAATAGGCATATTCGTATAAATGGTCATTGCACCCGCGCGCTCCCTTCGCTGGTCATTGCTTGACGCTTCGCATCAATCAGTTGATTCAGCTTCTGAATGGCTTCACCCACACCGCCAATCGCATCAATAAGTCCATACTTGACGGCATCCGGCCCCACAACGGACGTCCCAATATCTCGATTGAGTTCCCCTGTCTTGAACATCAATTCCTTGAACTTCTCTTCCTTAATTCTTGAATGGGAAGTTACGAATCGAACCACTCTTTCTTGCATCTTATCTAAATACTCGAAGGTCTGCGGTACCCCAATGACAAGTCCATTCAACCGAATCGGATGAATGGTCATCGTTGCCGATTCAGCAATAATGGAATAATTGGAGGATACCGCAATCGGAACACCAATACTATGACCGCCGCCTAAGACAACAGTCACCGTAGGTTTCGATAGCGATGCGATCATCTCAGCAATCGCAAGCCCTGCCTCTACGTCTCCGCCAACCGTATTCAATACGATAAGTACGCCTTCAATGGAACGACTCTGCTCCGCAGCGACGATTTGTGGGATCACATGTTCATACTTCGTTGTTTTATTCTGCGGCGGCAAGACCAAATGTCCTTCAATCTGACCAATGATCGACATGCAGAAAATATTCGATTCTCCGCTTGGCGTTGTCATTTGCCCCAATTGATTAATTGTCTGTACAGCAGGGGGTGCTTGGTTATTCGTGTTCGGCGTCTCCGCAGGTTGTCCCGGCTCTTGTTCATTAGAGTACCCTAAATCGTTCCTATATGTCATGATCTGCATCCATCCTTCCTAGTCTGTCATCGCATCCCATAGTATGGTGCAGTATCCATCATTCAATACCAACAATATGATTCAATTGTGGAGATCCTAAAAGCGAATTTCACGTCAAAAAAGAGCCGCAGTTGCGACTCTTCTCCATTCATCTCGTATTAAACTTCCATGATAATCGGCAAAATCATCGGTCTACGACGTGTTTGCTCATATAGGAAACGTCCAAGCGCATCTTTGACATTCGTCTTGAGTGACGCCCATTCGTTAACATTCTCATTCATTAATTTGTGAAGTGTATTCGTTACGATCCGATTCGCTTCATCCAAAAGTCCTTCGGATTCACGGACATAGACGAATCCTCTTGAGATGATATCTGGACCAGACAAGATCGTTCCATCTTGTTTGCTTAACGTAACGACAACAACCAAGATACCATCTTGGGAGAGCAACTTACGATCTCTCAATACGATGTTACCTACATCACCGACGCCTAAGCCGTCGATCAGAACGTTACCCGAAGGTACTTTACCCGCTTTGCGAGCAGTACCGTTCTGAATCTCAATCGTCTCACCAATATCAACAATGAAAATGTTCTCGCTCTCGATACCCACTTGCTCTCCAAGTAATGCATGTTGGCGAAGCATACGATATTCACCGTGAATTGGAATGAAGAATTTCGGTTTAATCAAATTCAGCATTAATTTCAATTCTTCCTGGCTACCATGACCAGATACGTGAACGCCTGTCGTCGAACCGCCATAGATAACATGAGCGCCTAATCGGAACAATTCATCCACAGTTCGTCCAACATATTTCTCATTACCTGGAATTGGTGTTGCTGCGATAATCACGGTATCCCCAGGCAGAATATCGATCTTCCGATGTGTATTGCGAGCCATACGCGTTAACGCAGACATCGGCTCACCTTGGCTACCCGTAGAGAGGATAACAACGCGATCGGCTGCCATCTTGTTCACTTCTTCCGGCTCAATCAGCATGCCGTCTGGAATATGCAAATACCCTAATTCCGAAGCGATGGTCACAACGTTAACCATACTGCGACCAATAACCGTTAATTTACGATTCGTCGCAACCGCTGCATCAATGACTTGCTGCACGCGATGAATATTCGATGCAAATGTAGCAACAACGACACGTTGCTCAGCTTTGCGGAAAATATCTTCCAGATTCTTCCCTACATTACTCTCTGAAGGAGTGAATCCTGGACGTTCTGCGTTGGTACTATCCGATAATAGGGCAATAACGCCCTTACGTCCGATTTCTGCCATACGATGTAGATCTGCATATTGACCATTGACTGGGGTATGATCAAATTTGAAGTCACCTGTATGTACTACTGTGCCTTCTGGTGTCTCGAGGCATACACCAACGGAATCCGGAATACTATGATTCGTACGGAAGAAGGTTGCTTGAATGCTGCCCATTTGGACGACCGAATCTGCATTGATCAGAATTCGTTTCGTTTCACCTAACAAGTTCGCTTCTTTCAGTTTGCTCTCAATCAATCCAAGTGTGAGTTTGGTACCGTAGATCGGTACATTCAAATGCTTCAATACGTACGGCAATCCACCAATGTGGTCTTCATGACCGTGAGTTACAAGAATCCCGCGTACCTTATCGCGATTCTCTGTTAAATAAGAGATATCTGGAATGACAATATCAATTCCGAGCATATCTTCCTCAGGGAACTTTAAGCCAGCATCTACGACAACAATATCATTACCATATTGTACGACGTACATGTTCTTGCCAATTTCACCAACGCCCCCAAGCGCAAAAATCGTTATTTTATCCGTGTTGTTCTTTTTCGACAAGTGAATCTAACCCTCCTATAATTATCCGCAGGAAATTAACCCTTCGGAACAACTTTCCATAATCATCCGAAGATCATCCGATAACATATTCTCTTATCCGGACAAAATCCAAAAGTAAAACTTACCAAAAGAAAACGATTCCGTGTCACTGAAGACAATAAGCGTTTTCTAAAAAATACCGCACCCAGTCACTTTTTATCATTATACATGATTAATTTAGGAAAACACAAGTCACACATTGTTACGCGTATTTTCCCTCAAACAAAAAAACCGATGCGATATGGCTCGCATCGGCTTGGTTGTGCACTTTATGATGTTAAAGACTCAATAAATTTCGTATAAATAATGCCTCAGATTCTGAAGGAACCACGAGCGGTAAGCGAACACCACCAACAGAAAGTCCACGAAGTCCTAACGCATATTTCACTGCAACAGGATTCGGGCATTCAAAAAGTCCCTTAAAGATCGGGAAGCTCTGTTGATGCAGCTCAGCTGCCCGCTTCACATCCCCTTGCAAAAAAGCGTCGATCATCGATTTCATCGTCGAACCAATGATATGACTGGATACACTTACAATCCCGTACCCACCAATGGCAAGCGTCGCCAGCGTCATCGAATCATCACCGGAATAGACCTTAAAATGAGCCGGTGCTGCTGTCGCAATGACCGTCAATTGTTCAAGATTCGCGCAATCCTTGGTACCCACAATATTCGGGATTTGTGCGAGTCTTAAAGTTGTCTCGACACTCAGATTAATCACACTGCGTCCTGGAATGTTATAGAGTAATACAGGCAGATTGGTCGCTTCCGCCATCGCCTTAAAATGCTGGTATAAACCTTCTTGACTTGGCTTGTTGTAATAAGGTGTCACGGCAAGAATACCATCTACTCCTGCTTCTTCAGCAAGTTTTGTCAAGTGCACCGAATGACGGGTATCATTACTGCCTGTGCCAGCAATGATCTTCGCACGTCCGTTTGCTTGCTTCACTGCAAATCGAAATAACGCAAGCTTCTCATCGTCGGATAACGTTGGAGATTCCCCCGTTGTACCACACACCACGAGACTGTCACTGCGTTGTTCTTCAATCAAATAATCGATTAATTTAGCGGTCTGACCCCAGTCAATTTCCTGCTGTTCATCGAACGGGGTTACCATCGCTGTAATAAGTCTGCCAAAATCCACGTTGTCCCCTCCTTAACCAGTTATCGAGGTTGCTCAAAAAATCACACACTTATAGTAAACATCATTGTAAGGGATTATTGATAACCGGTCTATAGATGCAGTTCGAATTTCGTGTGCAATGCTCTTAAAGCTCGAACCATATCTTCATTACGGACGAGCACCCAAATCGTCGTGTTGGAGTCCGCAGATTGCAGAATTTGAATTTCTTGCTCCGTAAGCGCCTCAACGATATGTGCCATGATTCCCGGTACACCGTTCATACCGCCGCCAATAACCGATACTTTGGCACAACCCTTTAATGTCTTCGGTTCGAAGCCCATTTCATATAGTACGGAAATCGCGCGTTCTGCGGCATCATCAAATACCGTATATACGGCGCCAGATGGCGTGACGTTAATGAAATCTACGCTAATATGGTGCTGCGCCATCGCTTTAAATACTTGAAGTTGAAGATCGATCGGTCCCCCGTGCGACTCCACTGTAATTTGAGTGACATTCGCCACATATGCAATACCTGTCACAAAGCGATCCACGATGCCTTGTGAATGGTCGTTAAAGCTATCAGGGTGTGTAACTAGGGTCCCCTCTTCTTCCGAGAAAGTCGAGCGTACTCGCACAGGCACTTGTGCTTGCATCGCAATTTCAACCGCACGCGGATGAATCACTTTCGCGCCATGATGAGCCATGTTGCAAATTTCAGCATAGCTAACGACGGTTAGAGGTTTGGCATCTTCCACTAGACGCGGGTCTGCCGTCAGAATCCCGTTCACATCGGTATAAATATCAACCATTTCAGCATGCAGAGCTGCCCCGAGTGCTGTAGCCGAGGTATCACTGCCACCGCGTCCAAGCGTCGTAAAGTCACCCGATTCCGTCTGTCCTTGGAAGCCAGTCACGATCACGACCTTATTCTCCTTCAACAGCTCAAGGACCCGATTCGGACGTACTTCAAGAATACGAGCATTCCCGAATTGCGAATCCGTGACGAATCCAGCTTGAGATCCTGTTAAGGCTACAGCAGGAATCTCTTGTTCGTTAAGTATACTGCATAGCGTTGCTGCAGAAATGATCTCTCCACAGCACATGAGAAGGTCCTTCTCCCGAGCCGGCAGCTTGTTTCCATTTTGATGTATCCAGTCTAAAAGGGTATCCGTTGCATACGGATCCCCTTTTCTACCCATCGCCGATACAACGACAACCAGGTGATACCCCTGTGCCAGTTCACGACGTATATGACCTATAACATGTTCCCTCGCAAGGGACGATGATAAGGAAGTGCCCCCGAATTTTTGTACTAAGATGCGCATTGCAATTCCCCCAAATCCATTTAAGACAGTTGATAACACAGTATATGCGGATTATTGTTCGATGGCGATATACTCAGCGATTTGCACTGCATTCCACGCCGCGCCCTTCATCAGGTTGTCAGACACAACCCACATGTTTAATCCACGTGTATGACCAAGATCACGACGCAAGCGGCCAACGAACACGTCCGGTTTACCTGCTGCTTCAGTTGCTAACGGATATTGTTGATTCGCAGGGTCATCCACAAGTGTAATCCCCGGTGCATTCTCCAATAATTTTTTTACGTCTTCCAATTCATAATCATTCTTAAGCTCGACATAAATAGATTCGGAATGCCCATATACGACTGGGATACGAACACAAGTAGCCGTTACTTCGATCGATTCGTCACCCATAATTTTCTTCGTCTCGCGAACCATCTTCATTTCTTCCAGTGTATAACCATTGTCTTGGAATTTATCGATTTGCGGAATCGCATTGAATGCGATTTGATGCTTCACCGGCAATGCGCCAACTGGCAAGATCTGTGGTTCGACTTCACGACCAGCAAGGATTTCACTCGATTGACGAATCATCTCATCAATTGCTCGAGCGCCCGCTCCAGATACTGCTTGATACGTCGATACGATAATCCGAGCAATGCCATAACGATCTTGAAGCGGCTTAAGTGCAGCAACCATTTGGATGGTTGAACAGTTCGGATTGGCAATAATGCCTCTATGATCATTAATCGCCTCGATATTCACTTCAGGCACAACCAGCGGTGTATCTGGATCCATACGGAATGCATTCGTATTATCGATACAGATCGCTCCGCGCTCTGCCGCTGCAGGAGCAAGTGCCTTACTTACATCACCACCCGCACTAAATAGTGCGATTTCTACGCCTTCGAAACTTTCAGGTTTTGCTTCTTCTACCGTAATGTCTTGCCCTTTAAATGTAATCTTCGTACCCGCTGAACGAGCAGAAGATAACAATTTTAATTGATTAATGGGGAAGTTTCTCTTTTCAAGCAGTCCAAGTATTTGTTCCCCTACAGCTCCTGTTGCGCCAACGACGGCAACGTTAAATAACTTCTGATTCGACATCTGGCAGCTCTCCCCTTAGCAACATCTATTAACTTATTACGGTTTGATTGACCGTATCTGCTAACTTATACATAGTTAAAGCGTTCAATAATCATCGGTTGCAGTTGTCTACCTTCGATCGCAGCTTCACAAGCTTCCACAATCAAATCCATTCTAGCAACGAGAGAATTCGGCTTCTGCTGTGGATTGTCTTGACCAAACGGCACGAAATAGATGTTCTTCGCATTGATCAGCTTTGCAATATTCGCCGCATTCAATCCGAGACCATCATTCGTTGAAATCGCGAGGACAACTGGCTTCTGATTCCGCATCTGAGCTTTGGCTGCCATCAATACCGCGCTGTCCGTCTGAGCATTTGCTAGTTTGCTTGTCGTATTCCCTGTACATGGCGCAATCACAACAACATCAAGCAGTTTCGACGGTCCAAGCGGTTCAGCCTCAACAATTGTAGAAATAATATCATTCCCCGTAATGTCTTTCAATTGTTTCTGCCAATTGTCCGATGTGCCAAAACGGGTGTCTGTCGTCATAATTGTATTCGTCACAATCGGAACAACGCTCGCACCCAAGTCTATAAATCTCTGAATTTGCGGCATCACTTCTGCAAACGTACAATGTGATCCACTTAAAGCATAGCCTACCGTTTTCCCTTGCCAATTCATGCCCCATTCCCCCGTTCTTGCACCTGTTCTGCAATCAACTGATTCAGAATGCCCGCCATAATACGTCCAGCAGTCTTAGGAGCTACAATACCGGGTAAACCGGGTGCTAACAACGCCTTGACACCACGCTTCTCAGCGAAGCGAAAATCGGTGCCGCCAGGGCTTGAAGCAAGGTCAATAATAACCGCCCGATTGGGAATATTCGCAATAATTTGTGCTGTGACTATCATAGTCGGAATCGTATTAAAAAGCAAGTCGATGTTGGCAACCTGAGCCGCCAAATCCTTGATATAGAAGGGCTCGAAGCCTAGCTCGAACGCTCTTGCGAAGTGCTCGCTCCGCCTTACCCCCATCTTTACTTTGGCCCCTAATGCCTGAAGCGAACGTGCCATCGTAAACCCTGTTCTACCAAGTCCGAGCACGACGCATTGCGACCCATGAATCGTAATATCCGTATTCTGGATCGCCATCATCAGCGCACCTTCCGCTGTAGGAATCGAGTTATAAATGGCAACATCATCGCGATCGAATAATTCAACGAGCTTAATCTGATGTTTTGCGCAGATTTCTCGCAAGTAAGGCTTTGCCATCCCCGTATAGACACAGCTTGATTTGGGCAGCAGCGCTACTTGTTGTTCCGTAAGCTTCAGTTCTTCCGAAGTAAATATCGCATTGATCATTCCTTGATCATCTGTACCAACAGCAGGCAGTATTAGCGCATCTGTCGTCTCAAACAATGAGTCGTTAAGCCCTGACCTTACCACACCGTGAAAAGAGTTCTGTAATTGATCAAAACCAACGATTGTGACGGAAGCGTCGAGCTCTGCCAGCTGGCGGATGATTTCCAATTGCCGCGCATCTCCGCCAATAAAGACAACTTGAACGCCTGTAAGCATTTTGCTGTTCACTCCTTAGACACCACTGATGTATAAAATATAGTATGCCTGTGCCTAGAAAGGGTGCACATGAAATGACTCGACAATGTGACGCATGCCATTCAAGTTATGTCAGTTCCGATGGATGGGGCTCTAATCGCTAAAAAAAGCCGATCTCTCCATTATCGAGAAATCGGCATTTGAATCTTACTTCGTTCCTGTATGGCCAAATCCACCCGCGCCCCGAACTGTCTCGGAGAGTGATTCCACCTGAACCAAGCGAACCTGCGGTACTTCTTGAATAACCATTTGCGCAATTCGTTCATGCCGTTCAATCGTAAAAGGTTCCTGACCCAGATTAACAAGCAGGACCTTCACCTCGCCGCGGTAATCCGCATCGATCGTTCCCGGTGTATTAAGGCATGTGATGCCATGCTTGAACGCCAGACCACTGCGCGGCCTGATTTGCGCTTCGAGCTGTGCAGACATCGCCATAGCAAAGCCTGTTGGAACAAGTACACGCTGTCCTGGTGCAATCACAAGAGGTTCCGTAACCGCTGCATATAAGTCAAATCCCGCTGCTAACTCCGACATTTTCGCAGGCAAGGATACATCTTCATTACCTGGAAGCTGTTTAATTTCTACATCATAAATCAATTCTTTTCCCCTCCGTTACATCATCAAGCCTATTAATTCTTCAATTGACGTTCGATTTGGTTCAGCGCCTTATCCGAGCTGCCTACCATCGCAACAGCGAAAGGCACAGCGACCATTTGCTGAAGCAGCGACTCCATATCCTGCATCGTAACCGCTTCAATACGTTCAATCATTTCATCTAATGTAAAGTGTCTGCCTAACATCAATTCATTTTTGCCTAGGCGATTCATACGACTCGACGTACTCTCCAAGCTCAGAATCAGGCTTCCTTTCAACTGTTCCTTGCCTTTGGAAAATTCAGATTCTGTCAATCCATTCGCCACAACTTCGTTCATGACTTCCATCGTTAGATCTAGAACTTCCTTCGTTTGCTTCGGAGCTGTACCAGCATAGATCGTGAACAAACCTGTGTCAACGTAAGAGCTATGATAGGAGTAAACCGAATAAGCGAGGCCCCGCTTCTCCCGGATCTCTTGGAAAAGACGCGAGCTCATGCCGCCACCGATCGCATTGTTCAGAATGACCATCCCGTATAATCGCGGATCGGAGCTGGAACAGCCTGGCATCGAGATACAGATATGGTTCTGTTCTGTTTTCTTCTTATGATAGATCACTTGCCCGTCAAAATCCGGCGCAGCAAGCTGCTGTGCCTTCCCATGGATATTGAATTTTCCAAAATGCTTCTCTAAAAGGGCAAGCGTCTGATCATTAATGTTCCCCGCGACACTGATCACCGTATTCTCGATTGTATAATGCTCTTGCATATACTGGCGAAGATCATCGGAAGTCATAGCTTTGAGCCGCTCTTCTATTCCGAGTATGGAATAGGATAGTGGATGATTACCCAGCGCTGCGCGCGATACCGAATCATGCACCATATCATCTGGTGTATCTTCGTACATCGCAATCTCTTCAAGAATGACATTCTTCTCTTTATCCATGTCTTCGCTATCGAATTTCGAGGCAAAGAACATATCTGCCAGAACATCAACCGCAATCGGTAAATGCTCATCCAGCACCTTCGCGTAATAGCATGTATATTCCTTCGACGTAAACGCATTAACATTGCCGCCAATCGCATCGAATGTCTCTGCAATCTCCTTCGCGGTGTAACGATCCGTCCCTTTGAAGAGCATATGTTCTATAAAGTGCGAAATTCCATTGTTCTCTTCGTGCTCGTTCCGGGAGCCTGTGCGAACCCAGATGCCGAAGGAGACCGAACGGAAGGTAGGAATTTGCTCCATGACGACGCGGAGGCCGTTGCTTAAAGTTGTTTTGATCATGTAAATCCTCCTCAACGTTTTGTCCGGTGAATCTTTGAAGTTAATAAAGCCATCGTGAAGCTGAGAATAGTGAGGGAATAAATCACGGAAGAGTTTACGTCCGCCTTTGGGAGCCCTTTTCTACCTACAACCCATTTCATAAGAAAAGGGCGGACAAGAGCGGCTGGAGTGAGTTAATCCCTCATAAAAATCCAAGCATCATGTCCTATGTCTTTATTCATTTCAACAATGCACCGAGCAAAACTGACTCCCCTAATCGTACCAAAAAGTTGACGCTCACTCAACCTTCGCTTTCTCCACGCGCTTGGTCGATACCATCTCATCAATCGTCCCTAGCGTGTAGCCGCGCTGCTTGATAACCCGGATCATCCCTTTGAGCGCGCCGCTCGACGAAGACGTTGGATGCATGAGAATGAGCGACCCCGCTTCCACTTTACGGCTAATTTTGTCAACGATAGAGCTTGGTGTCGGCTTCTTCCAATCAACCGTATCCAGCGTCCATAACACCGTTTTTAAATTTAAGCGATGTGCGATTCTTACGGTTTCGGCATTAAAATCTCCTGACGGCGGGGCAAACCACTTGTTCTCGACGCCAAGTTTCTCCTTCAGCAAGTTCTGCGTCTTGGCAATTTCTTGCGTTGCCTCATACTCACCTAATTTACTCATATCTTTATGCGAATAAGCATGATTCTCAAGTTGGTGTCCTCGCCGCTGGATTTCCTTCGCCATATCGACATGTGAAGCGAGCCACTTTCCATCGAAGAAAAAAGTCGCTTTCACCTTTTCCGCATCAAGCGTATCCAGCATCGGAACGATAAACTCATCGCCCCAAGCGACATTGATCATTAACGACACCATGGGCTTCTCGGGATTTCCCCGATACATCGGATTCACAGGCAAATCATCCAAGCTCTTCGTTGGCGATACTTCCTTGTAGACGTACTTGATTGGGTCCCCATCGGCAGAGGCATGATTCAACTGATAGGTCTTCTCGACATCAACTTCAATCCCATTATATCCGGGAATCAGCTTCCATACGCGATCAATGCGAGGCTCAATTGGTGCTATCCGCCGTTGGTCGGCTTCCTGCATGATCCTTTTCATGAGTGCATCGGAAGCATCGGCTCTGAACCATTCAAAAGCGTTCGTCGTAGGCTGTGTGCCTCTCCATACCGCGATCGTCTCCCGATACCCCGTCCACTCTGCAAGTAAAAGAAAAATGATGAAGCTGCTAATGATCATAAATAGTTTCTTGCGCATCATCGACAATTCGTCCCCTCGACTAATTTGTCCTAATCTATATGAGAACGTGAGGGGGAATATGTCCACAAAGACAAAAAAAGAAACAGATGAGCTCTGTCTCTTCGATGTATCCTAAATTTGGATTAAGATTGTGCAGGTGCTTGTTGTGCAACCAAAACGGCTTTGCGTGACAAGTTCACACGACCTTGCTGATCGATTTCAGTCACTTTCACCGTGATCGAATCGCCAACAGCAACAACATCCTCCACTTTCGCTACACGCTCAGTAGATAGTTGTGAGATATGAACAAGTCCTTCTTTACCTGGTAGAATTTCAACGAATGCGCCAAATTTCTCAACACGTTTCACCGTACCAAGGTAAATTTCACCAACAACCACTTCTCTTACGATACCTTCAATAATGGAGCGTGCTTTCTCATTCATCTCTTGGTTGGAAGATGCGATAAATACGCGGCCATCTTGCTCGATATCGATTTTTACCCCTGTCTCTTCGATAATTTTATTGATGATCTTACCGCCAGCACCAATAACATCACGAATTTTATCCGGGTTGATCTGCATCGTCAAGATCTTCGGTGCATATGGCGATAAGCTTTCCTTCGGCTGATTAATCACTTCTAACATCTTGGATAGAATGTGCATGCGCCCTTCTTTGGCTTGTGTCAATGCATTCGCCAGAATCTGACGATCAATACCATCGATCTTGATATCCATTTGGATTGCCGTTACGCCTTCTGCAGTACCCGCAACTTTGAAGTCCATATCCCCGAGGTGATCTTCCATCCCTTGAATATCGGACAGGATAGATACATGCTCCCCGTCTTTAATAAGACCCATAGCAATACCTGCAACCGGAGCCTTGATTGGTACACCAGCATCCATCATTGCAAGTGTACTTGCACAGATACTCGCTTGGGACGTTGAACCATTCGACTCAAGTACCTCAGATACTAAACGGATCGTGTATGGGAAATCGACTTCCGAAGGGATAACCTTCATTAATGCGCGCTCGCCAAGTGCTCCATGTCCAATCTCACGACGACCTGGAGGACGAAGCGGTCTTGCTTCCCCTACGCTGAACGGCGGGAAATTGTAATGATGCATGAAACGTTTCGTTTCTTCAAGACCGATGCCGTCCAAAATCTGAACATCGCCAAGCGCACCTAATGTACAAATGCTTAATGCCTGTGTTTGTCCACGCGTAAATAGACCAGAACCGTGCGTACGAGGCAACAAGTTAATATCGCAGGAAATCGGACGAATTTCATCAAGTTTCCGGCCATCTGGTCTTACTTTATCATGTGTAATCAATCGGCGAACTTCTTCTTTTACGATGTCATGCAAAATTTCTTTCACATCATCTAGAAGCTCGTCCTGTTCAATATATTGTTGTTCGAAATGAGCAATAGCTTCCGCGCTAATGGAATCGATCGCATCTTGACGCGCGTGCTTCTCAGCAATCTTAACAGCCTCAACAAGGCGCGCTTGCGCGAACGCACGAACCTCTTCATTCACGGATGTATTCACCGCATGAAGCTTCACTTCCATCTTCGGCTTGCCTGCTTGCTCTGTAAATTGTTCAATAACGGCTACGATTTCCCTGATCGCGTCATGTCCGAACATAATCGCTTCGAGCATCACTTCTTCAGGAACTTCGTTCGCTTCTGCTTCAACCATCATGATTGCGTCCTTCGTACCTGCTACAACAAGGTACAAATCGCTCTTCTCTTCCTGCGCAACCGTTGGATTGATCACAAATTGACCGTCAATACGTCCAACGACAACGCCGCCAATCGGTCCGTTGAAAGGCACGTCCGAGATACTTAGGGAAGCCGAAGTACCGATCATCGCTGCAATTTCAGGCGAACAATCTTGGTCTACGCTCATCACTAGGTTAACGATCTGAACATCGTTACGGAATCCATCCGGGAATAACGGACGAATCGGACGGTCTGTTAGACGGCTCGCAAGAATAGCCTTCTCGCTTGGTCTACCTTCACGTTTAATAAATCCACCAGGAATTTTACCAACGGCATACAGACGTTCTTCATAATTGACCGTCAACGGGAAAAAGTCCAAATCTTTCGGTTCGGACGAAGCAGTAACTGTACATAATACAACGGTGTCTCCATATTGGACTTTAACCGCTGCGTTCGCTTGTTTGGCAAGAACACCCGTCTCTAAGATCAACGTTCTGCCGCCAAGTTGCATTTCAATACGCTTTTCCATGAAATCCCTCCTCATCGCTCTTCTTTAATTTTCTTCATATGTATTATTATTTCCTGCTTTTATAAAAAGCAACCCGGTTGCTCCCGCACGGCATCGAAGCGCATGCGGTGAACAACCAGGCTGCAGTTTGTCGTATATTAGCGACGAAGTCCTAGCTTTTCGATCAAAGCACTGTAACGTTGAACATCTTTGTTCTTCAAGTAAGCAAGAAGCTTACGGCGTTGACCTACCATTTTCAAAAGACCGCGACGTGAGTGGTGATCTTTCTTATGCGTACGCAAGTGGTCAGTCAAGTTCTTAATGTTCTCAGTTAGGACAGCAACTTGCACCTCAGGGCTACCTGTATCAGTTGCATGTTTTTTGTGTTCCTCAATAAGTTGCGTTTTACGCTCTTGAGTTAATGCCATCCTATTCACCTCCTTCAATATAATCGCCATTAGCCTCGTCAACGATGGTGAGACGTATAACCAAGCTAAGGTTAATGATGTTGTCCATGAAGACAACAACGTTACTCAGTATAGCACATTCCATATCGAAATGTAAATGTCTACTTTGAAGCTAGAATCGCTCTTGCTGTATCCGCGTCACGATGGATCTGCGCGATCAACTCTTGAACCGAGCTGAAGCGCTGCTCTGGGCGAATATATTCGATAAATTCAATCCGAACCTGTTCCCCATAAATATCCTCATTGAAATCGAACAAATGCGCTTCAAGCGTCTGCTTCATTCCGTCTTTGTGGAAGGTTGGCTTGACACCAACGTTCATGACACCGCCATACTTCTTCTCCCCCAGAGAGACCTGAACAGCATATACGCCATTACACGGAATCAAGTACGCATCGGTCGGGTCGATATTAGCCGTAGGATAGCCAATCGTATTGCCTCGTCCCTCACCTGCAATAACCGTTCCATGAACCGTATACGGTCGTCCAAGCAGCGTATTGGCTTCTTCTACTTTACCTTCGCTTAAGTGTTTGCGAATGAGTGTACTGCTCACCTTCAATCCAGACAGCAGCCATGGCTGAATGACATCGACCGTCATCTTGCCTTGGCCAAGCACCCGCAGCATCTCTGGATTCCCCTCGCCTTTATAGCCAAATGCATAATCAAACCCAACGACAGCATGTTGGACTTCAAGCGCTAGTAGGAACTCTTCCACAAATGTTGCGGGTGAAATATGTGAGAAGGCTTCGTCAAAACGCACGACAAATAGTTGGTCTACACCTAAGCGAGCCATGACTTCAAGCTTCTCGCTAAGCGGCGTAATATAGTTGCTATGTTTTTCTTTGCGAAGCACTTCGCGCGGTTTCGGATGAAAGGTCATGACTGAAGCTGGAATCCCCTGCGCTCTTGCATAGGCAACAGCTCCGCCAATCACTTGTTGATGTCCAAGATGCACGCCATCAAAATAACCTAATGCCATCGCTTGCGGTTTACGGAATTGTTCCATTTGATCCGGTGTGAGCGGATAAGATATTGTAATTTTTTTCACGTTAATCAACACCTGCAATTCTATTTATCAGAATTAGCTGCAAAGTAAGCATTTTACGGTAAGAAGACTTTGACTGGTCTTATGAACGTCTCTTCCGGCTTTCTCTCGAAGATACCATAAAATTGTCCTTCTGGCGAGTATAACCGAATACATCCGGACTGATCCACGGCTGGGGATACTGCCCTGCCTGATATTTTCTGGCCTTGAACCGCTTGGTGCGCTTTGTCGGGAGCAATCGTGTGGGCGGGTAGATGCGACACCGATACATCCATAGGAATGAGATGCTCTTGCAAAGTCCCCTGTTGTTTGTATTCCGCTATTTGTTCGAGTGTCAGACCATGTTCTCTCGTCATATTCGCAGACATGGTACGAACAAGCGAAGCCATTGTCGCTGGTACGCCTAATGCTCTCCCTATATCAACACAGAGTGTTCGAATATAGGTCCCTTTGGAGCAAAGGACACGAAAATGAATTTCCGGCTCTGGTCCTTGAAGCTGCAGCTGTAGTACCTCGATCTTATAGATCGTGACTTCTCTCGATTTACGCTCGACTACTTTACCTTCTCGCGCAAGCTCGTATAGCCGTTTCCCATCTACTTTTACTGCTGAATACATCGGAGGAACTTGTTCAATGGTGCCAACGAACGATTGAATAACTTCCCGGACTTGTTCCTCTGTTACGTGAACCGGATCCATACGTTCTATAACTTCTCCTGTCAAATCTTCAGTGTCTGTCGCAATGCCTAGACGAAGAACAGCTTCGTACTCCTTAGGAAGTTCTTGCAAATACTCCACGAGTCGCGTAGCTCGTCCTAGGCAAAGCGGCAATACGCCGGTTACCGCAGGATCTAAGGTGCCCGTGTGGCCAATTCGCTTCATACGAATCAGACCACGCACCTTGGCAACGACATCATGTGACGTCCAGCCTGCCGGCTTCAATACAGGTAAAATTCCATCAAGTTCAATCATAATTGCTGCCTCACTCGTTCTACAACTTGATTTATCACATCTTGCAATGTTCCTTCAACTCTGCAGCCAGAAGCACGAACATGACCGCCGCCGCCAAAAGACTGCGCGATGTTGGCTACATTCACGTTCTCGTTCGAACGCAGGCTAATTTTGACTGCTGTATCGCTTACTTGCTTGAATAGAATCCCTACATCCACACCTTCAATGTTGCGCGGATAATTCACTAATCCTTCGAGATCTTCATTGACCGCACCTGTCTCTGCCATATCTTCTGGCGTTACGTAAATATAGCCAACGCGATTATCTTCCGTGAAGGTCAATCTTGACAATGCTTTCGTTAAAAGAAGCATTTGTGCCATAGACATCTTTTCCAGCAAATGATCAGCAAGCCAATGCCCGTTCACACCATAGGTAAGCAGCTGAGAAATAATCTCCATAACACGAGGCGTCGTATTCGCATAACGGAAACCGCCTGTATCGGTAAGAATCCCGGTATAGAGTGCCGTCGCGATGTCAACATGCCATGTGATCGCAAATTGATTCATCAGATCGAACAGAATCTCCGCCGTTGCTGCAGCGTCGACCTTGATCAAATTGACCGTGCCGAAGTGATCATTCGTCGGATGATGATCAATATTGAGGAGCACTCTGTCTTCTGTGAAGAGTTGCTGCACTTTACCTGTTCTTGAGAAATCAGCGCAATCTACACAAATAACCGTGCTAAAAGTACGGTTTAACGGTTCAAGTGTATAATTATGTATTTCATTCGAGGACCATAAAAAGCCAAGTCGGCCAGGAATAGCTCCTTCATTGATCATCGTGAATTTCTTGCCTAGCTGTGACAATAACCAACCGATTGCGACGGTTGAACTGGCAGCATCACCGTCCGGTTGGACGTGTGATACTACCAGGAAATCGTCATGCTGATGAATGAAGTTATATGCGGCCACTAATTGTTCCGCATATAACGTATCGTTAACAGTCAACATTATTCCTCATTCCCCATCTTGGATTTCACCGAGAATCTTCTCAATCCGACTTCCGTATTCAATGGATGAGTCGAATTTAAAGAGAAGCTCCGGGGTATGACGAAGGCGGATTCTTTTACCTAATTCGGACCGTAGAAATCCGTTTGCTTTTGCAAGCGCCTTTAATGTATTATTCTTCTGCTCTTCATCCCCGAGTACGCTCAAGAACACGCGAGCTTGCGACAAATCATTAGTTACTTCAACCCCTGTCACGGTTACGAAACCGATCCGAGGGTCTTTCAGTTCAGATTGGATGAGCTGGCTGAGCTCCTTTTTCAGTTGCTCGCCAACACGTCCTACACGAATTTTAGCCATGGGTGTATCACCTCTCTACTTACGCTCTACCGTTTCCATGACAAAGGCTTCGATAATATCTCCCTCTTTAATGTCATTGAAGCGCTCAATGGTAATACCGCACTCGTAGCCTTGCGCTACTTCTTTGGCATCGTCTTTGAAGCGTTTCAAGGAATCGATTTTGCCTTCAAATATTACAATACCTTCGCGAATGACGCGAACTTCTGCCGAACGACTAATTTTACCGGATGTAACCATACAACCCGCGATCGACATTTTGTTGATTTTGAAAATGTTACGCACTTCCGCATGACCAATAACGTTCTCACGATATTCAGGATCAAGCATCCCTTTCATCGCTTGTTCGATTTCTTCGATCACGCTATAAATAACACGGTGCAGACGAACATCGACTTTCTCTTGCTCCGCAGTAAGCTTCGCTTGGTTGTCTGGACGAACGTTAAATCCGATCACGATTGCATTCGAAGCAGCTGCTAGGATGATATCGGATTCTGTAAGCGCACCAACACCGCTGTGGATGATCTTAACGCGTACGCCTTCAACTTCGATTTTCGCCAAGGAGCCTTTCAATGCTTCAACAGAACCTTGCACGTCCCCTTTGATAATGACGTTCAGGTCTTTGATCTCGCCGTCTTTGATGTGCTTGAACAGATCATCTAGCGTAACACGTGTATTCGCATTAAGCTCAGACTGACGTTGCGTGATTGCACGACGATCGGCGATAGCACGTGCCTTACGCTCATCTTCGAAGCCCATGAACGGATCGCCTGCTAGCGGAACTTCCGTAAGACCTGTAATCTCAACAGGCGTCGAAGGACCCGCTTCTTTCAGACGACGACCTTTGTCGTTGACCATTGCACGGACACGACCGAAGCAGTTCCCTGCAACGAAGGCATCCCCAACGCGAAGTGTACCATGTTGCACAAGGATACGTGCGACTGGACCGCGGCCTTTGTCAAGCTCAGCTTCAATAACTGTACCGCGAGCACGCTTGTCTGGGTTCGCTTTGTACTCGTTGACTTCCGCAACAAGAAGAATCATCTCAAGCAAGCCATCCAAGTTAATACGTTGTTTCGCAGACAAGTTAACAAAGATCGTATCGCCGCCCCACTCTTCTGGAACCAATTCATATTCTGTAAGCTCTTGCTTCACTTTATCCGGATTTGCGTTTGGCTTATCAATTTTGTTTACAGCAACGATAATTGGAACATTTGCTGCCTTCGCATGGTTGATCGCTTCAACCGTCTGCGGCATCACACCGTCATCCGCTGCAACTACGATAATTGTAATATCCGTTACTTCAGCACCACGCGCACGCATCGTTGTAAACGCTTCGTGACCCGGTGTATCCAGGAACGTAATTTTCTTACCGTTGGTTTCAACTTGGTATGCACCGATATGCTGCGTGATTCCGCCTGCTTCTCCACTTGTTACGTTCGTCGAACGAATCGCATCAAGCAACGTTGTTTTACCGTGGTCAACGTGACCCATGATCGTAACAACTGGAGGACGAGTTTTCAAATCCGCCTCATCATCGACTTCTTCTACATCTTCAAAACGGTCTTCTTCAACTGGGATCTTGATCTCCACTTCGACCTTAAACTCTGAGGCAAGCAATTGGATTGTATCCAGGTCAAGCTCCTGGTTAATGGTAGCCATAACACCCAAGAAAATTAATTTCTTGATCACCTCAGAAGCATCCTTATGAAGCAATTTAGCGGTTTCCCCAACCGTCATATTGCCGCGTACAATGATTTTCTTCGGCGTGTTATCGATTTTCTCACGTTTTTCTTGAACAGGCTGTTGGCCTCTACCGCGTTGATTTCTTCCGCCACGGTTGTTATAGCCACCGCCTTGATTTCCTTTGAAATTGCTGACTTTGTTATCATCGAAGCGCTTTTGATTTGGCTTCGTTTTCTTTGGTGCTGATGCTGGTTTAGTTACTGACACGAATTCCTCTCCCTCATCCACTTGTTTGCCAGAGTTTCCATTGAATTTATTGGGAGCTTGTGCCTGATTCCCATGATTTTGTGGTCTCGTAGCTTGTGAATTATTACTTGTATTTCCTTGGAATGGTCTACCTTGGCCTGGTCGTTGCCCGGAATTTGCTTTTCCATTGCTTGTTCCGTTAGGGTTCCCCATTGTCCTGCGCTGATCCTGATTTTTTGAATTGTTATTCATTTGATGATTCCCCTGCTTCTCAGGTTGGCGAGGTTTATGCTGATCACGTCCATCACGCGATGGATTTGTTGATTGACCATGACGGTTCGGCTGCTGTTGA
The DNA here is from genome assembly GCF_009363075.1 of Paenibacillus guangzhouensis. NCBI lineage: Bacteria > Bacillati > Bacillota > Bacilli > Caryophanales > Paenibacillaceae > Paenibacillus > Paenibacillus guangzhouensis. The sequence goes on along the minus strand of NZ_CP045293.1, from coordinate 1,153,819 downwards.
CCAGCTGGCTTGGATTGGGTAACGGTATTACCACCTTCCCGCTGACCTTGGGGCTTCACATGACTTGGCTTCGCAGAGATAGTAGCCATCTCGCTTGGTTTAGACGTCTGTGAAGTTGAACCATTCCCTTGTTGCACAGCAGCAGGAGGGTTCGATGGGCTACTCACTTGACCTTTGTCAGAGCCCGAACGCTTCGCTGCTGCATTCGCCTTAATATCCCGGAAGAATTGTTCCACACGACTGACGGTATCATTCTCCATCACGCTCATATGGTTATTCACAGGGATATCGAGCCGTTTCATGATCGTAATAATTTCTTTACTGCTCATATTTAAAGACTTCGCATACTCATATACTCTTAGCTTATCTTTATTATCTTTGTTGTCTTGTTTACTCAATATACTCCACCTCCGACAATATCAACATTTCCTTACTGATCATTCGAAAAAAACCTGGGTCTGTCACGGCTAGAACGACGCGTTCGGCTTTACCAATGCATTCTCCCAAAGTTCCCCGATCGAACCCGATCGCAAGCGGCACGTTGTACGTATGACATTTGTCGCGAAATTTCTTCTTGGTGTTCTCTGAAGCGTCGCCTGCGACAATAACGAGATGAGCCCCGCCTGCACGGACCGCCTTGAGCACGATTTCATCACCCGTGATCAGCTTCCCTGCACGCATTGCAAGTCCCAAGTAGGACTTCACTTTACTCATCTTCATCCTCCGCCCGCTCCTTATTCGCAATGAATTCATCTTCCACGCGAATAAAGTCCTGCTCCAGTTGGTTGTATATTTCAGGCTGTACCTGATGCTTCAATGCACGGTCCAACGCCTTGCTCTTATGAGCTAGCTTGAAACAGGACAGCTTACCGCACAAATATGCGCCGCGCCCTGCTTTTTTGCCAGTCAAATCAATTAACACTTCATCCTGTGGTGTCTTCACCACACGAATCAGTTCTTTCTTGGGCATCATTTGCTGACAAGCAACACATTTTCGCAGCGGTACTTTTCTAGGTCTCATATGATCCCCTCCCCCGTCGCGTAATCAATTAGTCGATCGATACAGAATCCTGATGCATCGTCTCGCCTGTTCTCTCACGTCCGTATTCTTCTTCCGCTTGCGTCTCACTCTTGATATCGATCTTCCAGCCTGTAAGCTTAGCTGCAAGACGAGCATTCTGACCTTTAATACCAATGGCAAGGGACAATTGATAGTCCGGTACGATCACACGCGCCATCTTCTCTTGTTCGAATACTTGAACCTCTAAGACTTTGGAAGGACTCAGTGAGTTCGCTACATATTCGTCAACGCGCTCGGACCAGCAGACGATATCGATTTTCTCGCCTTTCAGCTCGTTCACGATCGTCTGAACACGCATCCCTTTCGGTCCTACACAGGATCCTACCGGATCAACTTCTTCATTGCGCGAATAGACGGCGATCTTCGAACGGAAGCCAGCTTCACGAGCTACGGAACGAATTTCTACGACACCATCGAAAATCTCAGGCACTTCAAGCTCGAACAAACGCTTCAAAAGACCTGGATGTGTGCGGGAGAGCAAAATTTGCGGCCCCTTCGTTGTATTCTCAACCTTCGTGATGTACGCTTTAACACGATCACCTTGCTTGAACTTCTCGTTCGGCATAAGCTCGTTGAGTGGCAAAGCCGCTTCAATCTTGCCTAAGTCGATATATACATTACGCAGATCTTGGCGTTGGACAATACCCGTAACGATATCTTCTTCCTTCTCAATATACGCGTTGTAGATCAATCCGCGCTCAGCTTCACGAATGCGTTGCGTAACAACTTGCTTCGCTGTCTGAGCAGCAATGCGTCCGAAATCGCGCGGCGTTACTTCGATCTCCGCGATATCTCCCATTTGGAAGTTCGGGTTAATCTCGCGTGCCGCGTAGAGAGAAATCTCCATCCGAGGATCAAGAATCTCGTCCACGACGGTTTTTCTCGCATAGACCTTGATCACGCCATTATGGCGGTTCATGTCAACGCGAACGTTCTGCGCCGTATTAAAGTTACGTTTATAACTTGAAATTAAAGCGGCCTCGATCGCCTCTAACAAAATATCCTTGCTAATCCCTTTTTCGCGCTCGATTTCATGAAGCGCTTCGATAAAATCCATACTCATTGGAAAATAGCTCCCCCTTTCAATCCTTTACCCTTATTCATCATCAGTTAGTTAGAACAGAATACTTAATCTTGCACTCGCAACCTTCGCGTAAGGAATAGTCTTCTTTGACTTTCTTCCTTTCGTGATAGCCTCGATGACCATTTCTTCCCCGTCAAAGGAAAGCAGCATACCTTCAAATTCCTTGGTGCCGTCAATCTGCTCATATGTAGTCACATACACGTTTTTATTTACTGCTTTGTGAACATCTTCTGGCTTTTTGAGCGGCCGTTCTGCGCCTGGCGAAGAGACTTCCAAGAAATACGCTTCAGGAATCGGGTCATTGGCGTCTAGTTGATTGCTCAGAAATTCGCTAATTAGGCCGCAATCTTCTATGTCGATGCCGCCTTCCTTATCCACGAACACACGCAAAAAGTAACTGCTGCCTTCCTTCACATATTCAACGTCCACGAGCTCGAACCCGTTTTCGTCCAAATATGGTTGAACCATTTCTTCCACAACCGATTTAATCTTCGGTGTACTCAAGATGTTACCCCCTTGTTTCTTACCTGTAACCATACGATTTGCCGATTAAAGACTCACTATCTAAAAAGCTATATACCAAAAGGTAAAGAGTGGGTTTCCCCACTCTTCTTCGCGACAGTTATATCATCATCATTACCAAAAAATTATAACATACGCATAGCGCAATGACAAGTAGCGTAAGCAGAAGGGAAGCGAAGCATTCTCTAGAATAACGACAATTGATTGCTCTCAGGCAACCCGCGGAAGCATCCCATTTGACCCAGAACCTCCACGATCGTCTTACTTGCTTTGGATCGCATCTGGAAGTCTTCAATAGATAGATACTCACCCTGCTCTCTAGCTGCCGCAATACTGCGGGCCGCATTCTCTCCAATCCCTTGTATCGCAGCGAATGGAGGAATTAAGCTGTCGCCATCTACGATAAACTTCGTAGCGTCCGATCGATACAGATCTATCGGCTTGAACGTAAATCCTCGCGCCGTCATTTCAAGCGACATTTCAAGGATCGATAAGCTGTTCTTCTCCTTCGGTGTCGCCTGGAAGCCCTTCGCTTCAATCTCTACGATCATCTTATGAATCGCATCATAACCTTGACATAATACATCCAGATCAAAGTCCGCGCCACGAACCGAGAAGTAAGTAGCGTAGAACGCGATCGGGTGATAGATCTTATAAAAAGCACAGCGGACGGCCGAGATAACATATGCTGCCGCATGGGCTTTCGGGAACATGTACTGGATTTTGAGGCAAGAATCGATGTACCACTGCGGCACTTTGCAGTTCTTCATCTCTTGTATCCATTCATCGGATAGACCTTTCCCTTTACGTACATTCTCCGTAATCTTGAAGGCCAAGCCGGCGTCCATCCCTGCTTTATAAATTAAGAACAACATGATCTCGTCACGACAACCGATAACGGTCTTGATCGTACACGTTCCGTTCTTAATCAGATCCTGCGCATTACCAAGCCATACACCCGTCCCGTGGGACAACCCAGAAATCTGAAGTAAATCGGCAAAGGTTGATGGCTTTGCTTCAATTAACATCTGACGAACGAATTTCGTCCCCATCTCGGGAATGCCATACGTCGCTACGGGCGTCCGAATCTGATCCGGTCTTACCCCAATCGCGTCCGTAGAGTTGAATAAACTCATCACTTTCGGATCATTCATTGGAATGGATGTCGGGTCAACACCCGTTAAATCTTGCAGCATCCGCATCATCGTCGGATCATCGTGCCCCAGAATATCGAGCTTCAGTAGGTTCGCTTCAAAAGCATGGTAATCGAAATGAGTCGTTTTCCACTCGGCGTTCACATCGTCAGCCGGGTACTGGACTGGCGTAACGTCTTCAACGTCGATATAATCCGGCACGACGACGATACCGCCGGGATGCTGTCCTGTGCTCCGCTTGACGCCAGTACAGCCTGATGCCAGTCGATTTAGTTCAGCCCCGCGCCATTTCTTATGCTGGTCTTCTTCGTATTTCTTCGCAAATCCGAATGCCGTCTTCTCTGCAACCGTACCGATCGTACCCGCTCTGAACACGCATTTCTCGCCGAACATCTCCTTGGTAAAGTTATGGGCAATCGGCTGATAATCCCCGGAGAAGTTCAAGTCGATATCGGGAACTTTATCCCCTTTAAATCCAAGGAACGTCTCGAAAGGTATGTCCTGCCCTTCCCCTTTCAGTGGCTGGCCACAGTTCGGACAGCTTTTGTCCGGAAGATCAAAGCCGCTCGGTACGCTTCCGTCCGTGAACCATTCGCTGTGCTTACAGTTTGAATTGAGGCACAAATAATGCGGCGGTAACGGATTAACTTCGGAGATTCCTAGGAACGTTGCAACGATCGAAGATCCAACGGATCCCCGAGAACCAACCAGATAACCATCTTGGTTCGACTTCTTCACGAGCCGTGCCGAGATGAGATAGTTCGCTGAAAAGCCGAATTTGATAATCGGAACGAGTTCCTTCTCCAGCCGAGCGATAATAATCTCGTTCAACTCATCGCCATACAGATCCTTGGCGGTCTGGTAGCATGTGCTCCGAATCTCTTCGTCCGCGCCGTCAATATTCGGCGTGAACAGTTTGTCAGGGAACAATTTGATCTCTTCAAAACGATCCGCCAAAGCGCTCGTGTTCGTCACGACGACTTCATAGGCTTTTTCTTTGCCCAAAAATGCGAACTCCTCGAGCATCTCGTCTGTCGTACGCAAATGCGCATCCGGCTTACGAATATCTTTGAGCGGACTGAAGCCCGTAATGCCGTGAATAGCGATATCTCTATAAATTTTATCTCTCGGATTTAAGTAATGGACATTCCCTGTAGCAATAACAGGCTTGTCCAGCTTCAACCCTATACGACAAATATTCTGAATCGCTTGTTCAATGTGCGCTGGGCTGGCAACCAGACCTTTCTCCACCAAATGCATATACATTGTAAGAGGTTGAATCTCAAGAACATCGTAAAATTGCGCCACCTCTTCGGCCTCTTCAATCGTTTTGTTGAGTACCGTCTCGAACAGTTCACCTTTCTCGCAGCCGGATATGACGATAAGTCCTTCGCGATGTTCAATTAATTTACTGCGCGGGATACAAGCAACCCGTTTGAATGTTTCGGTATGAGATAATGAGACCAATTTGTATAAATTCTTCTTCCCTACATTGTTCACCGCATAGATTCCGCAATGGAATGGACGCATATTGGACAGATCTTTACCGACATAGTCATTCAATCGATCCAGCATCGTAATGCGAAGCTGCTCTTCCGCATCTTGTAAGAGCCCAAATAGGATGCCGCCAAGTGCAATGGAGTCATCAATCGCGCGGTGATGGTTCTCAAGCGATACTTTATATTTAGCCGCTAACGTGTTTAGGCGGTGATTTTTCAAGGTCGGATGAATCAGTCTAGCAAGCTCTAGCGTATCGATAACCGGATTCGTAACTGGAGAAAGGTTGAGCTGTCTCAAGGCATGCTGCAAGAATCCCATATCAAACCTCGCGTTGTGGGCAACCAGAATGGAGTCGCCAATGAAATCCACGAATTCTCGAATAACAGGATCAAGTTCCGGTGCATCTCTGACCATCTCATCGGTAATGTTCGTAAGCTGCGTAATATTGTACGGGATTTTCTCATGAGGATTGATGAATTTAGCGAACCGGCCAATTTCACGCCCTTCACACATTTTAACCCCGGCAAGCTCGATAATCTTACTATTCGTTACCGATAATCCAGTAGTCTCGACGTCAAATACGACATAAGTCGCTTGCTTCAGTTCAATCGGTTGTGGTTCCAACACAATATCAACACCGTCATTCACAACATTCGCTTCTAGTCCATAGATCAGCTTAATGCCATTTTTCTTCGCAGCTTTGTCTGCCTCCGGATAGCACTGGACATTCGCATGATCTGTTACGGCAATTGCTTTATGGCCCCACTTCGCAGCCATCTTGATGTATTGATCAATCGAAGTCACAGCATCCATCGTACTCATCGTGGAGTGCAAATGGAATTCTACGCGTTTCTCCTTCGCATGGTCCATCCGATCAGGTGGTGCTTTGATCTCCATCAGGTCTGAAGGAATCATGACAAGTTCAGGAACTTGCATGAAGCGGTCATATTCCACCTTGCCCCGTGCCCGCACCCACTTGCCATTCGCCAGCAGATTCATAATCTTGACATCTTCTTTGTTCTTCGCGAACATCTTCATCTGCAAGGAATCTGTGAAATCCGTCAAGTAATACGTATATAACGTACTGCCATTTCGAAGCTCCTTCACATCTAGCCCGAAAATAGCACCTTGAATCGTAACCTTCTTCTCTTCGTCTTGAATCTGTTCAAGTGGCACAGGCTGCTCTTTAATTTCATATCCCACTTGTAATTTAATGTCCTCGTTACTGCCGCTGTCACTCTCAACTTCAGGTTCGATACTTGTCATCATCTGTTGAATGACTTCACGTTCTTCAACAACCAGCTTCTGCTGGAATTCTTCATACTTCTCGGAATTAAATTCACCTGCTTGAAGCTTCACGCGCACGGTCCGATTGAAATATTGCTCATAAAATCGCGTGATCGCGTCGTCAATGCTGCGCTTGCGAGCGAGTTCCAATGATGTAGTATCGCTCAGCGTTACGAGCACATTCGATTGTTCCGCTTGAACTTGTGCTTTACTCATGAATCCCTGAACCGAAGCGATCTCACGTTGTACCCACTCCAGGAATAATCCCCAATATTCTTCGACGATCTCGCCAGTCGTCACCGTTTCCGAATATTCAAGAATAATCTTGATCTTCGCAATGTGAGACATCCGTTCACGCACTTGCACACCAAAGGTACGATAAGCGGGTGAAGGTAAGATCGAATCACGACGTATATAGATGGTCCACTCCCGATTCGTCCGGCTCGTCTCCACACGATCGATGTATCCTTCTGTAAAATAAGCATCGATCATACTGCCTGGAATTTCAGCTTGATTCAGGAGTATCTCGAACCGCTTTCTTTTCTCCCCCAAATTTCCCATGATGTCCCCCCTACAAAATCGAAAAGCTTCTGCAAAAGAGGCATCGATAAATCATCGAGATCTTCGTAAGAAGCTTTTCAACTTAATTCAAAATATTAGTAAGCGCGAGCGAATACAACCGTGTGCTCTGCTTGTTCCCCACAACATAGGCAAGTCGACTTCTTCTCTTGCGGCTCGAAAGGAATGTTACGACTTGTTGCGCCTGTCTCTTCTTTGACCTGCGACTCACAAGCAGCCGATCCACACCAACCTGCAAGATAGAATCCACGCTGCTCTTCCATAGAAGCTTTGAGTTCATCTAGTGTATCCACCGATTTGAAATGATCTTCGCGGAACTGCTTCGCACGATTAAACATTTCTTGATGAATATCTTCTAGCATGGTCTTCACTTCTTCAACGAGGTTCGCTTGCTGTACGATACGCTTCTCGCCAGTAATACGCGATACGAGTACACATACGCCATTCTCCATGTCACGAGGACCGAGTTCTAGGCGAAGCGGCACGCCGCGCATTTCGTATTCATTGAATTTCCAGCCTGGGCTCACATCCGAACGGTCATCGACGCGAACACGGATGCCTGCTTGCTTCAGTTCCTTGAACAACTCGTCCGTACGTCCAATCACTTGCTCACGCGTCTTCGGCGGTCCAATTGGAATCATAATCACTTGCGTTGGAGCAACCTTCGGTGGTAATGCAAGGCCACGATCGTCACCGTGAACCATGATCATCGATCCGATAAGACGTGTACTTACACCCCATGACGTCGTATGAACATATTCAAGGTTGTTCTCTCTGCTGAGATATTTGATATCAAATGCAACGGCAAACTTATTGCCAAGATAATGAGATGTTCCTGCTTGTACGGCACGTCCGTCTTTCATCATCGCTTCAATCGAATACGTATCGACTGCACCGGCAAACCGCTCTGAAGGTGTCTTCGCGCCCATAATAACCGGAATCGCAAGATAATTTTCAACGAAATCACGGTAGATTTCGAGCATTTGCATCGTCTCTTGACGTGCTTCTTCCTCTGTCTCATGTGCCGTATGGCCTTCTTGCCATAGGAATTCACTTGTACGAAGGAATGGTAGCGTACGTTTCTCCCAACGAACAACGTTCGCCCATTGGTTAATTAACACCGGCAAATCACGGTAGGATTGAATCCATTTCGAATACATATGTCCGATCATGGTCTCCGAAGTCGGACGAATCGCAAGACGTTCTTCCAACTTCTCGCCGCCTGCTTCAGTAACCCATGGAAGCTCCGGATTGAAGCCCTCAACATGCTCCTTCTCCTTCTGGAAGAAACTCTCCGGAATAAACATTGGGAAGTATGCGTTCCGATGACCGGTTTCTTTGAACCGACGGTTCAATTCTTCCTGCATATGTTCCCAAATTTCGAAGCCATCTGGACGGAATACAATACATCCGCGAACGGGAGAGTAATCCATTAAATCTGCTTTCTTGATGACATCAATATACCAGCGAGAGAAATCCTCTTGCTGCGGTGTAATTTCTGTTACAAACTGCTTATCTTTAGACATACGAATCTAAATGCCTCCCATGAAATGCTATAGCTCATTAGTATGATTTTGTACAATTCGACAATAAACGCCGCTTATCCTTTTACTAGCCGCAAAATATCATTATACGTGACAGCCAGCATTAACAACATTAACATGGCGAATCCAATAATATGCACCATGCTCTCCCGGTTCGGATCCACCTTGCGCCCTCGAATGGCTTCGACGCCAATAAAGACAAGACGGCTGCCATCCAGTGCTGGTATTGGGAGTAAGTTGAAGATACCAAGATACAAGCTCAGTATTCCAGCCCATGAAGTCAGTTGGGCTATCCCTTGCTTCGCAATCTGACCTGTCACTTCGAATGTTCGTACAGGACCACCTAGATCATCCAGCTTGAACTGTCCGAAGATCAGCATCCGGAATCCATCGAATATCCGAATGGTCGTATTCTTCATGGCAATCCCCGAGTACTTGATCGTCTCCACAAATGATGCGGAACGCATCGGATAATCCGGCACGATACCGACTTTACCGCCTTCTTGACCTTCGATAAGCTCTGGCGTTACATCGATGTTTTTCTCTACGCCGTCCCGTATAATCGTCCAATGCATCACTTTATCTGTCGATTTACCGATCATTTCAATCATTTTAGCAGAATCTGTACCGATATCTACGCCATTAATCGTGTCGATAATATCCCCTGGTTTGAGTCCTGCACGATCCGCAGGTTTGCCCTCTGTGATTTGTCCAATTTTGAGGTGCTGCGGGTTCTCTTCTGGCACACCAGCCATCATAATATACGCCGCGAACAGCACAAAGGCAAGGAAGAAATTCATTAACGGCCCGGCAAATATAGCCATCGCACGCTGACCTACCGTTTTGCTGCCAAATTGACGGTTATACGGAGCAATTTGCGTCTCCTGACCTTTGGTAACCATCATCGCTTGCGGATGAACGGCAATCGTCTGAATATCACCATCGACATCCAGCTTCACGAACAAGTGCTCTTCAATATCAATTTCTTCAACCGTTCCACGCACAACATTTTTACGTTGATCCAGTTGATCTAGATAGAGATGAGTGATTTGATCTTGATTCAATCTTACAGCGATGGTCTGACCTGGCTGGATCTGAACTAATTCAGGATCTTCTCCTGCCATCCGCACGAATCCGCCGAGTGGCAGTAGCCGCAGCGTATACCGTGTCTCATTTTTCTTAAAGGAGAACAGCTTTGGTCCAAATCCAATTGCAAATTCACGAACGAGAATACCAGCACGTTTCGCGAAGTAGAAATGCCCCCACTCATGAATCGTTACGAGGACAAAAAAGACTAATACCGTTAAAAAAATGATCTGAACCATTTCCAACTGACAGCATCCTCCCTCACTCACTTATGTCCATATAAATTATCCATATTCCCTATTTCGCTTCACGAGAATGCTTTGGCATAAGTTTTTTTAAGCGTATACTCCTAGGATAACCCAAAAGGGATGTTCAATGCCAATTGTCTTGTCAATCGATCTGTCTCTTGAATTTGCTCTAAGGTAGGCATTGCAATCCGTTGGTGCTTCTCAAGTGCAGATGCAATGACATCTTCAATCTGAAGAAATGTTATTTCACCGCGTAAAAACCGCGCCACAGCCACTTCATTCGCCGCATTGAAAACCGTAGGAGCCGTACCCCCTATTCTACCACATTCAAAGGCCATTCTTAAACATGGATAGCGGTCATAGTCCATCTCACGGAAATGCAGCTTACCGATCCGAGCAAGATCAAGCGAAGCAGCAGGTGAAGCAATCCGTTCAGGATATGTAAGAGCATATTGGATCGGAACACGCATATCTGGATTTCCCATCTGGGCGATGATACTACTGTCGTTAAACTCAACAAAAGAGTGGATGATACTCTCCGGATGAACGAGGACATCAATCTGTTCATAAGGCAAGTTGAACAGCCAGTGCGCTTCAATCACTTCTAGCCCCTTGTTCACCATCGTTGCTGAATCAATAGTGATCTTCGCCCCCATCGACCAATTCGGATGATTCAAAGCCTCCTCAACCGTGACACCTTGAAGTTGTTCTCGTGTCCGATCGCGGAAAGAGCCGCCCGAAGCCGTAATCGTAATTTTCTTGATATTCTCCATCGATTCGCCGTTCAAACATTGGAAAATGGCAGAATGTTCACTATCAATCGGCAGCATGGTGACGCCATAATCACGAACCATCGACGTTACGATATGCCCTGCCGTCACGAGCGTTTCTTTATTCGCTAGACCAATGTTCTTACCCGCTTGGATCGCTGCTAATGTCGAAGGCAGCCCTTGGCTCCCAACCAGCGCCGTAACAACAAAATCAGCATCCGTTCGTGCAGCAACTTCAATAAGCCCTTCGTCCCCATAATACACTTCAATATCAGAAGGAATGTGTTGCTTCAATTGATCTGCAAGCTCTTTGGTCGCAATCGATACTTTACGCGGTTTAAATCGATGGATTTGCTCTATAAATAAAGCAGCATTCGTACCTGCTGCCAATCCTTCAACTTTAAATTGTTCAGGGTAATGGGAAATCACGTCCAATGTTTGTGTACCAATCGAACCTGTCGAACCCAATATAGATATTTTTCTCACGATCGTTTCTCTCCCTTATGCATGCGGCAGCAGCATTAACAGCTGCACGAACGGAAACACAATCAACCAACTGTCACAACGATCGAGTACCCCGCCATGCCCCGGCAAGAAATTCCCGCTATCTTTAATGCCGCGAATGCGTTTATATGCCGATTGGATCAAGTCGCCTAATTGCCCAACGACTGCTGCAACAATACCGATGCCAACCGCTTTGCCGAACGGAAGCAATTCCGGTGCGTACCAAGCAAACAACAGTGCAATAACGACGGAGATGACGACTCCCCCAAATGCACCTTCAATCGTTTTATTCGGGCTAATCGAAGGCCATAACTTTGTTCTACCAAATGCGCGTCCTGTAAAATAAGCGCCTGAATCAGAGGCCCATATGCAGCCAAACAATAAGAATGTCCAGAACAATCCGTGATCATCGGGTGTATAGCGTGTCGTAATCATCGCCTGGAAGCCCACACCCACATAGACTGCGCCGAGGAACATCACTGCGATTCGATCAATATCAATGCGATTCTTAGATAATACGGTTATCGTTAAGAAAAGAAACATGAGAAGCCACATCCACATCGGTTCGACACTTACGTCAAACCCTTCCCATGGGAATACAAAATAAATGACACCTGCAAAACCGAGCAGGGAGGTGATGTTCCACCATTGAAAGTGGTTCATTCTGGCAAATTCATAATAGCCGATTAAGGATAACACGATTAGAAGTCCTTGGTACCAAGGTCCACCGATCACAGTGCAGGCAAGGAATGCCGATCCTGCAATTATCCCGGTAATGATGCGTTGCTTCAATGATATCCACTCCTACGAAGTTATACTAAACCGCCATATCTGCGTGTTCTCCGTTGGTATTCGGCGATTGCTTCATACAAATGTTCCTCTGTGAACGCAGGCCAATATACATCAGTGAACCAAAATTCGCTATAAGCTAACTGCCATAGCATAAAATTACTCAAACGGAGCTCTCCACTGGTCCGAATGAGAAGATCTGGATTCGGTAAATGATTCGATAACAAATGCTGCTCAATGTCTGACTCCGCAATATCTTCAGGGCGCAATTCACCATTCAGCACGCGTTGCCCGATCTCACGAACACTCTCTACAATTTCCCTACGACCGCCATAATTCAATGCAAAATTAAGAATAAGTCCCGTATTGTTCTTCGTCTGACGTTCCGCTTCTTCAATCGCCTTGAGCGTATGCGACGGCAGATCTTCTTTGTGGCCCATCATGCGAACTTGAACATTCTTCTCGATCAGCTCCGCGAGTTCAATGGACAGGAACTCCTCCGGCAGCTTCATCAGAAAGTCGACTTCTTCTTTTGGACGTTTCCAATTTTCCGTGGAAAAAGCATACATGGTCAGGCATTTCACACCCAACGCATCTGCAGCAATGGTTACTTTCTTCACTGCTTTCATGCCATTATGATGCCCTGCAATGCGAGGTAATCCACGATTTTTAGCCCAGCGGCCGTTCCCGTCCATAATTATCGCGATGTGCTCAGGAATATTATCCTTTGTTAAATTGAATGACGCTTGACCTTTGGGTCTGTCATCCAACCATTTCTGGAATCGCTTAATCATTCCATTTCCTCCAACCTAGATGATGAGAACTACTCACATGTAGAAAAAAGACAACAAACCCCACCGTTCGGAGGGGCAGCAGGCATGACATTATACTTCCATGATTTCTTTCTCTTTGGATGCAGTGACTTTATCAACTTCACCAATATATTTGTCCGTTGTTTTCTGAACATCTTCTTGGTGACGACGAGATTCATCTTCCGAAATGTCTGATTTCTCGAGTTTTTTAATGTCATCATTCGCATCACGACGGATGTTACGAATGGCTACTTTCGCGTCCTCTCCGAATTTCTTCGTCGATTTCACGAGTTCCACACGACGCTCTTCTGTCAACATAGGAATCGATAGACGAATTTGAGTTCCATCATTCGCTGGTGTCAATCCCAAATCGGACTTCAAGATTGCTTTCTCAATTGCGCCTAATGATGTTTTATCCCATGGCTGAATCATAAGGGTACGAGAATCTGGTGTATTCACATTCGCGAGTTGATTCACTGGGGTTGGAGCGCCATAATATTCAACTTGGATCCGATCCAGCATCGATGATGATGCACGACCTGCACGCAACGTTGCAAGATCGCGTTTCAAGGATTCAATTGCTTTCCCCATACGTTCTTCTGCATTCTTTTTGATTGATTGTGGCATTAGTCTACACTCCCTTTTACAATCGTTCCAATCTTCTCACCTTGTACAACACGTTTGATATTGCCCTTCTCCGTAATGGCAAAGACGACAAGTGGAATATTGTTATCCATGCACAATGAAGAAGCGGTTGAGTCCATCACGCCAAGATTACGATTTAACACTTCAAGATAAGTTAATTGTTCGAACTTCTCTGCAGTCTCATCCTTGAATGGATCTGCCGTGTAGACACCGTCTACTTTATTCTTCGCCATCAGAATGACATCTGCTTCGATCTCAGCCGCACGAAGCGCTGCCGTCGTATCTGTTGAGAAGAATGGATTCCCCGTACCTGCTGCGAAAATAACAACTCTGCCTTTTTCCAAGTGTCGGATCGCACGTCTACGGATATAAGGCTCGGCAATTTGCTGCATTGCAATAGAAGTCTGAACACGTGTTGGGACATCGATTTGCTCTAGCGCGTCTTGCAAGGCAAGGGAATTCATTACTGTAGCAAGCATACCCATGTAGTCCGCTGTTGCACGGTCAATCCCTTTTTCGCTGCCTGCGATTCCGCGCCAAATGTTGCCTCCGCCGCAAACAATTGCAACTTCAACGCCAAGTTCAACGACTTCCTTTACTTGTTCAGCAATGGAATTAATAACATCAGATTCAATGCCAAAGCCAGTCTGGCCGGACAGAGACTCACCACTTACTTTTAAGACGACTCGTTTATATACTGGTTGTTTCAATGATTTACCCTCCACTTTCGGATGATTCGTCCATCCCTATTGCCTTCAAAACAGATGCTGCTTGTATGTAGTTAAAAAAGAAGGAACACAGCGTGTTCCGACCTTTTAACTCATGATGCAATTGTGTCGTTAGTAAGCGTTAGCTTACATTTTTGCTTGCGCCATAACTTCTTCTACGAAGTTATCCACTTTTTTCTCCATGCCTTCTCCAAGCTCGTAACGAACGAAACGACGAACGGAGATGTTCTCACCGATTGTGCTGATTTTTTCTTTAAGCAATGTTTCGATTGTTTTGTCTGGATCTTTAACGAAGGATTGTTCCATCAAGCAGAACTCTTCAAAGTATTTGTTGATACGGCCTTCAACCATTTTATCAACGATTTTTTCTGGTTTACCTTCGTTAAGTGCTTGTGCACGAAGGATTTCTTTTTCTTTCTCAAGATCTTCCATTGGAACTTCTTCACGACGAACATAACGAGGGCTCATAGCCGCGATGTGCATAGCGATGTCACGAGCAAGCTCTTTGAATTGGTCTGTTTTACCAACGAAGTCTGTTTCGCAGTTGATTTCTACAAGAACGCCGATACGTCCGCCTGCATGGATGTAAGCTTCACATACGCCTTCCGTTGCAATACGTCCGGATTTGTTCGCTGCAGCCGCCAAACCTTTTTCACGCAAAATTTCGATTGCTTTTGTTACATCTCCGTTAGACTCATCAAGCGCTTTTTTGCAATCAAGCATACCTGCGCCTGTTTTTTCACGAAGTTCTTTTACCATGCTAGCCGTAACTGCCATTGTATATTCCCTCCAAAGTTAAATTCGTCATCTTCTCTGACGATCAGTTTGTTTTCTCAAAAAAAGGGCGGCGAGAGGTTTCACACCTACCAACCACCCTTTTCATTTAATTATCATTTAATTAAGCTGTTGTGTCTTCGCCTTGGTTTGCTTCGATCATCGCATCAGCCATTTTCGCAGTCAATAATTTAACTGCACGGATCGCGTCATCGTTACCTGGGATAACGTAGTCGATCTCGTCTGGATCACAGTTCGTATCAACGATACCAACGATTGGGATACCCAATTTACGAGCTTCTGCTACTGCAATACGCTCTTTGCGTGGATCGATAACGAACAATGCGCTTGGCAAACCTTTCATGTTCTTGATACCGCCTAAGAATTTCTCAAGACGATCTTTCTCTTTGCGAAGCAAGATAACTTCCTTCTTCGGAAGAACTTCGAACGTGCCGTCCTCTTCCCACTTCTCAAGAGTTTTCAAACGATCGATACGTTTTTGGATTGTTTGGAAGTTAGTCAACGTTCCACCCAACCAACGTTGGTTGATGAAGAAGTTTCCACAACGCTCTGCTTCTTCTTTAACGGAATCTTGAGCTTGTTTCTTCGTACCTACGAATAGGATTGTGCCGCCTTCTTCAGCGACAGATTTAACGAAGTTGTAAGCTTCCTCAACCTTTTTAACTGTTTTTTGCAAGTCGATAATGTAGATACCGTTTCTTTCAGTGAAGATATAACGATCCATTTTCGGGTTCCAACGACGAGTTTGGTGACCGAAGTGAACACCAGCTTCCAAAAGCTGTTTCATGGAGATTACTGCCATCTTCACACACCTCCTAATATGGTTTTTATTTTGTCCGCCGCTAATCTCATCTTTCGACAAGACTTCTACGATAGAAGCACCCTTATCGAAATTAAATAGCGTGTGTTTTTAACACCGTCATTTACTATATCATAAGTCAAAATGCGTTGCAAGCATGATGCACGGAAAAACTTGTTTTTTCGACTAAGGTCTGGTCGTAATGATCTTCGCGATCTCTGCAAACGTCTGATCTGCTGACAGTTCGTACGTTCCTGTGCGAATTTTGCTGTTAATACCATGCTTCTTACCATATGCAACAAATTTCGCGGAAGAATCAACGATCCCTAGATCCTCAAGCTTGTCGCTCACTTTGACAAGGGACATCCCCGCTACAATCTTTAAAGTTACTTTAGGCGCTTCAACATTCGTTTTCTCTTGCGCAGGAGGGGTGGAAGCGGTCGTGCTATTATCCTTTGGTTGTACTGTCACTTGCTGAGTTTGGGCCTGTGAGGCCCGCCACTCGGCTTCCTTCGTCTTGAGTAGTTCTTTCAGTTGTTCTGATGTATATGCCTTAGCATCGGCGGGCACGAGGTGCATATCCAATTTCATCGCTTCGGCTTCAAGCTGTTCAACGGTAAAAGCGCTCAGTTCCGTCTGGTTATTCTTTGGCTGTACTGGGTTAGCAGCGAGCATTAGCTGAAGAAGGACACTCCCCAGGATCAGACCGCTACCTAGCCCCAGAAAAAAATGACGTTTATTAATCACGGCTCGCCTCCTGCTTGGACAGCTGAAGGATAAGTTGGATTTCACCGCTAGGAATTCCTGTTTTCTTCGAGATCATATCAATCGATTTTCCATCCTCATAAAGTGCAAATACTTCAGCATAACGCCCCTTAATAGACGCATCTTCCTTCGATGGCTCTGGTTCGGTAATTTGCTGCTGCTCCACAACAGGAACGGAAATTGTCAGCGAAGGTTCAACAGAGTGTATCGGCTCTTCAGCAATAGAGGTCTGCTGCTGCGCGATCCATTGCTGTGCTTGCTGCCCTAGCTGAAGTTCAAGCTGTTGACACCGATGCTCAAGCTGTTCAACGCGATGTCCAAGAATATTCTGTTGCGTAACGAAGTCTTGTTTCATCTGCGTGACCAATTGAACGAGTTCTTTATTGTCCTGGTCAATTTCGTCCATGAAATGCTCCAGAGTCTCTTCTACTTCTCGTACGATTTCACTTTGATTACCAGTCTGCTGTTTGCGCTGTCTTGGGATCATAACTGCATATAAAATAGCCGCAGCACCAATGATGACAACGTACCACAAGGGGTCAAGATTCAATCCAATCACCTTTATTTCATCAAATTATAGAGTTAAATCGATGCGATGTCCTTTATATGGATGAATAGGGACCTCAGTGTCTTGCTCTGAGCTCCCTTCTGCCGGCTTACGCTTATGCTTACGGTCTGATGACTGCTGGTGTCGCTTTTCCTCATCATGGATAGGCAATTGAACAGTCTCATCGACCTGGGTATTCTTAGATCGCAACTGCTCTGTCTTTCGGGTTGCTTGTTCTGCAAGCATCGTCTGATCAACAAAAGGTTTATGCAGCGTCTGATGATGGACTGAAGATGCATCCTGCGATCTTGGAATTGACATTTGCATTTCAATAGGTCTAACCATAGCAGTCCCTCCGGATTCATAGTAGACAACTTCAGCCTCACTTTATTAAATGTAAGGACTCATTGACACATCGCCGTCAGCAAGTCGGAAGCTAATCCGTTCTACAGGTTCTTTCATAAACCTTGTGTAACGCCCGATCACGATTTTGGCACCACCATAGATCGTCTTCATGACATCGACACGCGCTGCATTCGTATCCTCTAGCGTCTTCTCAATTTCGAGAATACGATCGCGGATCTCGTATTGTTCTTGCTTATTCTGTTTCTTCGTCGATGTTAATTTGACACGCATCGCAAGTCGATCTGGCGTCAATTGACCTGAAGAAGCTAGCTGATCCAATAATGTCAGCGCTTTTTCTGTTTTATCTAGATTCTCAATCAATCCGCGCAAATGGGTGCGTAATTCTAGTAGTTCATTGCGTAATTCCGGCAATACACCTACCTCGATCACCGTAGCTGTAGACATGGTATTCCCGATGGTCCGTGCTGCCACACGTTCCCCAGCTTGGATTAAGCCGCCAACGATCAGACCTTTCGTGCCTGCACAGATCAC
The DNA here is from genome assembly GCF_009363075.1 of Paenibacillus guangzhouensis. Classification (NCBI taxonomy): domain Bacteria; kingdom Bacillati; phylum Bacillota; class Bacilli; order Caryophanales; family Paenibacillaceae; genus Paenibacillus; species Paenibacillus guangzhouensis. The sequence continues at coordinate 1,135,683 of NZ_CP045293.1, read as the reverse complement.
ATTCTTACCCGCACGTATCGAGGAATGCATAATGCTTTGCGAGACGATGACATCATTGCCGGCAAACACATTTCCGTCTTGAATGAACGAGCTCTTCACATTCACTTTTGCACGTACGGAGCCCTTATTGCCTGCAATAATTCCGCCCGTGATTTCGATTGATCCGTCTGCATCCAATTCTGCGCCTTCAACGCCGCCAATAACACGGATATCTCCAGACGCTCTGACACGAAATCCATTTAACACATTTCCTCGGATGACGACCGTTCCGATGAAATCGATATTACCGATATTATAATCCACATCCCCATTCACTTCGTAGACTGGAAACACATTCACTTTATCCTTATCGGTCTTAGCAATCAGCCCATCGATCGCAGCATACATCGCTTTCTGCTCCGCGTCGACGACGACATTCTTCCCGATTTTGAACCGAACCTCCTTGCCCTTTTTCGGTGCGATTTCCTCACCTGTTACAGTCATGCCGGGTGTTCCCTCTGTAGGCAATATACGTTCTGCGATCAGCTGGCCTTTCTGAACATTATTCAGTTGAATAACTTCCCGGTAGTCAACTGAGCCATCTTCAAGTTCCATCGGTTTCTTCTCTTGATTGATAAGTCTAGTTGAGTAATTAATGTATCCGTCTGTCCCAGTTATGGGCAATGTTCCCATAGCAATTACGGTAAAGTTGTTCTGGAATGCTCTAGGTGTCTGAACGATTTGCTGCAAAATATTCTTTTGAATGCCATGTTGTATACGGTTCTCTCTCAGAAATGCCTCAAGTTGATCTGATGTAAATGTGCTATTGTCGAAATGTTCATTGATCTGTAAATAGGCCTCGAATTTGTTCTCTGATAAAGAAATGTCCACGAATTCGTTCAACCGGACTTCCTTTGCCATAAACATTACACCCTCCTCTATCCAACACCTAGTTATATAGAAGTTGATTTTTGTACTTATCCAGTGAACCACGCAATCTCAAGATTGCCTTGGAATGCAATTGAGAGATACGCGAAGGAGAGAGCGACATCACTTCCGCAATTTCACTAAGAGATAGATCCTCGTAATAGAATAGCGAGACAACTGTCCGTTCTTTCTCCGTTAACTTCTCAATTCCTTTAACTAAGGATTCTTTCAAGAAGAACTCATTTACCTTATAATCCGGATTTTTCGCTTTCTCATCAATTAGCAGAGAAAGTCGTGTCTCGGACTCTTCGTCTCGGATCGGATCCTCCAGCGAGCAGACACTCGTAACCGCGACATCCTGCAGCATCTGTTGGAAATCTTTCTCCGATACATCCAGGTACTCGCTCATCTCAGCGTCGGTCACAGAACGCAAATAACGCTGTTCTAGATGTTGATAGGCCTCTTCAATTTTCTTCGACTTCTCTCGTACAGAACGTGGCACCCAGTCCCCTTGACGCAGTCCGTCGAGTATCGCCCCGCGAACGCGCCATGATGCGTAGGTCTCGAACTGTAATCCACGTTTGTAATCGAACTTCTCAATAGCATCGATCAAGCCTACGACGCCGTTACTCGCTAAATCGTCTTTGCTTACGTTCTTCGGCAATCCAATGGCCAGCCGATTTGATACATAATCCACGATTGATAAGTATTGCTCGATCAATTGTTTCTTCGCTTCAATCTGACCGCCCTCTCTCCAGCTTTCCCAGAGATCATAGTTCGATAGATGAGAGATTTTATTATCTAACATTTACATTTCGCCCTCCTTAATCTTCTGTCAGGTGACGAATTACCTTTGCCATTTGTTCAGGGTCTTGATCACTTAACTTCACGATCTTCGGGGGATTCAAAGGTACGAATCCTTCCTGAACGGCGATTTGTTCCTTAGGTGTTGATGGTTTGAGCATATTGTGCAGTTCTTCTGACTCATCAGGAATAACGAGATCAAGCTGTCCACCAACCGAATCAACTGACCCTTGGTCCGTCGATGATGCTGCAACCTCTTTACTAGCAAGAAGTTGAAACAGAATAGCTCTTATGATGAAGGCGATCACAAACCAAATCAGAAAAGCATAAACACTGCGTACAAGACTTGTCGTTAGCAAGTTGTTCTGAACGGATAGTAAAAATGTAAACGCAAAGCCCGCAATACCAAATCCAACATTCCAACGAATATTCCCTGTCATCTTCATAGTTCCTTCACACCCATTTGAACGCTGCGAATATGTAAAATACCTGTCTGACAATTCATTTCTATCGTTCTACCAAAATTCCCGCCTGTATCTTCCGCAAGGAGTGGAATCGAAAGCTTCATTAACATCTCTTTGCAGTTCTCAACATTCCGCGGGCCTATCCGCATCGTATCCGACATGGAATTAAAAGCGAACATCTGCGCGCCTCCGGCCATTTTGGCTCCCATTCGTCTCCGCTGACCGCCTAACTTCTCCATCTTCTCGATCAGAACGGGGATAGCTGTGTCCGCATATTTCATCAGATTCAATTGACCTTCACGCGCCGTATCTGAAGAAGGGAGCATGACATGAGCCATGCCGGCAATTTGTGCTATTGAATCATATAATGTTAGCCCCACACAAGAGCCTAAACCTGTCGTGCGTATAATGCCACTTCCCTGGACGACGTTCAAATCCGCCATCCCTACTTTCACGATTTGCAAGTCTTCTATCATTCGTAAGGTACTCCCAATGCACGAAATATTTTCGCAAAAGACGATGGGTCTGGAATCAGAAAAAACTGTCCTTCCACTTCCTCGTCTCCCTCTAAGAAGGTCGTGTCTATTAGAAGTGCGCCATCGCCCATTTGACCAAATTGCATCAATCCATAACTTAATATTGCACCGGCCATATCTATTGCAAGAGCTGGCACAGTCGGAGTCATGAACAACCCCGTAAAATCTGCTAATGATGAGAGATAGGAGCCCGCAAGGATGTTACCGATCTCTGATAGAGCGGATATTTCCATTTCTGTGTACTCATCATCTGATACGACTTCAATCCCGGATAAGGAGCGAAGTAATTTTTTAGAAGCGCTCGGCTTCATAAGGAAAAACAGATTACCTGGTGCATCGCCCTCCACACGAAGGAACGTGGCAATAACAATCTGCTCTGGGCCACCCACCTGCTCAGCTATCTCGTCAAAAGGCAGCATGCGTACAGCTGGAACAGCCATGTCGATTGGTTTATCCACCAATCGAGATAATGCAGTCGCTGCATGGCCAGCACCAATATTTCCGACTTCTCTCAGAACATCAACATTGACTTCTGCTAAATTTCGAAAAATTTCCACTGCTTATTCTCCCATATCTTCAAGTTGAATAATCTCTTGTTTGTTAAGCACTTCTGGTAGATTCAACATAATCAACAATCGATCGTTCCCAACCTTTGCGACACCGCGCAAATATTTTGCTTTGATTCCACCGACCACTTCAGGCGGAGATTCAATGAGATCCGTGTTGAGATCAATGACATCATTAGCTGTATCAACAATAAATCCGACTTCCATTTCATTCACATTAACGATAATGATACGTGTATGTTCCGTGTGCTCCGTCTCAGGTAGACCAAAACGTCCGCGTAAATCAATCACAGGAACAACGACACCGCGTAAGTTAATCACGCCTTTGACAAAGTGATACGTCTTGGGAACGCGAGTAATTGGAGACAAACGCTCAATCGTCTTTACGCTATCAACTTCGACACCATATTCTTCTGTTCCGAGTGCAAATACGATAACTTTAATATCTTCTTCCATGGGTAGAACCTCCTCCTACTATTTCCTTCTATTTCACCAATGCGTTTGGATCAATGATAAGCGCCACTTGACCGTCTCCAAGGATTGTTGCCCCAGAAATGCCATGGATATTCGTTAAATATTTGCCTAACGTCTTGATGACGATCTCCATCTGACCGATGAAATCATCGACCATGAATGCTGCTAGACGTTCGCCTTTACGAATAACGATCACATCAGACGATTCTTTCTGGGCGTCGCTTGACTTCGGACAATCGAAGATATCTGCTAACGCTACAATTGGGATGACCGTGTCACGATAATCAATCATTTTGGTTCCATGAACATGTCTGATGTTCTTATGATCAACAATCATTGTCTCCACAATCGAGGACAATGGTAGAGCGTACTTCTCTTCGCCAACACGCACGAGCATCGCTGCGATAATGGAGAGCGTTAGCGGCAACTGAACAGAGAACTTCGAACCAGCGCCCCAATTGGAATCTACCGATACATTCCCACCTAAGGAGAGGATCTTCGACTTCACCACATCAAGACCTACGCCACGCCCTGAGATATCAGATACTTTATCCGCTGTACTAAATCCAGGTGCGAACAATAACTGATAGACTTGCTCATCCGTCATCGCATTTGCTTCATCCGCGCGAACGACGTCATTCTTAATTGCTGTCTTTAATACTTTCTCACGATTTATTCCTTTACCGTCATCTTGAATTTCAATAAAGACAGAATTTCCACTATGGAATGCGCGAAGCTCAAGTGTCCCTGTCTCAGACTTGCCGGATTCAACACGCTCCGCAATGGATTCGATCCCATGATCCACCGCATTGCGCAACAAGTGAACCAGCGGATCCCCAATCTCTTCGATCACTGTACGGTCTAGCTCTGTATCCGCTCCAGTGATAACAAGATCAACCTTCTTGTCAAGCGATTTTGCCAAGTCGCGAATCATCCGCGGGAAGCGGTTGAAGACTGTATCAATCGGAACCATCCGCAGCTTCAGAACAATGTTCTGTAGATCGCCGCTTACGCGCGCCATGTGCTCGACAGTCTCTGTTAAATCTTGACTCTTAAGATCACTAGCAAGCTGTTCGAGTCGAACACGATCGATCAATAGTTCACTGAATAGATTCATTAATACATCCAGTCGATCGATATCAACACGAATGGTTCTCGATCCTGCTTGTGAAGCTGAACCGTTTGTTGATGCTGCTGGCTTGACTGGTGCTGAACGACGCGCTGGCGTCGCTTCCGCTGCTGCAGATGCCACCGGAGCTGCCGTTGCTGCAGTTTCCTTCACCGCTTGAAGGATTTGTGATGTAGCTTCATTGACTTGCTCATCTTCCTGGCTAATCTGTATCAATGATTCTTCATCAACCGCCAGAATATTGACTTGTTCGATTTCTGAGATACCTGAGATTAATTGATGAAGTGACTCTTGGTCAATCTTCGATATGTAATAAACAGAGAAGCTGCGTTCAAATTTCTCCTGCTCGATATCTTGAACTGATGGATTCGACTTAACGACTTCCCCGTTCTCTTCTAAGGCATTAAATACCATGTAGGCTCTAACACCCTTCAGGACACAATCTTCGCGAATCACGACATCTAGATAGAACACAGGAAGCCCTGTCTTAATCGATTGCTCTAATACGGCATATTGATATTCATCGAGGCGGAATTCCGTCGTCGTATTCTGTGCTCCGGAAGCCTGCGCCTCACCTGCTGCTCCTGCTTGTCCGTAATCACCGCGAACAATGGACTGCAGCGCCGCTACGATGTTTGATACATCCGCTTTTCCTTCGCCACCTTGCGTAATATCTTGCACCATCGTCTCAAGAGCGTCTAAGCTTTTGAATAACGTGTCAAAAATAAATTCATTCATCTTCAGCTCGTTGTTACGAACCAAGTCGAGCACGTTCTCCATTTGATGGGTAAGTGACGCCAGGTCGTTGAACCCCATCGTCGCGGACATGCCCTTAAGTGTGTGTGCGGAACGGAATATGACTTGTACGATGCTGATATCTTCTGGGTTGTTCTCAAGCTGCATCATATTGTCGTTCAACGATTGCAAATGATCGGTTGACTCGTCAATAAACATTGATAAATATTGATTCATTTCCATTACAAGCACCCCCTCAGTGAAGTCACAATTTCAATTTACTTGACGACTTGCAATAATTTTGGAGCTATTTCTTGAATCGGCAATATATGTTTAACACAGCCTAGCTCAATCGCAGATCTCGGCATCCCATAAACCACGCAGGACTCCTCACTCTCAGCAAAGGTTGACTTCACGCCATGTTCTGTGAGTGACTTCATCGCTCGTGCACCATCACTGCCCATTCCGGTAAGTAATACGATATGCTTCTCGAGATCCTTTAATGGAATCAATGATTCGAACAGGATATCGACGGAAGGACGATGTCCATTTCTAAGTTCCTGTTTATCTAACTCAACGACACACGTTCCCTTGGCTTCACGCCTGATGGTCATATGCCAACCGCCTGGAGCAATATAGGCTGTACCTGGTTCTAGACGATCCCCGTTCTCTGCTTCGACAACCCGTATCTGGCAGAAGGTGTTCAATCTTTGCGCTAACGACTTCGTGAAATTTGCTGGCATGTGCTGCACGATAACAATCGGAGCCGGAAAATCTTCTGGAATACCAGTAAGGAGCTCCTTGAGCGCCCGTGGCCCGCCCGTCGATGATCCTACGGCGACCAGTTGATTGAAGGTTGTTCGTTTTGACTGCTTTATTTTCGACTCCCTAACTTCGTTAGGTGGAACAGACGCAAGGGTGGCGGCCGTCTCTCGAATCGTTTCAACTGTATGTAATTTGCGATCCCATTTCGGCGCCTCCGGCTTGATCGGCTCCAGTTTCTTTGGTGAGAGAGGTGTTCGATATTGTAATTCTTGGCGTTCCTGAATCATCGGTTTCCTGACAGAATCGATGAACTCCTTCTTCACCGGAATCACGGGTGCTGCCGGAGCTGCTGATATCGGTGGAATAGGTACCTTTGGTGAACCGCCCTCAATGGACTCGGACTCGGTAACGACGTTAACTTGAATCGGCCGCTTCTTCATCTTTGACGTAATCGCAGCACGCAATCGCTCATGTAAATGCTCGGATACCACATGAATGTCACAAGAAATTGTCCCTGACGGCTTCTGAATAAAATCAAATGCCCCTAACTCCAACGCAAGAATAGTCTCTCTAGCGCCCTTCTCCGTAAAACTAGATAACATTATGGCAGGCGTCGGATGATCTTCCATAATCACCTTCAGCGCTTCAAGCCCGTTCATAACAGGCATTTCAATATCCATCGTGATGACATCTGGATTTAATGATTTAACCTTCTCAACAGCTTCTTGCCCGTTCTTCGCCGTGTCCACTACCTCGAATTGTGTATCCGATGTCACCATATCTGAAATATATTTACGCATAAATGCGGAATCATCGATAACCAATACTTTGAAGACTTGCATCTCGGCCTCACTTCCTTTGAAAAGGATTATTTCATAAATTTCAGCATTCTAGTTAGGAATCCTTTTACTCCGCCTTCCGAAGGCAATCGTGGAGGTTGACTTGATTTATTAAGATAAGCTTGGGCTAACTGTTCGACGTCGCGACTTGACGCACTCTGCGGGAATGCAATGGTAAAAGGAACTTGCTTTTTCACCGCATTTGAGACATGTGCATCATCCATGACATACCCAAGGGTTGGGATTTTCAGATCAAGAAATTGCTCGGAGACTAAATTAATTTTGTTCGATGTCTGTATCCCCTCTTGTAGACCTGATACCCGATTTACGACTAGACGAAATTCAACCTTTGGATTCATCCGATGTACAATCTTGATCAGAGCGTATGCATCTGTAATCGAAGTTGGCTCTGGTGTCGTAACGACAATGGTCTCTTCGGCTGAGAGGATGAAATTTAACGTTTCCTTGGATAACCCTGCCCCCGTATCGAAAAGAATGATGTCATATTCCCCAGAAATTGCATGCACTTGTTCAGTGAAATAGAGCAACTCCTCCTCGGGCAGTGTGAGTAGTTCTTGGAACCCGGACCCCCCTGCAATAAAATGCAGGTCGTTCGGACCTTTGAGAATAACCTCCCAAATCGTCTTCTCTCTCTTCAAGAGATGGTAGAGGTTCACCCTTGAATTCACACCCATTAAAACATCGATATTGGCCATCCCAAGATCGGCATCAAACACAAGCACTTTCTGTCCAAGCGATTGCAGCTTAAGTGCAAAATTCAAGGTAAAGTTCGATTTTCCAACGCCACCTTTACCACTCGTCACTGTAACAATTCGTGTATTGCGCTGGGAGCCTTGCATTTGATTGTGACGATTAACAAGATTCCTGAGTGCTTGAGCTTGATCAAACATGCACTTCTTCTCCTAAAATAAGTTGAATGATCCTCTCGGACTCTAACAGTCGAATATCTTCGGGCACATTCTGGCCATCCGTTATGTATGACAACTTCAAATGATAATCATGGATGACATTCAGAATTGATCCATAGGTCCCTGTCTCATCCAACTTCGTAAAAATAACCTTATCCAATTGATACTTCTGAAAATGCTCTACGACCTTCGCCATATCCCGATATTTCGCGGTCAAGCTAAGAACGAGGTAGGTCTCGCTCGCATCCAAAGGCTTCAATAGACTATTCAGTTCCGAGACCAACAATTCATTGCGGAAATTACGACCAGCTGTATCCATAAATATTAAATCGCAATGTTCAAGCGCCTTCATGGCACGCATGAGATCCGCTGGTGAATTCACCACTTCTAATGGAATATTGAGGATTGTCGCATACGTACGAAGCTGCTCTACAGCAGCAATCCGATAGGTATCTGACGTAATAAATCCAACCTTCCGCCCATGACGGAATAATTGATCCGCTGCAAGCTTCGCAATCGTTGTTGTCTTCCCAACCCCTGTAGGACCAGCGACATAAATAACACGAGTATGACTTTGAATGCCTTCCGGCGATACAGATTGGATCTGCTGTCTCATCCCGTCTCGAACAAAAGTGGCAAACTGCTCGGCTGAGCCTTCCTGCTCACTCGACGCCAGCATTTGCTTATATTCATCTAACCAGGTGTCAATGACATGGGAGGCAATCTCTTGTTCTTGAAGTAATGAGATGACAGGCTCATAAACCTCATCCTCGTTCATCCCGATCGACTGTTTCGATAATCTAGCAATGGATTCTTTCACTTGCCGCAGTTCATCAAAGATCAAATCTTCGCGAACGGCTTGTCCTTGTTGAGGTTTCCCAATTCCAACAATCGGGCTGGGCTCAGGAGGGCGTTGTGGTTCAGCATGACTGGTGACTAGGACAGAAGAAGCGGTTGGTTGCCCTACTGATCCAATTGCGCCAATCTCCTGACTTTGAACTGACCTGTAAGCCGATGCCGCATGTTTATTGGACGCCGTAGATGCAGCTGCGATTAGCGTTGCAACTGCACCATCATCCACTGCATTTTGTTGCGTTGATAGGGAGCGAACTTGTCGAGTATCTACTGATTTCGCAGGTGGGACTGGAGCCTTATCGACGGCAGCAACCACTTCAATGCGCTTCTTTCGAAACATACCGAGGAAGCCACCGATATATAGGTCTTTTGTACTTAAAATAACGGCATCATTCCCAAGCTCGGCTCGAATTTGCTGCATCGCTGTCGGCATGGTCTCTACGATATAGCGTTTTACTCTCATAAGTTCACCACCCCTACACTTTGAATTTCAACATTTGGTTCTAATTCGCTATACGATAGTACGGGAATATCCTGCATCATTCGTTCGATCACTTGACGCAAGTACATCCGAATCGTCGGTGATGTCAACACTACGGGTTGATGACCTGATTGGATTAATCGCTGTACCTGTTCAGTGATCTTCTGGAACACAATCTGTGTCGAATTCGGATCTAAAGCGAGATAGCTTCCTTGGTCCGAAGACTGTACACTCTCCGCAATTTTCTTTTCTAATGCAGGGCCAACTGTAATGACACGAAGCGTCTCACCTTGTGCAGTAAATTGCTGCGTGATTTGTCTGGATAGCGATTGGCGGACATATTCCGTTAAAACTTCAGGATCCTTCGAATACGCGCCATAATCCGCGAGCGTCTCAAAAATCGTCACGAGGTCTCGAATCGAAATTTTCTCGCGAAGCAGCTTCGCCAGAACTTTCTGTACTTCACCGACGGTAAGCACATTCGGGATCAGCTCATCGACAAGCACAGGGTAAGATTCCTTAACGTTATCCACCAGGGCTTTTGTCTCTTGTCGTCCTAGCAGCTCATATGCATGCTTCTTAATAATTTCTGTCAAATGCGTTGCAACGACAGATGGCGGATCTACTACTGTATATCCTGCCAATTCAGCACGTTCCTTCGTAGGTTCATCGATCCATAGGGCAGGTAGGCCAAAAGCCGGCTCTGTCGTGTCGATCCCTGTAATCGAATCATCATCATACCCAGGACTCATTGCCAAATAATGATTAATTAGTAATTCACCACCGGCGACGGTATTTCCTTTAATTTTTATGACGTATTCATTCGGTTTTAGTTGAATATTGTCGCGAATTCGGATAACAGGGACCACAAGTCCTAGTTCCAGAGCACATTGACGTCTGATCATGATGATCCTGTCAAGTAAATCTCCACCTTGTTGCGTATCTGCTAATGGAATCAGTCCATATCCAAATTCAAATTCGATTGGATCAACTTGCAATAAGTTAATAACACTTTCAGGGCTCCGAACTTCTTCGATCTGTTGCTCTTCCACCTGAAGTTCTTCTTCCGCTTGCTTCTTATCCATCGTCTTCTGCATCTTGCGTGCAGCGAACAAGAGTAAGGCACCGAATGGAAGCGTCGCCCATGGGCCAATTGGCGTAAACAATCCAAGGATCGTAATTGTACCCACGACAATGTAGATCAATTTCGGATAAGCGAATACTTGCGCACTAAGATCCTGTGCCAAGTTACCATCCGATGCTGCGCGAGTAACGATCAAACCAGCCGCTGTCGAGATCAATAATGCAGGGATCTGACTCACCAAGCCGTCCCCGATCGATAGAATCGTATATCGGCTAAGTGCTTCGCCAAAAGGCATGCCGTGAACAGCCATACCGATAATAAATCCGCCAATTAAGTTGATAATCAAGATGATGATCGAGGCGATCGCATCCCCTTTGACGAACTTACTCGCTCCATCCATTGCGCCGTAGAAGTCTGCTTCTTTCTCAATCTTTGAACGCCGTTCCTTCGCTTGTTGTTCATTAATGAGTCCCGCATTCAAATCTGCGTCAATACTCATCTGTTTACCTGGCATCGCATCGAGTGTGAAGCGAGCTGCAACCTCGGCTACCCGCTCTGAACCTTTCGTGATAACGATGAATTGTACGACAACCAAGATAAGGAAGACGACGAAACCAACGGCAATCTCACCTTGGGCAACCCATTGACCGAACGTTGCAACGACGTGACCAGCCTCACCATGCGTCAAGATTAGTTTGGTCGTCGAGATATTAAGTGCCAACCGGAATAACGTCGTAATGAGCAATAATGCTGGGAAAATCGAGAACTGTAATGCTTCCTTCGAATTCATCGCTATAAGAAGAATCATTAACGCCGTCGAGATGTTAATGATTAATAATACGTCCAACAGCCATGAAGGGATGGGCAGGACCATCATAAGCACGATACCAATAATGCCTGCGAGAACAGTAATATCTCTTATTTTCATGATTCGCTACCTCCCTTTCTACCGAGATTTGACTCTGCCTTTCAACTTATAGACATAGGCCAATACTTCTGCTACCGCTTGGAAGAGGTCTGCAGGGATGGAATCTCCGATCTCCGTCCGCGCAAAGAGTGCTCGCGCAAGCGGTTTGTTCTCCATCGTAACGATGTTATGCTCTTTCGCTAACTCTTTGATTTTTAAAGCGACGTAATCTTGCCCCTTTGCAATAATTTGTGGTGCTTGCATCATTGCCGCGTCATATTTAATGGCAACAGCAAAGTGCGTTGGATTCGTAATAATCACATCCGCCTTAGGTACTTCCTGCATCATTCGCGATAAAGCCATACGGCGTTGACGCTCACGAATCTTTCCTTTTATCAACGGGTCCCCTTCCATTTTCTTATATTCATCTTTAATATCTTGCTTGGACATGCGAAGACTCTTCTCATGTTCATAGCGTTGATACAAATAATCAAGACCTGCCAGAACGAGCAAAACAGCTGCAATCTTTATCCCGAGCCCAAGTGTTACTTTCGCCGCAAAAGTGAAAATATGTTCAATCGATTGATGCGAGAGCTGCAAAATTTCTGCTTTCTGACCGATAATGGATGTATATACCAATAGTCCTATGACCGTCAGCTTGAGGATCGACTTCATAAATTCTACCAGCGATCGCATCGAGATAATGTTCTTGAACCCACTGATCGGATTAATTTTGCTCAGCTTCATCTTAATCGGATCTCCTGTAAATAAGAACCCGACTTGTAAATAGTTCACAACCAAACCAAGCACGATGGCAATGATGAATATAGGTGCCATGAAGATGAGAATATTCAAAGCGATCTGCCCGAAAAATTGTAAAATCGTCTCTTGCGTGAACGAAATATTCATATGGTGAAGCAGCGGATCTGTGAAAAGATTCATTAATCGTTCTTTAAAGAAACCTCCAAGCATCAATAGACACATAAATGCGCCCAATAGGATGGAAGCACCAGATACGTCCGGACTTTTTGCAACTTGACCTTTTTGACGAGATTCTTGCCGTTTCTTCGGTGTTGCTTTCTCCGTTTTCTCCTGAGAAAAAAGCTGAAGGTCCAGTTGATACCGCAAGTTCACCGTTACCCCTCCCCTTCTCACGTTGCAGCACCTGTACGACCAATCAATTGAATTAATTGCTCCATTGAATCGAACATTGTAGCGAAAAGCTGTTGGAACAAATACGCAAGTCCTGGAATGACGAGCAATAGAATCGCCAAGCCCACAATAATCTTGAGTGGAATCCCAATGACAAACACGTTAAATTGCGGTGCAGTTCGAGCAAGGAATCCGAGCCCAACATCGGTTAAGAATAATGCAACCACGATCGGCGCCGCTAACTGGAATGCAAGCAAGAACGAGTTCGAAAATGTCGTGATCAGGAACGTCGAGACACTCCCATCATAGATTCGCTGGAATAATGCATTGGATAACGGGATCCATTCATAACTCTTGAACATCGCATCGAGCATATAATGGTGTCCGTTCATGATCAGGAATAACAGCACGGCAACGGCATATTTGAATCCCCCCATGATCGGTGAGGATTGACCAGATAACGGATCGATCACATTCGCCATCGCGAACCCAATCTGCATATCAATAAAACTCGCCGCCGTATTAATAACCGCCATGAACAAAACCGCGCAATAACCAATAAGTAATCCAACAAGTACTTCTCTCATAACTAGCAATATGTAGTGGGTATCGAATGGCACCCGTTGGCTTAAGCCATAACTTAAGTAAATAATCAATGCGACGAAAAAGGATAAACCGATCTTAAACTGATTCGGCACATTTCGTGATGAAAAGACAGGCGCTATTACAAAAAACGCTGAAATCCGACAAAAAATTAGCAAAAAAACAGGGAGAGCCTCTTGTATAAAATCCATTCGCTCACGCCTACCCGATAAATTGATTTAAATTGTCCAAAATATTGTGCGTGAAATCAATCATGGTTGTTAAGAGCCAAGGTCCAAAAAGGAGAAGGGCAAGCATTACCGCAACGATCTTAGGAACAAAAGCAAGTGTCTGCTCTTGGATCTGAGTCGTCGCTTGAAAAATACTAATTATAAGTCCAACCAGCAATCCTAGCACAAGCATTGGAGCACTAACCTTCAAAACCGTGAAAACGGCTTGACCGGCAAGGCCGATAATAAAATCCGTGGTCATGTGCGTCCTCCTTCTATCTGTCCTGATCCGTTATGTGCCAAAGCTCGTTAACAATGACTTCACAACGAGATACCAACCATCGACCAGTATAAACAATAATATTTTGAAAGGTAATGAGATCATGACCGGTGGAAGCATCATCATCCCCATGGCCATAAGCGTACTCGCGACGACCATATCAATGACTAGAAATGGGATAAAGATCATAAAACCCATCTGCATCGCGGTCTTGAGCTCACTGATCGCAAATGCGGGCACGAGTACAGAAATCGGAATGTCTTCATAACTCTTCGGTTTCTCTGTCTTCGTGTACTTCATGAATAGTAATAAATCCTTCTCCCTCGTCTGTTTGAACATGAACTTCTTCATTGGAACTGCGGCCTTTTCTAGAGCCTGCGTCTGTGAGATTTGTCCATTCAAATAGGGCTGCAAAGCAACTTTGTTCACATCTGAGAGGGTAGGAGACATGACGAATAATGTCATGAATAAGGCTAGACCTATTAACACTTGATTGGGAGGCATCTGCTGAGTCCCAAGGGAGGTTCGTACGAACCCAAGTACGATGACAATGCGTGTAAAGCTCGTCATAAGAAGCAATATCGCAGGCGCAACACTTAAAATCGTGATAATTAGCAATAATGACAACGAACTCGTACCTGGCTTGTCCCCACCATCCCCGATTTGGAAATTAATATTCGGAATGGGGTCAGCCGCAAAAGCGGATTGTACTACCATCAGCGATGCCAAGAACAATACAACGGTTAAGCATACCAATACTTTTTTGTTCATTTGTCCATCAACCGATCTGAATTATTTTCGTCCTGAAGCAATTCCTCTACCTTCTGCTTCCGGCTTGTCACTCGGTTTAACTTGCTCTGGAACACTTCATGAAAGGAGGTATTCAGTTCCTCTTGTGAGAGGGGCGCCGAATCCTCCGATTTACGAAATTTCTTCATCAAGTTCGAGAGAATGGGAGCGATATCTTGCCCTTGTCTGGTTTGATTCTGCTCAAAGGAAGCAAGAATAACCGCAACCTCATCAGGATCCGACACCTTATCGATGAGACGTATATCTTCGCCAACACCGATAATGTAGATCGAATCCCCGATCTCTACTACTTGCATCGATTTGTTCTGCGCAAGCCCGATCGCCCCAAGCGTACGAATCGCTTGGTTTCGGCTCCAGTTGCGGTTCTTCTGTCCTAGGAATCGAATGACAAACACGATTAGAAAGATAATGATTACGAGAACGATGAGCACCCAGATGATATTCATCACCGCACCTGAGTAGCTCAAATTATTACCTGTGTCTGATTCTAGGGCTAGGAACGAAATCATTCGATTTAGGATCCTAACGTTTTCTTAATCGCTTCAATTACACGATCCGCTTGGAATGGTTTGACGATAAAGTCTTTGGCACCCGCTTGAATCGCATCGATAACCATCGCTTGTTGTCCCATCGCGGAACACATGATGACTTTTGCGGAACCATCCAATTTCTTGATTTCTTTCAACGCAGAGATGCCATCCATCTCAGGCATCGTAATATCCATGGTTACGAGGTCCGGCTTGAACTCTTTGAACTTCTCGATCGCTTGAGCACCATCTTGTGCTTCCCCTACAACTTCATACCCATTCTTCGTCAGAATGTCACGAATCATCATTCTCATAAAAGCTGCGTCATCTACGACTAAAATACGGTTTGACATGTTAAAAAATCCTCCCTAGTGCTTATTGTAGTTTTTGAATACGATCCCATTGACTTACGATATCTGTGACACGAACCCCAAAATTCTCATCGATTACGACAACTTCACCTTTGGCAATTAACTTGTTGTTCACCAATATATCGACAGGTTCCCCTGCGAGCTTGTCCAATTCAATAATCGATCCTTGCGATAATTCGAGAATTTCCTTAATTTGCTTCTGGGTTCTACCTAATTCTACAGTCACTTTCAGCGGAATGTCTAATAATAAATTTAGATTAGTTTCCTCTGTCTGTAAATAAGGAGTATTCTGAAAACTAGCAAATTGAACTTGTTGCACATTTCGATTCGCGCCATTTCCAAGCATCGAAGGTTGCCCCATTGGTGCGCCATAACCGTGCTGTTGATAGGCTTGAGGCTGTGCATACATCGGTTGGCCATACATCGGCTGCTGATGCATCATAGGCTGTTGCGCTTGCTGCTCTGCATATGGCATGGACGGTGCGTTGGTAGGCTCATAACCAATCGTAGGATCAACTGCGCTGAATCCTGCATTCGGGTTCATGTGCATGGCAGCTGCTGCCTGCTCATTCGCAGCCACAGACTCATTGGCGACCGGCGTAGGCGCTGGTGCTTCAGGTTCAGCTGCTGCTTCACCTAGTAGCGATGCCACTAATTCTTTGGCAAAAGAAATCGAAAGTAACTGCATAATTGTCGAGTCAATTAAATCGCCGATAATTAAGCGGAACGATACTTTCACCAAATAATCTTCTGTAGGCAGCTTCTGAACTCCTCTGCCACTCTCAATATTGAGAATATCAATCCCTGGAGGCGAGATATTGACGAACCGATTGAAGATCGTCGACATCGACGTTGCAGAGGACCCCATCATTTGATTCATGGCTTCCTGTACAGCGCTAATATGGATATCGTTCAGCTCTTCATCTTCCGTAATCTGACCATCTCCACCAAGCATCAAATTCGCGATGACTTGTGCATCTCTCGTATGTATAACCAGCGAATTGATACCCTCAAACCCATCAACATAGGTAACATGTACAGCCACATGCGGTTTTGGGAACTCACTGCTGAAATTTTCGCGTGAAATGATAGATACTTGGGGGGTCGTAATGTCGACTTTTTTCCCAAGAAGTGTGGACAGCGCAGTGGCTGCACTTCCAAACGTAATATTACCAATTTCCCCCAGAGCATCTTGTTCCAGTGCGGTTAAATAATCATTGATGGATATTTCAGACTTCGAACCCTCATCTGTATATGATGCGGAGGATTGATTCAATAGAGCATCAATTTCCTCTTGAGATAAATAGTCTTTACTCGTCAAATTCTTCAACCCCTTCGCTCACAATTTCATCAATTTGAATCGCCACGCGATCTTTAACGACACCCGGACTGCCAAGAAATTTCAATTTCTCTCCGACGCGGATCGATAGGCCTTCTTCAACTTTTTTCTCTAACGTTATAACATCACCCACCGATAAACTTAAAAATTCGCGTATGGATATCTGTGAATTACCAAGCTCAGCAATCAGCGGCAATTTCGCTTTGTTCACCCGTTGACGAAGCACTTCGACTTCTTCCGGAGCTCTCGATTTCTTCTGAGAGACGAACCAGTGGTGAACCGACAATCTAGACATGATCGGCTCGATGACGACGTGCGGGATACATAGATTAATCATCCCTGTCGTATCGCCGATTTTGGTGCTTAACGAAATTAAGGCAATCGTCTCGTTCGGCGAAACAATTTGCATAAATTGCGGGTTTGTCTCAAGTGCTTCTAGTCTCGGTGCAATGTCGATGACCGTCTTCCAAGCTTCTTGTAGACTATCAAAGGCTCTGCTAAAAATCCGTTCCATCACCATCGTCTCGATCTCTGTCAGCGCACTGATCTTCGAAGGAGCTACGCCGGTGCCGCCAAGTAAACGATCAACCATAGCAAATGCTACGTTAGGATGAACTTCTAGAACCATTCGACCTTCTAGCGGCTCTGCCTCAAAAATGTTCAAAATCGTCATTTTTGGGATTGATCGGATAAACTCGTCATACGGCAATTGTTCGACTTGCACGACATTGATTTGCACAAATGTACGTAATTGTGCTGAGAAATACGTCGTCAAATACCGAGCGAAATTCTCGTGTATTCGTGTCAAACTTCGAATGTGATCCTTGGAGAAACGAACTGCTCTCTTAAAATCGTAAGATCTAATTTTCTTTTGCGATTCTTCCTTTTTCAGTTCTTCTGCATCCATCTCGCCGGAAGATAACGCCGCAAGCAAGGCATCGATCTCATTTTGTGACAATACATCAACCAATCGTTTCACCCCCTTAAAGGAATCATTCTATCGCCAAATTATATGGACGTCATAATAAAATCAGTAATCCCCATATTGATCAACTTTCCATTAGGAAGTGCAGTGTTGATTAGGTTGGTCAGCTTCGCACAGAGTTGATCTTTGCCTTTCGCACCATTAAGCTCCGTTGGCTGCATATCCGCCAAAGTCTTAATGATAATCGGCTTAATAGTGATATCTTTGATTTTATCGAATTCCTCTTTCGTCTTCTTGCTATCAAGTTGGAAAGAGAAGCCCATCATCACGACATAGCCTGTATCAGCCAAGTTCGTCTTGATATCCGTAATTTGAGAAGACACTTCAACGATTTGATCCGCAGTCAATTGTTTTGTCTCTACCTGACTAATGGCGCTGTCTACCTTCGAACTGTTCGCATCCTTAGACCAGTAATTGAACAAGAGAAATGCTGCAACAATAATTAATGTGATGGCGAGTAGGACGGTAATTAGCCATGGCAACATTCTTTTCATGATTGTCCCTCCATTTGCTGAAACTTGATGGTCGCGCCTTGCACACCAATACTGCTTAGGTAATCTTTCATCAAACGAATGATATCAGCTGACTTCTCCAGTACGATGATTTTCTTACCTGTGACGAGCGTAATATATGTATCGGGTGATTCTTCGACACTCTCTATAAGTAAAGCGTTAATCCATACCTGGGAACCGTTGAACCGCGTAAGTGAGATCATGGCTACCCTCCTGTGAGATGCGGAGGGGAATCTCCCCTCCGTTACTTAATCATAGGAACTTATCGTTTCAAGTTAACAACCTCTTGCAGAACTTCGTCCGAAGTTGTGATGATCCGGGAGTTAGCTTGGAAACCGCGCTGCGCAACGATCATCTCCGTGAATTCAGCTGTCAATTCAACGTTGGACATTTCTAATTGTCCTGAAATAATTGCACCCGTTCCTGCTTCCGTGCTGTTCGCATCAACAACTTCGAGCGCACCATCCGGATTCGCATTCGCTGTCATGCGATACAGGTTCCCGCCGATTTTCTCAAGACCCTCTGGATTGACAACCTTAACGATACCAATCTTCGGTCCTTGTTGAATGGTTCCGTCATTCATCGCTAGCATCAGCGTTCCATCTTGCGCTATCGTAAGTCCTGTAACAGTGTCTTCTAAAGGTTCAATCGGACCACCGCCGGATGCAACGACTCTCATCCCGTCTCCTGTCACAATGTTGCGATTCGCATCAATATGGAAATTACCTGCACGCGTCAAAAATGGCTGTTCTTGATCATCTCCAAGCTGAACAGCAAAGAATCCATCGCCGTCAATGCGGAGGTCAAGCGGCTGGTTCGTTGTCATCGCGCTTCCGCCAAGATGGATCGTATCGATCGAACCAACGGTTACCCCAAGGCCGATTTGTTTCGGGTTGATACCGCCTTGACCTGCATCGTTCGGAGCAGATGCGCCGCCAACCGTTTGACTCATAATATCTTTAAACATGACACGGCCTGATTTAAATCCAACCGTATTCACGTTCGCAATGTTGTTACCGATGACATCAAGTTTCGTCTGAAATCCGCGCATACCGGATACTCCAGAATACATCGATCTTAGCATGAATAGATATCCTCCTCATTCTAATCGTATCTTTGTCATACATAGATTGCTTCGGTCGATCCGCAATCCTAGGCCTCCTGATTAGGTCCAGCCCACTTTATGTCAGAACGATTGCACTATCAATTTGTGTGAACACATGGTCCTTCATGGATGATTGGTCCATTGCCGTTACAACCATTCGATTCTTAATGTTCACAATCAGAGCCGTATCTGGCAAGAGAACGAGTGATTCCTTCGCCCCTTTAGCCGCTGCCTTATCGATCGCTGTCTCTAACTTCGATAACTGCTCTGGGCCCATTTGAATCCCTCTTTGGCGCAGACGCATTTCGGCATGCTGGCTGAACCTTACAAAATTACTTTGAAGGATCTCTTCAAAGCTTCCATCATTGACGTTTGATGGGCGTCCTGTTTGTGGCCTAACCCCAGCAGGAGCAATTTTGCCAGTATAAAACTGGCCAACCGTCATCCGATCCGTCATGATTCGCTAGCCCCAGTTGGATTCGAAGGCTTGTCCGCCTCAGGTTGATCACTGTTGCCATTCGTAGGTACATCAGGCTTCGGTTGGTCAGGTTTTGGCTGTTCTGGCTTCGTTTCATCCGTTGGAGGTGTCTTATCTGCAGGATTCTCAATCTTATCAATCTTGCTTAGCAGGATTTCATCAGACCCAACTTTGGCGTATTGTACGCCTTCACGGATAATGATAGATTCCACGATACCTGATTTGATCTCCGGTTTATCGCCTTCGGTCTTCCAGCTGATCTGCTTCCCAATCAAACCTGATGAAGAGCCAAGGGATTGCTGCATCGATGTCAGCAGCTTATTAATGTTCATTAATTGTTCTACCGAGGAGAACTGAGCCATCTGGGCGATCATCTCACGGTCATTGAGCGGCTGCGTCGGATCCTGATTCGTCATTTGCGTAATCAAGATTTTGAAGAAATCATCCTTCCCGAGGGAGCTCTTCTCCTTCTTCGCTGCTGCCGCCACATTCGTTGGACTATAGTTCGGCCACATATTCGAGGTTGAGACCACATCTTTTGCCATTGCATTCACCTACTCTCTTTCTACACCGTTGCATGGAAGGAACTGCCTCGACTTAGCCCATTCAGGCGTATCGCTTGTTCCTCTTGCAGATTCGATTGTAATTGACCGATCGAACCATCTTCTTGACCTGCTGCTTGATTCTTCTGCTGCTCCGCTTGTGCTTGTCCACGATTCGACTGACGTCCATCATGGAACATTTGGGAGTGAAGGTTCTGGTTCTGTGTTACTTCAAGCTTCTCAACTTGTAAGCCCTGAGATTGAAGCGCAGTACGGAGCTGAGCCATCTGTGTATCCAACATATCTTTGGCTGCTGCATGTTCCGTCATAAACTGTGCGACAATGTGACCATTCTGAACTGTAATACGAATGTCCACTTGACCAAGATGTTCAGGGAACAGAATGATCTTAGCTTCCGAAACGCCATTGAATTTCGCAATATCCAATTGTTTAATGAACTGGCTCATCTCAGGTGCAAAGTTCTGCGCTTGGATCACAGGAGCCGCAGGCCGAAGTACCGTTGTATCATGAGCACGTAGTGCCATCTGACCAGCAGTGACAATCGGTGACGCATCTGTGTCAGATGCTGCATTCGTTCCTAATTGATCACCTGAAGAATTCAAAGTTGATTGTGCTTGTTGTAATGTTGTTTGATTCTCGGATGAAACCTTCACAAGATTTCCTACGATCGCTGTCGGTTGCATAGGACGAGCTGACAGAAGCTCCATCGTCTTAACCGCATCCGTATTCACTGCGTTCCCTTTGTTCAAGATCGCTTGCAGCGCTTGAATCAACTGTGTAGCTTGACGAGCTGCATTCGTTGGTTTCGGCGCTGTCGTGTCGTTCGATTGCTCTGTCATCTCACCTAACATCGACTGCAATGTTTGTAAGAATTCCGCACTCGTCGACTTGTTCATGAGCGCTGCTGGTTGCATCTCTGCTGCTCCCTCTGTCTTGACAAGGGTGACGAGCTGGACGAGCCTATCTTGAACCGCAAAACGCAATGTTGCTGGGTCAGCAGCCAAATCGATTTCAGCTGTGTTATTCAATGGCTCCTGTACAATTAGTTGAGGGTTAGCGAGAACGGCTAGAAGCTCGTCGGCCAACTTAATCCATTCTTGCAATTGACTCAATAGATCGGGATTATTCTCAATCTCCCCGTCCGATTGTTGCAGTGAAGCGATAAGTGCTTCAATCAGCTGATCAGTACTGATTTCTCCCGTAGAATCTGTCGCCAATGCACTTTTTATCAAAGATTGTACGTTTACTGGTGCCGTGTTCCCGGTACCACTTGCTGCCTCTTGTCCATTCATCGATTGTCCAAGCACTTGTCCGAAGGTATTACCCGATTTATCCATGCTAGGCGCGCTCTTGGTCGCCGAAACATTCGTCGATTTCGCACTGATCGAAGCTGATGTAGATTGAATCATCATTTCCATCTTTTTCACCTCCTTTCAAGTACGAACGATTACTTGGCTGGCATGATTTTGGATAATAGCTTAGCAGCAATGGCCGCCGTATCTTTATTCGATTTTGTGTCTTTATTCTCTGTCATGGCCGATAAGATCTGGGATCTCGTCGAATCATCGATCGATTTGAGGATAAGCAATGCTTTGTCCTCGCTAATTTTAGCGGTTTCTAGAATGAGGGAAGCTGCGCTTTTAGGCGTCATGTTCCGGAACGTCTGAGTCAACTGAACGTTGTCCAGCTTGTCTTTGACTTTGTTCTTCTCCTCGTTTTTAAGTTTGTTCAATCTCGCTTGTACTGCTGCGATCGCCAGATTCTCGGATGGTTGTGCATCTTTCAATAGAATCGATGCATCCGCCGCGGCTTTCGGTGTCATTTTCTCTAGAATTTTAATACGATCATTTGGTTTCATCGCTTGGAGCACCAGCACTTGCTCGTCGAGCGTCAAGCTTTCCATGACAGGTGCTGCCTTGGAAGGCTGCATCTTCGCATACATGTTCGCTAGACCCGTAATCTGAGCTTGATAGGCTTCGTCGGTTTGTTTCTTCTCTTCAAACTTCTGTTCTGTCTGAGCGACGTTATCTTTCAATGTCGTAATCTCTTGATCCTTCTGATCAATTAATGCCGTTGATTTCTTCAATTCTGCGTCCTTGGCAGCTAGCAATTGATTCAATTCTTCGATTTTTTTCTCTAAATTGTCATTCTTCGCGTTCGTGTCTGTTCCCCCTTGAACCGCCGTCTTGGATGACGGTTCAGGTACGAACTGGTTAACAATCGGGATTTTCTGAGCAATCTCAAGGATCGTATTACGAACTGGGAAATTGAATAACGCCAGCAACACGAATAACAATACAATTGTAAAAATGATGGGTGTCACAAAAAACAAAAATCGTTCAAACCCACTGTATGAACTTTTCTCGATATCCGCTTCTTTCAAACCGATCTCTCCTTCTCGAATCAACGATCTCTTAGAACGCCAGTGAGATCATTCAAGCGTTAACGAGCCGACAAGGAAAAGCGCACGGTCGCCATTTCATCAAGCTCATTTTGCTCGCGAAGCTGCATTTCATAACGAAACCGTTCTTTAGCTCTTTCTCTCGCTTGTTGCCACACTTGCTCATCTTTCATTTTGTCTGTCAAATGCAATTGATTACGTTCGACATCGGTCTTTGCCACTTGAACATCCTTCAATTGATTCCGAATGGATTGCTCGATCCGACTAAGATAAGTCTGCATCGATTGTAGACTCGATACACAACAAGCCACCGTCGCTTCTTGGATAGACTCTAACGCATTCTCTTTCTCAGATTCCAATTGATGTAGGACGGAAGTAACTTGTTGCAGCTTACCGATCGATGCAGAGAGTACCCATTCCGCCTGCGTTTTTTCACTTTCTTTCAGATCAACCACTTTTTGAAAAGGGTAATGAAACCGCACTGCCATTTTCAGCACTCCTTACCTCAATTTCATCGTAACTGTAAATGTAACGATTAACTCGCTCCGAATTGCATGACTAACTGTTCATGCGCATCCTGATAAGTGACTTTCTCATCGACCTTTTGCTTCGTATAACTCCAAATCGCTTCAATATACTCAAGCGACATATCAATTTGAGCATTGGAACCGCGCTGATAAGCACCAATATTAATAAGATCTTCCGATTCTTTGTATACCGCGAGCAGACGCTTCAAATTCTCCGCTGCACTCGTATGTTCAGAATCCACGATGTCCTTCATAACCCTACTAATGCTCGCCATAACGTCAATCGCAGGAAAATGTCCTTTATGTGCAATGGAACGATTCAGCACGATATGACCATCGAGGATCCCCCGTACAGCATCGGCGATAGGTTCATTCATGTCATCCCCATCCACCAGAACCGTGTAGAACGCGGTGATTGATCCTGTAGGCCCTGTACCTGCACGCTCTAGCAGTTTCGGTAGACTCGCAAAAACCGATGGAGTATATCCACGTGTCGCTGGCGGTTCGCCGATCGCAAGTCCAACTTCACGCATCGCCATCGCATAACGCGTCACAGAGTCCATCATCAGCATGACATTCAATCCGCGATCACGGAAATATTCTGCGATCGTCGTTGCGATTAAAGCGCCTTTTATTCGAATCAATGCTGGTTGATCCGAAGTCGCTACAATAACAACTGAACGAGCTAGCCCTTCAGGTCCAAGGTCGCGTTCGATAAAATCGAGCACCTCTCTACCCCGTTCCCCGATTAATGCAATGACATTGACATCCGCTGATGTATTCCGTGCCACCATACCAAGCAAGGTACTCTTCCCTACACCTGAACCGGCAAAAATACCGACACGCTGGCCTTTCCCCATCGTAAGCAATCCATCGATTGCACGAACTCCCGTTCCAATCGGCTCCGCTACACGAGGTCGCTTGAGTGGATTGGATGGTACATTATGCGTCGAATAGTGTGCCATACGACTTGGTAGATGGGATTGATCAAGGGGTTGTCCAAGGCCGTCCAGAACTTTGCCGAGCAGCTCAGATCCAACTTGAACCGTTAGCGGCTTCCCTGTACCAACCACATCACATCCAGGCCCGATCGAGTGGAGTTCACCGAGCGGCATGAGGATAACTTTATTATCACGAAAACCAACAACTTCAGCCTTTAGAGGTTGCGCTGCCTTCGTAGGATAGATGTAGCAGACTTCTCCGATGCTCGCATCCGGTCCTTCCGATTCAACCGTTAACCCAATGACCTGCGTTACCTTCCCATTCACGCGAATGGGATCGATGTGTTTCAAATGTTCTATGTATCGGTCCGCATTAAGCATGATCATCCTCCTGCGAGCGATCATCCTGATGCAGTGCAATTTGAAGCAAATGTTTCTTAACTTCTGTGAGTTGTGTATCAATTCGTGCATCGATGCTTCCATAAGAGGATCGAATCACACATCCCCAGTCGGTTACGGAAGAATCCGGAAGAATTTGCAGCTCAGCTTGAGAATCAATGGATAGAATTAATTCCTCCCGAGCAGCCTGGACGAATGCCAGATGTTCTGGCGCCACGCAAAGCGTGATCATTCCCTGTTCTCTCTTCCGTGTTAATTGCTTACGAATTAATTCCACGGCGTAATCTTGTTCCATGGATAGATGCTTGTCTACGATTTTCTCAGCAATCGCACAACTTAAATTCACGAG
This sequence comes from Paenibacillus guangzhouensis, assembly GCF_009363075.1. NCBI lineage: Bacteria > Bacillati > Bacillota > Bacilli > Caryophanales > Paenibacillaceae > Paenibacillus > Paenibacillus guangzhouensis. The sequence goes on along the minus strand of NZ_CP045293.1, from coordinate 1,110,658 downwards.
AAAAGGCTCCGCCTCTTGAATGATTTGATCCTTGGCAAGATAGGCCTGTTCGAGTATTGCTTTGGCTTCTGCAAGCATTTGCTCCACTTGCTGACGTGTAGCCTCCTGTGCTTGCTCCAGCCCTTCCTGATAACCTCGTTCAAAACCATCTAGCTTCGACATCTCGATGAGCTGCTCGTCCTCTTGACGCCTCTCTTGCCACCATTCTTCGGCTTCAGCTTTTGCAGCCTCAACGATGCGTTCAGCTTCATCCGTGGCATGTCGCACTTCCTCTTCCGCCACGAACGCTGCTTCATCCATAATTTGTTTACGAATCTTCTCGTATTCAGCTTCTCTCTTCGCTTGAACTTCGCTCTCGTCTACGATAGCCATCTCCGGTGAGAGACCTTGCGCATATTGAATTTTCTCAATATACTTCAAATCTTTCACCGCGACATATTGAGATGATTTGATCAAATTAGACAATGATATCATCTCCTCCACCGCGAGCGATAATAATCTCTCCGGCTTCTTCCAGACGGCGAATCGTTGCTACGATGCGGGTCTGAGCTTCCTCAACGTCACGCAATCGCACAGGTCCCATGAATTCCATTTCTTCCTTGAATGTATCCGCCATCCGCTTGGACATATTCCGGAAAATAACATCACGTACCTCTTCACTCGCCACTTTAAGCGCAAGCTGTAAGTCGGAGTTCTCAATATCGCGAATAATACGCTGAATGGAACGATTATCGACATTAACAATATCTTCAAAGACGAACATCCGTTTCTTGATCTCTTCTGCAAGCTCTGGATCTTGAATTTCCAAGGAATCCAAAATCGTTCTCTCTGTACCACGGTCAACCCCGTTAAGGATTTGTACGATCGACTCGATCCCGCCAGCATTTGTGTAATCCTGCGTAACCGTCGAAGATAGCTTCTGTTCAAGGACACGTTCAACCTGACTAATCACTTCTGGTGATGTACTGTCCATAATCGCAACGCGTCTTGCAACTTCAGCCTGCTTCTCTTGCGGCAACGAAGATAGAATGACAGCAGCCTGTTCGAATTGCAAATAGGATAATACTAATGCAATGGTCTGAGCATTTTCGTTCTGCAAGAAGTTCAAGATTTGTGCTGGATCTGCTTTACGCGCGAAGTCAAATGGACGAACTTGCAACGTCGCCGTCAATCGATTAATGACTTCAATCGCTTTTTGCGAACCAAGCGCTTTCTCTAGTATCTCCTTCGCATAAGTGATACCGCCCTGCGTAATATATTCTTGAGCGAGACAAATCTGATGGAATTCCGCTAGAATGGATTCCTTTTCCGTACTATCCACTTTGCGCATATTCGCAATCTCTAGCGTAAGTTGTTCGATTTCATCTTCTCTTAAATGTTTAAAAATTTGTGCCGATACTTCCGGACCGAGAGAAATGAGCAGAATCGCCGCTTTCTGACGCCCTGTTAACACTTGATAGCCTTGATTCTGATTTCTTGCCACCTATGTCACCTCGATTCATCTGCTAACCAAGAACGTAACAAATTAACAAACTCATCTGGTTTTTTCTTGGCAAGGGTTTCTAATTGTTTTCGAACTTGGTTCTCATTCGTTACATTATCAAGATCAATCGAAGGGAATTCCATTGCTGGTTGTAACGGAATATCTTCGAACTCTTCCTGCTGTTTCTTTTTGCGTCGATACACCATGAATCCGATCCCAGCGAGTAATGCTAGAGCAAGCACCCCTCCACCAATCCATAATGTGTTGGTTAATGTCGCTTTTTCCGCTGCTGCAGCTGTCGAACCAAAATTTTGTGCAATAACTGAAACCTTTTTGGCTAATACATCGTCTGAATAATCAAGACCTGAATCTGCTAGCTTCGAACGAACGAAATTGACAAGCATCGTCTCAATTTCTTTCTTCTTCTCCGGCGTAAAGGCCGCTAGATCACCATTAGGCGGTTCGATTGCAACATTGACGCTCAAATCTTTAACCGAAAACGGACTGGATTGAATTTGGTTCGTGATACGATTCACATCATAGTTGGTCGTTTTGGAGCTTTCTTCCGAATTTGACTGACCGCTATTGTCACTACCAGGGTAACCTGGGATTTCTTGTGCTCCTGTCCCAGCAACCCCGCCAGCTTGACTATCTTTGCCGCTGTAAGTTTTTTGAGATTCTTGAACACTGATTTCTATCCCTTTGATCTCGTCTTTATTTACAGGTTCAACAAGTTTTTGTTCAGAGTTCTTCTTATCGAAATTGATCGACGCCCCGACAAGCACTTCAATTTTGTCTGGAGAATACCAGCGGCCTAAGAACTGCTTCACGCTGGAGCGAACATCGTTCTCGAATTTTTTACGAATCTGCATTTGTTCTTCAATCGCGCTAGACATCGTTGCATTACCGTTCTTCATGGAAGACAACAACTCACCTTCATCACTTGTCACGGTGATGTTATCTAGTGCTAGATTAGGAACAGCAGTCTTAATGAGATTGAAGTAGGAATCCACAGATTCTTGACTTGGTCGATAACCAGGCTTGAATTTAAGACTCACCGACGCCGATGCAGCTTCTTGCTCTTCCATACCTGCAAAGACGCTTTCACGCGGTAAATTTACAACCACTTTCGAATCACTGACACCTTGCATCCGATTCAATAATTGTTGAATTTCGCCATTGAGCGCATTTTTGTACTTCACATCGAACTCACGATCCGTAGAACCGAATGTCGAAGAGCTATCCGTAAATGCACCAAAACCCAAAGACCCGTTCTTTACGATCCCTTGTGATGCGATATCAATTCTCACTTTAGAAGCCGATGCGCTAGGAACAGAGATCGATTTGCCATCGGCGCTAAGCTTGTAAGGAATACCGCTTGCATCCAAATTCTGCATCACTGCTGCAGCATCGACTTCATTCAAATCTCTGAAAGCAGTCTCGTACTCCACCTTCGAGAATTGATATGTTAATAGGACAATGACGACGAGCAGAATGCCGATTACTGATAAAAACAATACTTTTTGCTTTTTCCCGAATTGACCCCAGAATTGAGTCACTTTATCTCGATACTGGACAAACTTCTCGTTCACACTGTCACCCCATCCGAAACTTTGCTAAATATGTATCTCTAATTAGATTTGCGTACGCATAATGTCTTGATACGCTTCGATCACTTTATTGCGTATTTGTGTCGTCAGCTGAAGACTAAGCGTCGCCTGTTCGGATGCGATCATTAATTGATCAACATTCACTTGGCCAAGAATGAATTTATCGCTCATTTTATGTACGTTCTTCTCTTGTGCATCGACTTGATTCAATGCATCACCCAAAAACTCACTAAACTGTTTAGTAACTTCTGCTGGTGTTGCAGTATTCTGTGCGATGTTCGTTGTCAGCTTCGGCGTTACGCCTGCCAACAAATTATTCTGAATCATCATTTCCCCCCCGTTCGATCGAGATAATGTTATTTACCAATCTCAAGTGCTTTCATAAACATCGACTTCGATGCATTTAGTGCCGTTACGTTCGACTCATAAGCCCTTGTCGCAGAAATCATATCCACCATTTCCTTCAGTACATCAACGTTAGGCATACTCACGTATCCATTCGAATCTGCATCAGGATGCGTTGGATTATAGACTTGCTTGAATGGCGCCTGATCTTCTTTGATTTGAGTAATTTTCACTCCCTTTCCGACATCTGGCTCACCGAGCTCAGACTGAAGCGCGCTCGCGAAGCTTCCCTCCTGATATGGCTGCATGACAACCATCTTCCGTCGATAAGGTTCGAATTTACCATCAACATACCTGCCACGCGTAGTCTCCGCATTCGCAATATTGGAACTGACGACATCCATTCGCAGACGCTGAGCGGTCAATGCAGAAGCACTAATATTAAAGCTGTTACTAATGTTCAAGACCATTATCTCCCTTCGAGTACGACGCGTTTCATCTTAATATCGTGATTGAGTTGTTGAATGAGGGCATTATACTTCAATTGGTTTTGAGCTAGCTGTGACATTTCTTTATCCATGTCGACATTGTTGAGATTATTGTTGTACACCGTTGTCTCATCCGTAGTCACTTGAGGTGATACCATCGAACCGGACTGGGGTCCGATATAGAAATGCCGGGAATCCGTCCGATTGCCGATGAGTGAAGAGGAATTTCGATCCATTTCTTGTTCCAACATACTTTCGAAGGAGACGTCAGATCTCTTGAAATTCGGCGTATCTGCATTGGCAATGTTGTTCGCAATGACTTTCTGGCGTAAATTCGAGGTGTCGATCGCGCCTTGTAAGCGTTCAAAGCTTGCGCCGCTAAGCAAATTCACAATTTTCCCCACTTTCATTTTAAATTAGCAATAATAAAATTCTACAAAATTCCTGGATATCCTCCTTAATTCGACAATATTTTAGTGGCAAATTGTCGTGTAATAAAAAATATGCAGAAATATGTATACTGGCAGTATATCATAATATTCTGTGAGTTTACCTTTTTTCACAATAAGCAAAAAGCCCTATCTTTCGTCGAAAGATAGGACTCTTGTCGTTCTATATAAACCTTAATATACACTTAACATTTTAACGGGTAATATGACTTATAAATTGGTCATTGATGATCTTAATATAGGTCCCTTTCATTCCGAGTGAACGTGTCTCGATGACGCCCGCACCTTCCAGCTTGCGCAGCGCGTTGACAATAACGGAACGGGTTATTCCCGCGCGGTCCGCAACTTTGGACGCCACAAGCAACCCCTCGTTACCTGTTAATTCATGGACAATATGTTCGACCGCATCCAGTTCGCTGTAAGTGAGCGAATTGACCGCAGATAGCACTGCAGACTTATTGCGAGTCTCGACTTCATGCTCGTCAGCAAGGTCTCGACTAATTTCCATTCCCACAATAGCAGATCCAAATTCCGCCAAAACGAGATCATCATCCTGAAACAGTGCTTTTGGACTCGTTAGTACAATAGTACCAATTCTTTCCCCGCGACCTATTATTGGAACAACAGTTACAATCGAATGGGAGAAAAATGCCGAAATTTGATTCAATCCTTCTTGATTCTGCATCCCTGCATCGGTGTTTCTTGCCGTATTGTCAAAAGAAAGAAGCAATTGATTGATTTCTTCTGGAATACGCACATCATTTGCTGTCTGCTCCAGGGCGTGTAAATCCGACTCATCCATGACCCCATATCCAAGTACTTTGCCTTTTTGGCTCACAACATAGATATTGGCCTGAATGGCATCTCGCAGGATCTCCGACATTTCACGGAAATTGACAGCCTTGCCATCTGCACGCTGCAGCAGTTTGTTCAAAGCACGTGTGTTGGCGAGTAATGTCACCTCGTAACCTCCTAGTTCAACTTATGAATCACAGTATATACTGACTGAGATCACGATTCTGTGCAATATCCCCTAATTTCTCACGGACATACTCTGGCGTAATCGTCATCTTGTCTAGCGTCAATTCTGGCGCCTCAAACGATAAATCCTCTAATAACTTCTCAAGGATCGTATGCAGTCTACGTGCGCCAATATTTTCTGTATTCTGATTCACCGTTGCAGCAATATGCGCAATCTCCCGTATGGCTTCCGCGGAAAATTCAATTTCAATATCTTCTGTGCGCAGAAGATCAGCGTATTGCTTCGTTAATGCGTTCTTCGGCTCCGTTAAAATCGATACAAAATCATCCAGGGATAAGCTGCTAAGCTCAACCCGAATCGGGAATCGACCTTGAAGCTCTGGGATCAGATCCGAAGGCTTCGCAATATGGAAGGCTCCTGCTGCGATAAACAAGATATAGTCCGTCTTCACAGGCCCGTATTTGGTCATGATCGTTGATCCTTCTACGATAGGCAGGATATCACGCTGTACGCCTTCTCGTGACACATCTGGACCCGATCCTCGGCCTGCACTAGCAACTTTATCGATCTCATCAATAAAAATAATGCCAGATTGCTCTGCTCTTCGAATAGACTCTTGCGTCACATCATCCATATCAACCAATTTTCCGGCTTCTTCTTGAATCAACACTTTGCGTGCCTCTTTAATCGATAATTTACGGCGTTTCGTTCGTTTAGGCATCAAGCTGCCGAACATTTCTTGCATATTCATGCCCATCTGTTCATTCCCTTGACCAGCGAACATATCCATCATATTCGGCGCCGCATCCTCGACGTCAATCTCAATTGTATCATTCTCAAGCTTGCCAGCAAGCAGATTAAAACGTACTTGACGGCGACGCTCAGTAACATTCGAATCTTGCGGCTCTGCCTCTTCCTGCTGTTGCGTATTCCCATTATTACCGAATAACATTTCGAATGGATTCTTCTGATTCTTGTTCTTCGACGCTGACGGAACGAGGATTTGAACAATTCGCTCGTTAGCCATTTCTTCTGCCTTGTCCTTCACCTGTTCCATTCGTTCTGACTTCACCATACGAATCGCAGTCTCGATTAGATCACGGACCATCGATTCTACATCACGGCCCACATAACCGACCTCTGTAAATTTCGTTGCTTCAACCTTCACGAATGGCGCTTGAACCAATTTCGCGAGTCTGCGAGCGATTTCTGTCTTCCCCACCCCAGTTGGTCCAATCATCAAAATATTTTTCGGCACAATTTCATCTCGAAGCGACTCATCGAGCAAGCTTCGACGATAACGATTCCGTAATGCAACAGCAACCGATTTTTTCGCCTTTTTCTGGCCAACAATATACTTATCCAATTCCGCAACGATCTGACGCGGTGTTAATGATTGATTACTCATCTTCATCCCTCCAACTCAATCGTTCATCTCGCCTTAATAGCATTTTCTCATATTTCCTCGACGATAATATTACCGTTCGTATATACGCAGATCTCCGAAGCAATTTGAAGCGACGCCTTCGCCATCTCCTTGGCTTCCATCTCTGGGGCATGACGCTGTAATGCTCGCGCTGCTGATAATGCAAATGATCCGCCTGATCCGATCGCAAGAATGCCATCATCTGGCTCGATAATCTCACCATTCCCCGAGATCAATAACAATCCACTATGATCCATTACGATCATCATGGCTTCAAGTTTCCGAAGAACGCGATCTGAGCGCCATTCTTTGGCGAGTTCAACTGCAGAACGCTGAAGGTTTCCATGATGTTCTTCCAGCTTGCCTTCAAATTTCTCGAATAGCGTAATCGCATCCGCTACGGAACCTGCGAAGCCTGCAACAACTTGCCCACGATATAGTCTACGGACCTTTTTCGCGTGCTGCTTCATCACCATTGCATTACCGAAAGTCACTTGACCGTCTCCTGCAATAGCTCCCTTCCCTTGATGTCGTACGGCACAAATCGTCGTTGCGTGAAATGCCATTTCCATAAGGCAATCTCCCTCCTAAAGTAACCCCACCAAGTGGGGATATGGCTTCGAAGTCGATAGAGGCGCATTACATGGACCCCCACCCGACATCAAAAGCCTTTTCCTAAACAAAGAAACAGCTACGAGCAGCTGCTTCTTAAAGTGTCATCAATCTCGATATATTAAGTATAAATGAGTTGGTGCTCTTGTGCAAAATTACGGACCGTATCGAGCGCTCGATTCGCAATCATTTCGTTCTTTTCTTTCTTATTACGAATACGTTTCTCCAGCGGAGGAACAAGCCCGAAATTTGCATTCATCGGTTGGAAATGCTCAGGATCTGCATTCGTGATGTAATGCGCCATACTTCCAAGTGTAGATTCTTGCGGGAAAACAAGGCATTCCTGCTGCTTCGCATAACGAGCCGCATTAAGCCCTGCAATCAGACCGGAAGCCGCAGATTCTACATAACCTTCAACGCCTGTCATTTGTCCAGCAAAGAAGAGATTATCCCGCCCTTTGAACTGGTAAGTCGGTCTTAGCAATCTCGGCGAGTTAACGAACGTGTTGCGGTGCATAACGCCATAGCGAACAAATTCAGCATTCTCAAGCCCAGGAATGAGGGAGAAGACCCGCTTCTGTTCGCCCCATTTCAAATGTGTCTGGAAACCGACCATATTATAAAGGGTGCCTGCAGCGTTGTCTTGACGAAGCTGAACAACAGCATGAGGAAGTTGTCCGGTGTGCGGGTTCACAAGACCAACCGGTTTCATTGGGCCGAACAGCGCCGTCTGCTTCCCACGTTTCATCATGACTTCAATCGGCATACAGCCTTCAAAATAAATTTCTTTCTCAAACTCTTTGAGCGCTGCTGTCTCAGCCGATATCAAGGCATCATAGAAAACATTAAATTCCTCTTCCGTCATGGGGCAATTGAGGTATGCAGCCTCCCCTTTATCATAACGCGAAGCAAGGTACACCTTGTTCATGTCGATGGAATCCTTCTCGATGATTGGCGCTGCAGCATCGTAGAAGTAGAAATATTCTTCCCCTAGCAATCCTTTAATTTGTGCAGAGAGACTTGGTGAAGTTAAAGGTCCCGTAGCGATCACGGTGATGCCATCCTGCGGGATTTCTTGCACTTCTTCATTGCGAACTTCGATCAGTGGATGATTACGCAGCGTATTCGTGATCTCATCTCCGAAACCATCGCGGTCTACCGCTAAGGCTCCTCCAGCAGGTACAGCATTGCGATCAGCCGCACCAATAATAAGGGAGTTCAACATACGCATTTCTTCTTTAATCACACCCACCGCGTTACTGAGTCCGTTTGCGCGCAGCGAGTTACTGCATACGAGCTCTGCAAATTTATCTGTATGATGCGCTGGTGTTTTTTGCACAGGGCGCATTTCATATAATGTAACGGGTACACCTTGACTCGCGATCTGCCACGCCGCTTCACTTCCTGCTAATCCTGCTCCGATGACGGTAACTCTTTGTTGTTCTGACAATGTTGGTTCCTCCTTGAGGTGTGGGGGCTTCCCCCACTACCCCCTTATACAATTTATTTAATCATTAACTATTTATTACTTTTAAAATATCATTTCAACCCCCTAAATCCCCCTTCACGAAGGGGGACCCCGAGGGCTACGCCCTCTGGACACCCTGAACTGGGCTTGAGAGTAACTTTTACACGTTTTTATTTCTATCGTGAAATGAGCGCTTTCGCCGAAACAGTCCCTTAGATAAGGGACTGTGCGGCACGCTTAACGTATGAGGTTGTGATCGTCTATCTTCTCGATAATCGATTCTTGATTTAATCTTGATCCTCTTGCTCTTGTACCTCTTCGCTGAAGTCGCAAGATGTACATTGATGTTTGATCCCTTGCTTGGTACGCTTCTCTACCAACAACTTGCCGCAATTCGGACAAGGCTTGGAGATCGGTTTATCCCACGATACGAAATCGCACTCTGGGTACCTTGTACAACCGTAGAATACACGGCCTTTCTTACTGCGGCGCTCTACGATTTGTCCTTCGTGACAAGTCGGACACTCAACACCTGTTTCCTTGACGATCGGCTTCGTATTACGGCAATCCGGGAAACCTGAGCACGCGAGGAACTTGCCGAAACGCCCCATCTTGTAGACGAAATGTCTGCCGCACTTCTCGCAAATCTCATCGGAGACTTCATCGACGATCTCGATCTCCTTCATCTCTTCTTCGGCGACCTCTAGACGCTTCTCGAATGATTTGTAGAACTCTGCCAGGACAGATACCCATTCGCCTTCACCGTCTTCGACATGGTCGAGGTCTTCTTCCATATGTGCCGTAAATTCAACGTCGAGGATTTCCGGGAAGAACTGCTCCATTTGCTCGATAATCAGTTCACCAAGTTCAGTCGGAACGAATTTCTTCTCCTCCACCGCGACGTAACCGCGTTTTTGGATCGTCTCTAGCGTTGGAGCATAAGTACTTGGTCTTCCGATGCCGAGTTCCTCCAGCGTCTTGACCAATCGTGCCTCCGTATATCGTGGCGGCGGCTGTGTAAAATGCTGCTTAGGCTCAATATCCTTTTTCGTTAATGAATCCCCCTGCGCAAGCGCTGGAAGCAGCTTATCTTCTCCGTCCGTTGAACCGTCATCGTTACCTTCCACATAGACCTGCATAAAGCCTTTGAAGCGCACCTTGGAACCCACTGCACGGAACGTTGTACGCCCTGCTGTAATGTCCACTGTCATCGTATCAAGAATGGCCGATGTCATTTGGCTTGCCACAAAACATTCCCAGATCAATTTATATAGACGATACTGATCGCGGCTCATAAACGATTTAATCTCATCAGGCTCACGAAGCGCAGATGTAGGTCGTATCGCTTCATGTGCATCCTGTGCATTGGCAGACGATTTCTTCGTATATTGCCTTGGTGTCTCCGGCGCGAAATCGCTTCCGTATTTATCCACGATCAGTGCTTTCGCTTCTTCTTGCGCAATAGTGGAAATCCGCGTGGAATCCGTACGCATATACGTAATCAGACCGACGGTGCCTTCTTTACCCAGATCGACACCCTCGTACAGCTGCTGAGCGACGGACATGGTCTTCGCTGCACGGAAGTTGAGCTTACGTGCGGCTTCCTGCTGCAATGAGCTTGTAATAAACGGTGGCGATGGATGACGTTGTCTCTCCCGCTCTTTCACTTCTGAGACCGTAAATTTCTGCTTTGCGATGGCAGCCAGAATTTTTTGCATTTCCGCTTCGTTGTGCAATTCATGCTTTACGCCGTCCAAGGAATGGAATTTGGCATCGAATTCATTCTTACCGATTGCAAGTCTCGCTTGAATCGTCCAATACTCCTCAGGTACGAATGCATCAATCTCATTTTCTCGATCAATGATAATCTTCACGGCAACGGATTGCACCCGACCAGCGGACAATCCTTTTTTGACTTTCTTCCATAATAAAGGACTAATCTTATAACCAACGAGTCGGTCTAGAATACGACGCGCTTGCTGTGCATTCACAAGATCCATATTGATCTGACGCGGTGTCTTAAAGGCATCCTTTACCGCTTGCTTCGTAATCTCGTTAAATACGACGCGGCAGCTCTCACCTTCCTCAAGTTCGAGCACATGGGCTAAATGCCATGCAATCGCTTCCCCTTCGCGATCCGGGTCAGCTGCGAGATAGACTTTTTTGACTTTTTTACGCGCGTCCTTCAGTTCTTTCAGTACAGAACCTTTACCACGAATGGTTATATATTTTGGATTGAAATCATTCTCGACTTCAACTCCGATTTGACTTTTCGGCAAATCCCGGACATGACCCATTGACGCTTTCACGATATACTTACTGCCTAGATATTTACCAATTGTTTTTGCTTTTGCAGGTGATTCCACAATGACTAGTGAATCCGCCATAGGCTCATCCTCCTCTCCATCTCATCCAAACTTTACATTATTTGTATTTCTGTTATGAATTCGCTATATACACAGAACCCGGAAGTTGGCTAATTACCTTTTTTATTAGTAAAGATAACAGAACTGAATGCAAATGTCCAAAATTACTTTCACTTTTTTCCAGAAGTGTATCAAATGCAATAGGCTCCGGTTCGATTAAACGATATATGGTTTCCTCCTCTGTTGTCAATGCCGGCATGGAATATGGTTCAAAAATTTCAATTGATCGCGCATTCGACTGTACCAATGGAAACTCTTCAATAATATCATTTGCCGTAACAACAAGCTTCGCTCCTTGACGCAATAGGTTCAGCGTGCCTTGACTCTTCGGTGATGTAATCGGGCCAGGAACAGCGAATACTTCCCTAGAAGCTTCTAGCGCGGCATCCGCTGTAATTAACGATCCGCTCTTTACACCAGCCTCGACGACGACCGTCCCTATGCTAAGGCCCGCAATAATTCGATTACGAAGCGGGAATAGTCCCGGGTGTGACTTTTTGCCTATCGGATACTCGGATACAATCAATCCATTCGCCGTAATCTCCTCATGGAGCGCACGATTCTCAGGTGGATAGATCGTATGAATGCTCGTTCCTAGCACAGCGATCGTATTGCCTTTCGCTTGCAGCGCACCCCGATGACAACAGCTATCGATTCCTCGCGCCAGTCCGCTAACGATTGTAAATCCTGCTTCGCACAAATCAACAGCTAACCAATCAGCCACTTTTTTCCCGTATGCCGTTGGCACGCGTGTCCCCACCATACCGATGGAAGGTTCCTTCAGCAGGGATTGATTACCCATCGTATACAGCACCCAAGGGGGCGCAGGCGTCTCGCGGAGTAGTTCAGGATATTCCGGGTCTAATATCGTAATAATACCGATCTGAGACTGATTATAGCGTTCTACAGCCTGTTCGATTCTCTCAAGTGTAACGTGTTCCTTCATATAAGTAGCTCGTTCTGTGGGAATCCCCATTGCAACGAGATCCACCTTATCTAAAGTAAACAATTCATGGAATGATTGCAAATTTTGATGTAAGATTTGAATCGTCCTTGAACCAATACCCTCTAACTGATGCAACCCAATTAATACGAGACGATCTTCTATCATTTGCCCAAACTCCTTTCTCATTGTGCATAAAATAGTACTCCTTTGCAAGTCCAAGCCCTGCGAACATAAAAAAAGCAACCCCTCCACACACCGCGAAGACGGATGTAGAAAGGTTGCTTACCTTACGTATGATAACACTTATGAAATTGCAGTCTTTATTTCGTTAGACATTTCTGAAGCATACCGCGCTCTTCTAGGACTGCCACTAGCGTTGAGCCCATCTCAGAAGGCGTTGGAGCAACGCGAATACCGCAAGATTCAAGCTTCGCAATTTTCTCAGCTGCCGTACCTTTACCGCCGGAGATGATTGCACCCGCATGACCCATACGTTTACCTTCTGGCGCTGTAGCACCGCCAATAAAACCTACGACTGGCTTCGTCATGTTCTCTTGAATCCATTCCGCGGCTTCCTCTTCAGCCGTTCCGCCGATCTCACCAATCATAATCACTGCATGCGTATCTGGATCTTCGTTGAACAATCGAAGAATGTCGATGAACTCCGAGCCTTTTACCGGGTCGCCGCCAATCCCTACAGCTGACGATTGACCGATGCCGCGTGTCGTCAATTGATGAACCGCTTCGTAAGTGAGTGTTCCACTGCGGGATACAACACCAACATGACCTTTGGTATGAATATATCCAGGCATAATACCGATTTTGCACTCATCCGGCGTAATCACGCCTGGGCAGTTCGGTCCGATTAGAATCGTCTTCTTACCTTCCATGTAACGCTTCACTTTGACCATATCCAGAACAGGAATTCCCTCTGTAATACAGATTACGAGTTCCAGCTCCGCATCTACCGCTTCCATGATCGCATCCGCAGCAAATGCTGGCGGAACGTAGATCACGCTTGCTGTCGCGCCAGTTGCAGCAACCGCTTCAACAACGGTATTGAACATTGGCAATGTCACAACAGTACCGTTCTCAAGTTCGAAATCGACGTTCATTCCGCCTTTGCCTGATGCAACGCCGCCTACCATTTGAGTACCGTATTCCAAGCCGCCTTTGGTATGGAACATCCCTGTTTTACCTGTCATGTTCTGTGTAATGACTTTTGTATTCTTATTGATCAAAATACTCATGGGTTATTCACATCCTCTTCTATATTAAACAGCTTCAACGAGCTTTACGATTTTCTGAGCGCCATCTGCCATCGAATCCGCAGATACAATATTCAAGCCGGATTCGTTCAGAATGCGTTTGCCGATCTCAACGTTCGTACCTTCAAGACGTACGACAAGCGGACGATCGAGGCCAATTTCTTTGGCAGCCGCAACGACGCCGTCAGCGATAACATCGCAACGCATGATGCCGCCGAAAATATTGACAAAAATCCCTTTCACGTTCTCATCGGAAAGGATGATTTTGAAGGCTTCAGTAACTTTCTCTTTGGTTGCACCGCCCCCTACATCAAGGAAGTTCGCAGGGTCGCCGCCATAATATTTGATGATGTCCATCGTCGCCATCGCAAGTCCGGCACCGTTAACCATACATCCGATGTTGCCATCTAATGCAATGTAACTGAGGTCGAATTTCGATGCTTCAATTTCCTTCTGGTCTTCTTCATCCAAATCGCGAAGCGCTTGAATGTCTTTGTGACGGTACAATGCATTCGAATCAAAGTTGAGCTTCGCATCGAGCGCCATCACTTGGCCATCGCCAGTCACAACAAGCGGATTGATCTCGGCAATCGAGCAATCCTTATCAACAAATGCGCTATATAGAGCCATCATGAACTGGGCTGCTTTATTCACAAGTTCTGTAGGAATGTTAATGGCATATGCCAATTTACGAGCTTGGAATGCTTGCAATCCAATCGCTGGATCGATGACCTCTTTAATAATTTTCTCTGGCGAATGAGCGGCAACTTCTTCAATCTCCATACCGCCTTCTTCGGATGCCATCATAACAACGCGACCCGTGCCGCGATCTACAACAACACCAACGTAATATTCTTTTTTAATATCGCAGCCCTGCTCGATCAGCAAGCGCTTAACTTCTTTACCTTCAGGACCTGTCTGATGCGTCACGAGAACTTTACCAAGAATTTGCTCAGCATATGTCCGCACTTCATCCAGATTTTTAGCTACTTTAACACCGCCCGCTTTACCGCGGCCACCAGCATGAATCTGTGCTTTTACCACGACTACAGGGGTACCTAATGACTCCGCCGCTTCAACTGCCTCATCTACAGAAAATGCAACCTTCCCTTGGGGAACGGCAACTCCATACTGTCTCAGGACTTCTTTTCCTTGATACTCATGGATATTCATTCTAGAATCCTCCTTAAACTTTTGCGAACTAAACTGAACCTTCACGGCCACTCTCGCTCTCACAATCTACGAAATGGCAGATTATACAAGCCGAATTCATTGTAACACTTTTTTAAAACGCTTACCTTAGTTTTCTATGAACAATATACATTTCTTTGATATAAGAATCATCACATTTTGAGATTGATTGGATATATTTGGAATATAATATACGCGAATTATGACATATCGTGTAACACCGTTGTGGAGAAATCGAACTCGATTGGAGATCAAATGCAAGAACTGGAATGAAAAAGCACCTTTTTCCACGAATTATACAAGGGATGATAACGACACTTTCGTACATTTGTGCTATTATTGCAGTATCATCCAACATACAACATCATCCGACACGAATCCATGACGAACTGATCATGAAGGAAGAAGTTGAACTATGCTCGAGAAAATTGCAACCCAACTAGGGACATACATATACGAACACAGTAAATACACTCCGATTTCACTGAAAAAAACGATCTTTCAACTGCATGTGTTCTTCACCAATGCATCCGTACTTATGACGGGAATCATCGTCTCGCTTGTCATGCATCATGTCGGATCTTTTTTGGTTTTTTACTTTGGGTTTATGATCCTTCGTATGCTGAGCGGCAGCCTCTGGCACCTGAGTGATAGTACGGCTTGTTATATCGTCTCTAGCGTACTATTGATCGTACTTCCGATGTTCAACTATGCCGAATATATGAATCAAATTTCATATCTTGCGATCATCATACTCGCTATTCTAGCACCCATTCTCAAAGGAAAGCCCACCCTACACAGCAAACTAATATTAAAAAGCATAGCATTGTTATGTGTACTCATGAATCTTTATTTTATCGAATCATCTACTCTTGCAATGGCCTTTTTAATACAATCTCTTACACTCATCCCACTAACTAAAAAAGGACTGAACAAGCTATGGCGGCAATAATATTGCCTTATGTTTTTTCCATGGTCGATTTTGCATCGATTTTCATTTTTATTACTTGTGTGTTTAATCTGAAGCTTCGGAACAAAAGCACGATGATCAAAATCCTTGCATCGACTGCGGTCCTTGCAATCGTCTCTCACTACATCATCCATATCGGCTATCAACGATTCTCCTTATGGATCCTGATACCATCTGTCGTTCTCATTATGCGGTTTGTGTTTAAACAAAATAAAACCTATTCAATCTGGATCAGTGTTACGGGATATATATTCGTTCTATCCGTACAATTGCTGATCATCTACGGGCTGCTCTTTACCAAAACAATTCAGCCGCAAGATGCAACGCCCTACACAACCAAAGCATACTTCATTCAACTGGCTACCTTTCTAGTCATTTGTCTCATCTCGTTCATCGTACATAAACTCGGGGATACCTTAACCTTTGATTTCAATAATCTTTTTGGGCAAAAAATCAATTTTAAATCCCCCGTGCGTTATATCGTTATATCTATCGCGATCTTATTGTTTATCGCATACACGTTCCCGAACTTCTATGGCGAAGACATTAATATGAATTTTTATATTAGCATCACAACTTCTCTACTTTGTTTCTTCATCTTAATTGTGATGTCGCTGCAGCGTAACAAAGAAGAAAACGAAAGAAAGTCTTACAGACCATAGGAACAACTCTTCTCTCGATATAGCATGCCTATGGGAAGGAGGTGATTGAATGAAAAAAACATCATTTTTCGCATCTCTGACTATGCTGGTACTTGCTGCTTTTGCTCCTATTGTTGATTTTGTATCCACGAGTTGTATTGGGCCATTGTATGACTTTGAATCACCTGAAGAGTAGCATAAGAATATACAAAAAAAACGAACCTTAATGACGATTCAGGTTCGTTTTTTTGTATTCACAACGGAAGGTTTCCTACGAATGCGCACGAGTACGAGCAAATTGATCATGAACGTCAAGACATACAGGTTCCATAGACTTGGGATGGAAGCTAGACCAAGATAAAGCGAATAAGGAAAGATCCAAAGAATTGAAATGATTAACAAGACCCGTCGCTTGGATAGCCAAAATAAAATCCCTGATAGTGCTGGCAGCAGTAACATCGTGACACAAATCCACTTCGTTGGGACAGTGACTTTACCGCCATATGGATTCAGAAACATGAATACTAACGTTAATAAAATGATAAGCACGAAAGATCCGATTCCAAAATACGTTACTCTTGGATTGTCCATTGGGCCAGTCACCTCTCAGATCCTCACGAATGTTCGAGAAGTAATGATATAGGCATTATTGTAACATATGGCTAAAGACGATTGCCAATTAATTGCACTACATCCTTTTTGTAACGATCACATCAATAACATGATGGGATTGACATGATTTGCCTATTTTGATTAAATAAGTAGAGTCAAAGATAAGTGTAATATCCGAACATGGAAATGAGGAAGCACCTTTTTCCGCGAATTTAGCGTGGAAAGGGTGTTTTTGTGTTATGTACGGAAAAATAAACAGCGCTTGTGTCTACGGCGTGGATGGAAGAATTATTCATGTTGAGGTTGATATTAGCAACGGGATTCCCCACATGGCGATTGTAGGTTTACCCGATTCAGCGATAAGAGAGTCAATCGATCGTGTGAGAGCAGCCATTAAAAATTGTGGATTCACCTTCCCACTTGCCCGCATTACGGTCAATCTCGCACCAGCCGACCTGCGCAAAGAAGGCTCTGCCTTTGATCTTGCGATTGCGCTAGGTATTCTGTCAACGAGCGAGCAGGTACGAATCGATAAGCTGGATCAATTCTTGATTATCGGTGAGTTGTCGCTTAACGGCGAAGTCAGACCTATCCACGGTGTACTTCCAATGATTGAGCATGCCAAACGGCGTGGTATTCGCCGTGTCATGATCGCGGCCGATAATGCCCTCGAAGCCGCAATGATTAAGGATATGGATATTTACGCCATTCATCATCTAAGAGAGTTCTATCAAGAGCCCCAATGCGTAGTCCCCCTAGATCTTACCAAGCTTCAATTTGATTCTACTGCTCAGCCCACTCCTGCACTCGAATCCTTTTCGAATGCAGCCATTGCGGAAGATTACGCAGATGTCATCGGCCATCATCAGATTAAACGTGCGCTTATCATCGCGGCAGCGGGGATGCATAACATTCTATTAGTAGGTCCACCGGGTACGGGTAAAACCATGCTCATTCGCAGACTCCCCACCATTCTCCCTCCGCTGCTGGAGAACGAAGCACTCGAAGTAACGAAAATCTATAGTGTAGCTGGTAAATTGAACGATGTACACGGCGGACTTCTTCGGAAACGGCCTTTCCGTGCTCCCCACCATACCATCTCTGCTGGTGGTCTCATAGGAGGGGGATCAATACCCAAACCTGGTGAAGTCAGTCTCTCACATAAAGGTGTCCTCTTCCTTGACGAATTACCAGAGTTCACGCGAAATGTACTCGAGGTGCTTCGACAACCATTGGAAGAACGAGCCGTTACGATTAGTCGTACCAGAGCTGTCTATAAGTATCCATCGCATTTCCTTCTCGCGGCTTCCATGAACCCTTGTCCATGCGGTTACTGGGGAGCCGAGACGACTAGACAACGCTGTACCTGCAGTTTGAACAAAATCGCTGCATATCGATCACGGATCTCTGGACCTTTATTGGATCGCATCGATCTACAGGTAGAGGTGCCACGTGTGCTCAATCACCGTCAGGACGAGAATCCGATGTCTTCCGCTCAGATGCTCGAACGGGTTCTTGCTGCGCAAGCGATTCAACTACATCGTTATCAGAATCTACCGATTGCGTGGAATAGTGAGTTAAGCGGATCTTATTTCCGAAAATATACAAAGCCTACACGAGAGGCGGATCAACTACTAGAGCATACCTATGAGACATTAGGTCTTAGTCTACGAGCCAATGATCGAATCTTGAAGCTTGCTCGAACCATTGCTGACCTAGATTGCAAGGATCAAATCGATGTCGCCCATATTGCTGAGGCGATTCAATATCGCAATCTGGACCGGAATATTGAGACGATTATCTAAATGCTTCAGTCAAAGGATTCACAGGAAACACAATCCATACCGATAATATATAAGTAATGTGATTTGCGAGGAGGCTATCAACGATGAACATTTCCACCTTATCAACCGTGATGAAACAGAACAGTCTGTCCCAGGCTGTTGGCCTCAGGCTGCTCAAGATGTCGAATGACCAAGCGACGCAGAACGGGCAAAACATCGTCAAAATGATGGAACAAAGTGTACAGCCGAATTTAGGCGGTAATCTGGATCTGAAGATATAGATCCGGAACTATAAGAGTCACGAATTCTCTTATAGCAGCAATAAAGGCAGCACAACATGGTCATATCCCCGTCAAGTAGACAGCTAAAAAAGCCATAAATTAAGCGGCGATCGCTTTCCTGTATTCAACAGGGGAGAGGTCGCCTAATTTTTTCTGAAACCGCTCATGGTTGTAATAAGCAATATATTCAGTGATCAAACGTTCAGCTTCAGAGGCACCGTTTGGCTTCACCAAATGAAGCTTTTCTGCCTTTAGATGCGAGAAGAACGACTCAACGCACGCATTATCAAAGCAGTTCCCACGTCTAGAATGGCTGCCAACAAGCTTCCGATCTGCAAGGAGCTTTGCATACGTCTTTGTCGTGTATTGAAACCCTTGATCAGAGTGCAGGATCGCTTTTGGTGTATTCAGTTGTTTTACGGTGTCCAGAACAAGTTCTAGGTCATTTCGTTCTCCCAACCTCCAAGTCAAAATCTCATTGTTGTAGAGGTCTAAAACAACTGAAAGATAGAGGAAGCCATGTCCAACGCGAACATAGGTTATGTCGGTTACTAGTTTGAGCTTAGCTGCGGCTGAAGTGAATTCCCGGTTTAATACATTCTGGAACAACACAGAAGGCTTTCTGCCTGCGAAAGGCCGTTTCTTACGTATGACAGACTGGATTCCTAATTCTCGCATGAGTCGTCGCACCTTCTTGTGGTTAACATATAGCCCTTCCTTTCGTAGTGCTGTGCGCATGCGAAAATAACCGTAGTAAGGCCGAATACGGTGAATCGCTAGAATATCTTTAATTACCGTATTCTCATCCATACGTGTTTTCCGGGACTCGTAAGTGGCTAACCATTTATAGTAGCCAGAACGGGAAACCTCAGCAATCTTACACAGTAATTTAATAGGAAAATCAGTTTTCATTTCTCGAATGGACTCGAACCGGACTTGCTTATCCAACTTTCCTCCCCATGTAGATTTGGATTGAGCTTTTTTAGATATTCCACCTGTGCTTTCAAATAACTAATCTCTTCTTCAACTGATCTGAAGCGCTTCTTACTCCATCTCCCTCGAAGATCCTTAAACGTTTCCCCACGCTCAGATTTCTTTACCCAATTCTGAATTTGACTCTTACTCTTGATACTCAGCTTATTCATAATCATGGAATAACTCCAGTGTTCCTCAAGACGTAGTCTAACAGCCTCCTGCTTAGTTGTTTCGTCATAACTATTGAATGTCTGTCCCTTTTTCGCCATGAAAAAATCCCCTCCGGTCAACAGTGTTGAATTCATCATAACATGAACTCTTTTTTTTACTGTCTACCGTAAGGGGATAATACCAACATGTGCTGCCTTTTCTCATTCCTTCTGAATCTATTGTCCGCTTGCCCTCATCGTACTCTCGTTCATTTTCGCAAGAGAGGAGTCACCGATCAGTCCGATCCGCCAGATCGCTATCCCCTTAAGATCATATCGTTTGGCAAGACCAATTTTACTGGAAATCGACTGTTCATTCTCGCTCCCCATCGAAATGCCGAGCAGCAGCTTGTCCTTCGAAGTCTCCTGCATCGCGAGTTTAATCGCGTCATCAACACGTTTTAAAGGTTCCGGCCCCTTCTCCCCTTCATAGGCATACGCCATAATGATCAGTTCATCTGCCACCTTCCCGAGTGCCTTGTAATCATAACCTTGATAAGAGCTGTTCAGAGGATGCAGCGCCAAACTTAACTGAAGTCCTGCAGGTCCTGTCTGCTCTGCAAGTTGCTTCACAAATTTGGTATAGCTCTGCTTTGCTTGCTCGCGATCACCTGTCAATCCTAACCCTTCAAAATCCAGTGTAATCCCACCAAACCCTTTGTCCCGGGCTAGCGCTACGATGTCCGTAATGGCCTTCTCGCGAAGCTGATCATCTTCAATCATCTTCGTAAGTTCTCCGCCGCGATCCCCTGCGAACACCATCAGACTAGGCTTCACGCCTCCTGATGCTGCATCTGTAACAATCGATTCAGGACTGACATCTCCGGAAGCTTTGGGCCAATAGAAATCTTTACCGGACGTCGTCACCGTACCATCTTCTTGAATGCGTGCCCAACCGAAGGCAACCCCATCAAACTCATTCACATAAGAACGTTCTGCAAAAGATGAGATCGCGTAGAATCCCAATCGATATATCGCTTGCTGCGGAGAAGTAATTAAGACCTGTCTAGTCCCTGCATCCCAAGCGACCCCTGCTCCAAATTGTTTGCTGAAGAAGCTAAGCGGTACCAGAACCGAACCTTTCATCTGAATAGGCGCGATAGGAATATTTACGGCTTCCCCATTGACGACGGCTTGTTTCTTATTCAAGGTTAGAATGACCGTTGTCGCTTCCCCCACGCCTCGGCTCTTCGCCGTAATCGTCTGCGCCTTCGGATTCCATTCGACGGAAATATTCAGCGCTTCTGCGATGCTTCGAAACGGCACCATCGTACTACCCTGAATCACGGTAGGTGCAGCGGAGAATGGCAGATCATAGCCATCCAATAGAATACGTGTCTCCGCGGAAGCCGCATGAATCTGCGTCGTAGGTAAACCTACGAATAACATTGATAGACTTAGAGATAATAGAATGGCATGACGAATAGACTTGCGCTTGAACATTTGTAATCTCCCCTCTCCCAGATTATTTTACATTATTTTACTTATGATTGAAACTCTGCTACGTATAGGCGTGAACCGCACCTTCTAGAAAGTATATTCGCCTTTCTATTTCTGAATAATGCGGTGATGAAGCATGAAAATTGATTCACATTCCCTAACGATAAAGAGTCATCTCGTACAGTTCTCACATGATCTGCGGCGGGATGACTCTTCTTGTTCATATCACATCATTGCGCAGCCCTTGTGTGCTGCAAAAACCATGCATATAACGCGGGGTTCCGATAGGTCTCTGTCCATGAATCGTGGTCTACACCCGGATAAATCGTAAACTGTACGGAAGATCCCATGGATTGGAGCGCCTGAACGACCAATTTGGATTCCTGAATAGGCACGACGCTGTCTTGATCGCCATGGAACGTCCAGATCGGCAATGACTTCAAGGATTCAGGGTTACGTCCGGGTATGAGTCCGCCACAGACAGGAGCAGCTGCCGCGAACGTATCAGGATAATTCAATGCGAGATCCCAAGTGCCATACCCACCCATGCTATAACCTGTCAAATAGATTCGGTCTCGATCCACGGGATATTGCTCAACAATTTCGCCTAGCAAAGCCATCAGTCCATCATTCTCCAGCGGCCAGAATGAACCTGCCGGACATTGAGGACAGACGACAATAAACGGAAGCTCTTCACCGGCTTCCAGGTTGTTCGGTATCCCGTATTTCTTGACTAATTCGATGTCCGCCCCCCGCTGGTTGATGCCATGCAGGAAGTAAATCAAAGGCCATTTCTTCCCTGCATCAGGATCAAAGTCCGCTGGCGTATAGACGACATATTGCAGGTCTACAGTCTTAACGATTTCCTTATGAAGTGCAGCCACGGCTTGCTTCATCTTAATTCCCTTCTCTCTTCAAGTTTCAGTTAGAACGCTGCTTGCCAATGCTTTAATTCCGGATCTTGATTCCCATGAAAGTGAATGGTAATGACATCGAACCGTACGGCATTCGCAGACATTCGCTGTTGGTAGAGAAATACCTCTGCCGTCCCACGCACCTGCCTCTGCTTCCGTGCATCAATCGATTCAATCGCCATACCATATCGCGACGGGTTCGAACGACTGCGTACCTCGACGAACACAATGACCTCTTGATCTCGAAAAATAAGGTCAATCTCCCCACTGCGACAGCGCCAATTCCGAGCGATAAACATGTATCCTCGTGTTCGAAGATACTGTTCTGCTAGTTTCTCCGCTTCCGTACCTAATGCTCTACGATTCATGACTCCTGCCTACGATCTGCTTGCTGATCGGTGCGATAGACGAAGCTGAGTATCTCTGCAACGAGTTGATACAGCTCCGCTGGAATTTGCTGATCAACATCAATCTTCGATAACACCTCTACGAGGGAGGGGTCTTCTTGAATCGCGACACCACTTTCTTTTGCTTTATCTAGAATCGCTTGGGCCAAATGGCCGCGCCCTTTGGCAACTACCTTCGGTGCCTCTGCGAGGCCTGGTTCATACTTCAACGCAACAGCTTTCTTGAAGTGGACACTTTCGGGTACAGATTCCTGCTTCGGATTCACCCGGTTCATACGAGAAGATCCACTCCTTTATAGTCAGGTGGCGTATAGGCCGAAGCCGGTTGCTCACCGAGTGCAGCTGAAGATTTCGAATGGTCCTGCTTCACTGGAACAGGAGCCGTCTGCAACGAAATGAGTTGATAACCGATCTCTGCGAGTACAGCTTCAATTTCTGGACGTCGTTCTTGAACCATCGGTGCGAGCCATTCTTGATCATTCAGCAGCTTCAGTGACACGATCCGATCGACTACACTTACATCTGCAATCGTTCGTCCTAAGGCACGTAAATTTAGATCGAACCAGAGATGACAATTGCCTGCATCCAGTTCACCCCGTTTTCCTTTACGTGTCTGGATATGGACGGTCGCTGTTTCTTCGCCTTCCGCATTTTTAAGGGGGATAAATAGACTCACATGCGCAAAAGGAGCGCTCCGATCATTCGATAACATTAATTGCTGACCTGTAATTTGGTTCACGAGCTGCTGCGCCGTGTCTTTGAGCACAGGCGGCACATCGTCGGATTGTATCAGTTGTAAAAGTACCTGTTTCAGTGTGTCAGGCGAGGCCTGGGCTGGCGCCGTACCCGTAGCATGGGGTAACGGCATCCCCTGCAATGGAAGCTCCATCGACGGTTTCACCCATCTGGCAATCTCTTGGGCAGCCTGCGTACCTGAGCCTATATTAGGGTTATGCATTAATGCAGCGGGTTCAGACCCTTTTGCTGCTGTTCCTTGGGATAGGTTGGACACCTCTAACGTCTTCCAAGCGGTCTGCTCATGTTCAACGCCAAGCAGCTTCAACACACGGCCAATCCATGGTTCTTGGATTGCCTTGTGCGGCTGTCCTTCTCCCTCGGTAGACACCGGTGTCGAAGTCACCTGTGCTGGATTCGCATCCGTATTCAAGGCAGCACCACCCTGTTGTGCTGGTGCTGACGAGGTCTGCAAGGGCTGCGTCGATGCTGCAGACGCAGCCGCTTGCGGTGTTGCTAGCGGCGCGGATGTCTGCTGCGCCGCTACATTCACGGGCCGCGCAGCCCCCGGTTCAGCCGGGGCTGCCTGGCCTTGCACCGCCGCAGCAGCTGAGCTCGCTGCGGCACCACTTGGTGCGCCCTGCGAAGCTGGCGCACCAAGCCCTTGCGCTGCTGCGCTCGGGGCATTCGCCCCTGGCGCAGCTTGCGCCGGCGCCGGCGCGGCGGCTGTGCCGGCCGCGCTAGGCGCTGCCGCGGGCTGCGCAGCCGCGGCCAGCTCTTGCAGCACCGCTGCTGCCTGCGTTAGCAGCAGCGGTGCTGCGCCCGCGCGCGCGCCGCCGAGCGAAGCCGGCGCGGGCGCGGCTGTAGGGGCCCCGCCTGCCGCAGGCGGCGGGGCTTCCCCTGCGCCGCGCGATGCCTGCGGCGCGGCGGGCTGCTGCTCCAGCGCGTCCGCGAGCTGGAGCTGGAGCGTGGCAAGCAGCTGCGTGAGCGGCTTGCCGAACAGCACTTGATGCAGCGCCTTCACCGTCTCTTGCGTGAGCGGCAGACCACGCTTGAATGCCAGCGCCGAAGCCTGCATCCAATCTTCCTGCGAGACGCCTTGCGGCACCTGCGCCATCACAGCACGCATCTGCTCTGCCGTCTCCTTCGTTATGGGCACACCATTCTGCTGCATCAGCTGGATTAACTCGCGCGCCCACTTCTGATCCGGTAATCCAACGGATTTCAGCACATCCCCAAGCGATTGCTCAGCGATCGGTACACCTGGAGAAGATTGCAACGGCTTCAAGACGACCAGCCCTTGCTCGGTCTCTGGCTGAACTTGCAGCATCGTTGACTGTCCCGGAGCAAGGGGTGTCTCCAATTTGGCCTTCACCTGCGTACCATTAATATTCAGAACCGCTTCTTGTCCATCCTCCGACACCTCAGTGACAACGCCGCGGACGACTTGACCCGGTTTAAGTTCTAATTGCTTCGCATCGCCCGACTTGACATCACCGAGGAGACCGCGAACCATTTGTCCGATATTCATATTTCTATCCCCCCTCGTCACTTCCTGAAGCGACGGCATTCGAGAGTTATCTCTCCTCTATTTATCGGTCTGATTGCATCCAATCATGACTTAGAACAAGACAGGCTGCTCTAACTCCGCCAAAATATTACGTATGAACGATTTCCGATGCATCGGAGTTGGTCCGAGCGCTGCAATTTTTTCCCGATGAAGCTTCGTCCCGTATCCTTTATGAATCGCAATGCCGTATTCCGGGTACATCGCATCCCATTCATCGACGCATAGACGATCGCGTGTAACTTTCGCCAAGATGGATGCCGCGGCAATCGATTGGCTACGTGCATCCCCTTTGACAAGAGCGAGCTGCGGAAGGTTACAATCTACCTTCTCCGCATCGACCAACAAAAAATCAGGCTCAACCGATAACTGTTCTACCGCTTGCTTCATCGCCAGCCTTGCCGCTTGTTTGATATTGATGCGATCTACCGTCTCAGCATCGACTCTCACGATGGCATAGGCCACAGCTTGCTCGATAATAACGTCATAGAGCGCATTGCGTTTCTTCTCGGTTAGCTTCTTCGAATCATTGATCCCTTCAATTTCGATACCTTCCTCCAAGATCACCGCCGCCGCCACGACATCGCCGAACATACAGCCGCGCCCTACTTCATCAATCCCTGCAATTCGTTTATAGTTCTGCGCGCCATATTCGCGCTCGAATGCTAGCATATCTACGATTTCTTCCATCTCTAGAACACCTCTTAACTCTATCAACCTATTTCTTTACGTGCTATGTATTCATCCACGTCTCTCTATTCTAACATAGAAAGAGCGCCTCAAGAAGATGACCCGAACCCTACCACGTCGGCCGTCACTTCCTAAGGCGCTTCTATGCACAAGATTAACTAATTTCATTCACGATCAGCTCGTCCAAATGCAGCTTCACGACCCGCCACATGTCATCCGGGTTATGGCGCTTCGCATTCGTGACACTATGAATGACGAGCCCGTCCACCAAGGCGTGCAAACGCCGCGTCTCCAGCTCCGCATCGACGTCTTCCTTCGTCAGCTTCATCTGGATCAATCCCTGAACAATACGGCGGAACCCATTGTAGAGCGCCATATGGACCTCCTGACTGAGCTCGCGGAAGGTAGGATCCACCAACGACCTGCCGATAAAAGATACCCATACCTCCGATTCCGCGAGCCGCTCCTCATCTAGCGGCATCATTTCTCCGATGACGAGTTCGATATCGTGCCGTAGCTCACCGTTCAACGGCAATTTCGCAATACGCCGGTTGACGCGATCGGAGACCATCCGCATCGAAAAAGCAAGCAGCTCGGACTGTGTCACGAAATAATGCCGCAGCGAGCCTAGGGACATCCCCGCTTCTTCCGCGACACTTCGCACAGTGACTCCTTCCAACCCTTCTCGGCGTATGACACGCCAAGCTGCTTCCGCAAGTTGTTCCCGTCGTTCTTCATGGTTCACAATTTTAGGCATGCCCCCATTGTATCACTATTGTTTTTTTAATACAATCGTGCTAAAATAACCTCGAACTAAATAATACAGTTGTACTAAAAAGAAAACATTCGCGTTGCTGCCTTCATGCAACACGATGCAAAGGAGATCAACAATGATTACAGCATTCATTATTGGATGTGAAATTGGATTCTGGGTATTCGTTCTCGCAGGCCTGTTCTGCCGATACATCTTGAAGCGCAAAAAGCTAGGGGCAGGACTGCTGCTCATGACACCCGTCGTCGATCTTGCGCTGCTCATCGCCACGCTGCTGGATTTGCGCTCAGGCGCAGTCGCCACCATGGCACACGGCATCGCTGCAATCTACATCGGCGCATCGATCGCCTACGGCCATCGAATGATTCGCTGGGCCGATGAACGGTTCGCACACCGGTTCGCGAACGGTCCCGCACCCGCGAAGAAACCTAAGCACGGCGCGGCTCATGCCCGTCACGAGCGCATCGGCTGGCTGCTGCATCTTCTCGCTTGGCTGATCGGGTGCGGCATTCTGTATGGGATCATCCTTCTTGTAGACGATCCTGCTCGTACGGAATCGTTATTCAATGTCGTTCGCGGATGGTCGATCGTCTTGGGTATCGATTTCCTGATCAGCTTCAGCTATACCTTGTTCCCGCGGGGCTCCAAAGAAACGATGTAAATAACTAAATCATATCTGCAAACACAAAAAAACCGTGCCCTTTTGTGAATCCCTATCTTTTAGGGAGTACTTTCACAAAAAGCACGGTTTTATGGTTTAATCTATATCGTCTTACAGCATGAACGATAATGGAACTTCAAGCGAGAATCTTCCCATCTTCCCTGCGCGTAACTCGCGTAGAATCACACCCGATGCTTTCTCAAGATCCACGCGCCCACCGCTCATAATACAACCACGTTTACGTCCGATCTCTTCCATCACCTGGACGATTTCGTCTGGAACATCCAAGTCTTCCGGTTTTTTCGTAAGTTCGAATCGCTCTTGGAGCGTATCCCAATAATACTGTGTCATGTATTTGATCGCGAAGAAGGCAACGTCTTCAATATTAATGACCTGCTCTTTGATCGCGCCGGTCACAGCTAATCGGTAACCGACATCCTGATCTTCGAACTTCGGCCATAGAATACCTGGTGTATCCAGCAGTTCCATTTCCGTTCCGATTTTGATCCACTGCTGCCCCTTCGTCACGCCTGGGCGATCTCCCGTTGCTGCTATGTTACGGCCTGCTAGTCGATTAATTAATGTCGATTTTCCCACATTCGGTATGCCGACGATCAATCCACGAATCGCACGCGGTTTCATACCCCGATTGAGTTGTTTCTGAATTTTATCTTGAAACAGCACCTTCGCTTGCGCAGGAATATCCTGTACACGTGTCCCGTTCGACGCATCGATCGGGAAGGCAGTAATGCCTTCATTTTTGAAATATGTTACCCATTTCTCTGTCACCGCCGGGTCCGCCAAATCCGCCTTATTCAGCACGATCATCCTTGGCTTCCCTTGCAAAATCTCATCAATCATCGGATTGCGGCTTGACAGCGGCAGACGTGCATCGAGCAGTTCAATCACTACATCGATCAGCTTCAGCTTTTCCTGGATTTCACGACGCGCTCGCGTCATATGTCCAGGGAACCATTGAATCGTCACCGTCTCTCACCTACCCTTACTATGTTCAAGTCTAGTGATTCACGATTGTAATGTCTTTGAACGGCCAGAATACGACTTCTGCACGTCCAACGACCTCTTTTAAGTCAATATATCCGATCATTCGGCTGTCCGTACTGTTACGGCGATTATCACCCATCGCAAAGATATGACCCTCAGGAACTTTCTCCTCCGTTACTTCCGCATTCGGGAAATCGCGCAGATTGTTATATTGTTCCCCTTTGGCATGATACTCATCCAAGACGCCTTGAATGTACGGCTCGTTAATTTTTTTGCCGTTGACATAGACTTCGTCGCCTTGCACCTTCACCGTATCACCTGCGACAGCAATGACGCGTTTAATGTAATCACGCTTTTCCTGCGGTACATGGAATACAACGACTTCACCTGGCTTTGGCGCACGGAAATCGTATAAGAACTTATTCACAATGACTCGCTCACCCGTATGAAAATTCGGCTGCATCGATGGCCCGTCTACCATGAAGGGAGCAAATACGAACCAACGTATGACTACGACTAAGACGACAGCAATAGCAATGGCCTTTGCCCATTCAACTGCTTCATTTTTCAGTTTGCTTGTGCCAGGCTGTTCTTGTGGTTCATTTGGTTCTGTCTCATGAGAATCCGTTTGATTCGTCATCGCTTTCCCTCCTTATAGTACATTCCCTATTTCAAAGCGTATTCATACCGCTATACATGCGAAAGGAGCTTGTTGTAACAAGCCCCTTGGTCTTACATTAACGAATCTCTTTAATTCTCGCTGCTTTACCGCGTAGGTTACGAAGATAATAAAGCTTCGCACGACGCACTTTACCACGGCGAGCCACTTCGATTTTATCGATTTTTGGGGAATGAAGCGGGAAAGTTCTTTCCACACCTACACCGTAAGAAATTTTACGAACTGTAAAAGTCTCACTGATTCCGCCTCCACGACGTTTAATCACAACACCTTCGAAAAGCTGGATACGCTCACGGGATCCCTCGATAACTTTAACGTGTACTTTTAAAGTGTCTCCAGGACGAAAGCTTGGCAAGTCTTTACGAAGTTGTTCTTGAGTAATCGCTTGTACGATATTCATCTATGACTCCCTCCTTCCACTCAGGTGTTCATACGTCTCAGGGAGCTGTTGCTCCGCCTCATCGTCCGTAGAGGACCACCGAATTAACACAAATGATATAATATCATATTTTACAACCGAACACAAGTCATTTCTTTGATGCTGTCTTAGTCCAATTCGATCTCCTCTACCATCCCCATGTCACTGTGATCCGACCGTTCTAATCTGTCGTGAATGGATTGCAGCAGCTTGACGATCTCTGCGAGTCCGATAAATGCAAGCCCGATGATTGCGCCATATGCCCACCATTTGATTAATACCATGACCGCTGCAAGAGCGAATCCGTTATGTCCGCTTGCTACCGCGAGGAAAAACCCCATAAGCAAAGACACGCCAATAACGACGAATCCGAATATCTGCAAAATACGGCTCACTATATTCTGTCGCAATTTGCCCCCGCCTCTCCTTACTTGATCCAATGATTCTAGTATAGTGCGGCAGCCGAAGAAAAGATAGGCGCCCGCTTCCTCTAATGCTATAATTAGCCAATAATCTACTTCGATCGACTGTCCAGCAAAGGTAGGATGACTATGCAAAATAAACTTCGCCCTTCCATGCGAAGAGGCATCTTGAGATTCGACCGTGTGTCGTTAAAATTATCCATCATTATCCTCGTCTGCATGATGGTCATCTCCTCGTTCACAGCCATTATTATCTATTATCAGACGAAAGAAATTATTATTCAGGATGTCCAGAACTCCCTCACAGCAGAGAGCAGCTCTATTGCGGAGAAAGTCAATGCGTTATTCGAGAAATTTGGCGCGACTGTTGAACAGATGACGGCCGATCCTTCAACGATTCGGCTGCTGAAAACGACGAACTCCCACCTGGAAGTCGTTCACAATCCAGATTATCGCGATGTCATGACTTCCTTAAATGCAACCGCTGCGATGGATGACCGATTATCGTTAGTGTGGATCGCAAGTGAGAAAGGCAACTTTTTCGTCGGGAATGGGGGCCGAATATCCAGACCTACCTTCGAGATTACCTCGCGCGGGTGGTATGCCAAAACATCGGTGACCGATGACACGACATACAGCCAACCTTATTTGGATGCATTTACAGGGAAATGGGTGGTAAGTGTCGCCCATCGTATTCAAGACCAAGGCCATACCATTGGTTATGTCGCGGTCGACATCCTCCTCGATACGTTCCCGGAGATTATGAAACCCTACCATAAAGGAAGTATTGGGTATCATTTTATGGTCGACGCCAATGGCGAAATCATCTATTATCCTGGTTTCACCTATACCCTGGATCGTAAGTTTCCCGATGCAAGTCCTGGCCTGCAATCCATCCTCACAAAGATGAAGGCGCAGCAGGCTGGTGCAGATTGTATAGAGACGATGCGGCAAGAAGAGTTCATTAGCTATGCGCCCGTGCCGCTGACGAAGTGGTCTGTTGCGGTGAGCACACCAACGGAAATATCTTTACAGGATTTGAATGACTATTCACGGACCTTATTTTTCTATTTCACATTATGCATCCTTGTTACGGTTATCGTTACCTATCTGCTGCTCGCTTATTATTTGCAGAGATTTCCTTTTCTCACAAACCTTACACAGAAATTTATTACAGGCGAAGCGATTATTAATCAGAATGATTATGCCATTATTGTCGTCGACCCTCATTTCCAGATTACCTATTTCAGCAAGACGGCCGAGAAAATGCTGGGTTATTCGTCCAAGGAAGTCGTCAATAAAGCAAATATTATGCTGCTGCAAGATCCCGACACGATTGCACAGCAAGCCGCAAGACTCTCTGCCGAGCTCGGGAGGAGCATTCCACCTGATACAAGCGTTTTTCAAGCGATATTCGATGAGAATCAACTGAATTCCTATGATGCTGAAGCTTTATACGTACATAAGAATGGCACACGTATTCCGATCTCCGTGAATGTCAATAAAATGCTGGATCATAACGGGAACATTATCGGATACATTCGGATCTGCCGCGACATCTCTGAACAGAAGCGAGATCAAGCCGAGTTAATAGACGCGAAAAAAGCGGCGGAAGCAGCGAATCATGCCAAAAGTGCATTCCTCGCGATGATGAGCCATGAGCTTCGAACGCCCCTGAATGGGATCATCGGGCTTACACAATTGGTTCAAAAGACGGGCATGACATCTATACAGCAAGATTATTTGCGCAAAATATTATCTTCTTCACAGACCTTGCTTCGCATCATTAACGAGATACTGGATTTCTCTAAGATTGAAGCAGGGAAAATCGAAGTCGAAGAAACTAAAATCAATCTATATGACTTATTCGATAAACTCTCGGAGACAAGCAGTATGCTCCAAGCCAAAAAGAACCTGGTGCTCCTCATGGATCTACCGCGTGATTGGCCGACTTATGTTCTAGGTGATCCCTTACGGCTCGAGCAAGTCCTCCTGAACCTGATCAGCAACGCAGTTAAATTTACGAATCATGGGATGGTATGTATTCGTGCCGAGAATACAAAGCGTACGGCAGAATCCATCGAGATCAAATTCTCGATTATCGATACGGGGATTGGCATCTCCGAGGCACAACAGCGCAGCCTATTCGAACCTTTCTCCCAAGCTGACAACTCTACCAGCCGTAAATATGGTGGAACGGGGCTCGGGCTTGTCATTTCCAAGAAACTCGTAGAGATCATGCATGGGAACTTAGAACTGCAGAGCGAGTTCAGGGTAGGCAGTACCTTCTCTTTTACCATACCACTTCGACTGGTCCAAGATTACGATGATACGCTTCTCCCCTCTATCAACAAGATTATGGCGAGGAAAGTACTGTTCGTGTCCGATCAATCGGAGCTAAGCGATCATATGAGATCCATGCTGGAGTCGTTGGGACATACCGTTTATACCTGTTCCTCTTGGAAAGAAGCAACGAAATGGATGTCGACCTTGGGGAATCAAGCTGACATCGTTATTCTTGATATGGATGCAGCAGATATGTACGGCGAAGAGACGTGGGTACGGATGCAGAAGCTCACACGTTGTCTTGGCGTACTCTCGGTGCTCATGACAACAACGCCAGGAAGAGAAGCTGTCTTCTCCCTGCCGGATCAGATGCGTCCCGATGCAGTTCTATTGAAGCCAGTCCATATTGTGAAGCTTCATCACATTCTCAGCAGCATCGTGGATCACAGCAGATATGACAGCAATGACGTCGCTTCCCACCAAGAGATCGCTGCCGCAACCCATCGACCTTATCGAATACTTCTGGCAGAAGATCATGAGATTAACCAGCAAATTGCGGTCGAATTGTTAGAAAGCCGTGGATATTCCGTTGGAGTCGCAGAAAATGGGCGTCAGGTGTTGCTGTTGCTAGAACCATTGGAGTGGGATCTCATCCTCATGGACATCCATATGCCGGAGATGGACGGACTGGAAGCAACGAAGCGGATCCGTAGTAACCCCGTTTATCAGCAATTGCCGATCATCGCCATGTCCGCGAACGTTTTTCAGAAGGATCGTGAGCAGTATTTTGCGGCAGGAATGAATGATATGATCCAGAAGCCAATTGATGTCAGACAGATGTTCTTAACGTTGGACAAATGGCTTGGAGGAAGTTCGATGAACGGAGCAATAGAGAGGAAGAATGAGGATGTCTTACTCGAACGTGATCATCCATTTCAAATCCTTGAGGATCATGGCATCCATGTGGAACAAGCGATTCATCGATTAAATGGCAAAGTGCATA
Organism: Paenibacillus guangzhouensis; assembly: GCF_009363075.1. NCBI lineage: Bacteria > Bacillati > Bacillota > Bacilli > Caryophanales > Paenibacillaceae > Paenibacillus > Paenibacillus guangzhouensis. Next base: position 1,077,493 of record NZ_CP045293.1, on the reverse strand, counting down.
TTCTTAGCCGGATGTTAACGACGTTCCATGATGAATACAAATTCTTCATTGCGCGTTTCATGGATATGATCGAACATGAAGACCTTGATACGACGAAGCGGATGATTCATACATTGAAGGGCACTGCGGGGAATCTATCAGCACAGCAACTATACGAAGCTGCGAATCAGGTCGAACTATGGCTTAAGGAAGGCAGAGCCACGGATAACCCTGGATTTGAACTTATCCTGCGAGAACTATCTGATCAATTAACACGTATATTGCATGCGATAGATCAATATATAACACGAACAACACTGTAGATGATACAGTGTTGTTCGTGTTCTTATTCCACATTAAATTTATAACCTACCCCCCATACGGTCTTAATAAATCTAGGTTCTTTGGGATTGCCTTCAATCTTCTTCCTAAGATTCGCAATATGAACATCAATTGCTCGATCTGTCACGAAAGAATCGAACCCACGCAGCGCATTAATCAGCTCCTCTCTCGTATATACTTTTCCTTGATTCGCACAGAATAGCTTCATAATCTCGAATTCCGAAAATGTTGTCTCAATATACCGATGATTCACATAGAGCGATCTGCGTTCTGGATCCAATGTGATCAAGCTCTCTGAGTCATCTGACATCTTCCCCAATTCACCACGATCTGCTATCGACTGTTCCAACAAATGCATACGCCTGATATTCGCATTAATCCTTGCCGTAAGCTCTCGCATACTGAACGGTTTACACAGGAAATCATCCGCACCCGCTTGCAATGCATTAATCCGATCTGCAACCTCCATCTTCAGCGAGACGACGATGATAGGAGCAAGTGTTACGTCACGCAATTTACTGCATAATTCAATCCCATTGATATCCGGAAGAACTAAATCCAATAGAATGACGTCCGGTCGGAACAACTCTAATTCGAGCATGCCATCTAAGCCCGTATCCACTCTCTTTACGGCGTAGCCCTCTTCCGATAAGTACATCGTTAGCATCTCACCAATCATATTATCGTCTTCGATAATAAGTACTTTATCCATAAGAAGATCACCCTTAATGACAAATTTTTACATATTTGCGTAAAATTCTTAACACATACCTCATAATTACTTTAAATTCTTATTAATTTGTACCCCCAATATACTATATTTCGACAATTGCGTCTATCATAAGGATTTTGTTAGAAAACTGTTAGGAACGCTATGAACTACTTCATAATGCTGGAAAATCAAAACACTTACGTAACCTTATAAAATCGAAAAAAATAACCCCGAGCATGAATCGAAATTCATGCTCAGAGTCTTTGGCCTTTTCTCCGCTTATTCAGTTAATCTGAAGCTTGCTACCATATCGTTCAATTCTTCCGCTAACCGCGCTAGCTCTTGACTGGAACTAGCTGTCTGTTCCGCCGCTGCTGCTGATTCGTGACTGACAACTGCAATGCTCTCGATCGAGTTCATCATCTCCTGCGATTGCGCAGCTTGCTCTTCACTTGCAGCAGCAATCTCCGTAACTTGTCTCGCCATGCCGACCACTTGATCCAGAATGGCATTAAATGTCTGACCTGTTTGTTCCGTCAAGGAAACAGCGCCGTTCACCGCGTGAACACTCTGTCCCATATTATGCTGCATGTCTTTAATAATCCCAGCAATTCGCTTCGTCGCCTCGCCGCTGCGTTCCGCCAGCTTCCGAACTTCATCGGCGACCACTGAGAATCCTCTGCCCTGCTCTCCAGCTCTTGCTGCTTCGATCGCAGCATTCAGTGCGAGTAAATTCGTCTGTTCAGCAATCTCATCAATGACTTCAATGATTTCTCCAATTTGCTCTGAATCGTTCTGCAATCGTGTCATTTGATTCGATAAGCTGTTCATCGCGTGGACGGAATCCTGTACATCCCGACCCCCTTGCTCCGCTTTGTCTTGCGTGGAATCCGATAGCTCAGCAGCCATCTCAGCGTTCTGTGCTACAACATTGATCGCCATCGTATGCTCGCGGAACAACTCTGTCACGGCATTCACGGTCGTAGACTGCTGCACACCTCCAGCTGCAATTTCCTCCGTGGTAGCTGATATTTCTTCGGATGCTGCAGCAACATTCTGTGATGACATGATGATGCGTCCAACCAACTCGCGCAGCTTCTCAACCATCGTGTTGGTTGATGTCGTTAAATGCTCAACCTCATCTTTGGTCCGCATTTTAAACCGCAGTGGTTTCATCGATAGATTACCTTTGGCAATCTGATCCAACTGCTCAGCAATGATGTTGAGCGGTCTAGTGATGTGCCTTGATAGATAGATAATGATTAAAATCCCTACCACCAACGTGATGGCAAACGCAATGATTAAGTTCGTCGCAATGCTAGACGCACCGCTGTTAAAGCTGGACATATACGATCCTGAGGAAATGATCCATCCCCAGTGTGGCGCTTTTTCAGAATAGACGATTTTCTGCGCAATCTCTTCGGAATTCGGTAAGTTATAATCAAAATAAGTAAACCCGCCGCCCGACTGCGCTTTATTCACCTGCTCGCGAACGAAGAATTTCCCATTGCTATCGGTGGAATCCCACATATTTTTCCCTTCCATGCTTGGATGGGCAACAGTCGTTCCTTTCTCATCTAGAATAAATAGATATCCGTATTCGCCAAGATCAAATTTATTCGTAATCGGACGTGTACCATTCGCCTGCTTTGGCCCGAGTATTCTCGTCTTCACTTGCTCCTGTGCATCCTCTAGCGAAATGAGGCCGCTCTCCACACCGACATTCAACACATCAATCATTTCAGATACCATATGAGCGTTATTTTTGAGATTGACCATGCCCACTTCATCCAGATGATGCTTAGCATTTTTGTATGCGGTCAGTCCAGTAAAGAACGTCGGCACCGTGAGTAGAATAACCGACACAATAATTAATTTCGCACTAATTTTAAATTTCATGATCTATGACCCCTTCGATCGAATTAAGACTCGCTCATTGTTTCTTTAATCATTTCATCGAGCTGCAGTCGCGTGACTAATTGTCCATTTTTGCTGTATACGCCTACGATCCCTAAGGATTCATTTACCCCTTGCATATCTTCCACACGTGAATTTTCATCCAGTGTCGTCACTTCAATCACTTGATCGATCTGAATCCCTACGGTACCTCGACTAGAATCCATGACCATGATTCGAGCTTTGCTCGTTAATTCCTGATGCTGCAGATGAAGCATTCGGTGGAGATCCAGCAGCGGCAGGTACTCCCCTCGGAGCGGGAACATTCCCTGAACGTAAGGAGACGGGTGCAGAATGCCTTCTATTGCAGGCACTGGAATGATCTCTCGAACCTGATGCACCGAAATGCCGAAGAGGTGTTCCGCAAGGCGGAACGTCGTCACTTCTGCTGCCCTATTGTTCTTGTTCGACGTCTGTTCGCTTGTCGTCATCATCTTGCTGCCTTCTTCATTCACAAGGGCGTGGACATCCAATACGAATGCGATACCGCCGTCACCCGTAATCGTAGAACCTGAAATGTAAGGCACTTCGCCCACATAGTTTCCTAATGATTTCATAACAATTTCACGATTCCCTAGCGTCCGATCTACGGCAATGCAGATCTGCTTGTCCCCGAAAGAGACAATAATAACGGTCGTACGACGAGACTGCGCTCTAGTCTGTGGGGCACTTGCAACACGAAGCTTCTGATCCAATCGCATGAAAGGATAGACATTCCCTCGGATATAACAGACCTCTCTGCCATGTGCAATCTTAATCTCATTAGGCTGCAGCGCAACAATTTCCACCACATTCATCAATGGAATGGCATACATGTTATCGCCTAATTCCACCATGAGTGCACGGATAATCGCCAAGGTAAGCGGGAGGCGAATGGTCATGCATGTCCCAACGTCAACCGTCGATTGAATATCGATCAGACCATTGAGCTTCTCGATGTGCGCGCGTACAATATCCATGCCTACACCACGGCCAGATAGATCGGTGACTTGCTCAGCAGTTGATAGCCCTGATCTGAATATTAAATGCTGTAATTCATTCTCTGTCATCTGATTTGCTTCATGCTCGGAGATAATCCCTTTACGGATCGCGGACATTTTGACTTTGTTCGGATCAATCCCTTTTCCGTCGTCCGTAACGGATATCATAATCTGATTATCTTGATGCGCTGCTCTCAATAGCAGCTTACCTGTTCTTGATTTGCCGAGCTGAACTCGCTCTTCAGGCGACTCAATGCCATGATCGGCAGCGTTGCGCAATATATGTATTAGGGGATCGCTTATCTCTTCGATCAGCTTACGATCCAGCTCTGTTTCTTTGCCTTCCATCACAAATTCAATTTCTTTATTCGTCGATTGCGCCATATCGCGAACCATCCGCGGGAATCGATTGAATAGATGCTCGATCGGCAGCATTCGCGTCTTCATCATGCCTTCTTGCAGATCGCCAATGATGAGACCGAAATGATTCGCTATGTCGCTTAGTGTTGCGAGGTCAGAATCTTCGCGGTGCTGCTTCTGCATCATACGATGCGTAACTTCATGCAACCTTGTATTATCAATAATTAATTCACCTACAAGATTAAGAAGCTGCTCTAATCGATCCACATCGACGCGAACGGTCTGAGATCGACGCACTTGCGGCGTTTCGCTTCCGCCCAAAGACTCAGACTTCACACCGAGCTGATCATCCAATGTAAGATTTCGCGGTGTATCTTCATAGGGTTCCATCACACATTGATTCAACTTTTCTTGGTCTATCAGATCAACGTGCATAACTTCAATCTGTGAAATTTCACTTAATCGCTCTTCGAGCAGCTCATGAGATTCTTTGGTGACAACAACGAAAATGAACTCACCTAGGAAATTGCTCTCATCTTCAATCTCTGTCACAGGAGGGAATGAAGCAATCACTTCACTGCTCTCTAACAAAGCTTGATAAACTAGAAGCGCCCTGACTGATTTCATCACAGCATCCGAGCGAACTCGGCAGTAGATGGAATACACCTCATGTTGATTACGCAGTGCTTGCATCGCCACATTACGCTGATATCGGTTCAGTTCAATCACAAGTTCGGAGGAGTTTTGATTTTCATCACCTGTCCTTGTGAATGCGTTATATGCGAGCTTGCTTTCTGGTGAGTTTTGCTGTGTGATTTGCTCCAGCAAGACGAATAGCGGTTCGATATCCACTGATTCTTGTTGTCCCTCGATCAGCGAATGCCGCAATAACTTTAAATAGTCTGTTGCATGAAATAAGACGCTGGTCAGCGCGGAATCCACGACCAATTGACGATTGCGAATGAGATCGAATACATTCTCCATCCCATGTGTCAAATTTTTCAGAGCATCAAACCCCATCGCCGCAGAAGAACCCTTCAAGGTATGTGCAGCTCGGAATAAGGTCTGAATTACTGTGATCTCTCCACCCTGTACTTCCAATTTCAGCAATTGTTCTTCGATGATTTGAATTTGTTCATCCAACTCATCCATAAATACGCTCATATATTCGCTTAAATTAGAAGGTATCGACATCCCTAAACTCCTTGACAACATAATTTCTTTACATTTGTATTACAATATTTGTTGCATACTAATAATGTTAATGAGCTCTCCTTCGACATTCGCTACTTGATTCGCATGCCGACCATCGTGAACCTGTGCACCATAGGGAAGTGGCTCGATTTGGGAGTAAGAAGTGACCTGTATGACTTGATCCACCACAATTCCGACCATAGATTGTTCATAGTTCACAATGATAATCCGATTCATTTTCGTATCTGGTACTTTGGGCATGCCTAGGTAGCTATGAATGTTGACAATTGGAATTACATTTCCCCGAAGGTTAATGACGCCGAGCAATGAGGTTGGGGTATTCGGTATCTCGATGATGGGCTGCAGCTTAATGATCTCGTGGATCTCCTGAATCGGCAGCGCAAACCGTTCATTGCCAAGCCCAATCTCAACGTATTGATTGAATGTCTGCTGCATCGCCATTCACATCACCTCGGGCTCCAATTACAACTTCCAAATATAACTTTGTTCCGTCACTATATTTGAAAATGGCAACTTCACTTCCTAGGTCTATGGACACAATTCGACGCCAACGTTTACGGAACATAAAATCATATTTCAACTCGTTAACTTTCCGTCTCAATGCTTGAATATCTGCGTTTGCATGATATCGAAATACGGGTACGCTCTTTTGATAGAACTGTAACACCATCGCTTTCATACTACTCACTCCATCCCAATAATTTCCTCCATCATACTTGAATCGAATTAAACGATTATAAGTTAAGTATTAGAATACTGTTTAATATTTTCATAGAATACTAACCATCCATTTACTGTGATAAAGGACTAACGAATCAGAGTGCATGGCAAATGGAGAACTTATGGAATATCGATTTGAGGAAGGCTTTGGGGGAATAAAGTAGGATTTCTTTCATAAGTCAAGAGTCCTTGACGATACTGGAGTAGGCCTTGCGCACAGTAAAATACCGCCTACATTACGTTTATTTAGAGATCGATTCATACTTCAACCTCAAAAAAACTCTAAGCTTCTTGCCATAAAGGCAGAATCTTAGAGTTTCATATCGAGGATTAATTATTTTCTTGTGTCATATCCTTCTTGATTTCTTGCAACCACTTCTGTTCTTTCTTATTCAATTCGATATGCTCAAGCAGATCAGGCCGTCGTTCTAACGTCCTGCGCAGCGATTGCTGCTTACGCCATGCTTCCACGTTCGCATGATGGCCGGACAGTAAAATATCCGGGACTTTCATCCCGCGGAAATCTGCAGGACGTGTATAATGCGGGTATTCTAGCAGTCCCGTGCTGAACGAATCCGTAACCGCCGAAGTCTCGTTCCCAAGTACGCCCGGTAGAAGACGCGCCACGCTGTCGATAATGGTCATCGCGGGCAGTTCGCCGCCCGTTAAGACATAATCTCCGACAGACAGCTCATCCGTCACCAGGAATTCGCGGATCCGCTCGTCATAACCTTCATAATGCCCGCAGATCAAGATTAGATGTTCTTCCTTCGCGAGCTCTTCGGCCTTTGCCTGCGTATATCGCTCTCCCTGCGGGCACATAAGAATGACTCGCGGCTTCGCGGCATCGGGTTCGATTAAGGACTCCACCGCCGAAAATATCGGCTCTGGCTTCAGTACCATACCACCGCCGCCGCCATACGGATAATCGTCAACCGTATTATGCTTGTTGTTCGCATGTTCTCGGAAATTGTGTGCTTGTAACTGCACAATGCCCTTCTCCTGCGCCTTTCCTAGAATACTGCTATGAAATACCCCTTCGAACATCTCCGGGAATAAGGTAAGGACGTCCATCCGCATATTATATAAGTCCTTCCATCACGTGAACCTTAATAACCTTCTCCTGAACATTGATATCAAGAATGACATCATCAATCACCGGCAGGAGCACGTCCGCGCCCTTCTTACGCTTCACGACCCAGACATCGTTTGCGCCAGGACTCAGAATTTCGCTTATCACGCCAAGCTCTTCCCCTTCGTCCGTAATGACCTGACATCCAATGATATCGCTGTAATAGTATTCATCTTCATCGAGCGCTCTACGCTCGGAATCTGCGATTTTGAGCAGCCAACCTTTGAACTTCTCAACGTCGTTGATATTGCCGTACCCGACGAATTTCAATACGTACATATTCTTTTGCAATCGAGAGCTCTCGACAACGACCGGTATGGACTGCTGTGTCTCTGGGTTCTGGAAGAACAACTTGCTCTTCGGTTGGAACCGTTCTTCTGGGAAATCGGTCTGCGGCACAATTTTCAGCTCACCGCGAATCCCGTGCGTATTAACAATTTTACCTACTGTATATAATTGTTCCGTCATAAGAACCTCCTAAACTCATCCTTATCTATGTAAAAGGCTGCTCTTATTGTGCGCAACCTCTTCATTCCGTATGAAAATAACCCCACAAAGTAGTGTATTGGCTTTGAGATCAATCCAGGTACTTTGCGGAGACCCCGATATCGTAAAACACGGTATGAAAAAGGGGCTGGGACATTCATCCCAACCCCTTCTCTGATCGCTTAAGATACGATATCAACGGTTACCCGTTTACTGACTTTCACTGCTGCAGATGTTACGACCGTACGAAGTGCTTTGGCGATTCGCCCTTGTTTACCAATAACTTTCCCAACATCGTCAGGATGAACCGTTAATTCATAGACAATGACGTGCTCTTTCTCCACAACTTCGACGTGAACATCCTCCGGATGGTCGACTAAAGCCTTAGCAATAACTTTTACTAAATCTTCCATACGATTCCCTCCGAATCAACAGCTTATTTCGATTGCTTAAGCTCATGGAACTTAGTCATTACGCCCGCTTTGCTAAGCAAGTTGCGAACAGTATCGGAAGCTTGAGCGCCCGTTTGAAGCCATTTTAGTGCTTTTTCCTCATCGATGTTCACAACTGCTGGTTGAGCAACTGGGTTGTAGAAACCGATTTCCTCGATAAAACGACCATCACGAGGAGAACGAGAGTCAGAAACAACAACACGATAAGAAGGAGCTTTATGAGCACCCATGCGTTTTAGACGAATACGAACTGCCACGAAATTCACCTCCCTCAATTAATTAACATTTCTATCTGAACCATTAGCGAAATGGTCTCATACCGCCTTTACTTGCTTGCTTCTTCAAATTCTTCATCATTTTGGCGCCTTTGCCGCTGCCGCCCATCATATCTGAGAACTGCTTCATCATCCGGCGCATATCATCGAATTGCTTAATGAGTCGGTTGACATCGGTTAATGTCGTTCCGCTTCCTGCCGCAATCCGCTTACGACGGCTGTGATTGATCAGATCCGGTTCATTCCGCTCTTTCGCGGTCATGGAATGCACGATCGCTTCGATACGGCCCATCTGCTTCTCATCTACTTTGAGGTCTTTCATTTGCTTTACTTTGCCCATGCCCGGGATCATATCTAAGATCTGATCGAGTGGTCCGAGCTTCTTCACTTGCTGCATTTGCTCTAAGAAATCATCGAACGTGAAGGATGCATCGCGCATCTTCCGTTCCATTTCTTTTGCTTTCTCTGCATCGATGTTGGACTGTGCCTTCTCGATGAGGGATAACATATCTCCCATACCGAGAATACGAGAAGCCATACGTTCCGGATGGAATGGCTCAAGTGCATCAATCTTCTCGCCTAATGCCGCGAATTTGATCGGGCAGCCTGTTACAGCCTTAACCGAAATCGCCGCACCACCGCGTGTATCGCCATCAAGCTTTGTTAGTACGACGCCTGTGAGTTCAAGCTGCTGATTGAAGCTGTCAGCGACGTTCACTGCATCCTGACCTGTCATCGCATCGACGACGAGCAAGACTTCATCCGGCTTCACCGTTGCATGAATCTGCTTCAATTCTTCCATCAGCTGCTCATCGATATGCAAGCGACCTGCCGTATCGATAATCAGATAATCATGTCCGTTATCCTTCGCATGCTGGAGCGCTTGACGCGCAATCTCGACCGGGCTTGTCTGATCACCGAGTGAGAAGACAGGAACCTTAATCTGTTCGCCGAGCACTTGCAACTGCTTAATCGCTGCGGGACGATAAATATCGCCTGCAACGAGTAGTGGCTTATGGTTCTGCTTCTGTAGAAGCTTCGCAAGCTTACCGCTCGTCGTTGTCTTACCGGCCCCTTGCAGACCTGCCATCATAATGACGGTCGGCGGTTTGTTCGCCTTCGCGAGCTTCGCATTCGTTCCGCCCATAAGTTCCGTTAACTCTTTATTAACGATGTCGATAATTACCATGCCTGGTGTGAAGCTCTTCTCTACTTCTTGGCCCAGCGCACGTTCCTTCACTTTCGCGATAAAATCCTTCACGACCTTAAAGTTCACGTCCGCTTCCAGAAGTGCCAGTCGAACCTCACGCATAGCTTCGTTTACATCATCTTCCGTTACTTTCCCTTTACCACGCAGCTTACTGAATACGCTGGATAGTCGATTTGTTAATCCTTCAAATGCCAATCTCGTCACCTCCGTTCTTCATCATGCATCCATGTTCTGTAAATGTTCTAGTGTTAGTCTTGCTTGTTCTCGATGTTCTAGTGGTATATATTTAAGTACTTCGCTTAATTGTTCCATATAAGTATGACGCATTTCGTATTTGCGCACAAGTCCAAGCTTCACTTCGTAATTCTCAAGCACTTGCTCCGCACGTTTAATGTGTTCATATACCGCCTGCCGGCTAATATTAAATTCCGCTGCGATCTCTCCGAGTGAGAAATCATCGTGAAAATAACATTTCAGAAATGTCTGCTGTTTCTCGGTGAGCAGCGATTCATAAAAGGCAAATAGCAGATTGACCCGATTCGTCTTGTCGAGCATATTCTCCTCTTTCACGCCTTCAGCCACTCCCTCCGTCAAGGAAAAGTCCTTTACAGCAAATCAACATGACTTATCTTACCCAAAATAAAAGAAGATGTCAAGGCTTTAGCCTTAACATCTTCAGAAATTTATTTTATCGGCAAAACATAGAGCAAAATCGCAAAGAAATGCGCGGCAGACCCTGCAAGTACGAACAAATGCCAGATCGCATGATGATATGGGAACCCTCGCCACACATAGAAAATCGTCCCCAGCGTATACAGGATACCGCCTGCGATCAGAAGGACGAGCCCTCCGGTAGGGAGTGCCTCAACCAAGGGATTCCAAGCGAGAACAATCAACCAACCCATCGCAATATAGAATAAAGTAGAAAGGAACAGGAATTTCTTCGTGAAAAAGGCTTTGAACACGACACCCGATATCGCGATGCCCCAAATGATCCCGAACAACGTCCATCCTAATGTCCCTCGCACGATAACGAACAGGAAGGGAGTATAGGTCCCTGCAATGAACAAGTAAATCGAGGCATGGTCGAATATCTCGAATAAATCCTTTACCTTACCTTCTGGGAAACTATGCACGAGGGTTGACGAAGCATAGAGCAGCAACATCGTGATGCCGTAAATCGTGAAGCTCACAACATGCCACGCGGTGCCGAACAGGCTGGAGAACGTGATGAGTAACGCTAAAGCCGCAACACTTAGAAATGCTCCGATCCCGTGCGTAATGGCATTCGCTACTTCTTCCCTTCTGGAATACGTGTAAGTATCTGCCATAATGCACTTCCTTTCTAAAATGGATGTTTCTTCGATTGTATGACTCAGTATACGCAATGTGGGCGATTGTTGACATTGAGGAAATTAACCTTGCTGCTCTTCCTCGCCGTCCTCTGATTCTTCTGCCTCTTTAATCAGCCCCGCGAACAACGCATGAACGAATTGCTCCGAATCGAATTCTTGCAGATCGTCCATTTTCTCGCCAAGTCCAATGAATTTCACTGGCAGGTTCAGTTCTTGACGAATCGCGATCACGATACCGCCTTTGGCTGTACCATCTAGCTTGGTCAAGACAAGCCCCGTCACGCCGCTCTTCTCACCGAACAGCTTCGCTTGGCTAAGCGCATTCTGACCTGTCGTCGCATCGAGTACCATGAGCACTTCGTGCGGTGCGCCAGGAATTTCGCGTTGAATAACGCGGTAGATCTTATTTAATTCGTCCATGAGATTGGATTTGTTCTGCAAGCGACCTGCGGTATCACAGAGTAGAACGTCGACATTACGCTGCTTTGCAGCTTGAACTGCATCGAACATGACCGCCGCTGGGTCTGCACCGGATTGCTGCTTAATGACGTCGACCCCAACACGTTGTCCCCATACTTCAAGCTGCTCAATTGCACCCGCACGGAATGTATCCCCTGCAGCGAGGAGAACCTTCTTCCCTTGCTGCTTGAAGCGATGTGCAAGCTTACCGATCGTCGTAGTCTTCCCTACGCCGTTAACGCCCACGAATAATACGACCGTGATGCCGTCTGGATTCATCTGAATGCCAACATTCTCGTCCCCGCGCAGAAGCCCGACGAGCTTCTCAGAGAGAACCGGCTGCAGTTCCGCAGCATCTTCGATTTTACGTTGACGTACTTCACGGCGCAGATCATCGATCAATTTCATGACCGTATTTACGCCAACGTCCGCACCGATCAGAATCTCTTCCAGTTCTTCATAGAATTCTTCGTCGATTTTCTTGCGGCGCGTAATGAGATCCTGGACCTTCTCCACAAGCGCCGTACGCGTCTTGCTTAAACCGTCCTTGAACACATTGGTGACCGCTTCAGTTTTCTTGGAAATGCTCTCTTTTAATTTTTTAAAAAAGCTCATGGTACCCCTCCATACGAATTTAACAAGCTGCTACTTAGACGGTACGGTTCAACTAAGCGATGATCGCATCGTCATCCTCCAATTTCACCGATACAAGCTTCGATACGCCGCCTTCTTCCATTGTAACACCATATAATACGTCTGCCTCTTCCATCGTGCCTTTTCGATGGGTAACGACAATAAATTGTGTCTGTTCTGAGAACTCACGCAAATATTGCGCAAAACGCGTAACATTCGCTTCATCCAGTGCGGCTTCAACCTCATCGAGCACACAGAATGGCACCGGCTTGACCTGTAAGATCGCGAACAATAAAGCCATCGCCGTTAATGCCCGCTCACCACCTGACAACAGCTGCAAGTTCTGCAGCTTCTTCCCAGGAGGCTGCGCCACGATATCGATCCCGGTATCCAAGATTCGATCTGGATCAATCAGGACAAGATCTGCCCGACCGCCGCCGAATAGTTTGGAGAAGACGATCACGAACTCCTTGCGAATCGCATCAAAGGTCGCTCGGAAGCGTCTACCCATCTCATCGTCCATCTCCCGGATCACTTCGTAGAGTGTTGTCTTCGCTTCGATCAAGTCATCCTTCTGCTCATTCAAGAACGTAAACCGCTCATTCACACGCTCGAACTCTTCGATCGCACCGAGGTTCACATCACCCAAGGCAGTGATTTGACGTTTCAGATCCCGAACTTCTTGCTGCGTTCCGAGCACATCCTCTGGGACTGGGTATCGGTGCTTGGCAAGCTCAAAGCTAAGTTCATATTCTTCACTTAGCTTCTTAAGAATGTTATCCAGCTCCACATCCAGACGATTCACTTGAATCTCGGTATGGCGCAATTGCTCTTCGACGTTCCGAAGCGCCGTACGCTGCTCTTTGGTCTCGCTCTCCTCGAGTTCCAGCTTACGAACCCATTCTGCACGGTCGGCACGTTTGAAATCGATTTGCTCAGCCGTCTTTTCCTTCTGAAGTTTGAAATGGTTCAGATCTTCAATTTGCTTCACGCGTTCACGTTCATAGACCTCATAGTCTTTCTGAATCTGAGCGATGGATTCCTTGGCACTCGCCAAATCTCGGACATACGCGGCCTTCTCATCCCGAACCCGTCTTAGCTGCTCTTGCAAGGAGAACTTCTCTTGATCCCATTTCCCGGCTTGGACCTTCAAATCCGTTAACTGGGATTGTAATTCTTCCTTCGCGGATTCGTTCATCTTTCGCATCGATTCCGCTGTTTGAATCTCTTGTTGAATGCGAGCTTCATCCGTTTGATAGGCTTCGAGCTTGCGAACGGCCGCTTCACGACCGCTTACGAATTCATTCGATTCCTTCGTGTAACCGTCGCCTTCTTGGGTAATCACGGATAGCTGCTCATTCACATGACGTGATTCATGCTCAAGCTGCTTCTGCTCGGCTTGGAGACGCTGCTCTTCCATGCGCTTGCTATCGCGCTGTTCACGAAGCTTCTCCAGACGCTGCTGCAGTGTGTTGCTCTCTTGCTTCATATCCTTGACGCCCGCCTGCAGCTTGGTTAACTGTGCTTCGGTCTCCTTAATCTCTGCTTCTAATTGCTCAATCTGACGATTACGTCCCAAGAGGCTTGTATTCTTCTTATGAACACTCCCCCCGGTCATGGAACCGCCAGCATTAACGACGTCCCCTTCCAGTGTCACGACCCGGAACCGGTATTGACACTTCGCTGCAATTTTATTCGCTTGTTCCAGCGTCTCTGAGATGACAACGTTCCCCAGGAGACTCCCGATCATGTTGCTGTACTTGCGATCGAACTGTATCAAATCGACCCCGATGCCAACGAAACCTTCGGCACTGCTCAGCAGCTTACGATCGCTGTCAGACAATGAACGAGGACGAATGACATCGAGCGGCAGGAACGTCGCGCGTCCCAGTTGACGACGCTTCAGGAAACTAATCGCTTCCCGCGCTAAGGCTTCGTTCTCCATAACAATATGCTGCATCGATGCCCCGAGTGCGGTCTCCATGGCAGTCTCCACTTTTTCCGGGACCGTGATGAGCTCGGCAATCGCGCCATGAACCCCATGCAGCGAACCATTCCGAGAAGCCTTCAACACTTCCCGAACCCCAATCATGAAGCCATCATAATCGTCCTGAAGTTCCTTCATCGTATCGCGTCGCGATACGAGTGAATCGAGCTTCTGCTCCCATCGACGTGCCGTCGACTGCGCCTCATCCAGCAAATGCTGCACCTCACGCAGACGATCACTCTCCGCGATGAATTGATTCCGCAGCGATTCAACGAGTTCGGCAGTCTCCACAAGCTTCTGCTCAATGACGCGCATCGATTCGTCGAACTGGGCCTTCTGCTCTTTTAGCTTGGCTTCTTCGTCTCCCATGCGCTCCAACCGACGACCGAGTGTTTCGCTCTGCTGATCAATGTAGCGAATTTCGTTCCGCAGCTGGGCCATCTGATTCATGACATCCAGGAGTTGGCCTTTTAAGCTCTCTTCGGTGTCAATGCTAGCCCCGCCCGTAACGCCGACCAATCGCGATTCTTCCTCTGTTAGACGAGCTCGCAGCTCACCCTGCTTGGCTTCGATCTCATCAAGCTTCGTCTTGCAGGCGTTCTCTTCTGTTTCCTTCTCCTGCATGCGCCGCTCATGCATTTCCAGTGACTGGTTCAGCTGCCCTTCATTGTGTTTCAAGTTCTTGTGGCGCTCTTTTAAGACTTCGCCATAACCTTCGCATTTCTCGAACTCTTCACTATATTGGAGCAGCGCTTGTTGAAGGCCTTCGAGCTCTTCTTCTAGCTTACGCATCTCAATCCGGTGCTTCTCTAGGCCTGCATCATGCTGACTCACGATCGTCGAGAGCTCCAGCTGTTCCTGCGTTAACTTCGTCATCTTCGTGTTCGCTTCTTGCCAAGACTGATGGATTTGCTCAATTTGATAGACATACATC
The DNA here is from genome assembly GCF_009363075.1 of Paenibacillus guangzhouensis. Classification (NCBI taxonomy): domain Bacteria; kingdom Bacillati; phylum Bacillota; class Bacilli; order Caryophanales; family Paenibacillaceae; genus Paenibacillus; species Paenibacillus guangzhouensis. Next base: position 1,062,306 of record NZ_CP045293.1, on the reverse strand, counting down.
GAAATCTCTTTGGACTTCAATTGACCGCGAAGTTCCTTATAATGAATCGCCTTCGTCGATTGCTCCCGCAGGGGTTCAATTTGATCCTCGAGTTCGCTCACTAAGTCATGAATACGCAGCAAGTTCTGCTCGGTCTCATCAAGCTTGCGCTGGGCATCGCGTTTACGCGATTTATATTTTACAATTCCGGACGCCTCTTCAAAAATCCCGCGACGATCCTCGGAACGCGTACTCAAAATTTCTTCGATACGTCCTTGTCCAATGATCGAGTAAGCTTCCTTCCCGATCCCTGTATCCATGAACAGTTCCGTAATATCCTTCAATCGGCAAGCTTGCTTATTGATTAGATATTCGCTCTCACCGCTGCGATGAACGCGGCGGGTAACCGTCACTTCATTAAAATCGAGTGGCAGCGCCTGATCTGTATTATCGAGCGTAAGCGACACTTCGCCATAGTTCACGGCTTTACGTGCATCACTTCCCGCGAATATAATGTCTTCCATCTTTCCTCCGCGGAGGCTCTTCGCGCTCTGTTCCCCCAGCACCCACCGGATCCCGTCTGAAATGTTACTCTTACCGCTACCATTAGGTCCGACGACCGCTGTAATGCCTTGGACGAACTCGAGTTCAGTTTTGTCTGCGAAAGATTTAAACCCTTGCAGTTCAATCCGTTTCAAGAACATCGTTCATCATTCACCTCATTTAAAAAGGTTGTACACTTGCCTCTCTTCACAAAGAAGAGCAAAAGGAGCGAACGTGGACCCGTAAAAGGCTTACGCCTCGCTGCTCTTTTGCTCTTGCTCCTATCTATGGTGCCTACGGCTTTGGAATAACAATGCGTTCAAGTGCCTGAGCCGCAGCTTGCTGCTCAGCCTCTTTCTTCGAACGCCCCGTACCGCGGCCTAGACATTCTTCGCCCATATGCACTTCGGAGACAAATTCCCGTTCGTGCGCTGGGCCTCGCTCTTCAACGATCCGATATTCGAGCAGCCCCATATTGTGCTGCTGTGTGAACTCCTGCAAACGCGTCTTAAAATCATTAATCTGCATCTTGCCGTCATGCGAGACTTGAGCGAATACATACTTCGTCAAGAAGGATCGTACGACTTCCAGACCCTGATCGAGATACAACGCGCCAATAAATGACTCGAATACATCCGCGAGCAGCGCTGGACGCATCCGCCCACCAGTTAGCTCTTCCCCTTTGCCGAGCAGAACATATTGCCCGAACTGCAAGGCTTCCGCAAACTTCACGAGCGAAGGCTCACATACGATCGCTGCACGCAGCTTCGTGAGCTCCCCTTCAGGTCTGTTGGGATGCGCTTCGAACAAGAACTCCGATACGGTTAGTTCCAGTACGGCATCTCCCAGAAACTCCAGACGCTCGTTATCCTGATGCTGACCGAAGCGGTGTTCATTCACGTAAGACGCATGCGTGAATGCTTGCTTTAGCAGCTGCCGGTTTTTGAAATGAATATTTAAACTTTGTTGTAAATGCCTTAAATCCGCACTCAAGAGGATGGCTCCTTACGCTTCGTATTTCTTCAGCACAATGGTCGCGTTATGACCGCCAAAGCCGAAGGAATTCGACATCACCACATGTAGATCCGCTTGACGCGGTACATTTGGTACATAATCGAGATCACATTCAGGATCTTGATTGTCCAAATTAATGGTTGGTGCAATAACGCCATGTTCTAAAGATAGTCCGCAGATAACTGCTTCAACGCCGCCTGCAGCGCCGAGCAAGTGACCTGTCATTGACTTGGTTGAACTCACGGCAACTTTATGAGCATGATCGCCTAATGCGATCTTAATCGCTGTCGTCTCTGATTTATCACCGACCGGAGTCGATGTACCGTGTGCATTAATATAATCGACGGCTTCTGGCGCAATGCCAGCATCTTGGATCGCTTTGGTCATGCAACGAGCAGCACCCGTCGGGTCCGGCTCTGTCATGTGATGCGCGTCTCCGCTCATGCCATAACCGATCACTTCCGCATAGATATGCGCGCCGCGCTTCTGTGCATGCTCAAGGGATTCAAGAACGAGAACGCCTGCGCCTTCACCCATGACGAATCCGTCACGATCCGTATCAAATGGACGGCTTGCTTTCTCCGGCTCTTCATTACGTGTCGACATCGCACGCATTGCGCAGAACCCGGCCATCCCTGTCGGTCGGATCGTCGCTTCAGCCCCACCGCAGACCATCACGTCTGCGTCACCACGTTGAATGGTACGGAATGAATCGCCGATGGAATGCGTTCCTGTCGCACAAGCCGTTACCGTCGTACTATTCGGGCCTTTCGCACCTAGAATCATGGAGACTTGTCCAGACCCCATATTCGCGATCATCATTGGAATGAAGAAAGGGCTAACGCGTTTCGGGCCTTTCTCGAGCAGTTTGTTATGCTCATCTTCCCATGTTCCAAGACCACCGATACCGGAGCCGACCATCACGCCCACACGCTCTGGGTCTGTATCTTCTTGAATATTTAATTTCGCATCAGCAACAGCTTTCAAGCTGGCTGCAACTGCGAATTGTACGAAGCGATCCATGCGGCGAGCTTCTTTCTTATCGATGAACTCATCCGGATTGAAGTCTTTAATGGATGCTGCAATTCGTGTCGGGTATTCACTTACATCAAAAGCCTCGATGTTGGATACGCCGGATTTCCCTTCCATCAGGTTATTCCAGAATGTATTCAAATCCGAACCTAAGGATGTAACAACACCCATTCCTGTAATAACAACTCTTTGCTTCAAACACAATCACCTCTATATATAGACTGCAACATTTGCATGTATCGTAATGACAATGAATCTGTAATTCCTGTTATTATGCGTGCTGAATGAATAATGTGGAGAAGTCCCGTTGAACCAACGGGACTCAATCGATTTAGGTATGAGATTGTATGTACTTCACAACTTCACCAACAGTAGTGATTTTCTCTGCATCTTCATCAGAGATTTCCAAATCAAACTCATCTTCCAATTCCATCACTAATTCAACGACATCGAGAGAATCAGCGCCAAGGTCATCTTTAAAAGATGCTTCAAGTGTCACTTCTGCCTCGTCAACGCCTAAACGATCGATAACGATTCGTTTTACGCGATCCAATACTTCGGACATCCGGTTCACCTCCTCATTTGGTATTATACGAGAATCTTAACTAAATTACCATACAATAGACCAGTAAAATTCCCATGTGGTGCAAAATGCCAGCTGTACCATTTAACTACATGTACATGCCGCCGTCAACATGGAGGGTCTGGCCTGTCATATAAGCGGCATCATCAGATGCTAGGAAACGAACCGTTCTTGCGATCTCTTCCGGTTGTCCGAGACGCGTGAGCGGAATCTGCCCCAGCATTTGCGTGCGAAGCTCTTCGGACAGCTTGTCTGTCATGTCTGTCTCGATGAAGCCTGGCGCAACACAGTTGACCGTAATGCCTCGTGAAGCAAGCTCACGCGCAGAAGCCTTGGTCAGACCAATGACGCCCGCTTTGGCAGCCACATAGTTCGCTTGACCTGGGTTACCCAGTACACCTACGACGGAAGAAATATTAATAATGCGGCCGGAGCGCTGCTTCATCATCGGACGTGTCACAGCCTTCACACAGTTGAATACGCCTTTCAAGTTGGTCTCAATCACCGCGTCGAACTCGTCTTCTTTCATCCGCATAATTAAATTATCTCGCGTAATACCGGCATTATTCACCAGGATATCAACATGGCCGAACGTCTCAAGTGCTTGTTTGACCATGGCTTCAGCTTCGTCGCTTTTCCCGACATTGGCTTGGACGGCAATCGCTTTGCGTCCAAGCGCAGTGATCGCTGCAACAACCTCTTCCGCAGCCCCTTGGCTCCCAGCATAGTTCACGACGACGTCAGCTCCAGCTTGCGCGAGCTCCATCGCTATCGCGCGGCCAATCCCGCGGGATGCGCCAGTGACTACGGCTACTTTTCCATCTAATGCATTCGTCAACGTACGAACACCTCCTATACATCATTCACAACTCTTGCTTTCCTTAGTCGATCCGCTTGCGATTATGCGAGAAGATCGCCCTCGAGTACTTCAAGATTATTCACCGACACGATGCGGACGCCCTTATCGATTTTCTTGATTAAGCCGGCGAGAACCGAACCTGAACCAATCTCAATAAACGTATCCACGCCTTGATCGATCAAATAGCGTACGCTATCTTCCCATAACACAGGGGAATAGACTTGTTCTACGAGCAATTTGCGAATCTCTTCCGCTTCGGTTACAGACTGCGCTGTTACGTTCGCAATGACAGGAACCGATGCATCCTTCATCGCTACGCTTGCAAGCGTAGCGCCAAGCTTGGCTGCCGCAGGTTTCATGAGCGACGAGTGGAATGGACCGCTTACTTCAAGCGGAAGCACACGCTTTGCGCCTGCTTCTTTGCCGCGAGCAACGATACCATCGACACCTTCTTTGCTGCCGGATACGACAATTTGCCCCGGGCAGTTCACATTCGCTAGCTCAACGACGCCTGCTTCAGCAGACACCGATGCACAGAGTGCAGCTAACGCATCGCGCTCAAGCCCGAGCACAGCAGCCATGGCCCCTTGACCATTCGGTACGGCTTCTTCCATGTATTGCCCCCGTGCGCGAACAATCGCCACGGCGTCATCAAATGATAACACACCAGCAACTACAAGCGCACTGTACTCTCCCAAACTGTGTCCTGCCACGAAATCAGGCGTAATGCCTTTCGACTTCAAAGCTTCATAATAAGCAACACTTGTTGTTAGCAGTGCCGGCTGCGTGTTCACGGTTTTCTTAAGTTCGGTATCAGGTCCTTCGAAAATAAGCTCCGACAAAGAAAAGCCAAGGACTTCGTCCGCACGGTCATACACGTTTCGTGCTGCTTCAATCGAGTCATATGCGTCTTTACCCATGCCAACCGCTTGCGCACCTTGACCCGGGAATACAAATGCAATTTTAGACAAAGTAATGCTCCTTCCATCAAATCAATCAAGAAAAAAAGTATCTATAATTACCAAATAATAACGGATGCACCCCAAGTTAATCCGCCGCCAAACCCAACGAGAACGAGGCAATCGCCTTCTTGAATACGGCCTTCTTCATCTGCCTCCGCAAGCGCAAGAGGAATCGATGCTGCGGATGTATTCGCATACTTCGGCAGATTGATCATACATTTCTCTTCCGGCAGGTTAAGACGATTAACGGATGCTTGAATAATCCGGATATTCGCTTGATGCGGAATCAATAGATCAATATCTTCTTTGGTAAGGTTCGCTTTCGCAAGCGCTTCTTCCGCTGCATTCCCCATCGTACGGACCGCGAATTTGAATACTTCGCTTCCAGCCATGTGAATGTAGTGGCTCTTGCCTTCGATCGATTCGATCGATGCCGGCAGACGTGATCCGCCGCCGCTAAGCTTCAGCAGCTCGCCGCCTGAACCATCCGCGCCAAGCTCGAAGGATCGGAAGCCGCGACCTTCAGGAACAACCCCAAGCACGACTGCGCCCGCGCCGTCGCCGAATAGGATGCATGTGTTACGATCCGTATAATCCGTAATCCGGGACAGACATTCTGCACCAATCACAAGCGCCTTCTTGTACATGCCTGTCGCAATAAAATTGTTCGCCGTTGCCAATCCATAGATAAAACCGGAGCAAGCCGCCGACAGATCAAATGCAGCCGCCTTCTTCGCGCCAAGTTTGTCTTGAAGAATGCAAGCCGTTGATGGGAACATCGTATCTGGCGTAATCGTAGAGACAATAATGAGATCAATATCGTCTGCGGTTACACCTGCCTTCTCCATCGCTGCCAGGGCAGCATGATAAGCAAGATCCGAAGTCGCTTGATCTTCCGCTGCGATACGGCGTTCTTTCATCCCCGTGCGGGTAACGATCCATTCGTCATTCGTCTCTACCATTTTCTCTAGATCTGCATTCGTGAGAATACGTTCCGGTACATACTTGCCTGTTCCCAAAATCCCAACTGGATGTAAATTCATTTCTACAACACTCACTTCCTGCTGATTTCCATCGAAATCGTCTGAATTAATTGACTCTGGATCGCGATTCTTGCTTGACGGACGGCATTCTTCACCGCATTTGCATCTGAGGATCCATGCGCTTTGATCACCAATCCGTTCAATCCTAGCAGCGGGGCACCGCCATGTTCTTTATAATCCATCGTCTTCTTAAGCCCTCTGAGTCCAGGCATCATAATCGCTGCCGCAAGCTTCGTCCACAGGTTTTTCGTGAACTCTTTCTTCAATACGGACATGAGCGATCCTGCCGTTCCTTCCATCGTCTTGAGCAAAATATTGCCAACAAAGCCGTCGCATACAAGGACATCGCAATTGCGCTCTAAAACATCGCGCGACTCAACATTGCCGACGAATTGGATCGGAGCTTCTTCAAGAAGCGGATACGTCGCCTTCGTCAACTCGTTCCCCTTCATCGCTTCTGTTCCAACGTTCAAGAGACCTACACGCGGCTTGGCCATCCCATGCACTTTTGTTCGATAAATGCTCGCCATCACCGCATATTGTACCAAATGTTCCGGCTTCGCATCCATGTTCGCACCTAAATCCAGCGCCAATACGCCGACTTCATCCATTGTAGGCAGCATCGGAGCCAGAGCTGGACGTTCAATGCCATCCATACGTCCGACAACGAGTAATCCCGTCGTCATCAGCGCGCCTGTATTCCCTGCCGATATCATGGCGTCTGCCTGTCCTTCCTTCACCAGGCGTCCAGCAACGACCATCGATGAATCCTTCTTGCGGCGTACCGCCTTCACAGGTTCATCTTCGGGTCCAATCACTTCCGTGCAATGATGTATATGTAGATTGCTCGGTCTTTCCTTGAGGAGCGGTTCGATGATCGCTGCATCTCCAACGAGAATCACATCAATATCACTCCACATTTGCGCTGCCGCAACAGCACCCTCCACATTCGAAGCAGGAGCATGATCCCCACCCATCGCATCAATGGCGATCTTCATTCCTCGTTCCCTCCTTCGATGTTCGACTCAGTTTTGGTTCGATATATGATAAAGTTCCCTTGAAACACCATTTCTTCACCTACGTAAGAGAACACTTCAACCTTTGCTTTGCCCTTCTGACCGGATATAGAGCGAACGTACGCCTTCGCAATACATTTCTCCTCCAGATGCACCGAACGGATAAATCGAATATCTGCGGATGCCGTCAACGCGATCTCATCATTAATGACGGCAACGGCCAGGGAATTCGCTTGCGCAAAAATATGATGTCCCCGGGCAATCTTCGTCCGAGAGAAGACGTGCTCTGGGCGTATCTCGAAGATCGAGATACCGCTGCGGTCGAGCTGCAAGTCCACGATATCCCCAATCACCTCATGCAAAGGCAAGGAGCGGACTTGGTCATAGGAACGTTCCGCCATCATCTTGAGTCGTTCCCGAAGCTCTGGAATGGCGAGTTCCATCCGATCCAAGCGAATCGTCTGTATACTAACTTTCAGCTGGCGGGTTAGCTCTTGATCCGTCACGAACGGATTCTCTTCGATGATTTTCACTAGCATCTGTTGCCGCTGTCTTTTGGGTAATCGTTCGATAGGTCTTACCGCCTTTCATACTGATTCCGTTTTTCTTAGAACCAGGTACTAGGATATAGTATAGTGAATCAGCGCTCAAAAAGAAAGCTTTTGAGCAAAAAAAATAGCACTTCATCCTGAGATGAAGCACTATTGACCGGAAACTTATGTTATTGCTTGATGATTTCTCTTGCTTTGTAAGTTCCGCAAACTTTGCAAACGCGGTGAGCAAGTTTCAACTCTCCACATTGTTCACATTTTACCATTCCAGGTACTGCCAATTTAAAGTGAGTACGACGTTTGTCACGACGTGTTTTGGACGTTCTTCTTTGAGGTACTGCCATGTGTTCCCACCTCCTTACCATAATTACACTGCTGTGTCTTCCGTAGCTAAGTGTGCGCTCTACAATTACTCCTTCTTGAAGAAATCTTGGAGCGCAGCGAGCCGCGGATCAATCTTTTCATTTGAACAACTGCAAGGACGCTCATTACGATTCGTCCCACAAGTTGGACATAAGCCTTGGCAATCTTCATCGCATAACGGAGCATACGGAAGATTCATATACATTTCTTCTTCCATATACGGTGCGAGATCAACTCTCTCCTCGGAGACGAATTCGAAATCTTCATCCTCTTCGGCTTCCTCTGGAGATTCCGCTAGCTTGAACCGCTCATGAAACGGAATGACGTAGCTCTTCGCGAACGGAGTAAGGCAACGTGAACATTGCAATTTCAGCTCTGCGCTTAGCTCCCCTCGTACATCAATCACGCCGCCCATCTCAGGCCGGACCGTAAGTTCAACCTTCACCGGGCTGATATATGTAATATCAGGTCGCCCTTCGATGACGCGGTTCATATCGATGGATTGATCAAAGGTTATTGTCGTATCTTTTGACATGAGCTCACGAATATTAAAGTACATATACATCACTCCAAACAGACAAAAATTATTATATCGATTTTACTAGGGATTTGTCAACATGTTATAGTGAGATAAACCTTATTCGAAAGGAATCTATCGCCTGTTAAAAGCGGGATTTCCAGCGATTTTATCAGGTTTCTTCATGAAACTATATCATGGATTCGAAAGGATGAAAACAGGTGAAAACTGTCGGCATCATCGTAGAATATAATCCAATGCATAACGGCCATCTCTATCATTTGGAGCAATCCAAATTAAAAGCGGGGGCGGACGCGGTCATCGCCGTCATGAGCGGACATTATTTACAGCGAGGCGAACCGGCGATTGTCGACAAATGGGCGCGTGCCGAAATGGCGCTCGCCATGGGCGTCGATATCGTCATCGAGCTGCCGGCGGCGTATGCGGTGCAGCCCGCCGAATGGTTCGCCTACGGCGCAGTCGGCCTGCTCGATGCGACAGGCGTCAGCGATGCCTTATGCTTCGGCAGCGAGCACGGCGAGCTGCCGCTGCTCATGCAGCTGGCGCAGCTGCTGCATCGCGAGCCCGCGGGGCTCGCAGGCGCGCTGCGCGCCGAGCTGCGCCAAGGCGCGAGCTACCCGGCCGCGTTCGCGGCAGCGGCCGGGAAGAGCGCCGCCGCTGCGCTCGCGGGCGGCGGTGCGGGCGCCATCGCAGCGGACTGCGATGCAGAGGCGCTCGCCGCAATCTTGAAGCAGCCCAACAATTCGCTCGGGCTGCATTATCTCATGGCTCTGCTGCGCCTGCAGAGCCCGATCGAGCCCTTGACGGTCGCCCGCCGCGCAGCGGGCTACCACGAGCCGCGCATCACAGATGCGCATATCGCGAGCGCGACGGCCTTGCGCCGTCTGATCGCGGAGGGCCGCGGCGACCTTGCGCCGCTCGCGCCCTATGTCCCGCCATCCACGCTGGAGATCCTGCAGCGCGAATGGCTCGCCGGGCGCGGTCCCATCACATGGGAGGCATTCGCTACTCCCTTGTTCCACACTTTGCTGCAGCAGGACGCTGCAGCTCTCGCCGCACATCACGAGGTGACTGAAGGGCTCGAACAGCGCATTCGGCAGGCGCTGCCCGTTCTTCCTTCACTCACCGTCGAAGCGCTGCTCGAACAGCTCAAGACCAAGCGCTATACGCGGACGAAGCTGCAGCGAATGCTTACGCACCTGCTCCTGAATCATGCGAAGAAGCAGCTTGCGCCGGAACAACTCCGCCACGGGTTGTCCTATATCCGTGTCCTCGGCTTCTCTACGCAAGGACAAGCCCTACTCAAGCGAATGAAGAAGTACGCCAAGCTGCCGATCATCACGAATGTACCGGATACGGGAAAGAACTTGCATCCATTCCTCGCCTTGGACATTCGAGCGACGAGCATCTATGCGTCCGCCTTCCGCGACCAGACGAATGCGTCACGTATGCTTTTCCGTGATTATTACGAACCACCCATCCGCTTTCCTCGATAAGCGTGGGTGGTTCTTTTTTTATACTAGCGCCTTATTTTGTTGTTTTTTCCGGCAACGACTTCAGATAATCCAGCGCGTCATCGACCGTATTTACTTTCACGAGCTTCATGTTCGTTTTGATGGTATCGTATTTTTTCTTCGCCTCATCATAATTTTGGGCAGGAGCGAAGAAAATATCCGCGTGTTCGCGATCAGCGGCTACAATTTTATGTGGAATCCCGCCAATCGGACCTACGAGGCCGTCAGGACTTACCGTTCCTGTCCCTGCTATTCGGTAGCCTTTAGTCAAATCTCCAGCCGTCAATTGGTTTACAAGCTCCAACGTGAACATAAGACCTGCGGACGGACCCCCGATATTCTCCACTTTGAATTGAATTTCCTTATCGCTGCCTCGAGGAACGACTTTCTGCTCAATGCCGAAGTTCACGCCCATGCCGGGACGCGTATTGCCCTTGACATCCTTCAATTCGATAAGTTCGACCATCACATCAGTCTCTTTATTATTTCGAAGCACTTTCCCCTTCAAGACATCGCCGACCTTCTTGGATTGAATCAGATTAATGAGTTCATCATATTGTTTGAACTTTACGCCGTCGAGACTTATGAGCTGGTCTCCGGTCTGAAAATCATTTTTCGTCTCTAGCTGAGGATTATTATAGATAATAACTAATTTATCCATGATGACATCGAACGGAATCTTCGCATGTAGATATGCAGCTGCCATGGCATTGGTCTGCGAATTGCTCATATTGAACAATTGCTCAGTCGTATACTCTTGCTGCGTTCTGCCACCTAAATTTTCTTTCGCAAGCTGCTCATTTTTATCAAAAACGCTTGCCAGCATTAAGGCGACATTCGCTTTTTTGCGGAGAACGGTCGTGAGCATGAATGTCCCTTTTTCTTCCTTATCACCGTTCTTCACTGTCACCAGCGGCTTAATCTCATCCGCGCTGCCCGGCTCATATATGACATAAGGCGTCGGCATGTAGACCAGCACATATACTGCCACAATCAATGCAAAAAAATAAGTAATAAACTTTACGTTACTGCTTCTGGTTGATCGTCGATTTGAATCCATTTCACTCGTCCTTCCCATCGCTCTTCTAGTCTAAATGCTCGTCTCTTCGCGTAGACATGTACTATTCTTTGTTTATGCGTGGAGAGGTGGAACTTATGTTGTATGGTCAAAATATTCGTACAAGTCCTTGGATGACGCTGCTGTTCAGCTTCGGGGCAATTCTCCTGGTATTCTGCATCGTACTTTATCCGGATCAAGCCTTCAAGGCTTCTCTTCAAGGTCTTTCTGTATGGTGGAAGCTGATCTTCCCTGCTCTGCTCCCATTCCTGGTCTTATCTGAAATCATGATTGCTTATGGGTTCGCTCATGGGCTTGGTGTGCTGCTTGATCCTGTCATGCGAAGAGTGTTCGGGATACCTGGCGTTGGCGGATGGGCACTCGCACTCGGCTGGACGGCAGGCTTTCCCGCTGGAGCGGAAGCAACAGCCACGCTGCGCAAGATGCAAGTCCTGCAGAAACATGAGGCGAATCGGCTTCTTGCCTTATCGCATGTCAGCAATCCGATCCTGATCATCGTTGTCATCGGCGTTGGATTTCTTCAACAGCCGCACGCGGGTCTCGCGCTCGCAATATTTCACTGGGCCTCCGCGATCTTAACTGGATTCATCCTTTATGGAATCTCGCCGAGACGCAGCCAACCAATTGCACAATCAGAGTCTGCCACGGAGGGTCATGATCCGCTCTTCGCTACCCAAGAGGATGGCGCGGAGCAGCATAACTCCAACTTAGCATCCCCAAATAGCCACGCACCTAAGCGGCGTTGGCAGCGGATTCTCGAAGCCATGGAACAAGCGCATCAGGCCGATGGACGCACCTTCGGAAGGTTGCTAGGCGATGCAGTCTCTTCAGCCGTGCAGACCCTGATGATGGTCGGCGGCTATATGATGATTTTCTCCATCATCGCACAAATCGTGCAGCTACTATTCCCAATGCATATCGCGCCTTATTGGGTCCAAGGATTCTTGGAACTGCATCTCGGCACTTATGGGATCAGTACAGCAGATATAGCTTCTAACCTGATACAAATGGCCATTCTAAGCGGAATTCTGGCTTGGAGCGGTATCAGTGCACACTTGCAAATCCGCAGCAAAACGCAATCCACAGACATGAGTTATCTCTATTTCCTTCTCTCTCGTATGCTGCATTGTATCTTAGCTGTACTAATCACCTTAGCCTGCTGGAATCCGTTACAGCTGCTCTTGGGCCAAATTGCCCCGAGCTTCCTACCTGCTTGGGGTGCTCAAGACAAGAATCAGCAGCTGGATTGGTTCGCGCTTATGAATCATGTTAACGCCTGGTATGTACTTCCTATTGTATTCATTAGCATTCTCGCTATCATCATGCTGATTTCGGGACTGATGACCTTCTTACGTCACCGTCATCGAACTTTGCCCTGAGACAACAACTTACATATCACGATACTTCAACTTCAGCGCTTGCTCCACTTCCGGACTGACCAGATCATTTACCGAACCTTGGAAGCGAGCAATTTCTTTAACAATACTGGAACTAAGATACGAATATTTCGGGTTAGTCATCATGAAGATCGTCTCGATTGATGAATCCAGCTTGTTATTCGTCGAAGCCATCTGAAGCTCATATTCAAAATCCGTCACAGAACGAATACCGCGTACAATCACATCCGCTTGACGCGACTTCACAAAGTTCACCGTCAAATCCCGGAAGCTGTCTACTTCGACATTCGGCAGATGCTGCGTCGCTTCACGAATCATATCCATACGTTCTTGTACCGTAAATAACGGATTTTTACTTAAATTGTTCAGCACACCTACGATTAACGTGTCGAACTGCTTCGCTGCGCGCTCAATAATATCCATATGCCCTTGGGTAATGGGATCGAAGCTGCCTGGATAGACAGCGACTCTCGGCGCTCGTGCGTTGTGTTCACTCATACTTGTTCCTCCTTCTCATACCGATAGATGCTCACTGTAGTCTCACCATAATTCGATACCCGTGTCTGACGAAATTCACCGACTTGTTCGGGATAAACATGACCTGCATCATGTTCAACCATGACGGTAGCATCCTCCTGCACGAGACCCCGCTGCGCTAAATCGAGCATCATCTCGTCGGCATTCGTCATTTTGTAAGGCGGGTCGAGGAAAATCAGATCAAATCCCTTGGCCCGTTTCTCCAGTGCCTTAATCGCCCGCATCGCATCATTGCGGTAGACTTCCGCTTGGTTCTCAAGCTTCGCCGTCTTCAAGTTCTGCTTAATCACGTCAATGCTCTTCGGATCCATATCCACGAATATCGCACGCTCTGCGCCTCGGCTGAGCGCTTCAATGCCAAGTCCGCCCGTTCCAGCGAACAAATCGAGCACATACCCGCCATCAAAATAGGGGCCGATCATGCTGAATATCGCTTCTTTTACTTTATCTGTCGTCGGTCTTGTCCCCATGCCGGGTACTGCTTTTAATGAACGGCCTCTTGCCGATCCAGAAATCACTCTCACTGTAAGTCTCACCCATTCTACATATCCTTACTGTCTTTACACGATAAACGACCTCTAATCGCAATCGATCACTCCACTTGAATCGACCTCGGTAGAAGTTTTTCTCATCGTACCACATTTTCCGCCATGTTGAAAAATAAACCTGTTTTCTTTGTCGCCATACCGCGAAAATTCTTTTTTCAAAAAAGGATGTATAAATCTCCTCAGACGGGCAATCCTTAAGTTATCGACATCATCGAATGTCGTAGACAACCGCGGAGAAGACTTACGTTTCCCCATAAGCTCTTCGTCCGGTTTCTCCTCTCCCATGATGGAGCTCTCGAAAGAGGGCTCCAGAAAAAAGCCTTTGTGAGCATGATGTTCACGAAGGTTTTTTTCTGTATCAAAATAATAAAAGCTCCCCTCGATCGAGAAGAGCTTTGCAACGACTCAAATCAGTGCAATCGCAAGTAATGTAAATAAGCTTAGCGTTAGAATATCATCATTGAAGCCAAAACCAAATCCAAATCCCGATGTCCGTGCACCTTTTCCTTCTTGCTTCAGATACACATTGTTGCGATCGACTTTGACGATCGTTCCTTCATGACTTCTCCCATCCGATGTATACAGACGCACGCGTCTATTCATACAACGAACACAACCGTAATAAGCCTCCATCCTTAGCCACTCCTTCCTATTTCCTACAGTGGCATCATATGAAGATAGGATAGGAGCCGTAACGGCGAGTTGATAGGGTGGATTGGCCTTCTTTCCTACCAATTCAAGCGATAGATCGGCTTATTCTCAATCACCCGGATCGGTTTGGTCCAAGGCTCTGTTGCTGGTGTCGTGGCCAGCGCGTCTTCGACCGCTTGAAGTTTCGCATCGAGCTGGTCAATATAATGAAGAGCGACAGCTTCAGGGAGTTGCGGCTGTACCGGGCTTCCCCACTCCCCTAGATTATGGTGAGAGAGCACCATATGCTGAAGTGCGATGACGATCTCATCGGTCAGCGGAATCTGAAGATGAATGGCCGCTTCCGTAATCCAGCCATAGGCAATCGCCAGATGTCCTAACAATTTGCCTGATACGCTATAATCCGAGACAATCCCAAGCTCCGCGATCATCTCTTCGGGCTTCGCAATGTCATGCAGGATAATCCCCGCTTTGACAAGATCCGAGCGCAGATAAGGCCGCTGCTGACATATAAATTCACCTAGTTCTAGCATACGGTTAATATGATAGACAAGCCCTGCAAAATAAGCATGATGGTTGGACTTCGCAGCTGGATAATGCGGAAGCTTATCCTCCGTCTTCGATACGCAGAATTCAACGATTCGCCGAACCGTATCCTGCTCGATACTCGCAGTCACACGCTTAATGGTCTCTACCAATTGTTCAGCCGGCACTGGTGCAGCTCGAATAAAATCCGTCAACTGCACACCGTCATCGTCATTTGCTAGCCTGATTTTCTCGATTTTGAACTGCAAGCGGTCATTATAGCTCTGGACAATGCCTTTCACTTTGACGAGTTGCCTTGGGAAGAAGGTTTCTTTATCCGTCTGCGTCGCATCCCAGAATTTCGCAGGAATATCGCCGCTCTGATCCGAGAGGACCATATCGAAATAATCTTTGGCAGGTGTCGTGCGTGTCTGCTTCACTTCGGCTTCTTTTAATAGAAAAAAATTAATAACTTCATCGCCAACGACCATATTTTTAATCATTTTGATGCAAAACTCCTCTTTTTTTATCTTATTTTAAGGTTCGTCTCATCTTCTATTCATCTTTCGCTTCTATACTAAGTACATAGCAAGAGAGCAAGAACATCAGTAACGCCCCCCAACAACATTTATATAGATTGCTACGAGAAAGAAGCTCAGGTTACCCTGGGCTTCTTTCTTGTCCATTTAATCTTCTTCCTGAGACTGCACAAGCGCAGCAAGCTTCTTCGGCACCGTCCGTAAATAAGCCTCTCGTATGAAATCTACGATTGCATCCCAATCCGTTGAAGACGTGATCTGCTGCGTCACCCACCCGTGTTGGCCAATATATGGCGTCTTATAAAACGGACTGTCCACCTGACTCAGGAGAATTTCTTGCGTTGATAGACTTGTCCGAATGGAGAGCGAGACGCCTTCCTGATCTTCCCCCATGATAATGAAGGGCTTGTCCTTCACACGAAGGGAGGTGTGCCCGAACCCATCGACGTGTTCTTCTACGAGTGGAAAAATGCTGCAAATGTCCCTAACATGCTGCAATGCTTGAATCGCATCCTCTGACGTCAGCTGTTGATGTTCGTATCCCATGGATGGCTCACCTCCGTTAACTTCCTCATTTGCTTTTCGCCTAAGATTCCCTTACGGGAGACGTTAAAATATTCTAACAGCCGAACTTCGCCGGAAACTGCTGGGTCATACCTCGTGTAAAGTGATCTGCCATGTCCAGTATCTGTTGTTCCATTTTATCATACGTGGCAATACTTTGTTCATATTGTTGGTTCAATTGTTGAACTGCTTCATCCTTCACAAAGCCTAAATGGTCGTGCAACATCTTTCTAAACGCTGCTTCATTCCAGTATGGATTGATCGAGCTTAGAAATGCAGCAATCTCATCCGCATTTTTATACCATTTCGCTTCGATATCCGCTGCTTTTGTCGCTTCACCTGCTTTGGCCGCCTTCACCAAATCCACCGCAAGCTCGAAGTGATCCGTTAACAGTTGCTTAAACCGGTTCGCAGCCGCCTCACCATAATACGGTTCGAGTACAGCTGCTGTGTCCCCTGGATTACGAAGCAGACGATTCACCGTAGCCGTCTCATCCGGCGTTCCAGCTGCAATGGACATAATCGCCATACGCGTCCAAGCGCCATGCTGCTCCCAGACCAACCGCCAGAGATTGTTCAGTTCAACTTCGGCTCTGTTCCAGCAGTCGGCTGGTTTGGTAGCTTTTTTGTTAGACCAGCGCATGTCTTCAGGAGTACTCATATAGGGATGATAGAACGTCGGTGCAACAGGATATGGATAAGGACATGGATAAGGATATGAATATAGTTGTGGAACAGGCTGAACATAATAGGGTTGATACGGAACTCGATACATCTGGATTCCTCCTACATATAGACATTTACCCAGCATCTTATGTTGGAGTGAAGTGAATCGTGACTTGTTTATTTTCGTTTATTCCAATATTCCCATGCTTCAATATACACTTCGAAATCTTGCGGATGGTGCAAAATACAGGTCGCGATCCGGAAGTACAGCCCAATGATTACTTCACTCTTCAGATCGCGTCCAAGTATAAACTTTGGATCCATCCGTTCAACTGCCAGCTGAATCGTATCCGTATCCAATTGGTCAGGCGATGAGCAAAACGCATAGATCAAATCGTATAGAGGTTCACCGATCGTAGGAATGGGATCAATGACACCTGTTAATTCCCCCTGTTGGAATAGAAAATTATGTACGCCAAAATCACCGTGGAGCAAGCATGGCATAGCTTGGCTGTACGTCGTCTGGATCAGTTGTTCGACGTATTCATGTTCTGTAGGTGTGAACCGTTCAGCAATGGTCTGCTGAGCCCATTGATATCGGGATAGCAAGAAATCCTTCCAAGATGTCGAAGGTTCGTCCACATATCCATACCCATCGGAATCTCCCACAACATGAACATGATTGATAACCATCGTGACCAATGTCACCAGCATTTCTGCTTTTTGTATGCTTGGATATTGGTTCTCGCCAGGCTGATAGGTGTAGACATAGTAGCGATGCTGAGCATCCACATAGATCACTTGGGAGAATAGCGGATTACCGTCATAGGTTCTTAAATACGCAGATTCAGCCTGGATAGATTTCGGATCATTCCATTTCACCACGAGCTCTGGTCTATCTTCTAAAAGAAGCGCATAGACAGAACTAACCGTCCCGCCGCTGAGCACTTTCCACGTATTCATCTGATAGGGAATGACTCCCTGTTCTTGCAGTTCGAGCATGATTTCTTCCATTTGCATGTCTGTTGCCTCTTTTCCGATAAGTATATTCTCAGGGACGACCCACACCCTTTCGATATCCCATTCATATCCTATAGTATCCTCAAGACATGAAAGGGGGCGCCCTATTTGAATACTTCGGATGTCTATATGAAAAGTAAAATGTATCAAAATAAATGCGTACAAATCACAACAAGACAAGGGATCACGTACCGCGGCAAAATCGTCAGGGTCAGCAGTGATAAAGTCTATCTCCAAATGGATCAACCAAGAGACCCCAACAAGAAAGTACACATCTCGTGGTTCCCTTTCATCATCCCTCTCGTACTCTTCGACTTGCTAGCCATTGTTCTTATTAGTGAACGAAGAAGATGCTGCTTCTAACCGAATAAGACAAAGTCCTCCTTCGAAGCGGGTATGCTTGGGGAGGACTTTTTTCCATCTACATATCCATCATTTTGCGACTTTCCCAATCAGCTCTAACACACGATCCACAGCCTCATGACGCTTGTATGCTCGCATATTGGATGCAATCTCTTCCCTACGCGTATACAGCTTCTCTATGCTTGCAAGAAACGAAGCATCCGTTAGATCTTCTTCCATGAGCAGCTCGCTATATCCCTGCTGGTGGAAGGACTCCGCATTCAGAATCTGATCGCCTCTACTGGACGCGCGTGATAAGGGTATGAGCAGCATGGGCTTGTTAAGCGCAAGAAATTCGAAGATAGAGTTCGATCCTGCTCGGGTAATGACCATATCTGTCATTGCGAGCACATCCGCAAGCTCTTCATGGATATATTCGTACTGCACATATCTTGGATGACGAGTCGCACGATCCACTTGACCTTTGCCGCAGATATGCACAATTTGGAACGTCTTCGTCAGTACATGCGCACCAAGGCTTCCGCCCATGATAAGGAGGACTGGCGTTTTCTTGTCAAAACGAACCCGCGACCTGCCCCGCTCCGCATTCCCTAGGAATATCTCTTCGCGAATAACCGCCCCCACATGCATCGCTTTGGTACTCCGCATATGATCACCGGTCTCTTTAAAAGTAAGGCAAATCTTATTCGCAAATGGCAATGCAATCTTATTCGCAAGCCCTGGCGTCATATCTGACTCATGGATAATGACCGGAACCTTATTGAGCCATGCGCCCAATACGACAGGAACAGAGACAAATCCACCCTTGGAAAAGACGATATCGGGCTTTATCGTGCGAATTTTCCGGTATGCCTCGTAGACCCCGTGAATGACGCGGAACGGATCTTTGAAATTCTCGATTGCTATATACCGACGCAGCTTGCCTGTTGAAATGCTGTGGTACTGCACTTCCGGCAGATGATGAATGAGTTGCGATTCAATCCCCAGCTTGGAGCCCATGTATTGAATATCCCAGCCCATCGCTTGCAACTTCGGGATGAGTGCCAAATTCACTGTCACATGTCCAGCAGAACCGCCGCCCGTGAACAGAATTCGCTTCTTTTGTGCCATGATGCTATCACCTCGGATGTTGTGTAAAGCTTCGATTGATGTATTTTTCAACAATGGAATTCTTGGTTAATATAACCGTTTCGTGTAGCTCTCTTGCAGCGACTTATCTACCTCGTCTACTGAAATTGAAGTCTGCGTGTTCGCCGAAATATGCGCGGCTAACAGCTTCGAAGCCGACACACGCGCTTCAGGTGACAGCCATGTCTCTTGATCCCATAGTCCAGAGCGTTTCAGCGACTTACCACAGTGCATATAACATTCTTCAATCTCGACACCAATGCCCATGAGCGGCTCCTTCCCTCTCACAGCAGTTAATCGCAGCAACTCGGGATCCCGCGTGACACAGGCCCTCCCGTTAATACGAAACGTCTCTTCAAGGCCTGGGATCATAAATAAAATACCAATCGAAGGATTGGATAAAATATTGCGAACCGAGTCTAAGATGCGATTGCCTGGCCGTTCCGGGATAAATAGATGCGTATCGTCCAGCACATATACGAAACCCGGTGCATCACCACGAGGTGAACTGTCGCAGGATCCATCTGCATCTGAGGTCGATATCACAATGAATGGCGTCTGCGCGATAAAGGCTCTGGCCCCGTCATCCAATGAAGTTCTTATTTTATTCGCAGCCATCGTCCCAGGGTAACCGATCGTCTGTCGAAATAGTTCTAAATCTTCAAAGGAAGATAACTGTTCACGAAATCTGTCCATGTCTATTTTACCTCCTTATTAGCGTACGCTCGTTCAATCCCTTGCTTTAATGCGGATTCATGAATGCCATTCTGCACGAACTGGCATTGCATACGATATCGGTACCAAGGAATTCGTTCACTCAGAAATGATCAACTCGATCTCCTCGCCTGCAATGACGCGAGCACGTCCGCCAATCGGGAAAGTTAGCTGCGGCGTGGTATGCCCGAAGTTCACGTCGGCAATGACCGGAAGGTGGGCTAACGCTTTTTTAGATGTTATGATCTGACGAAGCAAATCTTGCGTCATTCCTGATGCCTTCTGGAATCTACCGATGACAATCGCCTGCACACCATCGAATCCCGGCTGGTGAATCAGGGATTGTAAATCTCGATCGAAGGTCTGCGGAGAGGATTCTAGATCATCCTCAATGAATAGGATCGCGTTCGCGAGACTCGGCATGAAGTCCGTGCCTTGCAGGAGGTTCAACGTGCAGAGATTGCCGCCGATGATTATACCTTCTGCTTCTCCTGCTTGGATGACATAAGATCCGCCATTCGGGATAAACTCACGGCTCTCTTGATCCAGATACCACGGGTCATCGCTCCATGTATCCGAAGGAAGAACAGTGATCGCTTCGTCCTCCATCATCATGTTTCGGAAATGGTCTATCGTATAAGTGAGTCCATGCAGCATCCCAAACGTCGAGAAATGCGGGCCAGAATAAGTGATTAATCCTGTTCTAGCATAGATGGCATTGCCGAGCGCTGTAATATCGGAATAGCCGCACAGTCGCTTCGGGTTCGCTTGAACGATGGAGAAATCGATCTCGCTAAGCAGCTGGTTCGAGTTATAACCGCCAATCGTCGTCAATATCCCCGCTACGTTCGGATCTAGAAAAGCTTGATGCAGATCATGAACTCTCGCCGCGATCGGTGACGAGATGAAATCATCCACTTCAAGGTAGTGCTGCCCGAACGTGACGGTAAATCCAAGCGCTTCAATTCTTCTCTTCGCCAGCTCCCGTTGATCCTCTGCGATCATCGCCATGCTCCGGGATGGAGAGATGATGCGAATCTCATCACCTGGTTGTAGTTTACGTGCTCTCATAGTCTCTCTCCTATCTATTCACTTCTTAAGGACAATGTTAATCGATTACGAACGCCCCTACAACAAAAGGGATCATACTCATCCAAATACAATACCGAGTACCTTCCCCTCAACAAGATCTTCATCAATAAGCACCTCTATAGGAGAGGAAATAGCCGGTTCATTCGTTGGAAACCAATGCCTTCCCGCTTTTACAAGTACAAACACACCTTCTTCGTCTCCATAGAATGCCATTCTATCAGAGGTGTTCATATATATATTCTTCACATTTTGAATGACGGTGATCAAATCATTAATGTCGGCAACGACCACACCTATTTCTTGAACTTTGATCCACGTCTGATCGGGGGGATACATCTCTGTACTGGGTAAAATCTCAAGAATGTTGCCTTGCGGGTCTTTGAAATAGGCCTGACTACGCTGCCAAAGCCCTGAAAAGAATAATGTTTCCCCTTCATTGTCTACTAGAAGTGGTGTAAATGTTGGGATCCGCCCGAGCAACTCATCAAAATTAGCTGCATTCACAATAAAGGCATAGTGGTAGAAAGGATCCTCTGTACCTTGTTCAAAAGTAAGCATCGTATTTCCAGCTCGGACCGTAAATGAAGTGGTGGTCTGCTCTAACAACGGCATTTGTAAAAAAGTTAAATAAAACTCTCTCATTTCATGGAGCTTCGTTGTTCTTAACTTGAGTTGTTTGATTCTCATTTTCAGAACTCCCGTCGGTTCTCACTTCTGCCTCGAATCATATCTTCCTAACAACCTTATCTCATGGCCAAGTGTAGTTAATATCGTGATTGCTTTGTTCAATGTCTCAAAATCGCAATTACGATCCGATTCCAAAATGAACCGATACGTACCTAACTTCCTTGCTGTAGGTCGAGATTCAATCCAAGATAGATTGATAGACAGCGCACTAAATATGTTCAAAATAGCAGAAAGGACCCCAGGATACTCTTCATTTGGCGTAATGACAAACATCGCCTTTTCGCACTGCTGTTCATTAACTTCCTCTCTACTCATAACAATGAATCTGGTCTCATTATCAGGATGATCTTCAACATTTGATTCTAGGATGTGCAGATCATATAATTCAGCAAGCAATGCGGGTCCAATCGCCGCAACATCGGTCCGACCACTTCTCTTGACCTGCGAAGCCGCTGAGGCAGAGCTATCATAATTGACGCATCTCGCGCCTAATCTTCGAATGTATTGACGACTTTGTGTGAATATCGGCGGTATGGACCATACTTCTTGAATCGTGGATCGTGCGGTATTTTCATTCGCGAGAAGATGCAAAGAGACGGGTAACAAGAATTCTCCTTCAATAAGCACATTTTTGTAAGAGAGCAGGCTATCGATGGTCATATTGATCGTGCCTTCCATCATATTTTCCAAAGGTGCAATCCCTTTATCGACCCGGTGTTCTCCAACCGCTTCGATGACTTCAGGGATAGAATCGCATCGAACAAACTGGACATGCTCTCCTTCAAAATATCGGTAAGCAGCTTCTTCCGAAAATGTACCCTGAGG
Organism: Paenibacillus guangzhouensis; assembly: GCF_009363075.1. Classification (NCBI taxonomy): domain Bacteria; kingdom Bacillati; phylum Bacillota; class Bacilli; order Caryophanales; family Paenibacillaceae; genus Paenibacillus; species Paenibacillus guangzhouensis. Next base: position 1,039,975 of record NZ_CP045293.1, on the reverse strand, counting down.
TCCAAGATATGCAACTTTCATCGATTCTTTCTTCCTCCTAATGCTCATTCACCAACCAAGTTTTCGCTTCCTCAGGATCTGCATAAAAAGAAAAAATCAAATGAACGCCTGATCGCTTCAATTGCCGCTGCAGCCGCCATCGATTAATTCCCGTTACACCTACAAAGGACACCTTCACGATGCGTTCCTCCAAATTTCTCAGATGATTCACGAGTTCAGACAGCACCCTCGCTGTGATCGTCGTATGATAGAGGTCCACCCAAATCTTGAGCTTTCGATTCATCTGGAGGATGAACGCTTCTTCCTGCTGCATAACTGTAAACAGAGCTGCCTCATTTGTATATTTACTCCCATACTTCAGACAGTGAATTTCACCGCCCTTATAAGGGTATGGAAAAATGGAACCTCCGGGTGATTTCATCATGTGTGAATCATTCCTTTCGCTTCGAATGAAATCTATCACTGATGTCTGTATCCAAATGTTGATTATCTTGTATCAGGCTTTGTCTGCTCTGATCTTCGAGAAAACAAGTTGATCCCTCAGTTCCTGCCCATCCGTGGACAGATTGTTATTCCGCAGCGTGCCCTCAAGCTCAAAACCCGCTCGTTCCGCAACGGCGCGGCTTCTCGCATTCAATCGATCACAACGAATTTCTACGCGCTTCGCCTTTAGCATGTCGAATGCGAATGCGGCAATCCCTTGTACCGCTTCGGTCATATAGCCTTTGCCTGCATGTCGCGAGTCGATCCAATAACCAATCTCGAATTTCGGGATGTTCCAATTGGCATTATGTAGTCCAGAAGAGCCGATGAATTCCTGTGTCTCTTTGTGGAAAATAAGCAATCTTAAATCCTCTCGCTGCATAAATTTCGCATGCGCCTCGCGTAGATTTGCCTCTGATTGTTCTTCCGATTGTTCGTTATAGGCAAAACCAAGCCACGGCTTCAAATCTTCTAAGGATGCGACGATCGCTTCATAGACAGCTCTCCCATCCCCAGGCTGCGGCGATCGAACCAATAGACGTTCCGTCTCGAATCGATCTGGAAAATCTAATAAGATCGGTAGTTTCATCCGAAGCACCTCCCGCATTTTATTACACATCTTACCAAATCAGAAGATTTTTATCTATCTTGAATTCATGTAAAAAAGCTGCCCCAGCGACCACCGCCAGGAACAGCTCCATAACAACCCGATGTTGATTTACATTATAATTTTTTCGTCATGTGAATATCCAATGGTTCTTTGCTATACAATTCGGGATCTACGGTATCCGTGATTCGACCGCCTTGACTCTGGTAGAAGGACACTGCCGACTCTGTCTCTGTGGAAGAAATATACAGCGACTTCGCACCGCGCCGTCTCGCTTCATCGCTCAATTCATTCATAATATGTGTGCCAATCCCTTGTCTCCGATAATTTCTGGATACATACATCAAATCAATCTGCAGCCGATCTTTATACTCGCCGCGAAACTGATGCGCCAGCACACCGAATCCGACTAATGTTTCGCCATCGAAAGCTCCGAGAGCCAGCCCGCCATGGCGTATCTCGTACACAAAACGTTCCTGAATTTCATTAAGAACATCTGCATCCCAAGTCGAGCATTCATGTCCTGCCTTAACTTCCGTTAATTGCCCGTCATGCATTTCATAGATGAAGTCAATGAATTCCGAACGATCGATTTGTTGCAATTGATGAACTTGATCTTCCCTTAATACGTGATATTGAATCATGTCATTGCCTCGTTCCACTTGTAATTTTCATATTAGGTGCATAGGTGAGCCACGTTTGTTCCGTGAACTCTGCCGCGAATCGCCGCTCTGCTGCAATCTGTTCCCGTGCTTCTTCAACGGATAAGCCCCGTCCGACGAGACGCAGGATCGATTCATCCGAGTCCTCAGGCGAGTAGCCAAATCCTTCTTCACGTAGGGATCGAAATAGTACGTCCTTTTTCCCCTCATCCATGTTCTGATCCAGGAAATTGACGCGGTCGCTGACCCTGCATTCGACGTTCTTGAGCCCCAATTGACTGAATAGTATAGGCAGCAGCATACCGATATTCCCATTCTTCCCGCTCCGTCCTGCATCTTGCTCATACAACTTCTGCAAGACACCAAGCCGAAGCACGCTGGATTGATCTACGCCATGCATTGCAAAATTGGATGCGTTACCGATCCAATGCGGTTCGAAACAGATGATTCGCCCCTTGTCACATACGCTATCAATCATTTTCTGGAGAATGAGCTGCGGATCCGTCATATGCAATAGAAAAGCATGACTCAGCGCGATATCATATTGGGACTCTATCTCTATCGTCTCGATATCGCAATTTATAAACTCTACGTCATACGGCAAGTTAGTGAATATATCCTCGGCACGCTTAATCAATTCCGTGCCCTTCTCAAGTCCCGTGTAGCTCGATCCCACCGGTAACAATGGGAGCAGCTTCAACCCAAGATAGCCAAAGCCACAGCCGAAATCTACTAACTTCACCGGACGATCAATGTGCCATACATCCCGAACTAAAAATTTCAAATAGTCATCATTATAATAGAGCCAACGCGTGTTCTGTAAATAATCGATCTGTTGATCCCAAATGTATTCTGACATCTATTGGTTCTCTACTTTCCTATTCGTATTTTTAACAAAGGATCGCCGCTATTTGCATTCACTATTCGGTTGTTGCCATCATCTCTTGAACAGATACGGGATATAACGGCTTGCTTAATTCGAGAATCGCTTTGGCGAAATCTTGAATTTCTTTCTGCGCGTCATGTTCCAGTCTCTGATTGAGGAAATGGCATACGGATTGCAGAGATGCCGTCCAATACCAACGTACATACATGCCATAGGAAGGCAGGAAGAGTCTCGCTTGCTCCGCACATACGGCATCTGCTAAGGCAGCTTCGTATTTCTGAACGCCAAGTTCGATATATTCTAGCAATTCTTGGGTTAACTTCATCCCAACTTCCTCGTTCAAGATGTCACCGCTGCCTTGCTTGGAATTCTCCGGCTTACTACGCCATTGATCGGATGCGGGGATATAGAATGTCGGCTCCTCGGTAATATATCTGCGGCTTGATTCGTTCCACGCCTCCAGACTATCGCCTGTTCCTTCCGCATGCGCCGAACCGATTACGTATTTCCACCACTGCCTTGCTACCATAAGCGGTGCATAAATCTCATATTGCAAAATGACATGCCGAAATGGCGATGTGTGCCCTTCGCGTGCCAGGAACTTAATCAACCGAATGTCTTTTTCATTTAGTTCATTGGACTCCTTCGCATAAGATACACGCGCCGCATTCGCGACCGTCAGATCCGATCCCATATGATTAACCAATCGGACATACCCTTTATCCAGTACTTCGATAATTGACATGTTATTATTACCCCTTCCACTCAGATTCTACCATTTTACTGATTTTCCCAATGGAAATCTATCGTTTTTCGATAACGATGAAGCAAGTGCTATCCGGTAAAGGAACTTCTCGTCCGGCTTCGTCTGTAATCACGACTTTATCTTGGAGTGCTTCCGTATACCCTGCTTGAAGATAGGCTCGGCTCGTCACGATATGAGCCTCCGTCCCTAACGTCGCATGAATGAATGCTAAGTAATCAGGCAGTGTGAAATATCCGAACTGCTCTTGTACCTCATGGATATAGGCCTCTTCACCCCAAGTGTATGTATAGAGGAATTCCATTGCATCATTGACAGGCATCATCACCTCGTTATCGCTCACACGCTCCATTTCGATCTGCCGACCCGCAAAGTCTTTGCAATACCGTTCCAGCCACATCATTCCGTCTTGCTGCAAGAATCGAACCCTACGGCATTGATCCTTCGGATGTGTCATGATGCCATCACGTATAATGATGCGCCCCCCATGTGCCAGTACATCAAATGCACTCTTGAGTGCTGCGCCTATGGTATCGAAATTAAATTTACGGCCTTGAAATGGAATATAAGAATAGAGTTCATGAATGATGGACGAGAAAATAACGGTATCCACGCTGCCCACAGGAATATCATCTTTCAGGTTCAGCGCGTCTCCTTGCATCACGTCCCAGCGCCTGCCCTCTAACTGCTTCTTCCGGTTCAACGCTTCAACGACGTTCGTCGAGATATCGATACCGATCGGCGTGACCTGAGGCATCCGCTCTTCAATAAGATCAAGAAGCACCCCGCCACCTGGTCCGATATCCAGCACCGATGTGCCGACGATATAATCAAGGATTACCTTCTTATAATCTGCTGTCTGGTTCATATCCGCTAAATATTCTTCTTCGTTATGGAACCGATCATAGGCATCCCGTCGCAGCTCGAACAGATCAAATAACATCAAAACTGCCCGATCATATAAGGAAGACTTTTCGGCTTCAACACAGAATTCGATGAGCTTCTCCGCAGCTGGTGAGAACTTGAACTCGAAGAACACGGTATCCGGAATAGGATTCATTTGTTCTACCAAATGGGTCAGATGAGGATTATGGTCCGTCATTGTTCCCGATTCGATCGCATCCCAAGTCAGTTCACCCAGATATTTTTCAATGATCCGTTGTTTGTAGACGTTGATCTTCTTCGACCCTTTATAGTCGTAGTACATCGTATTCATCAGTTTCTCGAAGCTGATATGATTCAGCGTATCGCCTTGCATCTTCTGCTGTACAGTCAACGTGATCATTTTCAGAAATTGTTCCAACGAAAAATGCTGCATCGCTGCTTCGACATACCATAACGTTACTGATTGAATCGGCTCAATTTGTTCTTCCAGCGCATATGTTCGTGCTAATGTATCATACGCCGCATCAAAATCTTCTCCTCGGCGAATGGAAGCTGCACGGAGTCTACGAATACGCTCCTTGGTCGGCTCGTTCGAGAATGTCGTATGGCTCGAGATATACCGGCTTCGTTCCTCCACTTCAGATTGAACGGCAAGCCATAAATTCTCATCAACCGCTCCAATCACGCATTGATTAAGTGCAAGGAGCAGTGACTCTAGTTCTACGGAAGTCATCCATCGCTCCGCGACCAGGTCCGATAACACAATGCTTTCTGAAAAAGGGACTTCACCGCGAATTTGCTGACCGATCAGCCCGTGCCCTTCGATCAACCGATGAACGACCAGGGTACGCGCACCTTGCGGATCTTCGGCATGTTCTAGGAATAACGCTGCGGATCCATGATTATGCACATTATAATTGATTCCTCGTCGCTGCCACGCAATTCGATCACGAACCGTTCCGCCTTTCGCTACCTCGGCCCAGCACAGCACCTCTTCCAATACTTCCTTCATCCAGAAGGAGAGCTTCATCCGATCCAACAGCCGCAAGCTTCGCTCGACATAATCCAAGATATGATTCGCCTGTGCCAGCTCTTGTAAAGAATGAATCCGTTCGATATTTACGACACGTTCCTCAGCTGAGATTAAATATTGCAGCCACTGCGGTCTATCCTGAACTTCTTTATTATCAGTACGATAATCAATGATCGCTTGAAGTGATTTCAACATCGTGATGTGATCCTCCCAAATGCTTGCCATGAATAAATCAACGAATCGTGGCAATTCTTTACTTCCCACTAACAATTTCCCCATTCAGCATGCTCTCGATTCGCTAGCCCAAACGCTGCGCTCATGATAATCCTGCCCTTACTTGCAATCAATACCGAACCACTAAATTCTAATTTCGATGCTTTCAAGGAAAAATAATCATGAAGTCGTGATTCTACAGGCATGCTATCTGCTCCTCGCTTTCGTACACTGCTATCGCTTTCTCAGCCACTTGGCAACATGAGATAGAATTTCATCCTGATTTCTAACTACCATTCTCTTATTCGAATAGCTATCGGTTAAAGCCAGAATATGATGAATATGCTCTCTGTCATATTTCTTATTCCATTTGATCATCTCAATCAAATTACGAACAGACTGTTTATAATTCCAAATTTCCAATCCGATACGGGTTCTAATAAATCTTCGAATGAGCCAAAAATCTCTGATTAATCTATTCGGAATCATCACGATGATCAAGTCTGCATCCCGGAAGCTATCAAGGACCCATTTATAGTGTACGCCTTCAATGATCCAATCCTTACGCTGAAGAATCTCTGCAAGTTTTGAATCACGTTCAATATCCGAATATCGCTGATGATTGTTCCATACTAAATTGTCCAACTCATAGGAAGGTATTTTGTATTGTTTTGATATTTCCCTTGCTACGGTTGACTTGCCGCTTCCGCATGAACCTATAATTCGTATTTTGATAGAACCCTTCCTCCCTCATCGATCAACTTGGATGAAATCCACCCATGAGGACCACGACCATAACCAAAAACTGAATGACGAAGAATAATCCAATGATGCCAACGGCGATGATGCCCATGATCTTGAGTCCTTTCCTCAACATTTCACTACATCCTCTGCCTGCGACGTTAGAAAAGGTTGATACATCATCAGCGCATGATTTTCGGTAATGTATTCATCGGCAAGCAGCTCGCCTAGAAGATTGTATGTTTTGCGATAAAGCGAGTTGTGTCTCGCGTAACCTCCCCAGTATTCTTGAGTGATCCGATGTTCTTTCTCGTACACTTCGTAGGTGTGCACCGGTACAGCGGTCGTCCGCCACTCTCCGTACAAATATTCTTCATCAATATGAAGGCATAGTTGATAAGGTTGATCGGTTGGATTATAAATTCGAAGATCCAGGTAATTATAGGCGCAAGTCGCCCCGCTTCCGAATGGCTGCGTACGATTCGCATCCGGAAAAACATCATAGCTATGCCGATGCCTCTCCGTCACCTCGAGCGGCGTATGTAAGGTTATCCAGTAGATGAGGTTCGACAGCTGACACAAGCCCCCGCCTACCCCGGGTTTGAAACTACCATAGAATAGGACCATCCCTTCGACGTATCCTTTTCGCCGGTTCGGCTGGCCTATCGTCTTCCAGTAGGAGAATGTCTCCCCAGGATGGATCACAATCCGATGAATTCGCTTCATTGCAATCTTCAAATTCGTGATTTTGTTGTGCTGCAGCCACATATCTACATCTTTCAACTGCCTTAATAGCGGGGTCTGATGCTTCATCACAGCATAATCTAACTCATCGCCTATCCGCTTGGTCGCGAACCTCACCGATCCGAAGTACCATTCCGCATAACGCTTCGCCGTAAAATACAACCGACCTAACCGCAATCGAAGCTTCGATCTCACTTTGGGCTTCATAGGAATCCTCCAATCAATGAAGAAATCTGTAGGTTTATGCGCACATAAGAAACGGGCTGTTGCTGCCACAACACGCCCGTTCACTTGATTAATAGTGAGTCAGCCAATGCTCACACGTATCTGCTAACCCTTGAAGTTCATTGTACACTAGTCCGGCATGATACCCATCGCATACCGCATGGTGGAATTGTCCAGCCAAGGGCAATAAGGTTCGACCATCTCGTTCCTTATATCTACCCATTGTAAAAATAGGCAGTAAATACGTGCCTTCGTTATAGATATTCAAGTTGAAGCTTGAGAAGTTGACCCATGGAATGCTGGAAACCGGGAACGTATTCGGCGGTTCGTTCTCTTTGGTCATCAGGCCTTTGATACTGCCATATCGGTCCAAATCATCGAGATATCGACGATAGAACATGTGAAACTCCTCGCTATATAACGTCCAAATGGAGGAGAAGGTCGTATCGTCCTCATGAAAAATGGTGTAGCTCGGCGACATCCAATCCCAATAGCCTAATCTGCCTTCCGAGTCCATACATGTTCGAAATTCGCGATGACGGTTAACCACGGTGGACAACATATACAGAAGCACGGGGTACAACTTCATATTCTGACGCTTTACTTCTAGCCTTATTGTAGTTATATCCAGATTCGCCGTCATACTGAACGTACATCTCGAATGATGCCAATAATGTTCGAAATAAGGTTTACGGTGCCAGTGATTCCTATCAATTACATGAAAATGCATGAATAAATCCCTCCTAGGATGATGAATTGATCGTTCTAGGAGGGTACATCGACGGATTTCTTCATGTCCTTATCACTATCCTATAAATGGATTATTTAACTGCAATCGCAGCTTATTTCTATTATATCCCATGAATGTCGATGCTGCATCCTGTTCGTTATCCTTCACTAAGCACCGATGCATACCTCATATCTCTTACACCTAATTAACTACATGTTCTTTTTTCGCTTAAACACGACGACGATATCCCTGGAACTCCCCGAAGATTGGCTCGTATCGAAGCAAGAGACGAGCTCCCATCCCTCGTCACCATGACGATTCAACTCTTCTTGGAACTCCTCCTCATCAATTTTGCCGCCCATGAACCCACCGGTTTTGAATTTCAACGTTCTGTATTCCCATTTCTCGTACACGAACTTCCATCCTTTCATCACCAAAATAATAGATATATTTCCTCGTTCTACCTCTATCAAACTTCATTGTACCATCATTCATACATAGAACCCATAACAAAACACCGTGAAATGAACTGCTTCATTCCACGGCATCCTTGTATCTCGCGATTATTCACCTTGAAGAGTTATCGCTTGGTTCAATCTAAAGAAAGATTGAATGCGTCTGTAACCATGGCCAAAAGGAACAATAAGCTCATGAAAAAGGTCGATGCAATAACCCAGCGACGACCTCGACGATGTTCGTTTATTCTAGAGAATGATCGATAGTATAGAATAATACCGCTGATGAGTAAGATACACTCGAGTCCGATACTCATAACAGGATATTGCCATAACCCGAAGCCAAGCAAAGGAAGATTGCCGAAATTTCCAGGGAGTATGGGAAGATCCGAACGATGTACGAGAAGATCGAGACACCAATGACTAAATACCATCGATCCAATGGTAACTCCGCCTCGTCTGCCCCACAACCGCCACGCCCCCCATCCAGCTATTATTGCTATAAACAATGCTCCGATGAGCGAATGCGTATAATCTGCATGAATCACGTTTGCGCCATACCCTGTCTCTCCAGATATCGGTTCAATCGTTTCCTTCCCAGTTAAAAGAAATGGTATAAAGACAACGTCTAATAATTGTGTACTTAGCATAAGTGCCCATAACGGTAACCGTGGCGCCTTCGCTTTTACGGCAGCAGCAAGACCAAAATGACCTGCAAACATGTTACTTCCCTCCTTTTTCATGCAACCGCCGTGCACGAGTATCCAAATATCCGCAGCCTGCCACAAAAAGAATCATAAACAAAATAAAGTTCATTCTCCTCGCTCCCTTTTACGAATTCCTGCGATAAACGTATCAATAATCACATGCAGACTTTCATTTCGTTCAAGATGCATTCGGAACCCTCCCTTGTGTTCTAGGGAGGCAAATCCGTGCAGGATACTTCGTAACCCGCGTGTTGCGTGAATCACTTCATCTCCTTCCAACCCGTAGCTGCTTAAGAAATGAACTGCAAACATCACAATCTCTGTTCCCGCACGTTCAACCTCAGGGTCTCTCGGATCGGGAGCTTGGAATGTGGCTTCATATAGACCCGGATGCCTACGAGCAAAATCGACATAGGCTTCGCCGATCGCATGCAGCCCTTGATCCAGTTCTTTAACATTAGCATTCGCTTCTAATAATGCGGCATACAGCTCATGCAAACCGTAAATCGCCATCTGCCTCCGCAACTCATGCAAACCATCGATATGATTGTACAAGGAAGGCGGGCGAATATTTAACTTTTGGGCCACTCGAGTCAATGTAACTTCATATAACCCATCTTGATCTGCAATTTCAACGGCCGTCTGTACGATTGTGTTCAGATCTGCTCCGATTCTTGGGGACATTTGGTTTGCTCCGTTCTATGTTTGATGGTTGCATCACACTGTGCAAAGCAAAAACTAATAATATTAGTTTTATCATAACTAATACCATTAGTTTTTTCAACCATTATTTTCCTTAACACAAAAACACCCGATCTGCTCATAGACCGGGCGCTTTCAATTAACAAAATGTCATCGATGCGTGTGCATTATGTGAATAACGAAATCCAATACTTACAAGCGTCTTCTGTCGATTCGGTCAGCACCCCTTGGTTCACCTCAATCACCTTACGCGATGCTATATTCGATGCGTCACAAGTGAGCAATACGTCACGAATGCCTCGACTTCGAGCTTCCACTAGCAGTTCACGCAGCACCATTTTCCCATACCCTTTGCCTCTCGCAGACGGTCTGATGATATATCCGATATGCCCACCATGCTCGCGTAATTGGTCTGTGAGATGATGCCTCAGCTTCCCGTACCCAACGGGTTGACCTTGAACGTAGAACCAAAAGATTGTCTGTGGTACATGGCCTTCCTGCAAGTTCAGCCCCTGCGCATATTCAACATTCCTACATAGACGTGCTCGGAACCCCTCCCGATCGCTCGCATACAGACTATTGATGAAGCCATTCTGACCTTCGCCTATCTCTTGAACCATTTCATAGAGTGCGTCATCCTCTTCCGACTGAAGCTCTCGCAGCTCCACCTGCGGTGGATAAGGCTCCAGTTGATGATCTTCGATCAGTTCAATCGTTCTCCGATTGCTCGCAAATTGCTTAATATGTGATTTAATATTCGGATATAAAATGATGTCGTCCAGTTCAGTGAGCGAAATCCATCGGACCCCAGACTGATCGCCATCTGGACGGTCCGGAAATCTCGGACGTGATCCTTCGATCGGAGTACATTCAAACACCAGATACAGTGTATGAATATCAGATCCTGCATCTTGCCTGTTTAAATGCGGTGCATATTCATAGACGAAAGCGATCGGGCCAATCGTCACCTCGAGCATCGTCTCTTCCATCAGTTCGCGGTGTACGCCCTCCGTCACTGATTCCCCAGGCTCCACTCCGCCGCCAGGCAGATTATAATGTACACCTTCCTCATCCCGATACTCGACGAGCAAGATCGAATCATTCTCTATCACGAGTGCTGTAGCTCGAACACGAATCGGGTAAGTCATGTCACATCGCTCCTCTTTGATTTAATATATTCGTACTTACACATACCAATTGGGTTTAACTTCGTCAAAATCGTGATGATTCTCCAGTACGCGATATATTTTGTCCATCATCATGTCCAGTTCCTCAGGCTTCACCTTCAACACCCATACCACCGAGGATATCAAGGTCATCGCTAGATATAATGCGTACAGCTTCCAGAACAGCTCATCCGGTTCTTCTCCATCGTGGTACCCTCGAATCTGACCGATTGAAAATGGAACACTCGTCTCGCTGCAAAAAATGCCAACCTTCACAAATTCATGGACAGGGTCCCCCCAATCGAATGCGCTAAAATCAATAACTCCCTGCAGCTGCTGATCTCGCAGGATAAGATTACCCAGATGGTAGTCATCATGCTGGAAGCGGTTCGGGCGGTCGATCATGAGATGAATATGCGCATCGATAAATGCCAACACTTTATCATCATTTCGCATTCTATAGCCGCAAGTTCGGTATTGCTCCACATATCGTCTATGCTTCTTCAGCTTGCGTTCATACCAGCTTGGCATGGAAGCGGGGGCTGGCATCTGCGTGATTTTCAACAGTTCTTGCCCGGCTTGATAACCGATCTGAACTTGTATTTCCTCCGTGAGATTAGGAATAACGACTTCCCCATCCTCACCCTCCAGATAAGATACAATCATATAACCTAAGCCTAGCTCAGGGATTTGGCCGATCGTAATGGGTCTAGAGCATCGAACCTGATAGTCTGCCATGTGCTGGAGCGTCTGATATTCCTTCTCCTTCCATGCATAGTCCTGAAGCGGGAATACCTTCAACAACACCTGATCTCCATTCGCACGACGTATCATGAATTTTTGATCAGGTGAATAGCCTTTGTCAATATGAACAGCTTCCCGATATCCTTGAAGAACCGGAATATACGATTCGATATTCTTGATTTGATCTAGATGATTTTGCATGATCCTGTCTCCCTTGTACTAACGATTTCTTTTCATCTCTATCATCGATTCGCACATCAAGCTATTTCCCCCCGCAGCATACCTTCCACCCACGCGTAACATCGCGACAAATCTTCATCCGAGATCAGATTCGACTGATGCTCGAATTGAATGTTGACATGCGGCTGCGCTTCACGAACAATTCGCAAGTAATCGGCGATCGGTGCCCAGCCCTCTGCTTCCTTCTGCTCCGGTAGCACAGGATAGTGATAGTGAATGATTTCCCCATTCTGATACTGAAGTGTCCATAAATGGATGACGTCCGCATATTTCGCATATTTCCGAATCACGGCTCGGGCATTAAAATTTGGATCGACCTGTTCCTGCAGGAACAGACGACCCATATCGAGACAAAGTCGAATCGTCGGATATCGCTCAAGCAAGCTCACGAGATAATCCGATTCAAGCAAATATGGACATAGCGCATCAAATTCAAGGACTGGGGTAAAATGATACGTCTCACCGCGATCGGTCAGCCACTGGAACAACACTTCGCTCTTATCCACGAGGTCTTCCAGTGCATATTCGCTCTGCATCACGAATTCCGCCGGATCGCTGAACCGCCATGGCGTCCAGTCCACACGGTCATCAAGAATAACAGGCTTCGGGTAATGGAACAACACATACGCCGGACTCAACTGCATCACCGCCTCCAGTTCTTCTTGCACAAGCTGATATGCCTCTGCCCGTAATGTATCGTCTTGCGCCAAGAACAGGGCATCTCTTAACTTCGATCGGCCTGCCCGCAGCGGAAAATGAATGCCAATGTTAAACTTATGCAGCTCCGCTTGCTGCGCTAGCTTCTCCAGATCTTGATCGTCTGTGAATAGACAAGCCTCCACACCCCAGAACCCAGCTCTGAAATCTCGCTCATATTTCGCCTCGTCATAGCTACCATATTGACCGATCATGAACCGATTCATGATTTCATCCCTCTCATCTTCTATAGTAAAAATGCAATCAGAAATGGCAATAGAATGCACGTCCACGCGCAGCCTAACATCATGCGAGCAACCTGCTTCGGGAGACGTTCAGCATGCTCCGTATACCAACCTCTGTAATTTGTTCCGATATATAACCATAAATAACAACAGATTGCCGATAAGGAACATCAGATTCCCGCCGAGCCGAAAGTTATCGAATCCTTCATCGCCGACCAATGACTTCAGGATGGAGCTCTCCAATTGTCCAACCAGCGTGATAAATAGCATCATCAACACGCTCATCCTAATAAACTCTAGCATTCCTCTTATGACACTACGCATAAGCAACTCCTCTCTACGTACGTCATCTTCTTCCTAATAGACTAGCACGATCAACATTTTACCGATATATCCATTTTAATACAAATCTATCATAAGTGGATCCGTTGACGGAGTTGTCGAGTGAAAACAAAAAAAGCGACCATTCACGCGGAGACATTTCGCGTTAAGGTCGCTTGATTTAACTAGCTGCTCACTGGCGTTCCAGGGTGCGTTGGATTTCCCTTCGGGCCGCTCCCATTCGTCTTCCTATTCGCCCCTCTTCGAAGCTCGAGATCCTTCGTCACGATGCCAAGCTTCTTATCGAGCTGGTAGCAGAGCATCAGACCAATACCTAACCCTGCGGAGATCAGCGGTGCCCACAAGTAGTTGATCCGAATGGCATTCAGCGCCGATTCTGCTTGCTGCGCCGCATTCGGCACATAATTCGCCCATGATAAGAGCGCAGCGGATAATGCCCCACCAACACCCATTCCGACCTTTGCTCCGAAGCTCGTCGCCGCAGACAACAAGCCTTGCGCACGGACGCCAGATTTCCACTCCCCATAATCAACCGCATCCGCAATCATCGCGAAGCCCATGCTCATACTAAAGCCTATCGCTAGTGCGTTAATCACGAGTCCTGTCAGAAGCAGCAATTCGGATAATTGATAGCTGCCAATCAAAGCCACGGTAAAACCGATGATCATCAAGCTAGAGCCGAGAATCGACGTATTCCTTTTGCCAATCCGCTTCGCTACGAAAGAGGAAAGGACGAGGGTCACTAGCGCAAGCATATTAATGCCCATCACGAGCGAGACCATGTCCGGTTTCTTCATATTATAGGTCCAGAAATAAATCGCCGATTGCGTCTGCATCGCATTAATCCCCATCTGCAGGAACCCGGAGATGAGCAGTACCACCCACGGGCCAATTTCCTCGGATCGCACGAGCTGATTCTCGGATCGGCAGCGGTTTTTCATGCCCCGTCGTTACCCGCTCTCTCACATTTAAGAACGTAATTAAAAAGAAGATTCCGCCAATGATGCCGAAGAGCACCATCGTGTAGAAAAAACCTCACTGCTGATTCCCGCCGCCAAGCGCATTAACAATCGGCAATGTTCCGATCGATACGACCATCATGCCGACCAAGGCGAGGAACATCCGAACTGAGGCGAGCTCCGTACGCTCTTGTGGATTGCTAGTCAAGCTGGGAAGAATCGACGTAATCGGAATATTAATGCCGGAGTAGACAAGACCTAACAGGGTATACGTAATGTAAGCATAGACCAGTTTCCCCGTATCGCCGAAATCCGGCGTCAAGAAAGTCAGCATCGCAATGACGGCGAATGGAATCCCGAGCCACAAGAAATACGGCCGACTTTTCCCCCATTTGCTGTTCGTCTTGTCAATAATAATCCCCATAACCGGATCGGCGAACGCATCGAGCACCCGTGTAATTAAGAACAAGGTGGCTACCGCTCCTGCACTCAATCCATAGACGTCGGTATAGAAATACATCAAGTAAATCGAGATCATCTGAAAAATCAAATTCGATGCCGTATCCGAAATCCCATAGCTGATACGCTCTTTCCAACCCACTTGCTTTGCCGACATGGATTCATCCCCCTCATAAAATAAAGCGCTTACATCAGTGCTGTGAAATCATCTTAATGCAATCCAGCGGCTATTTATGGTACATTATCAATATTATTTGTATTTCCTTCAAAATTCCTTGTCATTATTTCAAGGTTAAGAGGTGCATGCAACATGGAGCCAAGATTATTACTCGAAGAACTCGAATACATCTGCAAGCTCATGTTCGAGAATTATAAAATGCCAACCGTCTATATCCATGCGTCGGGTGACGTCGCATATGAATTAACTTATCCTTATCATGACAACCCCTTCACCCAGCACATCCAAGAGCTGTATAGTCAACTTGCGGATCCTGAGCATCCTGCGGGGTTTCCGATCCTGCGAACAACGAGCTTCCTTGGGAATTTCTTCGCCGTTCGTATTGAGCACGACGAGCAGTTCGGTACAATCATTGTAGGCCCTTCTCTCTATCAGGAGATGCGCAAGGAGACGCTGGATAAACTGATTCATGATTATCAACTTCCCCATAAGCATAAACAATCGATCGTGCAATATTACGAACATGCGCCCATCTTGAATATGATGGACCTGCTGAATGCAAGCCTAATGCTCTATTTCTTGATCTATCGTCAGAAGCTCGATATCGTCGAAGTGCTGCAGCAGAATCATGAGCTCGAGATCGGCGACGATACGATCGACAATATTGATCTTGACGTCTCGAATCGCCGCCAGAATAACCACTATCATCACGACCCTGCCATCGAACGCAGTGTATTTAATAGTGTGCGAGACGGCAATCGCGAAGCGCTCTTCAAGAGTCTCGCTGCTCTGCCTGAAGAACAGCTCGGCGTTCTATCGAAGAAAAGCCATTTGCGCAGCCGCAAGAATCTCTCCATTATCGGAATCGCGATCGCCACGCGTGCAGCGATTGAAGGAGGACTTCATTCGGAGGTTGCCTTTACCCTGAGCGATATCTACATCCAACATATCGAAGAATTAACAGATTTGAAGCAATTGAAGAACACGGAGCTAGATGCTTTCCTCGAGCTAACCGACCGTGTGCGAGCCTGCAACGAGCAGAGCTATAGCAAAGCGGTAACCGTGTGCCAGCATTATATTTTCAACCATTTGCACGAGGAGATCTCTCTGCAGAAGCTCTCGGAATTGACCGACCTGCATCCGAGCTATCTATCTCAGTTGTTCAAACGCGAAGTCGGCATATCGCTAAGCGAATATACCCAGCGCAAACGCGTCGAAGAAGCCAAGGTACTCCTCGCTTCCAGCGAATATTCGCTCTCGGATATCTGCGCGCGGCTTAACTTCTACGACCAGAGCTACTTCTCGAAAATATTCAAGAAGTATACGAAAGTAACGCCGAAGCAGTATCGCAACAGCAAGAACCTGCCTTCTACCTAACGACGGCACCCACAAGAAAGCCACCCTGCATCTCATACGAGAGACCAGAGTGGCGATTTCTGTGCGTTCAATACGTATTCCAATCTTTCTCAATCAAATCCTTATTGATCAATTCTCCTATGTAATAGCCTTCGCGCGCGGCACCAATGACACCCGTGAACGAATTCTTCGCATCCCCGATAATGTAGACACCGTCGACAGCGGTATGACCGTAATCACTCGTTGTTGCATAAGCGCCCCCTTCATCTAGAGGGATGCCTAAGACCGCCGGGATGCGTGTCGCTTGTTCGGGACCCGTATCGAGCAGGAATCCGCCTTTTCGACGAATCGATTGACCGTCACGGAACACGATCTGATCGAGCTTGCCCTCTTGGGATGTAAGAGACGTGATTTCCGTCTCAATGATTCTGATCTGGCGTGCTTCCATTTCATTTCGTTCTTCACTCGTGATGGTTGAAGGTCCGTTCGTGATCACGATCAAGTCTTTACTCCAGCTATATATCGTCTGGACGTAGTGATAAAGATTCTCTCCATTCCCAAATACGGCTAAGGGTTCATTCCTGCGCTCCCATCCATCGCAATAGGGGCATGGAAAGATGGAAATGCCATAGACTTCTGCTAAACCTGGAATCGGCGGGAGATGATCTTGCATCCCTGTCGCAAAAATGATTTTTTTGGAGCTGTAGATACGCCCACTTCGGGTTATCGTGTGAAATATGCCTTGATCATGCTTCACTTGATCAACAGTATCTTGCGCGACGTGTACGTTAGGGTACGCCTTCATTTGTTCTAAGGCTATTGCCTTGATCTCAGACGGCTTCACCCCGTCTCTCGTTAGATAACCATGCGATGCCTGCGTCACGTTATTCCTTGCTCTGCCTGCATCAATGACGACGACTTGCCGACAAGAACGCCCTAACAAGAGTGCAGCACTAAGTCCGGCAGGCCCGCCCCCGACAATCACGACATCCAGTAACATATTCGTATCCTTCACGATTCCTTATTCTCCTTGAGCTTCTGTGACGTTCAGGTCATTTATGCTATCTAGTAATACACTTGTCTCTTCCCTGTTATACGTTTCCAGTCGATTTCGATTTCGATGGTGCGCATCCTAATAAAAACCCACCCGGCAGATGCTGGGTGGGCTCTTCATGATATTATTGTAAGATTCGCTATGAGATCGCCGTTACCCGACAATCCCTGTGCGCTCCACACTCTCCACGAAATAACGCTGTAGAATCACATAGAGCACGATAATCGGTGCGATGAACAGCAATTCGCCCGTGTTCTTAATCATATACGCATATAATCCGTCTTCGAACTGCGTTGCCGTCCACATCGTCGGCAGCATCGTCGATAAGACTTTGATCCGCGTTAAGAGCAAGGACACGTAGTAATTGTCGTTCCACATCCAGACGAAGGAGAACAAGGAGACGGTGACGATTGCCGGAATCGCGTTCGGAAGCATGACCCGGTAAAAGGTCTGGAGAATGCCGCATCCATCCATGTATGACGCCTCCTCCAGCTCCTTCGGAATGCCGCGGAAGAACTGGCGGAAGATGAAAATGAACAATCCGCTCTTGATCCCCATCCCCATCGCAGACTGCAGAATGAACGGCCAATAGCTATCCAACAGGTTAATCCCGTTTCCTCCGCCGAACAAGCTGATTATGCCGCCCAAATCAAAGAAACGATAGTTCAAGTACGTCGGGATCATTAGGGTCTGGGACGGCACGACAATCGTGAAGACCGCCAGCGCGAATAGAATCCCGCTTCCTTTGAATTTCAGCCTCGCAAACCCAAACGCAGCGAGTGAACACGATATGACTTGCAGTACGGTCGTCATCACCGAGATCAGTAGCGAGTTGAGAAACGTATCCGCATAATGCAACGTATTCGCCGCAAATTTGAAGTTATCGAGCGTAAAATGTTTCGGCAGCCAGAGAACCGTCGGGTCGAGCATATCCACCCGATCCTTGAAGGCGATTGATATTTTGAAGAACAGCGGGTAAATAATGACGAAGCACAGCCCGATGATGAGGATCGCACGAACGAGGATCCAAGCCCAGTTCTGCATTTTAAGGAACGGCTGCTTCTCACGAGCTAACCGGACATACGCTGCTCTCTTGTTCATAACCACTTGTTTCAGAACAATCCCCCCTTTAATTTTTCCGCTCTAGTCGTGATAGAACACTTTGGTCGACACCGCGCGGATCAAGATGAGCAGGATAATGGATGTGACGATAAAATACACCCATGACATCGCTGCACTTAGACTGAAGTTCAGCGCCTTGAAGGCGGTCTCGTTAATCAACACGCTTAACTTGTTGTAGTTATACGAGTCGATAACCGTATAGACAATGTTCGTTAGAATGAGCGGACTTACCATAGGGAACGTAATTTTCCAGAAGGCTTCATAGCCTGTTGCCCCTTCAATCTTCGCCGCCTCATACAGGGACGGGGATACCGACTGAAGACCCGCCAGGAAGACCAGAATTTGCACACCGGAATGACTAATAATCTCATAAATCCGATTCACCGAACCGGTAATGTATGAAGTTAACTCGCTGCCGAAGCCGGATTGCAGCATCAAGGTCTCCAGCTCCGAACTCGTGAACCCCGTTCCATCCACGCCGCCGGTTACCGTCTGCGCCACGCTGGCCAGATCGCTGCTCTGCTCAATGGAGAGTAAATTCGTCGCGAGCAATACCGGGAGGAAGAAGATCGCCCGAGCCAGCACCCTGCCGCGAAATTTCTGATTCAGTAAAGAGGCAGCGAACAAACTGAAGATTACGATCGATGGAATGTTAACAAGCAAGCTCACGATCGAATCCATTAAAATACGATTGAAGGTAGGATGCTTGTAGAAAATCTCTTGATAAAATTTCAAGCCTGCGAATTTCGTATCGAACCCATTTAATGCGACCGTAAGGTTATTGAAGCTGTACACGAGCGATTCGTATAGCGGAATCGCGAATAAGAATACGAACCCGATGAACCATGGCGCGACGAACATGACGCCGATCCACGATTTTTTCTGCGACATCGTTAGCCCTTTCTTCATCGCCCTGCACCCCCTACTAAGTAACCTTCCGCCGCGATGCTGGTACCGTTCACCATCACGTCCGTCTGATTATAGTTCACGGTAATCGATGTCCCGTTCTCATACGTCGTGCGATACACATGATCTGCGAGCTTCTCATGATTAATGATCGCCTGCGCGCGAAGCCCTCTCATCACGTCGTTTGTCTCCCGGTAATACTGAACCGCTTCATCCAGCCAGTTCGTATAACTCGCCGAATACAAATCGTTAAATGCCGTATTGCGCACAGCCGAAGGCTTCTCATAGAACCACTGATAGTACACATTGGAGCCGGTCTCGAGCGTCTTCAGCACATTCGATTTATAGCTCTGATCCGGACTCATATTGATCGGAGTTCCCGCGTAATCCATATAGCCATGCAATACCAATTGATAGAATGGGATTTCCTCATCCGCAATGTTGAGCTTGCTGCTCTTCAACGGCGCATCGACGATCGTCTTCGTATAAGGCAGTACGTTCGCATTGCCGCCGCTCACCATCGTCTTACCTACCCGCTCTTGCAGCAGCTTCACGCTATCCGCGATCATCGCCGCACTCTGCTCGCGATCGATGGTTCTCCCCGACGTGACATCTGAGATCACCAGATCGCCCAGATCACGCAGCGACAGGCCTCCTACTTGCAGAGGTTCGTAGTCCTTCAAGAACTTCGTCACGAGGTCTGGCAGCTTCTTCGGCGAGAGAAGATAATAATCCAGCTCTCCGCGGCCCCCCATCACAAGATCCGTCTTGTACTGCGCAATGCCTTCCCGGAACAAGAAGCTCACTCCGTCCCGCTTAGGCTTAAACCCATGTCCAGTCGTGTACACCCGTAAGAAGGACACATCCGGGTAGAGTTCGATGCCTTGCTCATGAGCATATCGGATTAAATCTTGAAGGCCCGATTTCCCGCCTAGGGCGGAATCGATATCGACATCATCGGGGTAATCATGATTCATGCCCTCATTGAACCATCCCGAATAACGAAGTTGAATCTGCTTCACGCCGCGCTGCTTCAGCATCGCAAGCACCGATTTTGCTTGCTCGAAGCTGGTTAGCGATTGCACCGATTGATATGGAATGCCGAGGAACGTATCCCGAACGGAGATCGAACCGACCAGATCCAGTACAAACGGGGTCTCCGCGGATGCATCCAGCTTGGTGAGCGACTTGTTCTTCACTAGATAGTCTTGATAATACTTCGCCATGCCGACATAGCTTGCAGATTCCTTCGGCAGGAACGCGTAGCGCAGCTTAATTCCGCCTTGGTAGATCACCGGGAACATTGGACTATCTTTTTTCACACTCCCCGCGCGATACGTGAACGACTCCATCGGCTTGAGCAAGAACTTAGCACTGACGCGGTTATACGTATTGACCCGGCCGCTGACATCCGCATTCACCGACGCGATCGCGTCTCCCTCTTCAATGATGCAAAA
The DNA here is from genome assembly GCF_009363075.1 of Paenibacillus guangzhouensis. NCBI lineage: Bacteria > Bacillati > Bacillota > Bacilli > Caryophanales > Paenibacillaceae > Paenibacillus > Paenibacillus guangzhouensis. Next base: position 1,019,215 of record NZ_CP045293.1, on the reverse strand, counting down.
GAAGGCCTGATCGCTCTGCTTCATCCCGAATACAGGCAGTCTCGCAGCTTCCTTGAATTCCTTCACGACATCTTTGTCTCGCAGCGACTGATCCTTGCCATAAATCGGCATGTCATATTGCGGAACCGAGATTTTTCCATTGTTCAAATGAATCAATGCGCCCGACCCGTCAGGAACGAACATGTATCCTTGCTGATCCACCCCCGCTGCGCCGAACATTTCGAGCACTTGGATGGAGTCAATCGGGAACTCCTTCGTATCTTTAATCTCTCGTACGGGAACCTCTACCATGAAGTTCTCATCGTCCAGATAATATTCGATTGGCACGGTGAACCTTGCCGCCGCCGTCGTCTTCTGACTTCCCGCTTGATTCTGCGCGTTATCCTTCGCCGCTTCTTCCGCCGTATAGCCGATGGAATCTAGAATGGCAACGACGTCTTTGACGACATACTCCGGCATTTCTTTGCGGGTATAGATCTGTTTCACTTCATCGAATTTGAAGCGTTTCTCAATTTCGAACTTCTTCCCTTCGTCGGGAAGTTTGTTCAAGATCATCTCGTTCATGCGCTGCTTGCTGATGATCTGCGGGATGGCCTCCATCCCTTTCTGGAAGTTGCCGAGCTGGTAGACAATTTTGACCCCCTTCTCGGTCTTGAGAATTTCGAATTGATTGCGCTTGATTGCCTCAGCGAAATTGTTCACGTAGAAGTTCTGGCCTTTATCGTTGTTATAAGCGATCGAGAACTGCGAAGATAGATTATCGCGGTTAATGCCTTCCGCCTTCTTATCCGACTCACGATCGAGCGGATTCGAATACCAGGTATGCCCGCTCCGCTTATCCTTCACCGAAATCTCCGTCGTCGCCGGATCGATATACAGCGCTAACGCCTGCGTCTCTGCCACCAATTGAGGTCCGCTCGCGCCGCTGGCGCCAAATGGGGTAGGTTCGGCAGATTTCTCTGTGTTCGCCGCGTTGTCCGTCGCATGGGCACCTGCCTGCTCGGAGTCGTCCGCCTGGTTCATCATCCGAATCCCCAGAACGAAGACGACAAGGACCAGAGCCACACCGGTCACCAGCCAGCCTACTGTTTTCCGTCTCACACCGATCCCCCCTTACAACCGCACGATGATCTCGCGATATAACGCCTCTAGGAAGGTAATCATCTGCTGCACTAAACTGAAACAGAGAAGACCTAAGAAGACGATAAACGCCATCACCAGTACGGTCAGAATTAACGTCAGTATTGTTTTGCCGATCGTATATTGATGTACGGTCATCGTTCCGATGAACAACAACCACCCGAACCATAAGTAAGCGACCGAGTCGAGCAGATAATAGAACGGTGTCTCATCGATCGTAATGACATTGCTGAATAGCACTTGCGGTAGGAAAATAATAACGAGCGGAAGCGTGGCATACCCGACGGCCATCACGATATCTTTGAATTTGCCTTCGCCATCCATCAAGGTCGTGAGCGACCAATTCGAAATACAGAATAAGAGGAACGGCAGCACAATGAATTTCAGTTCATCTACGCTGTTCAGCTCGTCTAGCTTGTTGAAGTTGACGATGAATCCGGCATATTGCCGCTTCAAGATCATCGTCAAGACGACCAAGATCAGAATGCTTAGCGCGATCCAGACTTTGCCTTTCTGCTCGTACTTCAACTCCCAGAAGCTGCTGAATGGGCGTACCATCGTTCGGAACGGCATTTTGATAATGCCCGTATCGATGTAATGCGCAGTCGTCGCAACCCTTCGGCGCACATACAGCCTTCCAGCCACAATCGCAGCCACAGCCAAGAAGAGAATAGTCATCATCGTTCCGAAATTGTTCCACATATATTCCGTCCGGTAACGCTTCAAGGCTTGGGAATAATACTTGCGGTTGTTGCCATTCTTAAAATATTCCATCGCTTGCTTGTTATCGCCCTTCTTGAGCAGCGCCTTCCCGATCCCGATATAGGCAATGTCGAAGTTCGCATTCAGCTTCAGCACTTCTTCCCAGCTCTTCGCGGCTTGATCATCCTTGCCGTTGTAATGCAGCTTCACACCTTCGCGAATCAACGACCCATATCGGGTTGGGCGGAAGATGACCAAGCGGTTCGTCCCGCCGTCAAGCACGATCATCCGATCGCCTAACATATCCATCGCCGTCGGCTTCTGAAAATGGTCCACGCTCGTTCCCGTGCCGCCGAATTGGTACAGCATATTGCCATCGTTGTTATACGTAAAAATCCGATTGCGCTTCGAGTCCAGCGCACTGTACATCCCGCTCTCATCATAGATGACATCGACGAAGACCGAGCTTCCGGCATTCTGAATCGTCGTCTGCTTCGCTGCATCGACTTGAATGGCGGACACATCCCCGACCGGATCGAAGTATCCTTCACGCCGTAGAATATCCTCGCCGCCCGGATTGATCCGCTTGATCGGCTCCGGCGCATTGGCCTCCGACGAGACGGCATAGATAAAGCCGCGGTCATCCAGATCCAAATTGGAGAATTCCACGGGGAGGAATAATTGCATTTGACTACTCTGTTCCTTCGTGGAGAACCTCTTCCAGAAGAGATCGACAGGGCTGAATCGCACCTTGTTCGTCCCGACGTAACCGCGGAAATTCCCTTCTGTATCAAACTCCATCATGCCCTCAAAAGCGCCCTGGGCCACGACGTACAGCCGATTCGTCTTATCTACCGATAGCTTAAGCGGGAAGTATTGGAACTCCTTCGGGATGATGCTCGATACCGGAGGCCCGAACACCTTCAGCAATTTCCCTTCATCCGTCAGCTGAACGACCCGGCTGTTCTGCGTATCCGCAATGTACACATTGTCATCCGGATCGACGAACACGCCATTCGGCTTATTGAATGTATCCTGTTTGCCTGCGTTATCGAATGATGCAATGACGCGTACCAACTTCCCGGTCTCATCCAGATGCACGATTCGATTGTTGCTCGTGTCCGCAATATAGATATGATGCCGTCCGCTCACGTACACATCTTGGGGATCATTGAAATCCCCGATCCCAAGTTCCGATCCGTACACTTCAATCTCGCTTATATATGGATAAGGCGCTGGCTCCGCTTCTCTCCAGTACGAATAGTTATAACCATGATCCGGCACAGCCGCTTCTGCCGGCGTACTCCCTGCAAGAAGCATGATAATGAACAGCCAGACCGTTATCTTCCTGATCGCCACGCGCGCTCCTCCCTTCCATCGTTAATCTTTCATCCCCGATGTCGACATCGTCTGAATGACATTGCTTTGCGTGAATATAAATATCGCCACGGGCACGATCATCATGATAAGGGCAGCGGCTGCCATCGGACCGGAGCGGACGAAACCGCCGGATAAGATCTGGCTAAAGGCATAGTCCATCGTCTTGAGCTGCTCGCTGTAAATGTACGAGGCGCCTTGGCTCCCCGAACCCGTTCCCCATAACCCTTTGAACGAGAAAATAATGAGCGTGAGCCACGCGGGCTTCACGATCGGCATCACGATTTTCCAGAAAATCCGATATTCGCTCGCCCCATCGATCTTCGCCGCTTCAAGCAGCGAATCGGGAATCTGCTCCATGAACTGCTTCATGAGGAAGAGTCCAAGCGATGTCGCAAAAGCCGGGAAGATCAGCGACCAATACGTATTCAGCAGTCCGACCCATGTCATGGTCAAATACGTTGGTATCGACGTCACCTGCGATGCGAACATAAGCGACAGCACGACAAGACCGAACAAGAAGTTCTTGCCTGGAATGTTCATCTTGGCGAGCGGATACGCTGCCATCGAGGCGAGAATGACATGGCCTGCCGTCCCTAGGAAAGCGACGAAAAAGGTGTTGAAGATATATCTGGATAACGGTACCCACGAGTTCGCGAAGATCAGGAACAGATCGTAGAAGTTATCCAGCGTCGGCGTACGAACGATAAAGGTCGGCGGGAATAGAAACATCTCGTCTAGCGGCTTGAGCGCCGTACTAATCATGAAGACAAAGGGAACCGCCATGAACGCACCCGCTGCAGCCAGCAGCACGAAAATCGCGATATCGACCGGCATCGAACGGTTTACTTTTTTCTCTCTCCGTAACCGAAATTGGAGTTGCATCGCCTCTATTCACCCACCTTCCTGAGCAGCCTCTGAATAATCATGTTCGAGCCTAACATAATCACGAACAAAATCGTCGCAATCGCACAAGCGTAGCCCATCTCGAATCGAATCGTACCGTAGTCGTTCAAATGCGTGACGATCGTATGCGCAGCGTACTGTGGACTCGGGAAGCCAACCATGCTCGTCGCTACTTCAGCGACAGCGAAGGAGCTCGAGATTTGCATGACGGCGCCGAACAGCAATTGCGGGCGCATCGAAGGCAGGGTAATATACCACAGCTCCTGCCAACGGTTCTTCACCCCATCGATGGCTCCCGCTTCAATCAAGGTACGGTCCATGCTCTGCAGTCCTGCGATGAACGCCAGGAAGGCCGTCCCCAGACTAAGCCATAGCTGCACGATCATGATGATGATGAGCATGTATTTTGGATCTTGCAGCCATTGAATCGGCTCGAGAATGAATCCCCACTTCATGAGGAAGGCATTTACGTACCCGAAGGAGTCGCCAGAGAACGCCACCTGCCAGATCAAATACACATTCCCGGATATCGAGGGTGCGTAGAATAGCAGCGTTACGACGGCGCGAATCTTCGGCGACAGCTCATTGATGAGCCAGGCCAGCATGAAGCAGGCAATATAGCTGAGCGGACCCGTGATGAGCGCGAACAACAATGTATTCTTCAGCGCGACGAGGAAAATCTCATCTTTCAGGAACAACGTCGCATAATTCTCCCAGCCTACCCATTTCGGCGATTCGAGCACGTTGTAGTAAGTAAAGCTAAGGGCAAATGCCATCACGACGGGAAACGCCGTGAAGATGAAGAATAAGATAAAATAAGGCGCGAGCAGCACATACCCTTGCTTCTGCTGTTTCATCGTTTTCCACAGTTCTGCGTACTTGCCTGGCTGTCTCTTCGGAGCTGGCGACGGAACAACGCGTCCGGGTTCTGGTATACTTGCGTTCATTTCAACCGGATTTGGCACCTCGATCACCTCTCTTTCTCATCGTTCGACAACCCAAACTCTCGTTGTTTTTTCTTCATTTCGTCATTGATTAAGCGTGTATAATTGTCGAGCGATTCCCGCGGATCATCATTGGAGATCACGACGCTGCGGAAGGCATTGTCCAGATGTCGGCCTGTAAAGTAACCGCCCGGAACTTCAGGAACGCCTCTCGTCCACTTCCATTGCTCCATGAGTGTCTTATAGTCCTTCACTTGCCATGGGAGCTGTGCCACTGCGACTTTGTTCGCCGTCTGCAGACGTCCCGCGATGCCGAACATCGCTTCCATCTGTTTGCCGTACCATGCCTGTGTATCCGAGCTCGCCCACCATTTCATAAATTGCCATGCTTCTTGCTTGTGTTCACTGCTCTTCAGCATGACCGTGCCATTCCCTGCGGAAGGGACATCGCGGCGGATTGTGCCGTCCGGCATCTTCGTGCCTGGCGTGAGCGTGAAATCCCATAAGCCTTTTAATTCCGGCGCGATCACGTTCACGAGATTAACCTTCGGATAATCGGCGATACCGATCGGCATCTCACCGCTGCGGAAGCGGTTCGTGAAATCCGTGGTCAACGGCAGCTTGTAAGTCGTATAGAGCTCCGTCCACTGCATGAATGTTTTCATGGCGATTTCGGAATCCAGTGCGCTCGTCTTTTTATCCTCAGAATAGAGACTGCCGCCTTCTTGATACAGCATCATCCCGAACGTCGGGTTGATTGGCAAGCTGCCGCTCTCCTGTACGTTGGATCCGGTCTTCACGAGCACTTGAATCGGGAAGCCGAAGATCAGATTGTGCTTCTGCAGCTCAGGCACCATCGCATAGACGTCATCCCATGTCTGCGGCACCTTCATATTCAGCTCATCCAATATATCTTTGCGGTAGAAAAGAACCGGGAAATATTCATCCATCGGCAGCGCATAGACCCCGCCATTGAATTCGAAAGGCACGAAGGAGCTCTCACTGTACTCCTTCTTCACCTCATCAAAGCCCGGATACTTCGACAAATCTTCAACGCCGCCACGAAGCGCATAGTTCAGCGGCTTCTCGTTCGATACCTGGAAGGCCACATCCGGCCCGCGTCCTGCCAGCATCGCCTGCAGCAATACGGATTCCGTCACGACTTGCAGATCGACGCCAATGCCCGTATCCGGCGTGAACGTCTCTTCGATCATTCGCTTGAGAACCTTGGCCTGATCCAGACCCAACGTGATCCATACTTTGATCTTCTTGCCTTCCTGCCCGTGCGTTGATCCGAGCTCGTTGTAGTCCGTGAAGAATGAGAGCGAGAACGTACCGACTTGATGCTTGATATTCTGCCAGAAGGTCGCGCTCGGGCTCGGCATGTTCTGGTTCGGCGAGGCTACGACGAGATAATCTATCGATAGCGGCATGAAGTTAATCGAATAGATCCATGAACCGAGGGAGCTGATATTCGATTTGAATGTCTCCAGCCTTTGCGAGACTGTACCCGGATTTTCCGCCATATCCCGCAGCTGTACCACGATCCGATTCAGCGTCGCTGTACGGTCGCTGCCGCCGCCTGTTGATTGTTCAATTTGACTTGAAATCGTACTGATGATATTCGCTTGCTTACGGAAAGAATCAATCATTTCAGGCAATTTCTTGTCCAGCTGATAGTCGCGGTATTCGTCCGGAACGGTGCCTGTAATCATGACGATTCGGCGATACAAGGTGTTCAGCTCTAGAACGCTCGATTCGATCGTTCGCAAGTAGATTGCCATTTCGCCGAGCGTCACGTCCATCCGGATTTGATGCTTGCCCTTCGTCAGGTAAAACAAGTAAGGGGTCTTACCGTCCCCGATCTCTTGCATCTCCCAATTCGTCGAGAAGTTGAAGGCCATATTCTCTACTTCTGCAAAAGGCACTTTGCCGTCAATGCGCAGCTTCCGGTAAGACGTCACGCCGCGCTGCATGCTCTGGTTATATTTCACGCCAATCTTATATAATCCGTCTTCAGGCGCTTCTACATCCCAAGATATCCACTGCCCCGCTTCCGACCAGTTGAAGGAACCGATCGTGTTCAATCGGATCTTGGACATGCTGTACGGCTCGTTGGCCGGACTGCGATCCATCATTGGAACCAGCATCGAGCTGGATTTGAGACCTGCCTTCTCTCCTTGGATTTTGATCATTGCGTCTTTCGCTTCCTTGTAGCCGTTCTGCTTATAGCTCGCTGTGACTTCTTCGTAGGATGGGACCTGATCCGGTTGGCGCAGCTTTATATAATCAATCATCATCGGCTCCTTCGCAGAGACGAGCGATATGACATGTTTTCCTTTGGAAAAATAAAACGAATACGGTTCACCATAGCGCCCATCCGAGCTGTCGATGAGCACCTCTTGCCAAGCGGGTACTTCCACTTGCGTCGTATACAAGTCGTTGTCGTTCTCATCACGAACGGTCTCGCCTGCATCCTTCCATAGCCTGCGGAATACGAGATTCTTGCTCTCTGCGAACGGATGCTTGCCATCAATCATGAACTCCCGATCCATATCCGAACCTTTGCCTTCCATGGCTTGATAACGTACCGCAACTTGATAGAGACCTTCCTCTGGCACATCAATATCCCAGGAGACAGTCCCCGATTCACCCGTCTGAATCACTTTTCCTGTTGCACCTTCAATACCATCCACGACCGATACACTCATGCCCTCCGCTCTCGCATAAGACTCACCTCGGATGATCAGCTCGCGTTCTGGTCTCTGTACCTTCGCATACTTCGCAATGTATTGGTCATAGCCATCCTTCGTGGTAGATCCGAGCTGGATCTCCGATTCCACTTCAGCTGATTTCCCCTCTGCATAATTCACCGGCGCAAGCTGTAACGTCTGCGGAGAAGCGATACATATCGCAGTGAGCAGGGCAATGATCGCCATTCGATATTTATTCTTCCGCATCAATAGGGTTCCCCTCCTATGTAATGGAAGTACCCCTAGCAGAGAGCTGCTTCGGGGTACTCGATTACATCATTTACAAGAATGTATTACTTCTTCGTCGTTACATCCATCGCTGCTTGCGCCATCGGTTTCACGCGCTGAATGGCTTGTGCAGGAGATTCCTTGCCGCTAGCAATATTCTTGAATGCTTCTTCTACGACATCCGAGAGACCAACATAAGCTTTGTAGTTGATGACTTTATACGTGCTGTCGAACATTTTCTTCATCGTATCGAGCGATTCTTTGTTCTTCATGTTCGGCTCTTCTTTTTGCAGCTGAATTTGCTTGCCCTTCTCGACATCGAACTCATAGAGCTCGCTCCATGCCGCCAGAACGGCCTTCGCATTCTTCACGCCGGATGGCACATACCACAGGTTCATCTTGTCATACGGTGTGACATAGGAAGTAGCCTTTGGACCTTTCGGGAAGAAGACATAGCCGATATCGTTCGGTTTGTCTTTGACATACCCGAGATTATCCCAGCGGTAGCCGTTCACGAATGCTTCTTCGCCGCTGCCGAAGTTGACTTCGGAATCAACAACTTTATGGACATTATACAAATCACTGAAGAACTGAATGGCTTCCATCGCATTTGGCTCATCCATCGTAATTTTGTTCGTCGTATCGTCTTCGATTTGACCTTCATTCGTCGCGATCAAGGAGAAAGCTAGGAGCTGCGGGCTATCCACGTAGAGCGGCTTCTTGCCGTTCGCTTTGACTTTCTTCAGGATGTCGAGGAACTTATCCCATGTCCATTCACCCTTCTCTTGCAGCTCGTAAGGATCAGGGAGGCCCATCTTCGTCAACATCGTCTTATCGTAAAACAAGCCATGACTTTCCGTGTATGGCAGCGTCACGCCGTATTGCTTGCCTTGGTATTTCCCGTTCGATAGCGTAACCGGGTTCTTGCCGAACGCTGGGTTATTCAAGTCAATCTTGTCGTCGATCGGTTGCACATAACCCTCAATCACCAATTTCGGGAACGCTTCGCGAAGCGGGATCATGACGATATCCGCAAATGGCTCGCCGGCTACCGATGAGGTGATTAGACGCGCATTCGTATCCTCTACGGTCACGTACTCGATTTTTGTATTGTATTTCTCTTCTACTTTCTTCTGTCTTTCCTTCTCTTCATCGTTCAAGTAGGCGTCCATCCCCCACCACTGGCCAATCCGAAGCGGCTTGCCGCCGAAATCCATGCTCTCTTCTTCCTTCGGCTCTTCTTTCGCTGGCTCGGTTGTCGTAGTCGCCGGTTCTGTCGTACCTGCTGCAGCTTCTGTCTGTTTCGCCCCGTCGGCAGGTTTCTCCGTCGCACCGTTATTGCTTGAGCACCCGACAATCGAGATGATCATCGTCAAAATGAGTATCATGGTCCATGCTTTTAATTTGTACAATTCATTTCCCCCTCGTTTTGATGTTGGCTTTACAAAAGCTTAACAATTTGTAATCGCTTACAATTTGTTTGTATTTACTATAGAACAATTTGAGCTGTTGTTGTATTCACTTATTCTCGTTGTTTTTATACATAGGAAGCCACAAAAAAACAGGGAAAACAACTCTCCCTGCATCAACATCTAATTTTTATCCATAGTAACTCTAAGATTTGTGCATACTTAAGTAATCGTTAAGCTAAATTAGCTTATTTTTACTTTGCCATATGCTCCCTAAATTGCGTTGGGGTGTGACCCGTAATTTTTTTGAACATCCGCGTAAAATAAAAATAGTCCTGGTACCCTACTTTTTCGGCAATCTCCGTCACTCTCAAATTTGTCTGCTCCAATAGATTGCATGCATTATTGATTCGGAGCCTTGTCATATAAGAGGTGAACGTCTCGCCGACTTCTTTTTTGAACAGCTGGCTTAAATAGTTCGGGTTGATGTAGTATTTTTGCGTGAGGCTCTGAATCGTAATCGTGCTCCGATAATTCTCATGGACATATTGCAGGATCGACATGAATGTCTCGTTCGTCGTCTCTTTTGTCTCATATTCAGGCTTTCTACGGCTCAATTTCATCGATAACGATCTTAAATATACATTCATTTCCGATACATTCTCGAATGTATCCATAAGCTGCTCATAGCCCATGACCATCTGCTCCTGCTGATCCTCATCTAAAATATAGAGGAACGATAGCGTGACATTGTATAAGCGAAGCGCATCTTTGATCGTATACCCTTCTTGCTGCAGTAACCCACTGACCTCGTCCGAGAGCTGTCCTAACGCCGTGTAGTCTTGATTCGCGATCGCCGCGCCAATCTTCTTGAACGTCTCCTTCAGCACACCTCGCGAGGCCGGATTCCACCGATATACCCCCGCATGCCCTGTCATAAAATATTGATTCGAGAGCAGTGTCGCATGCTCCAGCTCCTTGCTAAGGATCGCGTAGTCATCAATAATACCGCTAACACCAATCCCCCGAACACCCTCCGGCAGCTGCGTCTCCAGCTCTGACAGGACAGCCTCCAGCTGGTCATGAGCCATCATGTACAGCATTTTGGATTTGCCGATACGAATCCGAATCACATCCAGATGGACGAAAGGATCGCCTTCGCACGTACACACCATCAGTCCCGCCGCCTGTCCCCTATCCATGTGCAGTCCGCGGCTCTCGAGCGCTAGCTTGATTTTCTCCAAGCTGTCTTCATTGTTGTCGGCCAGCAGCTGGATGAGCGTCTCGGAACGATCACGCTCCATATTTAGCGTCTTCCTTAGTTTCTTGAGCAGGTTCGCAATTTCCTCATCATCGTAAGGCTTAAGGCAATACGCTGTCGCGCCATAATTCAAAGCCCGCTGCGCATAAGCAAATTCCGCATAACCACTCACAACGACGAATTTCGGGAGGACGGGGAGCTCGGACCCCTTCTTAATCAATTCAAGTCCATTCATCCCCGGCATACGAATATCGGTAAAGACGACGTCTGGCTTCAAGTCCCGCATGCATTGTAGTGCTTCCAGCCCGTTGTATGCCTCGCCTACAACCTCGAATCCGTACTGCTGCCAATCTACGCTTACCTTCAGACTCTCTACGACCCAGCTCTCGTCATCGACGATGAACACGCTATATCTGTCCATGTTCCTTCCCCCTCGTTGGCATCAGTAATTGAATCTGTGTACCTTCCCCATAAGTGCTATCGATCGACAGTCCATAGGGATGGCCATACGTCAGCTTAATTCGATTATTCACATTGGCAAGTCCGATACTGGAAATTTGCGGTTCCTCTGGATCTCGCTCCGTATTCTCGTATTGATTCAGCGCACACTGAACCTGGCGCAGTCGGCCGGGTGCAATTCCTAGACCATCATCTTCCACTGTTATGACGAGTTCCTGCCGCTCGTTCAGAACACTTCGAACCGTCAAATTTCCTTGATCCTCTTTCAGCTCCAGTCCGTGAAATACGGCATTCTCCACCAGCGGCTGAAGAATCATCTTCGGAATCTGGCACATCCATGTGTCCTCTGCGATCGCATAATGGACCTGGAATCGATCCCCGAATCGAATTTGCTGAATCTGAATGTACGACTCGACGATGCCCATCTCCGTCTTGAGCGACACCGTGTCTCCTCCTTTGATGCTGTACCTGAAAATCTGACCTAAAGCTTTGGCGATCTCTCGAATTTCATGCGCGCCTTTCACCGCTGCCATCCCTTTGACCATTTCGAGCGTATTATATAGAAAATGCGGATTGATCTGACTGCGCAAGAACGACAGCTCCGACTTCCTCTTCTCCAGCTCCGCTTCATAGAGCATCGCATTCGTCTCTAAGAGCTGCCGCGTCAATGTATCTACTTCGTCCAACATATTGTTCAGCCCGTTCGACATCACCGTAATTTCCGCATAGCCTTGCAAATGGATGCGATTTTTGAGCGTATCGAGGTCCCCTCGTTTGATGTTATTAATGAAGGCCATCAGCTTCTTCAGCGGGTTCAAGATGTTGCTGATGACGAGCTTGAACAAGATGAACATCATCACAGCCCCGATCATAAGAATAATCAGCTCCAGCCTTCGGATTGTCGATATATCACGCAGAAGCTCGTCCTCGGGCATGATGCTGATGATCGCGCTGTTGATTTCCGGCAAATCTTCTGTCTGTACAATATATTTGGTCCCATTCAATTCAACACTTCCCGATTTTCCAGGCCGTACCTCGCTCGTAATCATCGCATTCAGCACACTGCCGACCTCATTCGGATCATTGCTGGAGAAAATTTTATTGTCCCGATCCACCAAATACGACTGCATCGCGTATTGCTTCGAATTCGAACCGAACGAACCAATTAACGCTTTGGGGTCAATCACGAAGAATAACGTCCCGATCACCGACGTGAACCTGTCCCCTGACTGAAACGATTTGATCTTCATCCCGACGAGCAGACTGTTCTCCACTTGATAAGCCCCTTCAAAATGCTGCAAGCCAAAATAATGAATGGAGTCCTTCGGAGAGAGTCTATCCGTAAACGGCGCCGTCCACCGCTTCCCACCGAACAGATCATACGAACGTCCATTCTCGCCATGAATCACGATATCCAGAATGCCTTCCTTGAGCGTCGTCATATTAATAAGCAGACTGTTCATCCGCTTGGAATAGCCGTAGACTTGCACCTTGTTCTCTTCAATCAGAAAATTCTGCACGTCTTGGTTATACGCAATATTGGTCATGAGCCGATCGATCACATCCCGGTTCGCATGCACCGTCTCTTTGATCTGCGCGCTCATCGCTTTCGTATACTGTTCGTTATTGCTACTGATAATGCTGGACATTTGAACATACGTCGTCATAATGATGAACAACAACACCGCTGTAATGAGCAGTGCGATGAACAGCAGCTGCGAACGAATCGATAGTTTACGATAAAAGACCACCGCTTGTCCCCCTAAGCGTTACACGAAATGCATCTGGTAGCATCTATTATTGATATCTTATCATAAATATTGCCATATGTTGGGGCGAAACTATTTACTCCTTCAAACTTTTCCATTACTATTTTTTTAATAGCGTAAATTTAAGGGGTGATGGAATGGTCCGTATCAAAAATTACGTCATACTGCTGCTCACTGCCCTATTCATCATGACGGTTACGGGATGCGAGGAGACAGAAGACGCCGTGGCGCCGTCAGCTGAGCCCGCATCCGGGATCGGCAACCACCTCACCATCTCCATCTCCTTCTGGGACATCGGCAGAGACTTCGAGAAGAAAGATGCCGTGCTGCAGAAGCTCGAACACGACTTCAATATTACTTTTAAGCCAATTCAAGTGAGCCAGACTGACTACGAGGAGAAATTCAAAGTATGGGCCGCTTCAGGCAATTTCCCCGATTTATTCGCCCATTCCCTCGTCATTAACTCACCCGGCATCTATGCCGACTGGATCAAACAAAATCTCATTCGGCCGCTGCCGAGCGATCTATCGAAATATCCCAATGTCTATAAAGTTGCGCAAATTCCCGATACGCTCGCGCTGCGCCGTGATAAGAAATTATATATGCTGCCGCGCATCGCGTATCCGACCAATGATCTGTGGATGCTGGAACGTGTCGTATTCGTCCGTAAAGACTGGATGGATCAACTGCATCGCATCGATCCGCGCAATTTCGAAGAGTTCGCAACACTGCTCGAATCGTTCACCAAAGATGATCCGGATGGCAACGGCCTGCATGATACCGTGGGGCTGACGGCCGCAAGCATGAACTATCTCTCTTGGGTATTCAGTCCGACCTTCCCGCAATTCGCCGCAAATCAGTGGGTGCAGGAGGATAATCGGTGGATTCCATATTACGCCTCGCAGAAAATGGAGCAGGTTGCATCGCAATTCCGTCAATTATATGAGAGCGGCGGGCTAGATCCGAACTTCTTCCTCATGAAGGAAGATGACGCGATCGCCAAGTTCACGCAAGGAAAAGCAGGAGCACTCGCCTATAAGGGAACGCCAGAGAGCATGAGCAAGCTGGTTGCACTGTGGAACAAATCGAATCCGAACCAGGACTTCTATGATGCGGTGAAAATCTTGCATTTGTGGCCTGCGGATGATGGAAATCGCTACTTCTATGTTGCACCTACCTACGCGACCGAGAGTTACTTCAGCTCCGCTATCAGCGATGAGAAAATGGATCGCATCATGCAGCTCTATGATTATCTCCTCTCACCCGAAGGAAGAAAATTAATGCAGTACGGGATTGAAGGAAAAGATTATGTAGAGAACGACGATCAGATTGTGATTACGCGGCCCCGTGAAGCGTCAGGACAACCGATCAGCATTCAGAAGCTGTACCCTTCAACCAATACCTTGCATTCGCTTGCTTCATGGGGGCTGGAGCGAACCTATCGTCTCGACGAAATGAACAAAATCAATTATGGAGAGCGGAATATTCTCGCTTGTCTCGAGGAGATGCGCTGGCTGCTGAACAATGCAAGGGCCACCCCATTCAAATATTCGATCATCTCGCTATCAACGCCGCACAAAGACGACCTCAGTGCTGCGATTAATCCGCTGGAAGATCTGACGGAAGTCGTGCTGAGCAAGGACGATCCTATCCAACTTTGGCGGGAGAATGTCAAGACCTATAATCAAATGGGGTTACAGCAAGCGATCCGCGAAGTGAACGAGAAGCTGCTGCACCCGGATTCTTAACAACATCCACACATAAAAAAGTAAATACAAAAAAACCACCCTGTGCATCCCTCTTCAGAAGAGAGATACAGGGTGGTTGTCATGTACGTTAGTTCCTTGCAGCAATGGATACAGCATTCTTCGAGAATCCGAATCCGACGACCCATGTAATCATCTTGCCTGCGATACTCACAGCCAAAATGGTATACAGCGTCTCTGCAATTGGTAAGTATACGAGTGATAATAATAGCACGACAGCATCCAATATAAAGAACATGGTTCCGACCGTAAAACCTGACCATTTACTTAAGAATAACGCGAGAATATCATCCCCGCCTGTTGCTCCGCCGAATCGAATAACGATCCCGGCACCGAATCCGGTTATTACCCCGGCAAGCACCGCTGCGACGAGCATATAATTCTTCAAGTCAATTACAAGTGGTGAGAACTGCTCAAAAATGTCGTAAAACACGGAAAGGGAAACTGCCGCAATCACTGTATTCAGTAAGAACTTGCGCCCTTTCACGAACATGGCGACGATGAAAATTGGAATGTCGAGCATCAGCATCGTCACGGCTGGCGACCAGTCAAAGGCGTACTTGCCCAGCAACGCTAGACCTACGAACCCGCCTTCCGCCAAATTGTTCTGAAAATTAATGTGATAATAACAAAATGCCATTAAAAACGTACCGACTAACATCATAGCGACTTGTTGCAACTGTTGAATCCGTTCTTCTTTTCTCCTCATTGTCGTTCCCTCTTAACATCATTGGTTTGGGTTTAGCTTTCCAACCAACGATGAGGGAGCTCGCCTGAGGCTTCGTCCTTCGCACCATCATACGTTACACGCTTCTTTCATAGTTGGTTGGTCATTCGAACTTGTCGACGTGTAAACTTCCAACTATGACGCTAAGTGTAGGAGAGATCATAACGTTTCCAGACTGTCCTTTGGGAATTCGTCCTTCGGGGACACATGGTATCCTGATCCTTTCTGATTTAGATTTTAAAGCTCATCTGCCATCATTATACCACAGATCCATTTTTTCAGGAAGGCGAAATTGTCAGACAATTCTGAAGCTTGTTTGTTCACAAGACGTTCTATTTTTCGTGTGCGCGAAATCACATTTGCTAGTATAGGTGCCAACTATACTTAGAACAATACGTGTGACATATATCACGAAAAGAGGTTGTTACCATGTTAAATCCATCGACAATTGCCATCATTAAATCTACTGTTCCTGTCCTCGAGGTTCACGGGACAGCCATTACGAAACGGTTCTACGAGCTGCTATTCACGAATCATCCTGAACTATTAAATATTTTCAATCATGCGAATCAACGTCAAGGCAAACAATCCGGTGCACTCGCCAATGCGGTCTATGCGGCTGCAGCGAACATTGATCGGCTCGAGCAGATCATTCCCGTCGTTAAGCAAATCGGACATAAGCACCGCGCGCTCGGTATCAAGCCGGAACATTATCCGATTGTCGGCGAACATCTATTAATCGCGATCAAAGATGTGCTCGGCGACGCTGCAACCGATGAGATTATCGGCGCTTGGGCTGAAGCATACGGCGTAATCGCCGACGCATTCATCGGCGTCGAAGCAGAGATGTACGCGCAAGCAGCGGGACAGCTCGGCGGCTGGGACGGCTTCCGCAAGTTCATCGTAACGCGCAAAGAGCAGGAGAGCAGCGTGATTACGTCATTCTATCTCAGACCTGCCGATGGTCAGGCGATCGCCTCCTTCTTGCCTGGACAATACATTACCGTTCGTGCTAACGTACCTGGCAGTGCGAACACGCATCTGCGGCACTACAGTTTATCGGATGCGCCTGGGCTAAGCTATTACCGTATCACAGTTAAAAGAGAAGCCGGAACCGAACCGCAGCAGCCTGCCGGCATCGTCTCGAACTATCTGCATGATCAAGTCCATGTGGGAGATGCACTCGACATTAGCGCGCCAGCTGGCGATTTCACGATTGACCCAGCGAATGGCAGCGATGCGCCTGTCGTGCTCATCAGCGGAGGCGTTGGACTCACGCCGATGGTGAGTATGCTGAATACGATCGCTGCGCAGCAGCCAGACCGGTCAGTAACCTATATTCACGCTGCGATCAATAGCGAATTGCATGCGATGCGAGACCACGTGACGGCGCTAACCGAACAGCTTGCGCCGTTGACATCCTATGTATGCTACGCCTCACCGATCGCGGGCGACCGCTGTGATCATGAAGGCCTGATCGATGCTGCATGGCTGCAATCGATCCTCCCAGCAGCGACGCTCCATACGGGCGAGTTCTACTTCTGCGGACCGACGCCATTCATGAAAGCTGTTAACCATGCATTGAAACAGCTAGGCGTGAGTCCAGATCGCATTCATTATGAATTCTTCGGACCTGCTGGCAGCTTGGAAGCCTAAAGATCTGTATGGATATAAGAAAGAGGCCTTGTTGTCTTCATGACAATAAGGCCTCTTGAATGTTGTTCATCCTATGTTCGTAGGCGTCTTGGTTATCCTTGACTGCGCAGTAAGCGGTTGATCGTCTCACGGCGTACGCCAATCAGTTGTCCGATCTCCTCCTGCGTTAACAAATCCGTTAGCGTCTCGTTCTTGGCATAGCTGGACATCCATTCTTCCAACAGCTTCAGTCGTTCTCCTGGCGTACCAATCGTCAGATGATCAATACGCTGTTGCATGAATCGCAGCTTCTCCTGCAGCATTTTGGCAATGGATAGAGCTTTGTCCGGATTCTCTTCCAGCTCCTTATACCACGCCTCTGCCGAAATCAATTCCACCTCGCTGGTTACGATCGCTGTTGCGGTTCCGTGAAAATCCTTTGGTGTAATCAATGAATGATGCGGAACAATTTCACCTGGATACAGGATGTTGAACAGCACCTGATTCCCATTTGGATGAATACGCGTCACTTTGAAAATGCCGCTCTTAATATGATACAAATGTTCCCCCGAATCACCTTGTCGGAACAAAATATCTCCTTTATGTACAATCATGCCGCTCTCTCCCACTTTCATTATCCCTCACCTTATGATAACCAATGACAAGCTAGCCAGCAACCGCTTCCTGCCGCTGCCAAAAATTGTTGTTGTCATACGAATATTTGTTCGCTATTATGAATATAATAAGAACAGGTGTTCGAAATAGGTTTTAACATTCTAAGCATAGGAAGTGTTCGCGATGAAATCTGTTCCCCTCCAGACCGAGGTTGATTTCACACTCGTTAAGCAGTATATTCTCCTCCCCATTG
Source organism: Paenibacillus guangzhouensis (assembly GCF_009363075.1). Lineage (NCBI taxonomy): Bacteria > Bacillati > Bacillota > Bacilli > Caryophanales > Paenibacillaceae > Paenibacillus > Paenibacillus guangzhouensis. Next base: position 1,001,271 of record NZ_CP045293.1, on the reverse strand, counting down.
TGCTCGATGTATTGGAACGAGATATGCAGACCCTGGGAATGGCGCCGCTCAAGATGCCGTCCATCTATGTTCGCAATTTGCAGCAAGTACAACGCCAAGTGCACGAAGACCTCGTACGGATTCGGAAGCAGCTCCGCGCCCATGGCCTCAAGGTCTACGAAGAGAAACGAACGAAGTCCGGCGTCGAGGTCCTCTATGTATGTCGTGGATACCATCACACGTTCTCCATGTTATGGAGCTTGATCAAGGCTGAGATTGAGCGTTATTTGAGCGAATACATGAATGTGGATTTGGATATGGAGATGTGAGTGCAGGAACTCAGGATAATTCCATCCTGATCGGGAAAATATAATTCATGATGAACATCACCATACTAATGCATCGAGGTGTTGACACATGAAGAAATATATTGCCTTAACCGCATTATTGCTGGCGGCAGGATGTACTTCCCCGAACGGAAATATGTCGACGAAGCAAGTAGCACCGGGAACACGTATTGAGACGCACTCCCACACGAAAATTCCGAAAACGCTGAAGACACAGGCTTCATCCACAGCTACTCCTGGCGCGCGGAAACCGGTTAGAATTCAACAGTCGCCTGGAGCACCGATGAAATGGATCGTTGTCGGGGAATCGCCGTCACAGTATCCAGCCAATCGGTATCCTGTGACGCCAAATCCGGTACAAACTCCAGTACAGAACCCAACAGCACCAACGACGCCAACAACGCCAGTTCAGAATCCAACGCAAAATCCTAGCAAAAGTCCAAATAATCAGACTCCATCCAACTCTCAGCAGTTCGATCAAGAGGTTCTGCGGCTTGTGAATGAACAACGCGCCAGCGCGGGATTAAATGCCCTAACGATGGATGCGAATTTATCCAAAATGGCGCTCGTGAAAGCGCAAGATATGATCCAGAACAACTATTTCGATCACAATTCACCAACGTATGGATCCCCCTTCGATATGATGAAGAAATTCGGCATCACTTTTAATTCAGCTGGCGAGAACATTGCCAAAGGTCAGACGACACCAAGCCAAGTCATGAACGATTGGATGAACAGTGAAGGCCACAGAGCCAATATCTTGGGCAGCAGCTTCACCAAAATCGGTATCGGCTTTTACAACAATGCGTGGGTCCAAGAATTTACCGGATAACAGAACATGCTGCCCGAATAGGCAGCATGTTTTTTACTTATTCTGTTTACCGTCACCCTTAACGAATAGGAATATAGTCATCGTTGTAATCAAATTGATAGCTATTGTCTATACGGATATAGCCCAAGATGCAATGCGAACGATCCCTGCTCAAAACGCTAGAATAATTCTGGTTATCTTTATTCCCCTCGGCTACTACGATTTCATCGTCGTTGCATGCTAGGATAATACCGATGTGATCATGAGAATCTGCAGATAGCAGCTTTTCATAAATTACGATATCCCCGCGTTGAGGAGCAAATCCATCATGTTTATCCATATGAAAAAATCCGGTTTCAGGTAATTGGGACCATTCCAACCAAGCTCCTACGCCAGCAAGCCGATACATAGCATTCGGATATCGAATCGGTAGTAGAAATCCAACTTGCATGCAACAGTAATATACAAATGCAGCACACCACCTGCGCTGAAGAACATTATAAATATCCTCGTCCGGCCAATATTTACAGATTTCTCGATATCGTTGATCCTCAGGTACACCGATGATGTTCTCACGAGCCAGCGCCTCTGCAGTATCAGCCAGCTTCCTGCGGCGATCCACGTCCTGAAGAATTGTTTTCTCCTGGGTCAACATCCCACCCGTACACTGCATGGCATAAGCATCCTTGAGGATATCTGTGTATGGGCCACGAGTACGATATGGGTCGTCCCGATAAAAAATAGCCTGTAATATGATTGTAAGCTCTTCATCAGTAAACATGTTCAAAGTTCTCAGCAAAGGCCGAACCGTATCTGCGCTGTTAAGACCGGGAAACTCGCTCACTCCTGTTTTATAAAAATAATAATCGTGGAGGAGGCCACTAACGGCTGCAATCTCCTGATTCAGTCCCCTTTTCTTCGCGAGTAACGAGGCACAGTTAGATGCACCGTACAGATGGACATATGCTGCCTGTCTTCGTTCTGCACTTTGTATGGATATGATCATTTCTTCAACAAGAGCACGAACACGATCAAGTCGTATATTTACTCCATTACTGTTCACAAGTGTTCCCCCTTGCGCGAACTAACCTAAAACAGGACTTTCTTTGTAGTGGCTAATATCGCCATGCAACAGGATTTTTGATTGATTCAGCTCCAACTCAATCTTACATAGACAGGCCGGATAGATATACGGTGGATTCCAAATATCCTTCATCGGTCGATTCTCGAAATAGGCCATAAGCAATTTTACAACAACGGTATGGGTTACAATGAGTATGGATCTTCCTTGGTTCATATTAATCATTTCGTGTAATTGATGTAATGCACGATTAGACACGTCTTTGAACGTTTCACTATGCTGCACTTGAAACTCCGCGGGATCATGCCAAAAATTCTGAAATTGATCCGGAGATAACCCCTTTACTTCATCTTGGCGTTTGCCTTCCCACACACCCAAATGAATTTCTTTTAAATCATCGCTTTCATATATATCGATTTCTCTTGTACCTTTAATAATTTCAGCGGTTTTGCGTGCTCTAGGACTTGAACTTGAATAAATAACGTCTATGGGCTCATTCTGAAGAGATTCCCCTAACCATTGCGCCTGCTTGATCCCTAATTCAGTTAATGGTGAATCTTGATGTCCTTGTAATTTATGCAGTACATTCCATTCTGTTTGCCCATGCCTTACTAAGAAAATTGTAGTCTTATTCTTCATCTAAAAAATCCATTCCTTTCAAAAATTTTTCCATCTCTCGAATTGTCTGCAGATAGGGCTGATTATCCATGTTCCCATAATTAAAAAATCCATGCCCCAGTCCTTCAAATGGAACTAAAATTGATAGATTTCCGTGGTCGACCATATTGCTAGTAAAATCAATTACTTCTTGAATAGGTATATTCACGTCATCCGTGCCATGAAAAAACAAACTCGGAGGCAAGTTGGCCTTCACTTTCGTAACCGGGGACGCAGCTAACAAAGGCTCCTCTAATGCAGGAAAAAGATCGATGAGCATCTTCGCATCTACGCCGCCATTAAATATGATCAATGCATCCGGTTGAGCGCTTATCCGTTCATTATCGCCCGGATCATTACATTGATCAATCATGGCAGCACATAGGCACAGATACCCTCCGGCAGAGGCGCCGGCCGCGACGACCTTATTCGGGTGAACGCCAAGATCTCTTGCATTCTCCCTTGTCCATCGAATGGCTGACTTTGCATTCATAATACTATCCATTGGAGAGAAGCGTCCCTCCACCTCAAGTGGCCGATATTCCGCAAGAATAGTAACCATCCCCAGCGACGCAAAATGCAGAGCATGTTGTTGAAACTGCCTTGGCGTGACCTTATTATTCGTAAAGCCTGCACCGTGAAAGAATATTATTGCAGGACAATGAATGCTTGGTATCTTCGGTCGTGTGATATAAAGTTTAAGATTTTGATACGGCTCTGATTTCTTATAACAAAAGATTAACGGATCTTCCAAATGAATCATCCCTTAAAATCAGTTTTATAGCACCAACCTAAATCAAAAATCACGATAAATGTATAGTTATATTCCTTTCTGTAATTTCCCATGTATTTAATCGCCTCTCAACCGTATGTATACTTGTATTATCAATTGGGAAGAAAGAAGATTTATTGGTCCATTCCTCTCCAAGTAGAACATAATACAAGACGTTGATGACACCCCCATGTGTTACTAACAATACATTCGTGTCTTTCTCTTGGGTTTCTAGCATCGTACATAAGCTATCAAATGCTGTCCTAATTCTGTTATAAAAATGTAATGGAGTTTCGCCTCCTGGAAAAGGGGTCTCCATCTGAAGCGTGTTAAAGTAAAGCCCAGGATAATTTTCTTCGGCCTCTTTATGGGACATCCCAGCAAGTACCCCGTTATTCATTTCTCTCCACGCTTCCGTATACGTGGCCTGTACTTTAAGGATTTGTTCAATTTCTCTTGTCGTTTCAACAGCGCGTGCTAGATCGCTGCTCAGAATTGTATTTATACGATATTGGTCAGAATGCTCTTGTAGATACGCTGCAAGTTTCCTTGATTGAAGGATGCCTAGTTCAACTAATCCCCTATGACTCCAACCGCCGCGAAAACCATCTTCATCCAGACCGTGTCTTACTAGAAAAATTTTCATTGTTATTTCCCCACCTGAGTATTTTGTTTCATTTTTCATTCATCATCTTTTTTACAATAGTGCCATGTTTAAGTACTTCTTCAATTCATCCCGCCATCTCTCATCTTCTTTCCAAGTGTTCAAGAACCATGACATATATCGGAAGCCCAAATACCGTGAAGCAATCGTATAGTGCAATTTAAATTTTTCTTCTGAGAGATTTAAGCCCTCTTCATTTAATACATCTCTATAATTCTCTGCTTGCGTGATTTCTCTAAATCGAAGTGCTGCATCTAAATATAAGGAACCGTAATGTGCCTCTTCCCAATCAATAAAAAAAACATCCTGGTTCTTGTAAACTAATGTGTTCCCTGGATGTAAATCATTATGAATAAGGGTATGGGATCCTTCATCTCGGAGAACCCGCTCCATATCTTCGACGATATGCTCTACGGATTTATTAATCTCCGAAATGTAATGCCCGAATTGGTGTTTAAAATCCGCATCATTTTGGGCATTGTCCCAGCTAGGTCTCCATTTCTCATGGAGAACGGATTCAATGTATTTCGTGCTTACACGCGGAAGCCAACTCAATTCATGCGCTTTATTGAAATTGACTGAGTGGATGTGTGCCAGTGCGAACCGTTCTTTGTTTTGAAGCAGTTCCATATCCAGATTGCTGTAATCTGTTTCATAATCTATATCCTGCATACAAAGATATTCTCTATGGCTGCTCTCCAAATTGTACGTATAACTAAAAGGCACATTAGCGAACTGATCTTGGAGTCGATACATCACACGTCTTTCTCTCCAAGTAGCTTTCTTTGATATAAGATTAATCTTACTGTGATGATGATTGTTCCTTAACTCTATTTCATGTCTTCTAAGTGCAACGGCGGACACGCCATGAGCTATATCGTGATCTTTAATACTCAAAATTTCAGCATGCGGTGAAATGAAACGAGCAACGGTCATTTGAATAGTACGCCTAAGATCTGAAGCCATATCTCCTCCATGATTCAATTTAATTAAACAACGTATTTATAATAATCTCTGCACATTCTTCTGGTGTGTTCAAACTGGTATCGACCGTGCAACAATATTGAATGTTTTCAGCCATTATTTCACTCTGCCGATCTGACTGATCTGCTGTTCTATCACCGCGCTCAATATTGCGTTTGCGACATATATCCAAAGGACAGAATACCTCAACGATCTCCAACGGATATCCCTTAAAAATAGCTTTGACTTTATTATAATGCGGCTTTAACTCTGGTCTTTCGACAAGGATCCCATCAATTAAAATATGCTTACCGTGATCTGAGAATAGTCTTGCTGTGTGATACATCATGATAACGACTTCACTTAAATGCTGCCAATAATCTTCATGCAGATGTTTTTCGCCTATCATTTGTTCAAACAGGTCATTGGCAACGACATAAAAAAATGGTTCGGAGTAGGATTGCAAGGCATCGACAATAGAAGTTTTACCCGAGCTGGTTACGCCATTCAAAAAGATAATTTTCCCTTTATCCATCGCCCCGTCCTCCTTCACATGGTTATTTTCTTGCCTCGAAAAACAGAAAAAGGGGTATTTTCATTCTTCGGTGATAGGTCTCAACGTTCTCAAAATTCTCTTCCCTTGGCCTCGACTCTCGAAGCGATTTGATAGTAAAGCCAGCTTGTTGGAGAGCATTAAAATAATCTTCGATGGTTCTATGGTATTTTATTGCCTTTCCCCCTAACCACTCCTGTTCACGGACGCCCGTATTGAAATAATTGTCCACGACCCTAATTCGATCCGCCCACTCCACATGAGAAGCTCCTCGCGCTGAATGGGTTGTAGATCAAATTTCTGCTGACTCACTTTTCCATTCGGTCGAATATAGTTGAAATTTACGGTACTAGGCGAAGCCTCAACACGGATCTTTCCCTCGGTTACAAACCCATCCAACGCGTCCTCACAATAATCTTCGTTATCTCTTTCGATTAGTATTGGATCAATCCATTGATCCCCCAAGTCCCAAAAATACTTGTGCCCCTCTTCATTGATTGCCACGACGGCGACATGAGCATGCGGTGTATGTAAGTCATGACCGGTCGCATATGCGGAAATTCCACTTTCTCTAAATTCCTCCATAAGCCATATCGCTAAGTCAAAGCAATTCGCCACACCCTTAACAGATCTAGTGTCGCTTTCATATAAGCCTTCTGTCTTCTCACATGGATAGATCATGATTCCGGCATTTCAATGTATTCCGATACGCTCGACTTTAATATTTCTATTAATTCCTCATCCATAAATCTGTAATCGTCCGGAATATCTAGACATATCAGTCGCTTATTCTCTATCGCATAAGCAAACTTGTCTCTTAACCTTCTACTATGCTTCTTCTCCATTACAAAAATCATATCAGACCAACCTATTAGTCCTGCAGTTACCTTGATTCTTGCTCCTTCTTCCGTTCCAGCTGACCGTACTTCATAACCATGAATTTCATCAAAAATCTTCTCTGCCGTCAAACTACGCCATTGATTGCGACTACAAATAAAAAGCAATTTAATGTTCTGTCACCTGTCCCTTATGTTTAATAAATAAGTTCCTCAATCACATCTATCTTGTTCTCTTCACAATAATCTCTGTACTTCTTCAGTACGGTATAGACATCGTCTTGACCAATAATCATATTATTCTCGTCAAAGTATTGTAGGGCGCCTCCAAGGATAAACAACGTAATGACTTCTTCATCGCCCGTAATTAATGTATGAACGTCTCCAGGGGGTTCGAAAATAAATGATCCAGGCCTAGCTACCCAATCACGACCTTCATATCTCCATTGTCCTTGAAGGTTATAGCCAATAACATTTCCGCCCGTATGTCTATGACGAGTTAATATTTTATTGCTCTTGATCTTAAACAAATATGTCCATGATCCTGTCGTTAGATCAAATCGCAATGGTTTGAAATGACAATTCACTTCCCCTTCATCAAAAGGGACCCAAGGTAAATCTTCCATGTGAAAAACTCTCTCAGGTAATTGGATTTGTTCAGCTAACTTCATTACGGCTTCACTTACTAGCTGTTTCATCGTCGATCCCCCTCTATTGTCATTTGTATCGTTTTTCATAATTGCTTTGATACATGTTTTTACATATGGTATGATATAGTAATAAAGACCAAGTGCGCTAACACTTGGCCCATACAATTGGCTTGGATGGTTTATCCCCTTCTTAGTCAGTTAAGAACGAACGAAAACCCACCTTCGGCTGCTAATCTTAGGGTGGGTTTTACTTTTTCTTGTTGTTATTATTAATGTAAGTTAAAAGAGCAAGAATGAATGATCCAAATAGGAACATTATCGTTAATGCATCTTTCACTTCCATGGCCTCACCTCCTTTCGAAGGGAAACCATGACCACCCAAGATTCAATTGTAGTTATATTTTACCTTTATTTACATCTGCGTACAAGTGTTCTCAAATCTCCATATTCCTACTTTGAAAATCTAAAAATCATCTTTTTACCATCATTTTTGGTTTCTGTTGTTTCCTCTTCATAATTTCCAATAGTATAATGATGAATTGTCCTTCGCCAAAAAGTCTGTGCTCGCTTATTGGTTTCTTCTGGGTTCGTTTGCAATTCCCACGTGCCTTGATGGTTATCAAACACTTGAACGGCCGCAGCTTCAGCCACACCTCGACCACGGAATGATCGTAAAATAAAAAACTCATTTAGAAAAAATTCACTTCCATGAGGTGTGTGGGGCGGTGTAGCCACGAGAGCAAATCCTGCTGGAATTTCCTCTACTTTTATCAAATAGGGAAATAGTATGGATGGCTTCGACCACCATATATCAAATACTTTATTTTGCTCAATCAATGTCATTGTCTCGTCATCTTCAAAAACCCCGTACTTATTAGGTTTCCATTCCCATATTTCAGATAAATCATGCAAATATAAGGGGTATAGATTGTTGATGATAAATTTAGTATCTGGGTCTGTCAGATGTATTGTTACGTTCATGGATTCATCTCCGTTCTGTCGTACAACGGTTCTTGTATCTACGGACCAGTTTACTTGCTCAATCTATTGATTTAAGAACTTATCCATATAAATCCGATTAGCTGGATTCAGCTTGGGGAGATCATTTATATTAAAAAACCGGATGTCCAATGATTCCACTTGATCGGATACTAAATCACCTGAAAAATCGTTACAGAGATATAAAGTCGTAACGGAGTAAAGTTCGTCACCGTTCTTTAATTTCAAATACAATTCTGGCCCCGAAAAAACATCTAGCAACGATAACTTATTAAGCTCCAAACCGGTCTCTTCACGCACTTCTCTTCTTGCCGTATCTTCTAGTGATTCCCCAGGCTCCATTAATCCGCCCGGCAACCCCCAATCTCCATCACGTCTGTGTTGCAAAAGGATCTGTTGGTCTTCATTCATAACGATTACAACTGAGCCGACTAAAATAAGGGGCCTGGTTCCTACTAATGTCCTCAGTTCACGAATATAATCACTCAAAATGTTCACCTCTGATCGGGAATCGCTCTCTTAGATAATCTTCACTTCAATTTCTTTTTCAGAAAGTATTGTTTAATTCCGTCTGGGTATTCATCATTAACGCCAAAAACCTCATAACCCATATTCTTATAAAATTCTGGCGATTGATATGAAAATGTACAAGTATGAGCAAATGTACATCCAAGTTCTTTGCCCAATCTTTCAGCCTCGACTATCATGACTTTTCCATATCCTTGATGTCTATACTCATCAGCGATCCAAAAAACATCCAGATATAAGCCATATAACCAAGTTTCACAGAATAGACCGCCAATGACTTTATCTGATTCATCTCTTAAATATAAATTGATATCCTTGCCTGGCTGTTGAAGTAATCCATTCGTTGCCTGAACATTATATTGATATAATTTATTACAAGTATCTTCATAATCCGTGTCATTCGCTTCTACGGTAATCCTAATACGATCTAATTTGATATCCGGCATATGATTCTCCTTTATAAAACATTAGTTTAGTTACAGCAGTTTTTTCAAAATTTGCTGTGCAACTTCATGCACCTCTTCATTTACCTCTCCTTTAGTAGGGCTATATGCTAATCTATTGAGTTCAGGTTCAATTTCTTTTATGAGATCATTCGGAAAATTCATAACCAAATAACTTAGGCACCAATACTTCCAAATATGATCATTTGTGGTTAGCACGTTTTTTATATGCGGAATTGTTTGTTCAGACACTTTCAATAGCATTTGAGATATATCCCTAGCAATTGGCCAATTCATATCTTGAAGCCAAGTAATAAGATCAGGAATAAGGGGCACTATTCCCCGCTCACTTAAATTCTTAATTCTGCTTACTCTTTCATAGTCTTGTTTGTTTCTAGGCAACAAATCTTTATGATTATGCATTTGGTTTCATCCTTACCACTTTCTGATAACGTTATATTACTGGCTACTTCTTTGAGGCGCTCTTCTCATAAAACGTTCTGAATCTTTTTCAAATCCATATTGTTCATATAATCCATGCGCATCCTTAGTTCCTAATACCCCTGTCATCCACTCGTATTCTTCTAAATTTATAATAATTTCAATTAATTTCTTTCCTATTCCTTGCCCTCTATACCCTTCTAAAACAAAGACATCACATATGTAATAAAAAGTTGCTTCATCTGTAATCACTCTTGCAAAACCAATTTGATTATCACCATGATACACACCGAAGCAATGAGATGTTTCAATGGATTTTAAAATTCGTTCCGGCGATCTTCTGCTCGCCCAATAACTTTGAGCAAGGAAATTTAAAATAACTTTTTGATTGATCTTGGAATTGTCATCTGATATCAGATAATTTTTATAGTAGAAATCCATAGAACTACCTCCAAAATATAAGTCACTTCGATATAAAAATATCTGGATTTAATCCCTTAAGTTCATCGATTACAAAATATCCGTCTTCTCTAACGAGAACATCATCAAACCATAATTGTCCTCCACCATATTCCGGTCTTTGTATATGGACAATATCCCAATGAATCGAAGACAGATTAGCATCATCGCATTGCGCAGCACCGGTCCCTACAGCAAGATGAATACTTCCCCAAATCTTCTCATCAAATAATATATCTTTCATTGGATGACTAATATATGGATTCAGGCCAATTCCAAGTTCTCCAATATATCTCGAACCTTCGTCTGTGTTTAGGATCTTAATCAGTTTTTCAGTATCGTTAGCTGTTGCTTCAACAATTCTTCCATCCTTGAATGTAAATTTAATATTTTCAAATGTAGTTCCCTGAAAGATCACAGGAGAGTTAAAAGTAATAAATCCATTGATGGAGTGTTTCTTAGGAATACTATACACTTCGCCATCTGGAAGGTTCTGGTGACCAGCATCCATGGAAACAGGCATGTTTTTTATAGACAAAGACAAGTCACAATTCGGCCCTACAATTCTTACTTTTTCTGTTGCCTTCATAAGGTCGACAAGTTTCTGCATCTCTAGAGAAAGTTTGAAATAATCTAGGGTGCATACATTAAAATAAAATTCCTCAAATCGATCTGTTGACATATTAGCTAGTTGAGCTGCAGAAGCATTTGGGTATCGCATTATACACCAATTAGTTCTATCCCATCGATGTGCATGGACTTCATGATAATAATTCTTCCAGTAAAGATCCATCTTCTCCCAATGCACCTCATTTAATTCATTAACATTCTGACCCGCTCTGATGAGGAGGTATGCATCCATATCTTTCATTCGCAGAGTATCATAAGCAGCCATGGACTGAATTTGTTCTATAGAACAATTATTTAGCTGAATAGCTAGTATTTCTTGGTCAAGAAACACGACGAAGGGAATCCCCCCCACATGATAAGCTTCCTCCACGATTGCCTTTGCTAATAGGTTTTCATGTCCTTCTATTTCTATTAAAAGCTTCTCGCCCTTCTTAAGATTGAGTGAATAGTTCACTACATTACGAGCAAGCAGTTGTATTCTTTGATCCTTCATAACTACCCTCCAATTCATTTATGATTATCTCGCCTAACATTACTTTATTAACGAATCTCTTTTCCACCATAGATCTTTCTGTTATATGCATCTTCTAAAAGTTCCTTAAGTCCTTCCGTTTTTCTCTTTATAAATGTATCCCAAAAAGTCTTTCCCTTATGAGCTAATTCATCAGTAGTATACAATTCTGGATGAAAGATTCCCCAACACCCATCTGTTGTAAGCTTATCCCAGCCCATGAAATCAGCATATTTTTTGTAGTCACTAGGAATTTGAGACCCCATGGGTTCTAATTTCACTTTATCTGGGCATAACCACATTGCAGTACATACCGACAGTAGACCGCCGTGCATTTCATCTAATCCTTCTAATTCTGCTGCTTGAATAGCAACAAACCAGGCATCGTGATTATGATGTGGATGAATGACTATAATTTCTGAGTATTTATAATTGATGTACTTAATAAATGCCCCTTCCCAATAAGAACCGCCATGACATAAAACAAACTTCTTAAAGCCTTGTCTCATTAAACTAGTAATGATTTCTTCTATTATTGTTGTTTACGTTTGGACTAATCGTTACAGTTCCCCTAAAGTTCGCGTGCTCCTCAGAGGTGTTAAATGGTAATGTAGGGAGTACATGCGCATTTAACGCTCTTCCATATTCTTCAGCATACCGTTCAGCAATTAAGTTATCTAAGTGCATGGGTAAATATGGGCCAAACTGCTCTGTCGCACCTATAGAGATAACTACAGTATCAATGCCGCTCTCGGATAATTCTTTAGTTGTATTGGTATAATTCAACATTACATCACGTCCTTATGGCAAATAATGTGGGCAACAGTAGGTAACATTGCGATAAAAAAGGTTATTATTGTGCATATTTTAGCTTTAGCTTATAGATTAGCTCGCCATCTTGATTCTCTCTTTCTTGATTTACAAATCCTAATTTCTCGTAAAGCTTTCTCGCATGATCATTACTTTTTTCGATTGTCAGAGAGATTTCTTCGCATTGTCTGTGCGTTTCCTGAATAAATTCTAAGATTCTTTTAAGAGAATGCGTTCCTAATCCAGTCCCTTGATATTCCTTGTCTATTTGAAACCCACCGATCCAGTAATTATTCGTACTATGCGGTGTATAGGAAAGATAGAAAAATCCAAATGTTTTATCATCCTTACACAAAATATATGGATCAAATGCCTCGTCCCACGGTTTTATATAAGCCCATGCTAAAGATTCGATAACAGAGGGTACAAGCTTCTCTTGGGATTGGAGTAAAGAAATCGTGAGCGCTTCTTCCCAATTATGTTTATCAATTGGTTCTATGCGGATTAGATTCATTTTTATATTCCTTTCGACTTCACATCACTATTGCATTGATTTCAGCTCACGTTTTTGTGATGAAATTACCTTCATGATCCCTTACTTAGGTTTGAATAGAAATTTATTATGTTGCCATCTGGGTCTCTAAACCAAAATGATCGTCTTCCCCATGGATAAGTTTCAGGTAGTTTTATAAGTGTGACATCTTTATTTTTTAACCTTGTAAATTCTTCATCAACATCAGTAACTTCGATTTCAATCGTGTAACTTCCATAACCAGCATTTAAAGTGCTTCCCGGAGACATACGCTCCATTCCTTGCTTTGAAAATATATCGATATGACTATCTTCTATTAAAATCCTTGCGTTATTTTCATCTCCAACAGCCTCTGCTTTCAACATTTCTCTGTAAAATCCCACTAGACGAGATACATCTTCAGTTATCAAATCCACTTACGATTTATTTTATTTCTTTCTTTAGATACTCATTTAATTTCTTAACATTGTCAGTTACATATTCAATTTCTTGATTCTTTTGTTTTATTAATACATATAGTGGTGTGTTTAATACGTTTATTCTCTTATCTGGAATTCCGATACCTGGAACTCCGAAACTGTAGCCAGTTATTCTATTATTGGGATCTTCTAAACCTTCAACTTTCTTGCTATTACTTGCTTGATTCTCATAGATAAAGAGTGTATATTGAGTCTTTTGAAAAGAATTAGTTGCGATCATATATACAACAAAACATACTAACAATCCTGATCCCAAATAAAATAGATATTTATTTATTGAGTTTTTCATGGTTTTATCCCTTTGTTTTCTTAATTACAGCAATTTCACGAATTTCGACAATATTATGGTTCAACGCACCACGCCCATTCATCAACCAGTATTCTCGCTACCTCCACGAATCTCGCTCAACATATATCGAATAAAAGCGATCAATTCCGATAACTCCACTTTACTCCGAACGCTGTCCCCGTTGTACTCATCTAAACATTGCTGAACCAATGCTTGATAAGACGGTGGCAGCATCTTCACGCCCCACTCCCCGCCCTCGCGCTTCGAAGCGATGACGCCTTCACGAATATAATAGAGCACCCTGCAGAGATTCAATGTCACGTACACCGGTGTTACATAGGCAGGAGGATTGTTCATGATCTCTTCCGCTGCTTCCTCCACATCATACACAATGGATGCCAGGTACAACTCCCGATCGATAGGCTCATATAACTCATGCAAAGGCCTGCCATACAATACTAACGCCTCGATGGTAAGCGACCATCAGCTGCGCGGCTAAGTCCTTATCTTCGTAACCCCCGCACAGATAGTTCGCATCCGCCCGATAAAGCTCGCGGTGATAATCTGAATAGTGAAATTCGACCGGCGTAGGATAAATGAAGGAGGTCATGTGATCTTCCAACACGATACTGAACTCCAACCCGCGGGCATTGGGCAGCTCTTCGTGTATCGCCAATGCGAGCTCAGCGATTTGCTTGTTATTGTCCCCTGTCAATTTCTTTCTCACCACAATAAGGCAATCGACGTCACTACGAGACGAGTGGAAGCAGCCCATCGCCAGCGATCCATGCAAATAGATCCCCACCAGATTGTCCTGCAATGCATCACGGAACCGTGCGACGAGCTGATCCAAATAGACTTGCATCTGCATTTCGCCCTGTGTTATACGCATGATCTGGTTATCGCGGTACTCCCCATCGAACAACTCATGGGCATGGAGCACTTTGACCTTGCGGAAGCCGCATTTCTCATAACTCCGAATGGCCCTTACATTCCACGTCTGCGGATCGATATATACGTCAGCCGCCCCCTGCTCCGTTAGCAAGTACCGAACAACCGACTTTAACGCCGCCGTCCCAATCCCTCGATCCCAGTAATCACTCTCGCCGATAAATAGATCAACGCCATAGTGAATCTGGCCAGGCTTTGCTCCGTATAGTTCGATTTCATCCTCTTGCAACGGATAGTATTGCAAATAGCCAATCGCCTCATAATTCCATTCCACGATGCAAGGAGTAACAACGTGTTTGCCTCGCGTCCGCGGTCCGTATTTCGCCACAATTTGATCCATCGTAAACTGCGTGCTAGGCCCTTCTATGTACCGCAGCACCTGCGCATCATTCAACCATTTGTATAATAAATTATAATCTCCAACATGATCACGCATGCTCCGGATCGAGAGCCACCCCTCCATGATGAACATCGATGTCACCCCTTCCTTCGTATTAGGACTTCTCGCCGAGTGCGACCAAGTCTTTCTTCAGATAATAATGAGTATGCCGTCCTGCATTCTCGATCACGCCATAGACTTCAAAGCCGAGCTTTTTGTAAAAATCCAACGCCTGAAAGCTTAACGTATCCAGCTTCATGAAGTCGCAACCTTTCTCGCGCGACAGCTTCTCTGCTTCCATGAGCAATCTCTTCCCATACCCCACTCCCCGATAAGCAGCTTCGACAAAAAGATACTGGATCTCCATCCAATTCCAGCAAATCTCGCCGATAATCCCGCCATAAGTTTGCCCCTCGTCATCCTTCAAGAAGAGGTTCACTTCTTGGTATCTCCCTTTCAAATCATCCGGAAAATGCATCCTGTTAAATTCGGCCATCTTATCTCGCACATAAGCTTTATCTTGTAGATTTGACTCTTGTATAATCTGTAGTTCCATCCGTTTCTACCTCTCTTAACTTTCTACTCGTCTCAATCTTCTTCCGGGTACATCCGCAGTACGAGTTGCTTTGCTGTTCGAGGGCTATCTTCGCCCTCTTTATTTTTGACCGGTGCGAACTCCTTCTCCCGATCCACACGAAGCACGGTCATCCCCTCTGCTAATGGGAAAAAATCAAATATTAACCGCTCCAGCTTATACGCATTCGGCACGTCACTCGCGATCATGACTCCATCAGTTTTCAGATATGGAATGGCCTTGGACGCCACGTGGAACGGTATCGACGTATCTGCATGCTGTGCAATAAAATCGTAACGAAACATATGAATCGAGACATTCGCTAAGGCATAAGTCAATTCCCCTTGCACATTACGCTCTTGCAACAACGATTCAGGAAACTCCGTATATTCTACGATAGCGGGACGCTCATTCCGCATGCACACCAACCCGACTTCCTCTTCGGGAAGTTCTTTGCTTACCACCTTGGATGCGATAGGATACGAATGAAGGTCGGCCATGCCGATAAAGACGAGATCTGCCATTTGTATGAGCGCATTATCTACATTGTAATAGAACAACCACGTCACTCCTCGACGCAGCATATCCTCCAATGCGCCAGAACGTTTGAGCGATGCAAAGCATTCCCCATTCCCGCTCGGGGCCAAATAAAGTTCTGAGGGCGAAGCGAGCAATAGCTTGCCTTCATGGTCCATCGCAGGCATCGTATTCTGCTCTAAGAAGAAGCAATCTTCCTCCGGATAGCCGAAAAAACGATGCGACGCATAGAAATTAATGGTGTCATCATGATTCTCCGGGCTCGTCATGATATACCATGGGACAACACGGCCAACCCGCAGCGATAGCTTCAGCAGCCGTTCTGCTTGAAGCTGGAACAGCGATTTATGCGACGACAAACCAATATCGAGCGTACCCTTAGGACCTGCATGCCCTAATCTGCTTCCTTGACCACCTGCAACCACGATGACGCCAACCTTACCCTCCCGCAGCAAGTCTAATCCGCGTTGTTCATATTGATCATAGGTATCTGGAGACAACATGTTCACGTCCAAAAAAGGGATCGGTGCAATACGCTCGTCTTGAGCTATACTGCATGCCGAACGACTGCGATAAACTTGCGCAAGCGCCTCGAAATCGACACGCAGCACTTGCGCCGCGAGCTTCCGCCGCTCTGCCTCAGACAATTCGCTCATGTGATGTGCAAGATCATCTTGCTTATATGCATGCAGTAGATGCTCCGCTTCTGCCACTACACGCTCAATCGCTTCACGCTCACTTCCCATTTCCTCGTCCCCCACTTCATCCCACGCTTGGACATGTCAACGATCGGCCGTTATCCATCGTCGTTAGCTGCAGCATATATGGCACAGCCACACGGGACCATGCTTCCGGCGTAGGCGAATGAGCCATATACTGCGGGCCGCAAGTCTCGAGCATGGACGTCTGGATACCACCGCCCGGATCTAAGGCGACCACTGCAACCGTCTTTGGCAGCTCCTGTGCCATCGACTGCGTAAGTCCTTCAATAGCGAACTTCGATGCGCAGTACGGCGCAAGCTCGCCTTCGCCTTCCCTGCCCCATCCGGAGCTCATATTGATGATCATCCCCCGCTCCGCTTTGATCATCGCAGGCACGAAGGACTTGATCACATTCACGGTCCCATTCACGTTAATCCGCATCACATTCGCGAATTCCTCATCCGATACCGACCAGATGGGTGCATTTCGGTTCACGATAGACGCATTATTAATGAGCAAATCGGGTGCCCCGAACCTTTCAAGCACGTATTCCGCCCATCTCGCGACCGCTTGCGCATCGCCTACATCCACCACCTCAAAATGATGATGCGCAACCAAGTCGCGCAGTTCCTCTATCCTTGCCTGCGAACGGCCACAGCCGAAGACGGTCCACCCCAGCTCATCGAACCGATCGACCATTGCACGACCTAACCCTTGCGTCACACCTGTAATCACAACTTTTTTAACCGTATTCATCGATGTACCTCCTAGTCACAATGCCCTAATCCGTTAACGGTGGGATTTCCATTTTCTGCACTTCTAGTGGGCCCGGTACGAACCCTAACTTCAAATACACCGACTCTGCGTCATTTCCCTGCATCACATACAACCGGAGCAGCGAGTATGATCCCTTCAGTTCCGACAACGCCCGACGGAGCATCATGCTGGCCAGCCCGCGTCCTCGATACGCAGGCAGGACGCCGATGGAATAGACCGCAGCGTAATCACCCTGTAATCCGACGCGGCAATTCGCAACCAGTTCATTCGTCTCTTGATCATAGACAAGCGTCGACGCATGCATCAACACATCATTCGTATAATTCGGATCGATCGACGGGATATGATCTTCCTTCGCCAATTGACCTCTCCGCGTCGCATCCAGTCCGCCAATGAAGCTAGCATAATGGCAGTCCGTAATCTCTTGTTCCTTCACATAGCGGTAGGATCCGTCACTTTGTGCTTCCCGCTGCAGCGTCTCAATCCGATATGCATCTCCCCACACCACATCAAAGTGCTCCGTTGGCCGCTGCATCCACCGGCACCGGAAAGGGTCCGGCCAGAATCCCGCACGGGCATACAAATCGACTTGATCCGGCAGCACTTCGAACGTTTTGATCGCTTCCCGTCGATCGGACCATGACAGCAGCAACCGCTTCAACCCTCGCATCACCAACGCCTCGTCATGGAACGGAGGGATGAAGAACAAATAATAGATCTGGTTCGGACTCATTCGCACCCCGCCTACCCTAATTTCCCCTTGGTAGATCCAATAAGCAGGACTACTCGACGTCACATACGTCTCCTCGCGAAAAAATCCATTGTACGCCATGTTATAATATATCGTGCAATACATCCCCCATTCCTCAGGATCCGCACGCTGTATGAAATAGTCATCTTGCAATGCATATCTTTGAATCTCTTCTGCCCACATAGGTTGTATTCCTCCTTCAATCCTTGATTGTTCGAGCAAGAAATGATAAATTTCTATGAAAACATGATAAAATAAAACCGTTAAAAAAAGTAAAGGCGGAGAAAACTTATGGATACGACGTTTATCATCAAGCCCACTACATATACAGCGTTCGAGAATGAAGCCGAACAGATCGACAAATGCAAAGAATGGGGGCTTCTCTCCGACAAAGCCGTGAAATCCAAAACCTTCTATTACAAAGGTAGCGGGATGAACCAAGCATGTGACATTGTCGGTTATGTCGATCATTTGACGGCGGTCATTCAACTCAGCCCGGAACAGCTCCACTGCATTCACCCCTCTTATCTGAAGGAGATGCAAGCATCCACCTTCGGTTCGAGAGTATCAGCTGCGACTGACAAATCAAATGAAACAGAAGTGGAGACGACCTCTGCCACTGAACCGCAAGAACCAACCCAGCAGGCACAAGAATCCGTTGCAACACCAGCGATTGACGAGCCAGTGGCAACCGAAACTTCTCAGGCTGAGGAAGCAGAAGCGCCAGCCAAGTCCAAGGCGAAGAAAGGCAAAGCGCCAAAGCTGGAGCTCCCGGAAGAAAAAGTGAAAATGACCGCTACGGTCCAAGAATTCACTACCGTACCGAACAACTTCTCCGATACGGACGATGAAGTTATCATCTATGAAGCGGTCGCCATGATCGATCCGCCACTCGAAATCGGGGTCGCTTGGTCCAGCCATAGCGCAACGCTGAAGAAGTTCGAGCTCGAAGTCGGTGACACGATCACGTTCGACGCCAAGATTATTGCTAAGAAATTGACCAAGCACCCCGTACCATACAAGATCAACAACCCAGCTAAAATCCAAAAAACGACATCGTAACAACCAAGAGAGTATGCGCATGCATGCTCTCTTCTGCTATGCCCGCTCCTCCTCTTATTCTATCTTCACTCGCATCACACGCATAAGGAAAAAATGAATATAATCAACTCTACCCATCCTAACTTAGCAACATCGATCCCTTGAGCCGGACTTCTGCCCCGATAGCAGATTCTCAAATATGTGGCGGAAGCCAAAAACGGCCTCCCCCCGTTAGACACGAGAAGAAACCGCCGATCGAAGTCCCGATCCTATTTGCCTACTCATCCCTCACGCCATATGCCCGATTTTTCTCTTTGAATCGATCATTATGGGAGGAGACATAGGCCACGCGCGGTGCCTCTGGGTCTAGATATAATATCGCGCTGTTCACCGCCAGCACCGCATCCGAGAACGCTCCTGCGATCAAATTCACCTTGCTCTCATAATACACGAAATCCCCCGCAGCAAAGACGCCCGGTAAATTCGTCGCCAGCTTCTCGCTAACGAAGACGTTCCAATCATCCATCCGAAGCCCCCACGCCGTAATTCCCGTAAAATCGGACTTGAGCCCATGATTCACGATGACAGCATCCACATCCATTCGCTCCGTCTCCCCCGATTCCAGATGGCGAATCGTCACTTGATCGATTTGCTGCTCATCGCGGCTATGCAGCTGCTGCACCACATACGGCGTCCGAACCTCTACAGAAGAGGCTTTCATCCGCAGCACATTTTTCTCATGTCCGCCGAATTGATCCCGGCGATGTACCACAACGACACGTTCTGCTATCGGCTCGAGTTCATTCGCCCAATCGATCGCGGAATTGCCCCCGCCTGAGATCAACACGCGTTTACCGCGGAACGGCTCCAATGCTTGGACCGTATAATGCAGATTGGTCACCTCATAGCGATCGGCTCCTTCGATCTCCAGCTTCTCCATCTGCAGAATGCCACGTCCGAGGGCCAAAATAATCGTGCGGGTCCAATGTCTCTCACCGGATGCCGTCACGAGTACGTAAGTCCCATCGGCCATACGCTCTAGCCCTCTAACCTGCTGACCGAACACGAGCGTCGGATCGAATAGCCGAGCCTGCCGCGCCAACTCCACGATCAGCTGCTCACATTGGATCGGCGCGAACCCTCCTACATCCCATATCATTTTCTCTGGATAGATGAGCATCCGTCCGCCCAGTTCTTCTCTCGCCTCGATAATTTTCGTCTTCATATCCCGCATTCCGCTATAAAAAGCAGCATACATCCCCGCCGGGCCTCCGCCGATAATCGTAACATCATACAACTCTAATTCACCTGTCACCTGCTATGCCTCCAATGCGCCATTGTTTCAATGATAATCATTCTCACATCATTATCCAACAACGCATCCCACTAAACAATGAACAAACACGACCGTTTTTTTGCACAAAATCAAGAGAAAACCTTTGTACAAAATCAAATGCAGCAATTGCATTTCTCCATTGCAAGCCTTGTCCATGCCGATTATGATTGTTTACATTGATAATGATTCTCATTTGAAATGCATTTATTATTTTAAACGTTGGAGGAACACACATGTTGAGTCAAGTAAGAACCACCTTATCCAGATTGGCCTTCATTGCCGTATTCGGAGCATCATTGGCTGGATGCGGCAACGCAGACGGACAGGCTACGAATGAAGCTGCTGCGCCTGCCGTTCGATCCTATACGGACTATATGAAACATCAAGTTGAGCTGCCCGCTAACCCTGAACGCGTCATATTCATCGGCGAAACGACGAGTGACATGATCGCGCTGAAGACAGAGCCTGTAGGCGTTCCGAAGAACTGGGCGGAAGGCACCGTCTATGAAGAACGGATGAAGAATGCGGATGATATTAGTTTCCCTGTCAATCTCGAGAAAGCGCTGAGCTTGAAGCCGGATTTGATCATTACTGGGAATACGGATGAGAAGGAATATGAACAACTGACCAAGATTGCACCGACCATCATGTTCGACACGTTCGCCCCGCTCGAAGACCGGATTCCACTGCTCGGCGATATTCTTGGGAAGAAGCAAGAAGCCGAGCAATGGCTCGCAGACTATAAGGCACAAGCAGAGGCGATGTGGAAATCGCTTGCGGAGAGTGGCATGAAGCCTGGTGAGACTGCAACGGTCCTAACCTATTACCCGGGAGATCGCTTGTTCGTCATGGCGAAGACGGGCCTGTCCCAAGTGCTATACCAACCGGATGGCTTAAAACCTACTGCGCAAGTGCAATCCGTGCTCGATGAGAATGTCGGATTCAAGCAAATCTCGATGGAGGTCTTGCCTGAATTCGTCGGCGATCGTGTATTCATCCTGACTCCTGTCGATTCGGAAGCGAAGCAATCGACGACGGACATGATGCAGAGTCAAATATGGAAGAACTTGCCTGCCGTGCAGAATGGCCATGTCTATACCATCGATATCTTAAAGTCCGGCAGCGATGCCTTATCGCGCGAATGGCTGATACAAGAACTGCCTAAGCTCTTAGCGAAATAAACAACGGGGATCCCTGACCATCCCTGCCTAATCCAGAAAGAAGCTTCGACTTCGGTTGATCAGCTTCTTTTTTTTGGTTATAATCATTGATAATCATTATCAATTAAAAAGGAGGAGGGACCCTTGCTGCCATCGAACACTGTACCTCCGCTTCATTCCCTCATGTTCCATCTCTCGAAGATTGAGTGGATGGATAAACCCGTCGGATGGGAATCTATGCAACTGAACGCAAATCTACATACCCTGCTCATCTTTACCCAAGGGCAAGGTGAACTTGCTATAAGCGATTATTCTTACTATTATTCGGCCGACAAGTGCTACTATGTGCCACCCCGGACGCCTTGCCGCATCGTTAACAGGTACGATTCTAGCGTATGCGTCTACCGGATAACCTTTACAGCCATCCAACTCCATCAAGGCGCACCAATCACGTTCCACGGGAACCTGCTGCCCCACCGCAACGAATTGACGGCTTATCCCTTCTCTCGTTTAATGCGAATGGTCGAGATGCTCGGCAGGATGCATGAACATCATTCAGAAATCGAACTGTTCCATAGCCAATTGCGCTTCCAGGAGCTGGTTGGGTTTCTGTTCGAGCATAACCTTCACGCCGATGCAAGGCCTAGTTCGACCCAAGCCGTGGAGAAAACCATACGTTATATGCATCACCATTACATGACGAACATTACGGTTAGACAGCTAGCTGAACTCGCCGAAATCTCACCGTGGAAGTATACGCCGATCTTTCAAGAGCTAACGGGCAAGAAGCCGCTGGATTTTCTAACGGAGCTTCGCATTAAGCGGTCCAAAGAGCTGCTGCTAAGCACGACAGCACCTTTGCGCGAGATCGCTCATCAAGTCGGGTTCACGGACGAATATTATTTCAATCGCCGTTTCCGCCAAATGACGGGCATTGCACCCAAGCAATATGCCACAAGTATGAGACGAAGTACGCGTATTCGCGATTGGACCGGGCATGAGGTCGACGTGCCTGCAGAACCGCAGCGTATTATTTATTATGGCGAGACATTCGGCGACTTGATCGCGCTTGGCATCGAAGCCGTCGGCGGCATCCATCAGGTGACAAGACATACGCTCTACGCTCATCTCGTTCGAGAGATCCAGGATACCGGTTGTCCGCTGGATCTGAAGACGGCCATGAAGCTGAAGCCGGATCTGATTATTTTCGCCAATGCCGACGAACAGCAATATGCCCGAGTCTCCCGAATTGCCCCAACCGTGACATTCAATACTTTTGCGCCGCTCGACCAGCGACTCCAGACGTTAGGCAATATCCTTGGCAAACAGCGGGAAGCCGCGCACTGGCTTGAAGCCTATAACGCCAAGGCCGAGGCGATGTGGCGAATGCTCCAGTCCGATATTAGACCAGGCGAGACGGCTACCGTATTGATCTATGATCACGGCAATCACTTATATGTGATGGGAACGTCCGGATTCTCGTCTTCGTTGTATCATCCGTACGGGTTCCAAGCCGTCGATCGCGTGCAAGCGATACTCGATGCCGGACTTGGATTCGCAGAGATCCCTCCGGCCTCGTTGCCGGATTACGCAGGCGACCGCATCTTCATGCTGCTTCCTTCCCATCCGGCCTCCAGACTGGCTGCCGAAGCGATGATGGCATCGCGTCTATGGCAGCGTCTCCCAGCCGTGCAGAACGGCTATGTCTATACGATCGAAGCGGATTCGTGGAACTATGGCGATGCCTTCACAAGAGAGAAGCTGCTGGAGGTGCTTCCCCCGATACTCGCCTGACCATACCTGCAAAACGCAAATAAGCCGCATCCCCTCGTAGGGATGCGGCTTATTCTCGCGAATCCTATTGTATTAAGTACCGAATTGCGCCTGGTGCAGTCTGCTGTATACACCGCCGGCCGCAACGAGCTCTTGGTGATGCCCTTGTTCTTTGATGCCTTCTTCCGTCACCACGACAATGCGGTCGGCATTTTTGATCGTCGCGAGACGATGCGCAATGACCAGCGTCGTACGACCTTTGGAGAGTTCAGCCAGCGATTGCTGAATAATCATCTCGGTCTCGGTATCGAGCGCCGACGTCGCTTCATCTAAGATCAAGATCGGCGGGTTCTTCAGGAACATCCGCGCAATCGAGAGACGCTGCTTCTGACCGCCTGACAGCTTCACTCCGCGCTCCCCGATGACGGTATCCATTCCGTTTAGTTGGGATCGGATAAATTCATCCAGACGTGCACGGCGTGCCGCTTCCCAGATTTCGTCCTCCGTCGCGCCGAGCTTGCCGTATAGAATATTTTCGCGAATCGTGCCTGCGAATAAGAAGACATCCTGCTGCACGATCCCGATCTGCTGACGAAGCGAACGCATCGTCACCTCGCGAATATCCACCCCGTCGATCTTAATCGATCCCGAGATGACTTCGTAGAACCTCGGCAGCAAGCTGCATAACGTCGTCTTCCCTGCGCCCGATGGCCCGACGAAAGCGACAGTCTCCCCTTTGCGAATCGTCAGATCGATGTCCTTCAGCACATGTTCATCATGATCGTAACCGAAGGTGACGCGCTCGAACTGGATCGTATGCTGCAACGGTCTCATTTCTTGCGCATCCGGCGCATCCGCCACATCTGGCTCCGTGTCCAAAAGCTCCGCATATCGCTTGAAGCCTGCGAAGCCTTGCGGATAACTCTCGATAATCGCGTTGATCTTCTCAATCGGACGGAAGAACACATTCGAGAGCAGTAGGAACCCGATAAATTCCCCATAACTCAATTCCTTCTGAATGACGAACCATGTACCGCACACCATCACGAACAACGTCACGAACCGCATCATCATGTAGCTAATTGAACCATTCTTAGCGATGAGCTTGTAAGACACCAACTTGGCTTTGCGGAATCTTCCATTATTGACCTCGAATTGCGCCTTCTCGTGCTCCTCATTGGAGAACGCCTGCACGACACGAATCCCTCCGACATTATCTTCCACCCGCGCATTGAAATCACCAATATCATCGTACAACTGGTCGATCGCCTTCGTCATTTTGCCATTGAAGTAGACGACGAGCCAGATAATCGCAGGAACCACGATGAACGTCAACACCGCCAGCTTCCAGTTGATAAACATCATCAACGTGAACGAACCGGCCAATGTCATAATCGCGATGAATAAATCTTCTGGCCCATGGTGAGCCATCTCGCCGATCTGCATCATATCGTTCGTAAGACGGGACATGAGATGCCCTGTCTTCGTATTATCGAAGAACCGGAAGGACAGCTTCTGAATATGATCGAACAGCTTCCTGCGCATGTCCGTCTCGATATTGATTCCGAGCATGTGTCCCCAATAGTTGACGATATATTGCAGGAATGTATTTAAAATATACAGGGCAAGCAGTCCTGCGGAAGCCCAAATAATTAATGACCATTTCCCACCCGGGAGCAGATCATCAACGAATCGGTTCACGACCAACGGGAAAGCAAGCTCCATCAATCCTGCGAGAACCGCGCAGCCAAAATCAAGCAAAAACAACTGCTTGTATGGCGAATAATACGAGAAAAACCGGCGAATCATGGTACGATCTCAACTCCTTCTCTAGCAGCATCCTCTTATGAAAGGATCTAATTGAGATTGATTCTCATTACCCCTTCGGAGTTGAGTGTATCATAGAATAGGGGCCGTGGGTACCATTTATTTAAATAATTTACGATAATTTTTCCAAATGAACCGATTAACGCTTCCGTCCAATATAGAGTAAATGCGATGACACACCTAGAATCGATGGGTCCGCCGCATAGTGATAGATGAGCTCCATCATCCGCTCAAATTCATCTTCGCCGCGGCCGCGCCAATAATTCCAGTTCTCTTCTGAGAACCGTCCAGCAATGCTAGATGAGCCGATCAACTCAATCGTCTCGAACCCGTTCAATGCCATGAATGGCTTAATCTCTTCGAGTGGATAGAAATATGCGCCAGTGAAGCGCCCTGCGTCTTGGTGATCGAACACTCCATTCTCCAAAAATGCGTCGATCGATGCCATATGATCAAGCGGCCTCCATACTTCGGGGTATTGGAGCGCCGTCTGCAGCTTGCGAATGCGAGTCATCAGCGCAATACATACAACGCCGCCAGGCTTCGTCACACGATACAACTCTTGCATCGCTGCCGTGCGATCCTCTTCCGTCTGCAAATGATACAGGGGTCCAAGCATCAGGGCTGCATCATAATGGGAGGACGGAATCCCTTCCAGTTGTCTCGCATCGCGTGCATAGAATCCTTCGAATCGGTCATGGAGCGCAAGCTCCTTCGCCTTCACTTCAGCCTGTTCAACGAGCCGCGGTGTCAGATCCGTCAATGTCATGCGATAACCCTCACTCGCCAGCGCCATCGCATATTTACCTGGCCCCGCACCGTTATCAAGCACGCGGCCTGCCTTCGGCAGATGCTTCCGGATATAATGCCAATTCACCAAATATTCGAGCGGCTCGCGATCCAGCCTTCCCCACTCATCAAATGCCGAATAATACCGAATCACGTCATTCATCGCAAGTCCTCCTTATTTGGAAAATTTTATCTATTATATCCTCGCCCCCCTTCTCTGGCAAGTTTAAAATAGCAAATATCATTAGATCGCAATTTCATCATGCGGATGATCAAGCCTCTGATACAGAAGACGGTCGAAGCCGCCAAAAAGTCAGGTGTAAAGCCAATTTCAGCTCGAGATTTTTATTATTGACATCCCGCAACTGGAAATGGTAATATCTTCTTCCTGTCACTTGACCAAGAATGGAGGGTTATGGAAGTGATCACATTAAACGGAATCGGAAAATCATTCCTGGTGGCGAAGCGCCCATCAGGCATTAAGCATGCGGTCAAATCGTTATTCCATCGCGAATACACGACCGTGGAAGCGCTGAAGGACATTTCTTTCTCGATTGCACCCGGGGAGATCGTCGGCTATATCGGACCGAACGGCGCCGGCAAATCGACGACAATCAAAATTATGAGCGGTATCCTCGTACCGGATCAAGGCACCTGCACAATCCACGGGTACACCCCTTGGCTGGATCGCGTGCCTTACGTCAAGAACATCGGCGTCGTGTTTGGGCAACGCTCGCAGCTCTGGTGGGACGTGCCTGTGTTGGATTCGTTCGAGCTGCTGCGTGACATCTACAATATCCCGCAAGCCGAATACCACAGCAACCTCGACCTGCTCGTCGATACGTTGGACCTCGGCAGCATCATCCATACGCCGGTGCGGCAGCTGAGCCTTGGGCAGCGAATGCGCTGCGAGATTGCCGCTTCGCTCCTGCATAGTCCGAGCATTCTGTTCCTCGACGAACCAACGATCGGCCTCGATGCCGTCTCCAAAATCGCTGTCCGACATTTTATCAAGACGATCAATAAAGAGAAAGGCGTCACTGTCATTCTCACCACGCATGATATGAACGACATCGAAGCGCTAGCGGATCGGATCCTGCTCATCGGCAAAGGCACACTCCTCTACGATGGCAGTGTCCAAGGCCTACGCAGTCAATTCGGAACGCGAAGGACCATCACGGCTGAATATCGCGAGAATGCGAACCCTCTCGATATCCCCGGTGCATCGCTCCTCTCCTGGACCCCCGATCGTGCTGTGCTAAGTGTTGATACAGAACAAATTCTTATCTCGGAAGCCGTTACGCAATTATCCGCTCAAGTGGAACTGCTCGATGTCACGATCGACACGCAGCCGATTGAAGATATCATCGTGCAGATGTATAAGGAGTATGAGCTATGATGAAGCCTTATCTCTCCGTATTCCGCTTACGTATCAGCAACGGTCTGCAGTACCGCGCAGCAGCTCTGGCCGGTGTCGGTACACAATTTTTCTTCGGTTTTATCTTCATCATGATCTTCCAAGCTTTCTATACGCATGTTAGCGCCGAGCCATCGATGACGCTCTCGCAAGTCATTACCTATACCTGGCTGAAGCAAGCCTTTCTTGCCTTGATCGTCCTATGGCTGCGAGACAATGAATTGTTCCAGCTTATTACAAGCGGCAATATCGCCTACGAGCTGTGCAGACCCAGCGGAATCTATGGTCTCTGGTATGCAAAGCTGCTAGCGCAACGACTGTCCAGTGCCTTGCTCAGGTGCTTTCCCATTCTCATCATCGTCTCCTTTTTACCCGAGCCCTATCGTCTTCATCTGCCCCCGGATCTCCTCTCCGGACTGCTGTTTCTCGCTACGCTCTTGATTGGTCTGCTGATGATCGTCGCACTCTCGATGCTTATCTATATTTCCGTCTTTGTGACGATGTCTCCCGCCGGATCGCTCTTGTTGTTTAGTATATTCGGGGAATTTTTCGCTGGGCTGATCATCCCCGTGCCACTTATGCCGGATTGGATGCAGCGCATTGTCTACGTATTGCCTTTTCACTGGACGGCCGATTTTCCATTCCGCGTATTCACGGGTAATATATCACCCGCAGACGCGCTTACCGGCATCCTAGCACAATGTCTCTGGCTAGCTGCTCTTGTCTTATTCGGCCAATTCACAATGAGTCGAGCACTCCGACGCGTTGTTGTACAAGGAGGTTGATTAAGATGAGACTATTCTTCAAATATATGGGGCTCGAATTCAAATCACAGATGCAGTACCGGGCTTCGTTTTTGCTACTGATGCTGGGACAGTGCTTGACGCCTTTTACCTCGTTCGCCGCGCTCTACTTCCTGTTCGATCGGTTCGGACAAATTCAGGGCTGGAGCTTCTATGAAGCTACTTTAACCTTTGCGGTCACCTATGTGGCCTTCTCAGTGACGGAATGCTTCGCACGGGGATTCGATACGTTCTCTAGTCTGGTCGTCAGCGGCAACTTCGATCGCTTACTCGTGCGTCCGCGCAATACCGTCATACAGGTGCTCGGCACGCGCTTCGAATTCGCTCGGATCGGGCGGCTCATCCTCAGCATCGTCGTACTCGTCTGGTCTGCGGTACAGATGGAAGTCGATTGGACGCTGCTCAAGATCTTGACTCTCGTACTCATGTGTGTCAGCGGCGTGTTCATCTTCACTGGCATCTTCATCCTCGCAGCTTCGATCAGCTTCTGGACTGTGCAAGGTCTGGAGATTGCCAACATCTTCACCGATGGCGGTCGTGAAATGACGCAATATCCGCTGAGCATCTATCAGACATGGGTGAAGCGGTTCTTTACCTTCGTCATCCCTTTTGCCTGTTTTAACTACTTGCCACTCACCTACATTGTTGGCCGCGAAGGCAGCGACAGCCCGCTCTACGCGCTGATCCCGCTCGCAGGAGTGCTATTCCTGATTCCCTGCCTGCTTGTCTGGCGGATCGGGGTCAGGCACTATCGTTCGACGGGGTCTTGAGGTATGCTATCTCTTCTAATCACAACACAAAAACAACCGCCCCTAAGGACGGTTGTTTTTGTGCTGATACTTAGCTTACATATGTGTGGATTGATGCACATTCACGTTTGGTCTTGCTTTCTGTGCTGCAGTTACCATCAAGAAAATGCCTGATAGCAAGTGCAATACCCATCCAACGAATGGAATCCATGCCAGTAACGAAGTAATTATTCCTAGAATCGAACCGTATTTAGGTTCTTTGTTCGTTGCTGACAGCACAAGCGTG
The DNA here is from genome assembly GCF_009363075.1 of Paenibacillus guangzhouensis. Classification (NCBI taxonomy): domain Bacteria; kingdom Bacillati; phylum Bacillota; class Bacilli; order Caryophanales; family Paenibacillaceae; genus Paenibacillus; species Paenibacillus guangzhouensis. Next base: position 971,985 of record NZ_CP045293.1, on the reverse strand, counting down.
ATGATATGTAAGATCAACATTATCCCCAAAAACGTATAATAACTCCCCATGACGATGGCAGCACCTAGAACAGGAATTGCCAACAAAATCTCTAATGAACCTGTAATCCATTTTAGTATTCTAGAACCAGACAACATTTACACCTCCTTAGGCCGTTTTTCCTAACCATTGTAACAAAATAGACAAATATAGGATAGACAATTTTTGTCAGCAAACGACAAAAATTTCGATTTCATAAAAATTCACCTTCTAAGATATATAAAACAATCAAAAAAATACAGGACATCACGAAGATGCCTGTATTTTGTCATACTTATTATTGTCCTACGAGGTACCTAGCCGCCGTTAATCACCAACACCGGCCGGAACGCAGCATTCGTATGCTCCTTGGACGCATAATTCGCCCCGGTGTCCTCATCGCCTCCAACGAGTCGGAAGCTGACAACGCCGTCCGTCTGAGCTTTCACGAACGCGGTAACATCGAAGCTCACATACGCACCTGCCGCAGTCAACGTCTCGGAGCTGAGCAGCGCGCCCGCTTCCGTCGGCTGATTGCTTGCCGTAAGGGTCAATTCATCCCACATATCGCTGTTGATTCCCTGCACTTGGAGCACTTGCGACGTCGTATTGCTATGGAAGTTAACGAGATACACCTTCAGAATCGCCGAATTCACCGTTCCCGTTAACGAGGAGGTATCGAATTTCAAATACGCTTCGCGATTCACGTCCTGATTCGTCGATCTCTTCTTCACTCCCAAGGAGGTCTCCGCGCCGTAATTATCGTTGCTGTAAGCACCGCCGCGCGAATAGGTATCTTGGGTCACCGACAGCGTGACAGGGATCTGCACCTGCGGCACGCCCGGATCTACACTAGCCGCCCCCGGGCCATACACTTCGAACTCGTACAGGGAGTAGCCATAAGCCGTGCCGCGTGCTGTCCCGTATACACGCACATACTTCGCATCCCGTGCCGCGAAGGTAATCTCCTGAACGCCCGCTTTGCCCGATGTCGTCGAATAGACGTCCGTCCAGTTCGTAGGCGATCCGCTGTCTGTTGAGACTTGAACTTTATAGGTCGAAGCATAAGCCGCTTCCCAATTCAACCGTACTTTATTGATCGATTGCACGGAACCTAGATTGACATAGATCCATTGCGGATCGACGCCTTCCAGACTCGCCCAACGTGTTGCCGTATTCCCGTCGAACGCTTTGGCTGCTTCAAATCCGGCACCTTCGATGGAGCTGGCCGTGCCTGCCTTCCCTAACGCCAGATTCGTTCCGTTCCCCGGCGTCCCGGCTTGTGTCGTGGCCGTCGCCGTATTGCTGTTCGGAGACACGTTCCCCGCGGCATCCACCGCCTGTACCACATAACTATACGGCGTGTTCGCGGCCAATCCCGTGTCGCTGTAAGACGTTCCGGTCGATGTGCCTACTTGCGTACCGCCTCTTAGAATGCGATATCCCGTAACGCCGACATTATCCGTGGAAGCGGACCATGTCAGGTTGATCTGGCTGCTCGACGCCGCCGTGGCAGTGAGATTCGCCGGCGCAGTCGGCGGCTGCGTATCCGTAGTGTCGCCAGGCGTCGGCTTCCACCAGTTGCCTGTAATGAACAGCATCGTCAAGAGGTTAAACGTATCGCTGTAATAACTCTCCTTCTTGTTCTTCATCCAGTCCCAGCCGGCGTTGACCCAAGCCTGATGGCTCGTATTCGTCGTTGCTGCCGCGATGAACGGCGAGACGAAGACCGCCGAAGCATAGCTTCCGATCGCCGTACCGTTCAACTTGTATCCGTCCTTCACGTTCGAAGGCTGGCCGGATGTCTTGCCTTTGATCCATGTGGCGATCTTATCGGAGATGGTCTTACCGCGCGTATCCCCGTACAAGGCATAATCCATGACGATACGAAGCGGCACGCGCGACGCATTCCAGAAGTACTGGTTCGTTTCTTTAAACTCATTCAGATAATCTTCGGGTGCAGGCTCTGGTGGATTCTTCACGATGAAATCCGAGATCAACCCCGTACTCGGCGAATACGTATTGCTGAACTGCGTATAGACGCTGTACAGATTATTGATGACATTCAACCACGTCTGGTCGCCCGTGAACTCGTAGAATGCCCGCAGATGCGAGAGCATCCAGTCGGATGGGCGCGTGTTCAGCGCATTTTTCTCATCCCAATCGCCTAAGTTCAATCGGTTGTTGGTCGTCACATAGCTGGCTTTGATCCCATTCGTAATCATCTTTTTTGCTTCAGCTAAATAATTCACAGAGCCGTTCGATCCCCATTGACGATCCGCCAGCAGGAGCGAATACGCAATATCCAAATCCCCATCCGTCGCCGAAGAGTAATGTCCTTGCGCATTGATATGATCCGCGACAATCCAGCCCATCAGATTGGAATTGTTTTTGCTCTTGAATGCTCTTGCAGTTTTGAAGAGCCCGTTATAGATCGTCTGTGCATTCGGGTCATAGCCGGCCATTAGCGCCGTGATGACCATACCGTAACCTTGGCCTTCGGATGTCCCGAGCTCTTCGAAATCACCCTCTTCTCCCGTAGCCTCACCCTTCACGTAATATCCGCCTGGCAGCGAGGACAAGTTATTCTTCAGATATTTGGCTTTCCAATAGTCATAATACGCCGTTACCGCAGCGTTCATCGATGCCTGCGTGACATGGTTCGGCTTAATAATTCCCGGATAGCTCAGCTGCTGTGGGAACGGTTTCATTTCTCCCGCCGCATGCGCCGTCCGCTGTCCGGCTGGGACGATCAGGGATGCAGCCACCATCGCCATGCAAAGCAAACTTAAAAACAATGTCCTCGGTTTCCTGTACTGCCTTCTTGTCATGTCCATCACAACTCTCCTTCATTTCATAGAATGGAAAACGAAATAAAGCGGCGAATCTCACCTTCATTGTGTTCTCCAAAAATTAAAGCGCTTTAACTTTTGGGACGAAATAGACATCTATTCGTTACTAAGGTAACACACCTTTTTCCAAATTCAAAGTAATATTTTTGTAAAAATTAGGATAAAAATCTTCGACAAATTCCGCATGTAACCAATCCAGCAACGCGAATCAGGAGCAGAATCTGTTCTGCCCCTCTCTGTACCTATGCCTCGCTTTCTCCTCACGACCACTGTTCATAGTGCTCTTGCAGCATTGCCGCGGATACTCTCCGCTTCTGGAACAAGCTGCTCGGGACAAGTCGATTATATTTGTCGATTTTCTGATTAAGCGCATCGATCTGTTCCGGTTCCTGCACCGCCTGCCGTGCCAACAGCCGTCCAATCTCATCGCGAATCTCATGCTGCAATTCAAGCCACGCGGGAAGGACATGCGCATTTTTCAGGACCGCATGCAATGGGTCGCCTTGCGTTACTTCAATCGGCTTATGCATCCCCGGTAGATCTTGAAATCCGCCCTTCCGCTCGAAATCCCGGATGGCCTGCTCCGCCACCGACATGGTCTCGATCTCCTCACGCGGCTCCTTCTTCCCAACATCAATTTCGATGCCAGCTGCTTCTTTCGGTACAATCGGCTCTTGCACCTCAGTCCTTGGTATGCTGATATTCTCTGATGCTTCTTGACGCGACTTCCGCTTTTTCCAGAACATGCACTCACGCCCCCGTTCATTCGCTTCCATTCGCACAAAGAGTATTCCATATTATGGAATCTACAATCTATTATATGATGCGGACGTTCTTCCGGGAGATGCGATTCACGGACGTATATGTCAATCCTATGACATTTCGCACATTAAACCACCTTCAGCAACTCTTCCAATGCACTGACGACGTACTTCGGCTTATAGTCACTCGACATCTGAATGTCGTCACGATTATAGAAGCAGAAATCGATACCTGCATTCCGCGCCCCATGATAGTCATCCGTCAACGAATCCCCGATGAACAACACTTCATGATTGGACAACTGAAGCTCATGGAGGGACAGCTCGAAAATTTCTTTTCTTGGCTTCTTCACGCCCACTTCATCCGACACAATAACCGATTCGAATAAGTTACGGACATTCCCTACGGTCAGTCTTTTGCGCTGAGCATCCCCAATGCCGTTCGAGATGATGCCGAGCTTATACTCGGTCTTCAAGGCATGGAGCACTTCCTCCGCTCCCCCTTCGAAATAGCAGGTATTGCAGAAATGGCTCCAATACGTATGCGATAGCATTTCATGCTGCGCCGGACTTGCATTCAAGGTATCCTGGAACGAGCTGATCAAGACGTCCTCGATCGATCGATGGCTGCCGGTTTTATTGACGAAATCCATCCAATGCCGGAAGTTATGCTGTGTATATGTCGACCAGAACGCTTCCCACTCCGCCTCTTCGTCACCGAACAACCGATGTTCGCGAACGGTCCTTTTCATCGCGTCCAACTCGCTTCGAGAATAATTCAACAACGTATTATCGATATCAAAAATAATCGCTTTGTACATGATGTCATCCTCCCTCTTAGAAAAATCATAGGTTCCTGACGGCTCATTCGTGCTCGACAGACCATCCATATTCGGCTCTGAATCTTCGGGTGGGCTATCCTACCACTGGTTAGGAACCCCGCCCACCCAAGATAATATTGGTTTCTCTATTTTACCTATCCTTCCACTTGCGCACAAGCGTTCTTATCATTTTCTGCCGACTGCCCTGCCGATGCCGGATCGTCATATGCGTAAAGCTTGAACAGCTTCCAATATAGAACGATACTGATGATGGCGCAGACTAGGATGACAGCAAACACGCTGATTGGCGGCCACCATCCGGATAGAAAGACCGTCAGGGGCGCCGCGAATCTCCCAACCGTATATTGCAGGTTCGATGCGCCCATATATTGACCTCTCGCGGTCGCGGGCGCGTATTGACTAACAAAGTTGCTCGACACCGGAGATCGTACGATTTCTCCTAACGTAAATATGATCGTGAAGAGGAATAACACCCAGATATGCGTCGTTAATCCGACGGCAAACATCCCTACCCCAGCCAAGGCCGATGACAGAATGAACACGTCGCGGTCCTTGAAGCGACGGAGCCATTTGGTCGCGGGCAAGACAAAGAAAACGAAGAGCAGCCCGTTTAACCCGAGTATCCATCCTAATATTTCTGTGCTGCTAAGCCGGAACGACCATCCCTGCCAAGTGAACAAAGATTGCGAGGGGACATCTTGGGTGACATAGATCGCTAAATACAAATCCAATTGCATAATCGTGATCGTGGAGAAGACGCCCGCCAGAATATAAATGACAAAAACTTTATCTCGAAAGATGATGCCGTAACCTTTCCATTGCTCCCGCAGCGAAGTTGAAATTTCATGGATTGGAATCCTATTCGCCGGATTCGGCATGCTCTCATGAACGCGCATAAAGATGGCCATCGCATAGAGCAGCAAGATGATTGTACAAGTCCACAGCAGTTCACTGCGATATTGAAAGAATAAAATCGACCCCAAAGCGGGTCCTAATACAGCGCCGATATTCGTTACCGTCGTAAATGTGGCGAACACCTGCCGCCGGTCCTGAGCGGGAACCAGGTCCGCTACCATCGCATTGCTTGCGGGCCCGTAGAGGGCGCCTCCCAATCCAACGCCTACATAGGCGAAATAATTAACCCAATGCGAACCGGACATCGCAAACACTCCGAACATGCATGCTTGAAGGAAAGCGCCTGCCAACATGACGGGGCGACGTCCCAAACGGTCCGCTAAACTCCCTCCAACCATGTTGCCAAATATACGAATAAGAGGCGGAACCGCCATTAGCATGCCTGCTGTCTGTGTGCCTAACGCCTCGCTAAAGTAGACGGTAATGAAGGGGAAGTACATCCAAAACAATAAATTGAACAGTCCCTCGCCGAATAGGCGAATTTTCAAATTGACATCCCACACGCGCAATTTCAACGAATCTCCCACTCCCTCATGCAAACATCCGTACAGATCAACGAATATTCACCATACTCCCCGGCCAGGTATTCCCATGATAAAGGATCTGGAAAATGAAGTATAGACTTATAATTAAGCGTAAGTTATACTAATAATATGAAAATCGAGGATACGGGATTTTGATTCAACTGCTCCAGAAATCGAACATTTGTTTGATCACTAAAAAGACGCTCTTCGCGAAGAGCGTCTTTTTCTCATGTCTTGCGCTTATTTCCTCTCGTCCGACTGCGCCAGCGTCACCCGCTGCCGGAGCTTCTCGTCCGGCCAATCATACATCGCGAGCAAGCCTGCGTATGGATCGCCCGCCATATGCAGATGTTGCGCGAAGGCCGGTTCTGTCTTTAGGCCAGCCTGCTTCAACGCTCGAATCTTCCGCTTCCCTTCCTCCCTGATCAGCTGCAGAATGCGATGTTCTACGATCATATGCCTGTAGCCATTCTGCTCCGCGGTAGGGATCGGCTCAGCGAAGATCTCGATCGGCCAGCCTCGATACGTAAAATTCGCGACGAATCTCGAAATGCCGCCGACCTCCCGTTGACGGGCGCTGTACGACGCCATCTGCCCATAGGTATGATTGATAAGCTTCTCGAACGCCTCCAAATCATGCACTTCGCAAATGATATCCAGATCACTCTCAGGCAGATCGATATCGATGGGGATCGTTCCTACGAGCAGCGGATCATAACGCTCTAGCGTATGGAATATTCCGAGCTCTATCAACATCCGATAGGCATCACGTTGTCTTGCATTCCCTTGAGCTAAATAATCGAGCCTCGTAAAATGACCCTGCATAGCGTACCTCCCTATTCTACTATCGTCCCTATCATTACCGAATAAAAAACGTCCTCTTTAAGAGGACGCAACTGGACTTTCCATCAAATTCTTCTCCATTTCGATCGCCACGATGCGCTGTCCTTCATGATTCGTGACGGTTTTGGAGCCGCATGGTCTGAACCCTAGCTTGCTGTACAGCAGCAATGCCCTGGTATTCGTATTATGGCAGTACAGCTTCAATCGTGTACAACCATGTTCGTCCTTCGCCCTGTTCATCATCACTTCAACTAAATAAGATGCGACCGCTTGCCCACGATACGCAGGTGAGACGAGCACATTCCCGAGCCAGCAGCAGCCTGCTTCCAGCTCAAAATCGTACAAGTTCGCATACGCGATCGGCCGGTCCACCGCATCGACGACAACCGTCAAGCTTCGGCGCTGCATCGCGACGCTCATCATTTGCTCAGGCAGCCAAGGATAACGAATTTTAGGTGCTGCGTAGAACGATTCAACCTCATTTTGTGGAAAAGCACATATATGCTCTACATCTTGTTCCAACAGGTTTCTATACGTGATGCTCTCGTCTCGCATACGTTCACCGACCTTCCTCACATTCGATCGTCATAGGATTTCCATAGTATACCAGAAATTCCTTCAGCGCTCTATCACCATTTCCTTATACCCTCATCCGGCTCGGCTCAATCGCGGAACAGCTCGTCCAGCATCCGCTCCTTGTTGTTAACGAACTGCTTCATGATGATGAAATGCTCCGTCTCTTCGAGCGTCGTCCGTTCAATCCCATCCGGTGTCAACTGATAGATCACGCTGTCGGGATAAGCCATCAGAATCGGAGAGTGCGTCGCGATGATGAATTGCGAGTTCGCCTGTACGAGCTCATGCATGCGGGATAGCATCGACATCTGCCGCAGCGGGGACAACGCGGCTTCCGGCTCGTCCAGAATATACAGTCCATTCCCGCCGAATCGATGGATGAACGTCGCGAAGAACGATTCACCATGCGACTGTTCATGCAGTGATTTGCCGCCATAGGAATCTCTTATCGGCGGACTTGGGCTCTCCTCTGCGTCCAATTCATCGATATTCGTCGCTAGATTATAGTAACTCTCCGCCCGGAAGAAGAAACCGTCGCGCGGCCTGCGCAAGCCTCGCACGGGCCGAATATATTCATACAGGCTGGAGTGGGTGGCACGAGTAGAGAACGTGAAATTCAGCGTCCCCCCTTCGGGATTGAATCCCCAAGCGACCGCGATCGCCTCCATTAAGGTGGATTTGCCCATGCCGTTCTCGCCGACGATGTAGGTCACCTTCGGATGAAACGGAAGCCCGTTCAGCTTCTTCAATGCCGGCAGGTTGAACGGGTAATGGTCCATGGGCGGAATCCCCTGCCGTTGAAATACGATATCTCTGAGATAAGCGTCACGCGCAGAACTACGCATCGATTCCCTCCTCTCTATCATTTCTCTATCATAGCATATTGGTTTTTCCCCTCAAAATGAGGCATAATCCTTCGATTCGAAACAGCAAAGAGGCCAAGCGCTATCCGCACTCGGCCTCTCCAATAACAAATTAAATTAACCCAAACTCGCGCCCTACACGCTCCAGTACATCGGCTGCGAACGTCAGATCTTCTTCCGTATGCTGCGCAGTAACAATGAGTCGTACCCGGCCTTTGTCCAACGCTACCGTCGGATAGACAATGCCTTGCGCACATACGCCCTCTTCGAGCAGCCGCTTCGAGAACGCAATCGCCCGTGCCGATTCTCCCACAATGATCGGAATGATCGGTGTCTCGCTGTCACCCGTATCGAATCCAAGCTGCTGCAGCTTCGTACGGAAGCCATTAGCGTTCGACCACAAGCGTTCGGTTAAATCAGGCTCCCCTTTCAACACGTCAATCGCTGCGATACATGTCGCTGCTACCGATGGCGGCAGAGCCGTGCTGAACAAGAAGGCGCGGGCGCTGTTAATCATATACTCCTTCGCTACCTGCGCGGTTGCCACATAACCTCCCACAGCACCAATCGCCTTCGACAAGGTGCCGATCTGGAAATGAACGCGTCCGTGCAAGCCAAAATGATCCGTCGAGCCTTTGCCGTACTTGCCTAACACACCACTTGCATGCGCATCATCCACATAGACCAACGCGCCGTATCGCTCCGCCAGCTCGACAATCGCAGGCAATGGGGCAATATCGCCATCCATGCTGAATACCCCGTCGGTCACGACGACCTTCTGACGGAAGGATCCGCATTCTTTCAATACCGCCTCCAACTGATTCATATCTTTGTGCGCGAAAATCCGGCGATTGGCCTTCGTCAAGCGAATGCCGTCAATAATGCTCGCATGATTGAGCTCATCGCTAATAACGACATCGTCAGCCCCAAGAATCGTACCCAGCACCCCTTGGTTCGTCGTAAATCCGGACTGGAAGACCAGTGCCGCTTCCGTCCCTTTGAATGCCGCAAGCTTCTGCTCCAATTCATCATGAATCGCAAGCGTTCCTGTAATCGTGCGTACCGACCCTGCACCTACTCCATATTTCTCCGTAGCCTCAAGCGCTGCTTGCTTCAGCTTCGGATGATGCGTCAAGCCCAAATAATTGTTGGAGGACATCTGCAGCACGCGTTTGCCGCCTTGTAATGTCATCCATGCATCCGATCCATCCTCCCACACGGTGAGCGGACGGAACCGTCCCTCATCCTTCAAGCTCTGCAGCTGTGCAGCAATCACTTCAAATCCGTTCATCGGAAGTACCTCCTCATTTATGTTCAACGTTACTTACCGTGTCTTACAACGCGGAATCATGTTTGAATACAATTTTCCCGCATTGACCGGATGTCATCAATTCAAATGCTTCTTCATATTGGTCCAGTGTGAAATAATGCGTAATGAGCGGCTTCAGATCAATCCGTCCATTCTCGAGCAACCCTTTCACCTGATACCATGTATCATACATCCGGCGGCCTGTAATGCCATGCACCTGCAGCCCCTTAAATATAATATCCTCCGCTAGGTCTATGGACACCTCTCGTGTAGGAATCCCTAACAATGATACGCGCGCTGCGGGTGAAGCCGCTTTCAAAGCGTCCCGAATGGCCTGCGGATGACCGGACATCTCGAGAATCACTTCGACGCCTTCCCCATGTGTTGCATCCATGATCGCTTCCATCGCGGAAACTTCGCTGCTGTTAATGAGCACATCCGCACCCATCGTCTTGGCCATTTCCAAGCGATATGGATTGATGTCGACCGCCATAATCTTACCGCTGCCACATGCTCTCGCAACTGCAACAGCCATGAGACCAATCGGACCTACACCGATAATCGCTACACTCTTCCCTACGATATCCCCACTAAGCACTGTCTGAACGGCATTGCCTAGCGGATCTTGCAGACATGCGATTTCATACGGCAGCGTCGGATCATTGTGAATCACGTTGCTCGCCCGCACGATCGCATATTCCGCGAAGCAGCCTGGAATCGTAATCCCGAAGCTCTTCGTATGTCTGCAGACATGCGCATTGCCTGTTCGACATGCCTTGCAGAGACCGCATACGACATGTCCTTCGCCCGACACATAATCCCCGATTTTTACATTCGTGACTTCTTCCCCGACCGCTTCCACGATTCCGGCGAATTCATGTCCGAATACGTTCGGTGTGACGACCGTCTTCGAAGCCCATTCATCCCATTTGTAAATGTGGACGTCTGTCCCACAGATGGACGATGTCTTGACACGCACAAGCACATCATGGGGGCCACAGCTAGGAATAGGTACTTCTTTGTATACGGCACCGGGCTTCCGCTCATCTTTTACTAACCCCATCATATTTCCGCTTAACATTTGATTGCCCCTCTCCATCTTTTCTCATAAAATAGAGTAAATACGGCTTCACCGATTCATCCTATACTTAACAACTTTCCTATGTATAATATATTACACATTTGTATGTTATTTTGCACTATTATTTTGCATAGATTTTGGATGTTTTTTTGTGGTGCGCCAAAAGAGATCGAGAGGAGACAATCATGCAGGAACAAATTCATCAGAAAATCGGTAAAAACTTACAAGATATACGCAAATCACGAAAGCTTAGCCTGGATGCCGTCGCAGAATTAAGCGGGGTCAGCAAAGGCATGCTCGGGCAGATTGAACGCGGAGAGACGAATCCGACCATTTCGATTCTATGGAAAATCGTCAACGGCCTTCGCATCTCCTTCGCAACGTTGATGGAAGATTCCACGCCGCAGGTCACACTGGTGAAGATGGAGGATACAACACCGCTCGTGGAAGAAGATGGCGCGTATCGTGCGTACCCGATCTTCCCCTTTGAACAAGACCGCGGATTTGAAGTCTATAATGTTGTTATTGAACCCGGTAATTCACATACGTCCGAAGCGCACTATGAAGGAGTTGAGGAGTTCATTATGGTGATGGAAGGCGAGCTGCGCGTTGAAGTCGGCGGCGAGACCTATACCTTGAAGCCTAGCCTCGCGATCCGATTCGCCGCGGATCAGCCGCACACGTATTATAATGATACCGATAAGGCCATTCGATATACGACGCTTATTCATTACCCTTCCTCGAACCGCAGATAGACGGATCGCCATACATACAAGTAAGGAGCAGCCTCGCATCATCTAGCAGGTACGCTCCTTTTTTCTATTTCACAATCTTGCTGTTCTATTCCATCCTCCATACATCGGATGATTGATTACGTTATAGTAGATATATATCACTTCAACTTCTTTCATGATGGAGGGACACCATTTGGTTGCTGTATATACGAAATATTTTGATTACGGTCAAAAAGAAATGGATGAGCTTACGCGGAAGGATGCCGTGCTCGGGGCAGCGATCACGCGGCTAGGCAAGGTTGAGCGTATTGTCATGCCGGATGTCTTCACCGCGCTCATCCATGCCATTATAGGCCAGCTCATATCTGCTAAGGCAGCTCATGTGCTATGGGAAAGAATGCAAGCTCGATTCGAAGAAATGACTCCGACGCATTTATCCAGGCAAACTGCGGAAGAGATTCAAAAGTGCGGAATAACGATGAAAAAGGCCGTTACGATCCATCAAATTTCACAGTCGATTGCAGCAGGCGCGTATCGTCTAGATGATCTGCATGCCTTACCCGATGAAGACGTCATCCGCAGGTTAACGATGCTGAAGGGTGTCGGCCGATGGACGGCTGACATGATCTTGATTCACGCTTTGGAGCGTCCGGATGTCATCAGCTGGGGCGATGTCGCCATTCGCCGCGGGATGATGAAGCTGTATGGCTTACCTACCCTGACGCAGGATCAATTCGAGCAATATCGCCTTAAGTATTCCCCGCTTGGTTCGGTTGCTTCCATTTATTTATGGGCCATTTCATCCGAATCCAACAAGGTGTTGTAACATGGCGCAGACGATTAGACAACAATTGCTGGCCTTGGCGGAGGAACCGTATCGACAGTTTGCGTCAGCACTCCTTCCTAACATCGATAACGTGCTTGGCGTTCGACTGCCTGAGCTGCGCAAGATCGCTCGTCGCATCGTTCGGGAAGACTGGCGTGCTTATTTAGACCATGCGGACAACGATTACTTCGAAGACATCATGCTGCAGGGCATGGTGATTGGATATCTGGACCTGGACATCGAGGAGATTTTGCGCCATATCGCCAATTTCGTCCCCAAAATCAATAATTGGTCGGTCTGCGACAGCTTCTGTGCCGGCCTGAAAATCACCAAGACGCACAGGCAGCAGATGTGGGATTTCTTGCAGCCTTATCTCGCGTCGGATCAAGAATATGACATTCGCTTCGCCGTCGTCATGCTGCTTACCTATTACGTCGAAGAAGACGCTGTCTTCCAAGTTCTGCAGCGACTCAGCGTCATTCACCATGAAGGATATTACGTCAAAATGGCCGTTGCGTGGGCCGTCTCCATCTGCTACGTGAAGTTTCCTGCGCTGACGATGACTTACTTGACTGATCCTGCGCTTGAGCTCGACGATTTCACGTTCAACAAAGCGCTGCAGAAAATGACGGAATCGCATCGTGTCGATACGGAGACCAAACAAATGATCCGTAAAATGAAACGAAAATAGCCTTGCCGAGTCATAACGCAAAAGACGACTCATTCACTCGAAAGATCGATGAACGGATACTTGTACACCACCCTTCAACGCCAAAGAAAAGGGGACCATGCATCTGCAAGTCCCCTTAATCACCTAGATCGTATTACCTATTCAACACATCCAACAACTTATGGATCATCACTACAGCTTCTGCTCTCGTCGCATGGCGATCTGCACGGAAGGTCTGATCCTCGTAGCCTTGAAGCATACCCGATTGGACGAGGGCATTCACCGATGCCTGTGCCCAGCTTGGAATATGCGACGCGTCCGTGAATGAGCTTGCCGTTTCGCCAATCGGCTGCGAATCTCGACGCAATACCCGATTCAACAGCACCGCGATCTCCGCTCTTGTAATCGCTTGATCCGGCTTGAAGCTCAGTTGTCCATTCTCCATGTATCCGCTAATCCATCCGGCCTGGACAAGGGCAGCGATATCTGACTTCGCCCAAGCCGGAATATCGTTCGCATCGTTAAATGCCGGGACATTCCCGCTCGCTTGAAGCCCAAAGGCTTTGGCGAGAATACTCGCGAACTGCGCTCTCGTTACTTGGCCGTTCGGATGGAACAAGTGATCCTCGTAGCCACGGATCGCTTGCATGCCCGTGAGACGATCGATCGACGCTGTGGCCCAATGTTCATTCATATCTGCAAATACCGTCTGTTCATAACCGAACACGGCATAGGTCTCCAGCTTCTTCCGCTCTACAGTAATCGTACCGTCACCATTCAGTGAACCACCGACATATATCCATCTTTGTTGATCTGCATCGTAATAATATACAGCCGGCTTCTGTCTCTTGCCGAGCATATCCACATTATAATCGAACGTTAGTGTCATCGGTTTGGCCAAGGTAGTGTGCACCGTACTTGTCAGCGCGATCACCGGGCTCAGAACGGTATGCGTTCCTGTCGATGGTGCTTGCTTCTCACCCAGAACTGCAATGTTCATCTTACCATCGGTTGCTACCGCTCCTTGCGGAATCATCCATTGCACGACAAGTTGGAGACTACCCTTCGCTCCTGCGACAGCGGATACTTCCACTTGCGCGGATGGTAATGGCTGCGCCACTTCCGGTGTTGGCGCCGTAGGGGTCGTACCACCAGGGCTCAAGCCTCCACCTGTCGGCGGATTCGGCTTATCTGATGGGGATACCACATGAATCGTACGCAGTACCTCAATCGCCTGATTCCCTGCAGCATCCACTGCATGATATCGCACGATATATGTACCGACTACAGACGTATTCACCTCGCCCGTGATGACAGCCTCGCCAGGAACACCTAGCTTATCCGTCACCTTCGCACCCGGCTCCTGGTACGTATCCCCTACCGTCAATGTCATAGAAGGAGATCCTACTAGGCTAACGACGGGCAAGGTCTTATCGATTTTCACGCTGAGCGGCAGCACCGCTTCGGCGCCCGAATCATCCGTTGCCCGGAACAGGAGCGCATGCTCCCCTTCTTCCGCTAGTTCCAGTGCCTTATGACTTGCATATGGCTGATAGCTTACACCGCCGTCTACAGACAATTCGATCACAGCAGATGTACTTGGCGCATAGACATCCGCGTACACGCTTGCCGTCACGTTCTGATTCGTCCATGTACCGTTCGTGTAGGACAATCCGTCAGCGGTCATCATGGTATGGCGTAGTTGTACCGTCGAAGCATCAGCCCCACGCACTAACGCCAAGAAGACCTTTGTTTGCTGTGCCTTACCACGTGTGGCTGTTGCAGTCAGCGTCACCAAGCGATTATTCGTCGGCTGCCCCACCCATTTCCCATCGTTCGCGATGATCTCCCGGTCTGAGCTTGTCCAATCAATGCGCGTTCCGCGCTCCCCATTCGTCGGCAATGCAATGTCTGAAGTCACGTTGCTTAAATCGCCTAAATCCAGCGCTTGAAGCGTATCGTGAACAGCTCGCTCATCATCTTGGGTCACCGTAACAAATACCGGATTGGAATAGAACCATAAATCCCTATAGTTCCGATCGTTGATGGCATTGAAGCGCGTGTTATTGTCCGCTTGATTCGTAATTGGATCCAGCAGCGGGTCCCCGTTCTGCGTTTCCCCTTCCACATTCATGCCCAAGTTTGTGCCACGTAAGCGGAAATACTGATTTTTATCGACGGATTTTAGATTATAGTGAATAACATTATAGCCTTCGCTATCTAGCGTCCAATCCTTGCTTGTAAAGGTCGCAATCACCTTCGTGGAATCGTTCATATCTTTGTTGTATGCCGCGGTTCCAGGCTCCGCCTTTCCCGTGACATCCCCTGCGATCAGATCGATGTGGTCCACTTGCGGCGTCACATTCGCAGAAATACCGCTGTCTACGGGAGACTCGTAGTTGTTCTTATTTGGACTCTTGAAGCGGATCGTAAGCTGAAGATCGTCGCCTTCGGTTACTTTTAATTCGCCACCCATCTCTTCCTTCACGCCGTTGCTTGCTGCGTTGAAATCTAAGGCATTAATCAAATCGCCGTAGACAGAGAACGATTTACCAGAACGCATGCCATTCAATATGGATTGCATATCGCGGCCTTCCGTCCACGTGTAATTCTTCGAATATTCCCCTGGCCAATAGCCGCTGGAGTATGGACCTCTAATTTTGAAGTGAAAATCTGAATTCGCAAAATTCCAGAACCGCCGGCCTTCGCCTAACAAGGCATCCCATACGCCGCCAACTTTGGCAACCATGTAATCCGTCCCGCCATAGGACCGGTTCTTGTAATTCGTGTTCGCGGTAGGATTCGCGGTATTATACGTTGTATTATAGCCGCCGCGGTCAGGTTCCATCTGTCCGCCGATCATACCTTCCATGCCGAATACGATGTCTGGCGCTGCATTATTTAGATCACGAATGTCCGCAATCGTGTATTTACCTACGATTCGAGAAGGATGATTCAGTATCATATAGCTCGTCTCAGCATAACGATCTTTGAGCCATTGTACCGCAGTCAATGCGTCCGCATGCGTGGTATACGCACGCTTTCCCTGTTGGTCCCACATCGCAACGTCGGCTGGATCGAACCACGTTTTATCTCGATTTGTGAACAAATATTCGAATTGGTTCGCTGCTCTGAGCGTCGCTTCCGAGTTCGGTTGATCGCCCAAAATGCCAACAGATACGTGCTCATGCGAAGGCATGTCCCATTCGAAGCCGGAGAAAATCGTCTTTCCTGCATATTTCCCCTGGGCTTGCAGTTGTTTGATTTTCGGAACCTCGTATTCCATGGCGCCTTTGGAGAACGGAATCGGACCGCCCGGAATGTCTACGCCCGTATCGTCTCGTTTGGAAGATCTCAAATGGTTCGCCGTTGCGATCCAATCAAATCCGTAGGTATCAAATGCATGGTCCAATGCATCCTCTAACGAAATTTGTGCATCATCCGATTCATAGGTGTGCACATGGAATTCTCCCGACATCCATTGTCCTGTCGCCTTCGATAGAACGGCTTGGGTCGGAACTTCTGTTGCCTCCGCACGAACCGAAGCCATAGGAATCGCTGATCCAATGAAACTCATGGATAAAGGAATCGTTAAAAATAGTCGTGCCCATTTGTTCTTTAACACGTGTGTCTGCACCGCCTTGGTTGAATTGTGGCTGGATCTCTGACGGAGATATTTCTGACCACACCGTAACTATAATAAAATTGCATGTACCATGTATATAGATTTACAAACTCTCAACATTATCATTACATCCCCTTTACAAACAATAAGAAAAACATTCATTATCCTTGGTTTCATTAACAAAGAGGAGCATTCGCCGCGGCAAATGCTCCTCTTTGTTCTACGAAATGACATTTAGAGTCTACTTAATTTTATGATGAGACTATCCGTATATCGGGCTAATCTCTTGCTTATTTCCGCCTTCATGTATTCTTTGGTTATAATCAACCGATCTTCAAAATCATGATAGGCATAATGCAGCTTCAATACATCCTCATGCTTTTCCTCATTGACAACGCGGATTTCTTTTTCCATCATTTCTTGTTTTACCTTGGATAGATCTTTGTATATATTGGCGGCGAGAACTTGGGCTGCCATGGCATATAATGATTTTAGCGTCTCGGTGGAGACCTTCGCTTCTGAGACTTTCTTGATAACTAGCGTGTGCATGATGGGAAGCAGAATATAATCACGTATTAATTCCATGTCTTCCCGCTTGGGAGGATCCGACCTCACGCCCCGACGGTCATGATGCCTGCTGAGTAAAGCTTCTCGATGCTGTGGCAGCATCATACGACTCGACTCCCATAGACCGTTATTCTCCAGCTTCTTACTCATTTATAATGCCCCCCAATTTTCATCGACCGTTCCGCCGCTTGCCCTGCCTTCGTGGCAGACGAAGCCCGCATGATGGCCGCACTGCCGTATCGTTCCTTAATTCGATCCGTTGCCCGGTCGAGCGCTCGCATCCGTTCTTGATCCTCGAACAACGTCAGCTGATACGCATCGTCGTCGGTAAGCGCACTGAGCATGACGCCGGCACGCCGCACAGGCATCTGATCCCAATACTTGTAGAAGATCGTCTTCACGGCCTCGAATACTTTGTTCGTATTGTTCGTCGGATCAGGCATCTTCATCTGGCGGGAGAAGCCTGTCGGCGCCTCATACGGGCTGCACATGCAACTCACCGTCACGACCGAGCCCATATAGCCCTTCTGCCGGCAATCGCGGCAGACCTCCTCCGTCAGCTCGAGCAGGATCGTGTCGACCTCCGAAGCGTCCGCATAATCCCGGGGCAGCGTCATCATGTGTCCGACCGACTTGGGTGCGACATGGAAGGTGCCTGGCGACACCGGGCTGTCATCCAGACCGTTCGCCGTACGCCACATGACCTCGGCGTGAATGTCGGACTGCTTGCCGAAGCGCGCACGGAATTTCTCCTTCAATTCCGGCAGCGGCGTTCTGGCGATATCCCCGATCTTCATCATCCCGAGCTTCGTGAAGTGCGCGGTCATTCGGGAGCCAACGCCATACATCTTATGAACTGGCTCTTCCCATAACGTACGCTCCAGATCGGAACGCGACAGCGTGAAGATCCCCGTCTTATTCTTCTTCGCCCAGATATCGGTCGCGATCTTGGC
Source organism: Paenibacillus guangzhouensis (assembly GCF_009363075.1). Lineage (NCBI taxonomy): Bacteria > Bacillati > Bacillota > Bacilli > Caryophanales > Paenibacillaceae > Paenibacillus > Paenibacillus guangzhouensis. Next base: position 954,026 of record NZ_CP045293.1, on the reverse strand, counting down.
GAGCACCTTATTCGAGCTGATCCCGACGCGTACACGTATGCCGGTCTCATACATCACTCTGTCCTGGATGGCTCGGGCAATCGTGACCGGATCCCCCAGCAGCGACTGGCTTGCCGTAATATCCAGGAACTGTTCGTCAATGCTGAATACTTCGACCAGATCCGTAAATTGTTCGTAGATTTGTGTGATCTGCAAGGAGACATCGATGTAGTGCTGCATCCGAGGGCGCATAATCACGAGATCCGGGCATTTCCTGAGCGCCTCCCCGAGACGCTCCGCTGTCGTGACACCGAAGCTCTTCGCAAGGGGACAGGCCGCCAGAATAATGCCTGACCTTCGCGCAGGGTCCCCTGCCACAGCTACCGGCTTGTTGTAATATTCTGGATGATCTGCTTTCTCTACGCTCGCATAAAAACTCTGACAGTCCGCTAAAAAGATGACCCTTTCGCTTGGTTGACTCAATTTAACACCCTCCAAGTCGTATTCCTAACTCTCAATCACCACGAACAAACATTCGTATTGTTATTTATTATATACCAAACAGGTGTTCGTTATGCAAGTGAATTTTATGGAAATCGGTGCCTAAATTTGAATCGACTTGTGCAGGATGATACAACTCGCCGAAGATAATGCCGGATAAGGCTGCATAACCGACAGAACACTGAAGCAACCGACACACCCTCATCTTCCCTAAAATCATCCTGTTCTGTATGTTGATAACATTGACGTTAACCCTGCATATCCCGTATACTTTAACGCATAAAAGCTAAAAAGCATAAATGCGCAATCACAAGGAACACCAACGAAGGAGCAATACATCATGAATAAACAACTCAGTTTCTCCAAGAGCATGCTGCTCATTGTCTTTATTCTCGCCCTGCTATTCATCTCGATCTTCCTCTTAAAGGCAGAGCCGCATCTCCCGCTTCTCGCGACGACAGTCGGCACCGCAACGCTCTTATGGATATTCGGCATCTCTTGGACAAGCATCGAATCGGCGATCCTTCGCGGTATTCAGACCGCGATCATGCCCATTCTGATCCTTTCCCTGATCGGGATACTCATTGCCGTCTGGATGATGAGCGGTACCGTACCAACCATCCTCTACTATGGCATGGATTATATTCAACCGAATTATTTTGCCGTGAGTGCGCTCTATGTGACCATCATGATCTCGTTATTTACGGGCAGCTCGTTCACTACTGTGAGTACCGTCGGCGTCGCCTTTATGGGGATTGCGGCAACGACAGGCGTCTCGCCAACGCTAGCAGCGGGAGCCGTCATTTGCGGCGCTTGCTTCGGCGACAAAATGTCACCGCTATCCGATACGACGAACTTCGCACCCGCTGTCGCAGGTACGACGCTATTCACGCATATCCGCCATATGCTCTATACGACCGTTCCTGCTCTCATCGTGACGACGATCTTCTTCCTATTCGCGACGAAGACCGACACGATCGATTTAAGTTCGATGGAACAGATCAAGCTTGCACTGCAGGAAGGCTTCAATATCCACTGGCTCACCTTACTGTCGCCGTTAGCTGTCGTCATTTGCTCCGTCAGACGTGTACCCATCTTGCCGACGCTAATCGTAGGGATCGTCACCGGCCTCCTGATCACTGCATTCGTGCAGCATCAGGGCGCCATTGACGTGTGGTTCCAAGTGATGCAGAGCGGCTACAAGAGTACGATTGCGAACGAGACCGTCGCTGCGATCGTCAATCGCGGCGGCTTGCAGTCGATGATGTGGTCCGTATCGCTCATCTTGATCGCCTTATCGCTGGGCGGCCTGCTGCAGCATTGCGGCGTCATCGAAGCTTTCTTCCGCACCGTCATTCAACCGCTGAAGCGGAAGAGCAGCATCGTACTGATGACCGGCGCTTCTTCCATTGCCGTTAACGGCATGACAGGGGAGCAATATTTATCGATCCTGCTGCCGGGCCAGATGTTCAAGGACGAGTATGCGCGGCGCCATATTCCGGCGAGAACGCTCTCCCGGACGCTCGAAGACTGTGGAACGCTCGTGAACCCCTTGATCCCATGGGGGGTCAGCGGCGCCTTCTTCGCTTCGACGCTCGGTGTCCCGGTCGTTGAATACTTGCCATATGCGGTGTTCCTATGGGCCAGCCCCTTCTTCACCTTCGCCTATGCGATCATCAAGCCGTTACAGAAGAACGCGCTCGAAGACAGCGAATAACCCATTACGAACATCATCCCTCCATTGATTAACGCAAAAAGGGAGCGCCTCAGCGCTCCCTTTTCTTCATCTCTCTATTCACGATTTTAGTATCAATCCATTACACAGACACCGACTGCTCCCGCCGCTCCGATTTTTGAAGCTTAAAGAACCGAAGGCGGAAGTAACAATAGCTTCCGAAGAGGCAGCTTCCAAGGAAGATCCCCATCATACCAATATTCGTCCAGACATCCGCGAAATTACCACTCGATACCACACCACGGAAAGCGCGGATCGCATACGTCATCGGCAAGAATGGATGAATCGCCTGGAAGAAATCAGGCGCTAATTCGATCGGGAATGTCCCTGCAGACGCCGACAATTGGAATACGAGCAGGAGAATCACGATGAAACGTCCCACATTGCCGAACGACGTCGTGAAGAACTGGACGAGCGCAAAGAAAGTGAGGCTCGTCACCATACATACGATGAAGAATAGAGGCGTGTTCGTCACCTCAATGTCAAGTCCATAGAGCACGAACAGTCCGACGATCAGCATTTGGATGAAGCCTTCGAGCGACATAATGCCGAATTTGCTCACGAGCCACGCAAGCGCTGACGGCGGTCTGGACGAAGTCTCCGACAATGGGAAGATAATCGAGAACATCAGGGCCCCTACGAATAATCCAAGAGCAAGGAAGTATGGCGCCATACCGAGGCCATAATTCGTCACGTCATGATTGCTCTCTTTATCGCTCGCAACCGGGTTGGCAAAATATTCGTACGTGGACGCTGTAGGATCTTGTGTCGCCTTCTCAGCGCCTTCACGAAGCTTATCCTTCAGTTCCCGCTCCCCAGCAATTAATTTCTGCTGGCCTTCAAGAAGCTGATCGAACGCCCCGTTCACCGTATGCTTCGCATCGGCAACCTTGCCTTTCACCTCAGACAGCTTCTCATGCGCGAGCTGATCCACTTTTTCTTTGCCTGCTTTATATTTCACATCCGCCATCTCATGCAGCTGAGTTGCCAGCTTCGGCAAGATCATGAAGTACTTCTCATCGACCGCGCTGTGGAATTTCTTCAAGAACTCCGGTTCGAGCTCATTGTATTTATCCTCGACAGCGCTATGAATATCGCTGACAAGCTCAGGCTTCATTTGATTGAACTTCATGTCAGCAGCCTCATGCAGCTTTTCGTTCACTTCCGGCTGCATCGCATCATATTTCGAATCCGCAGCGGCGTGAATCTTGGCTATCAATTCCGGCTTTAACGCTTCATATTTCGAATCAAGCATCGAATTCAGCATCGAATTCACAGCCGGTTCCAGCTCCTTGAATTTCTGATCCACGAGCGCGTGCAGCTTCGCGACCAACTTCGGCTGCATTTCATCCAGCTTCTGACTCACAAGCGCATTGACCTGCGACTGAATCTTCTGCTGCAACACAGGAATCTGGTCATCGATCCACTTGCCGAGCGACCCCTTCAATTCTTCGAGCTTCTTAAGCTGCTCTTGCAGCTTCGCCTGTTGATCTGGCGGCAGCTTGTCGATGATCGGCTGCACGTCCTTCAGGAACTGTTGAATGACTTCATCCACCTGTCCTGCCTGCTTCTTCGCATCCGCAACGAACTTCTGGAATTGGGCATTCAGCTCCTGATCGATCGCCGCAATGATATTCGCCTTAATCTCTTGGCTGTGCTGGTTCACTTCCGATTCGACCTGCGCATGAAGCATTTGCCGAATCGGCTCGCTGTATTGGCTGAGCTCATCGTTTAATTTCGAATGCATCATCTGCTTGATTGCATCATTATATTGGGCCATCGTTGCATCAATCTGCTGATGCATCGTCTGGCGAACCGCATCATTATATTGCGTCATCGTCCGATCAATCTCATCATGGAGCTTCTCGTTGATCACACTGCTGTATTGATCGGCATACTGATCGATTTGCTCATGCAGCTTTTCTTTCAACGCATCATTCTTCAGATTGACGGTCTTATCGATTTCCTGATGAATTTTATCATTGATCGGACCTTCATTCTTCGCAATTTCTTGATCAATCTGGTCATGCAGCTTCGCCTGTAAATCTTGGCCGTACTTTTGAATGTACTCATCCATCATGCCATCCGCTGAAGCCAGTTTGCCATCGATGAGTGAATTCACTTGATGCTTGAAATCGGTTATGCCGTCCCCGAGCTGAGCAAGACCGTCTTCAATCTGACCAGCGCCTTTGCTTGCCGTGCTAAGCCCATCCGATACCGTGTTAATCGCACCGAACATTTGTTCCACATACGTCTCCGTCATCGTCTTTGAGATTTCATTCTTCAGCTTCTCTACGATTTTATCGGAGATTTGACCAGATAAGAAATTATAACTGCTATTTTCCTTATAGATCAGCTTCATCGTCTGTGGGACGGGATCCAGAATCGTCGTTGCACTCTGCGACATTTGCTCAGGAATCTCAATCATCAGATAGAAATCGTGATTATCGAGCCCCTTCTGCGCCTCATCCTTCGTCACATAATGAAAATCGACGGTCGGATTCTCATGCAGCTTCTTGACCAGCTCGCGTCCTACTGCAATTTCCTTCCCTTCGTAAATGACGGGTTTGTCCTGGTTAACAACCGCAACGGGCATATTCTTGACATTTCCGTAAGGATCCCAATTGGCAATCAAATAGATCCCTGAATAGAGCAGAGGGATTACCAGGACACCGAGGACCGGGATCAGCACGGATTTATTCCGCAGCATACTCCGAATCTCAGAACCCAAAAAACCAAATACCTTCATCGTTCTCCCTCCTATAGCCTGCTATAGGTGTACTCATTCTGTTTTGATGTTTTCACCTGTTATAGCACTTGAACTGACTGTATAACCATTTTGGTCATTCGTAAAAATTTAGACTGTTGTACTTATAAACCTATCGATCCGATTGATCAAGTCACCCGCCTCTAAAAAAAAGGATACCCCGCTCTTACCTTATCGGATTGAGCTGGCATCCTTTTTACCCCTCCACCTACATTATTGCAATTCTCATCTCTCTTTACGTGAAATCTCGTCCTTGACGGTGCTCCTGTAGTCGCTTGAACCAAGGCTGATGAATCACGCCATCGACTTTACGCGCTCCGATCCAAGCTCTGTCCTTCTGTAATGACCCCTTCGCATCACAAACTTCCCTTCCGAATAGGTCCGTATTTCGATGCTTCAAGCCACGGTCCAAATGCGATGACAGTCTTACTCTCATAACGAATCCACCTTCCTATATACTGATGACAACAAAAAAGAACGCAAACCGGGAGCCTTCTCCTCAGCTTGCGTTCTTCGCAAACGTAATATTTTCCAATTACCTCTATTGTATCAGAACAACCGTCGACCGTCCACCATATCATGTCGATTTCTGTCAGTTATAAAGCTACGATAAGCCGTCCACGCTGCTTTCCTTGCAGAATCATCTGCAGCTCATGCGACAAATGCGCAAGCGTCGTAACACGTCCGATCTCCTCGAGCAGCAAATCCGGCTTCAGATCCGATCCTAACCGTCTCCAGATCGCCAGTCGTTCCTCCATCGGACAATAGACAGAATCGATCCCAATGAGCTGTACTCCGCGCAAAATAAACGGATATACATTGCCTGGGAATCCTGCCCCCCCGGTCATCCCGCTCACCGCAACAGCCCCGCCGTACTTGGTCGTACTGAGCGCATGCGCAAGAGTGTTCCCACCGACAGGATCGACAACAGCCGCCCAGCGCGCTTTGTTAAGCGGTCTAATCTGCTCAGGCGATACATCTTCTCGTGAGAGGATCTCCTTCACTCCTAATTTTCGCAGGAAGTCATGCTCCTCCGACTTGCCCGTACTAGCTACCACATGATAACCGAGCTTCGATAACATCGCCACGGCAAGGCTGCCTACGCCGCCAGAAGCACCTGTCACTAATACCTCGCCCTGATCCGGCCTCAGACCCTGTTGCTCTAACTTATGTACAGATAATGCAGCAGTAAACCCAGCTGTACCGAGCGCCATCGACTCCTTCAGGGTAATGCCTTCAGGAAGATGCACAACCCAATCCCCGGGCACTCGGACATATTCACTGTACCCACCAAAATGGGACACACCCAGCCCGTATCCTGTCACCAATACGAAATCGCCTTCTTCAAACCGCTCGTCCTTCGATTCGACAACCGTCCCTGCAACATCAATCCCCGGAATAAAGGGATATTGATTCACAATGCCGCCGCCCGGCAGCGTTGCCAGACCGTCTTTATAGTTCACACTGGAATATGCAGCACGAATGGTGACATCCCCAGCAGGTAGATCTTCCATCGTTAACGTCTTGACTTGCGTAATGACTTCCTCATCTTGTTGATCGATCACAAAAGCTTGAAATCTTGTCACGTCAAATCCCTCCCGTATGTACGTACATCATGTATCCGCGCTTCCTATTGTAGCATATGTTGCCCAAATCGCGAAAAACGTCTCCAGCCTTATATTTATGAGAAACCCTCTATCGAGGCTTTTCGAAGATGAGCGACCGCCAATCAGAAAGTATAAGTTGTTGCATGACAAAAACTAAACTTTCTGAAGTGGTAAAAAAAGCCCGCCTTCCAGAATCGAAGTACGGGCATTCCCTAGAACGGGGTATAGCAAACCTAACGGAACATCCCCCACAGCTTAATGAGATGAAACGTATTATTCGGATCAATTTTCTGTGCCAGAACGAATGCAACAATCTGGTCTTCCTGCGTCCCTGATATTTTCTCATTCAGGATGACCGCAGCTGATTTGACGAGTCGACGAACCTTCGTCCGATCCTGAAGATCATGTTTGTTCACGCCGTCCAGCATTTTCTTCAATTTGTCCTTCACTTGCGGATTTTTCGTCTTGGTCTTGACCCGCTCTACGAAATCCGGGCTAATCCCATACTTGACATAGCTCACGAATAGACACCTCCTGAGGAACCAACTTCTGCAATATTCCCCAGTATATGCGGAGGCAGCTTGTCAATTGAACTAATCTAACAAATCTCCTTGGAAAATTTGTTCGCGCTGCAGGAACTTGCGAAGCCCGATATAAGCCGCTGACGTCCAGAAATCCGCATCATTAACGAGTTTCGCTGCATCATCGCGCGCTTGCTCCAGCACGGCGAAGTCTGCCACCATATCCGCGAGGCGGAACTCCGGCAAGCCGCTCTGCTTCGTCCCGAAGAAATCCCCCGGACCCCGCAGCTCCAGATCGCGCCGCGACACCTCGAACCCGTCATCCGTCTCCGTCATGACCTGCATACGCTGCTGGCCGACCTCCGACTTCGGATCCGCGATCAGAATGCAGTAGGATTGATGTTCACCTCGACCGACGCGTCCACGCAGCTGATGAAGCTGCGATAGGCCGAACCGATCCGCATCCATCACGATCATTAATGTGGAGTTCGGCACATCGACCCCAACCTCAATGACCGTTGTCGAGATCAGCACCTGCACTTCATTGCGACTGAATCGCTGCATGACCTCTTCCTTCTCCTGCGCGCTCATCCGACCATGAAGAAGACCTACCAGGTAGTGAGGGAGCGCTTGCTGAATCTGAACATGCAAATCGATGGCATTCTGCACATCAATCTTCTCCGACTCTTCGATCAACGGACAGATCATATAGGCTTGGCGGCCTTGATCCACTTCTTTGCGTATGAAGCCCAGTACACGCTCTAGCATGCTGTGCTTCACCCAGAAGGTCTGAATCGGCTTGCGCCCTTTCGGACGCTCCGAGATCGTCGAGACATCCATATCGCCAAAAGCAGAGATGGCGAGCGTTCGCGGAATCGGTGTCGCCGTCATCGTCAGCACATCCGGATTCATGCCTTTACGTCTCAGTACACTCCGTTGATTGACCCCGAATCGATGCTGCTCATCGGTAACAACCAGACCCAGCTGACGGAAAAATACATCCTCCTGAATCAGCGCATGCGTGCCGACTACAATATCGATCATGCCCATCTGCAGCGATGCGAGCAAATCCTTCCGCTTGCGCCCCGTCACGCTGCCCGTGAGCAAACCGACTTGAATGCCGTGCGGCTCGAACAGCTTCTGCAACGACCGCATATGCTGCTCAGCGAGAATCTCCGTCGGCACCATGAGCGCGCCCTGATACCCTGCCCGCACCGTAGCGAACAAGGCAATGGCAGCAACGACCGTCTTCCCTGACCCTACATCTCCTTGCAACAGCCTATTCATGCAGCTGGGTGAGCGCAAATCGCTTAATATCTCGGTAACGACCTGCTTTTGCGCATCGGTTAGCTCGAAAGGCAAGCTGCGCACGAATTCGCGAACCGTCCGATTTTCGACTTGGTGCGCAATCCCGTCCATCCGCTCTCGCGTCAAGGTTCGGAATGCCTGCAGCTTTAATTGGAACATGAATAGTTCCTCATAGACCATCCGTTTGCGGGCCTGCTGCCCTTCTTCGGTATTCTGCGGATGATGAATGAGCGCGATCGCTTGCTTACGCGGCATGAAATGATACCGTTCAACCAAATCATAAGGCAGCACCTCTTCGATCATTGCCCCAAACTGGGTTAGAGCTTGTACCATCGTCTTGCGCATCCAGGTCTGCGTGATCTTCCCGCCGACCGTATAGACGGGCTGCAGTGTGCCCTTACGTCCGGCGCCGCGATCCGGGAACTCCGAATCCGCGACCGTGATTTGCATCCGTTTCTGCTCCCACTTGCCCGTAAGCACAATCTCTCGACCTGCAATGATCTGCTCCTGGAGGAAGTGCCGATTGAACCACGTTGCCGTGACTAGGAAATCACCGATCATCACTTTACAAGTCATGCGAGACTTGTTCTTGCCGAATCGAGATACGACGGGAGGGCTAGCAACCTTCCCTTCCACCGTGACTTTCTCGCCATCCTTCACTTCGGTTAAATCTCTTAGCCGATAGTCCTCGTAGCGGTAGGGGTAATATTCGAGCAAATCTGCTACCGATAAAATGCCAAAGGCGTGAAGCTCTAATTCCTTCGGAGCACTCACGCCACTAACTTTACGTAATGAAATTTGTTTCAAATCTAACTGTTCCATGGCTAACCCTCATTCACCGGGGTCACGAAGAGTGCGATCACACCTGGACCCGTATGGGTTCCGATGACCGAGCCAATCGTTGTATATTCCACAGAAGCTACATCGAATTGCTCACGCATAAGACCAATCAATTCTTCTAACGTGCCGCGCTCTGTCGCATACCCCGCAGCAATATGTATTTGTCTGCCTTCAAAATCCTTCTTGAACATGTCAACGACACGCGCCATCGCTTTCTTCTGACCGCGAACCTTATCGACAGCGTGCACTTCACCTTCTTCATCAATCGACAGAATCGGTTTAATGTTCAATAGTGTTCCAAGTACAGCAGAGGCTTTCCCAATCCGACCGCCCTTCTGCAGGAAATCGAGCGTATCGAGAAGGAAATATAGTTTACGCTCCTGCTGAAATTTCGCGATCATGGCTAGAATCTCATCCTTCGACTTCCCTTGTTCGGCCAGTCTTGCCGCCTGGACAACCATCTGTCCGAACCCATAGGAGGCGGATCTGGAATTCACAACGGTTACACGTCCGACATTAGCAGTGTCCTCTTCCTCCACCATCGATTTCGCGAGGACTGCTGATTGATACGTACCGCTTAACGCCGCAGATAAATGAATAGATATAATATCGGTTTCCGGTTCAATTAACAATTGCTTATAGACCTCGGTAAAATCGAGTGGAGAAGGCTGCGACGTCGTCGGGAGCTTCTCCGCTCTCGTAAGCTTATCATAGAATTGTGCTGGTTCAATCGTCACGGCATCCATGTACATCTCATCACCAAAATGCACTTTCAGCGGAACCATTCGAATATGATACTGTTCTCTTAACTCACGGGGAATATCCCCGGTACTATCTGTCACAATACGCACTTGACCCATATCTAATTCCTCCTTAATCAAGGCTTAGGTATACGCGATGCGAATGATCGAAGATCTACTCTACGGAGAACAGATAATGATAGATTGGCTGTCCGCCTGGATGAATCTCCACTTCCGCATCTGGGAATTGCTCTGCCATCCATGACGTTAATTGCCCCGTTGTCTCCTCTTCTGCATCGTCTCCGACCAAGATCGTGACGATCTCATCGCCGCTGCCGATCATCTGACGCAGCAAATCCTGACATGTCTCTACAATGGAATCGGTTGTTGCGACGATTTTGGAATTATGGATTCCGATATAGTGGCCAGCCTTAATCTCAAGACCGTCTAGGCTCGTATCCCGAATGGAATACGTAACTTGACCGGATTGAACATGTGAAATCGCTTGTCCCATGGCTTCAACATTCACTTCAACCGGTTCGTCTTCTTGGAAAGCAAACGCTGCCGCAAGACCTTGAGGAATCGTCTTCGAAGGCAATACCGTCACCTCGCGATCCGTTACAAGCTCCTTCGCTTGCTGTGCCGCTAAAATAATGTTCGAGTTATTCGGTAGAATCAAAATATGCTGCGCAGAAATGGACTCAATCGCCTTCACGAAATCCTCTGTGCTTGGGTTCATCGTCTGACCGCCTGAGAGTACGACATCCACGCCAAGACTTGTAAAGATGTCAGAAATTCCTTGTCCCATCGAGACAGAGATCATGCCATACGCTGCGAGCTCATCTGCCGGAGGCTCAACAGCCGTCTCAACAGTTCCTACCTCTTCATGATCAATTGCAGGATACAGCTCCGGCATCGGTGTCACATCGCCACCATCCGCTAATAGATCACGGTGCTGCTCACGCATATTCAGAATGTTGATCTTAACCAGTTCGCCGTATTGCAGCGCTTCCGTCAGGACGTCACCCGGCGTCTTGGAGTGTACGTGAACCTTCACAATCTCTTGATCCGCGATCACGATGATCGAGTCTCCGTTCTTCGCAAGCGCTTTCCTGAATTGGTGCTCGTCGAATGCTTTTTGCGGTTTTCCTAAATTTAACTGAATGAAAAATTCCATATCATATAAAAATTCGATATCTTCTGTCGATAATTGCGATTGCGCAGACGCCATATTCTTCATCGGATCTACAGTTGATGTTGCTGTTGCAGGGTGCGCCAGCACTTCCGCATGTGCTGCTTCGCCAGCTTCAATCGCTTGCAAGAACCCTTCATAAATATAGACAAGTCCTTGTCCTCCTGAATCCACGACGCCAACTTGCTTCAGTACCGGCAGTTGGTTTGGCGTGTTCGCCAAAGCTTCGTTTGCCTTCAGGAGCACTTCACGCATGAGTTCCGCGATATCTGTCATACGGCGAGCCATTTGAACCGCATGCTTGGCAGCCTCCTTGGCAACCGTCAAGATCGTCCCTTCTACAGGTTTGACGACGGCCTTGTAAGCTGTATCCACACCGCTTTGCAGAGCGGCAGCAAATTGATTCGAATCGATGGAATCGAGCGAAGCGACCGACTTGCTGAATCCACGGAATAATTGCGAGAGAATAACCCCCGAATTTCCGCGTGCGCCCATCAGAAGTCCTTTGGACAACACTTCAGCGCTCTTCCCTAACGACGGCGAGCTCTTCTCCCGTAATGCATTCACGCCCGCTGCCATCGTTAAATTCATATTCGTTCCTGTATCTCCGTCCGGGACAGGAAACACATTTAATGAATTGACATGATCGGAATACTGATGCAATTGATTCGCACCCCGCAAGACCATGCTTGTAAAATCTGCCCCATCCAATGAAAACTTCCTCAAGGTGTATTCCCCTTCCTAACTTATTACACGTACGCCTTGCACAAACACATTCACCACATCGACATGAATTCCGACAATTTCATTCAGCACATATTTCACTTTAACTTGAATATTATGAGCGACTTCGGATATTTTCGTGCCATAGCTGACAATAATGTATAAATCTATTTGAACCTGGTCATTCACCTTACGAATCTCAACACCACGAGCCAAATTCTCGCGGCCGAGCAGTTCAGCTATACCATCCTTCAATTGTTTGCGCGAAGCCATTCCTATCAGCCCATAACAATCCAGAGCAGCAGAACCTGCAATGATCGCTACGACATCATCAGATATGTACACTTTTCCACTTTCCATGCTGAGTTGAATAGTCATCCTCTTCTCCACTCCTTTTTGTGTATTATGGACTAATCAACATTGTACTATAATAGATAAGATAAATAAATAAAGTTTTTTTGGTGAGTTGACGTAGTAAATTTGCCTATGCTATTATATATAAGTATTGTTTTATGCAGGTGTCTCGAACAAGGGGGTGTACTCAATGTCTCGCAAATGTTTCGTAACTGGCAAATCGCCAAAAACAGGAAACCACGTTTCCCACGCAAACAACAAAAACAAACGCACTTGGGGCGTTAACGTTCAAAAAGTTCGTATTTTGGTAGATGGCAAGCCAAAACGTGTTTATGTTAGCACACGCGCATTGAAATCCGGTAAAGTAGCTCGCGTATAATAACTGATAAACTCATAAGCAAAAAGCACCTGTTCGCAGGTGCTTTTTTAAATGTAAAGAACTTGTATAAGTTTCATCATGCATAATTCCAATTGCCTTGTCTATGCAGAGCCTTGTCTCCACCACAGGATGAAGAAGACGATACCGCGGGTTAGCGCGCGATGACGCGCTAGTTCTTATGGAACGTATTCAGAATCGCCTTTACAAAGCCTCCTAAAAACTTCGGTAACTTGAATGTATAAAATTTCATACTCCACCCTCCCACACATTTTCTAAAGAACCCCCACTCCCGCACACTTATGTAACCATCATATGCGGGAACGGCATGCCCTATTCCAAAGAAGAGTGGTAAGAATGAAGACTAAATTTTCACGCAGGGATCGGATTCGCCTTCACAAACTGAATCATCGTAATGACCACAATGAAGAGAAGAAAAAATACAATCGACAGAATCACGTACCAAATCCGAATCGCAAGACGTTCATATTTACGGAAGAAATAAATCGTAATCACAAGCGCCAGCAAGGAACAGATTAAGTTCGCAGGCGACGCCATTAACGTATACGTCCCGAGCAATATACCCGAGATAAGACTGGTTACGATTAACCACAATGCTGTCACGAAAGTCACTCCCTACGTTGTCATGCAATCACGAATACGGTCCATTGCCGCTTTACGATCTGGGTGTCCGAATACCGCGCTGCCCGCAACGAACACATCCGCTCCGGCTTGAACCACACGCGCGACGGTCTCTTCGTTAATACCGCCATCGACCTCGATATGTACATGCTGCAATCCGCGATCGTCTAACATTTTGCGCAGTCTAGCAATTTTGGATAACGTGCTCTCGATGAAGCTCTGGCCGCCAAAACCCGGATTCACCGTCATAATTAAGACCATATCTAGATCTTCGAGTATTTCCTCAACCGCTGACAACGGTGTTGCTGGATTGAGAGCAACCCCTGCCTTGACCCCTAGTTCTTTGATCATATGGATAACACGGTGAAGATGCGTACATGCCTCAGCATGAACGGTAATCCAATCTGCCCCCGCCTTAGCGAATACAGGAATATACTGTTCAGGCTTCTCGATCATGAGATGAACATCAAGAGGTAATGTGGTATGCGGTCGAATGGCATCCACAATCAACGGACCAATCGTAATATTCGGCACGAAATGGCCATCCATGACATCGACATGGATCCAGTCAGCCCCTCCGCGTTCAACATCTTTAATTTCATCCCCCAGTTTGGCAAAATCAGCAGACAAAATGGACGGAGCAATTTTAAGTTTCATTCTTCTAGTACCTCCGCTTCTTTTCTTTCATTTCATTATAGAACAGCTCGTAATGCGTATACCGACTCGCTGAAATCTCCCCTGCTTCTTTGGCAGCGAGTACTTTGCAGCCCGGCTCATGCATGTGTGTACAGCCTCGGAACTTACATCCTGCCGCATATTCCCGGAACTCACGGAAGCAATCGCCTAGAGCCTCAACTCCCAGTTCCAGGAAATCAAGCTGGCTGAATCCCGGCGTATCCGCGACAAATCCACCATCTGGCAATGGGATCAACTCCACATGTCTTGTCGTATGTTTCCCGCGGCCCAGCCGCATGCTGATCTGATTCGTCTCAAGCGCAAGCCCTGGCAAGAGCGCATTCAGCATCGAAGACTTGCCAACCCCCGATTGACCAGCGAAGACGCTGATTTTACCTGTCAGCTGCGCCATCAGCTCGTCCTTGCCCAGACCCGTTACAGAGCTTGTACGGATGACGGTGTAGCCGATCTGTTGGTACAACGCTTCTGCATCCTCGATCCGTGTTAGCTCTTGTTCCATAGATACGGCACGAACCGATGCCTCCTTCTCCGCTACCGACTCTGCTAATAAATCTTCCTTGGTGAAGCAGATTACGACATCGAGTCCTGCATGTTCAATATGAACGAGGAATTTATCGAGCAGCTGTAGATTGAGCTCTGGTTCTTGAACGGAGAAGACAAGAATGGCTTGCTCCACATTCGAGATCGGCGGACGGATAAGCTCCGAAGAGCGAGGGGAGATCTCATCGACCATCCCCTCCCCGTTCTCGGTAACCGTAAATTCAACGTAGTCACCCACGAGCGGCGACACGCCTCTTTTCTTGAAAATTCCGCGCGCCCGGCATTGAATCAGCTCACCTGACGCTTCAACATAGTAGTAACCGCTTAATGCCTTAACAATTAATCCTTGCGGCATATTCTCGCTCCTATTCTTCGAATGGCAGCATCCCTCCGCTTCGTTTGATATGACTTAATTATTTTCATTATGCTTATCTTTCTTATCTTTCCCATTACCATGGCCATTGCCATTGCCGTTTCCGTTGCCATTTCCATTGTTCCCTGTATCAACGGTACCATCAGTCCATTCGTCGGTCGTACCTCCGTCCGTTGTCGGGTCCGTTGTTGCAGGGACATCGATCTGCGGAATCTGAACCGTTCCATTCTTCGCATCGAAGTAGGATACAGGGTACGAATCGAGGAATTCTTTGTTCCGATAGACGTTGACGACACCATCTTTGTTCGGTGCAAGCACAAGATCAACTGCAAAGGTCTGTACATGCGAGATGGTCTGCGCGGCACTCCATTCAATATTTTCTCCGCGTGCATCGGAGTAAACAATCCGAATAGAGCTTTTCTTGCCCTCCTCAACTGGCGCAACTGGCAGATTGAACGTGTATTCAATTGCTTCTGGCGGGTAACCCGAACTTACATAGATCATAACCTCGGAATTCGGTTCCGCCATCTCTTTCGGTTCATAAGGCCATTGCTTGAATACCTCACCTTTCGGGAAGTAGCTTGGCTCCCTCTTCACGCCGCCCGATTCAGCTGCCAGCTTAAATCCGCTCGATTGAATCAGCGCCTTCGCTTCGTCTTCTGTTATGCCAACTAAGTTTGGCATCGGGATAGCTGATTTGCCCTTACTTACCGTAAGACGTACTTGCAGCTTCGTGAGGTCACTTTCTGTATCAAACTCAGGTGTTTGTGCGAACACGATGCCCGCAGCAACATTATCATTATTTTCTTCCACTTTCGTAATCTGGTTCTCTGGCACCTTCAGATCAATTAGCATCTGACGTGCATCTGCATACGACTTATTCGTCACGTCTGGCATTTTGAAGGTTGGAACACCTTCACTGACTGAGATCGAGATCGAAGAACCTTCCTTCACCTTCGTACCTTCCGGCTTGCTCTGCTCGAATACAATTCCCTTCGCAAAACCTTCTTTATTCACACGAGTCACCGGCTCTTCAATACTAATCCCGAGATCCGTGAGTTGCTTCCTCGCCTCTTCCTCCGTGAGCTTCACGAGGTTTGGTACCGTCACTTCTGGTACATAGACGAGCTTCTGCACATACAGCACAACGCCCAGCATGACGGCTAGGAATAGGAGTGTCGCTCCGACCCAAATGGTTGGTTTCACCCACTTCTTCTTGGGCTCTTTCGTCTCGAACTCCTCTTCTATCGCTTCATCTTTCACTTCTCGAGTACTCGGTGCAGCCGTCTTCTTCGGCGGAACACGATCTGGTTTAATCGCTGGGATCACACGTGTCTTCTGCTCATCGATGAATGCATCGTCTATAAAATCAATCTTCTTCTCGTGCAGCCGATTCGCCGACAGACATGTATCCAAATCCGCCATCATCTCTTTGGCCGATTGATAGCGTTCCTGCGGATTCTTACGCATGGATTTCAGAATAATATTCTCCACACTCTGCGGAATCATCGGATTAACCACACGCGGCTCCTCGAACTCATCCTGCAGATGCTTCAGCGCAACGCTGATTGGACTCTCGCCAAGGAAAGGCAGACGGGCTGTAAGCATCTGATACAACACAATGCCAAGTGAATATAGATCTGACTTTGCACCCGTAGCAACACCCTTCGCATGCTCTGGCGAGAAATAATGCACGGACCCCAACACCGAACCTGCTTGTGTGATCGTAGACGACGTCACAGCACGTGCAATCCCGAAATCCGTTACCTTCACGCGTCCATTTTTACCGATAAGAATGTTATGCGGCTTAATGTCCCGGTGAATAATCTCGTTCTGGTGCGCATGATCCAACGCATCGCAGATTTGCATCGCAATATGTATCGCTTCTTCGGCCTGCAACGGCGCTTTCTCTTTAATATACTCATTTAAATTCTGTCCTTCGACGTATTCCATCACAATGTAATGAATATCTTCCTCTTGACCTACATCATAGATACTTACCACATTCGGATGGGATAAGGCTGCAGCTGACTGCGCCTCCCGGCGAAAACGACGAATAAACTCCTCATCATGGACGAACTCTTGACGCAAGATTTTGACTGCTACGTTACGACCTAATAACAGGTCCTGGGCTTTGTAGACCAGCGCCATACCGCCGCCGCCAATTCGTGTTAGTATCTCATAACGTCCGCCTAGTTCATGACCAATCATTCCGCCCACCCCCTTACTGCATTGTTGTTAATTCTTGATGTCTGTTCTAATAGAACAACTGTTATATTATCTTCCCCGCCCGCTTGAAGGGCTAACTGAAGCAGTTGATCTGCTCTCGCAGCAAGAGAGTTCTGCACGGTATTGACGGTATGCTTCATTTCATCTTCCGTAACGCGATTACTTAACCCGTCGCTGCACAGCATGAGTGTGTCGTGCTGCGCCAGTTCGACTGGGATCAATTCCACAGATACATGCGGGTCCGTTCCTAATGCGCGAGTCACAACATTTTTCATCGGATGATGCTGTGCTTCTTCGCTGCTAATCTGACCCTTCTTCACCAGTTCATTCACGAGGGAATGATCCTCTGTCAATTGTTCAATCACATCTTCATTAATTTTGTAGACGCGACTATCTCCGATATGGCCGATCATCCCCTTCAGACCATCGAGAAGGACAGCAACGATCGTCGTCCCCATATTATGATACTTCCTGTCTTGCGAAGCGAGTTCGTAAATCACGCGGTTCGCACGCAAAATCGCTGCAGCTAGCGCATTGCCTAATTCTTCAGCAGAAAGCCCTGAACCAATCGACATCAATTGCTGAGAGACGGTCTCTACGGCGAGCCGACTCGCGGTATCCCCCGCTTGATGCCCCCCCATACCATCCGCAACAATCGCAAGGGTTACCCCACTGTCAAGAGCTTGTACCCAAGATAGATCTTCATTGACTGTTCGAACGCGCCCAACATCAGAACGCTGTACCATATTCATGGCTCTCACCTCGCTATTTTGCTTCCAAATGCTTCGCCCGCAATTGTCCGCAAGCAGCAGCAATATCATGACCTTGTTCGCGACGAATCGTCGCATTAATACCTTTGCGCTCAAGAATCCGTTGGAATTCGAAAATATCGTTACGTGGTGTTCTAACGTAGTTGCGCTCTGGGACGTGGTTAACTGGAATCAGGTTCACATGGCAGAGCATGTCCTTAATGACATCCGCAAGTTCCTCCGCGTGTTCAGGCCGATCGTTCACGCCGCCAATGAGGGCGTATTCGAACGTAATTCTGCGTCCTGTCTTCGCTAAGTAATAACGAAGCGCATCCATCACATCGTTGAAAGGGAATCTGCGATTCACGGGCATCAACTTCGAACGAAGCGCATCATTCGGTGCATGGATGGAAATCGCTAGATTAATCTGTGTATTCTCATCTGCAAATTTATAGATATTCGGTACAATACCACTCGTCGAGACGGTGATGTGGCGCTGTCCAATATTCAGCCCTTTCTCATGAATCATCAGACGTAAGAATTTCATCGTCTCATCATAATTCTCAAAAGGTTCGCCCGTTCCCATAATGACAATACTGCTTACCCGTTCACCGCGTGTATCGAGAATCTTCTGCGCTTGAACGACCTGTGCGACGATCTCGCCCGCTGTTAAATTCCGTTTCAATCCGCCAAGTGTGGAAGCGCAGAACGTACAGCCGACACGGCAGCCAACTTGCGTCGTAACGCATACGCTATTCCCGTAATTGTGCTTCATGACAACCGTCTCAATCGCATGCTCATCGTGAAGGCCGAATAGGAATTTCACCGTTCCGTCTTTGGATTCATACTTCGTAATTTCTTTTAAGGTTACAAACTGAAACTGCTCTTCTAGTTTATGCCGAAGTTCTTTGGACAAATTACTCATTTGTTCAAAGCTATTGACGCGTTTCACATAAATCCAATCGAAGATTTGAGCCGCACGAAATGCAGACTCACCATTCTCCTTGGCCCATGTTTGTAGTTCTTCCAGTGTAAAATCATAAATAAATGGCTTATCCAATTTTTCTCACAACCTATTCAGTCCATTTTCTACTTAGTTTATCTCATTCGTCCTATTTTAACATAAATAACACCCTGGCTAAAGAGGGGGGAATTTTTCACAAGAAAGTAATCACCTCTGACCCCCTCGCTCAATATGATAGGTATGGGTGAATGACCATGTCAGTGACGGAAGGGGTGTAGAGACTATGGCTGTCGTTAAAGCAAATTCAGGGGATATCAGGCTACTAGCACGGCTCCTGCGAGCTGAAGCAGAGGGGGAAGGCGAACAAGGCATGTTGATGGTTGGCAACGTAGGCGTTAACCGGATTCTAGCCGACTGTCTTGATTTCAAGAACATTCGCAGTATCAATGATATGGTCTTCCAGAGTCCCGGCGGATTCGAAGCGACGCAGAAAGGATATTTCTATCAAAAAGCACGCGACAGAGATATCCGACTTGCCCAGAGAGCTGTCAACGGTGAGCAGTTATGGCCAGCAAGCAATGCGCTATGGTACTTCCGTCCAGTCGGAAACTGTCCGCCCACTTGGTATAACCAACAGCACAGCGGCAGATTCAAATTACATTGCTTCTATGTCCCGAAGGGAGAAGACTGCCCGCAAGTCTATCGTTAATGGCAATACCTAAAAAAGAGATAATATTTGAGGAGGAATAGAACGCAATGAATTACGTTTATCGAGGATCAACAGGTAACTATGGCTACATGATGCCAGCTCCCGCTCCAGCACCAGCAGGAATCCCAATGCCGCAAAGCACCATGCCTGGGTATCCACCTACCGCTCCTATGAACCCTGGCATGCAAATGCAAATGCAGGGGGTAGCACCTGGTATGCAAATGCAAGGGGTAGCACCCGGCACGCCCGTCGGGCCTATGGCCGCCACAACCGGCGACCTGATTACACCATCAGGGACGACCGTATCCCCACCTCAATTTGAGCAATCTTATGTAGAGAATATCCTTCGCCTGAACCTTGGCAAAGTTGGTACCTTCTATATGACATATGAGAATAACTGTGAATGGAACGCCAAAATATTCCGCGGTGTCATCGAAGCAGCAGGGCGCGATCACATTATTATTAGCGATACAACAACAGGACAACGTATCCTCCTGCTGATGGTGAACCTCGATTATATAACTTTTGACGAACCACTTAACTATACGTATCCAGGCGTTATTGGCAACCCGCCTCAACCTCGCTAATCTAGGTATCAAGTCTAACCATGCGAAGAAGATAAGGACAACAAGAACCTCCCATCCCACTAACTTCTGTGGGATAGGAGGTTCTTTGATCCATTACGCTTGACGCTTCATAAATCTTGCGATAAAAAATCCGTCCGAATGATACTGATGCGGTAGGATTTGAATCAGACTCGCATGTTCCGATGCCTCTGTCTTATTGCAAATCTCTAGCCATGCCGGACTCGCGGAGGCTTCGCCCGCCCAAGTAAAATCAGGATGCCGCGCAAGGAAGGCTTCTGCCATACGCACGTTCTCCTCCGGTTCGGTTGTGCACGTGCTGTAGACGAGAATGCCGCCCGGACGCAGCAGGGACTGTACCTCGTCGAGCAGCTTCGACTGCAGTGCGGCAATCTGCTCGACTTCCTCCGGCTGTTTCGCCCATTTCAAGTCCGGTTTGCGCCGAATGACGCCTAAGCCGGAGCAGGGCGCATCAAGCAGAATCCGGTCGAAGGAAGCTGGCTTGAGCTGCTTGGCCAATGTCAGGGCATCGCTTACTCTCGTCTCAATCGATCCCAGCTTCAGGCGGAACGCCTGCTCTGCGATCAGCTTCTGCTTGTGCGGGTGCACATCGTTGGCAAGAACATGTCCTGTATCGTTCATCAGCTCGGCGATATGCGCCGTCTTGCCTCCCGGAGCAGCGCAGCAGTCCAACACCTGCATACCTGGCTCAGGACGCAGCGCTTCAGCAACGAGCATCGAGCTCTCATCTTGCACAGAGAAGAGTCCGTCTTTGTACCAATCGGTAAGTGCCATATTGCCGCCGCTATCAACCACAACGCCTGCAGGCGATAGCTCTGATGGACGAGCATCCATGCCGGCCGATACCATGTCCTGGATCATCGAAGCACGATCCGTCTTCACCGTATTCACACGGACACTGACATGGGGTGCTTCGTTATTCGAGGCACACATCGCTATGGCAGCCTCTTCTCCGTACTGCCGAACCCAGCGTTCGACCATCCATTCGGGGTGCGAATAGGTGAGCGCGATGCGCGCAATGCGATCCATCGATTCCGGAATGTGAAGCGATTCTTTATTGCGCAGCACATTCCGCAGCACACCGTTTACCATACCGGATATCCCTTGATGACCCTTCCGCTTGGCGATGTTCACCGCTTCGTTCACGGCTGCATGCGGCGGAATGCGATCCAGGTAGTAGATCTGGTAGAAGCTTAACCGCAGCAAATTTCGTACCCAAGGCTGCAGCTTTGCAAGCCCTTTGGTCACGAATGAACTTAAGAAGTAATCAATCGTATTCAAGCGTTGGATCGTCCCATAGACCAGCTCCGTTGCAAATCCAGCCTCGGTACGATCGAGCTGCAATTTCTGAAGTGATTGGTTCAGGAGCAGGTTGCTATATGCGCCCTCCTGCTCGACACGCGTCAAGACATCCAGAGCAACTTCCCTCGCAGACAGCTTTCTTTTCGCCGGCCCGCTCACGTGAACAACGTTCCCTTCGTCATTTTCCCGCCGCGAACAAATTCCGCAGCATCCATCGCTTTTTTGCCGGCAGGCTGTACCTGCGTCAGGATGATTGAGCCATCGCCCGTCTTCACTTCAATGCCATTCGAATCGCAGGCAAGGACCTTTCCCGGTGCAGCATCCGAAGTGCTGGATGATATGCGGCAAGCCCATACCTTGAACACTTCCTCCTGCCAAAGGGTAAATCCACCCGACCAAGGGACAAGACCGCGCACTTGATTAAAGATCTCTCTAGAGCTCCGTGTCCAGTCAATGCGTTCGTCATCACGCGTCAAATTCGGCGAATAGGTAGCGAGGGAATCATCCTGCTTCATGGCTTCAATCCGCCCTGCAATCAATTCAGGCAGCGTCTCACGCAGCAGATTGGCGCCGGCAACGCTAAGTTTCTCGAACATGGTGCCTGCTGTATCTTCATCCGTAATCGGCACCTCAACACGCGAGATCATATCGCCTGTATCGAGGCCTTCTGCCATATACATAATCGTTACACCCGTAACCGTCTCACCGTTCATGATCGAACGCTGAATTGGTGCGCCTCCGCGATACTCTGGCAAGAGCGAGCCATGCACGTTAATACAGCCCAATCGCGGAAGATCCAATACAGCCTTCGGCAGAATCTGCCCATAAGCAGCGGTGACGATTAAGTCAGGTTGCAGCTTCGCCAGTTCCTCAACCGAATCCGGACTGCGCAGTTTAAGCGGCTGTAGTACCGGAATGCCCTTCTCAACTGCTACTTCTTTCACAGGGGTTGGTGTTAATACCTTCTTGCGACCTTTCGGGCGATCGGGCTGCGAGACAACAGCAGCCACGTCGTACCCTTCGGCTAGTAACATTTGCAGTGATGGGACAGCGAATTCCGGCGTCCCCATAAATACGATTTTCATTTAATTCTCCTTGCCTTTCCGTTCGGTAGCATCATAAAGTTTCTCAGCAAGCTCTGTGAACAAGATGCCGTTCAAATGATCAACTTCGTGCTGGAATGCACGTGCCAGCAGCTCAGAGCCCGTAATTGTAATTTCTTCGCCATGACGATTCAAGCCCTTCACCGTCACCGTCATCGCACGGCGTACGTCGCCACTGATTCCTGCAATACTTAGGCAGCCCTCCGAACCAAATTGCTCGCCTTCTTTGGAAATAATCTCCGGATTGATCATCTCGATTAACCCGTGTTCATCTCCGCAATCAATAACGATAATACGCTTCAGGATACCCACCTGCGGTGCCGCCAAACCAACACCTTCCGCATCATACATTGTATCTGCCATATCATCGATCAATTTTGTTATTTTAGGCGTAATTTCCGTTACTTCTTTCGCACGTTTATGCAGAACCGGATCCGGCTCTTGTACAATCACTCGAATGGCCATGATAGCACCCACCTTTATTCACTTTTTCTCTATTTATCCGTTACATTAACATCTGGGGGTCGACATCCACGCTAATAAGCAGCTGTTGTCCCCGCACATGTTCATCGAACTCCGCGCTAACCGCACGTACGAGCTGCACGGCATCAACGTTCCCACGATATTTTAACATACATTGAAATCTGTATCTATTCTTGATCCGCGGCATCGGCGACGCAACAGGTCCAAGCAGCTCGAATGCATCCTCCGATGGACGATCTAACGCCTGGCTCCACCCCCGTGCAATCGCCTGCTCCCTGACGCGAGTCGCGAAATTCTCACTCATCCGAACGAGCAGCGGAAGCTGCTCATGCGAGAACGTAATCAGGATCAAATTGCAATATGGCGGATAGGCCCTTTTCCAGCGATGCTCCAACTCATCCCGGGCAAACGGCTCATAATGATGCTCCGATGCATGCTGAATGGAATAATGCTCCGGTGTATAGGTCTGAATATAAACTTCGCCTGGCAGATGATGGCGGCCAGCACGGCCAGCGACCTGCGTGAGCAGCTGGAACGTACGCTCCGCAGCACGGAAATCCGGAATATTGAGCGCTGAGTCTGCCGTAATAACGCCAACTAAGGTCACATAAGGGAAATCGAGCCCCTTCGCGACCATCTGCGTCCCGAGGAGTACATCCGCCTGACGATCCCTGAATTGTCCGAGCAGCTTCTCATGTGAGCCCTTCTCCGTCGTCGTATCCACGTCCATGCGAATGACGCGAATGCCTGGGAACAGCTTAGAGAGCTCCTCTTCGACACGCTGCGTACCCGTACCAAAATAACGAATATGCTCGCTCTCACAGGAAGGACAGGTCTTCGGCGCCTTCTCGGCATGACCGCAGTAGTGGCAGCGTAAATGATTCGATTTCTGGTGGTAGGTCAAGGCGATGTCGCATTCCGGGCACTGCGCGACGTAACCGCAAGTCCGGCACATGACGAAAGTCGAGTATCCACGACGATTCAGAAGCAGCACCATCTGCTCCTGTTTCTTCAGACGATCTTCTATCGCTTGGTACAGCGGTCGACTGAACATCGAACGATTGCCGTTCTTCAGCTCCTCCCGCAGATCAACGATATGAACTTGCGGGAGCTCCCGTCCTCCGACCCGCGTCGGCATGGACAACAAGCGCATCGGAGCCTGGTCCTCGAATCCTGGCAACGGCTGCTCTTCTATCGCCGCGCGATAACTCTCAAGCGACGGCGTGGCTGAACCAAGGATGACGACTGCGCCCTGCTGCGCAGCCCGCTTCACCGCTACATCACGTGCGTGATACTTCGGACTCTCTTCCTGCTTATACGACGTCTCATGCTCTTCATCGATAATCACAAGCCCAAGCTGTTCGAAGGGCGCGAAAATGGCAGAACGCGCACCGATCGCGACCTTCACCTTGCGCTCACGAATTTTGCGCCATTCATCATAACGCTCACCATGCGACAATCGACTGTGCAGCACGGCGACGAGCGCGCCGAAACGGCTCTTAAATCGTTCCACCATCTGCGGCGTAAGCGAAATTTCCGGGACCAGAACGATCGCTTCCCGGCCCTGAGCGATACAATGTTGAATCGACTGCAAGTAAACCTCTGTCTTCCCGCTTCCTGTCACACCGTGCAGTAAGAATAGATCATGCTCTCGCGTGTCTAACGACCCCTCTATCGTATCGTATACGCGTTGCTGCTCTTCGGTGAACTGCATTGGTTCAGATTTTTTGAACCTTCGGTCCGCATAGGGATCGCGGAACACTTCCATCTCCCGAATTTCAACATACCCTTTATCTTCAAGTCCTTTGATCGTCGAACTCGTCGTATGCAGCTCTGCGAGCAGCTCCGTCATAAGAATCGGCTGCCAAGTCTGCATGAGGAACTCTAACGCTTCCTTCTGCCGACGCGCCTTGGCTGGGAACGAAGCAAGCACCGCATCCGCCTCTTCTTCCCCAATGCTTAAGAACACCGTCTTCACTTTCTTCTTCGCGACACGATCTTTAATCGATTGCGTCTCGATAAGATAGCCTTGCTTCAGCAGCCGCTTAATCAAGTTCTCATGCGCAGGGAACATCGAGGTCACCTGCTCGAGTTTCATCGGACCTAAGCGTTCCATGGTCTCCAACACGCTGCGCTCCTCCGGAAGCCATAGCAATTCCTCGTCCTGGTACGACTCTGAGACATGCAACACACGCTCAACTTTGCCCTTCAGCGCGGTTGGAATCATCGATTGCAGCGCAGCAATATCGTGACATACATACTTCGCACTCATCCAGGCCCCCAGCTCGATCAGATCGGGAGATAATGGCGGAACAAGGTCCAAGAGCTCTTGGATATATTTCATGCGACTCTTATTCACTTCTAACGATTCATCCGATGTGAAACCTACCACGAAGCCTTGTACCGTTCTTGGCCCAAAAGGCACCCCTACCCGGCTGCCGATCTCAATCCAAGGCTCCATGGCATCCGGAATCATATAATCAAATGGCCGATTGGTCTGCTTACTCGGCACA
Source organism: Paenibacillus guangzhouensis (assembly GCF_009363075.1). Lineage (NCBI taxonomy): Bacteria > Bacillati > Bacillota > Bacilli > Caryophanales > Paenibacillaceae > Paenibacillus > Paenibacillus guangzhouensis. Next base: position 928,475 of record NZ_CP045293.1, on the reverse strand, counting down.
TCGACAATTACTCTGGCATAACGTGTCAAGCGTGTCCACCCGCCAACCGTTCAGAGACAATACCAAGTAGTCGGTGAGCAACTTGCTCCTTGGACATCTGCGGCAGCGCTTCAACAAGGCCCTGTCGGTCATAGATATGAACAATATTCGTATCCACACCGAATCCAGCGCCTTCGGCCGTCACATCATTTGCTACCATCAGATCGCAATTTTTACGCGATAGTTTATCTAGCGCATAGCGCTCTACATCGTTCGTCTCAGCCGCGAATCCCACAACGAGCTGCTGCGTCTTGCGTCTGCCAATCTCCTGCAAAATATCTTGCGTTCGTTCAAGCTCCAGCGTCAGCCGTTCCTGCGTCTTCTTCATTTTGCTTGGTTCAATCTTCGCAGGGCGGTAATCTGCTACAGCTGCTGCTTTGATAATGATATCCGCTTGATCCATCCGTTCCATCACGCGATCATACATCTCCTGCGCGGACATCGCCCGTATGACTTCGACACCATCTGGCGGAGGACCGTCCGTACTTGCCGCAATCAGCTGCACGTGCGCACCCAATTCCTGTGCTGCGCGAGCAATGGCAAATCCCATTTTGCCCGAGGAATCATTCGTAATGTAACGAACAGGGTCAATCCGCTCGACTGTGCCACCTGCTGTCACGAGCACGGTGCGTCCTGCCAATGGCGCCGGTTTCTGGGATCCTGGCTGGTCTCGCTCTGCGAAGAAGCGTTCGATCCATAAGAATATCTCTTCCGGCTCCGCAAGTCTTCCCTGCCCAACGTATCCACAAGCCAATTGGCCTGTCCCTGGCTCAATGAATCGGACGCCGCGTTCCTCGAGCACTTTCATGTTATGAACCGTTGCCGGATGCTGATACATATGTACGTTCATCGCCGGCGCCACGACGATTGGAGCAGTCGTAGCAAGCAATACATTCGTTAACATGTCGTCTGCCAGGCCGTACGTCATTTTAGCCAATGTATTCGCGGTTGCAGGTGCAACAAGGACAAGATCTGCTTCATCTGCTAGATGAATATGAGAGACAACCGAAGGATCGCGCTCATCGAACGTACCGGTATACACCGGATTGCGCGATATGGCCTGTAAGGTTAATTCCGTCACGAAATGCTTGGCGGACTCCGTCAAGACGACATGGACATTTGCCCCCTGCTGCGTGAGTCTGCTGCACAATGTAATGGCCTTATAGGCTGCGATACCTCCACTAATCCCTAGAATAATATTCTTTCCGTTCAACATGGGTATCCCCCCTTGTATTTACATAGAATATTGCATTTCGATACGATGAAACGTCTACAAATTCTATTGTGGTGAGAAAAAGCCTAATCGAAGTCATTCAAAGATGAGCGACCGCGTTTAGAGGTAGTTTTTATCGCCAAATAGAATTTTACGTTTCCATCGAAGTAACGTCTATAAACTATTGTGGTAAAAAAATAACAACCTTGCGGTTGTCGAGGAAGAACGAGCCTTATCTGTATAATTAGAATTTAATCTCTCGGTTGCGCGTTGCGCTCAATTTGAACGAAATCGCCATAGATTTCTTCAAGCGCTGTGCCTACAAATTTGTGGGATTTTGGGGCGCGAAGATCGGATTTCGCACCGTCTCTTAATTGTCTAGCGCGACGCGAAGCTGCAACGACTAGGGAGTATTTGCTGTCTACTTTGTTCATCATTTCATCGATTGAAGGGTATAGCATCTGAACACCTCATTCTATTCAAGTAAAAATCCAATAACGCCTTGGTGAAGTTATTCTTTAGGGATCTTACAATGCTCAGCGGTTATAATCGATTCAATCCGTCTGCATGCATGTTCGATCTCGTCGTTGACAACGGCATAATCATAATACTCAATCATATTGATCTCTTCTTCTGCGACAGACATCCGATGATCAATCACGGTATCATTCTCCGTGCCACGGCCTTTGATGCGATCCTTGAGCTCATCCAAGGAAGGCGGCAATAAGAAGATGAAGACCCCTTGCGGGAAAGACTTTTTCACTTGCAGAGCACCTTGAACTTCAATCTCAAGGATAATATCTTTGCCTTCATTGATGGTCTGCTCTACGAAATCGCGCGGCGTCCCATAATAGTTCCCCACATATTCCGCATATTCGAGCAGTTGGTTATGCTCAATCATATCCAGAAATTGTCCGCGGCTCTTATAGAAGTAGTTCACGCCTTCTTCTTCGCCCATACGCGGCTGACGTGTCGTGGCAGACACTGAATAGATTAGATTAGGCATCTTTTTGCGCAGGGCAGTACATACTGTACCTTTACCTACGCCTGAAGGGCCGGATAAAACAATTAATAAACCTTTACTCATAGTATTCTCCATCTCATTCGTCGTTGTCATCATCCTTGGTTGAGAGCCGATGCGCGACAGTTTCAGGTTGTACTGCAGATAGAATGACATGATCGCTATCTGTAATAATAACCGCACGTGTACGGCGACCATAGGTTGCGTCGATCAGCATATGCCTATCGCGCGCTTCTTGAATAATCCGCTTAATTGGTGCGGACTCTGGGCTTACGATCGAGATAATTCGATTCGCGGATACGATATTCCCGAAACCGATGTTAATCAGTTTGATAGCCATTTCTGGTTTCCCCCTATAATAAATGCATTATTCCATATTCGCGACCTGTTCACGAATTTTCTCCAGTTCGGCTTTCATGTCAACCACACGATTTACAAGCGCTAGATGATTCGCTTTCGATCCAATCGTATTCACTTCACGATTCATTTCTTGAATCAGAAAGTCCAGCTTACGTCCTACCGGCTCATGCATCTGTAATAAATTACGGCACTGTCCGAAGTGGCTCTTAAGCCGTGTCAGTTCTTCATCAATATTGCAACGTTCCGCGAACAAGGCTAATTCCATACCGAATTTATGCTCATCGAATTTGAAGGTAGCATCCTGCAAATCCGCCAGCCGCTGTCTTAACTTCGCTCGGTATTCAGAGACGACGGTTGGGGCGAGGAGGACAAGTTCTTGATGAATTGCCTCTAAAGTGGTCAATCTAGATCCTGTATCTTCTGCGAGATGGAACCCCTCTCTGGCGCGCATCTCGCATAATCCGTTCAGTGCTTCTTGTAAGCCAGCTACCAAATGCTCCTCGACTTCTTCATTTGCAAGAGTTGAATCGTCTCGCAAGGAGAGAACGTCGGGCATTTGCATCAGTTGATTTAATGTTAACGTATCCGTGAATCCGAACCGCTCTCTGAGCGCACTGGCCGCTTGCACATAAGAATGGGCTGCCGACCAATTGACATGCGGTGTATTGAGAGCATCCTCTTCTTTCTCTTTGTTGATAAAAATATCAATTCGTCCACGTCCAAGACGATGCTGGACGATACGTTTCAGTACATCTTCGTAGCATGTCCATTCCCGCGGAAGACGGATAACCGTCTCACAATAGCGGTGATTAACGGATTTAATCTCGATCTGCACTCTATAGCCGCCAAAATGTCTCGCGGAATGACCAAATCCTGTCATACTGAAAACCATGGGGACCACATCCATTACACTATAATAATTGATTCTAATAATCGTTACAAGTATGCGTTCAAAAAGTCTACTTACAATCACCTGAGCGTGTTCGAAGTAAACTTACAACGTAAGCATAGGCTCAGGTCGCGAATAGCCGAAGCGCATACGCTTCCGCAGCGAGTTTTCTTCGAAAAACGCTAAGATAACTTTTGGAATCTCTTCTACACGGGGGAATGAAGAACTGCTGCTTTTTCCCAGACGTACGATGTGAGCGTCACGCTCATTTCATAGAACATGAACGGTGTCATGAAGTAGATTCCATTAAACCGCGGCATCGCCGTATCGAGCAATTCCTTCGCAATCTCGACACCCATTTTCCTTCCTACTTCCCCTTCCAAGCCAGCCATCCGTTTGCGAACCTCATCGGATAGCTGAATTCCTGGCACTTCATTATGAAGGTATTCGGCGTTACGGCCACTTGCTAGCGGCATAATGCCAATAAAGATCGGGATATCCAGATGTTTCGTGGATTCATAGATTCGTTCGATTAATGCTGGATCATAGACAGGCTGTGTCATAATATAATCCGCGCCGGCCTCAATCTTCTTCTCGAGGCGCTGCACAGCTTTGTCCAAGTATTTTACATTCGGATTAAACGCTGCGCCTATGATAAAATTCGCTTTCTGCTTCAGCGGTTTCCCAGAAAAAGCAATGCCTTCATTTAACTGTTTGATCATGCGGATGATTTCGAAAGATGTTAAATCATAGACCGAGCTCGAACCCGGTAAATCGCCGAATCGTGCAGGATCTCCAGTAACGGCGAGCACATGGTCGATATCCAATGCATCGAATCCCATCAGATGCGACTGCGTTCCGATCAGGTTACGATCGCGGCAAGCAATATGGATCAGCGGGCGCAATCCCGTCTCTTCTTTAACTTTATTGCCGAGCGCCATATTACTCATACGTGTAACGGCAAGTGAATTGTCTGCCAGCGTTAAGGCATCCACCTTCGCTTCCTTCAAGGCTGCTGCACCCTTCATAAATTTCGTGATATCGAGGTCACGCGGAGGATCCAGCTCCACAATGACCGTATGGCGCTGCTTGACGAGATCTACGATACTAGGGCCCCCTGTCGTTCCGGCAGGCGGTTCAGCTGCTGCTGATTTCGACGCAGACGCGCCTAAGTTCGACGACTCCTTTACCTGTACCGTTCCTTCTGCGTTCGGCACGTAGCCGACAAGCGCTTTGGCCATTGCTTCGACATGCGCAGGCGTTGTTCCGCAGCATCCGCCGATCAGCTTCACGCCCATGTTAGCAAATTTAATAGCGCATTCACCAAAATACTCCGGCGAAGTCATATACATATATTTTCCATCAACATAGTCAGGAATACCTGCGTTCGGGAACACGGAGACAGGCAAATGATAAAATCCTTGAATTTTCTCAACCGAGTTGAGGATTCCTCTTGGGCCGGTATGGCAGTTAAACCCGATCACATCTGCACCCGCATCTTCAATGATCTTGAACGCTTCCTCTAACGTGAACCCATCCATCGTCGTTCCGCCGGCTTCTACAGCAAATTGACAAATGACAGGCAGATCGCTTAATTCTCGTAACTTCTCTAGCGCGATCTTCATTTCTTCTACATCATAGAACGTCTCTAGTAAAATCCCATCGACACCTTCCGCGAGCAGCGCGCGGAATTGCTCTTCGAAGCAATCTTGCAAATAATCTATCAAAATATTTTTACGACGACCTGCGCGAATCGGACCGACAGCACCAACGACATAAGCCGCCTCCCCTGCCGCTTGACGCGCAATCCGCACACCGGCGCGATTGATTTCTTCGACTTTACCTTCGAGGCCATACTTCGATAACTTATCAGCATTCGCAGAGAACGTATTGGTCTCTACGAGCTGTGCTCCTGCTTGAACATACTCCCGATGAACATTCTCGATAACGTCCGGGTGGAGCAAATTCAACTCTTCATAGGAAATACCCACGGGAAAGCCCATATTGTATAAGTAGGTTCCCATCGCTCCGTCCCCTACGAGAATTTGCTGCTGTAATGCTTGACGTAAATCAATCTTCATGAACTCCACCCCATTATTATTAAGTAAGCTAACTGTATCATAATTCATATGAAAAAATAAGCACAAAATGCCCTCGCACAGTAGACTCTTAACTTCACTGCCGATTCTAGCATGCAGCAGAGACCTACCCACCCCTGAATTGAAAAGCAAAAAAATGCCCCTTTCGGAGCATTTCGAAGCAATCATGCCTATTCATCTGAATGAATTATAATACGCCGTCGAACACCATCGCTGCTGGCCCTGTCATATAGACATGGTTGTCTGACTCATTCCATTCGATATGAAGGTCGCCGCCTTTCAGCGATATCACGGCCGTGCGATCTGTTAAACCATTCAACACGGAAGAGACGAGCGTCGCGCATGCACCTGTACCGCAAGCGAGCGTAGGTCCTACGCCGCGCTCCCATACACGCATATCGACGTGTTCCTTCGATTTTACCGTCGCGAATTCTACATTAATCTTCCGAGGGAAGAACGGATGCACCTCGAGTTTCGGTCCCCATGTCTCCAGATCGAAGTTCACGGCGTCATCCACATAGATGACACAATGCGGATTCCCCATCGATACCGCTGTAAAATGAAACGTCTGGCCAGCGGCCTCAATCGGTTCGTTCACCACACATGACGCATCAATCGTCGTCGGCACAAGCTTGCCTTCCAAAATCGGAGCACCCATATCTACGCGAACACGCGTGACCGTATGGGTTGCCTGGTCTACTTCCAGCTGAAGCGATTGTACACCTGCGCCTAGCGTCTCGATCGTAATCTCTTGCCGGTCCGTCAGACCGCGGTCGTATACATATTTCGCTACACAGCGAATGGCGTTGCCGCATTGCTCAGCTTCGGTCCCATCGGAGTTCATGATGCGCATCCGAAAATCCGCGCGTTCAGATGGCAGAATGTAGACAAGCCCGTCTGCCCCGATGCCGAAAAATCGGTTACACGTCTCTATTGCTAGTTGTGACGCGTTGCTAGGCAGCTCCCGCTCCCCAGCAACGACGATAAAATCATTACCAAGTCCATGCATTTTCGTGAATTTCATTCTACAGCACTCCTCTACTTCAACCATATCCATAAGCATATCTTAGAGGCTGCGCCGAAGTGGATTCACTTTATGCACGAATGTTTGTACTTTTTATAATCGGTTTCCGATGCTGTGTCGGCGTTGTCTTCCGCGGCTTACCACCCGTTAACACACTGCCAATCCCCATCACGAATGTTGGCACGCCAGCGGCGACGAGTGTAATGGCCCAATCTCTCAAATCAAGCGGCACCGTCTTAAAGACAGGCTGCAGCGGTTCGATATAGAGCACGGCGAGCAGGAGTACGATTGATGATAAGACAGCCAATACCAAATAGCGATTCTGCAAAATATTGCGGTGGAAAATCGAGCGTGAGCTGCGGCAATCAAAAACATGGATAAGCTGCGCCATAACGAGCGTCGCAAAAGCTACGGATTGGGCTTTGACAAGCTGTTCACTGCTGCTCGGATCCACCCGCAAGGTCAGCCAGAACGCAAGTAGTGTGAACACACCAATCAAGATCCCGCGGCTAATAATTTTCCAACCTAATCTTCTTGCAAAAATATTTTCCTTCGCGCCGCGCGGTTTCTGTTCCATCAGATCCTTCTCCGCCTGATCCACGCCAAGCGCCATCGCCGGCAGTCCATCCGTCACAAGGTTGACCCAGAGAATCTGAATCGGCACCAGCGGCAATGGAAAGCCTAGCATCATCGCAATGAACATCGTTAGAATCTCGCCGACATTCGATGCCAGCAAGTAACGGATGAACTTGCGAATATTCTCGTAGATGCCACGTCCCTCTTCAATCGCAGCGACAATCGTCGAGAAGTTGTCATCGCTAAGAATGAGCGCGGAAGCTTCCTTCGAGACGTCCGTACCGGTAATTCCCATCGCAATGCCAATATCGGCCGCTTTGATCGCTGGCGCATCGTTCACGCCGTCGCCGGTCATCGCGACGACATGCCCTTTCCGCTGCAGAGACTTCACGATGCGAAGCTTATGTTCAGGCGACACCCTAGCGTAGACATAGATATCGTCCACTTGCTGATCAAGCTCATCGTCCGACAATTTCGCAAGCTGCTGTCCTGTCAGAAGGGATCCACCGCGCTGAATAATGCCCAATTGATTCGCAATCGCTTCTGCCGTCGTCTGATGGTCCCCCGTAATCATAACGGTCTTAATGCCTGCTCGGCGGCATTTGGCGATCGCATCCCGCACCTCCTTCCGCGGCGGATCAATCATCCCCGTTAGTCCTACGAAGATCAAGTTAGACTCGGCATCTTGCTCGTTCGCCACATTCTCGTAAGACTTCACATCACGGTAAGCCATGCCGAGTACGCGCAGCGCAGACTTCGCCATACCTTCATTCGCTGCGAGCACCTTCTGCCGTAGCGTCCCGGTGAAAGGCACAACTTTCCCATCCCATAATATATACGCACATTGTTCGAGCAGCATATCCGGAGCGCCTTTCGCGTAAATCAATTGTCCGCCTTGATGCTTCAACTGTACGGACATCCGTTTCCGTTCCGAATCAAATGGGAACTCGCTGACCCGCTCATACAACGCGTTCAAGGATTGCTGCGTTACGCCCGCTTTCGAAGCAAGGACAACCAGGGCGCCTTCCGTCGGATCACCTTTGATTTCCCACGTTGATATGGACTCATCCTTCACTTTTTTCTTCGACTTCTCCGAACGGTAGGCTTCTGTTAGAGATGCATTATTACACAGCGCTGCAATCTGCATGAAACGGCGCAGCGCCTGATCTGTTTTGAGATCTACAGCCTTATTGTCTTCAAGAATATGACCAATCGGTTCATACCCTTCCCCGGATACCTGCAGCAAGCGCCCTCCGAGCCATAGATGCGTAACCGTCATTTTATTCTGGGTAAGCGTTCCCGTCTTATCGGAACAAATAACCGAAGCACAGCCCAAGGTCTCTACTGACGGGAGCTTACGGACAATGGCTTTACGCTTAATCATACGTTGTACGCCGAGTGCTAGAGCGATCGTAACAATCGCAGGCAGTCCTTCTGGAATCGCAGCTACCGCTAAGCTTACCCCTGCAAGGAACATACCATAGGCAGGCTGACCATGCATAATACCCGCAATCACGACCATCACCGTTAAACCCAAGGCAACGATAATCAATATTTTACCAAGCTGCTCAAGACGATGCTGAAGCGGTGTCTCCATACTCTCGGTCTGTTGAATCAAATCTGCGATTTTGCCCATCTCGGTATTCATACCCGTGCGTACGACAATACCTCTGCCTGTCCCTCTAGTAACCATCGTCCCCATGAAACCGAAGTTTCGCTGGTCCCCAAGCGGTATGCTCGCTTCTTCAATCGGACAATCATGCTTATTTACCGGAACAGACTCCCCGGTTAATGCAGACTCCTCCACGTAGCAGCTATTCGTCTCCATCCACCTGATATCCGCTGGGATCCGGTCTCCGCTCTCGAGCAAGACGACATCACCTGGCACCAGTTGATCAGCCGGGATCTGAATGACTTCGTTATCGCGAAGCACATGTGCTGACGGTGCTGACAGCTTCTTAAGCGCTCGCAGTGAACGCTCGGCACGAAATTCTTGCACGAATCCAAGAACCCCATTAATCACAATAATCGCCACAATGGTGATTGCATCCAAATACTCGCCTAGCAAGCCTGAAATCAATGTCGCTCCCATCAGTACGAGCACCATGAAATCTTTGAATTGGTTCAGGAAGAGCGCAATCGGCGAGACTTTCTCCCCTTCCGACAGCTCATTCGGCCCATGAGTCTCCCGGCGTTTGCTTGCCTCGGCCGAGGACAGCCCACTATGACCATCCACACCTAATGCTTGTTGCAGCTCCTCCGTATTCATCTGGTGCCACATTTTCTGTTCCATGTCCCTTAATTCCCCTTCCGCGCCATAATCCAAGGACTCTCACTGTATGTGTAACAGCTTTTCCAGCCCTTTGAACAACCCTCTTCTGGTGTAAATGTATTCAGACAAGCCAGAAATTATCCCTCTTCTACTTAAGTTTTTCCGCAAAGTATGGCATCATAGAGAGGTACGATTGATCTCCTTGGTGAATGAAACAGGGGAATAGAATGGAGAATGTACTATGGCATTAGACGGTATCGTGACACGCGCCATTGCTTCGGAGTTATCCCGATGCATCGGTGGACGTATTAATAAAATTTATCAACCCACGGAACATGACTTGGTCCTACAAATACGCGCGCAAGGTGAAAATTTCAAACTGCTCTTATCCGCAAATCCTACATACCCGCGCGTGCATTTTAGCGATCAGCAATTCCTTAACCCGCAGGAAGCGCCGATGTTCTGTATGCTGATGCGCAAGCATTGTGAGAGCGGCATCATCGAATCCGTGGAGCAAGTAGCGTTCGAGCGTATTCTCCATATCACAATTCGGCAGCGGAACGAACTCGGCGATGAGTCGACGAAGCGCATTATTATTGAATTGATGGGGCGTCACAGCAACATTATCTTGGTCGATCCAACGACAGGCACGATGCTGGACGGCATTCATCATGTCACGCCAGCCATCAGCAGCTATCGGATTGTCATGCCTGGCTTCGGATATACAGAACCGCCGCAGCAGCATAAGCTGCACCCGCTTGACGTGACAGAAGCGGAGTTCCGAGCGGCGATGACGCCCGATCCAATCGTAGACGAACAAGAAGAAGCTGCTGAACGCCAAGGCGCTCTATCCTACGCATCCCGTCTCGTCGAGCAATTCAGCGGTCTAAGTCCACTGATTAGCCGCGAGATTGAATACCGCGCTTCACAACACGATCGGGATACGGGGCTTGCTTCGCTATGGCAAGCATTCTCATCGATCATGGCCGACGTCCGTGAGAATCAATTCAGCCCCTGCATCGCTGTAGATGCGAAGGGCAAAATGTTCTTCTCCGCCATGCCATTGACTTCCATCAACGATGAGCGTCAAACTTATCCGTCGATCAGTGCGTGTATGGAAGCTTTCTATGGAGACAAGGCCGAACGGGATACAGTCAAGCAGCGCGTTAGCGATCTCATCCGCTTCTTGCAGAACGAGAAGAACAAGAACATCAAGAAAATCGATAAGCTCCATGAGTCCATCGAAGAAGCTCAAGATGCTGACCATTACCGTGTCCAAGGGGAATTGTTATTCGCCTCCATCCACGCGGTGGAGAAAGGGATGAAGGAGATTGAAGTTGTTAATTATTACGACGAGAATCAAGAAAGCATCCGAATTCCGCTTGATCCGCTGCTCAGCCCTTCCGAGAATGCACAGCGATATTTGAAACGGTATAACAAGTTCAAGAACAGCCTTGCCGTCATCGAGGAGCAGCTTACGTTAACGGCTAATGAGATTAAGTACATGGAGCTCTTGCTGCAGCAGCTGGAGCATGCATCCTTGCGCGATATCGATGAGATTCGGGAAGAGCTGACAGAACAAGGGTACCTAAGAGATCGTTCGAAGAAAAAAGGCAAAAAGAAAAAGAACGACAAACCAACCGTCCAATGCTACACCTCCTCAGAAGGAATCGCGATCTACGTCGGCAAGAATAACATTCAGAACGAATATGTGACGAACCGACTCGCAGGGCCTAATGATACGTGGCTGCACACCAAAGATATTCCAGGCTCCCACGTCGTCATTCGCAGCAGCGAGTTCGGCAATCCAACCTTGGAAGAGGCAGCGATGTTAGCAGCCCATTACAGTCAAGCGAAGTCTTCCAGCATGGTACCTGTCGACTATACGTTAATCAGACATGTGCGGAAGCCAAGCGGGGCGAAACCTGGATTCGTGATATACGATCATCAGAAGACACTATTCATCACGCCGGATGAGGACAAACTGAAACAGCTCCCCTATGTCTTGAAAAATAGCTAATTACACATGACACATCAAAGAAGCCTCCACGGACCTTAACATAGGGTCATGGAAGCTTCTTTTTTTCACAGGTGAAAATTCATCCTTACGTATCAAGAATTACGACATACTTCTGCGCTTGCTCGCAGAGGATTCCCGGCCTGAGACATGTCTGGTCAAGCGCTCATATCCCAGATAACGGGTGCCTTGATATTTGAGAGTGCCGTGATCCCCTTCTGCCAAGTGGCCGAACGCGTGACCATCTACTTTGAATTCCATCCGATCGCCGCTCTCGACTTCAAAGGTGATGTAGTAGGTTGTACTGGTCGCATTATGGAAATGACCGTCATTGGTATCATGACGATGACTTACATGGGTACGTTTGCTGACAATTTGAGAGGCTACGTTTAAGATCGGCTGTTTATTGTTGCTGCTCCATTGTGTTACCCCTTTTGCTAGCGAATAGATGATGATGACTGCAACAGCGCCAAAAATGAGTGAGATGAATGTCTCGAACATTCCGAATCCGCTCATCATCGCGTTAAAACCATCAAATCCCATATAAATCCCACCTTTCCATTCTCAAGCATCCAACCTCGTTCTCCTGCGCTTGAATCAGCTTTTTGCTTGCATGAGTGCCGTTAATACGTCAGTAGAAATGCATCGCCCGCCTAATTCTCCATGGAACACGACGCCTTGTCTCGCGCCATGGAAATCAGAACCTGCGGTGATTATTAGTCGATATTTCTCCGCGAGTTGAAGGTAACGTACCTCTTCTGCTTCCCCATGATCCGAATGATAGACCTCCACTCCTGCCACTCTTGCGTCTTGAATGATGTTCTCCACAAGCTCGTCATCGCCGTAGAGACCCGGATGCGCAATGACAGGTGTTCCTCCCGCTTCACGAATCCAATCTGCAGCCGTCGTAGGCGTAATTCTCGGCGGATTCACATAGGCAGCACCGCTTGAGCCTAGATAACGATCGAACGCTTCGGCCATATTGTTCACATACCCTTTAATAACCAAGGTATCTGCGATATGAGGGCGGCCTACTGTCTCATCGGGAGCAAGTTCTCTCCCCAGATTCGCAATGACTTCTTCCATCGTAATCTCAATCCCAAGCTCCTGCAGCTTCGCTATCATCATGTCATTACGGCGATCTCTCGTTGCTCGAAGCTCAGCCAGACGTTCCAGAAGACTTGGATCTTGATAATTAATGTAATAACCCAGAATATGAATGTCTTTGCCTTCAAGCACAGTACTGATCTCCACTCCTGGTACAACAGTTATTCCTATACGTTCCCCTTCGCGTATCGCCTCCTCGATGCCAGCAACGGTATCATGATCTGTAATCGCAACGGCGGTAAGACCTGCTGCCTTGGCTAGTCGAACATTCTCTGCTGGCGGCTGCATCCCGTCGGAAGCGGTTGTATGTGTATGTAAGTCTACGTATCCTTGCTGTGTATTCATCTGTCTGCCATCTCCTTACAAATATTGAACCTCATATAGAACAAAACAAAGCTAGGTCTAACGAACTACTTGTCTAATTGCTGCTCCTGAAGGAATGATAAGAACGTCACCGCCGATATCGGAAGCAAGGCTGATTTTAAATAAATCGAATAGAATTGGCGTTCAAAGGAACAATCTTCGATGTCGACAATCTTCACGAGACCTAACGTCACTTCATGTTTCACCGAAGACGGTGAGATAATCGCAATACCGAGCCCCGCTTCGACGGCGGACTTAATCGCACCCGTACTGCCCAGCTCCATCACGGTGCGAACAGACTGTATATCTATATTCTTACGCACAAATTGCTCTTCCATGACTTGCCTTGTGCCAGATCCTTGCTCTCGCACGATAAAAGGATACTTGAGCACTTCCTTAAGCGAGACTATAGAAGCTTCTGCAAGAGGATGATTCGCGGGCACAATCAGCTTTAATTCATCCTTCATCACCGCTTCAATATGCATATCCGGGTGCTGTACAGGCGCTTCGATCAACCCAAAATTTAATTGGTGATTCGTAATTTCTTCTAAAATTTGTGCGGTATTCATCACTTTCATACTAATGGCGATATTCGGATATTGCTGACCGAATGGTCCCAGCATGCGAGGCAGCACATATTCGCCGATCGTTAAGCTTGCCCCCAACTGAAGTCGACCTTGAAGCATATGCGTGAATTTGGACATGGCTATATCCGTGTCCCGAACCAATTCGATGCTCCTTCGGGCAAATGGCATGAGAGCCCGGCCAGCTTCGGATAGCTCGATGCGTTTAGTTGAACGATTGAATAGTTTCGTACCGAAATACTCTTCCAGCGATTGAACCTGCATGGTTACAGCCGGCTGCGTCATATGTAAGGCTTGCGCGGCAGCAGAGAAGCTACCTTTCTCGGAAACGGTATAAAAGATATGTAGCTGATGAAAATTCAATGCAATCCCCCCTTCCGAGTTCAAATCATAAGTAGACGAATTACCATCATTATACCAGATCATACGCAATAACTTTCCCATTTTTGTACAAAAAAAGCACACCACAGCAGCGGTATGCTTACATTTCTTTTATTACTTTCTTTTGCGACTATTCTTAATTAACGTCATCCGTCGTGAATGACGCAGCCAAGAATAATACGTTTTCAAATCTCGAAGCTCCATGGTCTCCGACATTCGGCCAAGAAAGGTAACAATAATCATCTTATGAAGCGGGTTGCCCGCGATATCAATCTCGTTCTCAAGAATCGGAAATTCTGCGACAACCACAAGATCATCATCAATCAGATAGACGTCTTCTTCATTCCGATAGTACGGCTGAATTCGATTCTGCTTCAGACATTCCCATAAAAACATTGCAATATCATCATAACCGGTCTTCTCATGCTCAACCCGCTCTGCCCAGCGAAATTTGGCATGATTCGTTATGACCACATCGGCCACTTTCTTATCACCCAAGGTGACATAGAAAGGTTCGTATGTGCTGTATCGTTCCATCACCTTATCTCTCATTGGGCATCACTCTCCAGGTTAGATAGGTCTTTCTATCTAAGCATTTATACCCACTATATTACATGAATGCACTATTTTTCTCAAGCCCTATTTACAAGTGCGCCGATGAGACTAGAGGTTATAGAATTTTGCCTTATCCGGACCATTGCTGCTATATTCGGTCTTAATTTCATTCCGGTAAGACCTCTCAATCCTCTTCACAAACGCAAGCCTGCGAATATTCTTGATTGTTTCTTCCGCACGTTCTGAATTAACGTACATCACAACATAATGCATTCGACGTGAAATATAATGAACCGTTCCATACTTCTCTAAATTTCTTGCTGCTTTTACATCGCTAACCCAGATAATGTAGCCAGTGCGTTCCGCAAACATGTTCGCTAACCCCTCTTCTCCCGATCATCCGCCGCAGCCGCAGCTACCGCCACCGCCGCATCCGCCGCCTTTTGGATTTGGATCATTACTTGGCACTTTAATGGTCTCAGAGACAGAATGGGCTATAAGCTTCGAGATATCATAGAGCATATCATCTAAGCGTTGTTCCAATTCCTTAAAGCGTCTTACTTCTTCGATCGCATCCATCTTCGCTTCGACAGCTTTGACAGCGTCTTTCGCTTCATGATAATTCGGATGGAATCGACCAAATCGTTCCGTTTCTTCAAAAAGCTCCTTCTTCTTCTCAAATTCCCGTAGAAGAAGCTTCACTTCCTCGCTCTGCTCAACCTTCTGCTTCCAATATATATATTCAGCCACGTCGGCAGAACCGTTAATCATATCGCCTAATTCATAGGCGTTACACAGCAGAGAGGCCATGTCAATCGTATTGATCTCAGATACGCTCATGAATTTCAACTTCTTTCTATTAAATTTATCGCTCTTCTCTATCATACCATGAAATGATCTGCAATGAACCTTAAATTTAGTTTATTGTTGGTAGAATGAGTTGAATCTGATCCCATGTATCACTAGAGACCTCTTGGACGCCGCGATCTGCTTGTCCAGCGATAAATCCCTTCAGGTGCCATGCGCCTCCGTTCAACCATACTTGGTGCGGTAATATGACAATCGATTCCGTCTTATTCCCCAGCCTGATGTAGGTCTGCCATGCCATTGCACGTTCGATAATCTCTTTCATGGTAGACGTATGATATGCACGCAATTGTTGCAGCCACATCGGAGAGATTCGGGCAATTTCCGGGAAGAGTTCTTCCCTTGAAGGTAGGGAAGTATCCAGATCATAATATTGAACGTTCTGCTGGGTATAAATATACCCTTGATTTAATAATTGAAGTGATTCGTCCTCGCCTTCACCACTCCCCATAACATCACTCGTCACGCGATTAAATCGTGCAAATCCAATCTTCGTCATCGACTCCGTATTCGCAGAGGACTCGATTTGCCTTCTTGGCGTAATCCCGGCTTTATCAAGCGTCGATCGAAGCGCATCCACTTGATCGGATGGAACGATGAAATCAAACGCGCCAATGGGGATAATCTGTGGCAAAAGCTGCGCCATCCCCTGGATACGCTGGGCCATTTCCGCATCTTCGCACCGAAGCAGCACAACTTCTGATAAATAGACTCTGCCATATTGTTGTCGCCAATGCTCTAAGGTGGCTCTGACCGATTCCGGGAGACCAGATAAGGACTTTTGTCCCAGAAAATCAATCAGATCTTGTACTGAACGTCCTTGATCGACAGCTCGCATATAGCTATCTTTGGTTAATCGATACACAGCAACCTGGTCTGAACGAATCAAATCCGCACAGCATTCCAATTCCCATCGCGTAAGGAAAGAGACATCGGGCGGCACAATAATCTCCAGATCAGGCTGTACATAGAACTTCCCGTCCATCAGCGGCTTATACTCATCTTGTAATTCATAATCAGCATAAGGTATTCGCTCCAGCCCTGACGGAAGCGTATATCGAAATAAACGTTCCCCATCGTGTGCGGTACTAAGCTCTGCCCAACCAAAAGCACACAGGACAGCCAGCCAATCTTGGATCAAATCCTCAATTTCTTGCCGAGAGCTGTATTTCTTCGCATCGATACGATGCCGTTCGATCCAGCCGGAGAACGAACTTACCGTGTACCAAGCATCCAGTTCATAGGATGCGCACGCCATCGCAACCATGCATTGTTGGATCCATCTCTCGGGGAAAGGTTGAACGGTGAGCCATAGCTGCCATAGTCGCTGCTGCATCGTAATCTGAGGCTGCGACAGCCATAGGAACAGCTTGTCATGCTCAAGTTCATAAGCTTCTGGCGTTTTGCGCAGCAACCCGAAGCGGAACCCACAGTCGAGCACCAATGCTATGGAAGATGGCAACGTATCTGGATGGGGATATTGCAATTGAAGCGGAACGAGATCACGAACGGTGATCTGGAGTGAAGTCAGCATTTTCTGGATATGATTCTTATGCAATGTCCCTTTAGCCGTGAGTGGAGCGCCGTTCTTCGCAATGGTTGCCAGCATGTAGAATAATTCATATGCGAGCCCTCTTCCAGCTTCATGAGTCATTGTAAGATCCGAAGGATTCACATGAACAGGCTGCAGCTCAAGCGGCAACCGAAGATGCTGCAGCGGCGCATATAAATCTGTCGGAATAAAAAACAATTGATCTCCCCACGCCTTGCGAACCGCATAGATCAACCCATGCCGCCGTAATTCGTGCACGCCTACGCGCAGTGACGCGCCGCTCACCGTCGTTCCTGCAAGCTTCGTAAGCTGCGGCAGTTCGAAGGATTGCGTGCCGACCTGTTTTAAAATAACATCCAGCGTCTCAAGCGCTATCTGAGGGAGCTGCTCCAATAGGAACGATAAAGCAGCATGGCTTCGTGCAGCCTCTAATGCTGGTTGATACGTATGCAGATCCGATTCCGATAATTTGGATGCAATCTCCTGCGTATTCACGTTGCCGCTGCCTCCTTCGCCATACTGGATACATTCTGAATGTCATACAAATATCCTTGCTCCACAAGGAACAATTGTCGTTTAAGCGCGAATTCCTGCTCTTTCGTATCACTCGATACGATCGTATAGAAATACGCGGTATTATCTCCTGCTTTGGGCCTTAGAATACGTCCTAAGCGCTGCGCCTCTTCTTGCCTCGATCCATAACTACCAGACACTTGAATCGCAACAGCAGCATCAGGCAAATCGACTGCAAAGTTCGCAATTTTAGAGACGACGAGCAGCGGAATCTCTCCGCGTTTAAACCCATCATAGAGCTCCTGACGCTTTCCTTGCGGTGTCGTTCCAGTCATCAACGGGGCTTGAAGCTCGGCTGCAATGTCCGCCAGTTGATCCAGGTATTGCCCTATTATTAATGTAGGCTTTCCTTCATGACGCTTAAGCAGCTCATGGATCACATCCATCTTGGCAGGATTCTCCCCAGCGATTCGGAATTTACTCTTGGCATCCGCTCGCCAGTATTGTTCGAGATGCGGTGTATTGAGTGGCACACGTATCTCACAACAATGTACGGTAGCTATCCATCCTTGTTGCTCCAATTCTTTCCACGGCAATTCATATCGTTTCGGGCCAATGAGTGAGAAGACATCCTTCTCACATCCATCTTCACGGACCAAGGTTGCAGTCAGTCCAAGCCTGCGTGTTGCTTGAATATCCGCTGTTGCCCGAAATACCGGTGCTGGAAGCAAATGCACTTCATCATAGACGATAAGCCCCCAATCGCGCTCTTGGAACAATTGCATATGCACAAATGGATCGCCTTTCTGCTTCCGATGGGTCAAAATTTGATAGGTTGCGATTGTCACAGGTTTAACGACTTTCGTTGAACCCGTATACTCGCCAATGTCTTCTTCTTTAAGTGATGTCTTGCTCATAATCTCCGCTTTCCACTGCTGTACGGATGTCACATTCGTCGTCAGAATGAGCGTCTCACATTGAAATTGTTCCATGACAGCCATTCCAACAACCGTCTTCCCGGCACCACAAGGCAATACAACAACGCCGCTGCCTCCATAACCGCCTCCGATTTCACCTTTAAACGCCTGCACGGCCTGTTCCTGATAAGGTCGCAGCGCAAACATGCAGCCTCCTACATCACCCCGATTGAACCCGATAGGCAATGCCTTCCCTTCATGAAAGCCTATGGCATCTAGGACAGGATAGCCAAGACGCGTTAATTCCTGTTTCATTAGTCCTCGGGCATGTCGCTTAAGCTGAACCGTCATCGAATCCAACCGCGCTTCGATGTACGGCTGAAGACTTCGCTCCGCAATAAATTCATCGATAATTGTCTCGTCCGCTGCACACAGCCTTAATTCTTCGTCGTACAACTCCAGCTTTAAGCTGCCGTATCGTCCCATCCAGAGCTTGATTTGCTGTTGTACTTTGGCTGGAACATCCCATTTGGCGAATCGTCTTAATTCTTGGATCACCACATCTGGTGTCATTCCCGTTGATGCAGCGTTCCATAAAGATAATGAAGTCATTCGATATGTATGTATATTTGCAGGGCTTTTGAGCAGCTCTGCAATATGAAATAGCAGTTCCTTCGCTTCCTGAGATGATGGATGCTCCGTCTCCAATAGCACCGTTAAATCTGATTGAACAATACATGGCCGATTGGTCTGATCATGCATCAATTCGAGCCCTCCTTCCGAACAACTAACGAAAAACGGCTTGCAGCGCAAGCCGTATCCTATGCATTATCTCATATTCGTCTACATTTTTTCCAATTGAGCCCTGGTTCATTCATGGATCATCGCGTCCGCAGCAAGATGAATTAATAATTTGGCCGCAGTATACATGGCCTGTTCGTCGAAATCAAAGCGTGGATGATGATGCGGATAATGCATCCCCTTCTCCTCGTTGCCGGCGCCGACCAGAATGAAGCATCCCGGCACACGCTGCAAATAATAAGCAAAATCTTCTGCAGGCATCATTTTAGGCGCTACCATCGTCTGCTCTTCACCGAATATTTGTGTCGCGACGCGTTGATAACGCTCTGTTTCTACTGCATCATTCACAAGCGGCGGATATCCCATCATGTAATTGAGATGCACATTCGCGCCATACATCGCACAGGTCTGCTCGACAATCGTCTCAATCCTACGCCGAATCAAGCTGCGTGTTGCATCATTAAAAGTTCGAGCCGTCCCCATGATCGAGCATCGTTCCGCAATGATATTCTGCATCGTCCCCGCTTGCATCGACCCCACGGTGACCACTGCCGAATCAAGCGGATCCACCGAACGGCTAACGATCGTCTGCAGATTCATAACGAGAGCCGCCCCGACGAGCACACTATCAACCGTCACATGGGGTACGCCGCCATGTCCGCCACGCCCTTCAATCTCAATGAAGAATTCATCTGCTGCTGCCCATAGCGGCCCTGCGACACTCGCCGTCTTCCCTACTGCAATCGGTGTCCAGAGATGAACGCCATATATGACATCGACGCCCTCGAGCACACCCGCTTCAATCATCTGAATCGCGCCGCCTGGACAAGTCTCTTCCGCTGGCTGAAAAATAAACCGCAGCTCACCGCGAATCATGTCCCGATGCTGACTGTAGTAACTTGCAATTCCGAGCAATGTGGATGTATGTCCATCGTGCCCGCAAGCATGCATCACACCGGATACTGTTGAAGCATAGTCACACGTCTTCTCATCTTGAATCGGCAGCGCATCCATATCCGCCCGCAGTGCCACCGTCTTGCCAGGAAGATCTCCGCGGAGCGTGCCGACAACGCCATGCCCGCCGACACCCGTCTTTACCTCAATACCCCATGCGCTGAGTCGTTCAGCTACGAACTGCGCAGTTTTAGCTTCTTTATAAGAAAGTTCAGGGTTCATATGCAAATATCTACGCCACTCTACCATAGATGTAAAGATATTCAATAATACCTCTTCATGAAATCGTATCTCCATGCAAACAACCCTCCCTGATATGTATATAATCAACTATCCCATGGTTTCCTTGTTTATTTCTATCATTTTCCTCAATTCGAGACCGATTGTCTACCTAAATTTCACAAAAAGTTCATAACCATTTTCACCCAACTCTTCGAAGGGAAGGCTTGCGTATCATTAGGAAACATACTATCATGAATATTGAATTAATTTTGGAGGCTTAGTCAACTTAAGGAGGATATTTAACGATGATATTTGAAAATTCAGGCTTAATCGGTCTCAAAAGCGACTTGGCCTATTTAGATGAAACAGCAGAAAAATTAGGTTTTGTTCGTTGGCAGTGGGAATACACACGCGCTACATACGATTTCAAAATGGAAGATAAAAAAAATAACAAAGAATATTACTTACGTATCAATACACGTGCAGTCGAGGGAAAACTAGAGAATCCAGACGCGATTCTTGCCATTGAAGCGGTATATATGGGCATAACAACCTTCCCTCATGGTCTTGATTATGAAACGCCAATTCCAGCGTCGTTCGTCAGTGCGGCCGAACAGAAAATCGAGCAGCTTAAACGTAATCTCGAAGCCTAATCGGACGATCAGATGAAAGATAAACAATCTCAAACAAAACGACGAGGTGCGCCGGATTTTCAGTTATTAATTCTCACGGTTCTGCTTGTTGGCTTCGGACTTGTTATGGTCTTTAGCGCCAGCTCCAGCATTGCAGTCATCAACAAGAACTACCATTACGATTCCTTATTCTTTGTCAAGAAGCAGTTAATGTGGGCAGGTCTTGGGTTCTTCGCAATGATGATTGCCATGAATATACGATATGAGAAATATAAGAAGCTGTTTATTCCGTTCTTCATACTGACCATCATATTACTCGCACTCGTACCTTACGTCGGTGAGAGCCGTAACGGAGCTCGCAGTTGGTTTGGGATCGGTTCCCTCGGGGTACAGCCGACAGAACTTGCTAAGATTACAACGATTCTATATCTCGCGGCGCTCATCTCCAAGAAAGGTGAGACATTCCGCGATTTCAAGAAGGGCTTCTTTCCCGTCATGCTCATTGTCGGGTTTGTCGCCGGATTAATCATGCTTCAGCCGGATTTAGGTTCTTGTCTGATCCTAGTGGCGTGTTCCGGTATCATCATTATTGCAGGCGGAGCGAATTTGAAGCATATCTTCGCCTGTATCGCTGTTCTTGCCGTCGGCGCCAGTATCGTAATGGGGATTAATTTCTTAATTAACGGAGGCTCGAGCGGTGGATATCGTGTAGGACGGCTCACGTCCTTCCTCGACCCCTGGCAAGATCCGCAAGGGACAGGCTTCCACCTGATTAATTCACTCAAGGCATTAGGTCATGGGGGATTAACGGGGGCCGGCTTTGGACAGAGCATTCAGAAGCTGCACTATCTCCCATACCCCTACAATGATTTTATTTTTGCCGTCATTGGTGAGGAATTTGGATTTATCGGAAGTGCGCTGTTCTTGCTCTTCTACCTTTACTTCATTTGGCGGGGATTGATCGTCTCCTTGCGCTGCCCAGATCGCTACGGAACGCTCGTGGGGGTCGGCATCATGGGATTGATCGCCGTTCAGACGTTCATCAACATCGGCGGAGTCTCTCAGACCATCCCGATTACTGGTGTAACGCTGCCCTTTATCAGTTACGGAGGGTCCTCCCTCTTCATGATGCTCGGCAGTATCGGGATATTGCTCAGTATCTCGCGAGAAGCCAATCGGCCTCCAGATACGAGCACAAAAGTTACGAAAAATCGCCGCATCACACTCTAACAACAATAAAGACTCCGAGAGGTCGTATCTCTTCGGAGTCTTTTCAGGTTATGTCGACGTCATTACTATCTGCGTTCGTCATCATATGTGTCTTATGGACTGGATCATTTCAGTTTCTGAGTCTCTTCTTTCAATTGCTGTTCTTCCTCTTGGAAGGTTACCCCTTCCACCTTCACATTCACTTCTACGACATGAAGGCCGGTCATGTTCTCTACCGCTTCGCGCACGTTCTGTTGAAGATCACGGCATACTTGGTGGATCGCTGATCCATACACGACGATCACTCGCAGATCAATTGCTGCTTCCAGCTGACCTACTTCGACGATCACGCCTTTCTGCGCATTTTTCCCCGTTAATCGCTTCGCCCAGCCTTCCGAGATTCCTCCCGACATGGCACTAATGCCTGGCGTCTCGAGTGCTGCAAGCCCCGCAATGGTAGATACGACATCATCAGAAATTCGAATAACACCCGATTGTACTAGTTCTTCTGTCATGGACTTGTCCTCTCCTTTCAATAACCATAATAATCATAGTTTAATGCCTTTGTTGACCGAAAGCAAATTACGGATTCGTAAGGTTTACTTCAGGAATAAATTGGTTTATAGTTAGAGAAAAAAATTATCGAGGTGTGGAACGTTTGAAACAGAAGTTATTTTACGGTGCGTTGATTATCACATTTATATTGAGCGGGCTTGCTCATTATGCCGGGATGAATTCAACCATTCAATTTATTATCTCAGCGGTATCAATTATTTTCGTCGCGGGATTCCTCGGTAAAGCTACAGAGAGCGTTGCACACTATGCAGGACAGCGGCTGGGAGGATTTCTGAACGCGACCTTCGGGAATGCTGCAGAGCTGATCATTGCTATTTTCCTGATCAAAGAAGGCTTGTTCGATATGGTAAAGGCCAGCTTAACCGGGGCCATTATCGGTAACCTGCTGCTCGTCCTTGGACTTAGTCTTTTTGCTGGCGGACTGAAATTTAAAGAGCAGCGATTCAACGTGTCGCTTGCTGGACATAATGGTACCCTTATGTTGATGGCAATCGCAGCCTTGTTCATTCCTGCCATGTTCGCGGGTACGAAGGTGATCACCCATGAAGAGACGAACACCCTCAGCTTAATCGTTGCTGGTGTCCTCATTGTGGCGTATATATTTTGGCTGTACTTCTCCATGGTCACGCATAAGAATGTGCTGTCCGATCAAGAGGAGATGGAGCCAGACCATCATGAAGAGCCTGCTTGGTCTAAATCCACATCTATTCTGTTCCTCGTGATTGCAACCGTCATGGTCGCGTTAGTGAGTGAATGGCTTGTAGGAACGTTACATGAATTTTCAGCTCAATTCGGCTTCACGGAACTCTTCATTGGTGCCTTCGTCATCGCGATCGTCGGCAATGCTGCTGAACATAGTGCCGCTGTCATGATGGCGCTTAAGAACAAGATCGGTACTTCCGTCGAAATCGCTGTCGGCAGCAGCCTTCAAATTGCGTTATTCGTTGCGCCCGTTCTCGTATTTGTCAGCTTCCTATTCGGGAATCCAATGGATTTTGTCTTCACGACGATCGAGCTTGTAGCGATTGGCGTGTCTGTCATCATCGCCAAGTCCATCACACAGGATGGCAAGACCAACTGGTACGAAGGCTTCCTTCTCATGCTCGTCTATATTATCCTGGGTGTCGCCTTCTTCCTCGTCTAATTGAGGCGAGATCGAGAACTTATCCAATATACAAAAAAAAGGTAGCTCTCCATAATGGAAGCTACCCTTTTACATTTAACGCCTCGTATAAGACTGCTAAGTTCCGCTCAAGCTTGCTGAGAATCTCTTTACCTACTGCTTCGTCAATCAGCCCTGCACGAACGGCAAAATCAACCTCACGCGAGAATCCGTACATTTGCGTATCAAGCACTTCCTCATACAGAGGACACTTGCGGGTTGCCAGATTCTCCATCTGAACTTCAATAAGTTTCTCGATTTTATCTGCATCTCCCTGAAGCAGAGACAAAGCTCTTAGATTCAATTGTTCCATGAAATCTGATGAAGACATGTAACTCCCCCCTCTATGCCCGAAAATCAAATACTGCTAATCCTAATATTAAGCGATTATGAGCTATTACACAAGAAAATATAGAAAAAAAGCGCCCTTCATAACGGAAGGCACGCTTTTTTCATGAACATGTCACAATTAGACAACGGTTACTTGCAAACCGTGTTTCTCGAATACTTCTTTCATTGCAGCTCTTGCTTCTTCTTCATCCGGACCATGAACGTGAAGTTCGTAAGCATGACTGTTCACAAGAGTTGTGAAAAGACCGAGAATACTTTTAACGTCGATATACTTGTGCTCTGCTTGAAGTACGATCGAAGAACGGAATTTACTTGCTGTTTGAGAAATCTCTACGATAGCTGTGTTGTTAGACATGGGAACGACCTCCGTCTAGTACGAATTTTTTTACAATTTCATGATACCTTGATCCTCTGTGGAAACGCAACCATAAAATTCTCAGGGTGCTATTTCAAGTTCTCCGGATTAAGCGGTTCTAGTTCAGGAATTACGAAAATGCCGTCTTTACGGATCAGAACATCATCGAAATAGATCTCTCCGCCGCCATACTCTGGACGCTGAATCAACACGAGATCCCAGTGAACCGCGGAACGATTGCCGTTATCCGCAACATCATACGCTTGACCCGGTGTGAAATGCAAGCTGCCCGCGATTTTCTCATCGAACAGGATGTCTTTCATCGGTGTCAAAATATAAGGGTTGAAGCCAATCGCGAACTCGCCAATGTAACGGGAGCCTTCATCTGTATCCAGAATCGAATTCAATTTCGCTGTGTCATTCGACTTCGCTTCGACAATCTTCCCGTTCTCGAACCGGAAAAATACATTCTCGAACGAAATACCGTTGTATACCGTTGGTGTGTTATATTGAAGCGTTCCGTTAACGGAATCACGAACAGGAGCCGTGTATACTTCGCCATCCGGTATATTCTTCTGACCCGAACATTTCTCAGCGCCGATATCTTTGATGGAGAACGTTAGATCTGTCCCTGGCGATACAATGCGAACCTTGTCTGTCTTCAGCATTAATGCTTGAAGCGCATCTTGTGCACGATCCATCTTCGCGTAGTCTAGATTACAGACGTTAAAGTAGAAGTCTTCGAACGCTTCTGTACTTGTGTTCGCGAGTTGTGCCATAGCCGCATTCGGATAACGAAGAACAACCCACTTCGTTCTCTTCACCCGTTCCTCGGAATGAATCGGATGGCTGTAAATCGAATTATAGAGCTTCAGATTGTTCTCTGGTACATCCGACAGGTCATTCACATTCTCACCTGCGCGGATACCAATGTAGCAATCCATTTTCTGCATCCGAGCAAGGTCATACTCCATCCACGTTTTCAAGTGCTCTTCGTTCGTGTTCATCAGCATCGCGCGAAGCACGGTGCGATCTGTTAGCTCAACAAATGGGTGTCCACCGCGTTTAGCTACTTCCTCAATAATGCACTTTAACAGGTCGCGCTCCGTACCGATCATTTCGATAAGCACATTCTCGCCTGGTTGTACATCGACAGAATAGCCTACCAAATTCTGAGCTAACTTCTCGATTCTTGCGTCTCTCATCTTCGTCAACCTCCCCTTAATCTCGCTTTACAACAGGATTATGTATAGATTTATTGCATGCAGTTATTGTACCATGGTCAAATCTAAACGTAAATTCATTGGTAGCCATCAAATTTGGATTCCGTCACAACGACTTCTTCCCGTGGCACACCATTCAGATGATAGTTCGTTTTGGTCTTGGAATACAGTTTCGAGGGCAGGAGTGTTGAACGATTGATCCATAAGGTATATTTCGAGTCAACCTGCATATCACTTGTCATTTTTTGTAATTTATTATAACCCGTGGATAAAATTTGCCCGAGCTCTGACTGCAGCTTCGAACGATCAGCGTCAGTTAGCGAATGAAGATTTTGCACTTGAATTTTCTGCTCTTCCAACTTACGCATCTCATCATTAAGATTCTGGGTTAGCAGCATCTTTCCTGCTTCTGGTGCTAATCTCATCCGCATGACGATATGCGTTCGGTTCGAAGCCGTCCCATCAATCTCCATCGTTTTCGCTAAATTTTTAATCTCTTCAAGCTGCCGCAGCGGATTCCATCGGTCAGCAAATGACGTCACTTGCTTGTTCGCCATTGACATTTGAAAGCCCTGTAACTGATGTGCTTTTACCGTTCCGTGATATTGGATGGGTTCACGAATAAGCGCTCTGTTATTTCCATAGATAAACGATTGTCCGCGAAACGTAAAATTATCTGTCCCCGACAGACCGGATAGAGCCAATTGGTACAATTCATTCGGGTTCTTCTTAGACTCAATCGTATAACACCCCACCGTACTCATGAGCAAACCAGCAGCTAGACAGCAAGACAGCATACGCAACCATCGATTCCACGTCCATCCTCTAGACAATGTTTACGCTCCTTTCCCTAAGTCCGTAGTCGCCTTATAGCGTTTCCTGAACCATCGAAGTTATGCGCAAAGGAGCCTGGCATAAAAAAAGTACCCTTCCCAACTAGAAGGATACTTCCTATTAATCCATCGTAATACGATTACGGCCATTATTCTTCGACTCGTACAGTGCCATATCTGCCTTATAGAAGAGCAGCTCTACACTGATCTTGTCATCATCCCAGTTCCACTCCGATATGCCGCAAGATACCGTCACACCGGGATTCGTCTCGACTTCAACGCGTGCTCGGATACGTTCCGCTACGCGCGACGCTTGTGACTTCGATAGCTGCGGAAGATAGATCGCGAGTTCTTCACCGCCCCATCTCGCCGCAATATCCGAATCGCGAATCGATGAACGGATAATCTCACAAACCTGCCGTAGAATTTTGTCTCCAATCTGGTGACCGTACGTATCGTTAATCTGCTTAAAATGATCGATATCCACCACGATGAGTGAACCGCAGAAATCAATTTTCTGCTTCTGGTGCACCCTGTCATCCAAATAATGTCTTGCGTAAAGTCCGGTCAAATTATCATGATTCGCCATACGCTGCACTTTGGCATGCAGGGAAGCATTCGCAATCGCAAGGCCAATATGCGTAGACAACACTTGAAATAACTTGAAGTTGTCATAAGAGAAATAGTTCGCATCGCTATGGGCCAGCAGGATCGCGCCATTCACTTCATTATTAATAACGAGTGGAACGGCCATCAAGGACCGAGAGTCCGTCTCCTCCATGAAATCAGAACGAACCTTACTGAACATTTTATAATCGAGCAGGATGAGCGGTTCTTTCGTTGCGTACACCAGACCGCTGAATCCGTAATCTGTAGAGTAAATTTGCTTGGAAATCACATCGACATTGCTGGACATCACTTTGAAAAAGCTCTTCTCCCCATCCAATTGAAGAATAGAGCAAAATTCCGCCTTGAAAATATGCAAGAGCTCGTTCAACGCAAAATCAAAAACTTCGCTCAAGCGCAGACTCTGATTCAGCTGCTTCGTTAACTCATTAATCAGGCGCAGCTCGCGAATAAGCATGTTCGACTGCTCGTACAACTTCGCGTTCTCGAAAGCTGTACCGGCCGTATCTGCGAGCATTGTGATCAACTGAAAATCAAGATCCTCCAGCAAATGCATCTCTAGACTGATGAACAATACACCGTATACACCTTGCTTACCGCTTAGAGGTACGGCAATGTTGACGTGTTCGGTCTCAGAATCCTCCGAAGAAGTCTCTTGAATCATCCGGCCTTCCATAAAAGCACGTACGCACAAATCATCCGTGAAATTATGAAGAATAAGCGGTTTGACATGTTCGTTCGCACTGCGATGATCGGATGAGATGTATAATTCCATACTTGCCGAGGGATACAGAAATAAAATACTCTCGATCACTTCGCTAAGTACGGAATCAACGTCGAATTTCCCATGGATCCGTTGAACCACATTAAAAAATACGGTTTTCTTCCGCGCTTCACGATCTGTATAATTCTGGAGCTGCATGAGATCGCGGATAAATATATGCTCAAATCGACGATAGAAGCTATTTCGTAACGTAAAAGCAGCCATGGCAAGCAGATCCAGCATACTGGACTCATACACATGACTTGGCATTTGATAGACCACAACGGCGAATACGTCTTGCCCCTTGCGGCTTAGAATCGGTACTGCGATTGTTGCATGCTCATAGACAGCTACCGTAGATTTCTTCGTAGATATTGTTGCTTGCACAACTTGTTCATTCCATGCTGAAGCAGGTTCTCCCAGGTCATCACTTCGATTTGAAGCAACCATTTTCCCTTGGTAGTCGAATATGGCCAACTTACCCAATTGAAGACTTGGAAAATCTGCGATGACATGCAGCCACTCCTGGAAGCTTGATTGAATCAGGGGTTCGATGTATGGATAATCACTGCTAACAATATCTTGTTGTTGCAGCCATAACTCATTTTCATCGTAAATACCTGAGGGTGAGGTAGGCCATTGGACTGTATGATGTTGTTTGAGCTCTACTTGTGCATTTCGTAGATTATGAATCATACGTTTCCCACCACCCGCTTTAAGTCATCAATTCCTTGCAACGAAAAACCTAATCTCATCATAACGTTTTTTCATATATTTTGCACTAGTAATCTAGCAGTTCTTCAGATATTTTTAGGTATTTGGAACTATAAACTTTTCGAACTAGCTGGATAACTTGACATTCGGCCAGGATCTCATATAATATGTATTGATGTATAAACGGGCGTAACGATTGTGTCACCCTCACGAATTTTGTTGCTGACAGGACAGCGGCTGAACTTTTCATGTCAGAGTTGAATGCAAGATGCACTTGCACAACATGAAGCAAAATTCGGCGCAAAAGGACCCCACTAAATTTTACTTTAAAAGGAGTCTTTTATACATGTCACGTTACACAGGTCCTAAGTTTAAATTAAGCCGCCGTCTTGGAATTTCCTTGAGCGGTACTGGTAAAGAATTGAAACGTCCTTTCCCTCCAGGACAACACGGCCCAGGCCAACGCAAGAAAGTTAGCAACTACGGTATGCAACTTCAAGAGAAACAAAAACTTCGTCACATGTACGGTTTGAACGAAAAACAATTCCGTAACTTGTTCGACAAAGCTTCCAAAATGCAAGGTATTTCCGGTGAAAACTTCATGGTCTTGCTTGAGAGCCGTTTGGACAACCTCGTATATCGTCTTGGTTTCGCAAACTCTCGTGCAGGCGCTCGTCAGTTGGTTTCCCATGGTCACATCACAGTTAACGGTAAAAAAGTAGATATCGCTTCTTACCTTGTTAGCACTGGCGATGTAATCAGCCTTCGTGAAAGAAGCCGTGGTCTTTCTTCGATCAAAGAAGCTCTTGAAAACCGTAACCACCTTGCTGGTTACCTTGAGTACAACGACAACGCTATGGAAGGTAAATACATCCGTTTGCCAGAGCGTGCTGAGTTGCCTCAAGAAATCGATGAGAAACAAATCGTCGAGTTCTACAGCCGTTAAGATCGATTATTGCACTACACGAAAAACCCTTGGTCCTCGGATCGAGGGTTTTTTTACTTTCTTTTCGCACTGTATCCCCTCTCCATCTATAGATCTCTTTTCCAAAAAGGACCCCACTTATGCTATAATAGTGCTGTTAAAAGGAGGCCAATGCATGGATGAAGAAAATTTGCAGACAAAATCCGATAAACCTGCTCCGAAGAAGAGATCCGGTGGACGCATCGCTTGGAGCATTACGAAATGGTTCTTATTTATCGGATTTACATTAGGGTTATTCGGAGGCAGCGCCGTCTTAGGCTATGTCGCTTCGATCGTCAAAGACGACCCTGTTCGATCTGCCGCACTCATTGATGAGAAGATACACGAGAATTCTGAGACAGGATTCGTATACTTTAATGACGGGACGCTCGTAGGACAACTGCGAACCGACGAGGACCGGCGATTAATCGCACTCAAGGATATTCCGCAGCCAATAATCGATGCCGTACTCGCCATTGAAGACAATAATTTTTACAATCATATCGGAATTGACGTCAACGGCGTCGTTCGTGCCGTCAAGCAGCGGGTATTGAATGAGAACATTCAGACGGGAGGAAGTACGCTCACGCAGCAATTAGCAAGACGCGTATTCCTGAATCTGGACCGTACCGATAACCGAAAGGTCAAGGAAATTTTCCTTGCGATCCGCTTGGAACGATTCTTGACCAAGGATGAGATTTTGACCGCTTATTTGAACAAAGTCCCATTCGGCAATGGTTCGACAGGCTATAACCTCTTCGGTGTCAAGGCGGCTGCGAAAGGCATATTCAATCTCGAGATTAATAAGCTCAATATCGCTCAGTCCGCGTACATTGCGGGTCTGCCTCAATTGCCTAGCGCCTACTCTGCATTTAATGGTAAAGGTGCATTTAACGAGAAGGGATTCAAACGGGCCGTTGAGCGCCAGAAGCTCGTATTGCGCCGAATGCTCGAGGAATCCAAAATTACCAAACAACAATATGACGAGGCGCTCAGCTTCGACATTAAAGCTTCCCTCGCGAAGCCGAATCAAAAAGCTTACAATACATACCCGTATCTCATGATGGAAGCAGAACGTTCTGCTTCGGAGGCTCTTGTGCTCCAGCAGAATCCATCATTGACGGTGGCAGATTTGCGCAAGAAAGAAAATGCGGAGCTCATGCAAGATGCACGAGAACAGATGCTTCGCAGCGGCTACAAAATTTACCTAACGATCGACAAAAAGATCTACGACGCAATGCGTAAAATCGCCAGCGATCCGAAGAACTTCTCGCCAGACAGCAAAACGAAAGGCATGGAGCAGACAGCAGCTGTCATGCTCGATCATAAAACAGGCGCAATCCTCGGGATGATCGAAGGTCGTGACTACTATGTTGAGCAGATGAACTACGCGACGCAAATGCTTCGTCAGCCTGGTTCCGCGATGAAGACGCTCGGCGCCTATCTGCCAGCCATCGAGGAAGGCACGGTTCAGCCAGCCACGATTCTGGACGATGCGCCAATCGTACTCAAGGACGGCACGAAGGGCTTCCATATTCCGAAGAATGCGAACAACCGCTACAAAGGGTTGGTCACAGCGAGGCAAGCCTTGAATCAGTCGCTCAACCTTCCAGCGCTGAAGGTATTCTTGGATAAGGTCGGTATCGAAAAAGCATGGACATTCGTAAAGAAACTTGGAATAACCTCCATTCAACCTGAAGATTACTATGCGCAAACGGGTGTTATCGGAGGTCTGAAATACGGGGTATCTGTAGAGGAACTAACCAACGCCTATGGTACCATCCCGAATAATGGCGTACTGAATGATGCTTATATCATTCAGAAAATTGTAGATACCAAAGGGAACATCGTCTATCAGCATCAGAATAACCCACAGACTGTATTCTCTGAGCAGACAGCATACATCATGCAGGATATGCTCCGTACCGTCATTGCTGGTCCATCCGGGACAGCTGGTCGACTGACAGGGGAATTTAAGAAGTATGGTAAGATTCCGATTGCAGGTAAGACCGGTACGACACAGAACTATGGCGATGTCTGGTTCATGGGCTTCACACCTGATATTACACTCGGTGTCTGGGCTGGCTATGAGGAGCAGATCAACACATTAACGGGTGACGGAAAAATGCGTGCGCGCAAAATTTGGGCGACGATTATGAACCAAGTGACGGACATCAGACCAGAGTTGTTCCAGACCAAATCGTTCGAGAAACCGAGCGGTATCGTGTCGATGACCGTATCCGGTTTCAGCGGTAAGCTGCCAACAGATTTAACGAGACAAGCAAACCGGTTAGTAACCGATATCTTTAATAAGAAATTCATCCCGACCAAGCGGGATGACGCGATTACGAGTATGAAGATTATCTCATACAACGGCGTCAACTATATCGCGCAAGATGCAACGCCTTCGGATATGGTGCAAGAGAAAGTAGTCGTACGGCGAGAGAAATCTATTCAGGACTTGATTGAAGAGATCCAAAAGGCACTGCCAAGAATGCCAAGCAGCAGCCGGAAATCGATTCAATCGTATCTGCCGCAGGACGCAGATCTTGATGCCCCATCCAAAACAGATCCGAGAACGGATGATGGTCATGCTCCAAGCGCACCGCAAAATGTACAGCTTCAGAATTCAGGCGGAAAAGCGATTATCAGCTTCACTCCGAATTCAGAAGCAGATGTTGTTGGTTATCGCTTATACCGTTCGATGAACGGCAGCGGATACCAAGTTACATCTACACCAGTGTTAACTGGGCAGCCTGCCCGATTCTCGAACTTCGTATCCGGCAGTAACGGGTATAGTTATTATGTGACGGCTGTTGACGTTGCAGGCAAAGAATCTGCACCAAGCGCAATCGTATCTGCCAATGGCGGCAGTTCTGGGCTACCAGGTATTCCAGCCACACCAGACTCAGGGACTACCGATCCTGGAACATCCACGGGAACGGATCCAAATACAACCGATCCATCAGGCAATACGAGTGGTGAATCTACGGATCCACAAGACAATGAGCAGTCCGGTCCACCCGCTAAGCCTAGCAAATTAAAAGCAAAGTCATCGAATATGGGACTCGAATTAACTTGGCAGAACAATGCCAAATCATCTGTCAAAGAGTATCGGATATACTACAGCGATAAGAAAGACGGGAACTTCACCCTTCTTGCTTCTTCACCTGAGACGCATTTCGAGTACATCGGTACAGGAGTGACCGGCTATTACCGTGTAACAGCTGTCAATGATGCAGGAGAATCCTCACCAACATCGGCTGTGTATTACAAAGAATAAACAAAACGCCTAGTGCACTTATCATGCGCTAGGCGTTTTTCCATTCGATCGGTTATGTCGTGATATGTTGAAGGAACAAGGTTGCGTTGAAGATCCGTTTGGCCATCGATTGGAAATAGGACGTCTGTACGGACAGCATCGCGATGAATACCAAATTACTTATCGCTTCTCTCTCCCTTACAGTCACTTCAACGAGACTTGCAGCATATTCATCGGCTTTCTGCTTGATCATATTCTCCAAAATATGATCTTGATTCCTCTTCCCGCTCTCATGTCCGGACAAATCCAACACCTGGTCATTGTTCTTATCCAGCTGTTCAAAGATCGATGTATATGCGGCGTAGATTTGCAGCGGATTAACAGAGCGTTCTCCCGTCTCCGATTGACGAAACACAATGGTTAGCAACTTACGGATCGAATCGAAATCAAGTGTCGCCTTCAGATCATCAATCATAAATATAAGCGCAGCTTGATCAATGGAATACTTTTTTCCATGGTCTGGTACACTGATAAGGTCTTTAAAATCCCGCTTTACCCAATTCTGAACCGATGTAATCGAATAGTGGGAATACTCAATCTGATTGCCTAGCGCAATAATTTCATTCAATGAAAACCCTGAACTATGTGCCGTCATTTTGATTAATTTCTCAAAAATAGGCGATAAGGAGGTCTCAACGAAGGCGCCGAGCATTTTACCGCTCATTTTCTCAGCTGTATGTGTTTTAGCCCAAGCTTGCTGCAAGATAACTAATGGTGATTTGGAGCCTGTATACGCGATACCGCCCAGCAACTCAGACATTTGGAAACGTGTTATCGTAAAAATCTCCATGGAGATCCCCTCTTCATAATAAGTTCATATGAACTTATCTTAAGACTTTCGCTTCTGATTGTCAAAGCGAGCTTAAATAAGCGATTCGATGCTGTTCTATGGATGTAACCCCCCAAAATGGACGGATAACGATGAATGGCATCCGAAATCGACTTTGATCTTGCGGCCTAAACATTCTATAATTAGTTCATAGTATAAGTTCATAAGAACTCATATTAACAAAATAAATCCATAAGGAGACTTTAGAGAATCTAATGCCTATTCTCAACCTATTTCTTGTCGCATTACTAATCATCGCAACAGCCTTCTTCGTTGCTACCGAATTCGCTGTGATTAAGTTGCGGCCCAGCCGAGTCGACCAGCTCGTATTAGAAGGTCGTAAAAATGCGATGGCTGTTAAAATTGTGACGTCCAATCTAGACGGTTACTTATCTGCCTGTCAGCTCGGTATTACCATTACCGCCCTTGGCCTCGGATGGTTAGGAGAGCCAACGGTCGAGAAGCTACTGCATCCCTTATTCGAACAGTTAGGAATTGCAGACCGCGCAGCGTCTATTATTTCTTTCATTATCGCTTTTCTCTTGGTGACCTACCTCCACGTTGTTCTTGGAGAATTGGCGCCGAAAACATTTGCAATTCGTAAAGCAGAGACGATTAGTTTACTTACTGCTCGTCCGATCATTTACTTCTATAAAATCATGTACCCATTAATCTGGTTGTTCAATGGATCTGCGAACGCGATCGTCCGTCTGTTCGGTCTAAAGCCCGCCAAAGAGCACGATGAAGCCCATTCCGAACAAGAACTTCAGATTATTTTGTCGGAAAGCTATGAGAGCGGTAAAATCAATACGACGGAATACGGCTATGTGAGCAAAATATTTGCTTTTGATAACCTACTTGCTCGTGAAATTATGGTCCCTCGTACCGATATGATCTGTCTTGATGCGGATCAATCAATGGAAGAGAATCTGAAAATTATCCAACGCGAGCAATATACGCGATTCCCTGTGATCTCCGGTAGCAAAGACAATATTATCGGGATGATTCACACCAAGCAGTTCATTGTCAACAAAGATCTATGCGACGATACGAACATCAAACCTCTGATTCATAACGTACTGACGGTATCCGAAGCCATTCCGATTAAGACCTTACTCAAACGGATGCAGCAAGAGCGGACGCATATTGCGATCTTGATCGACGAGTACGGTGGTACTTCGGGTATGATTACGATCGAAGATATTCTGGAAGAAATCGTCGGTGAGATTCGGGACGAATTCGATACGGATGAACAAGCGCCGGTTGAGAAAATCAATGATGATCATTATATCCTTGATGGAATGGTCCCTCTCTCTCAAGTGAATGATCTCCTGAACACCCATTACGAGAGTGAGCATGTCGATACGATTAGCGGCTGGCTGTTCGAACATAACCCTGATTTATCACGCGGCGGTGAATGGCAATATGAAGACTTCCTATTTACGATCAAAAAAGCGGATAAACACCGAATTCGCAGGGTTGAAGTAAAAAAAATAAACGTGGAAGCCTCTGAATAATGAAAAGGACGTACCATCATTGCTGATTGGTACGTCCTTTCTATTGTGGCCATAAGATCGCAGGTTACTTAACCGCACCCGCTACCATACCGCTTGTAATTTGTCGCTGGAAGATGAAATACACAACTAACACTGGAATGATCGATAAGAGCAGCCCTGCGAACAACGGTCCCCACTCAGTCCGATATTGCATTTCAGCCTGCATCACAGCGATCCCAATCGGCAACGTGTATTTCGACGGGTCATTCACGAGGACGGTACCCATGACGTATTCATTCCAAATGTTAAGTATGTTCATAATCCCCACAGAGATTAAGCCTGGCCTTGCTAACGGAAGCATAATCCGGAAGAATACCCCATAATCCGATGAGCCATCAATTGAAGCGGATTCATCTAACTCTTTGGGTAATGTCTTGAAGAATCCTACAAGTACGAATACCCCGAAGGAGACGTTCATCGCCGTGTACACCAAGATTAACCCCATTAGCGTGTTGCTCAGATGCAAATCCGTTAGTAGGAAGAATAATGGGATAAGCCCCAGAATCAACGGGATCATCATCGATGCAAGATACAGATTATATAACGCCTGACTCCCTGTAAATTTGAACCGTGCGATGACATAGGCCGTCGTCGATGATAGCAACAATGCAAGCACCGTACTCACAATGGTAACAATGAGCGAGTTCATAAAATAAGTTCCAACATTATAATTGGTCCATACATTCGAGAAGTTTTCCCATAATAACGGCCATTCTGGCAAACTCCACGGCATCTTCAGCAGGAACTGCTGATTATCTTTGAGCGAGCCAAAAACAGACCATACTAGCGGATACAATACGCAGAGCGCCCACAGAATCATAATCACGTAGATGATTGCGCTAAGGATTGAAGAACCGAGCGTTTTTTTGTGCATAGGCGTCCTCCTAAAGATTTTCCCATAGGGAAAATCACTTCGTAAGCATAAACGAAACAGCCAGTCGTTCTAACTCATTTCATGCGTATCGCGGCGCATAATGCGCTGCAGAGCCAGTGTCGTAATCAGAGAGAGCACCAGGATCAGTGCGCCGATCGCCGACGCGTAACCCATATGGAACTGTCTGAAGCCCATCTGATACAAGTAGGAGCCCATGACTTGAGTGGCGTTATCCGGTCCGCCTTCTGTCATAATCCAGACAATAACGAACGAGCCGTTCAATGTCGTCATGACCACCCATAGGATAGATACTTTGATCTGCTCCCACGTTAGCGGCATCGTAATTCGTGTGAACTGCTGCCACTGCGATGCGCCATCCAAGTTCGCTGCCTCGTACAGCTCAGCAGGAATATTGAGAATGGATGCGACGAGCAGAACCATAACGAATCCTACCCCTGCCCAGATCGCTGGAGGCAACAAAGACCACATCGCATACGCTTCATCTCCAAGGTATGAAATCTCCACCTTATTCTCCGTAAATAACGATAAGAACGAGTTCAGGAATCCAATACTCGGGTTATAAATATAATTCCACAGGACACCGATGACGACGACCGATAAAATATTCGGAATAAAGAACACTTGACGGAAGAAGCCTGCACCTTTCAAACGGAACCTCGTTACCGCTACCGCAAAAAAGATCCCTAGGCCAACGATTCCAATCACTTTCCAGAATACGAGAAAGTAATCGTTGTATATTGCATGTCCGATGATCGGGTCATTCAGCATTTCCTTATAATTATCAAATCCAATGAACGTCTTGGTCTCCGAACCACCAGACCAGTCAAAGAAACTAACATATAAACCTTGAACAATCGGATAGATCATGAATAAACAAAAGAATAATAGTGTGGGTACTGTGAATACGAAAATAAACAGCTTACGCTTTGTTTTCCAATTCATCCCTTTACCTGCTGCGGGCTTTTCCACGGCTTGGCCAATCGATGGAGCTTGGTTCACGGTTATCACCCCATAGGTCTACTCTTAGTTAATAAACGTCATGAGGGGGCTGCCCTCATGACGTTTGATCGATATTACTTCTTACCGCGAGCCTTCTCCGCTGCTGCTTCCATACGATCCATCCACTCTTCTGGCGTGATCTTACCGTTTGCAAGCGCTTGCGTAGAATCTTGCTTCACTTTATCTACATCTGCATTCAATTCAACATAAGGAGCAACAATGGTATCTGGGGAGTTGTAGTAGCCGCTCGCTTGTTTGGACAAGCTGCTAACTGCGGCAGATTGGCTTAAGTCCGCTTTAATATTATCAAGCGCACCTGTTAATTCAGCCCAACGTACAGCCCATTTCTCAGTCAAAATGAACTGCATGAACGCTTTTGCCGCTTCAGGGTTTTTCGCTTTCTTTGCAACGCCGATCGTGGATGTGTACGGGATCGCTACAAATTTGCCGCCAGCTGCTTGTGTAACCGATGGTACGAAACCAAACTCAAAGCCTGCTGGAACGTCTTTTTTCATTTCATTCTCTACCCATAGACCGTTCGGGATGAACGCGTCTTTGTGCTGTAAGAATAAAGATTGGGAATCTGTGTGGTTGATGGCTGCAGAAGCTGGGTCAATGTATTTTGCGTCAACCAATTGCTTCACTTGATCAAGTGCCTTTTTCACAGCATCGGACTTGAATACGCCCGGCTCAAGCGCTTGTATTTTATCAAAGATGGAAGTGTCGTAGTTGTTATTAACGAGGATGGCTGTATCTACTAGACCGCCGTTGATGTAGTATGGATATTTACCTGTGTGGATGAACGGATACATTTTCTTAGAATCTTGAATTTGCTTCGACACCGCTAAGAACTCTTCCCAGTTCTTAGGCTCATTCCAGCCGTTTTTCTTGAACTCCGCTTTATCATAGAAAATGCCCCATGTACCGAATACGAAAGGAATTGGCGCGACTTTACCGTCATACTTCACCGGCTGCATGATCAAGAGATCTTTAATCAATTTGCCGTCTTCGTTCTTCGCTGTCTCTAACCAATCCGTCATATCTAGTAATTGGTCGTCCTTCACCATTTGTGTTGCATTGGAACCTGCACCGTCAATATATACGAAGTCCGGCGGATTGCCTTGAATCCAGCGTGGCTTCATTTGATCGTTAATTTTCGGTCCGGCTGATTCTTTAATCTTCAGCTTCGGATACTTCTTCGCGAACTCGGCGATCGCTTCTTTCCAGAATCCATCACCATAGCCTCCGACGAAATACTGAAGTTCGAAGTCGCCTTCTAGTTCAGGGCCAGCTGCCTCCGTCGTTGTCGGCTCCGTTGTTGTCGTCGTTGTTGGTTCTGTCTTGGTCTCCGTTTTGGTCTCAGTCGATGTCGTCGGCTCCGTCTTCGTCTCTTCCTTCTTGGTGCCGCATCCTGCTGCTAGCATGAGTAATAGTGCCGTGATGAGAAGTAACGTAATTGATTTGCCCCATTTCTTTTGCACTCGAAAACCCCTCTCTTTTGCTAGTGATTACAAAATAATACAATCCAACCGACACAAAAAAGGGCATACGTATAGAAGCATCTCTGACTTACCTGCTTCATAACGAATGCCCTTCATGAGGTAACATGTTATGGTTGTAAATATTTTGTTATAAAAAATATATATCTTAGTTCATAAATTTGTCAATACATAAATTTCTAATTAAGTCATTCGTTGCATTGACAAGTTGAAATTTCATTAATCCTCGATCGTGGATAAGTCGCCTGTAGGTAAGTTCAACTCCCAAGCTTTCAATACCCGACGCATAATTTTACCTGAGCGCGTCTTCGGCAATTTATCCTTAAATTCGATCTCACGCGGTGCAGCATGCGCCGATAGACCTTCTTTGACAAATTTCGCGATATCCGCCTTCAGCTCTTCAGAAGGTTCAAAGCCTTCACGAAGTGAGATGAACGCCTTAATGACTTCACCGCGCATAGGGTCGGGCTTACCGATAACCCCAGCCTCAGCGACTGCAGGATGCTCAACGAGCTTGCTCTCCACTTCGAAAGGTCCTACACGTTCACCGGACGTGTTAATCACGTCATCTACACGACCTTGGAACCAGAAGTAGCCGTCCTCATCCATATAGGCCGAATCTCCTGATACATACCACCCTTCCAGACGGAAATACTCTGAATACTTCGCTGGGTTATTCCAGATTTGACGCATCATCGATGGCCAAGGCGTCTTAATCGCCAGATTGCCCATGCGGTATGGTGGAAGCACATTACCGTTATCATCAATAATCGCTGCGCCCACACCTGGAATTGGACGTCCCATCGAACCTGGCTTAATCGCCATCCCCGGGTAGTTACAGATAAGCTGTCCCCCGGTCTCCGTCATCCACCACGTATCATGGATCCGTTGGTTATACACTTTCATTCCCCAACGCACAACTTCAGGGTTGAGCGGTTCACCTACCGACAGCACATGGCGCAAGCTGGATAAATCAAAATGCGAGATGATGTCATCGCCAGCGCCCATTAACATCCGGAATGCTGTTGGCGCACTGTACCAGACCGTAATTTTATATTTTTGAATCGTATTATACCAATCCTGCGGGCTGAAACGTCCGCCACGAATGACATTCGTCGCTCCGTTGAGCCACGGCGCAAAAATCCCGTAAGACGTACCCGTTACCCAGCCTGGGTCAGCGGTACACCAATATATATCGTCGGCTTGCAAATCAAGCACAATTTTACCCGTGAAGTAATGCTGCATCATGGCATTCTGAACATGGAAAACACCCTTCGGTCTGCCTGTAGAGCCGGAAGTATAATGAATAATCAGGCCGTCTTCACGTCCTAACCATTCGATCTCCGCCTCTTCCGAAGCCTCCGCCATCTCAGCATAAAAATCAATTACGCCTTCCCCTGCTTGAACATCTGCTCCCACGAGAATGACGTGCTTCAGTTCAGGAAGCTGCTCTCTTGGGACACGCCCTAGAAGGGCTGGAGTCGTTACGACAGCAACTGCGCCGCTATCTTCAAGACGATCCTTGACCGCCGTCTCCATAAACGCTTCGAATAGCGGACCTACGACAGCACCGATTTTAAGCGAACCAAGCAAGCTGAAATACAATTCCGGTGTACGCGGCATGAAGATAAACACGCGTTCCCCGCGCTGAATGCCATGCTTGCGAAGCACATTGGCGAATTGATTCGATTTGGCTTTCATCTCTGCG
The DNA here is from genome assembly GCF_009363075.1 of Paenibacillus guangzhouensis. Lineage (NCBI taxonomy): Bacteria > Bacillati > Bacillota > Bacilli > Caryophanales > Paenibacillaceae > Paenibacillus > Paenibacillus guangzhouensis. The sequence continues at coordinate 887,932 of NZ_CP045293.1, read as the reverse complement.
AATGTGTACTGCTCATCCCGTGTTGCATCGCTATAATAGAGCGCAACCTTGTCGCCGAGACCTTGCTCGACATGACGGTCGATTGCCTCGTACGCCATATTTACTTGTCCTGTTGTGTACCAGGAGAAGTTCTTCTCGATCTCTTCCCACTTAAACTGACTGTACACGTCTTCATATTTGCCCAAATTTGACGATGATGCTACAGCCTCAATAATTTCACCTTGCACGTTTCCCATTGTTTCATCCTCCCATAATATCTCAGTAAGAAAATAAATATAGTTTCTCTGCAATGTTAGCGACAGCGCTTACAAGGTTCGTAAAATAAGAGATTCACTACACGCTGAAGACCAGATGGCCGCTAACTTGAGAGATGAACGATGTTACAACGTATGCAGTTCGTGATGTCAAGAAGATAAATTTGTATAATTTATGGCAAATCTCATTATAGCATACCTCTGTTCATTCGCCTATTCCTTTTCAAAGATTCGTTTCCGTGATATAAGTGAGAGGAGATGAGGAAAGGAGTTGAATCCGTGGAACATCGGAAGATCTATCATGCACATATCCAGCAGCACCAAGAAATTGTACTCATTATTGAAGGCCCGGTTCGCTCAGAAGTGCTGCGAACACTGGATATGCACCCAGATCTTGACGCCTTCCGAAGGCCGAAGGATCAACACGAAGCGCTGATCGAAATTGCGGAGCTGCCGGAAGGGCGCATCATTATCGCACGGCATGAGAATACCATCGTGGGCTATGTTACGTTCCATTATGCAGACGAGATGGAGCGCTGGTCCCAAGGGAACATGCAAGATTTAATCGAACTGGGCGCTGTCGAGGTCGCAAATGATTACAGGTCCTACGGGCTCGGCAAGAAAATGATTCAGACCGCCTTCGAAGAAGATCAGATGGAAAATTATATTGTGTTCACCACCGAATACTATTGGCACTGGGACCTGGAAGGCAGCAAGCTCAGTGTGTGGGATTACCGCAAAATGATGGAGAAATTGATGGAATCTGTCGGCATGATCTGGTATGCAACCGATGATCCTGAAATCTGCTCTCATCCTGCCAACTGTCTCATGGTGCGCATTGGCAAAGACGTTCCGCTTCAGTCGGAGCAGCAATTCGATCGTGTACGGTTCCAACAACGGTTCATGTACTAATTCGCTAGTGAGGTAAAAGTAGGAGGTACCACAATCGCATGTTAATCAATGCTATGTTCATTCATCATGAAGATGAATTGAAGTATCGATTCAATGATGATCATCCGTTTAACCAGCAACGACTGGCACTCACCTACGACCTGCTGACTGAAATCAAAGCGCTATCTCCCGAGCATATTGTCGTACCTAGATCTGCAACAGAAGACGAGCTGCTGACCATTCACCAACCTGCATATCTGCATTCTGTCAAAGGCTTAAGCAGTCCCAATCCCGAACCGATGTGGCTTGCGCAAGCGGACCTCTTCGGGTTCACGAGCGAAGATACACCTTATTTTCCACAAATGCATGAGGTTACCTCGACGATCGTCGGAGGATCCATTACGGCGGTAGATCATGTCATGTCCGGCAAGAGCAGGCATACCCTGCATCTGGGCGGCGGTCTGCATCACGCTCTATCTAATCGCGGCTCAGGCTTCTGTGTCTATAATGATGCTTCCGTTGCAATAGCCTATTTGCGTGAACATTACAACGCGCGCGTGCTCTACATCGACACGGACGTCCATCATGGGGACGGGGTGCAATGGTCGTTCTATACGGATCCTAATGTCTGTACATATTCGATTCATGAGACAGGAAAGTATTTGTTCCCTGGGACAGGCTTTGTCTCGGAACGCGGCGAATCTGATGGCTATGGTACCTGCTTCAATATCCCACTCGAACCTTATACAGAAGACGAATCGTGGCTCGATTGCTTCCGCGAGTCCATTACGCGTGTTACCGCTATGTTCAAGCCAGATATTATTGTCAGTCAGCATGGATGCGATGCGCATGCCTATGACCCTCTCTCCCATCAGCACTGCAGTATGCGAATTTATCAAGAAATGCCGGCGATCATCCATCAATTAGCTCATCAATACTGCGATGGACGGTGGACCGCATTCGGTGGCGGAGGCTATGACATCTGGCGTGTCGTCCCAAGAGCTTGGAGTCTCTTATGGCTCGAAATGACGGACCATCCCCTGCTGGCGCAGTTACATCAGGATAATAGGATATCGTTGCCTGAACCTTGGCTGACGCGATGGCAGCAAAAAGCCCCGGTCCCGATTCCAACGACCTGGTTAGATGATCTAACCGAGTGGGAACCGATGCCGAGGCGATCAGAAATTTCTATTCAAAATCGTAAGACCAATGCAATTGCACTGCAATATATCCCCTAATTCGTGATATATCAACAGTTCGCCTTATATGTGACTTAGCATGTCATCGATGATCTGATACGAATGCTTCGCAGCTTGAATCGTAAACTCTGCGAAATTCACATGGGCTGAGCCATCAGCCCGATCGGACATTGAGCGAATAACAACGAACGGAATGCGATGCATATCGCATACTTGAGCGACGGCGGCGCCTTCCATCTCCGTGCAAGCGCCGTCCATCGTCTCATAGAGCTCCTGTACGAGTTCACGGCTTGCCACGAATTGATCCCCGGATAATACCGCTCCAAGACGATAATGACCTTGGAACAACCGCTCACACGCCTCTCTCGCCTTCGCAATCAAATCTGGTGCAGCTTCGAACGTTGAACGCTCCTGGTACGGAATAACGCCGCGCTCGAACCCGAGTGGACGAACGTCCATATCATGCTGCTTGCATACGGTCGATACAACAATATCTCCGATATTCAAGTCCGGGTGCAGCGCACCCGCAACGCCTGTGAATAGAATGCTATCCACGCCGAAGGTATCAATCAAGATTTGCGTCGTTACCGCAGCGTTGACTTTACCTACGCCAGACTTACAGAGAACAACTTCTTTCCCATGGAAGATCCCTTCATAAAAGGTAATGCCTGCGCGTTCTGAACGCTTACTCTGCTGCAGATCAGCAAGCAGTAGTTCAATCTCTTCGTTCATTGCGCCAATCAGGCCTATTTTGTGATACACCATCATCAAGTTCCCCGTTCTAATTCAATTCTTATAGAGGTAGTTCAAAAAGTCATCTTTTGATCATGAAGTGTTTCAAGAAGTAGATTCGACATCGAATCTTGTGTTCATCCTCGAATTCCGGTACTCATTTAGGTTTTGCCTAAACTCCGTTCCTCTTTCTTCGGATTCACACAACCTTCTCGGTGCTGAAAAGCCGACTTTTTGATCTTATAATTATTTGTTCACGTGCGTTACGGACAAGCGAAGAATCGTCTCATGCGGCAAAATGACGTTCGCATTATCGACATTCTCCTTCTTCATCAGCTTCGTCAATAAGCGCATCGCAACCGCGCCGATATCATACATCGGCTGAGCGACTGTTGTGAGCAATGGACGAACCATCGAAGCCATCCGAATATTATCTACGCTGATAACAGAGAAATCGTCCGGAACTTTAAGTCCCGAGTCTTGAATGCTATGAATCGCACCAATGGCCATTTCGTCTGTTGCAGCGAAGATCGCTGTCGGTTTGTTGCGGAGCCCAAGGAAATATTTCATCGCTTCGACACCGGATTCATAACGGTAGTTCCCAATACGAACCAAATCTTCTTGATACGTAATTCCAGCCGTTTCAAGCGCACGTTTGTACCCTTGGAATCGAGCGAACCCGTTCGCAGGGTCCTGCAGCGTACCACTGATCATCGCAATCTCGCGATGTCCATGACGGATCAACGTATTGACCGCATCAAAGGCAGCGCCCTCGTGATCAATATCAACGGATGGGATAACCCCCTGCTCGTCCTTCGTTGCACAAAGAACGATCGGCACTGCCGCCGTCTGGAACGCTTGAATGTGTTCCTCCGTCACAGCGCCGCCCATGAATAGCAAGCCATCGACTTGTTTCTCCAGCAGCGTATTGATAACGCGAATTTCCTTTTCCTTCTTCTTATCCGCATTACACAAAATAATATTATAGTGGTACATGTTCGCGATATCTTCAATACCGCGCGCAATTTCAGCAAAAATCGAATTCGAAATATCTGGAATGACTACGCCAACCGTCGTCGTCTTCTTGCTCGCAAGACCTCTTGCTACCGCATTCGGACGATATCCTAGGCGCTCAATTGCCTCATATACTTTCTTACGCGTCTGTGGCTTAACGTTCGGATTATTGTTCACAACCCGTGATACCGTTGCCATCGATACGCCTGCTTCCCTTGCTACATCATAAATAGTTACAGTCACGTTCCTTCTCTCCAAACATTAAAGTTTTTCGTTCATATCCTACATATTAATGTTATGATACGACATATTCATACTTTGCGCAACGTGACTACGCTTTTAATCATGAATTCATGTTCATTCGGTAAGGGTTTGCAGTAAATTTTTTGAGTTGTTTCAATCTTTTCTGAATATCTTCCATCCATTCTTCATCGTTCATCGTCTTCGCCAGCAAATACACATCGAGCAGCTGATTGACACGTTCTTCACGCATCGATTCGAACTCCGCAATGTTAACGTACTTGCTTCCTTTCGTGAACATTTCGAAGAATACGTTTACAAGTTCATTAAATTCTTGGAACAATAAGGTTTGCTTCTCTGTCGCATTCTTGCCATACTTCGCAATGAGATCCGTTAGATCTTTTTTCACATCCACATAGACTTCGCTCTTCGAACAACTCGAACACGTAAAGACGGGTACACTCTGGATTTCTGTCTTTTTGGCAAAAATGACCGTTCTTAGTAACAAATTCATAACATGTCCACACTCACATTGCATGTGCACATTGACCACCCCATTATAGTAAGTTATAAATTGCTTCGAATTGTTCGGAAATAAAAGACCATTATTCGACTATATTCGCAGATTCGTTCGGATTTGACTAGATGTAATTAATGACTTTTCCGGAAATTAGATGGTTATTCTGTAAAAAAGCTATGATATTAATCACACGCTTTGTTATACTGTTAGATACATATGCACAAGAAAAGCTTAAAAGACTCGTACTACAGCGCATTTAGGAGGTTAAATACATGAGATTATCTGGAAAAAAAGTGATCGCACTCGTCGACGAAGAATTTGAAGATTTGGAGTTATGGTATCCGATCTATCGCGTTCGGGAAGAAGGTGCGATCGTTCATTTGGTCGGTCCCGAAAAAGGCAAAAAATATATCGGCAAATATGGTGTGCCTGCAGAAGCAGAATATGCTTTTGACGAGGTGAGCAGCTCTGAATATGACGGCATCCTTGTTCCTGGTGGGTGGGCGCCGGACAAGCTGCGCCGTTACGAGAAGGTCATCTCCCTCGTTCGTGAGATGGACGCTGCTGGCAAACCAATTGGACAGATCTGTCATGCAGGCTGGGTGCTCATCTCGGCGAAAATCCTACAAGGACGTACTGTCACGTCTACACCAGGCATTCGCGATGATATGGAGAACGCAGGCTCCACTTGGGTGGACGAAGCCGTTGTCGTGGACGGACATATTGTCTCCGCACGTCGTCCGCCAGACTTGCCGCCTTACGGTAAAGCATTCTGTGACTTGCTTGCAGGTGAATAAAAGCACAACATAAGACAAGAGGCCGTCGATCGCTCGACAGCCTCTTTTTTATCTTCTTGTAGATGATATAAGCCCCACGGCCTCACACGCAGTGTCAGAGCGGTATCATGCCATTACGACTTGTTTTGCGTAAAATCATTCAGCAGCTGTTCAATCTCACGATTCGTTCGGCAAGAGAACAAACGTCCCTTCATCTCGACGCATTCCTTCTCGCACATCTCAAGCACACGGCTCTTCAGATGGAGAATGGAATGGGCCGACATGCTCAAATCATGTACACCGAGCGCTACCCATAACGGCAAAGCACGTTCGTCACCCGCGAGTTCTCCGCATACACTGATCGTAATGCCTTTCGCTTTGGCCGCATCAACGGTCATCTTCAGCATGCGCAGAATGGATGGATGGAATGGATTGTACATATGGGCAATCTGTTCGTTCATCCGATCGACGGCCAGTACATATTGTACGAGATCGTTCGTTCCAATCGAGAAGAAATCGACCTCTTCAGCGAGCAGATCAGCGATCATCACCGCCGCAGGAACCTCGATCATGATACCCACTTGAATGGCCGTATTGTACGGAATCCCTTCCTCATCCAGCTCACGTTTGGCTTCTTCCAGCACGGCATTCGCCTCACGAACCTCATCTAACGAAGAGATCATCGGATACATGATTTTAACATTCCCGAAATGACTCGCCCGGAGAATGGCACGAAGCTGCGTCTTGAACAATTCCTTCCGGTCTAGACATATGCGAATCGCTCGGTAGCCTAAGAAAGGATTATCTTCCTCCGGCAGCGCGAAATAATCTAAATGCTTATCTCCGCCAATATCCAGCGTCCGAATCACGACTGTATTCGGCGATACCTTCTCGGCTACCTCACGGTATACGTCAAATTGCTCTTCCTCCTCAGGAAAATGCTGCCGATCCATATAGAGGAATTCCGTACGGAATAACCCTACACCAGAAGCGCCGTGCGATAGAGCGACGTTCAGCTCCTTCAGTGAACTGATATTCGCGGCAAGACGCATTTCGACGCCATCTAGCGTTACTGCCGGTACAGAAGCGAGCTGGCGCAGCCTGCTCTTCTTCTCCAACTGCTCATCCCGGATTTGAGTATAGCGCTCGAGGACATCCGCGTCTGGATTTACGTAGACGATACCATCCCCGCCATCCACCACGAGCACATCGCCCGTCTGAATCGGATCTTCCAGCTTGCCTTCTAATCCGAGGACGAACGGAATTCCTAATGCACGAGCCATAATGGCTGAATGGGATGTACGTCCGCCTTGCAGCGTAGCAATCCCGAGCACATAGTTCTGATTCAGGTTCGCCAGCTGCGATGGCGATAATTCCTTCGCCACGAGCAGATACGGATTGGTATCCGATGGCAATGTAATCTCTGGAGCACCTAATAAATGTTTTAGCAGACGGTTGCCGACATCTTTAATGTCCAGCGCCCGTTCCTTCATATACTCATCGTCAAGCAAATCGAACATTTTGACAAAATGATCGATCGCTTCCTTCACCGCAACCTCGGCCGCCTTATATTGACGTTCAATGATCGCTTGGATTTCGCTCATGAATACCGGGTCCTCCAATATCGCGATATGCGCATCAAAAATAGACGATTGATCCGGCCCTACCACTTCGCGGAACTCATTTTTCAAAAATTCGATCTCATTCTTGGAGGTACGAACCCCTTCATACAGTCTCTCAAATTCTTTCGCTAAATCGATGGAATCTATCCGCTGATCAGGCAAATCCCATTCCCAGGTCGGGAGTACAAAGGCTTTTCCAATTGCGATTCCTGATGAAGCGCCGATACCCTGTATCATTCTGCATTCCCTCCAACATTCCTATCATTTAATACAACCGACATCACGGATGCTTGCCCCTTCTTCACAGCTTTATACGGCGCAAAACTCCAAGACTGTACAATCTCTGAATTCGTGATCACCATAGGTGTTACAATCGATGTCGCATGCTGCTTCACATAATCCAAATCGAACTTCATTAACAGTTGACCGGCTTCCACCTGGTCCCCTTCCTTCACCAACACAGTGATGCCGTATCCGTTCAAGCTCGACGTATCGATGCCAAGATGTATCAATACATTCAATCCTTCAGCAGTCACGATGCCGATCGCGTGCTGCGTCGGATAGATCGTCATAATCTCGCCGGCCAGCGGCGCAACCATCTCGCCCTTATCTGGGATAAAAGCTACGCCGCCACCCACCAGCTTCTTCGCGAAGATCTGATCCGGCACTTCCTCGAGCGGTATCATACGCCCCTGCATCGGTGCATGAAAGAGGACTTGATTCAAGTCCTTGTTGATGACCTTCATAATCTCGGCGCGAATCACGTCCGAATAGGTTCCGAACACGACTTGAACCGCGCCGCCGCCCAACCGAATCATACCCGCAGAACCAAGCAATCTTAGTGCCCTTCGATCGATTAGCCGATCATTCACGACCGATAGCCTGAGCCGAGTTACGCAAGCTTCCATCCGAATAATATTGTCCTTCCCACCAAGCGCTTGGAGAATGAGCGGCGCACGATACGGCAGACTTCCTGCCCAATCATCCACTTCGGAGCCCTCTTCACGGCCTGGCGTCGGAATCCGATACTTATATATAGCGAATCGGAACAAATTATAATAAATTAAGCCAAGCGCAATCCCAATCGGGATCAGAAGCCATTGATTGGTCCCTAAATGGCTATTAATAATGAAATCTATCGCTCCAGCAGAAAATGAAACGCCAAGATGAATATTCAAGTAACTGCATATCCACATCGTAAGACCTGAGATAATCGCGTGCACGACGAATAGATATGGCGCGACGAATAAGAACGCGAATTCAATCGGCTCCGTAATCCCTGTTAAGAAGCAGACAAAGGCTGACATTAAGAACATCTTCTGCACCTTCGGCTTCAGGTCTTCGCGTGCCTCTTGAATGATCGCAAATGCAATGGCTGGGATAGCGAACATCGTTAGCGGGTAGAGCCCCGTCATAAATTGTCCTGCCGTCGGATCTCCTGCGAAGAATCGCGGCAAGTCTCCGTACACCATCTGGCCGCCTGCCGTCTCGAACGTCCCTACATGGAAGAAGAAAATATTATTTAGAATATGATGCAATCCAACAACGACGAGTACACGTTGTAAAATACCAAATAAGAACACGCCGAAACCGCCTAAAGACAACAGGAAATTGCCTAATGCAATCACTCCTTGCTGCAACGGTTCGGAGATAAGGACCATCACGGATGAGAAGCCTAGCATCACAAAGCTCATCACAAGCAGAACAAACCGCGGCCCCCCGAAAAATTGAATATATTCAGGGAGCTGAACGGTTTTGTATCGATTCGTTATGTAGCCTGCGAGCACACCAATCAGAATGCCAACAAGAATGCTCGGCTGGGATTCGGCAGCACCGAAATACGCCGTCACCTGCTGTTCGATAAATATCCCGATCAGCGCAGCGATTGCCGCAGTACCATCATTGTTCCCGAGTCCAAGGGCGACACCCACTGCAAATATATAAGGCAAATACATGAAAATGGTATTCCCAGCCACATTCAAGACATGACCAATCGACTCGAGGCCGATCGGTTCCCAAGGCATGTTGCCAAGAAACAACATCAAGGCTGCAACAGGTAGCACAACGGTTGGAAGCATAATCGCTCGCCCGAACTGCTGCAACGCTCCAAGCCCATTCATGCGCTAACCCCCCTTCAAGCTACGGTCCCGATTCCGTTGTTATTGGCCGCCGGGTAACAACACCGCGTCAGCGACTTTAATACAGACGTCCATTACAACTTTCAGGCCGCCCTTCGCAGCAATGTTCGCTGCACTAATATTCATAATACCTTGTTGGAGCCAGAGCGTCTTTGCGCCGATCGCAACAGCTTCTTCAGCTACCGGCTCACAGAATTCGCTTCTACGGAATACGTTTACGATATCCACCTGTTCAGGGATATCCTTCAATGATGCATAGCATGTCTCGCCAAGAATCTTCGTACCTGCCACGACGGGATTTACCGGAATAATCCGATAGCCTCTGCGCTGCATCGCTTCCGATACCAGGTAGGAAGTTCGATCCGGCTTCTCTGACAATCCAACGACGGCAATGACCTTCGAACTGCGGAGTATTTCACGAATTTCTTCTTGACTTGGGTTCTGATATGCCATTTTTCCTAGCACCTCCGGAAATTATAATTCATTTTGAGCTATAAGACTTATACCCACTCGATTTGAGCACCGATGGATCTCATATGATCGAAGAAGATCGGATACGATTTCGCCACGTGATGGGCATCTTTGATCCGAAGCGGCGCCTTCGCGCGCAATCCAACGACCGACAACGCCATAATTACGCGATGGTCGTAATGCGCATTAATCTCGACTCCGCCTTCTACTCCTTCAGGACGGCCATGGACGATAATCTCAGCCTGACGCTCTTCGACATTTGCCCCTGCTTTGCGAAGCTCATTCAAATAATCCGTAATCCGATCACATTCCTTATAACGCAAATTCTCAACGTTATAGAATCTGGATGTGCCTTCGGCGAAGACGGCAGCTGCGACCATCGCCAGCACCGCATCCGTAGCGGCATCCCCATCGAACTCCAGTGCTTTTAATTGTTGGTTTCCTTGCACATGAACAATTCCATTCTCATGTGTGAGCGGTACTTCCATCATGCGGAGCACATCGACAATCGCACGTTCGCCCTGCTTACTATTCTCTGCTAAACGATGAATTTTTACATCGGAATTCGTCACAGCGGCAGCAGCAAGTACAGCGGCAGATCCTGGATAATCCCCTTGAACGATATATTCTTTGGCCTGGTATTGCTGGCGGCCAGGTACTTTGTAATGCATCAAGTCGTCACTCGCATGAATTACAATCCCCGCCTGCTCCAGCACTTCCAGCGTCTGTCCAACGACAACCTTCGATTTCAGATCATCCAAGACTTCGATTTCACTATCTTCCTCCAGCATCGGCGTAAGGAACAACAAAGCGCTTAAGAATTGCGAGCTGACATTGCCTGATACAGTAATTTTACCGCCTTTTGGCTGACCGCCGCGAATCGTAATCGGAAGCTTGCCCTCTTGATGTTCGACTTCAACACCCATCTGTTGCAGAGAATCAATTAGATCATGATGCGGACGTTTGCCAAGTGAATCTGGATACGTATTAACAAATGTCACTTCAGGACATAATGATGCAATTGCCATTAAGAAGCGCAAGACAGCGCCTGCGTTGCCAACATTCAGTTCACGAACATGCGCAGGGCGATTGCCGAAGCCTGTAATGACAATCTTGGTCTCATCCTCTTCAATTACAGCACCTAGATCGCGGATACAACGACGCATCGCATCACTGTCTTCACTATGGGCAGGGAAATGGATCGTACTGGTCCCGTTCGCGAGCGCTGCAACGAGCAAGTAGCGCGTCGTATAGTTTTTGGAAGATAGGGCTTGAATCTCTCCTTCAAGCCTCGAAGTTGGGGTTACAATCACATCCACCTTGATTCACTCCTTCAATAATATATGTTAAAATAAGGTTCAGATTGTTCATACATCTAGATCCAATATAAGATCTTACGTCAGAATGAAAAATAATGGGGGACTACCTAATGAACATTGTACAAATTCAACCCGAGGAAATAAAAGCAAGACTGGAACGCGGTGAATCATTAAATATGATAGATGTGCGCGAGCCTGAAGAAGTCGCACAAGGCATGATTCCTGGCGCCGTTCATATTCCACTCGGTCAAATCCCTGATCGGATCGAAGAGATTCAGCAGACAGGTGAAATTATTATGATCTGCCGCAGTGGATACCGCAGCGAACGTGCTTGCGAATATCTGACGCAGCTCGGCCTTGAAGGGCTGAAGAACATGGAAGGCGGCATGCTCGCTTGGAACGAACTCTAAGCCAATCCGTCTTATCGATGATGGCCTAGAATGATCCCGACGATCGTATCCACTGTCAAATCGGTCGTATCGATCGTCAAATCGGCAAATCGATATACATCCTTGCGTTGTTCTAATAACGTATGAACACGTTCTTCCACATTTCCTTGCAATAACGGTCGATTCGGATCCTGCGACACACGAGCAATAATGCTGTCCGCATCGGCCGTTAGCGCAATCACTTGTCCGCCGGCTAACATGGCAACTCGATTCGATTCACGAAGGACGCATCCGCCGCCAGTCGATACAACTTGTCCATCGCCCTGCAAGATTTCCTGAATCGCTTCCTGCTCCAATTGACGAAACACTTCCTCGCCGCTTGAAGCGAATATTTCAGGAATTGAACTCCCTGCCTTCGATTCGATATATGAATCCGTATCAACGAACGTATAATTCATCATCTCAGCAAGCATTTTCCCTACAGATGATTTACCTGTACCCATAAAACCAATAAGAATAAGATTACGTTTTTTGACATGTTCCAACAGTTTTCACCTCGAGTAGCGATTCTTCTGTGAGCGAAACTTCCCATATCATACCACACTTAAGGAAAGATTACATTTGAAACCCGGAAAAGAACATATAAATATCCCTGGAAATTTATCGATTCTAAACGTATAAAAAAGGGTTTTTCATCGTAAAGATGTTAATAGCCTTTTTTTCGCTAATTTGGAGATAGGAGTGAGCCATTTCATGCAGCTGGAGACATCGAACAAACACAATGTAACCCAACGCCTCGATCGAATCTTTGATCCGAATCACTCATTATGCAAGGATGACATTATTTACGTGCTAGAATTCATTAAAAAAAGGGTGGCTGATAAAGACCCACGATTATTGGATCTATCACAACCACGCCTTTTAGAGAATTTCCAATATTTCGCTGAAGCCGCCATGTTGCTCACGCATCGCCGTACAGGGCATGATCAGGAAATTAACCGACTCCGCCAGCTCTTATTGGAAGCCGTACACGGGCTGTATCCTCAAGAACAGGAGAGCCGGTCCGATATTAATCCATCCAGTTGAAGTGGAATGTTCCTTCCATATCCACACGTTTGAATGTGTGCGCACCGAAGTAATCGCGTTGTGCTTGCAATAAGTTCGCTGGAAGTCTTTCTGTACGATAACTGTCATAGTAAGCAAGCGCGCTGGACATGCCTGGTACAGGAACGCCGTTCGCTACAGCTGCCGAAACAACTTGTCTCCATGCATCCTGATAGTTCTCTACGATATCCTTGAAGTATGGATCAAGGAGCAAGTTCGGAAGATTAGCATCACGATCATAAGCATCTTTGATGTTCTGCAAGAAACGGGAACGAATAATGCATCCGCCGCGGAAGATCATTGCGATGTTGCCGTATTTCAAATCCCAACCGTATTCGTCGGAAGCTGCGCGCATTTGAGCGAAGCCTTGTGCGTACGATACGATTTTACTTGTGAACAATGCTTTGCGAACAGCTTCGATGAATGCAGCGCGATCGCCGTCGAATGCCGATACTTTTGGACCGTTAAGCACTTTGGAAGCTTGAACACGTTCCTCTTTCATTGCAGACAAGAAACGGGAGAACACGGATTCCGTAATCATGGAGAGCGGAACGCCGAGGTCAAGCGCGCTTTGGCTTGTCCATTTTCCTGTACCTTTTTGACCTGCAGAATCAAGAATCACGTCAACCATAGGTTTTTTCGTTTCTGGATCATATTTAGAGAAGATATCTGCCGTTATCTCGATCAGATAGCTGTCAAGTTCGCCTTTATTCCACTCTGTGAAGATTTCATGCAATTCTTCAGCGCTAACGTGAAGAACGTTCTTGAGAAGATCATACGCTTCACAGATCAATTGCATATCGCCGTACTCGATGCCGTTGTGAACCATTTTTACATAATGTCCAGCACCATCTGGTCCGATATACGTACAGCAAGGGTCGCCGTTTACTTTTGCGGAGATCGCTGTAAGAATTGGCTCAACCAATTGATAAGCGCTTTCCTGTCCGCCTGGCATGATCGAAGGACCTTTCAATGCGCCTTCCTCACCACCGGATACGCCTGTACCAATGAACCGGAAGCCTTTGTCTTCGAGCTCTTTGCTGCGACGAACGGTATCAGGGAAGTAAGCATTACCGCCATCGATGATGATGTCCCCTTGATCCAAGTGCGGAAGAAGCTGTTCGATCGTAGCATCGGTCGCCTTACCAGCTTGTACCATGATCAAAATTTTGCGAGGAGTTTCAAGCGATTGTACGAACTCTTCAATGGAGTATGTACCGAATAAGTTTTTGCCTTGCGCCTCTTGTACAAGATCGTCTGTTTTCTCTCTTGAACGATTGTACACGGAGACCGTAAACCCTCTGCTCTCAATGTTTAGCGCGAGGTTTTTCCCCATTACCGCCAAACCAATAACCCCGATTTGCTGTTTCGACATTTGGTTTTCCACCCTTTTCCTTTGTATATGTAGATTTTCTCAATATACCTATTTTACTCTTTTTATATGCAGAAGTGAACCCCTAACTCCATCACACACCAAAAACACCCCAACAGCCGTGAGGTGTCTGGAGAACATACAACCCCTACTAGCATTCAAGCTGCAGCATTTCGCTGCGTAAAACAAGCAATTTTTCTTTGCACTGCTGCACACATGCATCATCTTCCCGCTCCAGCGCTTCATACAAATTCGACAGCTCATAATCAAGCTCCATGCGCAATACGCCAATGCGGTCTTCCGCTCGTGTCGATTGGAAGGCACGAATCATTTCCTCGGTCGTGACAAGCGGCCGCTTCTGGAAAATAATCCGATGATCCACACCGGATACCTCGACAAGCAGAATTAACTCCCCAAATAAAATGCTCTCAATCAAAATTTGTCGATCCTTAAACCGCTTCACAACCGCATGCCCTCGGGTATCCCCAATCAGGCGCTCCATAAACTCTGATAACTTCTCGTCTTTAATGGTGTAGTTGCCGACAATTTTATAACGATTCTGTATTCGCTGGAAACGTAGTTTGACCAGCTTACGACCTGTACGCACGGAAATGATAAATAATGATTCATTCTCACTCCAATATAAGGAGTAGCCTTCATGAATCAAATCGCGAATCAAATTCTGGATTGTTCTTCGATCAAACCGCAGCTCCAAATTGCAATACTCCACTTCGTAGCTCTTGTTCACGGCAATTCCTCCCTTCATGTGATTGAATCCTCCAGCCAAGCCTAATCTCCATCTAAAAATGTTGACAACTTATGGATTTACCATATCTTATACGTTATTTTATGTTTCGGTAACTTGGTTTATTGACTATTTTCAAGCCTGATTCTTCATAAAAAGAAAAAGCCCCTCGAAAGGGACTTTCTCGTCTATAAAGCTTTCTGCGCGGGCCGGAGGATCGACGCCCCGATCGATAGCAAAAGAACGGCAAATAGCAGCAATATTCCTAAATTCGATGCAATGGTCGTTAGTTTCTCTCCATCAGCAAGCTTCATCGCCGCGTCAATCGCCCATTTCTGCGGTACGAAATTCGCAATCTTCTGCATAAAATCCGGCATAATCGCGATCGGCCAGAAGCAACCCCCAATCATGCATGTAGGCGTTACTAGAATATTGTTCACTTGCCCCAAACTCCTCGTATCCCGAACCGTTCCAGCGATTGCACTGGACATACCTATCGCTGCGAGCAAGAAGCATTCGAGCACAAGGAATAGCGCCCATACGGGAATGCCATTGTATTCATACCCGATCACATACCGTGTAAAGAGTAAAGTGACCGTAATCTGAATCGTACCGATCGCCGCATTCCCGAGGAAATTCCCTAAGGTGATCTCCCAAGTGTGCACTGGAGCACTAAAGACCCGCTGCATGGTTCGGTTCACCCGGTCTTCCATAATAATATGGATACCGCCGCTGCTCATCATTAAGAGGAACATGAGCATGAATCCGATAATCGAATTAAAGTACGGATTCGAATTATAGTGTCCAGGATCTACGTTCGTCTTGATCGCAGATTGTTCTTGCTGAGCAAGCAGTTGTTCGAGCAATGCTTGATGATCTTGCCCCTTCGCCGTATCTGCCGCTCTCGTCTGAACGATAGCCTGCTGCACGCGAGTGATCTCAGCATCGCTATATTGGTGCAGCATGACAGTTGACTTCGTCTGCGTAAGTTCAAATAATTCTACCTCAGGCTGCTTGCCTTCCATTAAGACTGCAGAGAAGTCCCGCGGAATCACGAGAGCCCCACTCGCCTGATGCGCAACGATCTGACGCTTTACTTCTTCTATGCTGTCAACTGCTTCGACCGTGAAGCCTTGTTTGCCTTGCAATCCGGTCGCCATATGCTTCCCGAGCTGTCCTTGGTCCGCATTGTAATAGATAATACGTATATTCTCAGCCCCCATCGACGCAGTGACTCCAATAATGGCGGAGATGACAGCAACGGGGATGATAATCCGACTGAGTAGTGCTTTTCGATTGCCAAGCATACGACGAATGAAAGATCCAGCAATGATTAGGCTATTCATAAATGCTCCCTACCCTTCTTGAGAAACCTACTGCCAGTACAAGCAGCACAGCGGCGATGCCCATCAATACGATTAATAAATTCCATGCCGTACCCACATCCACACCCATCATGAATCGAAAAACACTGCCATTAGCCCAATAATTCAAAGTGAATTTCCCAGCGCCTTCGAGTTCTCCCCCGACGAATACAATCATGCCGCCGCTTAGAAAGGTCATGACAAATACAATGGTTGAGTAGATTGATTCCACTGCCTTACTGCTCTTCAGAATACCCGCAAGAATCGTGGCAAGACAAATTGATGCAATGATCGTGAAGAACGCGGTCAGACCTACCCCTAAGAGGTGCGTTCCCCAATCTACACCGTATACGAGGCCCGTAAATCCGATAATAATCGCACCTTGTATGATCGACTGGATCGTAGAGCCGAGTAGTTTGCCCAAGAGCACGTGAGAGACAGGTACTGGCGCGGCAATCATTCGTTGAAACGTCTTGTTCTCCACTTCCTGCAGCAGGCTAATCGCTGCTGACATCCCCCCGAACAACAAGAACATAATGAGCATCGTGCAAGAATAATACTGGAAGGAGCTCGCTTCGTAGAGATTATCCTGCAGCTTGCCGATCTTCACTGCACTTGCCGATTCCGCGACCTTGCTAGCATGATTCGTTGGTATACCGACTTGATGCTGTCCATCCGCAATGGAATTCTTCCCAAGAACGATGGCTGCAGCTTGCGTTTGTGTTGCCTGATCTGTAAAAGTTTGCAGCATCATTCGTGCCATATCATTCTTGCTCGCGCTAGGCCCTGCGACGTACGTCCAATCTGCTGTACGACCGCCCATGATCTCTTGCGAGAATGCGGCTGGAATGATAAGCCCTCCATCTGCCTCATTTGTTTTGATAAGATTCTTCAATGCCACCTCAGAATCCACATTCGTTATTTCTAAGATCTCTTGCGTCTTCGTCGATTGGAAAAATTGCTGCAAGATCGTCTTCATCATGCCTGCATCTTGGTTATACACCGCAAGCTTTACTTGCTCAGGCTTGTATTCACTCGCAGAGAATTGACTCGACAGTGCAGATCCTAACACGAAGATCAATAACAATGGCAAGACGAACAAGATAAGAAGAACGCTTCGCATCCGCGAAATTTGAAGCAGTTCCAGTTTCATGACAGTCAATATGTTACGCATATGATCCTCCCCCCTTAGTCACGCAAGGTACGTCCAGTTAACGATAAGAATAGCGCCTCCAAATTCGGTTCAACACGCTTGAACGAAATTGGCTTAATCTGATGATTCGACAAAATGAATAGTATATCTTGGAATACGGTATCCGTTGGCTTCAGCAAGATCTCCAGTTCATTCTCCTGAACTTCGACACTCAGAATATGCGGGTGCCTGCGAAGCTCAGCGAGAGCGGGATCCCGCAAGGTATCCACGGTAATGAACATTTTCTCATCACGTCCAAGTTGTTCAAGCAATTCTTCCTTCGTACCGCATGCAATCAATTTGCCGTGATCCATAATCCCGACCCTAGTACTAATCGCTTCAACCTCTTCCATATAATGACTCGTGTATATGATCGTTGATCCCATGGCATTTAGCTTCCGAATCGACTCCATGATGTGATTGCGCGATTGTGGATCAATCCCTACCGTCGGTTCATCCATGATGATAAGCTCCGGATGGTGCATGATGGCACAAGCGATATTCAATCTGCGCTTCATCCCGCCCGAGTATGCCCCAGGCTTATCGCTCGCACGATCCTTCAACCCTACGAAATCCAGTGCTTCATCGACCCGCTCCCGCAGCAGCTTGCCCCGAAGTCCGTACAATCGGCCAAAGAAAGTAACATTCTCCCGCGCCGTAAGCGCCTCGTAGATCGCTAAGTCTTGCGGTACAAGCCCGATCTTCTTCTTGATATCTAACGTATGCTTGTGAACTGATCGTCCATCGATCAGAATTTCGCCTTGATCATAAGGCAAGAGACCAGTCAGCATATGGATCGTCGTGCTCTTGCCCGCTCCGTTCGGTCCGAGTAAGCCGAATACTTCACCCTTCTCGATTTTGAGGCTTAAATGATTTACTGATACCTTCGTATCATAACGTTTTAATACTTGATTCAATTCAATAAAACTCATCGCCCGTATCCCCTTCCGTTCCTTCACCGTTATGTGGTATGTACTCATTGTAGGAAATATCTCGCAACAGCACACGTCCGATTGGTCATGAAATGAAGGTGACGAAAGTCATCTCATGACCGTAATGGCTCGGTATGGTATACTATTTTCATGATTTTGGACGAAAGGTGTGCCATTATGTTCGCCATTTTATCCTGGGTACGTCATCTCCTCCTTGTCATTCCGGCCATCGGAACGATTTGGTGGGGAGATATCGGTTCACCTGCTGTTTATGTCGCATTCACCCTCATGACGCTGCTGGTGGCTCGTGTGAGGTTGCTGCAGTTTCAGCCATTTGCGTTTATCCTGTTCACAGCTGAAGTGGCACTCTGCATCTATATCAGCCTTCACTATCAAGGCATCATGTTCTTAATGCTGCTATCTCCGTTAGTCGCATTGTTCGAGCCTTCATCACCTTGGAAGAATCTGAACCACCAAATCGCTGGAAGCCTTCTCCTGCTCATCGGATATAACCTCGCGCTCGTGCATCAGGCTAGCATGATGGTGTTCGTCGCCAATGTCGCCTTCTTGCTCACGGCACTGCTATTGATCAGCATCCGAATTACTTCAGTTCAGAAGCATGAAGCGGAATCGCTATACGATCAATTAAGCTTAAGTCACATGGAATTAAGCGAGGCGCGAACGCGACTTGTCCAGTATGCGAAGCAGGTCGAGCAATTCGCTCAGCTTGAGGAGCGGAATCGGATCTCCAAAGACATTCATGACGACCTCGGGCACCGGCTTATCCGGCAGAAGATGATGACAGAAGCCATTCTACAAATCTACAAGACGAAGCCAGATCAAGCGATTGCCATGCTCGAACAGGTTCGTGATCAAATGAGCGATTCCATGGAGACGCTTCGCCGGACCGTACGACGCATTGCGCCGCCTATTCAAGATTCTCAGCAATATTCGCTGGATCACTTGATTCAATCAACTCGTGAATCTTTCGGGATTGCTATGGAACATCAGGTGGAAGGTATGCCTTACGCGCTCTATCCTAGCATCGAATATGTCCTCTACCGCAATGCACAGGAAGCCGTCACGAATGCGCTTCGTCATGGAGGTGCAACCGAGGTTCACATTCTACTACGCTATGATTCGGACCAAATCCTGATGAGAATCAGCAACAATGGCCGTGTGCCCGATTCAGAGCAGCTTCAGAAAGGCATTGGTCTAAGGGGCATGGAAGAGAGGGTCCACTTAATCGGCGGACAATTGCAATGGTCTTGCACGGATCAATTCAGCATTATGACCATTCTCCCGCATTATCCTAAAGAAAGAAGCTTATCGGAAGGAGCAATACTATGATTCGAATCCTCCTCGTGGATGACGATGCGTTCATCCGGGAGAGCTTGAAGATGATCCTTGACTTGCAGCAGGATCTTGAAGTCGTCGGTACCTGCGCGAATGGAAATGAGGCGCTCGCGTTCGTCCAGGCCCATCCCGAAGTTGAGCTGGTACTGATGGATATCCGTATGCCAGAATGCGATGGAGTGCAAGGAACGAAGCTGATCAAGGCGCATGCGCCTCATGTTGCTGTACTCATCTTAACGACATTCGATGATGATGATTATATTGTGGAGGCCATTCGTCATGGGGCAGGCGGTTATCTGCTCAAGAATATCCCTCCAGAGCGGATTATGGAAGGCATTCGAACCGTTCATCGTGGCGACCTGCTTATTCATCCGGATATTGCGAGGAAACTCGCGACGCTCGTAAGCGAACCGAAACCGAATCCGCCGGCGCTTGACCGCAGCACGAAGCTTGCGCAGCACCAGCTGTCGAAGGCGGAGCAGCAGATTGTAGAGCTCATTGCCGCCGGCAAATCCAACAAGGAAATTGCACAGACACTTTTCCTAAGCGAAGGCACCGTGAAAAATTATATTTCAGACATCCTTAGCAAACTATCCTTACGAGACCGAACGCAAATCGCAATCTTTTACTTAACATAGGAGGCCTAACCTCATCATGACAACCAATACACAATCGATACCAAACTTTGTTGCGGAAGACTTTAATGTCTTCGCTATTTCAGGGCTAGAAGCGCGTATGAGCGCCTTAATCGAGCGCGTGCGTCCAAAGCTTACCGAGCTTGGTAACCAGCTTGCGTCCCATCTAACGGCGCTCTGCGGCGAAGAGATGTTCCCGCACGTCGCAAAACATGCTAGACGCACGATCAACCCGCCGAACGACACTTGGGTCGCATGGGCAAACAACAAACGCGGCTACAAAGCCCACCCGCACTTTCAAGTTGGCATGTTCGGGTCGCATCTCTTTATTATTTTCGCCGTCATCTATGAGAGCGATAATAAGAAGGTGTTCGCGAAGCATCTTGCTGAGCATCTTAAGGAAGTACGCGAGACGATTCCAGCGAACTACTTCTGGTCGCTTGATCATATGAAGCCGGAAGGAACGCCGCATACGGAGATGAATGACGAGGCGTTCGAGACGATCATTCACAAATTGCAGCATATCCAGAAATCCGAAGTGCTCTGCGGTCTGCGCATTGATCGCGATAATCCACTACTTGCCGACGGCGAGAAGCTGCTCCGTACGATCGAACATACTTTCGAACAGCTGCTTCCGCTATATCGACTCGCTTTCTGATCTTTGCCCACATAGATGAAAAGGCAGTACAGTTCCCACGATAGGACACCGTACTGCCTTTTATTTTGCAAATTAGGCCGTCACTTTCGAACGCGATCTTGACGTCATATACCAATGGATGCCGAACAACGAGGCTAACACCAAGCTGCTGCCATAGAACGGCGCATGCGGACCTAGGATGTCCCACAGTCTCCCCGAGATAATCGGACCAACGACCATCCCAGACCCTTCGATCGTAAGAAAGAATCCCCAGACCGCCCCCCGCTCCGATTTCGGAATCACCGATGCAATATAAGCATTCCAAGCAGGAACGATTAGCGCATAGCCGACCCCAATTAGGCATACCAGGATATAGACCAGGAACATCGAGCGCGCTGTCGCAAAGATAAATAACGTGACAGCCGTTATACCAAACCCAATATGCAAGAACCATTTCGTTCCGATCTTATCCACCCACCTTCCCATCGGGATAAGGGCCAGCACCGTAATCCCTCCCCCTATCATCAGCAGAACACTATACTGTGCCGGCGTTAGACCAATAACCGTTCTGGCATAAAGCGTGATAACGGGAGTTAACAACCCAATCGAGAAGGTCTGCAGAAAGAGCCCGAAGAAGAACAGCCAACTGACATGCAGATTGCGCCGCACCTCACGCAAGGTCTCCCGCACTTTGCTAGATAGATTCTGAACGGATAGTCTCGCACTTGGGCTGGATATCGACTTCGAACTGCCTTCATGGGCATGAATCTCCTCTGTCTGCTGTCTGCCCGGCAAGAAGAGCGCTACAATCGTTACAACAGCCATGCAGATCAACAGAACGCGAAAAGCCGGCGCATACGAGTGCGCAACGAAGAAATTGATCACGACCGGGCCGACGCCGGTACCACTAAGCCATGCCACATAAACGATGCTCAGCACGGTCCCTTGCGCCTTCTCACCCGCAACCTGTGTCGTGCCGGTCACGACGCAGGGCCACAGCGGTGATGTCCCAATACCAAGCAATAGACAAGCGAATACGATAAGAAATAAATTCGAGGTAAACGCAATTAGGCCTACCGAGATAAATGTAATGATCAGCCCCACCAACATTGTGACGCGGTATCCTACACGCTCCGTCACCCAACCGATCGGACTGCGAAATATATTATCCCCGATATATTGCAGGGAGAACGCCCAGCCAATCGCAAAAGCTGATAGTCCAAGGACTGTCCCCATATAAATGGGAAGAATTGTAACGAGCAGCGCTCCCTTCACAAATTCCACAAGAAATAGAATAACCAGCAGCTCAATCACAAACGGAGATAACAGCTGCCGCAGCTTATGTTTCTTTGTCGTCCTTTCCATATTCAACCAACTCCTCTATCAACTTCGTCTTCCTTATCAAGTCCGTAAGCAACCCTATTCCACTAGTGTGGCCCAAGTTGATGGAAAAATTGCACATCATCCATGAAATCTTCCAAATATCCACTAATAAATTGCTTGCATTCCCCCACGTTTTTGTTATACTTCTCCTTGTTTGTTTATTATTTCGAGAAAGTTGGGATGAAAGAATGGATCATTCACGTACACCTTTGTTCACTGCTCTTCGGCAGCACGCGGAGAGCAATCCCGTTCAGTTTCACATCCCAGGCCATAAAAAAGGAGCCGGCTCTGATCAAGAATTCCGTGAATTTATCGGCGATAACGCCTTTTCTATAGACTTGATTAATATTGCTCCCCTAGATGACCTGCATCAGCCGACTGGCGTAATCGAGGAAGCGCAGAAGCTTGCCGCTGACGCCTTCGGTTCGGACTACACGCTATTCTCTGTCCAAGGGACAAGCGGCGCGATCATGACGATGATCATGTCCGTCTGTTCGCCTGGCGACAAGATTATCGTCCCGCGCAACGTGCACAAATCGATCATGTCCGCCATCATCTTCTCTGGCGCGCGTCCGGTCTTTATCTCGCCGGCTCGTGACGAGAATCTCGGGATCGATCATGGCATCACGACACGCTCCGTGCGCCGGGCTCTCACGAAGCACCCGGATGCCAAGGCTGTTCTTGTCATTAACCCGACGTATTATGGTATCTGCGCCGATTTGAAAGAAATTGTAGATCTTGCGCATTCTTTCAACGTTCCAGTTCTTGTCGATGAGGCACATGGTGTACTGATTCATTTCCATGAGGACCTGCCGATGTCCGCGATGCAAGCTGGTGCCGATATGGCAGCGACAAGCGTGCATAAGCTGGGCGGTTCGATGACGCAGAGCTCGATTCTTAACGTAAACACGAAGAACGGCCACATTAATCAACAACGCGTACAGACGATTATCAGCATGCTGACAACAACATCAACTTCGTATATCCTTCTCGCATCATTGGATACATCTCGTCGCAACCTTGCGCTTAATGGCCATGCGATTGCAGAGGAAGCCATTCGGCTCGCTCAGTATGCGCGTACCGTCATTAATTCGGTACCAGGTCTGTATTGCTTCGGTGATGAAATTCTAGGCGGCGAGGCGACATACAACTATGATCCGACGAAAGTGACGATCCATGTCCGTCATCTAGGTATCACAGGCTACGAAGCTGAGAACTGGCTGCGTGAGCATTACAATCTCGAAGTCGAGCTCAGCGATATGTACAATATTCTGTGTCTGGTCACACCAGGGGATAATCAGGAGTCGGTAGACACGCTTCTCCGCGCTCTTCGTGAAATGTCAGAGACCTTCTACAATCGCAATGAAGTGAAAGAAATGGTCGTGAAGATCCCAGAGATCCCGCACCTCTCCCTGACACCGCGTGAAGCGTTCTACGCAGATACGGAGGTTATTCCGTTCAAGGAATCCGCAGGACGAATTATTGCGGAATTCATCTACGTCTATCCGCCAGGCATTCCGATTCTGCTGCCAGGCGAAGTCATCTCGCAAGAGAACATCAACTACATCATGGATCATGTGGAAGTAGGACTTCCTGTCAAAGGACCTGAAGACCGCAGCATTCAGAATGTAAAAGTGATTGTCGAGACAGAAGCGATTTTCTAATCATCCACGTATAAAAGGGACCGCCTCGAAGTTCAAAATGAACTTGAAGGCGGTCCCTTCGTTATATATCGTTATTGGCTATGCTTACCGTGTCTCATAGATCACGCTCTGATCCCTCAGCGCTGAGATGAACTGCTCCATCAGCTCGACACCCGCAGCAATCTGATGCTCTTCCAGCTTCTTGATGCGTTCACGATACGTGAGCTTCGCCTTATGATCTTTGATGCTGAGCTTTAATTCCGCATCCGGATGCTCAAGGAGCTTGTCTTGCAGCTGTTCGTGCTTCAGCACTGATCTGAAGATGCTCGGATGGGACGAGCTGCCCCGATACAGCTTCGCCATCGCTGAATTCGGCATCGATGTTGGCCGCAATCGCTGCAACCAACTCGCCATACGTTTCGTCGGCAGCAACGTGAATTCCAGCTTGCGCCGCGGCCTGAATTCATAAGAGATCTCCACGGTATCTGCCGATCCTCCACTATTCCCTGACTCGATGATGATGACCTTGATCTCCCCTGCGCTTTTGCGAGAGTTAACCAATGCATGCTGAGGCGTATAGCTGAAGCTTTTCAGAGCAGAGGCGTGATAGGTTCCGTGATAGACATGCGCGAATTGACGGAGAATCCCGGTGCTCTTCGGCTCCCACCATTTCTTGCGAACCTGTTCTTTCTTCGAATCATTCACCATCCGAATCCTCCTCCTTCCGCTGCCGTCTCACCACAGGAAGCCGTCCTGCTTCTCTTAGCGCTTCACGCAGCAAATATTCCATATGACCATTCACGCTTCGAAATTCATCCGCTGCCCAGCGCTCCAAAGCCTCGTAAATGGTCGGATCAAGGCGTAGAGGGAAACTCTTCTTCTTGCTTGCCATGGGTACGGATTACGCCTCTAATACAGCGTGCTCGTATTGATTACCGGCTGGGCAGACCGATCCGACACCACAGCGACGAGTAGATTGTTAATCATCGCTGCCTTACGCTCTTCATCAAGCTCAATCGCTCCATCTGCTTCCAGACGCTGAATCGCCAATTGAACCATCGATACGGCTCCTTCTACGATTTTCTCGCGAGCAGCAATGATAGCGGTCGCCTGCTGACGCTGCAGCATCGCGCTAGCGATTTCCGTCGAATAAGCGAGATGTGTAAGGCGTGACTCGATCACATTCACCCCGGCAATCGCTAAGCGGTTCTGCAGCTCCGTGCTGAGCTCCAGTGCGATCTCTTCCGCATTGCTGCGCAGCGAGAACCCTGCGCCATCCACCGCATCATACGGATATTTGCTTGCCACGTGACGCAGTGCCGTCTCGCTCTGAATTTCGACAAATGTCTCGTATTCATCCACTTCAAACAACGCTTTCGCCGAATCCACAACGGAGAAGACAACAACCGCCGCAATCTCGATTGGATTCCCTTCCACATCATTCACTTTTAATTTCGCGCTATTGAAGTTACGAACACGCAAGGACACTTTCTTGTGGGACGAGAAAGGAATCGTCATATAGAAGCCGCTCTCGCGTATAACACCTAAATATTGACCGAAAAACGTAATCACATTCGCTTGATTCGGCTGAACAATGGTGAGCCCCGTGAGCAAGATCAAGGCGACAACCTCCAGAACAACCCCTAAAGCAATCAATAGACCGTTCGAATCACTGCCCCCCGCTACGAGGACGTACACGCCAACACCGATGGCGATAAGTGCTAGCAATAACCCCCAAAACCCATTCACAGAAGGACTTTTCTTCTCAAGTAACATACCAGCTCACTCCTTAATATCTCTAAGATATCTTTATGATATCACTTTTAACTAATATTGTAAATTATTATTTTGTCCTGATATCAGCTAAATACAAAAAAAACCTAGCCTCATGCCGTCATTGGGCAGAAGCTAGGCTCTATGCATGCACTTATTCGCGCATCACTACTCGTTAGGTGTCGTCTTCTTCAAGTATGCTCTCCATGTGATGCACCATTCTTTCGGATCATCGAAGCTCGAATCCTCGATCCGGTGTACCGTGCTGCGTGTCGGTGCAGTCTTCACGATCTCAGGATTGCTGTATGCTTCGTCCGAGATTTGCTGTAAGGCATTGATGTATTCATCCAGGTCCTCTTTGGAGTAGGACTCGGTTGGTTCGAGCGTGAACGGCTGCGGTACGACGTACGGATGATGACTAGTCCAGTAATGAAGGCCAAAGTCGCACATCCGGCGTGTAACATCTTCTGTTGTTACCCCCGTCTCCTCCGTCATTTGCTCCCAGCTGTATCGAACCTGCTCTAAGCGGTTTCCTTTGACATACGGAGCAGAAGCACCGCGGATTTTCAATATCTTATGGTACAAATAGTTATTGTTCAGCACGGCCGTATGCGCCACTTGACGCAGGCCTTCCGCGCCTAGGCTGCGAACCCATGCGTACGAGCGCAGCACAGTCTGTGCGACCCCGTGGAAGCTGCGGACCTTACCGATACTTAAGTCGCCCACTTCCTTCAGATCGTAGCGCTCACCGTCGTATTCTACGATCGGGCCCGGTAGGAACGGGGTCAGCGCATCGACGACGCCAAGCGCCCCTGTGGCTGGACCACCGCACATATGCGGTGCCGCAAACGTCTTGTGCAGATTGAAGAAGCACATATCGAAGCCTGCTTCCTTCGCGCGTGTCACGCCAAGCAGTCCGTTCGCATTCGCCTGATCATAATAGCAAATACCGCCCGCTTCATGAACAAGGTCCGTAAACTCTTTGATTCTTGGATTATAAATACCTGTATCTTCCGGATTCGCCACGACGAAACCAGCGGTACGAGGAGAGATAACTTTCTTCAGCTCTTCAATATCTGGGAAGCCGTCAGCATCCGGATAAAGCGTAATAATCTTATAGCCCTTCACGACCGCCGTTGCCGCTTGAGATGGATGCGAGAAGATCGTCGTAATGATCTCATTGCGCTGCTCGCCCTCGCCTCTGGAATCATGATACGCGCGCACGATCGAAGCCATCGCGAGCAAAGCCTGCGTGCCAGAGCTCGGTTGGAATGTAAATTTGTCCATGCCGGAAATTTCGCGCATTGCAAGGTCCAGCTTGTAGAATACTTCCAGAATGCCTTGTGAGCTGCTGACGTCTTGCAGCGGATGTAGATCCATGATCTTCGGAGTGCGAATCATCATCTCATTGATGCGTGGGATATACTTCATCGTACAAGTCCCTTGACCGATCTCAACGTTGAAGTCGGAGCCCATCGTCTCTTGGGAGAGTCTAAGATAGTGACGAAGCACTTTCGCTTGGCCAATCTCCGGCAGCGCTGGAAGCGCCGTACGTTTCATCGTATCCGGAATACGAGAGATCCCGTCTCCAACTATCGATTCAATCATCGCCTCCGCTTGGGGGACTTCCACGCCGCGTTCACCCGGCTTGTGAAGCTCGAATATGATCGGCTCATCCCATTTCGCTTGATGGAAATTTCTCACTTTATGATTTCTAACGATCCGTTTCATACCGACTCCACCTCTTCCTTCACTTGAATAGCACATGCTGTCTTAATGGCTGCAGCGAGTGTCTCTAATTCTTCTTGCGCATGAACTTCGGTGACGCAATACAACGCACATTGACCGAGTTCTGGGAAATCTTCCGAGAGATCCTTACCGCCTTGGATGCCTTCCGCTAGCAATTGCTGATGAATCTCACGAACCGTCTTGCCCGTGCCGTTAAAATCAACGACGAACTCCTTGAAGAAGGTCGATTGTAGACGAATCTTAACGCCGTCAATCGCTGCAAGCAGGTCAGCAGCATACTGCGATTTCTGCATGATCGTCTGTCCGAGCTCCTGCATGCCGTAAGGGCCAAGCAGAGCCAGGTAGACGCCCGCTGTAATTCCCCATAGCGCCGTCTGGGTACCAACGGACTCTTTGCCCGTCTCGCGGTGTGCGAAGGAAGTACGCTCATAAGCGACATCGCCGAAGCCATATTCGCCTTCCACAATCGTCGGTGCAATTCCGAACAGGCGGGATGGGTATTCCATGACGAATTTCTCTTCATCCCGTGTAGCGATGAAGCCAGCCTGACCCCCGCCATAGTTCATGTGCATGCCTAACGGCTGAAGGTCGCCGCAGATAATATCTGCGCCGTATTGGCTAGGCGGCTTCAAGACGCCAAGCGAGCTTGGATCCACGCCGACGACATAGAGTGCGCCTGCTGCGTGAGCGATATCTGCGATTTGTTGACCTTGTGATTCAATCGTACCAAGGAATGTCGGGTTCTCGAAGTAAACAGCCGCCGTGTTCGGACCGACCTTTGCCTTCAAGTCTTCAAGATCCAGCTCGCCTGAAGGATCATTAAACGCAACGAGCTGATAAGACAACTGCGGCGTAATATAGTTCGCGATAATCATTAGCTTATCGCGATCGATCGTCGCAGGAAGCAAGACTTCCGTGCGTCCCGTAATCCGAGACGCCATGCGAAGCGATGTCGATGCAGCTTGGGCCCAGTCGAATGTAGGTACATTGACAACATCCATATCGACAAGCTCGGCCACCAAGCTCTGGTATTCGAAGAGCGATTGGAATCGCCCTTTATCTTCATAAGGCTCACCGGCGTAGGCCGTCACGAATTCCGAGCGCTGATTAATCTCATCGCATACGGCCGGGATGAAGTGCTGCCAGCAGCCTGCGCCGAGGAAGTTGATCGTCTCGTTCGCGCTCTTGTTCTTCTGCAGCAGCTTGTCGATCTCCCGTTTCAATTCGAATTCGGATAAGGCAGGAGGCAGATCCATTAACCGATCCATCTTAATGGCGTCGGGAATAATGTCGTATAAGTCCTGGATCCGTTCAACGCCGATTTCATCGAGCATTTGGCGCTGCACTTCAGGAATCATATTTGGAATATAAGGATGTACACTAGCTTTTCTACGCGTTTCCATGCGATCACCTCATTCGTAATATTATGGTTTATGCCAAGCCGCCGCCGTCAACGACAACGACGCTGCCGGTTACCCAGCTGGATAGATCACTTGCTAAGAACAATACTGTGCCTGCAATATCGCGTGGCGTGCCAAGACGCTCCAGCGGACGACCAGATGCCGATGATACGAGGAAGGATTTCTCTTCCTTGCCCAGCTGTTTCGCTTCATCGCGAAGGAGTGGCGTATCGGTGTCGCCCGGACATACGCAGTTCACGCGGATATTTTGTGGACCGTGATCGATCGCCATCGCTTTGGTCAAGTTCACGACACCCGCTTTGGCTGCGCAATAGGCTGCCGCTTGATCGCCGCCTTTGAGTCCCCAGCCGGAGCCAGTGTTGACGATGCTGCCACCGCCGCCAGCTGCCATGACCGGAATCGCATACTTAGACAGGAGGTATGCGCCCTTAAGCGATACGTCCATGACAAGATCCCAATCCTTCTCCTCGAGCTCAACGACCGTCTTACGGCGAATGACACCTGCATTGTTGAACAGGATATCGATGCGTCCGAAGTCGCCTTTGATTTGTTCAACGACGTTCTGGCAATCTTCCCCAGAGGTCACGTTGCAGCGATAAAACTTCGCTTGACCACCATTCTCGCGAATTTTCGCGGCAGCTTGTTCGCCTAGCTGCTCATTGATATCCAGCAGCATCACGTTCGCACCGAACTCCGCGAGCATTTCGGCAGTCGCGTAACCGATCCCGGAAGCTCCTCCTGTGACGATAGCAACTCTCGAATCTAGGCGTAAAATGTTAGCAGAATTATTCATGGTTGTTGAACCCCTTTCGCAAAGTAGATGGTGAAATCATTTGATTGGAATAAGGTTTTAGCATCATGCCGAATTGGAATGCTTCCGGACGAAGCTCGTACGGCGGCAATTGCGGCTGACCGCAGCTGTTGCTGCCGAGGCCGTTCTGACGGTAATCGAGATGCAGCGTAATGGTCTCGCGCGGCTTAAGGTCTGTCGTATGCTTCGCCTGCTCCAGATCCTCGTTCGTATAGCGATGCGCGCTGAACTCGAGCAGCTGCGGCAGACCTGCTGCGAAGAATCCAATACCGCGTTTATTCGTAAGCGATGCCCATGTGACATCGGTACGGTTGCCATTGTCTTGCGGGTAAATATAGTTGGTGAACAGATCATCCACCGTCGACTTATACGTCCCGAACAGGTTCGCTTGCTTACTGTCCGCATACGACTCTCCAGGTCCTCTGCCTTCCCAAGCCACCTGGTCCATCGTGCCAGGAATGCGCAGTTCCAGCCCGATGCGTGGCAGCATCTTCGGCGGCGTGCCGATTGGGGCGCCTTGCACATCCACCTGTACGTGACCTCCGCCGGATATGCTGTATACATACGTAACCTGGAAGCCCCAGTCGCTGACAATTGGCGCTACGCGCGCTTGCACTTCGATGCGAAGCGAGGATGGGCTAATCGCCTCCCACGCCACTTGGTCGATGCGGTGCGTCATCTTGTGCACGTAAGCCTTGCGCCAGTCTTGTACGACGTACATATCGTTATCGATCGGCGCGCGCCAGAAGGAGAGCAGCGGTCCCATCTCATCCACGATCATCGCATGGCCTTCATATTGCCAGGAAGCGATCTTCCCGCGGACGAGATCGAATCCAAGCTCGAAATTGTAGCCCTTCACCGCAAGACGCTGACCACGCTGCTCCACGTGAAGAGGCTCATGATAGTCCGCCGCTGTCACGGACGTACCCGCGATGACTGGCAACTCGAATTGCGCCGTCGCCAGCTCGTGGCCCTTACTCGCCCATACACAATCCGCACGCAGTGTGTAACGAACGGTGAGATACGCTCTCGTATCCTTCGCCGCAGTTAATGCATTCGCATCGTATGCAATCGTGATGACGGCCCGCTCGCCCGGCTGTACGCTTGGCAGTCCTTGCGTCCCGCTCTGACGAACTTCCCCATCAATATGGATAGACCAATTCAGCTCCAAATGGTCCAGGCCGATGAAGTCGTACCGGTTCTCGATCATTAGCTGGCCTTGCTCTACATTCACCATTTCCGTGAAGATCGGTTCAATGATCTTCTTATATTCCAATAAGCCCGGCGAAGGCGTACGGTCTGGGAACACTAAGCCATCGATACAGAAGTTCGAGTTGTTCGGATCGTCGCCGAAGTCGCCGCCGTAGGCGTAATACACTTCGCCGTTATCGTTCACCTGTTGAATCCCGTGATCGATCCACTCCCAGATAAACCCGCCTTGCAAGCCTTTATACTTGCGGAAGACCTCGTCGTACTCTTTCAATCCGCCAGGCCCGTTGCCCATCGCATGCGCGTATTCGCAAATGATGCGCGGCTTCCGGATATCCTCGGCCACTTCGAGATCCGCCTCGCAGAGCGTAGACAGCTTCTCACACGTCGAGTACATCGTACTCATCACATCAACGGACTTTCCTTCGCGATCCTCTTCATAATGAATGATGCGCGTCGGTTCGTTCGCTCTGCACCAAGCCGCCATCGCTTCGAAGTTGCATCCGTAGCCGGATTCGTTCCCCATCGACCACATGATGATGCTTGGATGGTTCTTATCCCGCTCTACCATGCGCTCCATCCGTTCCACGTAGACTTCCTTCCAAGCTGGATCGTCGCTGATCTTGCTAATATTGCCGAGCGGCTCAAAGCCGTGCGTCTCGAGATCCGCTTCGTCCATAACGTACAATCCATAGATATCACATAGATCATAGAAATACGGATCATTCGGATAATGCGAAGTCCGAACCGCATTGATGTTATGCTGCTTCATTAAGAGCACGTCCTGCAGCATCGTCTCGCGCGGCGTATAGCGTCCCATTTCCGGATGATGGTCGTGACGGTTGACCCCTTTGAGCTGAATCGCGACACCGTTCACGAGGAAATTACCTTTCTTAATGACAATCGTGCGGAAGCCCACTCGATATGGAATACATTCGACGCATCCGCCTTGTGCATCTTCCAATTCAATGACGAGATGGTACAGGTTCGGTTGTTCCGCAGACCATAACAGCGGATTCGCAATCTCAATACTCACCTCTACGTCAGTCTCTGCACCGGCCACCACGGCGATCTGTCCCATCTTCGCCGTTCCTACCTCCACCTGCCCCGACGCGTCGAGCAAGACACAGCGCAAGTGATAACCTGACGCTGCTAGTCCTGTTAAGTTCGCAAGATTGGCTCTGACATGCAATGTGCCATGTCCATGATCTTCCGTCACATCGGTACGCACCGTGAAATCGTGAACCTGTACCTCCGGGCGTGCCCAGAGGCTCACGTCCCTGAAAATACCGCTCATGTACCACATGTCCTGGTCCTCTACGTACGTTCCATCAGACCACTGATAGACCTTAACCGATAGTTGGTTAGGCCCGGATTGAACATATTTAGTTATATCGAACTCAGACGGAAGCCGACTGCCTTGGCTGTAGCCTACTTCTTCCCCGTTCACCCACACATGGAACGCGCTATCTACGCCTTCGAATCGAAGGACGATTTGTCTTCCGTCCCATTGCTTCGGAACATGGAACTCCCTGCGGTAGCACCCTGTCGGATTCTCCGACGGCACACGCGGCGGATCTACCGGAATCGGATACAGCAGATCCGTATAGTGCGGCTTGCCGTAGCCTTGCAGCTGCCAGTGGCCCGGTACTTCGATCGCGTCCCATCCTGCAACATCGTAGTCCGTACGATAGAATTCAGGTGCGAGCTGCGGCGCTTCCGCGAAGTGGAATTTCCACATGCCGTTCAATTGTTGATACCATGGGGATTGCCCGCGCTCATATGATAATGCGGATGCCGCATCCGAATAGGAGTGGAAATACGTATGGCTCTTCATCCGATTGCGGTGCAATACTTCTAAGTTCTCCCAATCATTCTGCTGTACCGTGTTGTTGTTCTTCATCACAGTGTGTCTTCCCCCTTAAGTCAGTTCATTAATGACGTTTTTTTTGCTGGAGCGATATTGGCTCGGGGATAATCCCGTAACACGCTTGAACCATTTGCTGAAATAATTGGCGTCAATCATGCCTAGATGCTCCGATATCTCACTCACACTCATCAGCGTAGTGAGGAGCATATACTCGGCTTTATGAAGTTTCATTTTGCTCTGGAAATCGATGATGTTCTCGCCAACGACCCGCTTGAACAACGTGCTGAAGTGGCTTCGGCTGAAGCCGACTGCATCCGCGAGTTCCGCAACCGACATGCTGCTCCCTTCATCCTTCAGAATCAGCTGAACGGCTTGCGTGATCGGTTCAGGCCATGCATCATTCCAGACATCGTATTTCCGCCAGAGCTCATCTTGGCGATACAACTGCATCACGATGAGAATCCATGCTTCATGCGTGTGGATTGGACCATCCGCCTGCCAGGTCAGCTTCTTGTTCTGACTCTTGGCCGCCTTGAGCCGGAACATGACCAACTCATCCGCCTCCGGCTTGCATAGGAACAGATCGCGCCCCTTCCCGCATGGAATTCGTTCGTTTGGCAGCCCGACGGCTTGTTCCATACCCACCCAATCCGCTGGATTCAGCGTCTGTTCGCTATCGGACCGGATCAGGTACATTCGACACCCTCCCTGCATCCATGCCCAGTCGGTCTGGAACCATCGCGCAAGATGCTCCTCGATATCGGAGGTGAAGCCGCCAAGCCACGAATAGATCTGCGCTTGGCGGTCTCTTGCCTCGTTCAACGACTCTCCTTGCTCCTGACTGCGCTGCCGGAATTGCTGCTCGAATTGCCGCAAGTAATATCCGAGCTCTTCTTCGTCGAGCGCCGTCTTGAGCACATAACCTGATGCGCCGATGCGGAACCCCTGCTGCGCATACGAGAAATCTTCGTGGCAGCTCAGCAGGAGGATCTGGGTCTCGCTCGCCGCCTGCTTCACGCGTCTGGCAAGTTCAAGCCCATTGAGTTTCGGCATCACAATGTCAGTGATCACAACATCCGGCTTATATTGCAAGAATGCTTCCCAGCCTTTAAGTCCATTGGGGGCGTCCGCTACAACTTCCATGCCGTACCGCCCCCAGTCCACCGTGGCCCGAAGTCCTTGGCGGACGATTAATTCGTCATCGACGATGAGTACCTTCATGTTCCGAATGGCCAAGCGGCAACGCCTCCTCACCCGCAAGTGCAGTACATTATCCTTTGATCGTGCCTTCCGTCAGCCCCGCGATAATCTGCTTCTGGAAGATGAAGATCGCGAGCAGCATCGGCACCACGCTGATGACCGAGCCTGACATAATCAAGTTATATGGCGTTCGAACACCGGATTGCAGGGCGCGAATGGCCACCGCAAGTGTCAGATTCTCTTGGGACCGCAGGATGATCGTCGGCCACAAAAAGTTGTTCCACTCTTCGACGAAGAAGATAATCCCGAGGCTTGCGAACGCAGGTATCAGGATCGGCGCGACAATTCGGAAGTAAATCCGCGCTTCTGAGCATCCATCAATTCGGGAAGCTTCGAGCAATTCATTCTCGATCGTCATGCAGTACTGCCGCATGTAGAAGATCCCGAATGCGCTTGTGAGCCGCGGCAGAATGACGCCCCACAGCTGGTCGATCATGCCGAGATCGCGGTAGATCACGAACAACGGAACCAGACTCGATTCCATCGGAATCATGAGCGAAGCGAGGACGAGTCCGAATAGCAATCCTTTGCCGCGGAACTGGTATTTCGCGAAAGCGAACCCGGCCATCGAGCAGAAGAACAAACCACCGACGGTCCCCGTGATCGCGGTGAACAAGCTGTTCAGAATGACGCGTCCAAAATCTTTCTCTGTGAACAAAATCGTGAAGTTCTCCAAGTGCAGCTTCGCAGGAATCCATACCGGCGGATGGGCGAAGATTTCGCTCTTCTCCTTGAAGGAAGAACTGATCATCCATGCGAACGGGAAGAGGAACGCTGCCGCGAATTCAAGGAAGATGACGAACATGGCGATGGAAAATATTCTCGTCTGAACTCTCATGTCCCTCGCCTCCTAGTCACGTTCCCGGAACAGCCTGAGCTGCACCAAGGATAGAATCATCATCAGAATGAAGAAGAAGATGGAGATCGTCGACGCGTACCCCATATTCAAATTTTTGAAGCTCTCGTTGTAGATCAAGACGACCGGTGTCGTCGTCGCCATGTTCGGCCCGCCACCCGTTAGGATGAACGGCTCCGTGAAGAGCGAGAACGTACCTAGCGTCGAGAGGATCGTACAGAAAGCAAGCAATCGCCGCATCAGTGGTAACGTAATATGCCAGAAGGATTGAATACCATTGGCGCCATCCACTTTGGCTGCCTCATACAGCGACTTTGAGATGCCTTGAATACCGCCTAACAACAAGATCATGTTGTATCCCGTCCACCGGAAGATGACGAGGATCGCGACGGACACCCTTGCCCACCAAGGCGTCTCCAAGAACCGAATCGGCTCGTCGAGCAGCCCGAGCGACATCAATATTTGATTGAGAATTCCTTGGTCAGCGTTAAAGATCAGCAAGAACACAAAGGAGATCGCGACGACGGAAGTAATATTCGGAATGAAAAATACCGTTCTGAAAAATCCAGTCCACTTCATCCAAGTCGCGCTCAGGCATGCCGCGAAGATCAGCGCAAGCGCCAGCATGACGGGTACATACAGCACGAAGATGAGGACGCTATTCACAATCGATTGCCAGAAATCACCGCTCTTCAGCAAGGTGACATAATTCGCAAGACCGACGAAGGTCTTCGTCTCTTGCCCATGCCATTCATTAAAGCTGAGATACACCGAATACGTAAAAGGTAAAAAAACAAAGATAATGAAACAAATCACGAACGGAGCAATAAACCAATACGGCGCTGATTTGAATTGCCATTTCCAATACAAGTTCTGCATGAGACTCTCCCCCAAGATGTTAAGCCTTCGTCATCATCCCTCGAGCATATAAAGTCCGAATTCGAAGGCTGCCATCCCGTTACATATGAAGTTGCTTGCGCTGGTCTTTATTTACGCCCAGTCTTCTGTCTCAGTTGATCTGCTGTCTTCTTGAACACTTCCTCAACGGATTTCTTGTCGAGGAAAATTTCAGCGAACGCGTTGCGAATCAGTTCGTTCGCGAGCGGATAATCTTTCGTATAGGTGATCGGTGTTGCATTCTTCACCGCGTCCACATAAAGCGTGCGTACAGGCTGGTCATTGAAATATGGCACTTTCTCTTGGAACACAGGATCTTGGTACGTCGTCTCCAGGGACGGGAACAAGCCGCCTTCCATCATCTTGAGCTGCGATGCATCGTTGCCGAGCATAAATTCGATGAACTTCCATGCTTCTTCCGGATGCTTCGAATTTTTGTTGATCGCCAGATTCGATCCGCCATCGATGGCGCTGCTATATTTGTCGTCTTCGGACCATTTCGGCATTGGCGCTACGGACCATTTGCCCGCCCCGTTCGGATCAATCAAGCTTGGCAGCAAGCCGTCATACCAGGATGCACCGACGATTGTCGCTTGTTTGTTCTGTTGGAAGGAGCTGTACCACGCATCGCTCCAAGGCTGAACTTCGTTCGCATAACCCGCGTTCATCATGTCGACGAAATATTGACCGATCTTAATGAATTCAGGGTTATCGACTTGAACCGATCCGTCTTTGCCGAAGAACCACATATCATGCTGCCACAACATCTGCTGGAAGATCGTACCATCGGTCTTGGTCTTGGAGTCCGCCATGATCGCGACGCCCGTCTTCTCCTTGAGCTGCTTCGCGAACCGTTTGTAGTCCTCCCACGTCTTCAGCTGTTCTGCTACATCCTTCGGTTCATACGGAAGACCTGCCTGCTTGAACAAATCATTGCGATAGAACATCACGACCGGACCACTGTCCCAAGGCATCGCATAAGCTTTGCCGTCCTTCATCGCATCAGCCCACTTATAGGCATTCATCTTCTCTTTGTAAGGCGCGACCTTATCGCTGATATCAAGCAATCCGCCCGTCTCGATCATTTGAGACAATCGATGCGACTCCAGGTTGACGATATCCGGCACCTTGTCTGAAGAGCTTGCTGCGATCAGGAAGTTCTGGTACACATCCGCTTGCGCGAGAACATGCAGATCCACATCGATATTCGGATACTTCTCTTTGAACGCTGGCATATTCAGGTCAATGACGTTTTTGGCATCTTCCCAAATCCATACGACAATTTTCGTCTTCTCTCCTGGATCTCCGCCGGAGGCCGCTTCTTCTTTCTTCACTCCGGAACCGCCTGAACAGCCTGTTAGCGCGATACTAGCCAATAGAACCATACTGAGGAGCGTCGAAAATACTCTTTTTTTTGGTCTCAAAGCTCGTTCCCCCTTCGACGTTGTCGTTTATTTGTCCTCATTATATAAGGACTGTAAGCGCTTTAACACGGAATTTTGTTAGCTATAACCTGCCAATTTGTTCGGTCGTCGCAACCGAAATCGCTGTGATTCGCGGCCACCTTATCGTAATTGTCGTCCCTTTGTTCTCTTCAGAGGTGATTTCCATCCCAAAATTGCGTCCGAAGTGCAGTTTGAACTTCTGATCCACATTGAAGCACCCAAGTCCTCCGCTACCCAGCGCACGAGGTTGGTTCTCCGTGAGCAGCGTCTTCAATCGGTCCTCCGCAATCCCTTGCCCATCATCCTTCAGCACGAGGACAAGATTCTCCCCCTCTTGCATCATTTGAAGCGATATATTTCCCTGTCCATCTTCGAACCCATGAAAAAACGTATTCTCTAGCAGCGGCTGCAGCGTCATGCGCGGGATCAGGCAATTGAACAGCGCCTTATCGCAATCGAACTGAAAGTGGAAGGCAAGTCCATAGCGAGCCTCTTGTATTTTCAAATAATGGTCAACCGTGTACATTTCCCGTTCGATGGATATGAGCTCCTCCGTTATGACGAGATTCCCTTCTAATACTTTGGTTAAATGATAGATCATGCCCCTAATGTCCTCGTCGCCCTTCATTTTTGCTTGCCATTGAATCATATTTAACGTATTCAGAAGCAAATGCGGGTTAATCTGGTAGTGGTAGGCCCTTAGTTCAGCCTCTTTCTTCAACTGCTCCTTCAGCTTCACTTCTTCAATGAGGTCTTCGATCTGCTCCACCATCTTATTGAAGCTGCCGCCTAGCCGGCCTAATTCATCTTCCGTCTCCGGCTCGATCCGCGAGTGGAATTTGCCGATACCTACGAGCTGCATATTGTTCTTCAGAGAGATGATTCGCCGCGTGATCCGCGCCGAGAAGAAATAAGATACGAGCAACGACAACAGCAGCGCAAATCCAATCAACGCAATCGTGAAATACCGTATCGTCAATGTCTCTTGAAAGACCGGCTCGAAGGGTGTTCTTACCTCGATCGTCCAGTGATTCGATTCCAGCTCCTTCTTCCAGACCAAATCATCTGCATGTTCCTCTCGGTTGGCGTTCGTCTGATAGATCACGCGTCCGCTTCGGTCGGTAATGGTTAGGTAGGAGTGCAAATTGTGTTCAATCAGGTCGAAAGAAGTCATCAGCTTCGATGCATCCATCTCAACGACAATCTTGCTGTTCATCAGCGATCCGTATTGCCCTAGCATCGGGAAGACGAGTCCAATGACCTGCTTAGGAAGATTCAAATTTTGGGCGAGATAAGGGCTTGTTCCATGGATCCCCGTCCAATAGGCGCCTTTGTAGTCCTCCGGAATCTCCTGCCACCATTTCTGATCATGCATCTGATCAACGTCGATCTGCGGAGAACCGTAATAATAACCGGAGGGTGTAATCACGTAGATCCCTGTTGTATCTAACGTTTTGTGGGAGTCCAAGAGCCGATTGAAGTTCGCCTGCGCCAGAAAATCGCTATAAGACGTCGGTTCCTTCCCATCCAATACATTGCTAATCGGATCCAGCAGGTACGAATAGATAAACCTTGTCGTGGCCTGCATCTGCCGGGAATAGGAATCGACTTGTGCCTCCAGCTGTGTGATCGTCGATTGACCATACTGCACCATCTGCGACTCCACTACTTCGGAAGATTTGGAAAATGACAAATACCCCAGAATAAGCAGCGGAATCGTCGCCACCATCACAAAAAATAAAAATAATTTCATTCGCAGACTGCGCTTGGGGTAATCCATGAAACTGCGAACACGATGCATCCATGCCATAGACATATTCTCCTCTCCATACATTCCATCATGTAACCCGATATTATATTTGGAAACGCTTACAATAACCTGTGTTATGTTGAAACTTCGTATCTAAAATTGTAGGTACTATTGTACTACGCTCCTCAGGCGGCATGTCAATGGGCTGCGCCGACAAATGAAAAAGGCCATAACCCTGTAGGTTATGGCCTAGTTGTACGCATTCACGGCTATACAATCAAGCGAATGGGATCAGCGCCCGCTTCTCATACATCGGCTTCTTATCTAGGTGCGTCTTGTAAATCACCAAATGATCTACACTCCAGGCGATTTCTTCCATCGGCTGGAGGACATGTGTACTGTCTATGTTGAACTCTTCATGCCCCCTATACTTGCGCGCCATCGTAATATGAGGGCGATACGGACGATCCTCCGGCATAAATCCGAGCGGCTTGGTGACATCAAGCACAGCCTCTACGACGTTCTCGAGCGCTGGAATATCTCCGCGAACTCCCGCCCACAAGACACGAGGCGCACTTGCCGTTCCGAAGGTACCCGTGCCGCTCAACTCCAGCGTGAATGGTTCAATCTGGCGCACCGCTTCTTTGAGCGCGGGAACTAGCTGATCGAATACCTCTTGACGGGTATCGCCGAGAAATTGAACGGTAATATGATAATCTTCAGGATGAACCCATTTCGCGAACGACAATATCTGCTCTGCTTCGGCCTGCCAACGTTCCAGCTCCATGCTCGCCGCTTCGCCGAGACCAACGGCGATGAACAGTCGTCCTGCTCCCTGTTCCGGTATGTTCATCATTCCTTCACCTCCACTTCTATCAGTGTGTACAAGTCTGTGCTACTTTATCGTCTTCGGCTCACTCATCCGCTTAAAAACAGAAAAAACCGGAATCATTCTACGTCACACGTAAAATGCCCCCGGTCTCATTGTAAACGCTCAATATTGGTCAGTTACGCCAACTGCAGGAATCCGAGATTTCAGCAACACAGCCAGATCCTCACCGACCTTACGGTCCGTAATATGGAACATCTTCTGAATATAATCGACATGGTTGAGATCGTCTGAACCGATTACTGCGGATCTGCCGGTCTGCATGCAGACGACAAGCGGCTTCCCGAAAAAGTGATTCGTATAAATGATT
Organism: Paenibacillus guangzhouensis; assembly: GCF_009363075.1. Taxonomy (NCBI): domain Bacteria; kingdom Bacillati; phylum Bacillota; class Bacilli; order Caryophanales; family Paenibacillaceae; genus Paenibacillus; species Paenibacillus guangzhouensis. The sequence continues at coordinate 847,764 of NZ_CP045293.1, read as the reverse complement.
GAGAAATCATACCTTGCATTTTCTGAAATACATCCAATGAAATTAACGTTGGTTTGCTCTGCTTCATCGTAGAGATGTTCGAACATCCTAGATTCCTCCTCTCGTGTGAACCGAAAGTTACATAACAGAATATTCAGAATATTTAAGTAATTCTATCACGAGTCTGGCTTGCCATGCAATCCCCTTTTTGCCTGAATGTAGAAATGATTGTCAAGAAGAACCTCGAAATGCTATGATGTTGTTGTGCTAATTGGGATAAGATGGAACCGGATCACCCGGGCGACACTAAGGACTTGAGGTGGTATAACGATGAGTCAAAGCGCTTACATAACATTCGTTGAAGGATCTACCGTGACGGAGATGTCCCTCGAGGACGTGAAGCAATCACTCCTTCACTACAAGGAACAGACCGCATTAACGGGCAAGCAGCTTGATTGGGATTATGCAGAAGCTGCCTTTCCGTATACGATTGAGACGCGGCCAGGGGAAGAACAGCAATGGTTTTATTTGAAAGGCGCGCTTCCTCGCTACAAATATATCCTATTCGGGGTAGGATCTCGCGTCGAAGATGACCAAGAACGTCATTATATCCAGGTCGTTCTCCCGGAAGAAGCCACGCATGGCGACAAAGCCAAGGGCAATGAGCTCTGCAAGTATATCGCGCGAGCGAACAAAGCCGAGCTCCGCATGTTCAATGGCAGAACGTTTTATTTCAATCCACGTAAATAATGGCATGAAGAAACCCGCCAAGCATCCGCCTGACGGGTTTTGTTGTGTCTTACGATTAACCTTCGTGTGCTGCAACAAGCTCTTCATACGCTTGCTGTACGCGATTCCACTCTTCTTCATCTTCGATGTTGTAAAGGACCATCTCCTCGTCCTCTTCTTCCATACGAAGAATAACGCCATCCGCTTCCGGATTGCTGCGCTCAAGTAACAATGCATATACACTATCGTCACAGTTAAAAGTTTCAACGAGGACCATTTCCACTTCTTTACCGTTCTCATCCGTTAATGTTAGTACAAACTCTTCATGGTCGTGGTCATGACTGTGGTCGTGACCGCATCCGCAGTTGTCGTGATCGTGATTATGATCGCTCATCTGTAACCCTCTTTTCAGTTATTATGTACACCTCGTATCGTAACATGTTCCTGGACAAGGGTCAAACATCGAATTCACGATCAAATCCTCAAGCGAAACGCGATTAAATCGCCGTAATTTCTTTCTCCGCAACGCGTGTGTAGTCCCCACCCGAAGGCTTGACAAAAAATGCTACCGTATACTTTCCTGCTGCCTTAAAATCGTATGTAAGTTCTTGCGTCTGGAACATGAAATATTCCTTCCGTTCCTTCAAATCCAATTCTTGAATGTCTTTTGATTTGCCAGCAGGATCAATGATCGAGACTTTGACCGCATCAGCCGCTATCTTCAAATTATCAACCGAACATAGCACATTGAACTTGAATTCACCGCGTTTCACGACCCCGAATATATCTTTTCCCGAGAACGTAAGCATGTGAACATTCGGTTTATTCACCGTCACCTTCTTCGCATTATCGTCCCACTCGACGATCGCCTTCAGCGCATCGCCTGCTTGGCTCACCGAGAGATACGTCTTACCATCTATCATGACAGCACCATCGCTTACTTCTTCTCCGTTAAACACCATCTTGATCTTCTGTGTTATCGAATCCGCAAAAATAACCGAACCGCCCATCAGCGATAGTGCAAGTGCTACAACCATTACTCTTCTAGCCTTCATCAATTATAGACCTCCAATATTGTGACAGTTGATTGTTTATACTCCAATTAGAGGGCAGAGTTGCGGTCTACAAAAGAATAATTTATTGTCGATTTTGAAAGATAAGTATCAGTTATCTTGGCCCTGCTAAATCTGAATCGGGAAATGAAGAGACGCCGCCAATCATTTCCCGTTCGCTTTACTTGGATATCAACGTTCTTGTCAGAATACAAGGTACACCTTTGCCTACGGAGCCTGCTTTACGCATGTGTTCCATATACCGGATTCCTCGCGCACACTGCTGTTTGCAGACTTCACAACGGTCCGAGGTCACGATGCGCATCGTGTACTGAGCACGCTCGGATGTTTTTTTCTTCTTCTTGACGGATTTCCCCTTAGCCAACGGAATCAACTCTTTTCATACAAAGTTCTTCATTCCTCCATCATATGAAAAGGGGGTATTCCATGTTCGCCCCGGCCTGGCTCAAAAAGAAAACGATCTGCAAGGGAATGTCCCTCACAGATCGCTGGTCGCATCTTATTGAATTGTACTTCGGTTAAAAGGTCGGCAAATTGTCTAGGTTATTCGAAGGATCGCCATCGGCATCGCCTCGAATATACATTTCACCGTCGCGCCCTTTAAAGGCGTTCACACCGGCAATCTCACCATTCTTAACGGCTTGCAATGCTTCTTGGTATTGCAAGACGCGTCCGGATGAAGTCTTGAATTGATGAATATCACCGTCACCATTTTTCTGAACAGCTACAATTGTCTCACGTTCCATCGTTACATCCGCTCCTCGCATATATGTCATGTATTCGAGGATAGTGTAACCTTATAGCGATTTTTTCATACGAACATGCAGAATTCCTGCGTCATAGAATGGTTCCTTCGAAATAACTTCATAACTCAGCTTCGCATAGAACTTTTCAGCTTGGCACTGCGCATCTAATATTGCGTCACTGAGACCCAAATCCTTCGCAATCTGCTCTAGCGCTAGCAGCAGTACACGACCGTAGCCATAACCGCGATAGTCCTTTTTCACCGCAATGCGCTGCATTTTGGCCATATGTTCTTGATAGATCGTTAATCGACCTGTCGCCACAGCTTGTCCTTCATGCTCGAGTAATACATGATAAGCTTGGCCAGCGAGTGTATCGTATTCATCAATTTCCAAATCTTCCGGTACCTTCTGCTCCTGAACGAAGACCTCGAGTCGGATAGAGAGACACTTTCGTAGTTCTTCTTCTGTTTTCACTTGAATAATTTGCGCTGCCATGTCTTCACCTCAACCCTGGATTTCGAACTTCCTTAAATTTGTAACAATCCTGATTATACAAAAGAATGATTTTGATGTATAGTTGGGGGGTATGAAGCTCGAATGATTGAATGCGAAGGGAGGTCATCGCCATGACAGCCGCAATTATTGGAACGATTGTTATTATTGCCCTGATCACTTGGGTCACCTTGTGGGTAACGCGTAAAGCCTATTCGAGAAAGTGGGAAGAAGAGTAGATCCTTTTCGAAGCGCTTACTTATCGATCTCTGTAAGTCGTCTTAACCAGACAAATTGTTCATCATGCTTCAAGCTATCTCTACTTACGAAGATTGCGACCAACCAGATAACTCCGATCACCAGGATCGAGAAACATAAAAACCACCCGATAAATTCGCCAACTTCGTTCATTCGCACCCTCCTTCTTGACCTAGAATCACTACTTATGACAATTTTATGAATGATTTGTGCGAATTAGTCCGACTCACTCCCTCATGCGTTACCGTTTTTTTGAAAGGAGTTCCACCATGTCTTTTGTTCTACCTCACGATTGGAACCAGCAGCTGCGTGAAGAATTAGAGCAGCCTTACATGCAAGAGCTGAGTAAGTGGCTGGATGAAGAATACCGGCAGGAGACGATTTACCCGCCAAAAGATGATCTATTCGAAGCGTTCCGCTTAACGACCTTTGCAGATACCAAAGTCGTCATTCTGGGGCAGGATCCCTATCACGGACCCGAGCAGGCGCATGGACTTAGCTTCTCGGTTCGCCCTGGGGTACGGGTCCCCCCGTCGCTTCGAAATATCTATAAAGAGTTACAATCAGATCTGTCTTGCTCCATCCCTGATCACGGCACGTTAACGGATTGGGCGGCGCAAGGCGTTTTGCTGTTAAATACCGTGCTTACAGTTCGTGAGGGTCTGCCGGCTTCGCATCAAGGACAAGGCTGGGAACGATTCACCGATGCCGTCCTGCAAGCGCTCCAACAGCGTGACAAGCCGCTTGTCTTTATTCTGTGGGGCAACCATGCGATCCAGAAGGCCGCTTCGATCGATACGGCGCGTCACTGTGTCATAACCTCGGCACATCCAAGTCCTCTTGCGGCGCGCAAAGGATTTTTCGGCAGCCGTCCATTCTCTCGCACGAATGAATTTCTGCAGCAGCAAGGGCTAACACCGATCGATTGGAATCTTGATTATCTTGATATTTTTGCTACTATTAAAGAGGATATCTCGAAGATTCGGTCATAAGGGAGCTAGGGCTATGGAAAAGTTAGTAGGGAAACAAGTCATCGTCTATTATGGTCAACGGATGCAGCTGACTGCGCAAGGGACCCTTAGTGAATGGGATGAACAGGAAGAGATGATCACCCTCGCACCCGAAGGCATTCGAATACCGGTCGAACAAATCGCGAAAATCGAGCTAATGGAACCCGTGGAAGTTCGTTCTGAGCTGGCACGAGATCCTGCCTATCGGTCAGGAAATGTTCGATTTGTCATGCATGAGCCTGTTCAATTTGATAATGCAATCTATTTTCAATCTCCTGTGTCCATTTGGCATAAGGATCGACTCATCTGCCATGAGAATCGGATCATTCACCATACAGAGCATGAGGTTACGATTCAGGGTGGTACGGTGTTCCGCAAAGCGGAATGTCAATTCATCGTCAAATCGATGATCGGCATCCAACACGCATCTCGAAATGAATAAGGAATCGCCCAGATGTTAGGGGCAACATGATAGCAAAAAGGTAGCCGATGTCGGCTACCTTTTGTTGTAGGAGAGGTTATTCCGTAAATTGACGCTTAAAACAGACATGCACAACTTACGATTACCAAAAGGATGAAAAGCACCAAAATCGTACCTGTACTCGTGAACAAACCGCCAACGCCTCTATCTTCTGCTCCCATGCTCCTCCCCCTCTCTGAAGAAGATTTATTTGGTACGGGACATTGTATGTTGGCGATGACACGTTGGTATGGGCAAGTACACAGGTCGAATTTGTTTTTTAGAGATGATCCCCTTCCCTCCATACGACATACCTTGTTATAAGTGGCTTAACATATTGTAAGGAGGGTACGCGCAAATGCCGCAATACCGTATTATCATCGATCTTTCAGATCGGATGCTGTATGTATTAGACGGAGATCGTGCCGTTCGCGGATTCCCTGTTGGCATCGGGAAGATGGTCACTCAGACACCAAGCGGAGAATTTGAAATTATCAATAAAGTGCCTAATCCCGGTGGTCCATTCGGAGCCTTCTGGATGGGATTATCGAAGCCGCATTACGGCATTCATGGCACAAATGATCCATCTTCCATCGGCCATGAAGTCTCGCATGGATGTATACGCATGTATAATGAGGATGTTCTTCAGCTGGCATCAATGGTTTCTATAGGTACACACGTGACGATCCGACCTTAGGTCATTCGCCCATAATTGACCGGGCGAGTGTCCCGATTGCGGAGTATAGCATACGCTATTCTATACTCAACAACCAGGAGGATGAATCCAAATGACCTATGTTCCTTCGATGTATCAAGATTCTAACTATGACGGGTACTCCCCATATCCATATCCTTATTACCAAAATCCATACTATCCAACGCCTTATCCATACCCTTACCCGTATTATCCAAGCTACACACCGTTCTTCTTCCCCGTTTTCATCGGCGGCTTCCACGACGGGTTCCATGATGGCTTCCACAATGGCTTCCACAATGGCTTCCATAATGGGTTCCATGACGGTCATATGGGAGGTGGCCATATGGGTGGCGGACACATGGGGGGCGGCGGACACCGAGGGCAATTCCAAGGACAACAGCAAGAATTCCATGCTCAACCACAACATGACATCATTAAGGCGAGCAAGAAGAAAAAGTAGCTCGCAAACTAAAAAACGCCTACTTCCGCAGCATCCGGATGGGCGTTTTTTTGTACGTATGAAAATAACGATTCTTGCCGCAAATGCGCTTAGAGCCACATCATAATATAAGGGGCTACACCTAGCGTAATAAAGGCGGTGACCATCATCGAGATGCCGGCAACAGAACCTGCCACAGGGTCGTATTCGAGCGCTTTGCTGATGCCGCAGGCATGTGCGCTTGTTCCGAACAAAGCTCCTCTTGCGACTGAGCTATGAATTCTGAAGTATTTGACAATCATCGGACCAAGAATCATCCCTAGCAGTCCCGTAATCAGCGTGGATACCGCAGTCACGGTTGGAATGCCACCGATCATGTCCGATACGGAAACCGCAATCGGCGTGGTTGTAGAACGCGGTGCAACCGAGTCTGTAATTTCCTTGGCAAGTCCTAACATATTTGCAATCCCTGCCGATGTAATGATCGCAATAATCGCACCGGCGCCTACGCTAACCATGATGGCCTTAGCGTTCTTTTTCAGTACATCAACATGCTTGTAGAGCATAACCGCAAGCGCGATCGTTGCCGGCTTCACCATCTCGGACAACCAACCCGCTCCCGAATTATACGATTGGAAGGACACCCCACTGCATTGAATCAATAAAATGACAATAATCGGTACAACCAAGACAGGCGTTAAGTATACTTTCGGAAAGGCTTTATATAATCTTTTCGAGGCAAAATAGATCGCTACGGTTATGAACAACCAAAAAATCGCTTCTAACATGGCGTATTTCCTTCCTTCTTGGCTGCGATCCGCTGACTGATCAATCCCGTACAAATCATGACGGCCAACGTACTCAGGAGAATCGTGATGGACATGCGCAGCCCGCTCTCAACCATCAAGCTTTTGTATTTAATTATGCCGACAGCCGCAGGGATAAAGAATAAGAGCATTTCTGCGAGCAGCCAGTTCGAGCCTTGTTCAATCCAGTTAAGACGTATGATGTTGAATTTCAATAAGATAAATAATACGGCGATGCCAATAATCGTTCCGGGTATAGGCGAATGAATCCATGCTGCAAATGCATCCGATAGTTTGGCAACAATAATGAAAAATAGAACTTGGATGACGGTTCTAAGTAGTGTCTTCATGGATGAATCCATCCCCTCTCTCTAAATCCAGTATACAGATTTCATTTTCATAGGTAAAATGAATTTATATTATGATTTTCATTCCATTTAGCTATGAAGAGAGGAGCATTCCCATGGATATACGGCACTTACAATACATTACAGAAATTGCCCGCTACAACAGCTTCACCAAGGCCGCCGACTCGCTACATATTACCCAGCCGACGATCAGCAAAACCATCATCAATCTTGAGCAAGAATTAAATACGGAAATCTTCGTACGGGATGGCAAACAAATCAAATTAACGGATGCCGGCGAGACTATCATGCAATACGCTGAACCTATTCTGCAGTTATTCGACCAGCTGACGGCTGAAATCAATGATCTGACCTATCTGAACAAAGGAAATATCCGGATTGGGATTCCGCCAATGGCAGGTTCGAGTTATTTTCCAATGGTCATCAAGCAGTTCCAGGCCGCTTACCCTGGGATCACAATCCATATGGTGGAGGACGGCGCCAAACGAATTGAAGAACGAATTGTGGAAGGCGATATCGACGTTGGAGCTGTGCTGTGGCCGATCGATCAAGCGATGTTCGATTCATTCCCTATCGTCGAGGATCGCTTGAAGGTCATCATGCATCCGTCACACCCGATGGCGAGCCGTAAACACATTGAACTGCATGAGCTGTCCCAAGATCGATTCATCCTATTCAGCCAGCAGTTCGCATTACATGAACGCATCATCCATGAATGCCGTGCCGTCGGATTCGAGCCGCAAATTGTAAGCGAGAGCTCACATTGGGATTTTATCGGGGAAATGGTGGGTGCAGATATCGGAATCGCCATGCTGCCGGATACAATCTGTCGCTTGCTCGCCCCGGAGAAGGTTCGGGCCGTCGCCTTAATCAATCCGATCATGCCTTGGCAGCTATCTATGGCTTGGCGGCGGGAAGGATATTTATCGCGGGCATCTCGGGCGTGGATTGCGTTTACGAAGGAATATTTTGGCCTATTGTCATAAGGGTTCTACGGTTCGGGAAAGATAAATTAATCATTCGATAATCGAAGGAGCAACGAGATGAAACATGATGATTTAGACCACGTCACCAATCCGAGTGTCTTATATGATCTCGGCCTCGCGGACAGGACACTGATGAAGACCGAACAACTCATTCAAAATATCGACCACACGTATGATAACAAACCTTATAGCGCGGTTATTACCGAAACAGAAGGAGAGGTCGAATGACCTCTCCTTCTCACGATTAACCACATGTATCATCTTCCATTATCAAATGACTGCCACGCTCTACGATGGTGTAGTCCGCATGCCTGATGAACCAATGCTCTGTTTCCTTATGCTCGGACACTTCAACACCGAACTCCCCATCAGCAGGCTCAAAGTCATACCAGCTTGTAACCAACACCTCTTGGCCGATTTCGAACGGATGGTCGTTGCTATTACCGGTAATTTTCACTTTATCGCCTGGCTCTGCATGCCCGGTATGCTGCTGTTCTGTCATTTTCCAAATCCTCCATTAACTTCATTAAGCGTAATCATTGCAGATTTATTGTTCTTCACTCACGACAACCGCATCCCGAATCTGTTCGAACGAGACCGGCTTATAGTCCCAGTGCTCAACACTTACATTAAAGTAGCTCTTTCCTTCGTACTTCTGACTATGAATATGGCCGTGCACATTCACGAAGGGCATATGTTTGTTCATATACATCGGCTCATGCGTCAGAAAGAAAAATTGCTGATAAATGATCGGATGCTCACTTACTTCATGAAAACCCACATCAAGCCACCACTCGCGCGAACGGCCGCGATCATGATTCCCAAGAATCAGATGTTTATATCCATTCAACTGACTGACAATATGCTTAGTCTGCTCGCGATTCCAGAAGGAGAAGTCCCCTAGGTGAAAGACTTTATCCTCTTGACCAACCACCGCATTCCACCGTTCAATCATATAAGGATCCATGTCCTCTACACCCTGAAAAGGTCTGGATTCGAAATCAATGATCCCGCGATGACCAAAATGATGATCTGAGGTAAAGAAAACTCGCTGCATGAAGCCACACCCCTTTGTTCAACCTTCTATTCTATAGAGTCTATCATGTTTTGGAGATCTGTCAAAAGCACGCAGCTCAGAGCTTAGACCTCTGTATATTTAACCAGCTTACCAGATTCGAATGGTTTCTCAATGATCTGTAATAAATGCTTGCACAGCGCTTCTGTCGTGAGTAATTGACCGGTTTGATACGCATGTCTGAAATATTTGGCCATCTCGAACTCGCCATCTCTCTTCTCTCTTGCGAGCATCTGCATCTCGGTATCGACCATGCCGGGGTCTACGGCAATAATTTCGACTGGGTTGTTGTCACTGCGAACCTGCTCTAAGCCGACACATTGCGAGAACATGTTCAACCCCGCCTTCGCTGTGCAGTACACGCTCATATCCGGTGATGGATACGTTCCTGAGCCGGAAGAAATATTGATAATTTTCCGCCGAATTCGCACATTCTCCGATAGCTGGATAAAACATGAAGTAAGCAGCATCGGGGCGATGAGACTGATCTGCAGACTTCGGTTAATCTCATGCAGCGTGCATTGTTCAATCGGTTTCAGCGGCTCTGCCATCGCTGCATTATTCACAAGGCAGATCATATCCGCATGATGGAGATCGATCTGGTTGAATACCGAATCCATCAAGGTAGATATGCCCATAGGATCGCTCAGATCATAATGGATATGGGTATAATTCTGGTATTCGGTTAGAGTAGAGTCACCTCTAGCTATGCCGTGAACCATGTGATTCTGCTCTAACAGTATTTTGGCTAGCTGTTCGCCAATCCCTCTTGATGTCCCCGTAATGATGAAATGATCCCGACGCATGGTATCCCCTCCATTTTGTTTTGTTATCCTGTATACAGTGAATTTGAACAATCACGACGTTGCATCGTTCACGACAAGTTGTTCTAACTGGCGAACCAATTCTTCTAAAGGGGCTAGATCTTGCTTGATCCATTCAAGTGTCTCTTCTCGATGTCTCTCATCAGCCATTCTCTTGATCCAATAGTTGTATTTCCCCATCTTATAACAGCATCTTGCACAAACTTGACCGCATTGAAATTGTTCCCAAGTAAGGGGCTGGCTCGCATTCGCATTCCAGGTCTTTAGAAATGCTTGCATGGCGAGCTCGATTCGCTCTGGTGTGCTCGGGATGGATTCGTAGCCTTCGCCATAGTGCTCAAACAGCATGATCATGGGTCTGACACTGGCATATTCGAAATCAATGAAGATCACATTCCCATGATGATCGATGATCGTATTGTGTAAAGAAATGTCACCCGGGTCAAAAGTATTCGGCATCCGTTTCATGGTATGCAAGATAAAATCCTGATTGGCGGTAATGAACTGCAATTGATTATATAAACGTACGCCTATTGTCGTCAGAATGAGTTCTTGGTGCTTCACGAGCATATCATTAAACGCAAAAAATCGATCCAACGTATCTTGAGAAAGTTGGTCATGGCCGCCGACGCGATCAGACCATTCAGCCGTCCATTTACCTAATACTGAATAGGTGCTATGAATGTCTCGTTCGCTTGTAAAATCGGGGTGCCTGCCGTCGATCCATTCCAAAGCGAGAAAGGTATTGCCGCTTGAAGATATTTCACAGACGAAGACTTGCGGAATATTGCTAGACTGGAAATGTCGGAGTCGTTCGTAGGCACGCACTTCCTGCCCCAATCCTTGATCATCCCCATATTTGATAAGTACCACTTGTGATGTGCATTGCACCTTTTCTATGATTCGCCCGTGTTTGGTGTTATCAATGATCGTGCGCTTTCGTACATCCGCAGAAAGGCGTTCCTCTAATTCGGCTTTGCTAAGACGCTTCAACGCGTTCACCCTTTATTATTCTATTCCTTTACATTTCGCATCAGGACGGTGTGACTCATTCTATTTTTGCAAGAAATGCCATCATTCGCTCGTTCACAGCATTCGGATTGCCTCCGATCATATGGGGCTGATGGCCGTAATCTTCGATGCGCATGTCAAGCTCCCCCTCCGCATATTCTCTGTTTTGTTAATTCGACCACACCCTAATTTTTACCTTCTTGTCGATCCATGTCTAGGTATGCCAAAAAAGCCGCCGATGCTAACGCATACAGCGACTTCAATAGATTGACGTACATCCTACATCATGACCAGAACCACTTTCCCGCGCCCATGTCCTTTCTCTACCACGGTGTGCGCATCTGCTGCTCTCTCCATAGGGAACGCCTCACGAATATGAATGCTTAGCTTCCCAGCATCATACAGATCGATCAACTTTGCTAACCGTGCCTTAGAGCGTTGGCTGCGTATTGCGCGAATTCCAAGCTCACTAGCCACATCGAACGCAACAATCGTGCCGACTCGGCTCTTATCCAGGACGAACTCGCATGCAACGCGCAGACCATCGCCCCCTGCAGCATCCACAGCTGCGTGTATGCCTTCTGGCGCAAGCGCGCGAAGTCGCTCAGATAGCCCTTCACCATAGATCACAGGTATCGCACCCAGCGAAAGCAAATATTCCTGATTGGCTTCACTCGCCGTTCCGATGACCGAGGCCCCGAACGCCCGTGCAACTTGCACCGCTATCGTTCCTACCGCTCCGGCTGCACCATTGATCAACACTGTATCCCCTTGGCTGACATCTAGCAATTCTAGCGCCGTAACCGCTGTCTGGCCCGCTCCGGATAACCCTCCTGCAACTTCCCAAGGCATCCTCGACGGTTTATGCACAATCTGTTCTTCGCTCACGATCACATAATCTGCGTAACTCCCCAATAGACGAAAACCAAGCACCTCGTCCCCGACTTGAAATTGCGATACGCCCTCACCAATCTGATCAATGATACCGGCGAACTCATTGCCTGGGATCGTCCCAACCGTAACTACCGTCCCAGGCGGGGAGAATCCTTTCCTCACTGCCGCATCCACCGGCTGAACCCCCGCCGCCTTCACCTTCACCCGCACTTCTCCAGAACCAGGGGGCACGATTTCAACATTCATCACTTGGAGCACTTCGGGCGCTCCGAATTCAGTAATCCCAATGGCTTTTATTTTCATATTGCTCCATCATCCTTTCATCCATGTGTTTTTATTTGCGGCATTTTCCCCTCAGGCCCGATCCGTTTGCGAAAGAAGACAAAATACAAGATACCCACGATCACAATAGCCAAAGATGCAGCCAAATAAATATTACTGAATACTTGCACCCCTTCATGTCCATTCCAGGGATTCCATCCTCTTTCCGCGCCATGATCAACCATTGTACCGTAGAAGCTCGCGGCAATCGCTCCAGACATAAAATTCATCAAGGATTGCAGCCCTGTCCCAATGCCAGCATGCTCTTGCGGCAGCGTCTGTGATATGCTGTGGGAGATCGCAATCAGCATGAATGATTGACCTACATTTCCCAAGATGAGAAATACGGAGATCCATAATGGAGACACGCCCGCGAAGGTTGAGATCAAGAAGAAGCATAACAACATCAGCACCGTCGCTGAATAAAATAAAACCTGACTACCTTTCGAATCTACAATTTTACCCCCTTTGCGCCCTAACAAGGCAGATGCCAAAGCCGCAGGCACCATGGATAGACCGATCCAACCAGGCGGCAGACGATAAACCTCACCGAGCATTTGCGGCGTTAGAAAAGGCACTGAATAGCCGATCCCTGTAATAACGAAAGCCAGCAATAATCCCATCGTATATTTTCTATGACGAAACAATTTCGGCTGCACGAATGGGTCCCCCGTCACCCTCACTCTCCAAATCAATAGGAGAAAACAGAGTAAGCTTACACTCGTAAGTTCCACAGCACCGAATGACATCGACAAGATTAAGAAAATGACGAACCCTGCCAACAGATTGCCACCGATCCAGTCCACCTTTCCTCCATGACCTGGTGAATCGTCCAAATACTTACGAAATAGAGGCAATACCAGAATAACCAACAAGGGGAGACAGAACAGCCATCTCCAATGAACAACGCTTACGATTAAGGCGGAGACAACTGGACCTAATACACCGCCCACGGCAAGCGAAGATACGGCTATTCCGATCGCCTTCCCCCGTTCTTCCGACGGAAAATACCGAATGGGAATCATTCCGCTTAAGGCAGGAATGACCGCTGCTCCAGCGGCTTGCATAACCCTGCCCGCAAGCAGCACCCCTAATTCTGTGCAATAAGTCCGATTAACGAGCCGATAGCCATGATCATAAGTCCGCACGTACTCACTGCTTTTAACTTATACATGTCCGCAAGCTTGCCATATACGACGGACCCAATCGCATAGACCACCAGGTAGGCCGACGACATCCAGCTTACTTGCGCAAAAGATAAACCGAATTGCGCCCGAATATCAGGAAGCACAATATTAAAAAGCGTCGCACTCATGACAGCGATCACGAGCGTAACTGCAAATATACGAATCAGCTTATCACGGCTGCGCCCTAGCTGAAGCGCCTGTGCTGAGTTTTCTGTATCACGATTCTCCATCCTCAAACCCACCTTCATCCAATTCAACGAACCTACTCTTTTCCCGGGAATCATTAGCGGCTTGTTGAGTTTTATTCTATAATGAAGGAGTTATAATAAAAAATACATCTTATATCATACTACTTATTCCATTGAGTATATGAATTGGGAGGGTGCACCAATGGAGCTGCTGCAGCTTCAATATTTTCGTACGGTTGCTAGACTCGAACATATGACCCGAGCGGCGCAAGAATTACGCGTTGCGCAACCAGCGCTCAGCAAGACGATCGCAAGGCTAGAAGAGGATGTAGGCGTTCCTTTATTTGACCGTCTAGGGCGACAAATAAAGCTGAATATGTTCGGCAGAGTGTTTCTAGAGAAGGCGGAGGCCGCTTTACATTTGCTGGAGGAAGGTAAAAGACAAGTCAATGATATGGCGGGGATGGCTCAAGGAAGCATTTATGTTGCAACCCCAACGATGAATCGATTATCCAGCCCCGTTGGGGCTTTTCTAGCGAAATTTCCGGACATTCAATTTCACCTCTCTCAGACGACAACCGAAGAGATCCCGCCGCTGCTGGAGAGCGGACAAATCGACTTTTCCTTCTCCGGCTTGCCAATCAATCGCCCTGGCATTTACGAGTTGCCCATTATGAAGGAAGAAGTATTTCTCGCCGTTCCTTCGAATCACAAATTTGCGGAGCGTACGCATATTAGCATGCAAGAGGTTGCCAATGAGCCCTTTATCGGCTACAAGCTGGATCATGTGTATCGTCAGCGGGACGATGATATCTTCAAACGTGCGGGACTCATCCCGAACTACGTGTGCGACGTCAACGAACCTAGCGCCAAATTAAGCTTAATCCGTGCAGGGCTCGGCATCGCATTCATCGGCGCCTGCAATAAAAGCGATGATGCTTCACTCGGAGATCTCACCCTGCTGACCATCGACTCCCCCAGCTTCAAGAGCTCTTTCCAGCTCGCTTGGCATGAGAAACACTATCTCTCCCGGGCAGCACAAGCGTTTCGGGATTTTATCATTGCATATTACCAAAATTCAGAGCCATTGCAGGCGGAGCAAGAGACGACCCCATCAGCACAAACCTAATAAGAATGGAGTCTACGGTATCGGTATCGTAGACTCCTTATTTTCGTTAATGGCGTTAGGCAAATGACGTGAGCAATACAGGTTATCGTCCATAGACTGTTGTGTAATAATACTTAAGGAGGTTACCTGTGAATACGAATTATCAACAAATCTGCTGGAGCTGCATGAATAAATATGTAGGTATAACCACGACGGATGGTCACTCGTATGATGGGTTTATCACTCATGTGGACGATGAGTATGTCACCCTCGCGATACCAACCAATGAGATGATGAGCGGGATGCCGGCAAATGCTCGGACCTATAGACAATTCGGTTTTTTCCCTGGGTTTTTCCCACGACGTCGCTTCTTTCAACGCCGAATTCCATTTTTCTTATTTAGCGATTTGTTCCTGCTTCCGTTCTTCATCTGACATCTGATAAGCGTTAAAAAAAGCAAAAAACCCTTACAATGTAAGGGTTTTTCTCGTATGATCTGTAGTGGGCTCGAACCACTGACCCCTACCCTGTCAAGATAGTGCTCTCCCAGCTGAGCTAACAGATCATGTAGTGAAGACAAATATTATCTTACCAAAACTCGATCGAGATGTCAATCTATAATTTCTTATATCTATCAATCTCTTAAAATCTAATTCATCGCAAATATGTATACATGGTGGGCCCTGAGGGACTCGAACCCCCGACCAATCGGTTATGAGCCGACCGCTCTAACCAACTGAGCTAAGGGCCCTTAATCAATGAACTTATGATAAGGAATTGGTTGCGGGGGCAGGATTTGAACCTGCGGCCTTCGGGTTATGAGCCCGACGAGCTACCGAGCTGCTCCACCCCGCGTCATTCAATCAATAGCGACAAAAATAAATATACACTATACACAGCAGTAAAGTCAAGAAAAATTTAACGTTCTTAACCTTTTTTCTCTTAGGTGATAAACCGCACACCATAACGACCCGTACGCGATCGAAAAATCTCTATTTCCTGCGGCTCAGAATAACCATAAATCCATGCATCATGCTCAATGCGTTTCATCACGCAGCTTGCTTGAAATTTCGTATTATACAGCCTGCCCCAGTATATCCATCTCATTCTTATTCAGCTCCTGCCATCACAATGTACGACCTTCATGCCATATAGAATACCCCATTTCAAGAAAAAAAAGCCTTAAACTTCTTACGAAGTTCAAGGCTTCTCTTCATTATCCTGCTGGCACAACTTCCGTCGTGCTGCCGTTCATAACTTCCCCACCGCCGCCAATAGGCTTACCTGGGTTCTTCTTCATCTCGACAAGCAGCTTGTCGCCCTCTTTCTGCCACTCTTTTAATCCGTCTGCAGAAGATTTCTTGCCATCCAGTACCTGTTGGAAGAGCTCTCTACCCTTCTCTTGTACTTGATAAATGTTAGGGTATTTGTTGTATAGATCCATCTCTTGATTATTCGGTGCTGCAGGCTTAAGCGTATAGAATGCTGCAATGTTATAGTTTAAACCGTCTTTCGGTTGAATATATTTCTTACGGGAGACAATCTCATAGCTGCTGCGGGATTTCAACTTCGCCCATTCTTCACTGTTCAAGAATTTGATGAAGTCCCAAGCATCTTTATCGTTCTGAGCTTTGGCATTGATCCCCATCAAGTTGTTCAGATAGATGTTGCCGCCAATACCAGGCGCTTCTGGATGCGTAGGAAGGGTAACAACGTCCCAATCCAATTTCTCAAAGTTTTTAATTTTGGATGCATTTTTGTTCGCATCAAGAATATCGTTCACATAGCTGTAGTCCGCAATCGTCATTGCTGTTTTGCCGGACAAGAAGCTATCGCTTTGCAGCGGGTTGTAACGTCCATTGGATGAGTCATCCTGCAAATCTTTTTGCGTTGGAATCACTTTCTCGGATACAAGCTTTGCGAATGTGCTCCAAGCCTTCTCCCATGCCGGTGTATCTACGGTCATCTTGTCGCCCTTGTCGTCGAACATGCGCAGCTGAAGCGCAGACAGGTAGGTACCAGTCATATCATAGAACGGATCTCCCGACCAACGGTTCAACTGTAGCCCGAACTTTCTGCTGGCGCCATCACCGGATTTCAGGCGGCGCGCAAGCGTGAAGACATCTTCCCAAGTCATGCCGTCTTTCGGCGGTTCGATATTGTTCTGCGTAAAGAATTTCTTGTTATAGAATAAGGCCGATGAACCGAACGTTGGCGCTAGGCCATAAATATTGTTGTCGCCCAAATCTTTAATACCATCGATTACTGTCGGAACAATATCCGTTGTATCAAATTTATCTTGTTGAATCATTGGATCCATCTGTTTCAACATGTTCTCGCGAACCAACTTCTTGTATACCGTCGTATCCATAATCATGACATCCGGAGCATTCGGACCGGAGAGCAGCTTCTTCGTCTCTTCGAAAGGATCTGGTTGCTTCTGATCCGGCTTCGGCTCTTCGTAACGATAGTTGCTATTGTCGATCGCAGATACGAACTCAATTTTCACGTTCGGATGCGTGTACTCATAGATATCTGTATATTGCTGGCGCAGGTAAGAGTCATCGCCTCCGTAGCTGTAGATCGTACCAATCCGCAATACTTTCTCTTGTCCCGCTTCTTTTTCCTCGCTATTGCCGCAAGCAGCAAGAACCGGAGCGAACAATGATAACGTTAACGTTACCATTAACAGTTTCTTACTCCACTTTGTCTTCATCCTCGTTATCCCTCCAATGATTTGGGTGATCGAATAATGATCTGTTCCCCATCGAACTCCATTGATGCTTTATCTTTAATTTGCAGAGCTTGTAGGTACTCTTTGGGCACCTGCAAACGTCCAACCCGGTCTACGACCACGTACGCTTCATGAACCTGCTGCAGCGCACCATGGCCTAATAACGCTTCTTCCCCTTGGTCCAAGTTCGGGTTACGCTTGATGAACTCCGTACTGGTCAGACCATCTCGGATAGCGACCACGCGATCCACCTTCTCCGCGAGCGATAGATCATGGGTAACGATAACGATCGTAACACCCAGCTCTTGATTCAGCCTGCGGAAAATGGCCATGATGCTGTCCGAGGTCTGCGTATCGACGGAACCCGTCGGCTCGTCGGCTAGCAGCAACCTAGGTCGGTTCGCGAGCGAAATGGCAATGGCCACACGCTGCTGTTCCCCCCCGGAGAGCTGATGCAGCTTGTTATACATCCGCTCTTTCAGACCGACCCATTCCAGCAATTGCTTGGCATAGGCACGGTCTACCTTACCGCTGAGCATCATCGGCATCTCGACATTCTCGATCGCGGTCAGATAAGGGAGCAGGTTCCGGGCATTATTCTGCCAGATGAACCCGACCGTATTGCGTTTATACTGAACGAGCTGCTCATCTGTAATCTTAAGCAAATCCCACTCGCCGACGCGCACTTGGCCCGCCGAAGGGCGATCCAGCCCACCGAGAATATTGAGCATCGTCGATTTCCCGCTGCCGCTGTTCCCGATGATCGCCATCATCTCGCCTTCCTTCACGGATATATTCAAGCCTTGGAGCGCAACGACTTCCAGATCGTCCGTTTTAAAAATTTTGACAAGTCCTTCGCAATGAATCATCGATTAACGCTCCTCTCCCATTTTGACGGCTTGATGCACGCGCAATCGACGGATATGCATGAACAAGAGCGCAGCCCCTGTCAGCATCATGACGCCTACAACAATATACAACTGCGTCGTATCTTTATTTTCGAATACAATACGGAACGGTGGCACCTGCATATTGACATTTTCCGTCGTCTGAAGGAACGGCAAGAACAGAATACTCGATAACTTACCGATCAATACCCCGAGCACAATGGACAATCCGGCTGTGAAAATCTGCTCTAAGAGCAGCATACCTGTCAGTTGCTTCCTGGATAGTCCCATCGCCCGCAATACGCCGAACTGAACGACACGTCCCGATAGATTGAAGAACCAATACAATAAATATCCGATTAATGAAATAATGACAGATACAAGGAAGCCGAGACTTAAGATGCCGAACACGCCGCCGCGCTGCGGATGCTTATTCTGCTTGACCAGCTCTGTGCGAACATCATCAATAGTCGCAAGCTCGATGTTATTCTTCGCCAGCTCGTCGATGAGCGGAGCTACAAGAGCTTTCGGCTCCATTTTCAACCATACTTTGTATGGAATGAGCGGAACTTGATCATAGATATAGTCCAGATTCGTTATGAAAAACGGTGTCTGCTTCGGATACTGGGTCGGCCAATACGGCAGAACGCCTACAACCACGAATTCGATCGGTTGATTCTGAAGCGAGATGTTCACGATATCGCCAGGTTTGATCTGGTACTTGCTTGCCACATTCGATGGAATAATGACCGCGTTCTCATACGAGCCCAGCAAGTTCAAATAATTAAACGGATGAACAGGGAACAAGTCGTTCCGGAACCATGCGACTTTGGAGAAGTCCACGTTATCTATACCAAGGATGTTACCATTGCCGATGGATGTCCCCGACACACTAACGCTTCCCTTGGTCTCGAGCACGCGTGTTGCCGCCTCGACCCCTTTCAAATGCTTAAATACTTCAAACGGTGGCTCGTTGTAAATAATTTTACTTGGCTTCTGGCCTTGACCTTGCCCAGGCTGACCGCCTTTGCCTCCGCCATTCTTCTGATCATCCGGATTCACTTCCGCATAACCTTCCCACACTGCTTGCATAATGACGTCTGCACCATATTTGTACAAGGTACGTTCTGTCGAGTTCGTATCGATCGTCCGGGCTGCGGATGCATTATAGACCCCGAGTCCGAGCGTTAGAATTAGCAAGATCATGAGCGGATAATACGATGTCGCTGAGCGTGATAGCTGCGTAATCGTCAGATACAATGGTACCGGAAGCACTTTTTTCGCAACCCATGTCACGAACCGTAATATCCATGGGAATAACCGCAGGAAGAACAAACCGAACGCAAATATCGATAACGCCGGTACGAAGAACAAAAACGGATTGACTTGCAATTGATCCGTCGTCATCCCAGTCTGGAACGTTAACAGCTGTCTTTGGTTAAACATGTAGTAGCCGTAGCCTGCTAGCCCCAGCAAGACGATATCCAGGAACCAACGCTGCCAGAACGGCTTCTGATCTGAACGCGCCAGCTTCTGCTTATAGCTAACGATCGAGGCCCGTGCGAACACAACCGCTGGGATAACACTAGCGATAATCGCAATCAACACGGCAACTGCGCCGTATAGGATCGCCTGCGAGTTCAATCCCACTGGAATCGATTGACGATCGACGAAGGTCAAGAATCCATTCGCAGAACCGATGCTCTTCGCCATGAACCATCCGACGAAAGGTCCGATGATCAAGGCGATAATCCCGAGGAATATCCCTTCAATGAGATACATCATCGTAATCTGTCGCGTGCCGGCACCCCGGCTTCGCAGCACCGCGATATCGCTGCGCTGCTTATCCAGTGCCTGCCTTGCATTCATCGCAATGAAATAGAAGACCATCGCGATCATTGGCGCCGCGAGCGTGAAGAGCAAGGTCTGAAGCTGCAGGCTCTGCACCTTAAACTCATCCAGCACATCAGCGAAGGACATTTCCATCTTCGTATCCTTCAGATGCTGGTAGAGCTCGATTTTGAGACGGTCAAGCGTATTGCCAAGCGGCGTAAGCTGACTCGTCTTCACTTCCCGAAGATCAAACGCATAATACCAGCTCGCTTGATTTAACGGGACTTTAGATTCTTTGAGTATATAGTCATTAAATACCTTGTCGCTGATAAAGAACGTATTCATGAGGCTTTCTTGCCCTTGGTACCAATATGCATCCGTATCATCCTTGGGCTTCACGGTACCGACAATCTTCACCTTCAATACGAGATCCAGACCGCTGTATATGGGATATTCGAAAACATCGCCTACGTGTAGGTCGTTCCGATACATCGCCTCATCGAGGATAACCGCCTCGACGATATCACCGTCATGAGCATCGGAGTACATCTTGCCTAGCGCAATCTCCGTCTTATCCGACAGCCCTGTCAGCGCGCCGAGCGACATCGTACGAGCCCGGCTCGTATCGACATTGGTCCCTTCGGCAGGCGATATTTCCGTTGCCCGAATGCCTTTGTTGCTGACATAAACGTGATGCGGGAATCCAATCTCGATCGGAATCTGCTCACGAATAAAATCATCAACGGACTTCAACGAGTTGATGTCTGTCTTCGTACCGCCTGGTGCCTGATATCTTAATAATAGCGATCCGGCAGGCAGACCGTCGCTTTTCTCTTGGAGTGACTTCGCTACAACGCGCTTGAGCGAACCGTCCGCATACATCGGAATACTCACCGTGAACGATACGGCAACAATAAGGCCTAACAGCGTGCTTAACGTCATCCAACGGGTGTTCCACATTTTGCGGAACAAGAATCGAAGCAGTGGAATACCCATTAGCGACCCACTACTTTCTGTCCTGGGGTAAGGCCTTTCACGATTTCCACATCCGTTGTTGACTGTTGTCCGACTTCAACGTCGACTTCCCGCTTCCCATTCTCATCCACGACTTGAACATACGTCCGGGAACCGATGGAACGCAGTGCCGATTGCGGAATGATTACCACATTATCACGACGCAGCGTAATAACAGCGATGCTTAGCGGTGTTCCACGTGTTAAGCCCTTCGGCAAATTATCTAGCTGTACGAGTAAGAAGTCTTCCAGCTTCTCCGGCTTCTGACCGCCGCCAGATCCACCATTGCCTGAGTCATCCTTCGCTTGCGGCAGCTGTTTTACTTTCCCTTTCAACGTCTTGCCAACTGTGTTAATGTCCACGTTAACTTCCATGCCCACCGCAATTTGCTTCAAGTCATCCTTGGTAACGGAAGCAGCTACAGCAAGGCGGGACGTATCAGCTACGATCGCGATCGGGTCATATGCCTTAACTAATGCGCCCTTCTCGGCGTTAAGCGAGACAATCGTGCCGCTGAATGGAGCGACCAACGTCCCTTTTGCGATTTCGTTCTCAAGGTCCGTAATCGCTTGACGGCTCTCTTCGAATACGATCGAAGCTTGTTCGAATTCTACCGGATCCATTTGATCCTTCTGACGAAGCGTTTCTTTCATATTGATCTCGTCTTTGCGGAACGCGAGTTTCTTCTTGCGAAGATCCTTCTGCATATCCTCCATATCGAGCACGACGAGCACCTGACCTTGGGTCACTTTGTCTCCGTTCTTCACGAGTACGTTCTTGATGCGCTTGCCATCAGCTGTGAAGAACATCGTCTCTTCTTGCTGAGACATTAATCTACCGCTTGCTGTTACCTTGGTTTCAATCGTCCCCTTGGTTACTTCATACTCCGGTTTTTGGGAGATCTTCGGCGGTGTAATGGTCGGCAATACTTCCTCTGCATCTTCCTTCGGAAGTAATGAACAGCCTGCCGTCATCATCATAGCTCCACAAAGGGATACTAGTAGAATCTGGCGTAGCCTCCTCCCTGATTTAGATGAATTTCCCGTCAACCATTTCATAGACATGGTCCGCAACCTCCAAAATTGTAGGATCGTGTGTCGTCATACATATTGACACTTGTTCTGTTCGAATAATGTTTTTAAAAACGGCCATAATCTGTGCTCCCATCTGGGAGTCTAGCTCCGCCGTTGGCTCATCTGCGAGTAAGAGACGCGGACGGTGTGCAATCGCCTTCGCAATCGCAACACGCTGCTGTTCTCCCCCCGATAGCTCAAATGGGCGGTGATGCATACGTTTGGACAGCCCAACAAGATCGAGACAATGCTCGACGCGGCTCTTCCATTCATTCTTCGGCACATTTGCCATACGAAGCGACAGTTCAACATTCTCCCAAGCAGATAGCAATGGCATGAGTGCAAACGCCTGAAAGATAAAGCCGATATCCATTCGACGCGCTAGTGTACGTTTGTCGTCATCCCACTTGTGGAATGGGTTCCCGCGGAAAAAAACCTCGCCAGACGAAGGCTGATCCAGCCCGCCTAGGATGTTGAGCAGCGTAGTTTTCCCCGAACCTGATCTTCCTCTGAGCATGACAAGCTGTCCTGGCTGGACTTCCATTTGGATGCCCTTCAGGACGTGCAGCTGCTGATTCCCGACGGGAAAAAAGCGTTCCACTTGATTCACGACGAGGATCGGCTCCGTATCTAGCAATCTAGCAGGCGGTTCCTCAGATCGTTCTACTACTTCTTCTACTTGTTCTATGTAATCTGTTGCATCGTCTGTTGTCGTGTCCGGTGTGTCTACAGATCGTTTTCGGAACCAAGCCATAATATTGCCCGCTCCCCCTTTGACTATTATTGACCCAAGGATGGATTACTCCTGAATTATAAACGATATGACCTAGCAAAAAGTTACAAAAGCCTTAACTTATTTTCATAATTATAGACAAAAGTTTAATGTTTTTGGCAAAAAGTAGAAAACGCAAAAAACACACCATACTTGTCCTCTATACTGCGTCAGACAAGCATTCTGCGTAAATGGACATTGTTCTTGCCGTAACAAAAAGAGCCAAACAACTATACACAGTATAGTCATTTGGCCCTTTCATTGAGACAATTGCATTATTTCCCGAACGAAGTCGGATCTTCGCGCCATGCTTTTAATGTTGCTAGATCTTCCGCTTGCACATAACCAAGCTCCACTGCCACATCCATTAGAGCAGTATAGTTGGATAACGTCTGAAGAGGAATGCCTGCTTCTTCAAAAGCGGTCGTCGCTTTATCCAGCTGATAGCTGAAAATCGCAAGGACGCCAAGTGGTGTTGCGCCAGCCTCTTTCACGGCAACGGCTGCTTTGAGCGAGCTTCCGCCAGTCGAGATCAAGTCTTCGATAACAACAACCTTCTGTCCCGGTTTGATAACGCCTTCGATCAAGTTCTCTTTGCCATGACCTTTCGCTTTGTCGCGAATGTAAGCCATCGGCAGGTTCAGCTTCTGTGCAACCCATGCAGCATGCGGAATCCCGGCTGTAGCCGTTCCAGCAATCACTTCAGCATCAGGGTACTGCGCACGAATGATTGCAGCGAATCCATCTGCGATCGTCTCACGGATTTCTGGGAACGACATCGTCAAGCGATTGTCGCAGTAGATCGGCGATTTGATACCGGAAGTCCATGTGAACGGCTGATTCGGCCGCAAAGCCACCGCCTCAATCGTAAGTAGATGCTTCGCAATTTGTGCAGGGATTTGTTCCAATGTAATCACGTTCAAATCAGCTCCTCAATAATGTTCTCAATCGCTTCTCTCGGGTTCGCAGCAGTTGTAATCGGACGACCGATCACAACAAAGTCCGTACCTTGTTCAAAAGCTTGCTTTGGCGTCATCACACGTGTCTGATCGCCTAGCGCGCTGCCCGCAGGACGAATACCCGGGGTAATCGTCTTGAATTCGCTGCCGCAAGCCTCCTTAATCATTTCCACTTCTAGCGGTGAAGCTACGACTCCGTCAAGCCCCGCTTGCTTCGTGAATTTCGCATAGCTTACAACGGAATCCGCAACCGATCCGGCGATACCGATCTCCTGATTCAGCATGTCCTGACTGGTACTTGTGAGTTGTGTGACAGCGATAACGATAGGCTTGTCCAGCGCAGGATTCTCTTCTATCGCCTCGTTCACACCTTGCATTGCCGCCGCCATCATCTCGACGCCGCCTGCTGCGTGGACATTGATCATGTCCACGCCAAGCTTCGTAATGCTGTTCGCACCGCTCTTCACTGTATTCGGAATATCGTGCAATTTTAAATCTAGGAATACTTTGTAGCCTAGTTCTTTCAGCTCGCGTACGAATGCAGGACCTTCAGCATAATAGAGCTGCATGCCCACCTTCATATAACAAGGAATCCCCTGTAATTGTTGTAATAGCTCACGCGCCGCTTGCGCATTCGGGTAATCAAGCGCGACCATAATGCGACCTGCTACTTCATCTCGGTGACTCATCGTTTACGGCTCTCCTCCTTGTTGGTATGTTGATCATTCATCTTCGAACTGCCGATCAAGGCCGATCTTATTGCCCGTGGAATGCCGGCATGTTGCGAGTCGAGAAGTTGATCGACTCTAGCATCTCTAACAATGCGCTTACCGTATCTAGCGATGTCATACATACCACGCCGTTCTCAACCGCTTCGCGGCGAATCCGGAATCCATCACGCTCAGGTGTCTTCCCTTTGGTCAATGTATTCACCACAAAGTGCGCCTGTCCATTGCGAATCATATCTAGAATGTTCGGCGTGCCTTCGCTTAACTTGTTCACGTTCGTTACGATCATTCCCGCATTTTCAAGCGCCGTTGCCGTTCCGCCTGTTGCGATGATTTTGTAACCCATATTGTAGAAGCCGCGTAGAATTTCTGTCGCTTCTTCTTTGTCTTTGTCCGCCACGGTTGCGATGATCGCGCCTGTAGGCGGAATCTTCATACCTGAACCCACAAGACCTTTGTACAATGCTTTTGCATAGTTCACATCGCGACCCATAACTTCCCCAGTCGACTTCATCTCCGGTCCAAGCGTCGGCTCGACACGGCGCAGCTTCGCGAAGGAGAACACCGGTACTTTCACCGATACATATTCATCCTCTGGCCATAATCCATCAACATAACCAAGATCCGCAAGCTTCGTACCAAGAATCGCCTTCGTAGCGAGGTTTGCCATCGGGATGCTTGTTACTTTACTTAGGAATGGTACTGTACGGGATGAGCGTGGATTCACTTCGATCACATACACTTGATCTTTGAAGATGACGAACTGGATGTTGACCAATCCGATCGTTTTCAGTTCTTTAGCAATCTTGATTGTAATATCAATCACTTGTTGTTTCAAGTGTGGCGCTAAATGTTGTGGAGGGTATACAGCGATCGAGTCACCCGAGTGAACCCCTGCGCGTTCGATATGCTCCATGATTCCTGGGATCAATACCGTCTCGCCATCGCAGATCGCGTCAACTTCCACTTCTTTACCTAACATGTAACGGTCGATCAAGACCGGATGATCCGGGTTGATCTTCACGGCTTGCTCCATGTAGTTGAGCAACTCGTCATCGGAGTATACGATCTCCATCGCACGGCCGCCAAGGACGTAGGATGGACGTACAAGCACAGGATAGCCAAGGCCTTGTGCCGTGCCTACTGCTTCATCTACCGATGTCACTGTGCTGCCTTGCGGCTGCGCAATATTCAAGCGGGATAGCAGCGCTTCGAACTTCTTCCGGTCTTCCGCCTCATCAATACTCTCTAAGCTTGTTCCAAGGATGCGAACACCTGCTTTGGATAGTGGCGCTGCCAAGTTAATCGCTGTCTGACCGCCGAATTGCACGATAACGCCAACCGGTTTCTCTTGTTCAATGACGTTCATGACATCTTCGAAGAACAGTGGCTCGAAGTAGAGTCGATCCGATGTATTGAAGTCCGTCGATACCGTCTCAGGGTTGTTATTGATGATAACCGCCTCGTAACCTGCGCTTTGGATCGCCCATACCGCATGGACTGTCGAGTAGTCGAATTCAATCCCTTGACCGATCCGGATTGGACCCGATCCAAGGACAACGATCTTCTCTTTTGGCGTCTCGATCACTTCGTTCTCTGTCTCATATGTTGAGTAGTAGTATGGCGTCGTAGCTTCGAACTCTGCTGCGCACGTATCTACCATCTTGTAGACTGGCTTCAAGTTGTGCGATAGACGGAAGCTGCGTACATCCGCTTCTTGTGTCATCGACAGCTCTGGGTTCGCACTCCGTCTGATCTCTGCGATCGAACGGTCGGTGAATCCTTTGCGCTTCGCTTCATATAAAGTCTCATAGCTGAGATTTGTCTCTTGCGCGATCAACGCCTCGAACTTCACGATGCCTTCGATTTTATCAAGGAACCACCAATCGATTTTCGTTAAATCTTGAATTTGCTGCAGTGTATAACCTCTGCGGAACGCCTCTGCCACCAAGAACATGCGCTCATCGTCCGGCTTCTCCAGACGCAGGTTCAATGTTGCTTCATCCAGTGACTCCGCGTCCTTCAGATAGATGCGGTTCACACCAATTTCAAGCGAGCGAACAGCTTTGTGAATGGATTCCTCGAATGTCCGGCCAATGGCCATGACTTCGCCTGTTGCTTTCATTTGCGTACCGAGCTTACGGTTCGCGGAGATAAATTTATCAAACGGCCAGCGTGGAATTTTCGTTACGATATAGTCCAGGGTTGGCTCGAAGCATGCATACGTTTGGCCCGTAACCGGGTTAACGATCTCATCTAATGTATATCCGACGGCGATTTTTGCTGCCATCTTTGCGATTGGATAACCTGTTGCCTTGGAAGCTAGTGCCGATGAACGGCTGACACGCGGATTCACTTCGATGACATAGTATTGGAAGCTATGCGGGTCAAGCGCGAACTGCACGTTACATCCACCTTCGATATTGAGTGCGCGGATGATCTTAAGCGATGCGGAACGCAGCATTTGATATTCACGGTCAGATAGGGTTTGGCTTGGCGCTACGACGATACTATCACCCGTGTGTACGCCAACCGGGTCGAAGTTCTCCATGTTACATACGACGATACAGTTGTCGTTCGCATCGCGCATAACCTCGTATTCGACTTCTTTCATCCCTGCAATACTTTTCTCAATCAGACATTGGTTGATTGGGCTGTAGCGGATACCGGAAGCAACCGTCTCGAGCAATTCTTCCTCATTCGCGCAGATCCCGCCGCCTGTACCACCGAGTGTGTATGCCGGACGAACGATAATCGGATAGCCAATTTCATTCGCAAAGTCTACTGCTTCTTGTACGGTTGTAACGATCGTACTTTCCGGTACGGGCTGCTCTAGTTCACGCATTAAGTCGCGGAACAAGTCACGATCTTCTGCTTTTTCGATCGCAGTCAGCTGTGTGCCGAGCAATTTCACGTTCTCGCGCTCAAGTACGCCTGCTTTGGCAAGTTCAACCGCCATGTTCAGACCTGTCTGGCCGCCGAGTGTTGGCAGCAAGCCGTCTGGACGCTCTTGACGAATGATTTGCGTTACAAAATCAAGTGTAATTGGCTCGATGTATACTTTATCCGCCATATTTGTATCTGTCATGATCGTCGCTGGGTTGCTGTTGATCAGAACAACTTCGAGACCTTCTTCTTTGAGCGCTTGGCAAGCTTGCGTACCAGCATAGTCGAACTCTGCTGCTTGCCCGATCACGATCGGACCGGAACCAATGACGAGAATCTTCTTCAGTTCAGTATTTTTAGGCATATTATAGATCTCCTTTCATGGCAGCGACGATTTCAGCTTGACGAGGCGCCTTTGGATTTGCAGCTTTATGATCGCGAATCATCTCGATGAACTGATCGAATAAGTAGCTGTTATCGTAAGGTCCTGGCGCAGCTTCTGGATGGTATTGCACCGTAAATGCTGGGTATTTCTTATGTTTGAGTCCTTCAATGGACTTATCGTTGTTATTAATGTGCGTAACTTCAAGCTCTGTGCCGATAATGGAATCTTCGAGCACCGTATAGCCGTGGTTCTGGGATGTAATGAAGCAGCGGTTCGAAGCTAATTCTTTAACCGGATGGTTCCCACCGCGGTGACCAAATTTCAGACGTGTCGTATCCGCGCCGCAAGCAAGAGCGAACAATTGATGGCCTAGGCAGATTCCGAAAATCGGATATTCACCAAGCAATTCTTTCAGCGTTGCAACCGCATGCGGTACATCTTTCGGGTCCCCAGGGCCGTTCGACAATTGAATGCCGTCTGGATTCAATCTGCGAATCTCTTCCGCTGTTGTATCGTGAGGCACAACAACCACATCACAGCCGCGCTTCGTTAATTCGCGCAAGATTCCGCTCTTCGCGCCGTAGTCGATGAGAACGATGCGCTCGCCGTCGCCAGGGCTGCTGAAGGAACCTTTCGTCGATGTACGTGCAACCTGATCACACATGATCTCAGACACACCGAGCATTTCCTTCAACTCTTCCACAGGCATATTGCCTGTTGTCAGAATACCCTTCATCGTTCCGTGGTTACGAAGGATCCGTGTTAACATGCGAGTATCGATCTCGCTAATCCCTACAATGCCGTATTCTTTCAATAATGAATCTAATGTATATTGTGCACGCCAGTTACTCGGTACTGGTTCATGACGACGCACGACAAAGCCGTGGATATAAGGACGGATGGATTCGAAATCATCACGCGTAATCCCGTAGTTACCGATCAATGGATGCGTCATGGTAACGATTTGACCACAGTAGGATGGGTCCGAGATAACTTCTTGGTACCCTGTAATCCCTGTATTAAATACGACCTCACCTGTCGAC
Source organism: Paenibacillus guangzhouensis (assembly GCF_009363075.1). Taxonomy (NCBI): domain Bacteria; kingdom Bacillati; phylum Bacillota; class Bacilli; order Caryophanales; family Paenibacillaceae; genus Paenibacillus; species Paenibacillus guangzhouensis. The sequence continues at coordinate 818,799 of NZ_CP045293.1, read as the reverse complement.
TGTCCTTCAGCACCAAATGCTTTTCCAGTAAACAATGTGCCGTCTTCTAACAACAATCTTGCTTGCATTCGTAACACACCCTTCGAGTAAAATAAACCTAACGTGATAATTATACTTTATTTTGCATAGTTATGCATAGCCACAACCGAGCTTTATTTGTGAAAAATTTATTATTCCGCTGACCACACGAGCTTGCCATCGACGATTGTTGCGACAGGCCAGCCTTTTAATTGCCAATCTGTGAATGGTGTATTGCGGCCTTTCGATAAGAATGTCTCTGGATTTACGGCTTGCTCGGACTCTAAATCTACGATTGTGATGTCTGCAAGTGCTCCAACTTCTAGCTTACCAGTCTCAAGCCCGAATACTCTTGCTGGATCCGCCGTCATCCGTCTGACTAGGAAATCTAGCGTCCATTTGCCTGTAGCTACGAATTTCGTATAGAGCAATGGGAAGGCTGTCTCGAATCCTACGATACCGAATGGTGCGAGCTGCATCCCTTTGGCTTTTTCTTCTTGGCTATGTGGTGCATGATCCGTAACGACCATGTCGATTGTTCCATCTTCAAGCGCTTCGATACAAGCTTGTACATCACGTGGTGAACGAAGCGGCGGGTTCATTTTCCAGTTCGCATCAAGCCCAGGAATATCTTCTTCCGATAACAAGAGGTGATGCGGGCATACCTCAGCAGTTACCTTGACACCGAACTGCTTCGCTTGACGAATCAAGCGGATGGATTGCTCTGTGCTAACGTGGCAGACATGATAATGTACGCCTGTCGCTTCGGCTAGTAAACAATCGCGGCCTACATGGATCGCTTCGGACTCGTTCGGAATGCCTTTCAATCCGTGCTTCGTCGCAAACGTCCCTTCATTAACTGCTGCACCAACGACCAGGGACTCATCTTCGCAGTGTGCAATAACCGGTATATTCATCGATGCAGCCAATGTCATCGCGTCTTTCATCATTTGTGCGTTCTGTACGCCCACACCATCATCGGTAAAGCCGATCGCACCCGCTTCTTTGAGCGCTGCGAAGTCTGTTAACTCGCGGCCTAACTCATTTTTCGTAATCGCTGCATAAGGTAGTACACGAACGATGCCTTCTGTTGCTGCTTTGTCCAACACCAATTGGATGGTCTCTGGCGTATCGATCACTGGACGTGTATTCGGCATACAAGCGATGGTCGTGTAACCGCCTTTCGCAGCGGAACGTGTTCCTGTTGCAATCGTCTCTTTATGTTCAAAGCCTGGTTCTCTTAAGTGAACATGCATGTCGATGAATCCTGGAGCAACGAGCTTGCCCGCCGCATCAATCACTTCACCGCTCAATTCAACTTCGGATCCTGCATCTATGATTCCAGTTACCCGGTTATCTTCTATTGTAATCGTCTTAAGTTCTAGTTCCCCTGCTGCATTCAATACGTTCGCGTTCTTAATTACCAATCCCATCTGTCAACCGTCCCTTCAGCTTCTATTTAAATGCCCGTTCCATAACCGCCATGCGAATCGGTACACCGTTCGCCATCTGCGGGAAGATCCGTGAAGTCTCGCATTCTACAAGTTCATCATCAATTTCAACGTTACGATTAACCGGTGCTGGGTGCATAATGATCGCATGCTGTTTCATGCGACCCGCGCGCTCGACCGTCAATCCGTATTGTTCACGGTAGTCATCCGCGAACTTCATCATGCGATTCGTGTGACGTTCGAGTTGTACGCGAAGCATCATGACGACGTCTGCTTGCAACGCTTCTTCCATCGTGACGTAAGACGCGTGCTCTGCAAGCTCAGGCGCTTGCATGCTCTCAGGTGCGCAGAAGCTGACATTTGCTCCAAACTTCTGAAGAGCCCATAGATTCGAACGCGCAACACGGCTGTGTTGAATGTCGCCGATGATCGATACATTCAAGCCTTGCAAGCTGCCAAATTGCTTACGCATGGTGTACAAGTCAAGGAGTGCTTGAGTCGGATGCTCGTTGTTGCCATCCCCTGCGTTGATGAGTGGAATGTTCAATTTCGCTGCCAGCTGCGGGAGTACACCGATCGGCTTCAAGCGGATAACGCCGGCATCGATCCCCATCGACTCTAACGTCCGTACGGTGTCATAGATGGATTCGCCTTTCTCCATGCTCGACGCCGCTGCCGCGAAGTTCAGCACTTGTGCGCCGAGGCGCTTCTCAGCCATTTCGAACGAAAACCGTGTTCTTGTGCTATTCTCGAAAAACATGTTTGCTACAAAGCGATCTTTCAACACAGGGTTCAATTTGTTAGGTTGAGCTTCCCAGTAGGCAGCCCGGTCTAGAATGGATTCAATCTCAGTCTTGCTCAAATCATATAATCCCAACAAACTGCGTTCTCTAATGCTCGATGCTGTCAATGTCATTCGAATGACCCCCTATGTTGAATGATCGATACTTGATCTAATCCGTCATATTCTTGCAGTGAAACGCTGATTTCTTCCATTTTGGATGTTGGCACGTTCTTGCCGACGAAGTCCGCTCGAATCGGAAGTTCGCGGTGACCGCGATCTGCGAGTACAGCGAGTTGAATCGATTGCGGTCTTCCTTTATCCATAATCGAATCCATCGCGGCGCGAATCGTGCGTCCCGTGTAGAGTACATCATCGAACAGAATAATTTTCTTGTTATGAATCGGAAATGCTTGCGGAGGTTCTTGGAATTTTGACTCGCTCGTCTTCTCGTTCGCCTCACCATGTTCATTCAGTAGATCGTCGCGATAAGAAGTCACGTCCAGTTCACCAATCGAGATTGTCGTACCTTCGATCTCACTGATCCGTTCGGCAATTCTTCTTGCAAGGAATACTCCCCGCGTCCGAATTCCAACTAGCACACAATTCTCAATGCCTTTGTTCTTCTCCAGAATCTCATGGGCGATCCGGGTCAATGCCCGTCTGATTGCTGTCTCATCCATAATGACTATTTGCTCTGCATTCGTCATTTCGCTGCCTCCTTTGTTCGCATAGCACCCTAAAATAACCCCACGATGACGCAAAAAAACTCCTTGCCCGAAAGCAAGGAGTTGTCGTTAGTTCTTCTCATATAGAAGCATGCCCCACCGACCCGTCTGTTCATACGCGGAACAGGACGGATAATTCAGCAGAATCATCCTTCTTAGACGTTTACCTTGCCAGCCTCACGGGACTGAATTAAAGGTGCTATTAAGTTCATAAAGGATTATCCCACGTTATGATTCACTTGTCAACATGGATGCCGAAAAAACATATTTTGATCACGAAGTCAGTCATGTAGCGATTTCGACATCGAACCTTGCGTTCACCTCATGTAGGTTTTGCCTACACTCCGTGTCCTCTAAAAGTTTTTCGTAGAAAAACTCTCTTCGTAAGCATTACACTTCGGCTTCTCGCAATCTAAACTTATACTTACGAAGCAAGTTTTCTTCGAAAACTCTTAGGTGCTGAAAAGCTGATTTTTCACCTTTTATCTCAATCAAAACTCAAATTCCACATCCGTTAAGCGGCGCTTAATCTCTTCGATAACACGCTTCTCGTCCTCGATACCGTTCGCGATGAACGTTACCGAAAAACGCACGAAATGCCCAGCATCCGTCCAAGGCACCGTAGAGATCAGCTTCTCACGGATCAGGTATTGAGAGAAATCTTCCGCCGTCTCGAATTGCTGTCCACCTTTAATACCTTTAGGCATCTCCACATACAAGAAGAAAGAACCCTTCGGTTTGCTCGCAGTAAACCCGATCTCATTCAATGCAGCAACGAGCAGATCGTGACGTCGGGAATATTTCGCAGCAATCTCTTCAGTCAACTGCGGGTTATCCAGTCCATAAGCCGCTGCTTTTTGAATCGCGATAAATTGACCGGAATCATTATTATCCTTCACATCACTGAATGCTTTCACGATCAACGGATTACCAGCTACAAAGCCAATCCGCCATCCCGTCATATTGTATGATTTCGAGAGGGAGTGAAGCTCCACACCGACATCCTTCGCCCCTGGCACAGACAAGAAGCTCAGCGGCTTCAAGCCATCATAGGTCAACGCTGCATAAGGCGCGTCATGTACGACTACGACATCATGTTTCTTGGCCCATTCCACGACTTCCGTGAAGAATTCGACCGTAGCGCTTGCGCCTGTCGGGTTGTTCGGATAGTTCAAGTACAAGAGCTTCGCACGGCGAGCAATCTCTTCAGGGATCTCATTCAAATTCGGTAGAAAGTTATTCTCTTTCAACAATGGTACAGTATAGACTTCACCGCCCAAATATTTCGTATGTGTTCCAAGAATCGGATACCCTGGTACCGTCATGATCGTGATATCACCTGGGTTAATGAAGCACGATGGCAGCATGGCAAGCGCAGGTTTCGACCCGATGGAATGTACGATGTCCGTCTCTGGATGAATGCCTTCCACTTGGAAGACATTTTTCAGATAACGAGCTGCCGCTTCTTTGAACTCAGCAATCCCATTATCAGCATAACCACGGTTCTCAGGCTTCGCGGCTTCTTCTGCAAGCTTCGCTACAATCCCTGCCGGCGCCATCTCGTCCGGCTCACCTACGCCCATATCAATGAGTTCAACGTCTGGAAAAGCTTTTCTCGCCGCTGCCTTGGCACGTTTAATTTTCTCGAATTTATAGATTGCCGTATCTTTCCCATAGTTCTCACCGCCGATGCGGTTCGCGAAGCTCTTCTGGATATACGTTGCTTGATATTGTTCAATTGTCATAATGATTACCTCTCCTTTTAACAGAAAAAACTACTATCTCATCATCAACCTTACTCTTGACTAATAATGAAGAAAATCCATCCCAAAAGGAATGGATTTTTCATCTGAACATTTGTACTATCCTGTTAACGTGTACGGAGGCGATCTAGCAAATGCTCCATATCTGCAGGGATCGGCGCATCAAATTCCAAGTATTTCTGCGTCTTTGGATGCACGAACCCAAGAACTGCGGCATGCAGCGCCTGTCCATCCATTTGCATTCCTTTGCTTCGGCCATACATCGGATCTCCGACAAGCGGGTGACCGATGAATTTCATATGAACCCGGATTTGATGGGTACGGCCCGTCTCCAGCTTCAATTCCACCATGGTATAATCCCCGAACCGTTCCAACACGAGAAAATGTGTCACCGCGTGTTTGCTATTCTTATCGGTTACCGTGTACATTTTCCGATCTCCTGCATCCCGTCCAATCGGTGCGTCGATCGTACCATGATCATGCGCAATATTCCCATGCACGATCGCAATATATTTCCGTGTCACGGAATGGTCTTTCAGCTGGGCAGCTAACGAAGCATGGGCCTGATCGTTCTTCGCAGCCATTAGCAGACCTGATGTATCTTTATCGATGCGATGCACAATCCCGGGACGCAGCTCGCCGTTAATTCCAGATAGATCCTTGCAGTGATACATGAGCGCATTCACGACCGTTCCCGATGGATGTCCCGGCGCTGGATGAACTACCATACCGCGAGGCTTATTGATCACGATCACATCATGATCCTCATAAGCGATATCAAGCGGAATATTCTCAGGCTCAATATCCACCGTTGCCACCTCCGGAATCGTCAACGTAATTCGATCTCCTTCGGCAAGCTTATAATTCGATTTCACCACCCGACCATTCACGAGCGCATGTCCATCTTGAATCCAGAGTTGGATCTGAGAACGGGACACGTTATCTTCGATCGATTCGGTAATATACTTATCAATACGTTCCTTATGGAATTCAGCGGTAACCGTCCATTCCTGAACATCAGCCTCTGAACTTAATTGATCTTGCTGTTCATTCATTGTTGTTCCTCACTTTGTACCGGAAGTTCTTTCTCTTTATCTTTGCTTAAGAATAAGGAATCGATCAAGACGAGGATAACCCCGATCACGATACCTGAGTCAGCAATATTGAAGATTGGGAAGGAATAACTTCCGAAATTGAATAATAAGAAGTCTACGACTTCCCCGTGCAACGCTCGATCCCAGAAGTTGCCGATTGCGCCCCCGAGGATCATCCCTAGACCTGTTAGAAGTGCAACACTGCCCGTTTTACGCATATGCCGCATATACCAGATGATCGCACAGACGACAACAATGGTGATGACCAGGAAGAACCAGCGCTGCTCTTGCATTATCCCGAATGCCGCTCCACGGTTCCGGTGTGATGTAATGAGGAAGAAGTTCCCGATCACACTAATCTCTTCCCCAATCGTTAATTTCGTCGCAATGATCCATTTCGTTACTTGGTCTAGAATAAGCACAATAAGTCCGATGAGAAAATAAATCACTATGTAAGTCACCCCGATCTGATCTATAGACGATGAGCGCCACCTTGACCTGGCTTCCCATGTCCTCCGTTATTGTAGCATAGCCGAAAAGTACTCGTCCAATATCCAGCACAATAATTACCGCCGTTAAAAATCCCGCTCCGCGCACACCCTAATCTCATCATAACTTAGCTGATCAAGGATCACTTTCCGACGAAGGAGCTGGTATATCCCATGCCACAGAAATCGCACTTATCTTCTTCCCAATACAGATCGCTTCAACAAGCGCTTCGCAGTATGAAAAAGGATCTTGAACAACGTCTTGACCAGAGCAGTCGACTCGGATTAGGAGAGTCTATGCGAGACAATACAGGTGAGCTGTCCACCAACGATAACCATCCTGGGGATCTTGGTACCGAAATGTACGAACGTGGTAAGGACGTTGCACTGCTCGAAAATGAAGAACGACGGTTAGATCGCGTCAATACGGCGCTTGAGCAAATGGAACAAGGCGATTATGGTATTTGTCATGAATGTGGTAAACCAATCCCGTTCGAACGGCTCAAGGCAATTCCTTATACCCTCTATTGTGTCCAGCATTCGCCTGAACAAGTCCTATCCGAGAATCGTCCGATCGAAGAGCAGTTCCTCAATCCGCCGTTCGGGCCGAACAAGCCTTGACGACCAAGAAGATCAGAATGGCTTTGATGGCGAAGATGCGTGGCAGATCGTAGAGAGCTGGGGATCCTCGAACTCGCCAGCGATGGCGGATGGCAACAATATTGAAGACTATGATGAAATGGCCATTGAAGCATCCGATGAACTGGATGGATTCGTCGAATCGTATGAGAGCTTCATCGCAACCGATATTTTCGGTCAAAATGTATCTATTGTTCGCAACAAGCAGTATCACAAATATCTTGAAGAACATGAAGGGGAACCCTTATTAGAGCCAGATATCGTCGCGACCGAGGATTAGTTCGAGCAGATCCGTAATTCGACACGTTAATATGTTTTTCCTTCGAGCTGCCGCTGTACGACACGCACCAAGTCAGCAATATAATCTCCAACAATCGGCAGATTCAACAGGTTCAACCACTGTAGTACGTACACGATCGTAGCGGCGAAGACGGTAAAACCGATTGCGATCCCAACACCTCTCGCGATCCCTGAGAGAATGTTAAGCCAAATCATTCGCCACGGCTTGAGCAGCAGCTCTGTATATTCCGCAATACGCGCCTGCTCCATGCTCTTCGCGATGCCTTCAATTTGTATATGCATTTTATCAAGGATTTTCTCCAATTGATTTAACTCTTTCTCTTCGTTCTGGATACGTGACAACCGTCTCACCCTCCATTGATGAAATAAAAAAAACGAGCTCAAGCGCTAGCAGAAATGTTCTTCAATCGCTAACTTGAGCTCGCTTTGTTTCATGCTTGCTACTTCATTATGCCCGGAATCCAGGCAATTATTTCTCGATGTGAATGCCTATAGTTTTCTCGCCAAGTTCCACGTTCTCCATACCGCTAACTTCCCCGAATTGAACATCTTCCACGAGGACATTCTCACGAAGCACATGCTCGAAAGCCGTAATGGCAGCTTGAAGCTCCTCATCCACATGCAGCGTAAGATTTACACGCTTCTCAATTGGCAGATCAAGCTTCTTACGTGTATCTTGGATTGCACGAACAACTTCACGTACCCAGCCTTCTTGTTCCAGTGCAGGTGTAATGTCTGTATTCAGTGCCACCGTAATCTGATAACCCGAAGCGGATGCGAAGCCTTCTTTGGCCTGCTTCTCGATGAGCAGCTCTTCACTAGTAATGTCAAGCGTCTCACCCTCAGCTGTAACAAATGCTAATGTGCCCTGTTCAACAATGACACGTGCGGCTGCTGCGTCTAATCCTTTCAAATGGCCTTGGATAGCCCCGACGTTCTTACCATACTTCTTACCTGCGACTTTCAAGTTCAGCTTCAAGTTGAAGTCAACGAACCCATTGTCGCTTGTCTCAATACGGATTTCTTTAACGTTGATCTCATCCTTAATGATGGCTTCGTAACCTGCAAGATCAAATGCACGATCCATCGATACAATCAATTCGGACAATGGCTGACGTGTCTTAATGCTTGTCTCGTTACGAACGTTACGCGCAAGTTCGACGATCTGACGCGCTGTCTCCATGTCTTGCTCCAACTGCGCATCGATCAAGGCTGGATTTGCCTTTGGATATTCAGCCAAATGCACGCTCTCCTCAGATCCGCCCAGGTTGCCGTATACTTCTTCCGCAATGAACGGCGCATACGGTGCGATGAGCAAGGAGAGATTCAAGAGAACATTGCGAAGTGTCTGATACGCCGAGATTTTATCTTCTGTCATCTCGCTGCCCCAGAAACGGTCACGCGAACGACGAATGTACCAGTTACTCATTTCATCGACGAAAGTCTCAATCGCTTTTGCAGGATTCAAGAAGTCATTCACTTCAAGCCCTTTGCTGACCTGCAGCATTAAGCTGTTCAGACGGGACAAGATCCAGCGATCAAGCTTATTCTGTGATGGACGCTCTGGATACGCCGCCGGATCGTATTGATCAATATTCGCATAGAGCGATAAGAAGGCGTGCGTATTCACGATGGTATCGATCACTTTGGACTTCGCTTCCGCAACGATCTGCTTCGAGAAGCGCTTCGTGTTCCAAGGAGCACTATCGGATAATAATGCCCAACGGAATGCGTCTGTCCCGAACTCATTGATGATATCCCATGGGTCGATGACGTTCCCTTTACTCTTCGACATCTTCTGACCATTCTCATCGAGAATATGTCCTGTGGAGATAACCGCTTTATAAGGTGCTTTGCCGTTGTACAACGTCGATACGGCCAGCAAGCTGTAGAACCAACCGCGAGTCTGGTCTACCCCTTCACAGATCATATCCGCAGGATATTGCTCTTCGAATTCTTGCTCATTCTCAAATGGATGATGATGCTGCGCGAACGGCATCGATCCACTATCGAACCATACGTCGATCACTTCGGACGTCCGTTCCATTACGCCGCCTTCACAATGCGGGCAGTGCAGTTTCACTTCGTCCACGTAAGGCTTATGCAGCTCAAGGTCCTCGCTGATCGGGGATACCGATTTCGCGCGCAGATCCGCGTGGCTGTTCGGTGAGTATTCACCGTGACAGGAATTACATACCCATACGTTCAGCGGCGTACCCCAATAACGATTCCGGCTGATGTTCCAATCCACGAGATCTTCGAGGAATTTGCCGAAACGACCTTCACGAATGTGACCAGGGTACCAGTCCACGCCATTGTTGTTTGCGATTAACTGATCTTTGACCGCTGTCGTCTCGATGAACCAGCTCTCCATCGCATAGTAGAGGAGCGGCGATTTACAGCGCCAGCAGAATGGATAGCTATGCTCATACTTCTCTTTGGAGTAGAGCAACCCGCGTTCAGACAACATTTTCACAATGTCGATATCGCAGTCTTTTACGAAACGTCCAGCAAAATCAGTCACTTCATCCGTATAACGGCCAGCGGCATTCACCACATTCAGCATGCTGATCTTGTTCTGACGGGATACACGGTAGTCGTCTTCCCCGTGGGCTGGCGCGATATGAACGATCCCCGTACCGCTTGTGTCGCTTACGAAATCGCCTGCAATCACGAAATGACCGTTCTCGACCGATACGTAAGGCATTGGCGGGTTATATTTCAGGCCAACTAGATCCGATCCTAGCACGGTCGCTACGATCACGTATTCACCTTTGATCGCTTTCTCCACGAGGTTCTTCGCCACGATCAATACTTCGCCATCCTGCTTCACTTTGACATATTCCATGGCTGGGTTCACAGCAAGAGCAACGTTCGAAGGCAATGTCCAAGGTGTTGTCGTCCACGCTAGAATTGCTTCATCAGCATCCTTCAAGCGGAATTTCACCGTTGCCGATAGATCCTTCACGTCCTCGTACCCTTGCGCTACTTCATGGGAGCTTAGCGTCGTCTGACAGCAAGGGCAATAAGGACTTACGCGATGACCGCGATACAATAGACCTTTCTTATGAATCGTGGATAAGATGTTCCATACGCTCTCAATGTAGTTGTTCTCCAGCGTAATGTATGGATTATCAAGGTCAGTCCAATAAGCGATCGCTTCGGTCAACTCACGCCATTGCTTCTCATATTCGAAGACACTCGCTTTACATTTCTTCACGAACTCTTCCACGCCGTAATTCTCGATCTCTTGCTTCCCGGAGATGCCTAACTGCTTCTCAACACCAAGCTCAACCGGTAGTCCGTGTGTATCCCAACCTGCTTTACGAACGACACGGTAGCCGGACATTGTCTTATAGCGGCCGATAAAATCCTTAATAACGCGTCCTAACACGTGACCGATATGCGGTTTACCATTCGCTGTCGGCGGTCCTTCATAGAATACAAAGTTCGGCTTACCCGAACCGCTCTCCATCGATTTCTTAAATGTTTGTTCTTCGTTCCACTTCCCAAGTACACGCAGCTCGCGTGCGCGGGCTTTTTCTTTGACGTCAATTTTACGCATGGCTTACAACCCTTTCTTCATAGCTAATATATGGTGAAAAAAACACCAAAAAACCTCATCCCTAAAAGGGACGAGGTTCGCTCGCGTTACCACCCTTGTTCCGTCTGAGCACTGAGAAACAGCATGCATCAGAACGGCACCTTCGTCATGTTATGTCCGGGTCTATCCGGATCACAGCACGTTCCTGTTAACGGTGGAAAGACCGGCTCAGCTTACTTCAATACGCGGTTCAGCTTCGCTTCTCCGGGATGATCTTCCGTCATTCCTGTCCATTGGCTTGCACCAACCGCCAACTCTCTGATGAACCTGGATCTGACCTACTGTTCCCATCAACGAACTTACATGTATAAAATAATATTACAAGATAATATATCCTCTTTGCTTCGAAAAGTCAAACCCATTCCGCGAGGAATACCTCTTAATAGACCTCATTCGCCTCCCGCTCACGCTCAACAAGGAGATTATCTTGGTTCCGGTTCTCTAACGCTTCCCACCCATCTTGGCTTAAGAGTTCAAGCTGAGCTTCCACGAGCGTACGGAAACGTGCACGGTAGATCGATGCTTGCTTCTTCAATTCTTCGACTTCCAGTGCGATCCGACGTGATTTCACTAAGGATTCATTCACAATGCGATCCGCATTCTTCTCTGCTTCCTTCAGAATCAGCTGAGCTTCCTTCTTCGCATTATGCTTCACTTCATCCGCCGCTTCCTGTGCGACGATGATCGTCTTGCTTAATGTTTCTTCGATGTTCGCAAAGTGGTCCAATTTCTCTTGCAGGGAGAAAATTTGGTTCTGCAGGTCTTTATTCTCACGAATAATGGACTCATAGTCCTTAATGACTTGGTCAAGGAATTCATTCACTTCATCTTCGTCATATCCGCGCAGTCTGCGGCCAAACTCTTTGTTATGTATATCTAACGGGGTTAACGGCATCCTCTCTGCACCTCCTATAAAGTCAACAAACCTTGTTTCTATTGCCTATTCATTTCGACAAGAACTCTAAAATTCCTGCAATCGCTCTACACGAATTTCCCGATTTTCACACGATTCCTGCCTTTTTTCGTTACGCCATCGATCTCAAGAACTTTAAAGCGACCTAAGCCTTTCATAGAAACAACGTCCCCGACTTTAAGCGGCTTCGACGGATCTTCTTCCACCTTCCAATTTATACGACAACGCCCCGCCTTGATTGGCAATACGATCTTCGTGCGGCTTATGCGGAAGACGTCGCTCGCTATCCCGTCTAGACGAAAAGAAGCCACCGTCAAGTTCATCTCCTCCAGCTGCGAGACGTTTGTCTGCAAACGCTCGATCGGAAGAATATCTGTCTGAACTTGAATCCGGTGTACTTGACGAAGTTGTATATTGATATAATTACTAATCTCCTCTTCAACTATACAATGACAGCCTGTCTCGAGCACATGAATGTCACCAATCTTATCCCGCTTCATGCCAAGCCCTAGAATCGAGCCCATATAGTCGCCATGATCGAGTTCAATGAACTTCTGATCAGGAGATGTAACCGAGAGGACGACGAGCCCCATCTTCTCGCTCTCCAAATGCCGATAATCCGGAGCGATGAAGGCACGGCGTCTCTCTGCTTCGGGGTATCCCCCATCGAATCGCACAGCAACATCCGGATGCCGATTCACGAGCGTCTGGACAATGAATGCTTGTCTCGGATCTAGGAAATCGGTTAGCTTGGCCTCATGATATTCTCCGGCGTTGGTAACCCACTCCATCGCCCGATCCACAAAAGGCCGCTCATCCGGATGAAAATGATTGAATAAATCGCTCATACGCGAATCACCCTGGGATTATGAAATGCACGACTGCAATGATACCCTGGATTACGAATTGCAGAACGAACAACGCAACAATCGGCGAAATGTCTAACATACCTCCAATTGGCGGAATAATTTTACGAAACGGACTCAAATACGGCTCGACCAGCTTCGCAAGCAAATTCCCAACAAAACTCTCGCGCGCATTCGGCACCCAAGAGAGAAGCACATACACGATAATCATGTATAGATAAATCTGTCCAAGCATGGAAATGTAATAATCAATTTGCCCCAAAATCAGTCACCTCATTTAGCTATAGTCTTTTTCCTCGGATAAGATTTCGGAGATTGCGCCTTGAATTTCAACGGTGTCCGGTGTGCACATGAAGATGTTGATGCCAAGCTTAGAGATATTCCCATTCAGCGCATAGACGGTCCCGCTCAAAAAATCGATAATACGCATCGCCTGATCTTTGCGAATCCGCTGCAAGTTCACAACGACAGAACGGCGAGAACGCAGATGGTCTGCAATTTCTTGCGCTTCGTCATACGAACGCGGTTCATAGAGCACCACTTTGGCATTTTTCTGCGAGTGGATGCTAACCACATTACTTGCTTTTACATTTTTACGTGGTTCAAAGCTCGGGGTTTCAATTTCTTGTTCTTCTTCGTGCGTTATTTTCTCCCGTTCGACCACTTCTTCTTCCTCTTGCAGCCCCAGAAAATTCATAAACCGATTCATAACGCCCATTACACTTCCTCCTTATCCCCTACTAAAATAGAGCCGAGTCGAATCCAAGTTGCTCCCTCTTCAATGGCCACCTCAAAATCGTTGGACATTCCCATGGAAAGGTGTTGAATGGGGTCTTCTGTGATTGCAAGCTGGTTAAGCTCATCCCGTAGAGTTCGCAATCCGCGAAAGACCGGTCGTGTCTGTTCTGCTTCATACTCGAATGGCGCCATCGTCATGAGTCCGGCGATCCGAATTCGAGGGTATGCGCGTAATTCTTCAATGAATGGAACGAGCTGTTCAGGCTCCATGCCATACTTCGACGTCTCCCCAGAGACATTCACCTGCACGAAGCAATTCACATCCATCTGTAACGCTTCCGCTTTCTTGTTCAATTCCTTGGCAAGCGACAGCCTGTCCAACGAATGAATATAAGCAAATTTGCCGATAACATCCTTCACTTTATTCGTCTGCAGATGACCGATGAAATGCCATGTCCCTTGGTTCCCGAGCGCATTCCACTTCTCCTCGGCATTCTGCCAACGATTCTCACCAATATGCTCTAACCCATGCTTCAGCACGGATTCCGTCATCGCGAGTGATACATATTTCGTTACGGCAATGATATGTACATCTTCACGCAGTCTACCGCTGCGTCTGCATGCTTCATTCACACGTTGTTCCACGAGCTCGATTCGCTCTTGCAATGCCATGCGAAGATCACTCCTTTTCTATTGCGATCCAACTGATCATTCGACCTGTTCTTCCTTGATCGCGTCGATGAGAGAAGAAATCCTCCTCCTGACAACTTGTACACCACGTAGAACATTCGATATTTGTCGGTAGAATTCCTGCTTTTATCATAATGTGTCGATTAAATTGTTTCAAGTCAAGCATGAACTTCCCGTTTGGCTTCGCGATATAAATCGGAGGATCTTGGTCTGTTAGAGCGAACGTCTGTGCTAAGTCTTTCACATGCTGCATGACATGTTCATCTACTTCATAGCAGCAGGCGCCAATCGAGGGACCAATTGCAGTCCGTATATTGCTCGGAATCGAGCCGTAAGCCTCGCCCATCTTCTCAATCGTCTTTGCGGCAATCTCAAGTACAGTTCCTTTCCAGCCTGCATGGGCAAGTCCTACCGCCCGAACGACAGGATCCCAGAAGTATAACGGAACGCAATCGGCGTAAAACGAGGTCAGCCACACGCCGGGTACATTGGTAATCAATGCGTCCGTATCCTGGATAGCCGATGCTCTCGTCTCACGTCCGAGTCCGCGCTGCTCTTCTTTCACTTCAAACACATGATTGCTATGCACTTGCTCACCGCACGTCCATGCCTCGAACGGAAGCTGCAGCACCTCTGCGATCGCTTCCCGGTTCCGGATGACATCTTCATCCCGATCATGAACGTGAAAGGCGCAATTTAACGAGTCATAGGGGCCGCTGCTGACACCGCCATTTTTCGAAGAAAAACCTGCTGTAATGTCCGATCCCTTCGTTATCCAAGGTTTCAGCATAAATAGAGCAGGTGCTGATGGTCTAGTCTGTTGTACGAATGGTTCCATTGTTCATTCACCTCAACCCTAGTGTACCATAGGCTGCCGTTAATTTTCACTAACTAGGATAGGTTCGCGTCTCTCGCGTCATCGGGTCCAGCCGCTCGTATCGGTCTGATAATGGCTCATATTCCTCCTGCTTCGTGACACGTGTCTCATCCATTTTGACGAGGACGACGTCCGCACCGATCTTCACGATATTCCGCCAAGGAATCACAAGGTCGGTTCCCCCACCGAATAGACCAAGAAATTTATTATAGTTCGGCACGACAATCGAGCTGATCCGCCCTTGACGCAAATCCAGTTCCAAATCTGATATTTGCCCGAGCTTCTTCCCGTCCACAATATTAATAACATCCTTCGTCTGAAAATCCGATATCTTCACCCGTCATCACCACTAACCTTATAATTTTAGGGTTCGTACCCTCCCTCTCACTTCGCATGAAGGAATGGGAAATGGGCTGATACACGACTATATCCTAAATATATGTGGAAAAGACGTAAAATGTCCTGATCCTCAAAAGAAAACCGAAACTGGTTAAGCGTTATGAAACCCCGAAGCATATCCATCTTCAATTTCAAAAAAGCCCTAACGCATTCAACGTTAGGACTTTCATAGCCAACTAGAGATTTACGATTTAACATGCTTCTGCATCTGATTAATGGCCGATTTCTCAAGTCTCGATACCTGTGCCTGGGATATGCCAATCTCCTCTGCCACTTCCATCTGAGTCTTCCCTTCGAAAAATCGCATAGATAAGATCATTTTCTCACGATCGTTCAGTTTGCGCATCGCTTCACGAAGTGCAATCTCCTCAATCCAAGATACATCCTTATTCTTATCGTCACTGATCTGGTCCATCACATAAATCGGATCTCCGCCATCATGATAGATCGGCTCGAAGAGCGATACGGGATCTTGGATGGCATCTAGGGCGAACACGACATCTTCTTTGGGGACATTCAGCGCTTCAGAGATTTCGAAGATCGTCGGTTCACGCGCATTCTTATTCGTTAAGCTGTCGCGAACCTGAAGCGCTTTGTACGCAATATCTCGTAGCGAGCGTGAGACGCGAATCGGGTTATTGTCCCGAAGGTAACGCCGGATCTCACCAATAATCATCGGTACGGCATACGTAGAGAATTTGACGTTCTGACCTAGATCAAAGTTATCGATGGCTTTCATCAACCCGATGCAGCCGACCTGGAACAGATCGTCCACAAATTCCCCGCGATTGTTGAATCGTTGAATGACGCTGAGTACGAGCCTTAGATTGCCATTCACTAATTTCTCTCTTGCTGCTCGTTCATTTTGTTGTTGTAAGGCGACGAATAATTCGCGCATTTCCGCGTTCGTTAGAACTGGCAGTTTTGCAGTATCCACACCACAAATCTCGACTTTATTTCGGGTCATCGTGTACAACCTCCCAAGGAGAAACATTAATGTTCATTATCTCCGAGGGCTGTTTTTTTATTCCTTTTTCAGGTTACAATTCGACACATCTTCGACTCATTTCGACGCCTACTCCGCGCCAGGCTTTGCTTATACCATCTTATTAAATTCTTTTCGCAGCCGTTTAATAATTCGCTTCTCCAGTCGTGAAATATAGGACTGTGATATGCCGAGCATATCCGCAACATCCTTCTGGGTCTTCTCTTCCCCATCCGTGAGTCCAAAGCGCAATTCCATAATGACACGCTCACGGTCCGATAATTTATCTAATGCCTTATGTAAAAGTTTGCGGTCTACCTGCTCCTCTATATTCCGGTAAATCGTATCGTTCTCCGTTCCAAGGACGTCGGATAGCAATAGCTCATTTCCATCC
Organism: Paenibacillus guangzhouensis; assembly: GCF_009363075.1. Lineage (NCBI taxonomy): Bacteria > Bacillati > Bacillota > Bacilli > Caryophanales > Paenibacillaceae > Paenibacillus > Paenibacillus guangzhouensis. The sequence goes on along the minus strand of NZ_CP045293.1, from coordinate 802,071 downwards.
CAGTCGATATTGAGCGGCTCGTCGAATGATACCTCTGTTCGGATCTTGCTATTTCGACGTAGATACATCAGAATCTCATTTTCGATACATCGTGAAGCATAGGTCGCGAGCTTAATCTTCTTGTCAGGATCGAACGTATTAACAGCTTTGATGAGTCCAATGGCGCCGATGGAGACTAAATCCTCAATGTTAATGCCGGTGTTCTCGAATTTACGAGCGATATATACGACAAGCCGCAGGTTGCGTTCGATTAACATCGCCCGTATCGCCGTATCTCCCGAGGATAGTCTCGTTAGTAAATATTCTTCCTCCTCGCGCGTGAGGGGCGGAGGTAGGGCCTCGCTGCCGCCAATATAATAGATCTCTTCGCTCTTCAACCCTAGCAAAAAAAGAATTCGGTAATAGTTCAATTGCATTGTCAATTTCAGTTTTAAGAGCATTCCGTCTCCTCCTAAACATTAATGATGAAATAGCGCGCTATGCAGAATCGCCTGATAGCTGCCATCTGACGATAGCTTGCCGCCATCTAGACCGATTAATACCTTCGTGCATTCCGTGGTCGTTCCACCATGAGTCAGAATAACCTTATCCGGTTTGACAGCGATCATCCACTGTGTACTGCCACGGTTCACCCCACGGTAAGGAACCATTCGGAGCCGATCTTGCCATGGTACGGATGCGTCTTGCATTTCCATAATCCATTGATCGGCAGAGAGATCACGCAAACGATCAATCCATCCTTCGGGGAACGCATTTAACCATAAGCCCGCTTCCATGACGATGACAGGGCTGCGCGTCAGCGGGTCAGTCAACTGATTCCCGGTATCAATGAGTCCGATACAGCTTGACTGATCTTGATCGATCCAGACTTCCACTTGCGCGAGAAATTGCGTCATCGCTTCTTTGTTCGCACGGCTGCGTATCACGGTACGATACAAAAGAAATGTAACGACGAGCCCGATGGCAATAATCCAGAACCCAATTTTCAAATTAAACTGAAATCCACCGGAGTGGGAGAACCAAATGCCGTTTAATACATCGCCTGAATTCTGCATCAAGTAATGGAGTCCAAGGATGCCTCCTGCCGCCACAAAATTTATGACATAGAATGCTGCCATATTGCGTAAGTAGTTCTGTAGGCTGTTAAATCCAAACGCAATCCAGAGCATCCCCAGAGACATCAGAAATTTAATTAAAAATGTAAATAAGAAAGATAATGCGGGTGCGAACATCATCACGACATACGAAGCACCAAGAACGGACGCTGCAATCAGACGCCAAATTCGAGGCTTTATTTTACGCATCCATGCCGTTGTCCATAATAGTGCACCATCAATGAGCAAATTCATGAGAAAAATGAGATCAAGATATACAACCAGTCGCTTCACCGCCTCATCACATCCACCGAACTTGGCAACGGATGAAACTAGTATATTAAACCTCATATTCAAAGTCTGTCTAAACATGGAGAAGCTGTGCATCTTTTTTTGTCGAAGAAACGAACCGAGGAAAATTGCTTAAATCATGAAAAAAGCCCATCTCACAGAAATAAATTCTGTAAAATGAGCTTGTCGACGAAGTATTAATCGTTATGACGAGGACGATTGCGTAAGAAGGTCGGAATATCCAATTGATCGCCTGACGGCTGATTGCCGAACGGTCGTAAATGACTCGTAGAACGAGTATCTGGAGCCTCTTCCGTTTGTGCAGCAGTCACAGGTCTGCGAGCAGGGATGTGAACCGGCTTCGATTCGAACCCTGTTGCGATAACAGTTACTTTGATATCGTCTTTCATGTCTTCTTCAATCCTCGCACCGAAAATCATATTTACTTCTGGATCGGATGCCGAGATAACAATTTCAGCTGCTTCATTGACCTCATACAAGGATAAGTTCATCCCGCCAGTGATGTTCATGATGACACCACGAGCGCCTTCAATCGAAGTCTCGAGAAGTGGACTCATAATCGCTTTACGCGCAGCTTCGGCCGCACGGTTCTCTCCATTCGCAACGCCAATCCCCATTAATGCAGAGCCGCGCTCGGTCATGATCGTCTTCACGTCCGCAAAGTCAAGGTTGATTAACGCTGGTTCAGCGATCAAGTCCGAAATACCTTGTACCGCTTGACGCAATACGTTATCGACTTCACGGAATGCTTCAAGCATTGGTGTCTTCTTATCCACCATCTCCAATAGGCGATCGTTCGGAATGACAATAAGTGTATCTACTTTTTCTTTCAGTGCTTCGATACCGAGTTCTGCTTGCGTAGAACGTTTGCGGCCTTCGAAAGAGAAAGGACGTGTTACGACTCCAACCGTTAATGCACCGCATTCTCTAGCGATTTCAGCAATCACTGGAGCAGCACCCGTACCTGTTCCGCCACCCATACCTGCAGTAACGAACACCATATCTGCACCGCGCAAAGTATTCATAATCGCTTCACGGGATTCTTCAGCAGCTTTCTTCCCCACATCTGGGTTCGCACCTGCTCCAAGTCCACGTGTTAATTTATCACCAATTTGTAAACGATGCTCCGATTTTGCCAAATGAAGCGCTTGAGCATCTGTATTTACAGTAATAAATTCTACGCCTTTAACGCCATTATCAATCATTCGGTTGACTGCGTTGCTACCGCCGCCACCTACGCCGATGACCTTTATTTGCGCTAACGACTCCATTTCAAAATCAAATTCCAACATAATCTCCATCTCCCCCTCATTGCGCTAGCCTGCCCAGGATATCTTCATGCCTGTCATCTTATATGAAATCCTCAAAAAATTTCTTCATACGGTCAAAAATACCCGGCTTTTCTTCCACACTCTTTGGCGCTTTGGGACGATTCGCAGCCTTCTTCGCAGGTGAAGCATTACGCATTCTAACTGTGCGAATGACACTATGAATAATACCAACACCGCTCGTGTAGCCCGGATCACGTACACCGATAAAATCTGGAACGGCAATGCGGACAGTCGCTTCCAGTTCCGTTTGGGCAACTTTTAGCACGCCTGCCATGCATACTGTTCCACCTGTTAAGATATATCCGCCTGGCATCTCGCTATATCCTAATCTCTTAACCTCTTGACGCACCATTTGGAAGATTTCCTGAACACGAGGTTCAATAATCGCCGCTAGATCTAATTGGGAGAATTCTTTCTCGACATTGCTGCCAATGCGAATGACTTTGAAGACTTGATCCTCTTCCGCATCCGGACCATAAGCGCAACCGAACTTCAGCTTCACTCGCTCCGCTTGGTCAGTCAATGTGCGAAGCCCATAGGCAATATCGTTGGTGACGAATTCGCCGCCAATCGGCAACGTTGACGTCGCAATCATCGCTCCATTCTGGAATACAGCAATGGTCGTCGCGCCTGCACCAATGTCGACCAAGATGGATCCCATCGTCTTCTCATCCTTGGACAGCGCCAACTGTCCCGCTGCTAGAGACATAAGCACGAGATCTTTTACTTTTAAATCTGCTTTTTCAACGCATCTTAATAGGTTATGTATCGCTGTCTTCGCACCCGTAATGATCGTTGCTTCCACTTCCAGGCGTACGCCAATCATGCCGCGTGGATCTTGAATGCCCTCAAGCCCGTCCACAACATATTGCTTCGCAACCACGTCAATAATCTCTCGCTCAGGAGGGAGAGCAATGACTTCAGCAGCTTTTAACACCCGTTCAATATCTTCATCACCGATCTCACGATCTTCATTTGACACAGCAACTACGCCATGACTTGATTGTAGCCCAATATGATTTCCTGAAATTCCGACAAAAACTTCCGATATTTGAATGCCAACCATACGTTCTGCATGATCGACAGCATTGCGAATCGACTGTACCGTCTGGTCAATATCTACAATTGCTCCTTTTCGAATACCTTCCGAGTCGGCAGATCCAACTCCAATAATATTAAAGGTTCCATTGTTCATTTCACCGATAATAGCTCGAACTTTGGATGTACCGATGTCCAAACTAACAATGATGTCACCGTTGCTCAATCTGTGGCACCTCCTATTTCTACCTAAGTATAATAGTAATATTGTATGACACTCTGTACATATTCAACAAATTTTATGTATTCCCTCTTTTTTCTACAATTTTTTTATTGGTAAATGTTTACCAAAACTCAAAAAAAGACGGGCAAACCTATAACTACCATTCTAACATTTTTTCACATTATTGAGTAGTCTCTTTTTCCGGTTCAATGTCCGATGTTGCGCGGTCGAACGGCTTATACGTGTCTGCTGCCAGCATCGTAATCAGCCCCGGCTGTTGTGTCTCAATCACTTTATTCAAGTACTCTGCCTTATCCTTTAATAGCGATATGGATGTCGTAATCTCGAACTGTGAACGAGTATACATCTTGATGCGATCCGGGTACGCCTTCGTAGGATCGGGGATAATCTCGGATATATCCGTGAGCAGTTCATCAGGGATCATCGCGAGCTGCTTGCACAGTTGGGCAAGTAACGGATCGCCCGATTTCCACTGGGTTAGAATAGGCTTCTCTACGAGGACATGATCCTGCTGCAGTAAGACATTCGTCCCATTAGAAAGTATACCTGTAATCTGTCCGTTCCCTTGTGATATTTGATACGCTACCGCAGGAAATTCTTGAACATTAATCTGAATGACCCCAGGGAACTGAAGATCAATCTTCACATCTTCAACGGCTTGGATTTTTCGAATTCGCTCGCTGATGGTTTCCTTGCTTGTCCCAAAAAATTGATCGCCAACATGAAGTCCACTTTTCAGCAATATCTCCTCTTTGGTGATCATGTGGTAACCCTTAATCTGAATCTCTGAAATCTTGCTTACGGAAGATCGAAAGAATAGAACGGCTAAAATGACGACAAAAAGAAGCAGCAGGATCAGAAGCAGCTTTCTGCTGGTGTTCTTCTTTACTTTTTTCTCTTTTAATACGGGAAGCTGCTTAGCCATATCCATACCACCTATAAAAGCCTCGATCCCCTCCAGCGAGCGAAGGGGATGAAGGCGGTTAATTTGCAAAGTCAAGCTGCCTTGCTACTTGCGATTCACGATATATCGTTGCCCCAAGACTCGTAAATAATCGCTCAATCTGATCATAGCCGCGGTCAATATGATGCACTTGTTCGATGACTGTCTTCCCTTGCGCACAGAGTCCAGCAATGACAAGCGCTGCTCCTGCGCGTAGGTCGGTTGCTTCCACCGTTGCTCCGAACAATCGGTTCACGCCGCGGATAAAAGCAGAATTTAGATCCGTCCGAATATCTGCACCCATCCGGGTCAGTTCTTCGACATGCTTAAATCGACCTTCAAAAATCGTCTCTTTCATAATGCTAAATCCGTCCGACAACGACAGCAGTACCATGATCTGAGATTGTAAATCTGTCGGAAATGCCGGGTAAGGCGAAGTTACGATGCGTTCAACCGCAAGCGGTCTTGTCTCGCTGCTCACTTGTATTATATCATCGTCTACTGCCACTTGAACACCGGCCCGCCTGAGTACATGGATGAGAGATGTTAAATGCGATGCATTTACATGTGTTAGCGTGACATTGCCTCGCGTGGCTGCTGCAGCGATCATAAACGTCCCTGCGACAATGCGATCCGGAATCACCTCGTACGAACAAGGCGTCAGCTCCTCAACCCCCACAATTGTGATCGTATCTGTTCCAGCTCCGATAATTCGGGCGCCTAACCGATTCAAGAAATTCTGCAAATCCTGGATTTCCGGTTCTCTTGCCGCATTCGTGATGACTGTCGTACCTTTGGCCAAGACAGCCGCCATCATAATATTCTCCGTCGCGCCAACGCTTGGGAAATCTAGATGGATATTCGCGCCTATCAGTTGTTCCGCTCTGCAAATAATGCGTTGATCCGTCTGCAATATTTGAGCACCGAGTTCCATGAGTCCACAGAGATGCAGATCAATCTTGCGTTCGCCGATTGCGCAGCCTCCCGGCTGGTAGATCTGCACTTCCCCAAAGCGAGCCAGCAGCGGACCCATCAAGAATATGGAAGACCGCATTTGCTTCATTAAGGATTCCGGAACATGCGAGGAATTCGCTGCGGTTGTATCAATCACGACGGTATCGCCTGAATGCTGCGTCTCGCAACCAATATCCTCTAAGATTTGCAGCATAACCTGTATATCCAGCAATTTCGGAACATTATGAAGCTGTATTCTTCCACGCGTCAGAAGGCTTGCTGCAAGAATCGGCAATGCGGCATTTTTCGCTCCATGGATACGAATGGTTCCTGATAGGGGTCTCCCTCCCTCAATCACCAATTTGTCCAATGTATCACCTCCGAGTTTACCGCTCACCCACGACCAACACTTCCGGCACTAACGAAATCCCATACTTCGACTGGATCGTCTGCCTTATCTCCTCGATTAGGGTGAGAACATCTCTAGCTGTCGCTTGCCCGGTATTCACAATGAAATTGGCGTGTAACGTCGATACTTCAGCGCCCCCAACACGATAACCTTTCAAGCCCGCTTCTTGAATCAGTCTCGCAGAGAAATCATTCGGCGGATTTCGAAATACGCTGCCACAGCATGGCAACTGATAAGGCTGTGTTTTTCTTCGACGTTCTTTGTACGATGCCATCGCGGCCGCGATTTCTTTCCGATCCCCATGTTCGAGTTTGAAGGTGGCTTCAAGAACGATCCCCTTCACCTCTTGCAATATGGAGTGTCGATAAGCAAATTGCATATCCGACGTGGTATACCGTACCAATTCCCCGGTCTCCAGTACAATCTCAGCTTCCTTTAATATACGTGACACATCTGATCCATGAGCTCCTGCATTCATGTATACAGCGCCGCCGACCGTTCCCGGAATGCCCCCTGCAAATTCCAAGCCCGATAGACCTTCTTTACCCGCCTTAATACTAAGTGTGATAAAAGAATACGCACCGCCTACACGAACCTCATCGCCGGTAAATTGGATGTGATCCATTCCTTCTCCTAGTTTGATCACAACACCTCGGATGCCTTTATCGGTCACGAGCATATTGGATCCTTTACCAATTGAAGTCCAAGGAATTCCGTGCTTATGCAGCAGCTTGACCGTTTTCACCAGTTGTTCTTTTCCGCCCGGTATGATGAGGACGTCTGCAGGCCCTCCGATTTTCCAAGTCGTATAATTTGCTAACGGCTCATGGTAGAGCACCTTACCGACATTCGCGGATGCTAATTCAGATAAAAACGGCTGCATTCTAATGAACCCTCCTTCTATGCCTCAATAAGAGAAGCGTCATCAGGCATGAATACGACTCCAAATCGGTATGATAAACCGGAACTCATGAATGTCTGTCACGATTATAGAGTATCTTATGTCAGACAGAGGGGGAGTGTGACAATCGCCTAAGTTCTTCTCTTGTGTGCAAATTCTTGATGTTTTTACTTATTTATTGTTTTTCACTAAACGCTGCAATTCACGTACAATCATTTCTGCTGAATCCGGTTGGCCAAGGGATCGCGCACCTTGTGACATTTGCTCGAACCGAATTTTATCTTTCATTATCGCTTCCACCCGAGCGAACAACTTATCGCCATCGAGATCCTTCTCGAGAATCACTTCTGCTGCATTCACTCGCTCTAAGGAGCGTGCATTCGCTTCCTGGTGATTGTTCGTCACGTTCGGTGAAGGAATCAGGATCGACGGTATGCCTAACGCCGTTAGCTCCGCTAGGGAAGACGCGCCGGAACGGCCGATGACAAGCGATGTCGCAGCGAGCACATCCGGCATGTTATGGATATAAGGCAAGACTTGCAGATTCTTAGGCATCGGATTAACAGCTTGCTCGATACGTTCCTTCGTGCTTGCAAAGTAACTCTCGCCGGTCACATAGACGAAATGCACATCGGATAGATGTGCAAGCGCAGGTGCCATCTGAACCATCGCATCATTGATCGCTCTGGCGCCGCGGCTACCGCCAACGACCAGCACGACCCGACGTCCTTCAGGAAGTCCTAACACGTCGTATCCTTTACGACGATTAGCCTTAAATACGGCTGTAGCACGCGGATTGCCTGTGTATAGGACATGTTTGCCTTTACCAAAATGCTCCTTCGATTCTGGGAAGCTCAGAGCTACCGTATCGGTGTAGCGGCTTAGGAATTTGTTCGTCAGCCCTGGGATTGCATTCTGCTCATGAATGAGCGTCGGAATCCCCAGCTTCGAAGCCGCATAGACGACCGGTCCGCATACGTACCCTCCCGTTCCGATTACAACGTCCGGTTTGAATTGCTGCAGCAACTTCTTCGAACGGTTAACCCCTTGAATGAAACGCAGCACCGTCCGCACGTTATCTAAAGACAGCTTACGACGGAATCCTGTAATTTCAATCGATTCAAATGGTATATTTTCTTTCGGAACCAACGTGCTCTCTAGCCCTTTCGTTGTCCCTATGTATAGTATTTTTGTATCTGGATGTTCTGCTTGACATTGTCTCGCAATCGCAACAGCCGGATAGATATGTCCTCCGGTGCCGCCGCCGCTGAGTACAACTCGCATGACACTCACCTCGCGTAACGGGATATATTGAGTAAAATGCCTAACGCGGTCAGCATTAACGTCAGAGAAGAACCTCCATAGCTGATTAATGGCAGCGTAATTCCCGTTACCGGCATCAGACCGATGACGACGCCAATGTTAATGATGACCTGCACAGCGAACATACCGACGATGCCAACCGCCAGGAAACTTCCGAACGGATCGGATATCGTCATCGCTACGCGCATCCCGCGCCAGACTAAAATAAGAAATAATAATAAAACGGTCATCCCGCCAATAAATCCAAGTTCCTCCGCTAGGATCGAGAAAATGAAGTCCGTCTGCGGCTCCGGTACGTAGCTGTACTTCTGTCGGCTCATGCCAAGCCCGAGTCCAACAAAACCGCCTGGCCCAATTGCATATAAGGACTGAATGATCTGGTATCCCGCGCCGAGCGGATCACTCCATGGGTCTAGAAACGAAGTTATCCGAGCAAGTCGATACGGCGCAGCTAGAACAAGACCAACAAAACCCGCAACACCTACCATCGCTAGCGAAACCAGATGCCGTATCTGTGCTCCTGCCGTATAAATCACGATTAGTGAAGCTCCGACCATCACCGTACCTGTTCCGAGATCGGGCTGCAGCATAATAAGTCCAAAGGCAAGCCCCATAATGCCAAGCGGCGGCAGCAAGCCTCGGACGAACGAATCCAATTCCTTCTGGCGATCTGCGAGCAGCTTCGATAGAAACAGAATCATCGCCAGCTTCATAAACTCAGAGGGCTGGATACCGAAGGAGCTAATTCCGAGCCAACTTCGTGCACCACCCCGTACAGCCCCGATCCCCGGGATCAACACGATGACGAGCAATGCGAAGCAGATGAGCAGCCCCACCTTCGCATACTTCTTCCAGACCCAATAGTCTGTATTCATCGTAAAATACATCGCAACTAACCCAAGTACAGCAAATAGCAACTGGCGCTTCACAAAATAGAACGAGTCGCCGTGCGCGTGGAATCCCACAACAGCTCCGGCGCTGTACACCATCACCATTCCGATGCCGAGCAGCGCGAGGATCGAGAAGATCAGCCAAATATCTGGCGCGGAACGAGTTTTTGACATAGCAGGCACACCCTTACATTTAAAATGTGAGGGCTCGAACATGCCCCCCTATTAAAGATTATGCACGGCCTCTTTAAAAATTCGTCCACGCTGTTCATAGGAAGCAAACATGTCCCAGCTAGCGCATGCCGGTGAGAGAAGAACGATGTCTCCAGGTTTAGCAAGCTGAGCAGCTTGCCGGACGGCCATGCGCAGCGTATCCGCCGCATCTTCCACAGTATCGACGGTTTTAATATCCAATATCCCCGCTTTTTCCGCAACAGACGCTAACTTGTGACGCGTCTCGCCAAGGGTCACAATCCCTCGGACATGCGCTTGCAGCGCTGGAATCAGATCGTGAAAATCCAGACCTCGGTCAAGACCGCCAGCAATGAGGATAATATCTTCTTTGAACGCTTGCAGCGCCATAATCGTTGCAATGGCATTCGTTGCTTTTGAATTGTTGTAATAGACAACCTCGTTCTTCACCTCAACAAATTCCAAGCGATGCTCTACACCGCGGAATTCGGCAAGCGGAGCTCGAAGCTCCGAAGGGCTTACGCCTGCAGCGATACTGATTGCCGAAGCTGCTAGTGCGTTATCTACATTGTAGCGACCTGGCAGACCGATGTGATCGACTTCGATAATCGGATGAACCTGCGCCTCATGATCTCGGTAGACGACATGTCGAATGACATGCTCTCCTGCATTCACGTCTGCTTCTTCGGCATATGGCGGTTCAACATACACACCGAATGCAAGACGCTCCTTGCCTGAGAAAGGCAGCACTTGTGCAGAGACATCAGCAGCCAGTCTCCGGCAGACCGGATCATCCATGTTAAGCACAGCAAAATCAGAATCCGTCTGATTAGCGAATATTTTCGCTTTGGATCCAATATAATCGTCCATCGAACCATGATAGTCCAGATGGGTCTCTGCAACATTCAGCAGGCACGCGATATGCGGACGGAACGCACTCGTCCCTTTTAATTGGAAGCTGCTTAATTCCACAACCATATGGTTCTCAGCCGTTGCCTTCGCGACAGCCTGAACAAGCGGCGTACCAATGTTCCCCGCCACGATCGGATGCTTCCCGGCATGCTCTAATATTTTACCCACCCACGTGGTGGTCGTTGTTTTCCCATTTGAGCCCGTGATCCCAATCATCGGCGCAGCAGATATGTAAGAAGCGACTTCCACTTCCGTGACAATCTCGATTCCAAGTTCCAACGCTTGCTGCAGCGGCTTGACGCTATAGGGAATTCCCGGATTTTTGACAACAAGGGCCACGCCGGGGTGAATTAGTTCGTCCGGGTGCCCTCCGCAAATAACAGAAATGCCCAAAGCTTCTAATTCGTCAGCTTCGGGACTCTGGTCTCGTTCTTTCTTATCATTGACGATCACGTTCGCGCCCCACTTGGCGAGTACTTTCGCGACTTGCAAGCCGCTTTTGGCAAGACCAAGAACAACGACGTCTTGGCCTCGATAGCTTTCTGGTAACAACATGCACTACAACCCCTTGTTGATATAAAGTCCAAGCCCTGCGAGCAGCAGGCCTACGATCCAGAACGTAATAACGACGCGCCATTCTGACCAGCCTGACAATTCAAAGTGATGATGGATCGGACTCATCTTAAAAATCCGCTTGCCTCTCAATTTGAAGGAACCGACCTGAAGAATAACGGACAGCATCTCAATAACAAATACGCCTCCGATAATAATAAACAACAGCTCGGTTTTCGTCAAAATCGCAATCGCAGCAATCGCGCCGCCAATTCCCAAGGAACCGGAATCCCCCATGAACACTTTGGCAGGATGCGCGTTATATACAAGAAAACCGAGTACGGCCCCAATCATGGCTGCGGCTGCGATAGCAGACGCATGTCCTTCAACTTGCATCGCAACGACCGTAAAGGCCCCGAATGCAATGGCGCTAACGCCTGATAACAAGCCGTCTAGCCCATCCGTGAAATTCACTGCATTACTGATCGCGAGCATCATTAACGTAATGAACACATAGTAGAACCAGCCGAAATCCCAAGCCACCGAAGTGCCCGGTATCGCAATCACCGTACTATGATTGTTCGAAATTAAGAGAGCACATATGATGACAGCAAAGAGCAGTTGACCGAACAACTTCTGCATTGCCGTTAAGCCAAGCGATCTTTTGAACACAATTTTAATATAGTCATCCAGGAATCCAACAAGACCGAACCCTAATGTCGCCACGAGCAAGACAATAAAGTCCGTATTCATCACGGAGAACTTCAAGAAGCTAAGTGTAAAAGCAAGTAGAATAATAATACCGCCCATTGTCGGCGTACCTGCTTTTTTCAAATGCCCTTGAGGGCCATCCTGTCGAATCTGCTGACCGAATTTCAATCTTCGGAGCAGCGGAATACATAATGGTCCTGCAATCACCGCTAACAGAAACGAAACCCCGATCGTAAGTAATACCAATTTAAAGTCCACTACCGTCACACTCCTAAAATACGATCAAAACCGCATATCCTTGCGATTACAACCATTCATGAATCAGAAAAACACAATTATTATAACGCGGTATCTCTTAGCGATCGTACCACTTCTTCGAGCTTCATCCCTCTTGAACCTTTCACAAGAACAAGATCACGCGGTGTTAATACGGAGACAAGCGCCTTTGCAAGCTCTTCTTTATCTTGAAATGCTCTGACGTGATCCGCAGGTAAATAGGCAGATGCAGCAGATGCAATCTCCGCAGCCAGTCGTCCATAGGTATACAAGTAATCTATTTTGATTCCTTTGAATTCATGACCAATCTGACGATGCAAATTCACTTCTTCTGGTCCTAATTCTAACATATCGCCAAGCACGACTGCTTTCTGGCGGAAACCGCTCATCAAATCGAACAGCTGCAGCGCCGCGCGAACGGCTGTCGGGCTTGCATTGTACGCGTCATTTATGATCGTAAGACCTGTTACCCCTTCGACCACTTCCGTACGCATCCCCGTTACAACAAGATTCCGTAATTGCTTATCGATCTCTTGCTCTGGAACACCAAAGTATTCGGCAACCGCCATCGCAGCCAGTGCATTCGCTACATTGTGCTGACCTAACAGCGGGATGAAGTAACTGGATTGATGCGATACAGACGTCGTAAATATCGTTCCACGCGCATTCAGCATAACCCCTGTCGCATAAATATCATTAGCCTGCTCGAAGCCAAATCGAATCTGCGCCATCTGTTTCGGCTTGACGGTCGAAGCTTCCTCCAGCACTTGTGCGATAAGAGGCTCATCGCCGTTCGAAATGAGTAGGCCACCTTCGCGCAAGGAACTGATAATCTCCACCTTCGCTCTAGCAATCTCTTCCCGAGAGCCAAGCTGTAGCAAATGAGCATCGCCGATATTCGTAATGACGGCAACCTCAGGACATGCGATTGACGATAACAGCTCAATCTCACCGCGGCTGCTCATCCCCATCTCCAGCACAATAATTTCCGTCTCGGGTTCCATCTGAAGAATCGTGAGCGGCAGACCTATATGATTATTGTAATTTCCGTTCGTCTTATGAACTTTATATTTCGCGCTAAGGACGGCAGCGATCATATCCTTCGTCGTTGTCTTACCATTGCTGCCTGTCACGCCAACGACTCGAACACCCGATTCCCGAAGCACATAGGCAGCTAGACGCTGTAACGCAAGTAATGGGTCATCGACAAGAATCAATGCCCCGTTCACTTCAGGTTGTTCACGATGTTCCGGCCAGAAGGCAGCTTGTGCGCCTTGCTCAAGCGCCTTGCCAACAAAATCATGGCCGTCAAAATGCTCCCCGGCAAAAGGAACGAACAAGCAGCCTTCATGAAGTTTACGCGTATCCGTCTCGACAGCGTGAACCTGTAATCCTTCATATTGTAAATCCGACAGTCTCCCGCCGCATGCATTAGCAATCTCTCGCAATGTTTTCTTAATCACATTCATGGCCCCTTATCGCTTCTTTAGCAACTTCTCGATCATCAAAATCAAACGTCTCTTGACCGATGATCTGGTAGGTTTCATGCCCTTTCCCCGCAATCAATACTACATCGTGAGAGCTTGCCATTTCAATAGCCTTTTGTATCGCTGATCTGCGATCCACAATCAGCTCATAGGTCGATTGGCGCGATGTATAATCTACGATTCCTTGTTCGATATCTTTCAAGATGAGATCCGGATTCTCTGTGCGAGGATTATCCGAAGTAACGAGAACATGATCCGAATACTCTGCAGCAATCTGGCCCATAATCGGCCGTTTCGTACGGTCACGATCTCCGCCACATCCGAAGACACAGAGGATGCGGCCCGTAGCGAATTCCTTCACAGTCTTAAGAACATTTTCTAGCCCATCCGGTGTATGCGCATAATCTACGATAACTGCATACGGTTGTCCTGCATCCACCGCTTCGACACGCCCATCCACACCCGCGATCGATTCAAGACTTGCTTTAATCTGCTCCAAGGAAATCCCTTCTACAAGTGCCGCACTAATCGCTGCAAGCGCATTGTAGACATTGAACTTTCCGACCATACGCAGCTCAATATCTGCACTGCCTCGGAATGATGTAACATGGAACTTCGTACCTTTGGATGTGATCTTAATCTGACTTGCCTGCACATCTGACGGCCGATCTACACCGTAAGTAATCACTTCTGCCGAAGTAATGGAACGGAAGTAGTCGCTTGCCGCATCGTCCGCATTCAGTATCGCATACGTATGTTGATCCGGCGATTCTGCAAAATCATTCCCAAGACGCGAGAACAAGAGCCCTTTGGCTGCTTTATATTCTTCCATCGTCTTATGGTAGTCTAAATGATCCTGCGTCAAGTTCGTGAAAATCGCAGTACGGAACCGGCATCCTTTGACACGTCCTTGCAAGAGCGCATGGGACGACACCTCCATCACGCACGCGTCAGTACCCGCTTCAACCATGGCGTGCAACGATTGCTGCAGTTCTAGCGCTTCCGGCGTTGTACGGCTCATCTCTATTTGCTGTCCAGCATAACGCATCTGAATCGTACCGATGATGCCAGGACGGAATTTCGCGTCTTCTAGAATCCGTTCGATCAGGTACGTCGTCGTCGTCTTGCCATTCGTCCCCGTCACACCGATCATTTTCAGCTGCTTGCTAGGCGATCCATAGTAATAATCTGCGAAGACCGCCATCGCATATCTGCAATCCTTCACCACAATTTGCGTTACCGGAACATTGAGCTTATGTTCGACCACCAGTGCCACTGCACCCTGGGCAACAGCCTTGTCAGCGAATGCATGCCCATCGACGGTATGACCAGGCAAACAAATGAACAAGTCCCCTGGTTGCACCTTACGTGAGTCCGTCTGGACTCCCGTTATCTGAATATCCCCGTCTCCTTCAATTTGTGCTGTAGTTAACCGCGACACGAGCTCTTTCACTAACATGTCTAATCCCTCCGTCATTTTCCTTAAGTGTTACACCTTGCGCATTTCAATGCATCCATTTAAAAATTTAAGTTATTCATTCGGCAAGGCAGCTTCACTGCCCATATAAATCCGAATGGTGGAACCTTTCTCCACGCGTTCTCCCGGTTTAGGCGCTTGGGCGATGACAACTTTGCCCGTACCCGATTTGGCAAGATTGAAGTTGGTATTCATGTCTTGATAGATGTCCTCCAAGGTCATCCCCTTCATATCAGGCACCGTAACAAGCGGCACTTCATCCGGTTTATATTGATGCGCGATCTGATCCTTTCGTTTCGGAACGCCCATATATTGTAACGCATCTTCCATAATGTTGCGAACAATCGGCGCAGCGATCAAACCCCCGAATTGAATCCCTTGCGGATTATCGACTGCGGTGTAGACGACCAATTGCGGATCATCCGCTGGCGCGAAGCCAATAAAAGATACGATGTGCTCATTCGGTGAGTATCTTCCATTGATAACCTTTTGTGCCGTTCCCGTCTTTCCACCAACACGATACCCATCGATAAACGCTTTGCCCCCCGTCCCTTTGGCGACGACACTCTCCAGTGCTTCCCGAACGATTTTGGAGCTCTCCTCTGAGATTACTTGACGGACGGGTTCTGATTCCATATCTTGAAGAACCGTCCCTGTCTCAGGTTGAATCAATCGTTTGCCAACATGAGGCTGATACAAGTATCCTCCATTAATCGCTGCAGATACGGCAGCGACCTGTTGGATCGGTGTCACCGATACCCCCTGTCCAAAAGCCGTCGTCGCAAGCTCAACCGGACCTACACGGGATAACTTAAAGAGAATCCCTGTCGCTTCCCCGTTCAGATCAATGCCTGTCTTCTGGCCAAACCCAAAATTCTTTATGTACTCGAACAATTTGTCCTTGCCGAGGCGTTGTCCTAGTGCCACGAACCCCGGGTTGCAAGAGTTCTCTACGACTTGCATGAACGTCTCGCTTCCGTGGCCGCCTTTCTTCCAGCAGCGGAGCTTGGCCCCGCTCACATCGACATAACCCGGATCGTAGAAATGGTCGTACTTCAAATTGACTTTCTTCTCTTGAACAGCAGCAGCCAGGGTTATAATCTTAAACGTTGATCCCGGCTCATACGTACTCCAAATAGGTAGATTTCGATTATACAACTCAGGCGCGTAATCACGATAATTTCCCGGGTCATAACCAGGCTTACTAGACATCGCAAGGATCTCTCCGTTTTTCGGATTCATGACGATGGTTGTAATCGATTTAGGGTTCAATTGAGCCATCGCTTGATCTTGTTCCCGCTCTACTATTGTCTGTAGATGTTTGTCCAGTGTCAATTGTAAATTCAATCCATCTTGCGGCTCCGTGTACTTCTCAGATGAATTCGGCATTTGACGACCGGCTGCATCCGATAAGAATGACACGTTCCCACGTTGACCTTGCAGCTTATCATCGTAGACCTTCTCTACGCCTGTAAGCCCGCCGTCGAGCCCCACAATCCCCAACACTTGCCCTGCAAGCTCGTTAAAAGGATAATACCGTTTGTTATCTTCCGCGACGACGATGCCTTTCAGGTTCAAGTCCCGAACTTGCTGTGCTTTCTCTAGCGTAATTTTACGCCCTGCCGGCTGGATGTTGACGATAAATGAACCTTTCTTCGAGACATATTTAAGCATCGTTTCCTTCGTTGTCCCTAGAACACTCGCCAATGCTGCAGCTGTAGCTTCCTTGTCCTTAATTTGAACAGGAATAGCCAATATGCTTGGTGAGCTGATATTGTAGGCGAGTCGAACGCCATTGCGATCCAAGATCTCGCCGCGCTTCGCAGAGAACGGGATTTCACGACGCCAGGAATCTTCCGCTTCCTTGGAGAGTTCACTTCCCTTATACAATTGCACAAACCCTAGCCTGCCCATCAAGGCAGCAAATCCTACGGTTATCACGATTAATGACAACATAATTCTGCGCCGTATTGTGACGCCTGAACTTTTCACAGCGTACCCCTCCCTGTCCCATCATGAATGGTTTCATAACATGACTATTCAGGACAAACAGGGGTTAGAACAAGCTATTTGGGCGGAGGGTCGCTCGGCGTCCCCGTCATCGGTTCGAGCTTGAAATTCACATGAATTTTATCGCCGTCTTTCGTCGTCTCTTGGCTTACAACATAACCTTCTCCCGTAACGGTATACGAAATATCGAGTAAGGTGCAGAACTCAAGCACATCTCGAAGCGATGACCCTTTCATATCCGGCATCGTAATGTTCTTGGGATCCTCGGTAATCAGGTAGACGCGATTCCCTTCAGCGATTGGTGTTCCCGCATCCGGCACTTGGCGTACAATGTTGCTCCCCTTGCCAATCGTATCAAACGCGATGCCCTGATCGGTGAGCTTCTTCTTCGCATCCACGACCTTCTGCTTGAGCACATCTGGGACAATAACAACAGGTTTAGCTGTTTTGGCGTCTTCTTTCTTCTCTGTTTCTGTCTCTGGCTTCGGTTCCGTGCTAGGTTCGATCCCCAGGTATCTTAAGGACTGGCTCATAATCGATTTAAATACAGGACCGGCTGCTGAACCACCGCCTACATATTGGTCATTCGGTTCATCAATAATGACATAAATCAATAATTTCGGATCCTCAACTGGTGCATAACCGATAAAGGATACGACATATTTATTCGCTTCGTAACCCCCGCCTTTTTTCGGTTTCTGTGCCGTTCCTGTTTTACCCGCGATTCGGTAGCCCTCAATATATGCACTCTTACCTGTACCAATCTTCCTATCGGATACAACTTGCTCTAAATACTCCCCAACCTTGCGAGAAGTCTCTGGCGAGATCACTTGTCTGATCATCGTCGGTTCGATCTTCGTCGTTGTATTGGTTGTTGGATCAATGATTTCTTTGACAAGACGAGGCGCCATGAGCTTCCCGCCATTCGCAACAGCCGCGACACCTGCAACCTGTTGAATCGGTGTTACAACGACACTACCTTGACCAAATGTTGCTGTGGCTACGGCTGCATTTGAATCCAATCGCAATAACCCTGCTTGTTCGCCAAACAACGGTACGCCTGTTTTTTGACCAAAACCGAAATCTTCGAAATATTTCTCCAATTTATCCTTCTGTAACCGTTCATACCCTAACTTGACGAAGGCGACGTTACTCGAACGCTTAAGTCCTTCTAAGAATGTAATTTCACCCCAACCTCCGCGTTTATGGTCACGTATTGGCCACTTGCCAACTTTTATTTGTCCCGACATATAGGTCTCGTTCGGATTGAATAGCCCCTCCTGTACCGCAGCAGCTAGTGTGATGATCTTAAATGTCGAGCCTGGTTCATACACTGATTTGATCGCATGATCATAGAAGTTCTTCTGATTGGTCGTTTCCCAGTATTTGTTTGGGTTATAGTTCGGCAGATTGGCCATCGCAAGAATGTCCATCGTACTCGGATCAGCGACGATTGCCGTGGCGCTTATCGGTTGATACTTGTTATACACTTCCTTGAGTGCTTCTTCCGTAAAATGCTGAATATTCTGGTCGAGCGTCAACACCAAATTTTTACCGTCCTTCTCCGGCTTATAGATCTCGTCAGCGGAAGGCAGCTTGTATCCTTTGCGGTCTTGATCATAAGAGATGGAACCATTCGTTCCCGCTAAATCCTTATTGAAAAAGGCTTCAAGTCCTGTAACAGCTTTCCCTTGCTTATCCGTATAGCCAAGAACATGTGCAGCTAATGAATCATTCGGATAGAAGCGCTTCGTTTCTTTCATCAGGTAAATACCGACGTCCGCGTTTTTTCCTACTTTTTCTCGAATTTCATCGATGTAGGTATTGATCTTATCCGCAAGTGTCTGATCAATCTTCCAGCCCTCCTGGCGAACTTCGCGCTGGTCATAATAGGTTCCATCATCCTTCTTGGCCGTTACCAGCGCCAACATCTCAGGAAGCGGCTTCTTCAGAATCTCGCTCAGCTTGGCAGCAATCGGCTCTTCCATCTGCAAATCATGAATCCGCTTCGGATTGACCGCAACAGTATAAGCCGGTGCATCAACGGCGAGTGTGTTCATATTCCGATCGAAGATCGTTCCTCGAACCGCATTTAGTTTAACCGTGGTCGACCACGTTTCTTTTGCTTTCTCCGTCCAGAATGAAGCATTGACCACCTGAACCCAGAAAATTCTCGTTAATAGAATAAAAAAGAGGATGGTAATACATCCTCCGATAAACATGGTCCGTATTCGTATTCTCTTCACCATTATCCAACATCCCCTTATCCGCAGCCGTTACATCAACGGCCTCGAGTTAATCAATCCCCCGCTTTTTTGGACTTGGGCTGAAAACCAAGTGCCACAGCTCGATCATAGATCGCAGCCGGGCTCGACAATTTCTCTTTCTCTGTCTTGAGCACAGCAATTTCCTTCTTCATCACTTGCACTTCACGATTCATCTTCTGCATCTGCATGTTCAGATCATAGATTTGCGCATAGCGCCAAATAATTACACCAGCAACAAGGGAGCATACAACAATGGTGAACAGGTAGAGCAGCTTCTCCTGCGTGGATAGTAACCCCTTCCGCGACACAACTTTCGTCGTCTCGCGATACCGTTCCGGTGTGCGTTGGATCTTCTTTTCTTTTAGCGCTAAATTCCCACGAACATATGCCATTGACTATACTCCCCCATTACTATAACTTTTCCGCAATGCGTAATTTGGCTGAGCGGGATCGCGGATTGTCATCCAGCTCGCGTTGACTTGGGATATACGGCTTCCGATTGACTAACTTCAACGTCCCCTTCTTGCCGCATACACACATTGGGAAATCCGGAGGGCACGTACATTTTTCGATATACTGTGCAAAAATTTGCTTACAGATTCGGTCCTCAAGCGAATGGAACGTAATAACAGACGCTCTGCCACCAGGGGCAAGACAGCGTACCGTCTTGTTCAACGCCTCTTCAAATGCACCAAGCTCATCATTCACTGCAATGCGGAGCGCTTGGAAACTACGCTTCGCGGGATGTCCACCCGTGCGTCTCGCTGCGGCCGGAATCCCTTCCTTCACGAGCTCAGCGAGCTGTCCCGTTGTCTCGATTGGCGCAGCGTTCCGAGCCTCTATGATGTTCTTCGCAATGCGGCGCGAGAATTTCTCCTCCCCGTATTCGAACAAAATCTTCGCGATCTCCTGCTCAGACCATGTGTTGACAATATCGTACGCAGTCAGCATACCCTCTTGGTCCATCCGCATATCGAGCGGCGCATCATGGTTATAGCTGAATCCTCGATCCGCCTCGTCCAGTTGTGGGGACGATACGCCCAAATCGAACAAGATGCCATCGACTTGCGGTATGCCATCCACTTGTGGAACTTCAGGCAAATCACGAAGCACTTCTTCTATATATCGAAAATTCGTCTTAATCAATCGAACACGATCTTCATAAGGTGCAAGCTTCACTTTGGCATTCGCAAGCGCCGTATCATCCTGATCCAGTGCGATCAAGAGTCCCGGTGCCTTCAGCTGCGAAGCGATGACCGAACTGTGGCCCGCTCCACCTAATGTACAATCGACATAGATGCCATCGGGCTTGATGCGGAGGCCTTCGACAGCCTCTTCTTTTAATACCGTGATGTGATGAAACAAAATAAGCCCTCCTAGCTAGCAAATCTCAAGCAATACTTCTGTTAAAAATTAAAATCAACCAGTTTCTCGGCAATTTCGTTGAAAGATTCCTCCGATTGCTCGAAGTAACCCTCCCAATTCTCCTTACTCCAAATCTCTACCCGGTTCGATACACCAAGCACCACACAATCTTTATCGAGCTTGGAATATTGCAGCAGATTATTCGGTATATTTACCCTGCCCTGTTTGTCCAATTCACATTCTGTCGCCCCTGAGAAAAAGAACCGCGTAAACGCACGGGCATCCGATTTCATCAGTGGCAGCGCCTTAAGCTTCTGCTCCAGCACTTCCCATTCTGAACGTGGATAGACAAAAAGACAGTTATCCAAACCGCGAGTGATAATAAAGGAGGTTCCTAGCGCATCGCGAAATTTAGAAGGAATGATCATTCGGCCTTTGTCGTCAATCGTATGCTGGTATTCCCCCATAAACATCGGCCGCTCCACCTCTTCCCCCTAATCTACCACTTCGCACCACTTTCCTCCACTTCAGTCATACTATTTCGCCATTCACAACAAAAATCCTGCAACGAATGCAGGATTTTTAATAATTGAGACTTATTAAATTCGTCAAGGTTCTATAGATCTATTTTCTTGCGTTTCTGCTTACGATAATAGTACAAGAGAGGGATACCTACGATCAGTAATATCACAATAAAAGGGAAAATTGCAATCAGGACAAGGACTAGCCCTTGAAAGAAGACGACGACTGCATCCATACTTTTCTGCAAAGTAATCCCCATACGCTCTGTAAAAGGCTTATCTTTTGTCACTAACCCTGGGTCGGTAGACTCAATGGGCTGGTATAGTCTTAAGCTAACTGTTGAGTAGGCCACGTTCTGATCTAGGTAACGCATCCGACCCTGGATTTGTTCAATTTGCTCCTGAACTTCCGCTAATTGGGAGGAGAATTTCAACAAATCTCCTGCATTGACTGCTTTATCCATAAACCCAAGCAATCGTTTCTCAACAACCTGTTTGGCCTTCAGTCGCGATGCCAAGTCTACATATTCTTCGGTCACATCTTGCCCTTGCAATTGCCGTTCATACTTCGTATGCTCCATTTGACCAAGCTGCTTCATGAAGTCCATGAACCCATTCGCGGGTACTTTAAAAGTAAAGTTGCCTCCCAGCTCATAGTCGCTCTTCTGATCTGAGAACTGGAGCAAATACCCCCAGCAAGTTGAATCTTGTTCTGCAGTTCGGTCTGCGCCTTCCCGTAGTCCTTTACTTCCATCGTGACATTCGCTTGATAGATCAGCTTCCGCTGATCCATCGAAGGACTTAAGGAACGATCGGCCCCAGCACCTAGTGCCGATTTTGTGGATTCTGCGTCAATTGTATCGGCATTCGCATCTGTGTTTGCTGCCATCTCTGCTTTCGATTCGGCTGGTGCTGCGGCTGTCGATTGATCTGCTGTGGATTCAGAATGGAGACTGCTCGACTTAAGATCTTCACTTTTCGAAGCGCTGCTGCATCCAGTCGCAACACTGATGAAGACCATACACAGCAGTAATACCATACTCAATCTCTTTGTTAACCTTGTACGCACAAAACAACCCCCTTATTGGTTATCGCGCGGTGTTTTTTACACCTTTTCCCAATAGACGCGATGTACCCCAAGGAGGTTGCTTCGAAACCCATATTTTATAAAATAAGTTCAATCCTTACTCGTGATCTGCCCAACTATCCAAATATGCACGTTGTTCATCGGACAGCGAATCGATCTGAATGCCCAAAGATCCAAGCTTCAGACGCGCAACTTCTTGATCCGTCTCATAAGGGACGTTCAGAACGTGATTCCCGATTCTCTCATATTGCTCATTCACATAACGAAGCGCTAACGCTTGAAGCGCAAATGTCATATCCATAATCTCGGCCGGATGTCCGTCACCTGCTGCCAAGTTGACAAGACGCCCTTCTGCGAGTAAGTAGATTTTGCGTCCGTCCTTCAATTGGAACTCTTCGATATTACGGCGAACGGTGCGAACAGAAGTGGAACGCTCATTCAATTCGGGTTTGTTCACTTCAACATCGAAGTGACCAGCATTCGATAGAATCGCACCATTCTTCATCACATCATAATGCTCCCCGCGAATCACATCACGGTTCCCTGTCACGGTCACGAATAGGTCTCCGACCTTCGCTGCTTCGATCATTGGCAATACCGTAAATCCATCCATAAATGCTTCTACCGCTTTAATTGGATCGATTTCCGTGACAATGACGTTTGCACCGAGTCCTTTTGCACGCATGGCTACGCCTTTACCGCACCAGCCATACCCAACAACGACGACATTCTTCCCTGCTACGACGAGGTTCGTCGTCCGATTGATGCCATCAAATACAGATTGACCCGTACCATATCGATTATCGAACAAATACTTGCAGAATGCATCATTAACCGCAACCATCGGGAATTTCAACTGGCCTTCTTTCTCCAGTGCTTTTAAGCGTAAAATACCTGTGGTTGTCTCTTCCGCCCCGCCGCGTACGGTCGCGAGAAGATCTTGACGTTCGGAGTGCAGAATCGTAACCAGATCGCCACCATCATCAATAATCAAATCAGGCTTCGTCTCAAGCGCTTTAATCAAGAGCTCTTTGTATTCCTTCGGGTCTGGATTATATTTCGCGAATACGGTAATCCCGTCTTCGACCAAGGCAGCACAGACATCGTCTTGTGTGGACAGTGGATTGCTGCCTGTAATGGTAACTTCGGCGCCACCTGCTTGAACAACCTTTGCCAGATAAGCTGTTTTGGCTTCCAAATGGAGGGAGATCGTTACCTTTAACCCTTTGAAAGGCTGATCCTTCTCAAATTGTTCACGAATGCTGTTCAGTACAGGCATATGTGCATCTACCCAACTGATCTTTAGGTGCCCTTCCGGCGCTAAAGACATATCTCTTACAATACTGTTCTGTGCTGCATTACTCATTCGCTTACCTCCTACAGTGTGGTTATGACGTCTGCATTAGATTAAGAAATCACACGATGCTGACCTGTTAGATCAAGTGGAATCTCGTATAAGGATGAAATCCAAGCGCTTCCATATCGATTAAGATACGCAAAGATATTATAAACACGTTCCTGTGGTTTGCCAAGGGGCATTAAGGAACTATGAATGCGGTCCCAGTGTCTGAGTGCCGTTTCATTCTGCTTCGCTAAGTCGTTGACAGCCCGATTTTGCAAAAATTCAACCTGCTCCATCACCTTCTGCTTATTCGTCTCGCCAAGTTTCCCTAATCCCGCTTGGATCTGAGCCAATTTGCTTAAGATAGGTTGATACATGGACTCCAGCTCTTGCTTCAGATGATCGAAGTCCGCATCCAGTCCAAGTGTATCCTGCGCATGCAGCCAAGCTTCTCTCCGCTCTGCGAATCGTTCCGTAACATCCTCGAACGTCAGATCATATTTGGTCATTTGCTTCTGTACCGTACCTTCTACGAACGTGAAAGACATCCGCGGCACGATAATCGGCATTCGGAAGCCCACCTCATGGAACGCATGGTGCGTCAATGCCCAATAAGCAATTTCTCCCGTGCCAAGTATCGCCGATAGCACAGGGAACAAATAATCCTGCATGAGCGGTCTTGTCAGTACATTATTACTGAAACGTTCTGGGGATGATGCAAGTGCAGTTCTTAATTCATCAACACTGAAGGACACCAGCCCTTTCCGATCTGTAAACCGCCCATTCTCTTTGTGCAATAACAACCGTGTACCTTCATGAATATAGAACAAGTTCGCATTCCCGGCCGTAACATCTGCTTGGGCTGAGAACCCTTGCCTTGCAACATCATCTTGGGATTGGAAATATGCGCGCTCCAGCTCATCGTTCTGTGCAATAATACGCTCGAACATCGGCACTTCGATGGAACGAATGGCTTGATCGGCCGAATCAATTAAGACGAGTCCTGCTTCCCCGAACAACATGCCGAAAATGCGTGCATAGAAATCACTTAGCGTATCCGAGACAGCCGCATAAGTATTCAGCTTCTCCATAAGATCAGCCTTGAACTCTGTATTTGGAAGAAGGTCACATAGCTGCTGGATTGCAGCATGCCAAACTTCTGGCGATACAACAACCTCACTCACCATCGATCTTACGCCTGTCGGATGATCTATTCGAATCTTCTGTACTTGTAGTTCTGGCGATAATACGTACGTATGATTTACTTCGTCGAAATCGTGATCTTCCCCTGCGATCCAGAATACAGGAACAACGGGACGACTCAATCGCTGTGCCGCCATACGTGCTGTCTGAATAATAGTTAGCGCCTTATAGATCACGAGCAGAGGTCCTGTAAATAAACCACTTTGTTGACCCCCGACCACGACCAACGCATCATCTTGCTCCAATTGATCCAATGCCGTTGATACGGCAGCATGCGGATTTCTCTCCGCATTATATGCGCGCAATCGCTTAACGAGCTCTTTGCGTTCCGCGCGTAAATCGCGCGTCTTGTCTAACCAAGCTACTCTTGCATGCCAATCCTGCTCAGATACTGGATTATAATCGAACAATTCACGAACCTGCTCATAATCCTTTATATATGTATCTGATAAAGGTTGATTGACTTTCATGGGTACTTGAACTACGTTCACGTCCAGCCCCTCCATTTCAATTTATATTTGGACCCAAAAAAACAAGCCACTATTTTTTTGAAAGTGATCTCTCTTGATTGTACACAACCTGAGGTCATTTCGTCAAAGGAACAAGGAGCAAAAAATAAAAAAAGGCTGTTTATCGAAGTCCTGGAGGACTCCAATAAACAACCCTTTGCTTAACCGATTAAATATAATGACATGCGGCGAAATGACCCGATTTAGTCTCTACCAATTCTGGCTCAACCGAAGCACATTTCTCTGTTGCCATCGGACATCTTGTCCGGAAATGGCAGCCGCTTGGCGGATTGATTGGACTCGGAAGATCGCCTTTCAATACGACGCGCTCTTTCGTTGCTTCGACTTCTGGATCCGGAATCGGAATTGCGGATAATAGCGCGCGCGTATAAGGATGCTGCGGATTTGCATAGAGCTCTTCACTCGTCGCAAGCTCAACAACTTTACCAAGATACATAACCGCTACCCGGTCACTGATATGCTTAACCATGGAGAGGTCATGCGCGATGAACAGGTAAGTCAATCCGAAATCACGCTGCAAATCTTGCAGCAAGTTCACGACCTGTGCTTGGATCGATACGTCTAGCGCTGAGATCGGTTCATCACAAATGATGAACTTCGGATTTACAGCAAGCGCTCTTGCAATCCCAATCCGTTGACGTTGTCCGCCTGAGAACTCATGCGGGTAACGTGTCGCATGTTCCGCGTTCAGACCAACGAGATCTAGCAATTCTTCAACACGTTTTTTACGCTCTGCGCGGCTTGCGTTCAAGTTATGAATCAAGAGCGGCTCTGCAATAATATCCGAGACCGTCATACGCGGATTAAGAGAAGCGTATGGATCTTGGAAAATCATTTGCATTTCGCGGCGCATTGCTTTAAGTTTGGAACCCGACAAATCATAGATATTCGTTCCATTGAATCGGACTTGTCCTGCTGTTGGCTCATAGAGTCTGAGTATCGTACGGCCTGCAGTAGATTTACCGCAACCCGACTCCCCTACAACCCCTAAAGTCTCACCTTGTTGGATTGAGAAACTAATATTGTTCACGGCCTTAAGTGTTGCGCCGCCCCCAATGTTAAAATATTTCATCAGTTGATCTACTTCAACTAAAGGTTGTTTATTACTCATGCCTGCACCTCCTTAGCCATTGGATGCAGCAACCAGCAACGGGATGCATGTGATTCACTAAGCTGCGTTACACCTGGATCCTGCGTCTCACAGATGCGCATCGCTTCATCACAACGCGCACAGAATCCACAGCCAGCTGGTGGCTTGATCAAATCTGGCGGTGTTCCGTGGATCGGAATGAGCGGCTCGTCTTTTTTCTGATCCAGACGAGGCAATGAACGAAGCAAGCCTCTTGTATAAGGATGCTGAGGATTCTTAAAGATCTCCCATTTCGTCCCTGTCTCAACGACTTTACCTGCATACATAACGACAACGCGATCACACATATCTGCAACGACACCAAGGTCATGCGTAATCAGAATGATCGAAACGCCAAGTTTCTTCTGCATATCCTTCATTACATCGAGGATTTGAGCTTGGATCGTAACGTCTAGCGCTGTTGTCGGCTCATCCGCAATAAGAAGCGATGGGTTACAAGCAAGCGCAATCGCGATCATCGCGCGCTGACGCATACCGCCTGAGAATTCATGCGGATATTGGTTGAACCGGGACTCCGGATTCGGAATACCAACGAGTTTCAACATCTCAATCGCACGACCTTGTGCATCTTTTTTCGATACATTCTGATGCTTGATTAGACCTTCTGTAATCTGCTTCCCGATCGTAATCGTCGGGTTAAGCGAAGTCATCGGATCTTGGAAGATCATCCCGATATCTTTACCGCGGATCGCTTCCATCTCTTTATTCGTTTTATTCAGAATCTCTTCCCCTTGGAAAAGAATCGAACCATTCTTCACAAAGCTTGGGGGTGTAGGAAGAAGTCGCATAATGGATTGTGCCGTAACACTCTTACCACTACCCGATTCACCCACGATCGCTACCGCTTCCCCTTTATTCACATGGAAATTCACACCGCGAACCGCTTGAACCTCACCGCCGCGGACTTTAAAGGACACGCTTAAATCTTTAACTTCCAAAATGGGTTGCATACCTACACACCTCCTATTTTTTCATTTTTGGATCGAGTGCATCACGAAGACCATCACCAAGTACGTTGAACGACAACATCGTCAAGCTGATGAGGATCGCTGGGAAGAACATGCGCCATGGATAGATCATCCACGAACTCAATGCATCGCTGATCATGGAACCCCAAGATGCGACTGGAACTTGAACACCAAGACCTAAGAAGCTGAGGAACGCCTCTGCGAAAATCGCAGATGGAACCGTTAACGTCAAAGTTACGATGATTGGACCCATCGCATTCGGAATCAAATGGCGAAGCAAAATGCGGCCTGCGCCAGCACCCATCGAACGGGATGCAAGAACATACTCTTGGTTCTTAAGACCCATCGTCTGACCGCGAACGATCCAAGCCATATTAATCCAGCCTGTAATCGCCATCGCAATAATGATAGTCAATAGACTTGGCTCCATGACAACAAGCAATAGGATACAAACGAGCAAGTAAGGAATCGAATATAGAATTTCAGATACCTTATTCATAATTTCATCGGTCTTACCGCCGACATAACCCATAATACCACCATAGATAACGCCGAAAATCAAATCGGACAGCGCAGCCGCAAAACCAACAATAAGGGAAATGCGCGCACCCATCCATGTTCTTGCCCACATATCGCGACCAAGATCATCCGTTCCGAACCAGTGATCACCGGATGGTGCTAAATTCGTCGCATCTAGGTTATTAGTAAAGTAATCATACTTTGAGAACATTGGACCGAAGATGGCCATAATAATTAGAAGAATTAGAATGGTAAGACCTGACATGGCGAGTTTATTCTCACGCAGACGCTCCCAAGCATCACGCCATGCCGAAAGGCTCTCACGCTGAATGATTTCGCTATTCTTATCATCTTGGCTAATAGGACGAAAATCATCTGGCGTCAGATTGTTGAGTACAGCTTCATGATTCTGATTTCCTGCCACGATTAGCCCTCCTTCCGTTGTGAACGCAATTTAATACGCGGATCGATAAAGCCATAAGATAGATCCGTTACAAAACGCGCCAACATCAAAATAATACCGTAAAACAATGTAATCCCCATGATCATTGGATAGTCACGGTTCGTAATATTGTAGACGAAGACTTTACCCAAGCCGCTAATCCCGAAGATAGATTCGATAACAACGGAACCCGTAATAACGTTAGCTGCAAGCGGACCGATATACGTAACAACAGGCATGATTCCGTTGCGCAGCACGTGTCTGCGAAGAATCGTACCAGCTGTCAAGCCTTTCGCTTTCGCTGTCTTAATATAGTCGGCCGATAATACTTCCAACATGCTCGAACGCGTTAGGCGTGCAATGAACGCAATGGAAAGCGCTGACAATGCTAGAACCGGCATGACATAGGTTAGCGGACTATCCAATCCAGCAACTGGAAGCCACATCAATTTGACCCCGAATGCATACTGCATGAATGATGCAAGTACGAAACTCGGTACCGAAATCCCGATAACCGCAATCACCATCGCCACATTATCTAGCAGCTTGCGGTGTTTAAGTGCTGCCAGCATTCCAAGGGATACGCCGACAATAACCGATACTACAATTGATACAAGACCAAGTCGTAACGAATATTTGAAAGAGTCACTGATTACCTTAGTAACCTCTTGATTTTGCAATTTCATTGAAACGCCAAGATTACCATGAAGAATATTGTTCAAATAAATACCGTATTGCTCTAGGATCGGCTTGTCCAACCCATACTGTTCAAATAACTTCGCCTTTACTTCAGGCGGTACAGCTTTCTCCGACATAAAGGGATCGCCGGGAATAATTTTCATAAGACCAAAAGTCAATGACGCTAGCACAAACATCGAAACGAGCATAAAGAAAAACTTGCTGAATATATACCGTGCCAAACGAACACCCCCATATCATAATATTTTGACCATACGAAACGACCTCGCCGTCGTTTAAGGGGACGGTATTCGTTTCAAAAACTGTATCCAATATCTGTGAAATAAGATACAATCTATATCTTCAAAAAAATTCGGGATATATGCGATTTCTCATATATCCCGAATCTAGCTTCATCGTGCTACAACTTGAGATGTCTTATTTTTCGAAGTAAGCGTTATTGAAGTGGATGCTTCCGTTAAAGTCATGGAATAGACCTTTAAGGTTAGGTTTAACCAAACCTACACTTGTATAGTAGTAAATCGGAAGAACCGCTGTGCTATCGCCCATTAAGATTTTCTCCGCTTTAGCAAAGTTATCCATACGAACTTTGTTATCGCTTGTTGCTTTTGCTTCTTTGATCAATTTGTCGTACTCTTCGTTCGAGAACTTCGCATCGTTGTTACCAGCTTTTGTTACCCACATATCAAGGAATGTCATAGGGTCACTGTAGTCTGCGCCCCAACCGGAACGTGCGATTTGATAGTTACCGTTGGTACGGTTTTTAAGGAATACGCCCCACTCTTGGGATTCAACTTTAACAGTTACACCCAAGTTTTGTTTCCACATATCTGTAATTGCTTGTGCAATTTTCTTATGTCCATCACCTTGGTTATGGATCAAAGTGATTTGCGGAAGAGTTGTGTAGCCTTTTTCTTTCATACCTTCTTCAAGCAATTTCTTAGCTTCTGCTACATCTGGTTTGATGTATTCCGCATCGGAATGCTCTTCACGGAACGGTTTGCTCTCACCCATGATACCAGGGGATACGAAGCCGTAAGCTGGGATTTGGCCACCAAGCGTTACTTTATCAACGATTTGTTGACGATCGATCGACATAGCAAATGCCTTACGGATTTTAGCATTGTCGAAAGGTTCTACTGTGTTGTTGAATACGTAGTAGTAGATACTTGCAATACCTTGAATTTTCAATTCGTCTGGTAACGATTTTTTCAATACAGGAATTTGGTCTGTAGGCAATTCACCCGTTGGAGCACCGGAGTAATCCAATTGGTTCGTTTGGTACATGCTAAGCTCAGTAGCGGATGCATCGATCATCGCCATTTGAACTTTATCAAAGTTAACTTTGTCTTGCGCGAAGTAGTTCTCGTTCTTCGTAAGCTCGATCGAACCATTATGCTGCCATGCAGTCATTTTGAATGCACCGTTCGAAATAATTGTATTTGCATCAGCTGCCCATTTCGGATTTGTTTGAGCCGATTTGTGAACTGGCATATACGTATAGAACGATGTCAAACTAACGAAGTAAGGCGTTGGGTTCTCAAGCTCAACTTCAAGTGTGTAATCATCCGTAGCTTTAACACCAACAGATGCTGCATCAGCTTTACCTTGGTTATAGCTCTCACCGTTCTTCAAGTAGAACAATTGATAAGCATAAGGTGGAGCTGGTTGTGTTTTTGGATCCAAGACATGTTTCCAAGCGTACTCGAAATCATGTGCTGTTACAGGATCACCATTGCTCCATTTACCATCTTTGCGAAGGTGGAAAGTGATCTTGTTGCCATTCTCTTCCCAGCTCTCAGCTGCGGCTGGAACGGCTTTACCGTCTTTGTCGATTTCAGCAAGACCTGCGAAAATCGCGTTAAGCACAGTACCCGAAGTGTTATCTTGTGCTTGTGCAGGATCAAGACTTGGCGGCTCAGAATGCAAGTTCATGCGGAATGTTCCGCCCTTGCTTACTTTAGCTGTTTCGGAGTCAGTCGTTTGTTCTGTACCTTTAGAGGCTTCATTTTTGTTTTCTGTTTTGCCTCCACATCCGGCCAGCACTGTCCCGAGGACAACAATCAAAGTAAGAATCAGAAGTAAACTTTTTCTTTTCAAACTAGACTCCCCCTAAAAAATATTTAAAGTAATTGAAAATTAGTATACATCCACTGGTCAAAAAAATCTAGGTCTAATTTAAAAGAATTATCAGACAATATGCAAGGAATATCGAATAACGCCAGTAATTAGGAATATTATGTAAAAAAACGCCATGACAAAAAATGTCAACCGCCAGATCGTTTTCACTAGCTTTAGCGCATCGATCTTCCCTCGTTTACGGTTCTGCGCCCCGCCCAGTAAGCCTCCTGCGATCAATAAAACCAAGACAATCAGGTAAAATCCGAAGCTGCCGCCAAAGATCGTATTGTACATCGTAGCGACGACAAGGATCAAGAATAAAGTGGTTACATCCATAGCAAGACGGAAAGCCTTCTTATTATCTCCATTTATGAATCCATAAATCAACCATATACTGAGAAAAGGAATGAAGGGCAACACCGTCAAAAACTGTAATAAAAAACCAAATATCTTCACCTATCTCGATTCTCCTCTCCAGAATAAGATGGTTATGCGAGTGGCCCTCCGAGTGAATGCACAAGCGTATAGACCGCTCGATTGTAGATAGGATCAAGTTCAGTCGATTCAGCTAGACGAAGTATACTCCCATTAATCCATTCGATCTCTGTGTCCGATCCCGCTAGCACATCTTTGAGCATGGAGGACGTATTCGCCGCTGTTGCAGCGCAGACATGCTTCACTTGATCCCACATGGCAGCCCCCACATAAATATCGTTCGCTTGATATACCGCTTCAATCTCTTCATATAACCACTTCATCCACTGCAATCGCTCCGGCTTGTCCAACAACTCACCATTCCGGATACGCATGATCGCAGTCAGCGGATTAATGATGGCATTGATCATAAGTTTACGATAAACATCCATATCGATGTTTTTCGACACCTGTGCGCTGAATCCTGCTCGATTTAGCCACTTCATTAGACTATTTTCGAGATTTTCCTCATTCAAGCTGCCTCTTAGGTGGCCAATTCGTGTATTCCCACTACCTGTGTGCGTCACGATGCCTGTAGCATCTCGCCGCGCGGCTTCTGTCGTAATCGCGACATATACCTGTGACGCATCAATCGCCTGTTCTATCCATTCTATATGTCCCACACCATTCTGATAACAACAGATATATCCCTGCTGCCCGGCTAGCCAAGCCAATCTTTGTATGAACAAGTCGTCGATATGTTTCTGCTTCACAGTTATTAGGATCCAATCCCCATCTTCAACCATAGTGTCAGCAGTGATTTGATCCCAAGCTTGTATTGTCACAGCATGCGTTCTCTGTTCGATTTTATCTTGAGCGGTAATAATCGTAATGCCATGTTCTCTCAATTGTTCTGACTGTTGTTCTGTGCGTGGATACAATGTAACGTTAGCTCCTGCGATGCCTAATTTCCCGGCAAACAATAACCCTAGTGATCCGGCGCCAACAATATGTATATTCATGGTACTTGCTCCCCTTCTGTCCAAGCTATAATGATATATATAGCAAAGATATGGAAAAAACACAAAAAACCTGAGTAAATCGCGTTACAACACGGCGATACTCAGGATTTTTTACGTTAACTACCTATTCGATTCGCTCTAAATTCCCATTCGCATCCATCTTGAAGCGAGTCCTGTTCTCTTCTTCCTCTTCCGAGAGAAAGGCTAACCGACGCGCACGATCCATAATCTGAATCAGTGCTTTATAGTCATCATTTACGACCCGATAGTCTGTCTGGACATCGTTCACTTCCCGGGAGAGACGTTCGTTCTCTTTACGCAAATACAAGAGTTCTTCTTCCTTATCACGTATCTCTCTCTCGAGTGATTTAATCTGACGGCCTACATCTTGATAGGCGCCTTTCCACTGACGCAGAAACCGAATCACCGCATCGATTGATATCGATTCTTCACTCATATTTTCGTGTTTAAATGATGTCTCTTCCGCTGCTTCCATCGTCATTAGGGATGCAACATGAGCTCCCTCGACCATCATTGGCTGCTTCTTCATGTAATTCCGCTTTTGCCGCTGTGCTTTGGCATTTTGAATGGCTGTTTCATACTTTTTACGCACAAAGCTATTCCACCGGAACCCGCAAGCCGCCGATGTTCTTCCAATTTTCTCGCCTACCTCTTCGAACGCAGCAAGTTGTGTGCTTCCTTCGCGTATATGACGCAAAGTTACCTCAGCTAAAATTAAATCATCCTCAACGCTCCATGCATCCTGTCTAATGGCAGTCATGCAATAAACCTCCTAACAACATTCTAAAATAAACCGATATCAAAGCAGCTAATAATCATCCGCTTGAATACATCGGGGGTAAAAATGTGCTTACTCCATCTCTATGCCCTTGGTAGAGTTCATAGAATCTTTTTTCTACTATTTTGTATAACCAAATTGGCAGGGGCTCATACCTATTTTTTGACAAAGTATAAAAATCAATAATAAATGTCACTATAATGATAAAAGTTTGCTATTTCGTCACGATTCCGGATTTACACTTCGGATCGCGAAGGATATAATAGGACTAGAAAATTATGGTTAGCGCGTTAGAGAGGGGGATGTACATATGGCACGTATGTTTCGCGTATTAGGCTTTTTCACATTGATGATTGGGCTCATGGCATTCGCCGGAGATATGATGGAAATGGCATTACTGTTCTTCTTCCAGACTGCATTCTTCGTACTGCTAGGCTACCTGAAGTTCACCGAGAAAACCTATATTCTTATTTTCTGGGGATATATGATCGTGACCTTTACCGGTTTTAGTTACTGGACCGTCTTTCAAATGGGATTACCATTCTAATCTACACGCACATACCAAAAACGATCGAAACCGACATCGGCTCGATCGTTTTTTTATTTCTACATTATAAAATTATTTTATCTGTCCAATCCACACTTTGAACAATTCACTCATCTGATCACTCAGCAGCAGCTGTCTAATCGCACGGTTACGTTTCGCAATGGGATCGAATGGATCTGCCGTGTAATGCTCCTGCAGCTGGTTCAGCAAACCTGCCTCCATTAAGAAATACTTCTGGGTGCCATAGAACGTTCGTACAAAACCCGATTCAGCAGCTTCACTCTCAAGTACCGTAAAATCCACATGCGCTGTAATATCTTGATCCCCTACGTTGATATAGGGATTATCATGTGCGAGATGACGATGATAGCAGATCAAGGTTCCCTTCATGCGATGTGCCGATGCGAGCTCCTTCGTCTGATCACCGTAATCAATAATGATGCAATATCCTTGGCGAATCGCAGCCGCCATCTTCCGAATCCAAGCAAGCGCGCCTAGATTAACCTCTAACTCCTGTTTGGCTTGAAGCCGAATCCCACGTTCTATCACATGTTCACGTACATAGGCTTCGACATCTGGTACTGCTTCACTCCACCTCGCAACAAACACAGCAGATCCCTCATCCCAACTCACAAATTGTTGCTCGAGTGACCACTTACCACGTTCCCCCTCTAGATAACGTACCCGCTCGACAGGAAATGCATCAAGTAGTTCATTTGCTATTACAATGACGGGAGATTGATCATTTCGCTCATAAAACTGATCTTCTGTCCACCATTCTGCCTGTTTCTCAGCCTTATCGAACTGTTCCTGAGATTGCTGGCGATGATATTCGCTCTGCTCTACAATCGTATATGCAATCCGCCGATACATCTCAGGATATTTGCCCTCTAATGTTTCGAGGATTTGCACACCAAGTCGGCCTGTGCCCGCGCCCCATTCCACAATACGAACCTGCTCATTCGTAGCCTTGTGAAAATTTTCTTCTATTATATGCGCGATTTTTGCAGCTAACATTTCCCCCATCATGGAACCCAAATTCGAGCTGGTATAGAAGTCGCCTTCCTTGCCGATCTTAGGTCGATCCTTCATATAGTAGCCTGCTGTTGGATGATATAAACTAAGCTCCATATAGCGCCCAAAAGGGATATGCTGCATAGGACTATCTTTCATTTCCGCGCGAATATATTGAATTAATTGATCGGTTCCCTGATAATGAGACAAGAGAGACATCCTTTCTATCGAAAGCTGAAGTTAATGTGAATCCGTCATGATTTCATTTCACTCTCATATATTTATATGGACCAAGCTAAGGGGGACACCCAATGAAATATTGGATTCGCGGACTTGCGTGCTTGCTCTGTATGGTCCTGTTACTCACAACATGGAAGCCCATTCTGATCCTCGCCGAACCCACAGACGAAGAGACTAAGCAAATTCTCGAGAAAAGCTTATCGATTGTCGAAATTGATCACGAAATTGAACGTATACAACAAGAATTAGATACATTACAAAAGCAATCATCTGACATTCAAGTTCAATTATCTGCAAAAAACGAGCAAATCGAGATCAAACGCAAGCAAGCCGGACAAGTATTAAGAGCTTATTATATGGGGGACCGCGATTCGCTGCTCGCAGCCATCCTATCGCTCGATAGCCTCGAGAAATTCTTCTTGGTCTATGATTATTACTCCATCATCATGGAGCAAGACCACGATATATTGACGACTTTCGCCTCTGAATACAAAGAGATTGAGAAGCTGGGGCTGCGATATCAAGAGAAGCAGGACGAATTAACCGAGGTACTCGCCAATCTGACCGAGCAACGGACTCGCGTTTTGGCTCTTCAGAATGAAGTCAATGACCAATTAGCGCATAGCACAAACGCAGAGCAACTCAAAAAGTTAATTGATGAACTCACAAGCTTCTGGCAGAACATCGGCATGTATGAGGTACGATCTTATTTCCAAGCCCTCTCCGATGCCATGCAGGACTTGCCTAGTCTCATTAAAAATACAGAAGGCAGCCTTGTCATTAACGGACTCAATTACACCATTAATTTACGTGAAGAAGATCTCAATCAATTTCTACGCAACAAAAATGAAATGTTCAAAAATTTCGCCTTCCGATTCGAAAAAGATCAACTTGTCGCCTACGGTGAACGGAATGCGATCAAAGTCGAGATTAAAGGTCATTATACGGTCGAGAGTACGCCAGAGAACTGCATCTTATTCCATGTGGATCATCTTCTTTTCAACGGCCTCGAACTGCCGGACACGACGCGCAAATCACTCGAGAAGGAATTCGATCTTGGGTTCTACCCTGCGAAGCTCGTCTCCTTCATTCAAGCTACAAGCGTTACGATCGATAAGGGTACGTTGGAAGTTAAGTTAAAAATGAACTTATAATTATACAATCGTGTGGGGACATAATCTACGGGTGATCTAGTGATGATGTCCCCTTTTCCATTTCATCGTGCGGATCAACGCTTTTGACCGTCGTCTCCAGCTCTAGTGACTCCAATTGCAAGAGTAAGGTTTGCAGTGGAACGAGGTTGTGAATATATTGCCCGAAGACATGCCCCAGTTGCTTCATCTCTTGCACGATTGTCGGGGAATTCCTTAGACCTAGATCAGTCATTTGGGCTAGCCTGTCACGCATGCTTCCGTGTAGTGCAGGAAGAGAAGATGGTGTGTACATATATTTCAGAGCGGGAAGCATTCTCGTCTCGTGAAGGACTTCCTCTTGCGCCGTTGCCGTCGTCATCGCTTGAATCCAATCCTTCGCTTCCTTCTCTAATCGTGACTTGGAAGAAACAACGAAACTCCGACTCCGAGCCCAAAAACTTTTCCCGTTCCTTGCTGGATTAACGGACTCGACACTCAAATCGGTATTCGGATGCTGCTGCCATGCGGACGCAGTCGTTACCATCGCCAGCAATTCCCCTCGAGCCATCATTTCCCATAGCGATGCCGAATCTTCCGCCACATAGATATGAGGCCGAAGCGACTCTAGAAACGTGGAGATCTCCCCCAAACTTCCCAATCTGCGCAGTGATGATAAGATCTGATAGCCATCATTCAAATCAGCCGCAATCAGATAAGGGGCATTCGGCAATTTCGAGAAATACCGCTCTAGATTGATCCACCCTTCCCTCTCACTCGGCAGCTGATCCATCGAAAGTTCCCGTAACAACTTAGGATTCCAGACGAGAATATAAGGATCGACGTCTTTAGGAATTCCCCAGATGTATCCATTCCACTTCACTTGGTTCATTAACCAATCTAAAGGCTCCGAAGCCGCAACGCCAGAGAAATACGAGTCAACAGGCAATAAATAGCCAGATACGGCAAATTTATTCACCCACTCACTTTGCAGGAGCATGACATCTGCGGCGTCCCCTAGCATCGATTGTTCTGCAAATAGATGATAAGCATCT
Source organism: Paenibacillus guangzhouensis (assembly GCF_009363075.1). Taxonomy (NCBI): domain Bacteria; kingdom Bacillati; phylum Bacillota; class Bacilli; order Caryophanales; family Paenibacillaceae; genus Paenibacillus; species Paenibacillus guangzhouensis. The sequence continues at coordinate 764,580 of NZ_CP045293.1, read as the reverse complement.
TGTGGATATGTATTGGAAAGTTCAACAACCATCTGATGGTCTTGCATATATCGTTGATTCATGGACTGTAGTACAGCAAATTGAGCCGGCTCTAGACTTACAGAGACCGTTAACTTCTCTTCACGCTCCGCCTGGTCTCCAGATGGCGCAATCGCAACCTGACTCGTATCCTGCTCACGTTTCTCTGTATTACGATTTGGTGTTACACCGTTCATAGGGGTTAATAATAGAAGAATTAGGAGCAACATAACAAAGAGCATCAACGTATTTCTTTTGTTAGACACGCATTCTCCCTCCCCCTTTTCATGCTTATATTCTAGCAAGGTTGGACGCATTTGTCGCCTACAAAAATAACCGCGTACAATGGAGCGCTATCCTAGAAGATAGTCAGTCACACTACGGGAAAGCCGAGAAAAAACCTGCCTCGAATTTCGAAGCAGGCCTATACACTCTTATTCCATTATCCTCACAACAAATCAGCAGCCAATTGCGCGAGCTTCGATCGTTCGCCTTTCTCGAGGGTAATATGACCGCTAATTCCTTCCTGCTTGAATCGTTCCACGATATACGTCAATCCATTACTCGCTGCATCCAGATACGGATGGTCGATCTGTTCCGGATCTCCCATCAGAATGATCTTACTGCCTTCGCCGACCCGCGAGACAATGGTCTTCACTTCATGCTTCGATAAGTTCTGAGCTTCATCGATAATAATGAATTGACCTGGAATGGAACGCCCCCGAATATAGGTCAGCGCCTCTACTTGGATGCTTCCAAGCCCGACTAAGATCTTATCAATATCTCCAGCTTTCTTGGTATCGAAAAGATACTCGAGATTATCATAGATCGGCTGCATCCACGGTCGAAGCTTCTCATCCTTCTCTCCCGGTAAATAACCAATATCCTTACCCATCGGAACCACAGGTCTTGCGATAAGCAGCTTCTTATATTTGTGCTCGTCTTCCACTTTCATCAGACCTGCTGCCAGTGCAAGCAATGTCTTACCTGTACCGGCTTTTCCCGTAATCGTAACCAGGGGAATATCGTCGTTCAACAACAGCTCGAGTGCCATACGTTGTTGCGCATTTCGAGCACTGATGCCCCATACCGGGTCATTGCTCAAGAACAATGGCTCTAACTTGGTCGCTTCAGCATTCACGCGCAATAAGGCCGACTTGCTCGTACCCATTTCGTCGCGCAAGATCACAAATTCATTGGCATATAGCGGGTACTTCAATTGCAGCTGTGAAATATTTAAATACCGATACGTATAAAACTCATCAATGACGGAAGGGTGCACATGCAGCGTTAGGTTGCCAAGGTATAAGTCTGTCAACGACACCGTGCGGTCCGACAAATAATCTTGTGTGTTCAGTCCAAGGACATCGGATTTAATTCTGACTAAAACATCTTTGCTGACGAGAACGACAGGTCTTGGCTCCTCTGTCTGTTGCTCTTCGATGTGATAATTCAACGCTACGGCCAAGATTCGATTGTCATTCGTAATTTCCCCGAACATCTCTTGGACTCGAACGAAGCTCCGATGATTAAGCTCTACGGTGAGCGTTCCGCCTTGATCGAGCTGAATGCCGCTGTGTAATTGCCCCTTTTCTCGAAGACTGTCTAATAAGCGGGATACATATCTTGCATTTCTGCCGATTTCATCCGCATTCCGTTTCTTAGAATCAATCTCCTCCAATACCACCGCAGGAATGATGACATCATTATCCTCAAAAGCAAAAATCGCATTGGGATCGTGTAATAATACATTCGTATCCAACACAAATATTTTCTTCATCTGCGCCGCCTCCAAGCGTGGTAATCACTGCCGCATCGTGTAATGCATACTCCTTCATGATCTATCTATTTCGGTCAACCAGGCCATCACCCTCTCCTCAGAATAATACGAAGCAATAGCCGTTAACATGCCCCTTAAATAGGCAAAAGCCCAGTGAAAAATTCACTAGGCTTTACGCATGGCTGCAAAAACTTGTCCATCTAACTTGTCAGCAGCACGTTTATCATAGGTTTTCTCATAAGCAGGCATCACCGAAATTCGTGCGCCATAGAACATCGCATCACGAACGGTGTCGACCTTCACTTCAATACAGACGAGCTTAATCGGCACTTCGGCAAGTGGAGAAGCGATGACCTCACTTGTCCCATATACCGCATGAAGAGACCCTTCACTAAATATCGATATTGTAACTTTTGGGTTTTGCGTCACATTTGCAATTAGTCTAGAACGCTGATCAATTGCGAATCGCAACGTCTTGTTGTCTACAGCGTATACCCATGAGATCGCATTTGTCGTTGGACCGCCGGTCTCGGCATCAACCGTACTTAATAAGACGAAGGATTCCTGTTCTAATTGCTTCAGCAAAGCGTCGGATAGTGATACAATCACTTCTGCCATGGGCCCCTAGCCTCCTATAACTTCAATTGCTATAAGATTGAACAACCTCTAATTATATGTTCAAAAAGTCGGCTTATTAGCACCGAGAAGGTTGCTTGAAAATGAAGAAGGAGGAGCGGAGTTTAGGCAAAACCTAAATGAGCACCGGACTTCGAGTTTGAATGCAAGATTCGATGTCGAAATCTCTCCTTGTTCATGCTACGTGATCATAAGATGACTTTTTGAACAACCTCTAATTAATTATATGATATCACAGGAAGAAACTTGCATCTACTAGCAGAAATGCCTACGCCCGATAAAGTTGCGTCATGGTTGAAGTGTAAGCTGCTGCTTCAACGCTTGCTTAGCCGCTTCGAATTTATCATCATCGAGATAGACATAAGGGCTTTTCCATTTTCCCTCAATCGGAATGAATTGAATATTATCCTTATTCATCGTGATGTATGTCGTAATCATATCTTTGATTTGCTCTTTCTGAATATCCATCTTCAGGTTCTTACCGACAGATTCAATAATGGCCGGCACCTTCGTCAACCCATCGAAGCTCTGCAGCTTACGCATCATTTCGTGCAGCACTTCGCTTTGTCTCCGGTTCCGATCGAAGTCGCTTGAGCCTTTCGTTGGGTTCTTCGTGTTCGACTTCCGATAACGAACGAAATTGAGCGCATCCTCGCCATTTAAGGTCTGGAAGCCTTGTTTCAAATTAATGTTCGTGCCGTCAGCTTTATCGATATAACGCATGTCCATGTCGACATTCACATCGACACCGCCTAGCGCATCAACCACATCACTGAAGCCCTTAAAATTGATCATCGCAACATAGTCGATTGGAATATCCAAATATTTGCCAACCATTTCCTTGATCTCATCATTGGCTGTGTCCTTATTCTTCGAACGAAAAGCTGCATAATAGCTATTAATCTTGTGAGACTTATAACCGCGAAGCTCTACCTTCGTATCCCGAGGAATCGATACGACCGTCGCACTCTTCTTCTCTGGATTTAAGGTCGCCACCATAAAGACATCAGTATTCAGTCCGCCCGACTCTTCCCGTGTATCCACCCCTAGGAGCAGGATCGATACCGGCTTCACCTTAGCGGATTCTTCCGGAGGAAGTGGCTTCTCATCGACGACCGTCGAAATATTATCCAATTCCTTATCTGCCTTATAGGCGACATAACCAACATAGACACAGGCCGCTAGAATACCGACAATGAGCAGAATGCCTAGTGTCTTAAGCGTGGTTCGCACAGGACTCTTCGGCTTCACCTGCTTCTTCTTCGTCGTCTGAGCGCTGCGTCTCCGTTTAGGGCCCTCCCTCGGCGGGAGTCCAGTAGCTGGATTCATTCTCAACAACACCTTTTCAAATGCTAAATCAGTAATTATTCGTTGTATTTCGGGTTCGAGTTTATGTCATGAAGCAACTGTTCAGCGGATTCGCGTGGAACCATTTGTTTCTTTGCTTTTCCATCGATTACATACTTGATATGTACCATCGTATCGTCAACCATGACGATATCAAATTCAGTCATGCCATGATCCTCTTGCAATATCGTAGCGAAGAACTGCACCGTATCTTCTGCTGCGCGATCATCTGGTCTGGCGTCTGCAACCATTCGAATTTGAAGCCAATTAAACAAGGCATCCTGCAGCTTCATTCCTTATTCCCCTTTCAACCGTTGACTATAGCTTACTTGCCATCCGTAGAGGGTTGTCCAGCGCTTTTACGCTTCTGGCGCGCTTCGACGAAATATCGAATGCGCACCATCAGCATAAGAGCAACTGCCACCGTTAGACAAGGAATAATGGGTAATTTATCAATTTGAAACACGAGCAGCACAAATGCCGCAACCGCAATCATCAAATAGATGACAAGGTCTTTAAGAATCGGCAATTTCCGAACACGAAACACTTTATTAAAGATATACACCAAGAAACAATAGATGATTAGAAAAGATATAATCGGATGCGCAGCAAACCAGTCATGAAACATGCTGTTCACTCCTCTTTCTTGATTAAATAAATACTTCGATTCATGCTGCCCGCGTGGAATTCAAATTCACACTTACAGGTTCGCTTCAGCCATTTTGCGGTGTTTCTCCGCACGTTCGCGTTCATTCTTGTTCAGAATTTTTTTACGAAGACGAATGGACTTCGGCGTAATTTCACAATACTCATCATCGTTCAAGTATTCTAGTGCTTGCTCAAGCGTGTACAGACGAGGAGTTTTCATCTTCACGGTATCATCTTTACCTGCAGAACGAATGTTGTTCAATTGTTTTTCTTTACAGATATTCACGATAATATCGTTATCACGTGTGTGTTCACCCACGATCATGCCTTCATATACTTCTGAACCTGGCTGTAGGAATAGAATTCCACGATCCTCGATCGAGAGAATACCATACAGTGTCGACGTACCGTTCTCACTGGATACTAATACGCCTTGGTGACGTCCGCCAACTTGACCTGTAACAAGCGGTCCATAGCTATCGAATGCATGGTTCATAATGCCGTATCCACGCGTCAATGTAAGGAAGTTCGTACGGTATCCGATTAATCCACGAGCAGGGATCAAGAACTCAAGACGTACTTGGCCATTACCATGGTTAATCATGTTGACCATTTCCGCTTTACGTGATCCAAGGCTCTCCATAACAGAACCCATGCTCTCTTCTGGAATGTCGATTAACAAACGTTCGATTGGCTCCATTTTCACGCCGTCTTCAACGCGGATGATAACTTCTGGCTTGGAGACTTGAAGCTCGAAGCCTTCGCGACGCATATTTTCGATCAGAATCCCTAAGTGAAGCTCACCGCGTCCTGATACGATGAATGCATCTGGGCTATCTGTCTCATCGACACGCAAACTTACATCTGTTTCAAGCTCTTTGAATAGACGCTCACGAAGTTTACGGGACGTAACCCATTTTCCTTCACGACCTGCGAATGGGCTGTTGTTAACGATAAATGTCATTTGAAGCGTTGGCTCATCGATTTTGAGGACTGGCAATGCTTCTGGGTTCGCTGGATCTGCAATGGTCTCACCAATGTTGATGTCCTTGATACCTGCGATTGCGATAATATCGCCTGCACCCGCTTCTTCGACTTCAATACGCTTCAAGCCTTGGAAACCGAACAATTTCTCGATACGTGCTTGCTTCATCTGGCCCTCACGTGTCATCACGGCAACCGGTTGGCCTTGACGAATCGTTCCGCGGTTCACGCGACCAATCGCAATACGACCCAAATATTCATTATAATCCATTAATGTTACGAGGAACTGAAGCGGAAGTGTTACATCCTCCGTAGGCGCAGGGATGTGGCTAGTAATCGTATCATAGAGGGCAAGCATGTTCTCATCTTGCTTCTCCGGATCCAAGCTGGATGTCCCGTTCAATGCAGACGCGTAGACAACAGGGAAATCCAATTGATCATCATTGGCACCTAGCTCGATGAAGAGCTCCAATACTTCGTCAATAACTTCAGCTGGACGAGCGTTCGGACGGTCAATTTTGTTCACGACAACAATTGGCGTTAGATTACTCTCAAGCGCTTTACGAAGTACGAACTTTGTCTGTGGCATACATCCTTCGAATGCATCGACGACGAGGAGTACACCATCGACCATTTTCATGATCCGCTCTACTTCACCGCCGAAGTCCGCATGGCCTGGTGTATCCATGATGTTAATTAAGAACTCTTTATACGTGATAGCTGTATTTTTCGCCAAAATCGTAATGCCGCGTTCACGCTCAATATCACCGGAGTCCATCGCACGTTCTGTGACTTGCTCGTTTTCACGGAATGTTCCCGATTGCTGCAACAACTTATCGACGAGGGTCGTTTTCCCGTGGTCAACGTGCGCGATAATAGCGATATTACGAATGTTTTCTCTTGAATGCATAAGAAATGTTCAAATCCTTTCAATATCTTAAATTTAATTGTAACTCCATTGGGTGTTTTACACAAAATAAGCGCCAGGCAAAATGCCGACGCTTGACATATCCCTTTAATTATACGGAATTGTATAAAAAATGCAAACTGAATTTTGCGTCATGCAAGGATTACCATTTGCTTTTCCGTTTCCAGAAGACGAGTACAAGCCCAACAACAATTAGACCGATTGCGATGAAATAGATCCCAATCGTCCACAGCATCGTCGCTGCCAAGAAAACGACAGTGATGATCGCTAAGATCAACGAGGCGATATATGCGCCATGAGGCCGATCCTGACTAAATACATAATATTCATACAATCCTACAGCAACACCGAATATAAAGAACGGCCATAAGTATTGTAGCGATTCCCATCCAGCCAGATTGCAGATGAGAAAAATAAGTCCATACGTCGTTAGTATCCCAGCGGGTATGAGTATTCCTGCAGGCAGCACTCTTGAGAAATATAGGAACTGCAATAGAATGCCGGGTATTAATATAAACAACGGCCAGAACAGTTCACCGATAAAGTTAAATACACCCAGTTTGCCTAGCAAAATCACGATACCTACGAATAAGATACCGATCCCTAGTCCCTGCTGTTTATTCGTCATCCCCTTACCCCCATTCCATATATTCAATTGGACAAGACAAAAAGCGACAGATTCTACCTTTAGTTTATCTGAACTTTCTAAAAAAAACCACCGCCGCACAAAAAAAATTCCGCAGGCGCTTCTCCTGCAGAAATGAAAATTAATGGGAATAAGACTGTCTGCGTTTGAATGCAAGTCCAATGGCAATAACAATAAAAGCCAGAAGCACAGGAAGAACAATATACAACACAGGCGCCCAATCACGGAATATCCATTCTTGCATTTTTCGGTCCTCCATGAGCATTTGCCCTGCCGTGAATCCAAGAATGCCTGAACCGAGGTAGATCAGCACCGGATACCGATGAAGCAAGTTCATGATCATCGTGCTTCCCCAGACGATAATGGGAATACTTAGTGCAATCCCGATAATAATGAGCGGGAAATCGCCTTTGGCTACGGCTGCGATCGCGAGCACATTATCTAGACTCATCACGAAATCAGCAATCAGAATCGTCTGAACCGCCATCCATAGGCTCGAAGCCGATTTCACGCGACCCAGGTCATCTTCATCGATCAGCAGTTTGATTGCAATATAGAGCAATAAACAAGAACCGATCGCCTGGATTAAGGGAATGTCGAGGAGCAACATCGCGGCAACGGTGAGGATACACCGAAGAATGACAGCGCCAAAAGCCCCCCACCACACCGCTTTTCTACGCTGTGACACGGGCAGGTTCTTACTTGCCATGGCAATTACAACCGCATTGTCACCGCTCAGAACCATATTAATAATCAATATTTCGAGTAGTAGAAATAAATTTTCCAACAGCTCACCCCCCTTTTACACTTGTATGTAGAAGTGAGTCAAGCTATGCTTAAATATGGACCCTTGCCTGGACTTGAATTCGAGCCCATATATTTTCAATAAGTGCATGAAGGGTAGACAGAGGAGTGATAGACGTGGAATTATTTAGTTTAGAGTTTTTCATCGCACTCGCCAACATCGTATTCGTTGACCTGCTCCTCGCAGGTGATAATGCGATCGTTATCGGTATGGCAGCGCGCAACCTTGATGTAAACCAGCAAAAGAAAGCGATCATTTTCGGTACATTAGGTGCTGTTCTAATCCGCATCTTCGCTACAATTATCGTCGTAAAGCTGCTGCAAATCCCGTGGTTATTGCTTGTTGGCGGGCTTCTGCTGTTATGGATCTCCATCAAGCTACTAGCTGATCATAAAGAAGAAGAAAACATAAAGCCCGGTACGTCACTAATGGCAGCCGTCTGGACGATCATCGTCGCTGACGCTGCAATGGGTCTTGATAATGTCATCGCCGTCGCTGGCGCAGCTCAAGGACATACGTTACTCGTCGCAATCGGTCTGATTATCAGTGTGCCGATCGTCGTATGGGGCAGTACCGTTTTCATTCGCCTCATCGATCGTTTCCCCTGGATCATCTATTTTGGTTCCGCTGTATTAGCATATAACGCAGCGAAGATGATTACAGAGGAGAAAAAAATACATCCGTTTTTCGCAGAATCTCCCGTCCTCAAATGGACGTTCATATTGATTATCGTTGTGATCGTTCTACTCGTTGGCAGAATGCTCAAGAATGCCCAACATCGGCGTGAGCAGCAAAGTGCGTAATTCGCCGTGTAATACGAAACACAAAGGGCATCCCATAGGGATGCCCTTTTGTTCATTCATCTAATACCTAGAACCAACGATCTTCATCGATCAGCTTCGTTGTTGGCTCATCACTCTTCAGCTCCACAGAAGCTGATTCCTGGTGTTCGTTGTTCTCATCGATTTCGTCTCGCAGAACGATCGTCTCCGTATGGTTAACCGCTTCATCGATCAACGCATCAAGGCCTTCGATGTGCGCTTCAATCTGTTCTACGATTCTCAAATTCGGGTTCGTTGCCGGGGATTTCGGCACAAACAATGTACAGCAATCCTCATAAGGCAGGATGGAAAGATCATAGGTTCCGATTTTTACCGAAATATCAATGATCTCATTCTTATCCATCATGACAAGCGGTCTAAGCAGCGGAATATCCGTTGCTCTGCCAATGACATTCATAGATCCTAACGTCTGGCTCGCCACTTGCCCGAGGCTATCTCCGGTTACTAGCGCCATCGCACGATGCTGTTCCGCAAGCTTTGTCGCGATTCGAAGCATCGCACGGCGCATCAACGTAATAATCAAATTATCATGACCAACCTGTGTAAATCTTGTCTGAATCTCTGTAAAAGGAACCATATGCACTTTAATCTTGCCTGCGAAGCCTGCAAGTACCTTAGCCAGGTCAAGCACCTTCTGCTGCGCGCGTTCGCTAGTAAACGGATAACTGTGAAAATGAACACATTCGATCTCAAGCCCTCTGCGAAGTGCAGACCACCCTGCCACAGGACTGTCAATCCCTCCAGATAACAAGAGCATCGCTTTTCCATTCGAACCAAGCGGGAATCCACCTACCGCTTCAACGACTTCATGATAAATATAGGTACCATCTTGGCGAATCTCGATTCGCAGATCTACGACAGGATCGTTCACGTTAACTTTCAATGCAGGGAATGTACGAAGAATCGGTGTTCCGATCAGATGGTTCATTTCCTGAGAGCCATGTGGGAACCCTTTCCATACGCGCCTAGCGCTGACCTTAAATGGAATGATCGCTTCTTGCCCATGACGCTCCATCACTTCATGCATAAATTCTAGCGCTATCGCTTGGATATCCTCCAGCACCGATTCCGCCCGCTTCACAAGGCAAATCGAATTGATCCCGAAGACATTCTTGAGTCTCGTAATCACTTGATCCGCATCTAATCCATGAAGCTCTACATAGATACGACCATACTCCTTACGAACTTCAACTTCCGGGAACTCCGCCACAAGTCGACGTACATGGCTTAATGCCGTATTTTCGAACCTTGTCCGATTCTTGCCTTTCAGCGTGACTTCGCCGAAACGAAGAATTAACATATCGTATTTCATGTACCTTATTATCCCCTCTCGAGCGGCTTCAACTTCGTTACAATCGTGCGGAGCGCCGCTTCTAATGTTGCAATATCTTGTTCGCTATGTTCCGCAGCTAGACTGATTCGGATCCCACCAGCAGCACGAGCTTCATTGCAGCCCATCGCGAGGAGCACGCGGCTTGGCTTTAGATCCTTGGAAGAACAAGCCGATTGCGTGGACGCCATAATGCCGAATTCTTCAAGCATATGAATCATGACTTCCGGCTTCATGCCTGGGTAAGAGAAATGGACGATATGGGGTGCTGCGCGTTCTGTATCTCTTCCTGAGTTCAAGACCAAAGCCGGGATCGAATCTATTACCTGAATCAGTTGATTTCTCAGCTTCAGCATAATCTCTACCGATTCTGCTTGACGTTCTGTCGTCATCCGAATGGCCTTCGCCATCGCGACAATACTCGGTACATTCAAGGTGCCGGGGCGTAATCCGCGCTCTTGTTCTCCACCCGCATAAATGGGTTGCAGCTGTATACCCTCACGGCAGTATAGTAAACCAACACCTTTAGGCCCTTTAACTTTATGCGCTGAGATGCTGTAGAGGTCTACGCCCCACTCCTTCAACTGAACAGGCGCCTTGCCGAGTCCCTGAACGCCATCGACATGGAAAATAATCCGAGGATAGTCACGTAATAATTGGCCAATCTCAGCGATCGGTTGAATGCTCCCCATTTCATTATTCACATGCATGATGCTCACGAGGATCGTCTGTTCAGTGATAGCTGCTCTTAAATCCTCGATCCGGATACAGCCGAATGTATCAACAGGCAAATAGGTCACTTCGAAGCCCTGACGCTGCATGAGCCGACAGCATTCATAGACAGAAGAATGCTCGATGCCTGTTGTAATAATATGATTCCCACGGCTTTTCTTCTTGAGAGCCGCACCCTGAATTGCGATATTGTTGCTCTCTGTGGCGCCCGATGTGAATAGAATTTCACCTGGATTTACTTTTAATGCCGACGCAATCACCTCACGGGCTCTTGTCACCAGTTTCTCCGCTGCAAGACCAGCCTGATGAATGGATGAAGGATTGCTGTATTGCATGCGCATCACTTCACTTAATGTCTGAACGACTTCATCGTAGGGTGGTGTTGAAGCACAATGATCAAAATATAACACTGTTGTTCATCCTCTCCTGCGGGTGCTTAACCCATCCCGTGTGATATACATAGAAAAGGATCAAAGAACGAGGAGGCCCTCATTTTGATCCGTCATTGAATCCATATCTTGTTTATCGATGTTGATCAACAATCTTCGTCTAATTACACTGTAACAGCTTGGAGTGCGTTATCGATTTTACGCAGATAATTCTGTGTCTCTTGAGGCAGTAAATGAAGCTTAGCCATCAAATCTTCTTCCGTCTTAATACCAAGACGTGCCAGACGATTCGGTCCACCATTGTAAGCCGCAAGCGCCAGCTTCTCTTGTCCATCGAATCGACGCAATTGATAACTAAGATAGCGTGTACCGCCGTCAATACTTTGTGCAGGATCAAACGAATTACTTACACCAAGACCGCGAGCTGTTGCATCCATAAGCTGCATCAGCCCCTTCGCCCCTGCAGAAGATACTGTATCCGGGTTGAAAGAAGACTCGACTTTAATGACTGCTTTTATCAAGGCTTCGCTAATGCCATACTTCTGACTGGCCTTCCGAATAAGATCGTCATACTCCGTTGTAATCGTAGGCTGCTGAGTACTCCAATCGCTCATGCCATCCGTAGCGGTCGATGATGCCTGTCCCATTGCTGGATACAAACTGGCGAGTGCGCTTAAATTCAAGTTCGAAGTCGTAGAAGAGTCATCTGTGAGTCCCTCAGCACCCATCAGCAATTGCTCGAGCATAGCGCCAAAATCATTACTTGAACCCTGTGGAACCGTCGTACTCTCCAATGCGGTACCTGTCAAATCAATATTGTTCACTACTTGCATCTGAATCATTTGCTTCATCAAGCGCGGATCGATTTGCATCATTTCTCCCCATTCTGATTGATATGCGTTCCAAAAAAGTCAACTTTGTTATTATTGTACACTTTTTCGATGTCTAGAACCACTATTTTTCGACATAAAATAACTTTATCTGCACATAAAAAACAACGAGACGACCCATCAGTCGCCTCGCTGCTCGAATTACCTTATAAAGAATGCAAATACAAAAAATGCAATACCACCTAGAATCATCGACCAAGTGCCTAATCCCCGCTGGCCTTGCTGGAAAGCATAGAAGCCAAGGATTGCAGCCGTCGGTCCCATAATAACGGGCCAGAAGAACAAGGAAGCGATCGCAAATACGAGGGCAATCCAACCCAAACTTACTCCTGCGCCTGCATCGGCGTCTGAATCTTCACGCGCACGCGCTGTACGCCCCATATCGTCCTTCTCTACCCAAGCACCGGGTGCAACCTCAGCACCGTATTCTTCTCGGTCATTGATGTCGCGATGTTCATCCTTCAAATGACGGGATCCGTGACGTTTCTTCTTCACTTGGATTCACCCGCTTTAGGTTTGAACGTATGGCAGCAAGTGACAGAAGAAGTAGGCGCTGACTCAGGCGACTTCGAACCGAAGTCTGCAGCAAATTCGGCATCATATTGCGCTTGTGCATTCGCATCCACGTCAATGATGATGGATTGTGCCTGACATTTGTTCCCTGCAGCCCAATAGCTGCAGTTCGCAACACTACATTTTACAACTGGTTTGGTTGTTGTCATCATTTATCACCCCAACTACAAGTTACCCTGTATTGAGGTGCACTAAACAAGTAAATATTAGAGGTCTTTCAAAAAATCGACTGATCGATTTTCGATTTATATTTTCTGATTCTGCATGCGACGTTGTGTTAAATAGTCACTTTCATAATAAGTGAGGTCTTCACGCAGCTCTTCATATACTTTGCTGAGTTCCAAGATAATCTCACGAGCCAATCGAATCGGCTTCTTGCTGAAGCGAATGGCATCTTGTCCTGTATAAGCATACCGTCCGTCTTCCGAATAACATTCGTTCTTCGGATAATAGAAGCTGTTCACACAGCGATGATACACATCATATAAAGCCTTCTCGCCAAAATCGACATCGAATGTCGCACGTCTAAGCGCTACACCGAGCGCCTCATAAGAAACTTCAGAGAATACGAGCAAATGCCGCATGTCAGACAAATATCCTTGGTAGAATTCGGTCATTTCTTGATTATCTTCCACTAATTTCGCGAGTGAATACTCATTCAAGAAGCTCTCCATCTGCTTAATCACAAGCTTTAATTTATCTCTTGTTGATTCACAAAGTTGCTTCACATTGGCTGCTGACATATATGGCTCCCCCTTAGCAAATGTTCCATCTAAATCCTACCATAAATCATTTGGAAACGGTACTCTTTTCCTGTCGAATAAAATAACACCCCGTGCTCCAATCTAAGATAAGAATAGACTAATCAGGACAACGGAGGGATTACTTATGCGGCGAGGCCTTATCGCCTTTTTATTCGTGATCGGGATTGGGGCGCTTCTATACCCCATCATATCATCTAACAACTCGAAATCCAAAGCCCCACAGCCAGCACCTTACGCTGCACCTCATGTTAATGTGAAGCAAGAGAAAAACATGAAACAGATGGTGCTGCAAAATGACGTAAAATTAACGGAAAAGATGTGCAAAATCGATTGCAATCACCATCTCCATCAAATGCTTCAAGATCTGGACAAAGCAACACCTGCACGTATTCAATCCTATGCTGCTAAACTGCAGAAAGACCATCAGCACATGGCTTATCTCGTCTGGATGGACGGCAAAAAACAGCACGTTTATGGTCAATTACCGCCAAATTTACACCCTGAAGCAAAGTCTCAATTGGAACAAGAAATTAAAACCGCTAAGCAAAAGGTCGAACAGCGCCAGAAATATGAAACGACGCCAGCATTGAAAGGAAACCATAAATACCTTGTTCTTGGCGTTCCTTCCAAAACCAATAAAAATCGCGGCATCGTCGCTGTCATCAATCAAGAAATATTAAATACGGTCAACAAACATCAACGCCGCAACCTTCGCCTCATTCCGTACCCACATGATCATAAGTTCCGGGTCAAGACCGTAGATACGGACGATATGAAAAGTAAACGTGTTACGCAAGGTGAACAGAACGGCGATACAAGCCACTACTATACGAATGAGATCGTTGTCCGCTTCAAACATCAGCCAACGGAGAAGCAGCTGAATCAAATGAAAAAAGACATCCACAGCATTCATATGAAACATGTGGGCTATTCCTATATTTTTAGATCGAGGTATATGTCTGCGGATGAGCTGACGAATTACTTCAAGAAGTGGGATCCCGTCTATATTGAACCCCATTTCTTATATATGACCAATGACGTCGCTGTGAACCCGACAGCCGGAGAACAGCCAAATGACTCGCTTTACAAAGAGTACCAGTGGAATTTGCCAATCATTGATACGAACAAAGGCTGGGGGTTAACAAAGGGCAATAATCAAGTGATTGTCGCCGTAGTGGATACTGGCGTGGACATTCATCATCCAGATTTGAAGGACCAATTACTGAAGGGCTACAATGCGATTGACCCTGGTTCAGACCCGCTTGATGATGTCGGGCACGGCACGCATGTTGCCGGGATTATTGCCGCCAAAGTGAATAACCATGAAGGGATCGCTGGTATGTCTTGGTACAACAAGATATTACCGGTTAAAGTGCTCGACAATTCTGGAGCAGGAACGACCTATTCGGTGGCGCAAGGGATCATCTGGGCAACAGATCATGGCGCGAAGGTGATTAACCTTAGCCTTGGCAACTACGCCGAAGCTAATTTCCTGCATGATGCGATTAAATATGCCTATGACAAGGATGTCGTTGTTATCGCAGCCACAGGTAACGATAATACCGATCAACCTGGATACCCTGCGGCATACCCGGAAGTATTCGCCGTCTCGGCGACGAATAAATCAAAACACCGTGCTTCCTTCTCGAACTTTGGGGATTATGTCGATGTCGTTGCACCTGGTGAAAATATTGCGAGCACGTTCCCGAACAACCAATACGCTGCTCTTTCCGGTACATCAATGGCTTGCCCGCATGTCTCAGCACTAGCAGCGCTTATTCGCTCAGTGAATCCTACCCTCAAAAATACAGAGGTCATGGATCTAATGCGCAAAAGTGTAATCGATTTGGGACCTGCAGGCAGAGACGTGGATTTTGGATTTGGTCAAATCGATGTGGCGAAGGCATTACAAGCTGCCGATCAACAAACGCACACCCTCAATTTCTTTCCTTATTCCGTTAAAAAGTCCATGGATTCAGCAGAAGCAAAATATACTCGCAAATAAATGTCTAAACGAAATAAAACCCGCAAAACACGGTAACGTGTCTTGCGGGTTTTATTTAGCGTGGAAAGCTCGCCATAAGCCGGGTTCTGTACTCACCGTGGTGCGATCGGAGCTACCCTCCCACTTGTGAGTGACAATCATCTATCTAGACCGTACATTACTGCACGGTTCCAGCGACCAACCCAGACGCGCCTCGGGCTAAGGCTGCAGCCTCGAAAGCTGCCAGCGTCTCATTAGGTCTTGCTCCAGATGGGGTTTACCAGGAACGAAGTCACCAGCGTTCCTCGTGGTCTCTTACACCACGGTTCCACCCTTGCCTGATCCGCTTGCGCGGCCATCGGCGGTCCATTTCTGTGGCACTATCCTTCAACTCGCGTTGACTGGACGTTATCCAGCATCCTGCCCTATGGAGCCCGGACTTTCCTCTCGTGAATAAATCACCAGCGATTGTCTGTCAAACTTTCCGACAACATACGTTAGTATACTCGCATTTCCGTCAAAGCACAACCTTTAACTCCTTCCAGAGAAGGTTCAAAAAGTCATCTTTGGATACAAATAAGATTAGATGAATTGGAACGGCTCCGTATTCAGCTCGGATGCGAACACTCGCGTTGCATATTTGTTCTCATCCATCTTCTTTTGCAGCAATACTGCTACGGCTGGCTTGACAATTTTCTCGACATTATGTCCTGGATCAATGATTGCTATGCCTGCCGCAATTGCATCATGAGCCGTATGATAATCAATATCTCCGGTAACAAGGACATCAGCGCCGCGGAACAATGCATGCTTCACATATCGTGAGCCTGAGCCGCCTAATACGGCAACTTTCTTGACCTCACGATTGAGATCACCCACGACGCGAACCTGCGGTACGTTGAAACGTTCTTTTACTCTCGCGACAAGAGCATCGAGCGTCATCGCTTGTTCTAACTTGCCTACACGGCCAAGACCGAAGCTGCGTCCCTTCAAATCCATCCGATAGAGGTCATAGGCGACTTCTTCGTAAGGATGGGCCTTGAGCATCGCCTGAATGACTTTACGCTGAAGGCTCTGCGGAACAATCGTCTCAATGCGAATCTCCGGAACGCGCTCCATCACCCCTTGACTGCCAATGTAAGGATTTGTTCCTTCAAGCGGGACAAATGTACCCGTCCCTTGACTATTGAAACTGCAGTGACTGTAATTACCAATATGACCAGCACCAGCATCCAATACGGCGCGGAGCACTTTATCATGATCCGTCTCAGGTACGAACACGACGAGTTTGAACAATTGATCATTATGAATTTCTTCAAGGCAGGTACACTGCTGCAGTTCGAGCGCATCCGCCATCAAATCGTTCACGCCGCCTTCTGCGGTATCTAGATTCGTATGCGCGATAAATACTGCAATATCATGTTTGATCAATTTTTCATATAATTTGCCCATCGGCGTATCGGTGTTCAATTGCGCGATCGGACGATAGATGATCGCATGATGCGCGATGATCAAATCAACTTCCTTGGCAATCGCCTCATCAACCACTTCATCTGTCACATCCAGTGCGACGAGAATGTTGCGAATCTCCTTATTCAAGGTACCGAGTTGAAGGCCGATTTTATCGCCTTCGACCGCGTAGTGCTTAGGGGCAAATTGCTCCATGTATTGAATTACGGTCTGTCCTTTTGCATACATTGCAGTACCTCCTCAATTTGCTTCACAAGTCCACTAAATGCCTGTTCCTTCTCTCTGGCTTCCTGAGCTTGCGATTGCTTCATAGTCTGAATAATACGTTCGAATTTCTGCCTCTCCGATGCCCATTTTCTTGCGAATGCCTCGTTACGTTCCGTGAGGAGAAAAGGCCCCATCCAAATCATCTGCTCCCTGGATACTGGGATACCGTATGATTCTAATGGATTCTTCGCGTATAGTTCTGCATTTTGGATTTCTGCATTCTCATGACGTACTGCAACAAGAACTTCGTAGAATTTGCCGTCTTCTTCAAGAATATGCTCGTCGATTAATAGCCAATTTTCTTGTAACAACCATGTACGCACGGTATCTTCACCAACGTTAGGCTGCAGAACAAGCCGCTGAACCCCTTGCAGTTTGGATGGATCTGCCGATAAGATCTTTACAATCAGGCTGCCTCCCATCCCTGCGATTGTAATCACATCAACTTCACCCGGTTGAATGACCGCAAGTCCGTCACCGCCGCGTACTTCAATATGATCTTCCAGCTTTTCCTCACGCACTTGCTTGCGTGCAGCTTCGAGTGGGCCATCATTGACTTCACCGGCAATCGCATGGACCGCTTGTCCATTCTGTATTAAATAACAAGGAAGCAGCGCATGATCGGAACCAATATCCGCAACACGAGAGCCTTGTGGTACCTGCCTTGCAATCGTTGTTAATCGTTCTGATAATTTAATAAGTTTCGTCATCTTATACAACCCACACAATCCATTTTTTTCGTAAAGTAAACAGCAGCGCTGCACCGACCACAATTTTGACGAACAACGCTATCTGCGTTAATCCTAATAAGGCTTGATCATATAACATTTGGTGCAGCTCAGGTACGAACCATAATAAAGCGCCTACCAAGAATAACACCGCTGATCCCGTCTTATTCTTATGATGCACATACCAGCTTAACCAGAGCATTACGCCTGAAATCGGAAGCCAGAACAGCTCCATTTCGTACCATGCTGGGTCAGGTACAGAGCGAGTAAGAAATGCGCCGTAGATCAGTAATAGACCTGCCCATCCGCAGAAATGAAGCAGTGGGACACGCAGAAATATACCAATCAACAGCCAAATAATACTGCACCCTATGACAAGGGAGACGACACTTAATTCATTATCTACCTGATGCCAGCGCAGCAGTAACATACCAACGGTAATCATCGTCATGCTGCCAACACCAATCAGCATAAGCCCTGTTGTCTGATTCTTTCGCTTGATCTTCGCTCCAAATCCATAACAACAGACAATAAAAAGGATCCCGGTGAAAATTTGCATTGCCGGTTGAAATCCTTTAAAATGAAGTACAACAAAACAAATCAAGGAAAAAATAACAATTCCAAGCAACCACCGCTTCCAGCTCCATTGCATAACACGATCGGCGCGGAACCAGGAGGATGACTTCGAAGCACTTCCACTTGATTGTTCATCGGGATGATCTTGATATAGATTGAGTAGAAAATCGCAATATTGGTCAGGCAATAATCGGCTTTCACGCCAATGATGAATTTCACGCACAATAATTTTACGTTTATCCAGTTTATCTGCTGACATGGCCCTTTAACCTCTCCCTTATGTGAGAACCGCAGTCGATTGGAGATCCACAATTGCTTCCTTTTTAACAAAAAGACCTACTGCAAACCGCAGAAGGTCCGAACAATGCGCTTTATTCAAGAAAATCTTTAAGACGTTTACTGCGGCTTGGGTGACGCAGTTTACGGAGTGCCTTTGCTTCGATCTGACGAATCCGCTCGCGTGTAACGCCGAATACTTTACCAACCTCTTCCAATGTCCTTGTCCGACCATCATCTAATCCGAAACGTAGTCGTAACACATTCTCCTCACGCTCGGTTAACGTATCAAGAACATCTTCGAGTTGTTCTTTAAGCAATTCATATGCTGCAGCATCTGCTGGAGCTAATGCCTCTTGGTCCTCAATGAAATCACCTAAATGCGAATCATCTTCTTCCCCGATTGGCGTCTCGAGTGAGACAGGCTCTTGAGCAATTTTCATAATCTCACGAACTTTATCGGTACTGAGTTCCATTTCAGCAGCAATTTCTTCTGGTGTCGGTTCGCGTCCTAACTCTTGGAGTAATTGACGGGAAACCCGGATCAACTTATTAATCGTCTCAACCATGTGAACCGGAATACGAATCGTTCTGGCTTGGTCTGCAATCGCACGCGTAATCGCTTGACGAATCCACCACGTTGCATACGTACTGAACTTAAATCCTTTACCATGGTCGAACTTCTCAACAGCTTTAATAAGACCCATATTGCCCTCTTGAATCAAATCGAGGAACAACATGCCGCGGCCCACATAACGCTTCGCAATACTCACGACGAGACGCAAGTTCGCTTCAGCTAGTCTCCGCTTCGCCTCTTCATCCCCATTCTCGATTCGAATCGCGAGTTCAACCTCATCATCTGCGGATAAAAGCGGTACACGACCAATCTCCTTCAAATACATCCGAACAGGATCGTTGATCTTAATACCCGGCGGGAGTGTTAAGTCATCATCGAAATTAAATTCATCATGATCATGATCACGTTCTCGATCGTCGGATCCTCGCATGCTCATATCTTCGTCTGTCTCATTGTTAATCTCAATACCATGGTCAGCAAGCTGCTCGAAGAATTCATCCATTTGCTCCGGATCTTGGTCAAAAGGTGAGAGCTTCTCCATAATATCTTTGTAACTAAGGGTAGATCTCTTCTTACCGATTTCAATGAGTTGTTCTTTTACTTGGTCTAATGTCAATTCTGTTTCTAGTTCAGTATGTTGATCATTCGCCATAATTCGACTCCCTCCTCCCTAGAAACTGCGTTGGTGCATCATTTCAGGTCTCTCTCTAGGGCTATAATCTCAATTCCAAGCTGTGCAGCACGCGAAGAATCACCAGCACGCACCGCCTCTAACACTTCTTCTTTCTTCCGTTTAATTTCAAGCTGCTTGGGTACCTTATGAATTTCCCGAATATAATCGTCAAGCACTTGAGTATTAAAGTCCATCGGGACTTCCATCATGGAGATCGATATTGCAATCTTCTCCAACCGGTCGTCTGACAAAGAAGCAATAAAGCGGCTAATATCTGGTTCTTTACCTTGCGCATAGTATGCATATAGATAAGCAGCAAGCGCTGCATGATCCTCTACGTTAAATTCATATCCGAGACGTTCTTCTACATAACGAGTCACATCCAAATCCTGCAGCATCATCGCGAGCAATGTGCGTTCTGCATTATGAAATGCTGGCAGTAAGTTTGGTGGTTCCGTTACGCGTTTTTCATTCATAACATTATTCCACCAATTGTCGTTATTATCCCCAACTGGTTTCTTTTTTTGCAAGGCGATTCGAAATTCATTACATTCCTGCTTGAGTGTCTCATAATCAAAGATTGGGAACTGTGCTGCAAGATCTTTCAAGTACACTTCACGTTCCGTTGGTGACTGCAACTCCGCGATCAATTTGGTCGCTTCTCGTACATACCGCTGTTTTCCACCGTCTTCTAGCAGTATATGGCTTTTTTTCAGATATATAAGCTTAAATTTCGTTGGAGCAACAGCTGATTCAATGATTTGATGACGGAAACGCTCTTTACCCTGTGTTTTTATGTATTCATCAGGATCCATTCGATCAGGCAGGATCGCGACGGATACTCGGAAATCCGCTTGTTCGAGCATCGGAATGGCTTTCATTGCCGCTGCTTGTCCAGCATCATCCCCGTCATAACAGATGACGATTTCTTCCGCTTGCGTCTTGAGCTGATTCAAATGTTCGGTTGTTAGTGCCGTCCCCATGGTTGCTATTCCGTTCGTGACGCCAGCATCCCAAGATTGAATAACATCCGCATATCCTTCGAATAACACAATTTGATTCTGTTTGCGAATCGAAGATTTCGCATGATTCAAATTGTACAACACACGGCTTTTGTTAAAGAGCATTGTTTCTGGAGAATTTAAATATTTGGGTTGACCATCATGCATGATCCTACCGGCAAAAGCAATGACTTTACCGTTGCGATCCCAAATCGGAAACATGATACGGTCCCGGAACCGATCCACATACCCGGAACCATCGGAGCGAGGTGATAATAATCCGCCTTTCTCCATCTCCGAGAGATCAAACCCTCTTTTCGTCAGGAATTGAGACAACGTATCCCAACGATTCGGTGCATAACCAATCTGAAATTGGTCAATTAGTTTATCCGTAAATCCACGGCCACGCAAATATTCCATTGCGGGTTGACCATGATCCGAATTTTTAAGCAGAAAGTGATACAACATAGCAGTTAATTCATGAGCCTTCAGCAAATCCTCACGCCGCTGATTACGTGGGGAGTGCTCTAGTTGAGCGTTCCATTGGATCGGAATCTCCGCATCTTCGGCAAGCATTCGCACAGCTTCAGGAAATGAATATCCTTCAATTTCCATAATGAATTTAATTGCATTTCCGCCTTTACCGCAGCCATAACAATGAAAAATCTGTTTCACAGGCGTAACCGTAAATGACGGTGTTTTCTCGGAATGAAAAGGACAGAGTCCCTTCATATACTTCCCTTGTTTCGTTAGATGAACATATTTGCCGACGGTATCGACGATATCATGATGCCGCAGCACCGTCTCAATAACGTCCTCCGGAATGTTGCCATTACCGGTACTCATCACAACCACCTTCATCCATACGTAATATTTATTCGCTATTCCAGCACATTCTCCTGCAAGTTCTTTAAAACTTTTGTCAGTTTGTGTTGAAAAATTTGTCGATCCTCATCTGTGAAGGGTTTAGGGCCCTTGCTATGCTTACCGCTTCGGCGTTGTTTGGCTTGCGTATGCCTGCGATCCAGCAGGAAATCAATCGTCTCATCCGTATATTGCTGACCCCGTGGCGATAAGACAATTCCTCGCTTGGCAAGGCCGATCGTCGCAAGACCAAAATCTTGGGTCACGAGAATATCCTTCGCTTGAATTCGATTGGCAATATAGAGATCAACAGATTGATCCGATCGATCGACTTGGACAATTTCAACGCCTTCTGCCGGCTGCAGTCGATGATCAAATGAAGCGACCATCAAGACGGGAACCGAGAATACCTTTGCAACTTGAGTGATTTCTTGTTTCACTGGGCATGCATCTGCATCCACTACGATTCGATACGATGTCATTGCGATGTAAGACCACCTGATTCATAAAAATAATATGAAGAAAGAGAACTTACATTCTCCTCCCTCATATTATATACGATAGAGATTTAAAAAATCCTGCTCAAAGCGACAACTTATCTTTAAGCCCACACAATTTTGGAGAAATCAGCAAATAACTTCAAATCTTCTGCAATGGCATGCAGCTGCGCCAAGCGATTCGCACGAACTTCCGTATCTTCAGCCATCACCATGACTTTATCGAAATAAGCAGTGATCACATTTTGAAGATTACTTAGCTGTTCAAGAGCAGACACCATGTCTCCAGCCTGCAGCGCCTCGTGATATTTTGCATGAACCGATTGATGTTGATCATACAAATCTTGCTCAACCGATTCTACAAATTTCGAAGCTTGGATCGCAAAGGATTCTGCTTTGGATGCCAGGTTGGATACGCGGTTGAACGACTCGACGGTAACTTTGAACTCCGATTGCTCTGACACAACCTTCATCAATTGCGTTCCACGCGCTACTACCGACACAAGATGATCGAATCCACTAGCCATGACGGCATCCACGACATCGTAACGAACTTTGTCTGTAAACACGTTCTTCACGCGCAGCGAGAAGAATTCACATAAGTCTATACGTATTTCATCACGGTTTCGTTTCAACAATTGTGCAGAATCATGAATATCCATCGCCATATCGAACAATTCTGTGAGACCGATTGGCAGCTTGTGATCTAAAATGATTTGGACGATACCTGCGGCTTGACGGCGCAAGGCATATGGATCTGCCGAACCAGTCGGAATAATGCCAATCGAGAAGCAGCCTACGATCGTATCCATTTTATCCGCAATACTGACAATCGCTCCGATAAGTGACGCTGGCGAATTGTCGCCTGAGAACCGCGGTTGATAATGTTCATTAATCGCTGCCGCAACTTGTACAGGCTCTCCCGCTTTACGCGCATAATCTTCACCCATCACACCTTGCAATTCAGGAAATTCATAGACCATTTGCGTGACAAGATCGAATTTACAAATATCCGCGGTACGGCTAACAAGTTTGGAAGTGTCCGAATCGGTATGCAGACGCGCCGCAAGCTGATCCGAAATCGCGCGAATACGACGGACTTTATCACCAACCGTTCCAAGCTCCTCATGAAATACGATCGTCTCCAATTTCGCAAGAGCATCCGCGATCGGGAAGTTCTGATCTTCGTCATAGAAGAATTTCGCGTCAGACAGACGGGCACGCAGTACTTTCTCATTCCCTTTCGCCACGGTATCGATCGCATGACGATCGCCGTTACGAACGGTAACAAAGAACGGCAGCAGTTGGCCAGCTGCATCCAGCACTGGGAAATATCGCTGATGTTCGCGCATCGATGTGATAAGCACCTCTTGCGGAATTTCCAAGAATGAAGGATCGAACGTACCGAACAAAACACTCGGATACTCGACAAGGAACAAGACTTCTTCTAACAAGTCTTCCTTGATCGCAATCTTCCATTGCTTCTCATCAGCAAGCGCATTGATCTGGTTCAAAATTAATTGCTCACGTTCTGCTAGATCAGCAATGACAAATTGCTCACGCAGTTTAGCGACATATTCCGATGGTGAAGAAACAACCGTCTCTTGACCTAAGAAGCGATGTCCACGCGTGACATTCCCTGCCGCAACACCACAAATCTCAAGCGGAATAATCTCAGAGCCGAATAACGCAACCATCCAGCGAATTGGACGAACAAATTTAAAATCGTAAGCGCCCCAGCGCATATTTTTCGGAAAGTTCATCGACGAAATGC
Source organism: Paenibacillus guangzhouensis (assembly GCF_009363075.1). NCBI lineage: Bacteria > Bacillati > Bacillota > Bacilli > Caryophanales > Paenibacillaceae > Paenibacillus > Paenibacillus guangzhouensis. Next base: position 740,581 of record NZ_CP045293.1, on the reverse strand, counting down.
AATGCATGAGCCCTTCGGACAGAACGGAAGCAGTCTCTACACCAGCGCTGCTCTTATTCGCATAGATATATTCAACGCCGCCAAGTTCTTTGAAGTAGAATTGCTCTGGATCAACACCTTGACTGCGTGCAAATCCTAATGCCGCTTTACTCCAATTGCCGCTCTCGTCTTTAGCGATTTTACGCGATGGACCCTTAACTTCCTCATTAATATCCTGTTGCTTCTCAGCCACTTGATGAATGAGTACGGCAATACGTCTTGGCGTCGCATAAGCTTCGACTTGACCAAATTCAACCCGAGCCTCAGTCAGCCATTTGACAAGACGATCCTTCAACTGATCCATACTATTACGAAGGAAACGGGCCGGGACTTCTTCCATCCCAATTTCGAGCAATAATTCTCTAGTCATTCTACACCTCTCCTTTCTTAAGCATTGGGAAACCTAGCTTCTCACGCTCTGCTAAATATGTCGCAGCAATTTGACGCGATAGGTTACGAACACGCGTAATATATCCTGTACGTTCCGTTACGCTGATCGCCCCGCGTGCATCGAGCAAGTTAAATGTATGGGAACATTTCAACACATAATCATAAGCCGGGAATACCAGGTTCTGATCCATCGTCTTGCGCGCTTCTTCCTCATAGGTATTGAACAATTGGAACAACATAGGCACATCAGAAGTCTCAAACGTATATTTGGAATGCTCATATTCAGGCTGTAAGAATACATCTCCGTATGTAATTCCGTCAACCCATTCCAATTCGAACACATTTTCTTTCGCTTGAATATAAGAAGCAAGTCGTTCTAAACCGTACGTAATCTCAACGGCAACCGGATTAGTCTCGATCCCGCCAACTTGTTGGAAATACGTAAATTGTGTAACTTCCATCCCGTCGAGCCATACTTCCCAACCGAGTCCCCAAGCGCCTAGACCTGGATGCTCCCAGTTATCTTCAACGAACCGAATGTCGTGCTCGAGTGGGTCAACGCCAAGACGTTTCAAGCTTTCAAGATACAGCTCTTGAATATTGTCCGGCGATGGCTTCATAATGACTTGGAATTGATGATGCTGATAGAGACGGTTCGGGTTCTCCCCATAACGTCCGTCTGCTGGGCGGCGGGAAGGTTCAACGTATGCAACGTTCCACGGCTCAGGACCGATGCTGCGCAAGAAAGTCATTGGATTCAGCGTTCCGGCACCTTTCTCCACATCATAAGGCTGAACAACGACACAGTTCTGCTCGGCCCAGAAATTTTGCAGGGTCAGAATAATCTGTTGAAAATTCATTTTCCATACTCCTTTTCTTCTCTGTAATGGTTTCTGTACAACAAAAAACTCTCATCGCTATGCCTGTTGTACAGACATAGGGACGAGAGTATATTTCCCGCGGTTCCACCCTACTTGATCAATAATCTTGATCCGCTTTTCATACCATGTGGTTTGACTCGGAGTGCCTTTCATTCGTTATGATGGATCGGGCTCTCACCATCCCCGACTCGCTAAACCAAACCCAAACGAACTACTCTTTCCGACCACTTATAAAGTTTCTTCAAAAAACACATAACTTAATTTATTATAGCGCTAAATGTTGTATTTGTCCATCTGATCCAGAAAGTTCTGTGATTTAAGATGAAGACCCATATGCATATCCATGAATGAACGCATGCACTGCTTCATCTGCGCCTTCGTCTCAGGCTTGACTGAAATATTCCCTAACCGCCGCATATCCATCCGATCGAACAACCGAAGCAGCTTAAGCGTGCCTTCTGAAATCATGATCGCTGCGGGATCCCGGTTCTGGCAATGAAGACATAACGTGCCACCGAGTCGACTGCTGAATAACATCGGGGCATCATCGCGACCGCAGGATACGCAGGTCTGAAGCTCCGGATGATAACCTGCTGCCTGCAGCATCTTCATCTCGAATAAATGCGTTGTAATTTGCGGATCTTTGCCTTGCTCAAGTGCGGTTAAACAAGCATTTAACTGCTCGAATAGGTACGCTCCGACTTCGCCTGCTTCAATCCCACGATCCAATAATTCCGCGACATAGGATGCATAAGCCGCCAAATGAAGCTGTTCACGCAAAACATGGTGAGATTCTAGAATCTCACCTTGATTCAAAGTCCCGAGCTGTCCGGTCTTGAAATACACGAACTCCCCGTACGTAAATAACTGTGTCATTGCGGCATGCCGGCTTTTTACTTTCTTCGCACCGCGCACAAGAACGCCGACTTTGCCACTTGTTTTCGTGCAGAGTGTGATGATTTTGTTCCCCTCACCGTAGTCCATGCTGCGGATGACAATGCCTTCCACCCTATATAGCATGTATTATCCCCCATGATTACTCAATTAATTACCTAAAGGCGTCGTTATTCAACGGCTTCGTCTAGAATGATTTCTTCTACATCTTCTTGCTTCGCTTCGATGTGTTGATTATTTACTTGGTTGTACAGCAAATACGCATCGACATCCCCCGTCATTGCAAAATACTTCCACGAAAAATCTCGCATTCGTATTCATCCTTTCTGTTCGGAAGTGACTATGCTCTCCTTCATAGGATGTACGAAACACGTAGAACTATCCTGCAAAATGACGGTAAGCGAGACTCCTAATCTTGGAATATTCTCTGCGACTTAAGCGTCATGACGGAAACCGAGATCCTTCAAGATCCGCTCCTGATTCCGCCAATCCTTCTTCACTTTTACCCACAACTCCAAGAAAATTCTTGATCCCAGCAAGTTCTCAATGTCTTTGCGCGCTTGTTTGCCAACTTCCTTCAGCAGCGCACCCTGCTTGCCGATTACGATCCCCTTCTGCGAATCGCGCTCGACATAAATGACCGCCATAATATTTACAACACCATTCTCCTGCACCTTCATATCTTCGATGGCCACGGCAATGGAGTGAGGAATCTCTTCCCGCGTCAGATGAAGAATTTTCTCGCGAATCAGCTCTGCGATAACGAATTGCTCCGGATGGTCCGTTACCTGATCGTCTGGATAGTACTGCGGCCCCTCCGGCAAATATTTTGAGATTTGCTCGAGCAGTGTATTGACATTATTCCCGTTCATCGCCGAGATCGGTACGATTTCTGCGAATGGATACAAATCCTTATAAGCAACGATAATCGGTAGCAGCGCTTCTGGCTCAACGCGGTCAATCTTATTCAAGACCAGAAATACCGGTGTCTTGATACGCTTGAGTTGCTCGATAATATAGCGATCCCCACCGCCAAGACCTTCGGCAACATCCACAAGGAACAGAACCGCTTCAACTTCATTCAGCGTATTGAGCGCGACGGTATTCATGTAATCGCCGAGCTTCGACTGACGTTTGTGAATCCCCGGCGTATCCAAGAAGACGATTTGGCTATCATTCGACGTATAGACACCGTGAATTTTGTTCCGAGTGGTCTGCGGCTTATCCGACATAATCGCAATTTTCTGACCAATGACCTGATTCATAAGGGTTGATTTACCTACGTTCGGCCGTCCGATGATCGCGACGAAGCCGGATTTAAATTGTTTTGACTTTTGCATGGAAATACTCCAATCCGTATTATAAATTATGAATGATCTAAACTCCGTGAATCGAACGCGCCCGGCAATAACTCGCCAACGGTCGTCTGCGTCCAATCTCCTTTAACGTTCCCCATAAACACGGGCATATCACGATCGCACAACTCCACTAAAACTTGACGACACACGCCGCATGGCGTAATTGGTGTGTCCGTATCGCCGATCACAGCAATCGCCTTGAAGCTGCCCAGCGAATGTCCGTCTGCAATGGCTCTGAACAACGCTGTCCGTTCCGCGCAGTTCGTCGGACCATACGCTGCATTTTCCACATTGCAGCCCAGATGTATGTGTCCTTGGCTGTCGAGGAGGGCAGCGCCCACCTGGAACTTCGAGTAAGGCGCGTAGGCTTGTAATCTTGCGTTTGCCGCCTGTTCCAATAATTTAGGACCATCGATTTGCATCGTTCATCGCTCCTTAGAATAACGTCTCCATCCATTTCAGCACAGGGGAATAAAAGATGATCACCCCGATAATGACGGCAAAAACCGCAGTGACGAGTACGGCACCTGCGGCTATGTCTTTGGCAGCTTTAGCAAGCGGATGAATTTCTTCTGTCGCTAAATCGACCGCATACTCAATCGCCGTATTCATTAACTCCGCCCCAATAACGAGGGCCATGGTGATCAGAAGTACCAACCACTCCATCTTTGAGATGGAGAAGAAGAATCCCGCCGCAGTAACGAGTAAGGAAGCCATCAGATGAATCGGCATATGAGGCTCCGTACGAACTGCGCGAGCAATACCTGAGAACGCCGCGACGAACGGATGAATTGCAACCCGTCGCTTTTTCATTATCTCGTCAGTCCCGCTTGGCGGAGCACGGCTTCCTGTTTGCCCATCATTTCCTGCTCGCTTGCCTCATCTTGGTGATCATAACCGAGCAGATGCAGGAATCCATGTACGAATAGAAATCCGATTTCGCGTTCTAAGGAATGGCCGTATTCTTCACTTTGCGCACGCGCGCGTGTCACAGAGATAATAATATCCCCGAACGTATCGGTAATAGCTGACATCTCATCCTCTGAATCCACTTCATAGATGATATCGAGTTCTTCATCTTTTTCTTCATGCATAGCGAAGGAAAGCACATCGGTAGGCCGATCAATCCCGCGATAATCGCGGTTCAGCTGATGGATTTGTTCATCGTCAACGAAGGTTAACTCCACTTCTCCCTCCGTAACGCCTTCCATTTCTGCAGCAAGCTGCAATAGTTGATTCAATTGCGCAATCAGTGATTCTGAGATTGGCAATTCCTCTTGTTCATTATTCCACTCTAAATGCAAACTCATGAACGACACCTCTATGATTTTGTTTTGGCCTTGACATCTTCCGGGTACTCGATCCGGGAATGGAATATCCCCATCACGGTCTCCTTCAGAGAGTGTGCCACTGTGTCCAACTCTTTCATCGTTAGATCACACTCGTTATATTGCTGATCGTCTAGACGGTCTTTGACGATTTTGGAGATTAAGGTCTCAATTTGATCCACCGTTGGGTTACGCAAAGAGCGTACCGCGGCTTCGACACAGTCTGAAATCCCGACAATCGCGGATTCTTTGGACTGCGCTTTGGGCCCAGGATAACGGAAATCATCCTCGGTAAAGTCTGGTTCGATCCCTTGTTCTTCGGCTTGCTTCAACGCTTTATGATAGAAATACTTCAAAAAGGTTGTTCCATGATGCTGCTCCGCAATATCACGAATTGGCTTCGGAATTTTGTAATCCTTGAGCATTTCAACCCCATCGCGCGGATGCGCCGTAATAATGGATTTACTAAGCTTCGGATCAATCGAATCATGAGGATTCTCAATGTTCGTCTGATTCTCTATGAAATAACTTGGGCGCTTCGTCTTGCCGATATCGTGATAAAACGATCCCACGCGGCAGAGCAGTCCATTCGCACCGATCGATTCTGCTGCTGCTTCCGACAAGTTACCTACCATGACGCTATGATGATATGTCCCTGGCGTCTCCGTCAATAATTTACGCAGTAACGGATGGTTCGGATTCGACAACTCGACGAGCTTCAGGGCTGACAGAATGCCAAAGGTCACTTCGAAGAAGGGCATTAAGCCAATAACGAGCACCGCCGTAAGCAGACCGCTTGCAAAGGCGAACCCTATCGCGTAGAGCACATCGCGCTGCGCGAACGAATCACCGTTCAGCATGGTGAGCATCGCGACCGTTAACGCGCCGAACAGACAGATCATAATTCCCGCCTTCAAGATCGTCGAACGCTGGCTGGCGCGATGGATCGCAAATACCGAGGCAAAGGACATCACGGCTGTAACGAAGCCGAACTGAAAATCAAAGATTTGACCTTGTCCCACATTAAAAATAATGCTCGCGATGACACTGAAGATAAATGCGCAAATATAAGCTAGTGATAAATCAATCAGCAACGTTACGAGCATAACCCCCATCGCCACCGGCGCAATGAAACCGATATAAGGCACCTCTTTGGACTGTGCCAGACTGACGATTTGCATGGCAATGATATTTAAGAAAAAGATCAGGACGAGCATCAGCAGCTGTGCATTATGGAATTTGAAATTCCCGCCGCCAGCTTGTCTGATGAACATGAAGAGCACGAGCGACAGCAATATCGAGAGAATAAGCACACCAAATTGCGGCCAATAGTTCACTTCATTCTTAAGCAATTCGAGCTCGTCCAGCAGCTGATACGTCTCTTGGGTAATCACTTCCCCTTTATGAACGACGATATCCCCTTGCTTAATGAAGATGGTCTGTGTATTCTCACGTGCTTGTACCTTCGCATCTCTCGTCTTATCTTCATCGAAGAATTTGTTTGGTGTGAGCGAGAATCTCGCAAGCTCCTGTACGACCTCGCGCTGTGCGCGTTTGTTCAGGGAACTCGTATTGACGAGCTCCGCCACTTTGGCACGCACCGACTCTGCATCCGTGATCTGATCATTCATTAACTTCGTGACAATATCGCGCGCAACAGGTTTAATCTGGGCAATATCGTCCGCCGTCAACCTTGCAATCTTGATATAGGTCTCTTCCGGAATCCGGTATTCCTGCTCGCTGACCTTCGATCGCATCTCTTCGAGCAGCTTGCTCGTGAAATTCGAACGATTATTGTTCATGAAGCTTGTAATATACTGTTGATGAATATCCGGAATCGCCGTGCGATAAATCCCTACTTTCTCGGTAAAAGAAACCGCATCGTCTTGATTCAGACTCTCAATCCGAGCAATCATCTGCTCCGTAATCTCTTGGTTACGCAGCGGAATAATCGTATAGATCGGTTGAACTCGCTCTGCGGCTTGCTCCTGCGCCTTAAGTGTCGCTTTGTTGTTCGCGACCTGCGTCGGTGCAAGAATCTGCTTGTCGCTTGGCAAGCCGACCTGAATGTTATATTTCTCCGGCACCAAGTGAGAAGCCAAGCTAAAATAAAAAAGAAGCGTTAAAAACAAAAACAGAAGAAAGCGTACGCCGACGCTGTACTTCCATCCTGTCATTTTATATTGAAATGTAGTCCCCAACACAGAGGAAAGTTTTTTTTGGAACATAGAGACAGTCCTCTCTATTCATGTTTTTCGGAATCCTTCTGATATGCGACGATAATTTTCTGTACTAAGGAATGACGAACAACATCTTGCTCCGCAAAATGTACAAATCCGATCTCTTCGATATCCCGAAGTATTGTAGCCGCTTCGATGAGTCCCGATTTTTTGCCCCGTGGCAAATCGATTTGCGTGACATCACCGGTGATGACCATCTTCGAGCCGAACCCCAGGCGCGTCAAGAACATTTTCATCTGTTCCGGTGTCGTGTTCTGAGCCTCGTCCAAAATAATAAAGGAATCGTCTAGGGTCCGACCACGCATATAAGCAAGCGGTGCAATTTCAATCAATCCACGTTCAAGCGCCTTCGCCGTCTGTTCCGGTCCCATGACATCGTACAACGCATCATAGAGCGGACGCAAGTAAGGATCGACCTTCTCCTGCAAATCCCCCGGCAAGAACCCTAGATTCTCGCCAGCTTCGACAGCTGGTCGCGTGAGCACAATTCGCTTCACGGTACCTTCCTTAAGCGCAGCTACCGCAAGCACGACAGCAAGATAGGTCTTCCCCGTACCCGCAGGTCCAACGCCGAAGACCACATCTCTCTTCTTGATGGTTGTCACATAATGCTTCTGTCCAATCGTCTTCACACGAATTGGCTTCCCGCGGAAGGTCGTCGTGATCTCGCCTTTGTATAAATCTAACAGCTGATCGGCCCGCATATCCTTCGCAAGATCACAGGCGTAGAGTACATCTCGATCTGTCAAAATATAACCGTTACGAACCAACTGCAGCAAAACTTGAAACAACTGCTCCAAGGAATCCACCTCGCGGCGTCCCCCGCTGACGACAATTTCCGCTTCACGCGAACCAATTTGCGCGTCAATCTGCTCTTCAATAATTTTCAAAAATTTATCCTGTGGACCAAATAACGACAGCCCCTCAGAAGGATTATGTAGCGGTATTTTTACGGTGTATAAGTGTTGTTCAGGCAATAATCCCAGTCTCCTTATTGATGGATAATCGGTAATTCCTCCGCAATCCACTGCTCCACTTCAAAATGTATGTTCAAATAAACTTTACCATTCTTGACCTCTTGATGCAAAATATTTTCATCTCGGATTTGTGCCCCTGGCCCATTTTTGGCAAGCGCGTCAGATTTTGCATGTTCAATGGCGATTTTTCTGGCATCTTCTTCCGTTATATTGCGCTCGATCTCATGAACCTCCATTAATTTCTCCGTCATCCACCCAACCGGAAGTTTATAAGGTCCAACTTGAGCGTCGCTGCGCTCGGTGATAATCTCGTATTTCTCATAAGGCACTTTACCGTAACCGCTCACTTGCAAGGCGCGATTGCCCGTAATGAGATAGTTTCGTTTTTCAAACGCACCTGTATACGTACGTTCCCTCTGAAGCAAAGGTACAGAGACCTGATATTCATGCCATACGAGCCCTTTGACCTTGCCTTTTGCGACGACTGCTTGCGGGTTCTGGTCTGAGCCAACAATTCCTGAAATGAGAATAGTTCCTTTCTTAACCCGTGTATTCTTCCGCACTTTCGCCCGGCCTTGTTCGGTGAAAATCTCCGTCACCACCGCATCTGCCTTTGCTACCAAATGCCTCGGATTCATAAGCTGCTTCGCTTCTGGTTTCGTGGATTCCGCCACATGGATCGTAATATTCGCTCCACGTTTCTCTACCCCCACCCAGGAGACGCCGGGAAGCCGATGTGTCAGCTGTCTAGAGAGCTCTTCTTGATTCTTGAGACGGAACGACCACTGGAACACGTAGATCCCCTCCGCGCTCGCTGCCTTGCGAATCTCGTCCTCTGTAACATTCACATTTCCTTGCACATCGATCTTCCAGACCAAGTTAGACAGCAAGTACAATCCGATAAAAAAGAGAAAAAAGCCTGCGATGAATGCTTTGCGGCGGCTCATCTTGTGCAGAGCAAAAGGTAGTCCATAACGTGCTTCCACATGCACGCGACAGCTTGTCTGCCGTAAAAGCGGACGAATGCGAAAAAAGTCCGACAGCAAGATCTTCATCCGTATCCCTTGACCAGGAAGATGACGCATGTCCCAAATTTCGACATGCTTACTCGCGGCAAGATTGACGAACTGTTCACACCGTTCGCCGCGAATCGTAATTTTGACGTAGCCTCGAATAAAAGCAGTAGGTCCGTTCAATTAGATCCCTCCGTTCGCATATATTGAATCCCTAATATTTTTCCTTCCACGATGACTTCATCAGGCCAAATCGCTCGAATCACAAGACCGCTGCCTGTCAATTCAAGCTCCCCGATGCTAATCGATAGGTTCAGTCGTTCATCCGAAAAATGAAGCACACCACGATGATTCTCAATATGCACCTGAGCATTCCCAATCATCGTCACCCGAGGCAGGTCAAATAAGACGTCTTGTGGTAGATCCAATAATTCAGCAGTCATCTTCCGAATTTTGCGAGCAAAACGACGCATCCTTGGTGTGCCCCCCTTGCATTTATTGCATTGTGATGCAGCTATCGCACATCATGAGTCATCCAATTATGAGATGTACTTTACAAAATATGCAGGGTGCGAGCCATTTATGAGGGAAGCGCAAAAAACCGTTCTCTGTGAGAACGGCGGGGCTTGGATGCGAGCACGGTGGGATCATGTTGTTCACGCTGGGGAGGGGTGTCTCCCTCCAGTCGGCTCTTGTCCGCCCTTTGCACGGATAAGATTAGAAGGCTGCAAAGGGCTTCCAAAGGCCGAACGTAGACTCTTCCGAGAGACACCCCTCCTAGCGGTTGCATGATCCAAGCGTCACACAAGCGGGTTCCACCGTTCTCAAGGAGAACGGTTTGATGGAGGGGAGAACAGAACACCCCACCGTTCATGAACGATGGGGTGTGGTTGGTGACGGTAGAGAGCTACCGTCTGCCGTATGGACGCTTGGCACGCGGAGGACCTAATATTTCGGCCCACATCAAGCCTTTGGCCAACTCCTCACGTGATACACCCGATTCGAACGCATCGGCCGTGTGAAGGGCATTTGAAGGCTCTGGTTCCATTTTAAACTGAGGTCTTACACTTGCAGTCACCGAATTAGGTCTAATCGGCTCTACCGACTCAGAAACCGGAGCGCTGAATGGAGAGTAAGAAGGCTGCATCATCGGAGCAGGGGAATCTGCCCCTTCCTCATCGTATAAATCACGAGTGGGCCTATCCTGCCGTTCAACTTCCGTCGTCTGCGAAGGCGAATCCGGAGCACCGAACGGCTTATCTCCGCCGAAGGATGGCATCCGATTTTTCCCCGATTTGCTGCTTGCAATGAGCTTACCCACGATACCAATCAGAATGACCGCAAGGATTGGAGACTGTACGAAAAATTGAACGATCTTCTCAATCAATTCGGATATATTCATAGGCTATTTTCCGTCTTTCATGTCGCCTGTGCCCGTCTCACCGGACTTCCCGATGGTTCCGCGCATTTGCGTATCGGCTTCGATATTTTTCAAATTCATATAATCCATTACACCTAAATGTCCTGTGCGAAGTGCGTCAGCCAGAGCAAGCGGTACCTGGGATTCGGATTCGACGACGCGAGCTTTCATCTCGACCACAAGCGCCTTCATCTCTTGTTCCTGCGCTACCGCCATTGCACGGCGTTCCTCTGCTTTCGCTTGCGCAATGCGTTTGTCCGCTTCGGCTTGTTCTGTCTGCAAATGAGCACCGATGTTCTTACCTACATCAACGTCCGCAATATCAATAGACAAGATCTCGAACGCCGTACCTGCATCCAGACCTTTGCCAAGTACGGTACGGGAGATCATATCTGGATTCTCAAGCACGTCTTTATGCGATCCGCTCGAACCTACCGTCGTTACAATCCCTTCACCAACACGCGCAATGATTGTCTCTTCACCCGCACCACCGACAAGGCGATCCAAGTTCGTACGTACCGTAACACGCGCCTTAACTTTAACCTCAATCCCGTCTTTCGCTACAGCTGCAACAGTCGGTGTCTCAATAACACGCGGGTTAACACTCATCTGTACAGCTTGCAAGACGTCACGACCAGCCAGGTCGATCGCCGCAGCGCGTTCGAACTCAAGCGGAATATTCGCACGTTGTGCTGCGATTAGCGCGTTAACGACACGGTCAACGTTACCACCAGCAAGATAGTGACTCTCAAGCTGATTGATCGTAAGCCCAAGACCGGCCTTCGTCGCCTTAATTAACGGATTGACGATCCGGCTAGGCGTAACCCGGCGCAGACGCATCGCAACAAGGGTAATAATTCCTACGCGCACACCCGAAGCAAGCGCCGAAATCCACAACATAATCGGGAAGAAACTTAAGAACACCGAGAGTACGATAATAACAACAACAGCAATTAACAGAAAACTAATCAACGTTGGATCCATTTAAAGCGTTACCTCCACAAAATTTATTTTTCGATCTCACGAACGATAATTCGAGTCCCATCAATTCGCGTAACAACCACTTTACGATGCGCATCCACAAAGGTACCATCCGTGACCACATCGATACGTTCCTCGCCAATCTGAACCGCACCAGAAGGACGAAGCGGCGTTAGGCTCACACCCTCTTGATGCAACAATTCCAAGTGGGATTCCGCAGAGACATAGCCTTCTTCGGCTGTTAATCGATCCTTCAGAATGAACCGATTCCATATCCCTCGATGCTTGAATATTCTCGCAACTATGATGACAACAATCACAGCCGCCACAAAAGCAATCCCCAAGGATACGAGTGCACTCGATGTATCAAATGCAGCCATCACGACGCTAGCAATCAAGGACCCTGAACCTAGTATACCTAATATTCCAAAGCTTGGCACAAACAACTCTAGAACAAGCAAGATGATCCCTAAGACGAACAAGACAAGCGACTCCTGCTCCGCAAATCCAGCCACATAGTTACCGAAGAAGTAGAGCCCAAAGCCAAGCAGCCCGATGATCCCTGGGATACCAAAGCCAGGAACGATTAATTCAATCGTTACCCCCGCGATGCCAAGGAATAATAACAACGTCGAGACCACAGGACTCGTAAGCCAGCCTGCCAGCTTCTCCATCCATGATTGTTCAACTTGTACGAGCTGGTAATCTGAGATCCCCGTAAATTGTACGGCTTCATCCATCGACTTCACAATGCGATCCGCATAACCAACAGCTAGTGCATCTTGCGCAGATAGAGAGATAATCTCACCTTGCTTCTTCACTCGAGAAATCGCCTTCATATCAACGACAAGATCCTTATCCACCATCCCTGCCGCTATATCTGCATTACGCTTATTCGCTTGCGCAGCTGCAACCATCACGCTAGACCAAGCCGCTGTGTACTTCGGATTGTCTACCGGTCTGCCTAAGGAATCAACAATGGATGCAGCGCCAATCATACTCCCGTCAGCCATTACAATCTGATCTGCACAGAGCGAAATGTAACTGCCGGCTGAAGCCGCTTCTCCCTTGATATAAGCAAGCGTCGGGATCTTCGATTCTAAGATTAACTTCCCAATCTCCATCGCATTACCGAGCACGCCGCCCGGTGTATTGACTTCAAGGACGATGAGAGAAGCCTGAGCTTCTTCCGCCTTTTCAAACGATCGTTCTAGAAATCGCTGCAGTCCCGATTCAATCTCATGCGCAACAGGAATGACATAGACAAGCTGTTTCCCTGCCGCCGCTGCGTGACCTTTGTCTGGAATCCCCCCAAGCACCGCGCCCGATATGGCCGCAATGCTAATCACCATTAACAATCCATAAGATATAAAATGTTTCCAGAAATGACGCAATCTGTTTCCCCCTTTCTCTGTCAAATATCGTCAAAGACTGATACTAGTTATACGTAGATGAAGATTTTTCGTTTCAAGAAAATCAATCGCAGCCGTTGTAACCGTCCGTAGCAGTAATTTTGTGCATATTAAAAAGACTGCCGACAACATTGTTGCCGGCAGTCTAAAACATTCCACATACGTAGGATGTTTAGGTTTATTGCAGAAACTGTGATACCGCTTGGTTCACTATTTTACCGTCAGCGCGCCCTTTTACCTTCGGCATTAGAGCACTCATAACCTTACCCATATCGGCTTTAGAAGAAGCACCGGTTTCCTGGATGGTCTGCTGTACAATCACTTTAATCTCTTCTTCAGTAAGCTGGACAGGTAGGTACTGACCAATCAATTCGATTTCTGCTTTTAAGTTTGTGGCGAGGTCGTCACGACCTGCCTTAGTAAATTCTTGGAGGGAATCTTTTCGCTGTTTGATTTCACGACCTAGAATTTCAAGCACTTCTTCGTCATTCAAAGTTCTTTTCAAATCTATTTCAAGATTCTTAATCGCCGAGCGAACCATTCGAATGGTGGAGAGTTTGAACTTGTCTTGACTTTTCATCGCTTGCTTCATATCTTCGTTCAATCGTTCGCTTAAATTCATTGGTAGTTAGATCCTCCTAAAACTTTCTCTTACGAGCAGCCTCGGACTTTTTCTTGCGCTTAACACTTGGCTTTTCATAGTGCTTGCGTTTCTTCACTTCAGCCAATACACCATCTTTAGCAATGGAGCGCTTAAAGCGACGAAGTGCAGCATCAATTGTTTCGTTTTTGCGAACTTTAGTTTCAGACACCAGTTTTCCCTCCCTCCGACCAGACCGTCCAAGACGGATAACACGGTTCATCAAATTTCATTATATGTGAAAAGGAAATATGGTGTCAACTATGACTCCATTTCCTATTTCTACTGAGCCTAAAAATTAGTCTCTGCTCCCTACAAGGGCGCCTAATTTCTCTCCCCCGAGCAGATGGTAATGAATATGGAATACCACTTGACCGCTGTCAGGTCCACAATTGTTAATCAAGCGATAACCGGATTCTGCGATGCCTAGCTCCCTAGCGATCTGTTGTGCTGCCTGATGGATTTCACCGATCAGCGCAAGGTCTTCCGCTTCCACATCATTCATCGTCGCGATATGTTTCTTCGGAATGATCAACACATGCTGTGCTGCTGAAGGCTGAATATCATAGAACGCGACAATGCGTTCGTTCTCGAATACTTTCTTCGAAGGGATTGTTCCCTCAACAATTTTACAGAAAATGCAATCCATCTAGGCAACCCCCATGCATAGTATCAGTTCTGATGATTTCGATAATACCATCATACAAAAAAATTAGCCCAGAGTCCAATCCACACGAAAAAAAAGAGCACATGTTAGAGATATACGCCGAGAATCTTGCTGACGATTCTAGGTTGCTTCCTTCCGTGGTAAGGATCAGCGTATATTTCTAACAAGTGCTCAACAAGGATGTCGGTTAATTGTATTATAACAGCAGGATTCATTATACTCTGTGAAGTGTATCACAGAGTATAACAGTTTTCGCTAAATCGATTCTAGAGCAATCGTCGAACCCTCTCCTGATTGCTGTGCAGGCGTTACGACAAGTTTCCGAGGGAGACGGGCCCGAAGTTCAGGCACGTGACTAATGATCCCCACAGTCAACCGATCCAGATGCAGCTTCTCAAGTGCCGTAATCACGGTATCCAACAGCTCAGGATCCAGCGTACCGAATCCTTCATCGAGGAAGAAGAATTGCAGCGGATATTTGCCTTGAAGCTGAATCTGCGCGGATAGGGCTAGCGCCAGTGCGAGTGAAGTCAAGAAGGTCTCTCCGCCCGATAAGGTCGATACCGGGCGCCGAACGCCGCCGTTCGCATCATCTCGAATGACGAATCCACCTGTGGAGTCTACTTCTAAAGCGTAACGCTGCTTGGTCAAGAAGCGTAAACGCTCTGAAGCGGCGCGGCTAACTTGCATCAGCTGCTCTTCCGCGATGAATTCAACGAAGGCATTGCCGCGGAAGACCGCCTGAAGCTGTGATAACCGTTCGAGCAGCGCTTGTTCGACAATACGCTGCTGTTCTAATACAGACCATCGCTCTGCTCTTCGCGTCAGTTCTTCGAGATCTCGTTCTGCCTTCGCTTTCGCACGTACAGCCTCTTCATCCTGAGCCAGCTGCTGCTGCATAGATTGCATCAATTGCTCCCATGCGTCTTCCGAGACTCGCTCGCCTTGAAGTTTCTCTTCAAGCCGCTGAA
Organism: Paenibacillus guangzhouensis; assembly: GCF_009363075.1. Taxonomy (NCBI): domain Bacteria; kingdom Bacillati; phylum Bacillota; class Bacilli; order Caryophanales; family Paenibacillaceae; genus Paenibacillus; species Paenibacillus guangzhouensis. The sequence continues at coordinate 725,370 of NZ_CP045293.1, read as the reverse complement.
TCTGAGAAGCAAACTGTTGTTGAAGTTGTCGGTGTAACGAAATGGCCTGTTGATAATCAGCCATCTGCTCCTGCGTCAATGTCGCTCGACGCACATCCTCTTGCGGCGTGAATATCGAATCCGACCTTTGCTGAATCCAGATTCGTTCCGCTTGTGCCGCGCGTTCTTCGGCGGATAATGCGGACTGCTGGGCTTGAACGGCTTCTGCTGATAACGTCTGGAGCAGTGTATTCGCTTGGTCTCTTAGAGACTTAGCGGATAGAGCATCGGCACGAAGCGTTGACAACTTCGCTTCTGTCTCAAGAATTAAGCCTGCTACTGTCTGCACAGCTGCATCCAGACCGATAAGTTGTTGAAGTCTGACTTCTTTTTCAAGGACTAGCTGTGATTTCCCTTCGAGTTGAGCCATGATCAAGACGCCGTCCTTCTCTAGCGCTGCAAGTTCTTGACTCTTCGCCAGCAGCTGTGCATTCATCTCATCAATAAAAGGGACGCTGCGTTCCAATCGATCCTGAATATCATGCAGCTGCTCATCTTTGTTCTTCAATTCCAGCAAGATCGATTCGATGGATACCCGCGCAATAGCGGTAGGAATTTGCTTCTCCCACTGTTCAAGCAAGACAGCTCGTTCGTTCGTAATCGATTGAATCATTCGCTGCTGGCTATGATGCAGTTCTTCCAATGCTTGACGATCTGCACGAAGCTGAGAAGACTGACGCTGAAGCCCTGATACACGTGCACGATGCTGCTTTGCGAATTGCTCTAATTGTTCAACCTCCGTGCTGTACTCTTTCTGCGCTGTACGTTGGCTTGCATATGCTGCTTGCAGACCATCTAGCTCGGCCGTCATAGACTGCGAGGCTTCCTCCTGTTCGAGAGATCCTTGCTCTCCCTGCAGCGTCACAGCCGCTTCTAGCTGCGATGATATGCCTGTCCCTTCCATTTCAAGCGCAGTTGGAAGAGCATGCAATCTGGAGATAAGCTGCAAACTCGCCGCTTTCATTTCATGCAGCGCTTGGACTAGAGGCTCTGCCGCAGTAAGTTGTGCGGAGATATCTGCAGACTTATTATCTCGCAGCACCTTATCCTGCTTATCTCGCGAGTGGCTCTGGTGCGCCGTCGAACCGCACACGGGACACGGCTCCCCTTGGACCAATTGTTCGGCAAGCTTGGCGGATAACATCTCAATCTCTTGCTCTCGCTCTACACGCCGCAGCCGAGTAATCTCATCCGTGAGCACCTGTTGTAGGTTTGCGTGCCGCTTCTGTTCGCGATGCAAGGACACGTACAGGCTATGAATCCGATCCAACGTACGAAGATTCTCATCATATATCTCCCGCTCTAAGGCTTCTTGTGCTTGATGCGCTTGTTCGGCTTGCTTCATCCGCTCAGCAATCGCTTCGAGTTCCGATGTTGCCCCCTGCCATTGGCGATCTAAAGCTTCGATGGATTGATGAAGACGATCCGCGCGTTGAACCTGCTCGCGCCATTCCGGACGCACTTCATTCGCTTTTAGCGCTTCAGTTAGCTCCGCTTGACGTTTGAGCGCCTTCTCACGCTGAAGTTGCAGCTTCGCGAGCTGTTCGGTTACGCCAGCTTGTTGTTCTGCATTTTGTGCGTTCCGCTGCGCAAGCTCGGCTGTCTCTTGTTTCAGTTGCTTGCATTCTTGTTCTAAAGAACGAGCTTGTTCTAGATGGTCCAGACGCAGGAGCAGCTTGGGCTCCTGTTCCGATAACTGTCGTTGTCTCTCATCAAATGTCGTTGCAGCCCGTTCAGCAGCTTCGCGCGCATGCTGTTCCTTCTGCGTAACCGTTGCAAGTACTGCCTTGCGTTCCGCCAATTGAAGCGCAGACTGTTCATATTCGTGGAGAAAAGGAATAAGACGTCTTGCTGCATCCGCACGAGTCAACATTTGCTCAAGCTCCGCGATGTGTGGATCCTTTGTTGTCAATTCAGCTTGCTTATGCAAAAGCCCCGATAATTCTAAACCTTGGTCCCGCGTCGCCTTCACGCGATCAACTTCAGTCTCTAACTTCTTGCGTTTCATCCGTTGTTCCTCTGCTTGCTGGCGTGCCTGCTCAAGCGTCTCCGAGGCTTGGCTTACCGTTGCTTCAGAAGCATCCCCTAGTCCCTGCTGCTCTGCGGCAACTTCCTTCAGACGTACGTCGGTCTCCTTCAGACGACGGCTTAGCCCGAACATTAACTCATCGCCATACTTCTCCAAATGGAATAGACGCTGAAGCATCTGTCGGCGTTCACTGCCCTTCAGAGCAAGGAACTCGGCGAACTTCCCTTGCGGCAGCACAACAGCACGCGTGAAATCCGTAATGGTCAGACCGATAATCTCCTCGACACATCGCGTCACATCTGCCAACTTGTCGGCGAGAACGGCTTCTCCTTCCGCCGTAATCTCAACGAAGCGACTTACCGTATTACTAATCGAAATCTCGTTCATTCGTTTGAATCGACGTTCAACGCGGTACCGCTTCGGCCCGTCTACGGACAACAATTCAAAGGTAAAGGACACTGCAAGCTGGTTCTCGTTCAGGTTCATGATCCCTTGCGTTCCATTCGCAGCGCGTTCCACCTTCCCATACATCGCAAGTGTGATTGCATCGAGCACCGTCGACTTACCGCTGCCCGTAGGCCCGAAAATCCCAAACAATCCCGTCTCGCACAGCGCCGTAAAATCGATCTCCTGCGCGTCACGGTAACTCTGAAGGCCAGATAATTTCAAATGGATTGGCTTCATGCCGATTCCCCTCCGTTCTCTAAGGGATTCGAATGATGAATAAGCTCTAAGAACAATTGCACGAGCTCTGGATTCGGCTCCGCTCCCCCGGTCTGCCGCTCATAGAAACGACGGAACAATTCATCGATAGGCATCTCGGATCGATTTGCTAAGAGCAGCTCAGAAGACTCCATTTCCGGATAGATGGGACGAATATTCACAATACCATCGTGCATCTTGCGAAGATGCTGGATTTGCTCCATCGTCATCGCTTCCGTCAATCGGATCTCGAGATCGATCCATGCCCGTGCATCGCGGCCCTCGTCAAGCCAGCGATAGACTTCCTCCATGCCACCCCGCGCCTGCCAGCGAACCAGCGAGCGTCCGCTGCTTAAGAAGATCTCTTGCGGGGAGGCAGCCTGTCCCGGTGCGATATCCAATATCGTCACGGATTTGGCTTGTCCGGCTTCCGAGAAGCTGTAAGCCAGCGGCGATCCGCTGTAGCGAATCATCCCTTCGCCCTTCACCATCTGCGGGCGGTGAAGGTGACCGAGCGCCGTGTACTGGGCGCCGGTCGCAAGTGCAGCGGTGTCTACTGTGTAGGCACCGCCCACCTGAATCGGACGTTCCGAGTCTGATTCCACGCCCCCAAGCACGTAAATGTGACTCATCGCCACATTTACCGTGTCCTTGGCGAACTGCTGCGCTTGCTGGCGCAGCAGACGCCCAACGCGCGCGCTGTACGCGCTGCGGATGCCGGATTCGTCGGCATCCTCCCCCGTCAGAAGCTCGGCGAGCCGAGCTTCTGACGGGTAGGGCAGCGCGGCAACGACCGCGCGCTCGCCCGTGCGCGGCGCCGCGAAGCGCATCACATCGCCGGTCGGGAGACCGGCGATCGTGATGCCTGCTCGCGCGACGAGCGGGCCTACGGCCGCGAGCCGCTCGGGTTGATCGTGATTGCCTGCAATAACGGCAATCGGTCTGCTGCCGCCCGCGGACAAGCGTGCCATCGCTTCGTAGAAGAGCTGCTCCGCACCCGCGGGCGGATTGACGGAGTCATAAATATCTCCCGCGAGCAATATAAGATCAATTTGCTGTTCCTCCGTAAGCCGCACCAATTCGTCCACGAATGCCGCCTGCTCTTCCAATCGGCTTCGGCCTTCCAGCGTTCGGCCAAAATGCCAATCCGCCGTATGCAATATCCGCATCCTGCGTTCCTCCTCTACCTTCCTACTTCCTATTACGACCACGGAACTGTATCAGTAACAGCCGGGGTTTCTATAAGTGCATGTTCAAAAAGTCGGCATTTCAGCACCGAGAAGGTTGCGAGAACCTGAAGTGGCCATGCTTCCGTAGCGAGTTTTTCTTCGAAAAAACTTTTAGAGGAACGGAGTTTAGGCAAAACCTAAATGAGTACCTGAAATGTTTCCAAAGGAAACATACTCCGTAAGCATATGCTCTTCGAAGGTGAACGCAAGATTCGATGTCGATTACACTTCTCGAATCACTTCGTGATCAAATGATGACTTTTTGAACAACCTCTATAAGTGCACGACATGACATCCATCAAAGAAATATAACACCAAGGCATCCACGGGACGTCTCCACATCCGCTCAATCGCCGACTTGTATAGCTCCAATTGGAATCGATAACGCTCCGCCACTTCCATCAAACCCTTTTCCCCTGGGGGAATACGGTCCGTCTTGTAATCGAGCAACACCAGAGCGCCGTCCTCACGTTCATATAGACAGTCGATCACCCCTTGAATTAAGACGGTTTCCCCATCAAGCGATGACAAATCCATCGCCTCAACCTGAAGACGATCCATGTCCGGATGCACCACCGCTTCTTCTTGCATCTTCCTCAAATGGGGGATCGCCTCCGTCGCTTGCAGCCCGAAGCTGAAAGGTATCTCACGTTTGACCCATTTCGCAGCCGTTAACTCTGAACCGATCTCGCTTGCATAGAAGGCTGCGACGCTTGCCGGATCAACCGCTCTTCGCTGTTCATCCGAAATCAAGCGACGCTCCACCATTTGGTTCAACAAAGAACTCACACCGTCCGCATCGATTCCCAGATCAGATCCGATGGGGACATGCTGCATAACTAAGTGATAGACCGTTCCTCGCTCCGTAGGCGTTAGCTTTTTCTTCTCCATGAACCTCGGACGACGAAGATGGAGCGACAAGATCGATTCATCCTCCGACGTCTGACGCATTTCTAACTGCCCTTCGTCCTCATCATCATTCGTAAATATCTCTTGGTACAGCTCCTCCGCAGGATCCTCTTCCTGCATTTGCAGCATCCGTTTCATCTCAGTCACCGTCGTCTTCGCCGCCACGCCGCTTGCCAGATGATGGGGATAGCGCCATTCGAGCCGCTTCGAGATCAAGTTGCGTGCAACAGCTTCAATGCCTATAAGCACGTTCGAATCTACATCCACATCTGAAGGCTCCGCTGTTGGCTCGTCCAACCACAATTCAAGCTGTCCATCAACAATTTCTTGGAGTGCAGTCTCTTCAGATACTGAGGCAGAGGCGTTTGACACCGCTGATTGCAGTCCTGCCACCTGACCCTCCGCCATCTGTCTGACGAGATTTAACTTCGCCATGTATGCATCATCTTGATCGACCGTCTCAAGTCCGACGGCTGCCCACTGCTGGACTTCCTCCGCCGGTACGACGGAGATGTACCACTTCGACGGATCATCCGCCAGACAATCGCCTGCACGGTTCGGCAGCCCTCCTAAGCGCCGTAGTTCAGAGCCGTCGCGATGCCGCATCAATGACGGTGCTATCCAATCCAAATAACTCCGCCCACGTGCCAGCATATAATCAGGCAGCAGCAAATCCGTTTGATCGACCGCTTGTCCCCAGGTCTGCAATTGCTTCTCAACATTACGAACCGAGCCGATGAGATAGAGTTTCTCCTTCGGACGTGTCAATGCAACGTACAGTACCCGCATTTCTTCCGCGAGCAATTCCATCTTGATCTGCCGTTTGATCGCAAGGCTCGGCAGCGTCGGATAGGCCACGCGCAGCTCCTGATCCATATACCTCGGACCGAAGCCAAGCTGCTTGTGCATGAGGAACGATGCGCTCAGATCCTGCTGATTGAACATTTTGGATAAGCCTGCTACGAAGACGACCGGGAACTCCAGCCCTTTGCTCTTATGAATCGTCATGATGCGCACGACATCCTCTTGCTCCCCGAGCGCCCTTGCTGTACCAAGATCCCCTCCATTGTCCTGCATTCGTTCAATAAAACGAAGGAAACGGAACAATCCGCGGAGAGATGTCGACTCATACTGACGAGCCCGATCATATAACGCACGCAAGTTCGCTTGGCGCTGCGTTCCACCCGGTAAACCGCCGACCCAGTCGTAATAGCCTGTCTCGCGATAGATTCGCCACAGCAGCTCAGACAGCGATCCTTGGCGCGCTTCATCTCGCCAATACGCAAGCCGGTCCATGAAGCGCCGCAGCTTCGTAAGCAACCCTCGTTCGACAGACAGATCGTCCCTCCTGACCTCATCCTCCATCGTCAGCTTCACCATGGCTTCATAGAAAGTAAGTCCTTTGCCATGCAGACGAATTTGCGCAAGCTCCTCTGCGGTCAGATTCACGATCGGAGACCGAAGCACGCCCGCGAGCGGGATGTCTTGCACCGGATTGTCGATGACCTTCAACAAGGAGATCATCACTTCCACTTCCGTCGCTTCAAAATAACCCGTATTCAATTCTGCATAGGCTGGGATCCCTTCCAACCTCAGCTGCTCAATCATCAGAGGTGCCCATTGCTGCGTTGCCCGCAGCAGAATAACGATGTCGCGATACGTAACGCTGCGCATGCCTTTCAGAAACTTGTCATAGACTTGGAACGGCGTGCCGTATTCACCCATCAGCTGCCGAATTTGGGTCGCAATCAACCGCGCTTCAAGCTGAGCTGTCATGAGTTCCTCAGCATCCAGCTGCGCTGCACGGTGCATGGACGCTCCACCCTCTTCTTCGCCATTGGAGACTTCTGTATCAGCTGACTCATCATCAAGCGGCTCAACGCCTTGCGTACCCGCTCCATTGCCGCGATCAATTAACCACAGCTCTGCCGGGTATTCCTGTCCGAACGCCTCTTCTCCTACGGGATATTTTGCTCCGCACACAAGCTCAGCACGTTCGTCGTAATCGATCTCTGCAACAGAGGCATTCATAATTTGGCGGAAAATCGTGTTGACCGCATCTACAATCTCTTGGCGGCTGCGGAAATTCCGCGCTAGATCAATACGTAGTCCCTGTCCCTTGCTCATGGCTGGGTAGGACTTATATTTGTTCAAGAATAAGCCTGGTTCTGCCAGACGGAATCGATAAATACTTTGCTTCACGTCGCCGACCATGAACCGGTTACCCGCTCCTGGCCTGGATATTAAGGATACGATTGCTTCCTGTACCATATTCGTATCTTGGTATTCGTCGAGCAGCACTTCAGCGAACTGTGTCTGGTACTCCAGCGCAGCGCCCGAAGGATACGTCTCTTCGAGCGTAGAAGCTGGATGCCTTAGAATTTGCAAGCAATAATGCTCCAAATCCGAGAAGTCAACGAGTCCTTTCGCCCGTTTGGCCTGCTCGTACTTCTCGCCGAAGCTTAAGACGAACTCAGCCAACGTACGCATGAGCGGTGCAAGTGTCTGCATCTCTCCTAAGAAGAGTTCAGGAGGCCTGCGGAATAATTCTTCCTGCATTGCTGTTAACAGCTTCTTCACTTGATCTCGCAGCCCTTTGACCTGATCCTGCAATTCCTTGTTGTATTGCTCTCCGCGGCAAGCCTTCAATTTCCCGAATGCCATCGACGCAAAATGCTCATAGAGCATCTCCCATGGCGCTTCCTCTGCCGCATCACGAAGCGATAGTACCATACTCATGTCTTCCATCAACGTATCCCGATAAGGCACCGGCCCGCCAGGCTGCTCGATCAACATCATGGCTTGCCGAAGAACACCAACGATCCCGTTCAACTGCAGCCGCACATCCGCAACCACGCTCTGCGCCCAAGCACTCTGTCCGAGCATCGATACATCCTCAACAGCGAACGCATCTGCCATCGTGTAGAGCCACTCACGAGGCCACGGATGACTTCGAGAGAAATCATAGAGCGACTGGACAAGTCGTACCATCGCCTCATCGCTGCGTTCACCGCTGAACCAATCCACAAGCTTACGGAAATCGCTATCCTCGGCATCTTCCGCATAATGCGCTTCGAATAGATCCTCGAGCACTTCCTGACGAATGAAGTCAGCCTCCGTCTCATTGGCAATCCGAAAAGCCGGATCGAGTGGAATCAACTGAAAATACCGCTGAATCACTTCCAAGCAAAAGGAGTGCAATGTCGTAATCGATGCCCGGTTCATCAGGGCAAGCTGGCGCCGCAAGTGCTCGGAGTCCGGATTTTTATCCAGTTCTTTCTCGAGCGCTTCCCGAATCCGTTCACGCATTTCCGCCGCCGCAGCCTTCGTAAAGGTTGCGACAAGCAGTTGATCGACATTCAGCGGCTCTTCCTCAGAAGCAATCTTTCGTATGATCCGTTCAACCAGTACCGCGGTTTTTCCTGAACCCGCTGCAGCAGCAACAAGAATATTCTCCCCGCCCCGCACGATCGCGCTCCATTGATCATCAGTCCACTGACTGCCTTCCGGCTTCGGCACAACATTATTGTTCATCGTCATCGCTTGCCCCTCCCTTCTGCTCTAATAAATTCCACACGTCATCTTTCTTCGGCTTCGCAAGCTTCTTGAAGTGATTCCCTTCGACTAACTCATCGAATTGGCAGACCGGCTTATAGGAGCAATGATCGCAAGCCGTCGTCTGCGCAATTTTGTAAGGTTCTATCGCTACTTCACCATTCGTAATATCTGTACCGATACGGCGGATCGTAGATCTCACCGCCGTCCGCAGCGTGTCCCACTGATCCATCGACGCGACTGAAGCATTGCTGTAGAAGCCTCCGTCTGCCTTCACAGCAACGGGCAGCACCTGCGAATAGCCTTTGTCGAGCGATGCATCCATTAAGGACACAGCCTCCCGATCTGCCAGCACGAGCCCCTTCATCTTGAATCGTTTGAGCGTCTGTTCATGCGCTTGTTCGCGCGACAGCCCGTTCGAGGCTTGCAGTAACGGGTTGTGTACATGGAAGTACAACGTCCCTGCCGGCAATGCTTTCTCGCCTAGCCACACTTCCGCATTTGTGAGGAGCACGTCGAGGTACGTCAGCATTTGAAGGGATAGACCATAATACACCTCATGCAGCTTGAGATCCGTTTGACTCGACTTATAATCGATGACGCGCAGCATGACGCCTTTGTCGCCTTCCGCCTTATCCACGCGGTCAATCCGTCCGACGATCTCCATCGTACAGCCGTTATCCAGCGTAAATTGCAGTGAAGGGAGCGGCTTATCCGGTCCAAAATCAAGCTCCAGACCAATCGGCTCGAACGACCCTCGTCGAGCATGCTCCCCTAAGATCGCTGCGGCACGCCCCACGATTTCTTTTAATTTGCGTGCGATATATCCAAACCGTTTGGAGCTGAGCAATATTTCCCCTTGCAGGCGCGGCGTCAGCGCATCCACAATCTTCTCTGCTTCAAATCGGCATTCTTCCGGCGTTAAATCGCCCCAATGGCGATTCTCTTCTTTGAACTGTACGGCCATCTGGCTGAGCGCCGCATGAAACAACTGCCCGATGTCCGGCGCTTCTAGTCGGAATAACTGCCGTTCCTTCAGTTTGAGCCCATGCGATGCAAAATGAGCGAAAGGACAAGAGACATACTTCTCCATCCGCGATACACTCGATTTCAAATGCGCGCCATACAATTTTCTACTGGTCTCGGCTCCCAGCGAAGCGACGTCATTGCGATAGAATAACGACTGCAGCAGCATCTGAAGCTTCGGCTGCCACGCTTCTTGATTCGCGAACCAATCGAATACTTGCCACCAGAACTCCGCAATATCAAGTCCGCGTCGCCATTGGCGAAGTTGTACGATCAGGTACGACAATGTCCGTTCCGGATGAGCAATGTAACGGAGCTGCTCTTCCGTAGACTGAAGCGGATGCGGTTCACCTGTGAGCAGCCGTTCCTGAATTCCTGGGAAAATCGTCCGTAAATGACGCATCAACTCGGATGGAAGCAGCGTTCTGCCTTCCTCATCGGCAAGCGGATAACTCACCCATAAATGCTCGCTAGGCGTCGTCAAGGCTTGATAAATAATAAAACGCTCATCCAGCAATTTGCGACGAATGCCGGGCGCAAGTCGCAGCCCGATCTCTTCCAGTCGCTCCCTCTCCTGCTCAGTCAAGACACCATCTTCGATCGCCCTTGCCGGTATGACGCCGTCATTTACACCCAGCATGAAGCAGTGTTTGATCTGACCTGAACGTGTACGATCCATGCTGCCTATGAGGACTTGATCCAGCGCAGCCGGGACGAGGGCGAGCTTCATGCTCTCAAGGCCTGTCTCCACCACGCCGGCGAACAGCTCGATGCTTAGTTCTTCGTCACCCATCATCTCAACGATTTGATCGAGCATATCGATCACATTGCCCCATAATTGCCGATGTTCCTTGGCCCGCTGCGGCTGCCCTGCGAGCACCTGCTCATGGCTCATGCGATCAAGCCGATTAGCCGCCTCAACACGAACGAGCAGACTATACACCGCTTCACACATACCGCGTACGTTACGCGCATTTTTGAGTGCCTTCTCAAAAGCATGCAGCGGCTGCACAATTCGTTCACGGCATTGTTCAAGCTCATCGTTCGAATCCATCTCGAGTTCTAATTCCGTTGCGCTCGCATCCTCATTTGGATCCAGCGAGACTGCATGCATCTTCCGCCAAGGCCGGCCATCGGTCCACCGCGAGCCTTGAATTCCCGTTGCAAGGACATAATTTTCTAGTTTATCCATCTCATGTCGGCCAACGCTTCCATCTGCCGGCAAGAGAAAATCCGTTTTGATCGCGCGAAACACAGCGTCATAACGCCAATGATTCGACACGATTTCAAGGGAGGACCGAATGAATTCAACTAACGGATGATGCAGTACTTTTCTCTTCTGATCAAGGAAGTAAGGAATATCATGGTCCGTAAAAATGGTCGTAACCAGCTCTTCATAATCCGCAATATTACGTACCATAATCGCCATCTCACGCCAACGGACGCCGCGTTCTCTAGATAGTCTCAGCATCTCGCGAACGACACCCTCAACCTCTGCCCGGCGATTCACAGCGCCATACAGGGTAACCCCGCATGCAGGGTTATCCGGCTGCACGATCGTTGTATCAACCATGCGCATGGGAGTACGGCGATCATACGCCCGTTCGAGATGGGATAGCATCGGACTGTGAAGGTAGCGCGGAAGAGGCGAATCCTCGAGCACAATCGAAGGTTCCACGGGAACAGACAGCTGCTCGGCTAGCGCACGAATCTGCATATAGGTCGTCGCAGCAGGATGGAACAGCTCGAGTTCATGAGGCGGCACTCCATCGTCATAGGGCTTATCCACACAGCAAGTGATCGTTACACGTGCCGCATACTTTACGATTTGTTCCAAGACCTGGTATTCTTGCGGCGTAAACCCATGGAATCCGTCAATCCAAATCTCCGTATTCGCGATGGACGCGATCTGCGGCAACCCCTCAGCGAGGAGAGCAAGATAATGCTCCGAATCGACATAACGATTCGCAAGCGATTGCTCGAACTCCCGATAGATCAGCGTAATATCATGAAGCTTGTCCTGCACAATTGTCTGACTGCTCATATGCTGTGCAGCGAATGCTTCATGCTCTTCGAGCTGCGTGACATCAAGGCAATACCGCTTGAATTCGTTGTAGAGTTCATTCAGTTTATCGACAAAACCGAGCTGATCCGCCGATTTCCCGAACAGACGAAGCTCCTTCTGATGACGGTGGATAATAGTATAGAGCAGCATTTTCTTGCCTTCATCATTAATCGGAAGCAAGGCTGTACCGCCAATTTCTTGCATGACCCGAAAGGCAAGCCGCCTGAAGCTAAGGACTTGACCTCGAATCATTCCCTGCACATCCGGCGAGTTCACGATAGCATGCTCGACTTGAAATGTCCCCTGTTCTGGCACCAAGATCATGAGTGGCGCGCCGTCCGGCTGCTGCCGCAGCTTCTCCTTGACCTCGTTCAGGATATAGTGCGTCTTGCCGCTGCCCGAGCGGCCGATTACGAATTGAATTGACATGCAGCTCCCCCTTAGTTACAAACGTCCGTTCTGCTTTATCTATCTATATTAACATATTTGGACGATTTGTTGTGCTGTGGAAGAAGATGTCGAATGAAGTGGAAAATCGAGGGTTAACACGTAGGAGCAAAACCTTGTTCGCTAACGAATATCTGATCTTCATCAAAATGAGGTTTAAGCGTTGCGATCACGCGGAGATAAGCCTCAGGATCATACCATCCGGCTTGATCTTCCGTATATAGCTTGGAAATACCTAGCGCCTTGGTACGTTTCCCTTGATTGCCATCACCCATAAAATAATCGTCTACACAGACACGGCGAGATGCCTGTGACAACCATGCCCCAAATGCTTCCGAGCTTGGTAAGACGGGGGCCACCGTTGCTTGTGTTGGCAATCCTGCTTCGGTCAACTGACGTAATGCGTTGTAACGCGCCATAATCGGCGGTGCCGATGGCGTGAACTGCTTCCGCACAGCCTCCAAGTCCGTCTCGATCGTCATGCTGATCCGAATGCGATCCTGTAGCTGTTCGAATAAGTCCATATCCCGCGTTACAAGCGGACTGCGTGTCTGAACGAATAGAAAATCCGGTTTCTCTACCGCCATGACTTCAAGCAGTGAGCGTGTGATGCGCGCTTCATATTCAACTGGTTGATACGGATCTGTGCTCGATGACATAAAAATCGTCACCGGCCCTTTCTTCTTAGCACGGATCAATTCTTTGCGAAGAAGCTCGGCTGCCCCCTGCTTCATATCAACCCAGGTACCCCAAGGCTGACTACGAAATATAGACACGGGCAGCTTTCGCACATAACAAAAAGAGCAAGCGAAAGCGCAGCCCGTGTAAGGGTTCAAAGAGTGTGAATATCCTTTCAGGAACCCGCCCGTCGCCGTGAGTATGCTTTTCGGCTGTGTGGCTTTTAACTCTGGCTGCACTTCGTCTTCCCCTCCCAATGGTTGATCTATTACTTGCTGCGTACTTCGAACACGGCGAACTTCAAATAATGCCCTTCCGAAACACCGAGAATCTGCGGATGATCTTTACCTGCGGCACGCCATTCCACCAGTCGTAGAATTTTGCCTGCGTCCTTCGCCGCTTCTTGTATCGTCTCCAGGAACAAATCCGGTCGCATATGGTACGAACAACTTGCCGTGACGAGATATCCGCCTTCATTTACTAATTTCATGCCGTGCAAATTAATATCCTTGTATCCGCGGCATGCGCCTGCGACTGCGCTGCGCGTCTTCGCAAAGGCCGGCGGGTCCAGAATGACAACGTCCCATGTGCGGCCCGTCTGTGCATTCAGCTTCACCGAAGTATCCACCTTCACATCCTGCTGCGCTCTGGCTGAACGTTCTTCGGCGCCTTTGACCTGCGAACGCAAGTAATCAAACGCATCGGCAACGACGAATTCGACGCGATCCGTAAAGCCGTTCAGCTCCACATTTTTTTTCGCACTTTCAATGGCGTGCTCCGAAATATCCAGACAAGTCACTTTCTTGGCACCGTATTTGCACGCATTTAGCGTAAAGCTGCCGGTATGCGAGAAACATTCCAGCACCGACGCGCCGTCCCAATATGGGAAGGTAACGACTTTGCCGTTAGCATTCACGGGTTTGCGTTCCATCACGCCGTCCACGTCAACCTCTTGCATGTGTATACCGCTGCGGCGGCCCCAGCCTCTCATCAGCGGCTCAATCGAAGCGCGGTTCTCGCGTTGATCGAAGAAATAACCCGTCTTCTGCCCATGGACAATATCCACTTCGACGATCAGATCATTCTCACGGACCTGCACATGTCTTGGACATTCGCCGTACAACAGCCCCGTCGTCTGTTCTAGTCCTTCCAATTCACGGATAGGCACATCGCTGCGCTCATAGATGCCTTGCGGATGCATCACTTCGACCAAGGCGGAGACAATTGCTTCGCGATGCACATCCATCCCAAGCGTCAGAATCTGCACGACAAGTACATCTGCGAACCGATCCACGATCAAGCCGGGTAGGAAATCTGCTTCGCCATAGACAAGACGATAGGCATTTGCTTCCCCAAGAAACCGTTCCCGGTGCGTTAGACATTGGGTAAATTGTTTCACGAAAAACGCGTGATCCATCGTCGTAAGCGGCTGATAGGATACGACGCGCACAGTAATCGTCGATGCGGGGTTAAAGTAGCCTACCGCGAGGAACTTGCCCTTCTCGCTGATGATTTGCACGAGATCGCCCGGCTTTGCTTCACCTTCGACTCGATCGATTTCGTTATTATAAATCCAAGGATGGCCTTGCTCCACCCTTTTCTTGCGATTTTTCTGTAATATGACTGCTGCCATTCGTTTGTTCTCCTCTCCCAGACAAAAATGCTTGTCATGGTCGTCCTATTCTATTCATACCTTTTTAGAAGACCTATATATAGAGTGCGTTATGCCTATCTTCTCTAAAGGAGTCTTTTTATGTTCACATCGATTATTATTCCACTTTGTTACGGATTCGCCATGTTCCTCTTCGGCATGAAGTTGATGGAGCTGGCACTGCACATCTGGGCTGGCCCATACCTTACCAAAGCCATCGCCGTCTCGACCAAAACGCCGCTACGCGGCTTACTATTCAGTACCGGAATAACCGCACTCCTGCAGAGCAGCACGGCAATCACGGTCATCACCATCGGGCTCGTCAACGCGGGACTCTTACCGTTCGCCAGCTCGCTAGGCATTATACTCGGCAGCAATATCGGCACCTGTCTAACGACAGAGCTCATTGGTCTTAACCTCAATCAATATGCACTGCCCCTGCTGCTCGTATCCTTAGGCATTTGGGCCTTAGCGGTAACCCTGGGAGAATATAAATGGAGGACACTGCATTCAATTGCGTCCTGGATTCGGACCTCGCAATATTTGTCCCTTGCCGTCGTTGGATTCTCTCTCATCCTCATCGGTATCGAAAAAATGAAATCCATCGCTCCAGCCTTACAAGCTCGAGGCCTCTTCAACTGGTTTCTGGAACAGTCGGCACAAAGTCTACTCTGGGGGCTTGCAGCAGGCGCCTGTATCACAGCCTTAATTCATAGCAGCGCAGCGATGATCGGGCTGACGATGGGTTTAGCTTCTATGAACGCGATTCCTGTGGAACTCGGGATCGCTATCGTCATCGGCTCGAATATCGGGACTTGCGTCACGGCTCTGATCGCATCGCTAGGAGGAAGCCGCTCGGGCCGTCAAGTCGCATGGACACATGTTGTATTAAACGTCGGTGGTGCGATCCTCTTCTATCCTTTTCTTGAACAACTTCACACCGTCTCCAGCTGGATGACACCTGATCCGGCCGCTCAAGTTGCGCACGCCCAGACTATTTTCAATGTCGTAAGCTCCCTCGTTGCCCTGCCGCTATGTTACCTGCCCGTCTGGCAACGCATGCGTTCAGAGATCTAACGCACGCATGAATCTAGTACGTGCCGCCTTCTGCCGGCTTGTTCCCTGTCACGATCTGAATACCTGCACTCGCGCCAATCCGCGTTGCTCCAGCTTCGATCATCCGCAACGCGGTTTCTTGATCTCGAACGCCGCCAGATGCCTTCACACCAATATGCGGCGATACATGCGCACGCATTAACCGAATATCCTCAACCGTTGCTCCGCCTTTACCAAAACCAGTCGAAGTCTTCACATAATGCGCCCCCGCCTGCTCAGCGCATCTGCAAGCCGAAATCTTCTCATCGTCCGTAAGCATGCCTGTCTCGAAGATGACTTTCACAATTGCCTTGCCCTGTACCATCCGAACGACTTGGGCAATGTCCTCTTGCACCGCCTCAAGCTTACCTGCTCGAAGCAATCCAACCTGTAGGACCATGTCAATCTCCGCCGCACCGTCTTCCACCGCTTTCGCTGCTTCAAATGCCTTCACGATACTTGAATTCGCGCCAAGCGGGAAACCGACAACCGCAGCGATACGGACATTCGTGCCCTCTAGCAGCTCGCGGCATTTCGCAACCCATACACCATTCACGCATACGCTGTAAAATTGATATTGTTTGGCTTCCTCGCAAAGCTTCACGATGTCCGTCTCATTGGCATCCGGTTTTAATAAGGTATGATCTACATATTGAGCTAGCTGTACAGCATTGATCATGCGAAATCCACCTCTACCTGCAACCATTCCAACGCTTTTTGTAAAATGCGATCGTTATTATCGTATCCTTGCTGTTTCTGTTGTAACCACGCCTCTTGCGGAGAGAACCAAGATACGCCGTCGATCTCTTCGACCTGCGCTTGCAGATCTCCCTCTAACGCTTCCACGACATAATAATGAACGATTTTCTCCGTCTCCCCGTGGACAGGATGGGTATAGACATAAGAAATTTGATCGATCGGTGCCACGATACGACCGATCATGCCCGTCTCTTCTTGAATCTCACGAAGAGCTGTCTCTTCGATCGTCTCGCCGGGCTCCATCTTGCCTTTCGCAAGCGAAATTTTACCGAACCGATCTCGAATTAATTGAATTTCCAATCCTGCTGGGCTTTTGCGGTAGACGACACCGCCTGCGCTGATCTCTTGCATGGCATAACTTCCTCTCTGGTTTCTTTATCTAAAATAAACTGTTGCCTCCCCCTAAATCCCCCTCCAGAGGAGAGGGACCCCAGAGGGTACCCCTCTGGACTCCCGAAAGGGGCGAAGGAGGTACTGCTATATGTATCTAGATGAGTCTGTAGATTGAGCGCTATCGACTCATGTGGTTTGACCCTAGTGTCAAACCGCATGAGTCACGCTGTACTGTACAAGGACCTATCTACGGGTCAGACTAAGATATTTCCTAGGCAATAAAGCACATTAACTATTTTACCCTGAAATAAGCACGCACGCCATAAAGCGTGTTTAGCCGAGGTTCCCGGAGGGAATCTCGGCTAAACGATAGCGATCCTTGCACATATTGACTCACAACCACGTCCCTAAATCCCACACTCAATTTCAGGAGTCCAGAGGGCAAGCCCTCTGGGGTCCTCCTAAGAGCTTTCTGAAAGAAAGCTGGCATCGTAAGCATAAGGGGGATTTAGGGGGTGGATATTATTTATCCCACTTGCTGCTCCTCGATCACACGTACGAGCGCACCCATGCACTCGTTCACGCCCGCTTCGGTCACTTTTACTCGGCAGAGTTTACCGATCAAGGACTCGTCACCCTCGAAGATGACTTGCAGGTAATTATCAGAGTAACCCATAACTTTTCCTGTACCTGGCGCGCCTTTATAATCACGCTCAGGAATAATGTCAAGCACTTGGCCGACGAATTGCTCGGCGTAAGCAAACTGCATTTTCTCAGACAAGTCGATCAGTTCATGCACGCGTGCGTGCTTCACTTCCTCATCCACTTGATCCTCCATCCGCGCTGCAGGCGTACCTGTACGCTTCGAATAAGGGAAGACGTGCATTTCCGAGAATTTGATCTTCTCCATGAACTCATAACCTTTACGGAACTGCTCGTCCGTCTCGCCAGGGAACCCTACGATGACGTCCGTCGTGATTGCAACATCCGGCATCGCTTCTTGAATGCGAGCAATTTTGGTCGCGAACTCTTCGACCGTGTATTTACGGCGCATGCGCTTCAAGACATCGTTATCGCCTGCTTGCAGCGGAATATGCAGATGACGGCACATTTTGGAAGACTTCTTCAGCACTTCAAGCACTTCTTCCGTAATCTGGCTCGCTTCAATCGAACTGATTCGGATACGCTCAAGTCCTTCGACTTTGTCCAGATCCCACAGCAGATTAGCAAGACGATAGTTCTCTAAATCATCTCCGTACCCACCCGTGTGAATGCCTGTAAGGACGATTTCTTTGTAGCCTGCCGCGACCAGTTGCTTCGCTTGCTCAACGACACTTTCCGGCGCACGGCTGCGGGACAACCCGCGAGACCATGGAATAATGCAGAAAGTACAGAAGTTATTGCATCCTTCTTGAATTTTGAGGAATGCGCGTGTGCGTTCTGCGAAATCCGGTACATCCAGTTCTTCGAACTCACGCGTCTTCATAATGTTGCGTACCGCATTAATTGGCTGACGTTCTTGTTGAAGCTGTTCAATGTACGGCATAATTTTATCCCGATCTTGTGTCCCAATGACGAGGTCTACGCCCGGAATATCCAGGATCTCTGCTGGCGAGGTCTGCGCGTAGCAGCCTGTTACCGCAATGATCGCATCCGGGTTACGGCGTACCGCACGGCGAATAATTTGACGGCTCTTCTTATCGCCGGTATTCGTTACGGTACATGTATTAATGAGGTATACGTCAGCAGTCTGTGTCTCAAAATCAACTTGTTCATAACCTTCATTCTTGAACAGTTGCCAGATCGCTTCCGTATCATAGAAGTTAACTTTACAGCCCAGGGTGTAAAATGCTACAGATGGCATTCTCTACACGCCTCCCATCTCTCCAGATTCATAGAAAAGGCACGTGAGCGCGACCATAGCAGCCGTCTCCGTGCGTAATATACGTCTTCCAAGTCCAACAGACTTCGCGCCCGCCGCTTCGGCAGCCTCCATCTCCTGCACGGTAAAACCGCCCTCAGGACCGACCATCACCATGACCTGTACGGCACGGTCCCGGCTGATGTCTGCAACGAATGGCTGTACCACATCGCGTAGCTGAAGCCCTTCTTCCTTCTCATAACAGAACAACACTAAATCATACGACGCCAATCGACCTAGCATCTGCTTCCATGTGCTCGCAGACTCGACTTCAGGCACGCGATTGCGATGGGCTTGCTCAGCAGCTTCCTTCGCAATTTTGCCCCAGCGTTCGACCCGCTTCGCTTCTTTCTTAGCATCGTATTGGACAATTGTACGCTCTGACATATACGGAATGAATCGCACCGCGCCAATCTCCGTACATTTCTGAATGACGGTCTCCATCTTGTCGCCTTTAGGTAGACTTTGAGCTACGGTCACTTGCAGCTGGGGCTCCTGCGTGAGCTCGATTCGCTCCACAATTACCGCCGTTACCCCGCTCACTTCAATATCTGTCACCTCGACCAAGGCTTCTTGACTCACGCCGTCGCTTACAATAAACTTCTCGCCAACGCGAGCACGCATAACTTTGCTAATATGATGGGCATCATCGCCCGTAATCATAACTGAATGTTCGCCAAATTGCTCCGGCGCAATAAAATATCTCTGCATATCTCATCGTTCCTAATCCGTTTATCAGTTTAACTTATAAACTCTTATAGTCCAGAAAACATCATACCTCTTTTACCGCATAAAATCTACATTTGATCGAATTTTCCATGGATTATCCGATGCCGATCACATTCGCCCAGAACTTCATAAAGCTGATATACATCGGACTAATCAGATCGAACAACGGCTTGATCGTAACCGCACGAACAGGTGGTAGGAACACGATCAGCAAGAAAATGAAGATCGACCACTTCTCGAACTGCTGCAGCTTGATCCGAAGGCTTCTTGGCGCTAAGTCCTCAATAATTCGGTACCCGTCTAATGGCGGCAATGGAATTAAGTTGAAGAGGAACAGCAGAATATTATAATTGATTAAATATTCGAAGAAGATATTGATTGCTTCGCCAACCCGCTCATTGGTAAATGCGCCCTGTACATGGTATTTCAACAAAATAATGTAGATAAGCGCCCCCACAAAGGCTACGAGCAAGTTACTCAGCGGCCCGACTGCAGAGACCACGATCCCCATCGCCCGCGGGTTACGGAAATTCTCGCGATTCACGGGAACGGGACGAGCCCAACCGAATCCGGCGATCAAGAACAGCAGTGTTCCGAATACATCCAAATGGCGGCTAGGGTTCAATGTCACGCGCCCGAGCAGCTTCGCCGTCGGATCACCGAACTTATTCGCAAAATACGCATGCGCAAACTCATGCACCGTAAAAGAGATTAATAAGACGAGAAGAACAAACGGTAAATGCGCAACAGGAAAAACGATCAGTTTATCCAAAAAATCCATTCGTCACCTACAACTTTCTCGCTACGAAGGCAACCCAGTCATCCTCGCGATAGCGGTCTACGATTGTAAATTTGGCCGCAAGCAGCGCCTGCTCCACCACTTCTTCCTTGTTCTTATAAATGCCGGAAGTAATATACGTGCCGCCGTCCGCTAAGGCATTATATACATCATCAATGAACAACAAAATGACTTCTGCAAGAATGTTCGCGACCACAATTTGTACTGGAAGTGTTACGCCAAGCGGCGTCGAAGCATTCTCTTCCTCGTTCCGATTAATGACTTGGAGCAAGTCGCTAAGATGAACTGTAATGTCGTTCTCCAACTGATTGAGCTGCGTATTCTCTTCCGCGATGGTTACGGCTACAGGATCCAGATCCAGCGCTAGTACGTGCTTCGCCCCTAACTTCACTGCCCCGATGGCGAGAATCCCGGAACCGGTGCCGACATCAATAATTTCTTCCCCGCCTTGAATTACAGATTCTAACGCACGAAGGCACAAGGAGGTCGTCGGATGCGTACCCGTACCGAAGGCCATGCCAGGATCGATTTCGATAATCTGTTCACCCGGACCCGCTTCATAAGGCTCCCACGTCGGCTTGATCGTCAATCTCTCCGATACGCGGATCGGTTTGAAATATTGCTTCCATGCATTCGCCCATTCGTCTTCGTTAACAATTCGCGTCTCCATTGTGTATGAACCCGGATCAATATCGAACGTACGAAGCTCTTCAATACGCGGCTTAATCTCGTCGATCAAGTTCCCCGGATTCGTTACGTCGGCGAAATATCCCTTAATGACCGCTTCTCCTTCTGGGATATCGTTGAATGGTTTATCATATAGCTGCCCGTAGGTCGTATCTCGCTCTCGATTCAGCGAACCCGTTTCTTCGATGGAGACCCCATCCGCCCCCATCTCATGCAGAAAGTTCGAGATCATTTCTACCGCTTCTTCTGTTGTATGTATCGTTAATTCATGCCATAACATTGATCGAATATCCTCCCAAAAAAATCGTTTACGATCTATTGTACTATAAGGAGACTTTTTTCACAAAAAAAGAAATGACGTACAAGCATCATCCGCCTGTACGCCCATTTCCACTCCTCTATTTCGTTCCTGCAAGCTTCAACGCGTCGATCAAGGACATCTTCTTATTGGTATCCTCATGCACGAGGTAATTATCTTGAACATGGTCAATGAACAACACGCCGTTCAGATGGTCGATTTCGTGTTGGATGCAGCGTGCGAGGAAACCGGAAGCTTTGAGTTCCACCGTTTCTCCGTCTCGATTCATGGTCGTAATCTTCACTTCATTGTATCGTTTAACAACCCCAATATATCTTGGCAGGGACAAGCATCCTTCATAGCCGACTTGTTCTCCCGACATCTCAACAATCTCCGGATTAATGAGTTCATAATACGTATCGTCAATATTCATGACAATCACTCTGCGCAGCATACCGATTTGAGGTGCTGCCAGACCTGCCCCATATTCGGAATCCATCAACGTTGCCTTCATATCATCCAATAGACGAATGATTTTGGCATTGATTTCAGTTACCGGCTTTGCTACTTTGCGTAGGACCGGATCTCCGAATGGAACGATTTCTTTCACTTGCATGATTTGCTTCCTCCCCAATGAACATTTGTATCCCCTCAATATACTATATGCAAAAAGGAAATGACAAGAATGAAAAGGAACGACCTTACCGTCAAAAGAAAAAGAGCCATTCTCCGCCGCCGAACATCGCAAAGAACAGCTTTTGTTTTTCTTGCCACCTGCTATATCAATACTTAACTTGTCCAAGATAATAAATTTACTAACCCCATACTTCATTTTAAGCAAAGGATACATCATCTAAATGAACATGTTGCGTTTCTGGATTGGCTGCATGAATTTCGAATCTCACCCGGGCGAATCGAACGCCGTTCGGGGATTCACTCGTAATGCCTTGGAACGTCGTCCAGGCTCCAATATTATCGTCGGGAAGAGAGTTCGCCGTTACCGTAATTAGAAGACCTAGACCTATTACATTTTTATCTTCATCAAGCCAGATTACACGAACATCAACAGGAGCATTGCCTTTCTGGACTTCACCGTTCATTTCAAATTGTAATTCATAATGTCTGCCAGGGCACACGCCTGATACATCTTGAAGAAGAACCCCATCGCCTTCAAGGTTACCCGCAAGATCACTAAATCCTAGGCGAGACGCCTTTAGGCCGGAATGAACTTCATCGGGAGCAGCTTGGTCAACTCCGTCATTACTCGGATCAATCTGCCATCCAAAAAAAGTTATTGGATCCTCAAAGCCGCCATTGACGATCAACTCACCTTTTCTCGGCACACATTGATGATGGCCCTTATGCTCATCACAGGTACATTCAATAATTTCAACTTCCATATTTTTAACTTTATTATTCTGCATTCCGGACACCTCCTTTCTTTTTTTATTAGATTTGTTATGCAATAACGACGACCGGTACAATCAAATGACAGACTTCCCTCCTTAGTTCAAGCTACTTTATTTATATGAAAAGAAGATTTATAGGGATCGCGATAAGAGCCGATTTATTGACTTTATTCAGCTGACCCATATAAAAAACCTCGATCCATCGGATCGAGGCTTGCATTTTTAGTGGAATTGCATCATCGGATCTCCTTCGAACTACTGTAGCGATCCACCCGCGGCTTCAATAACCATCTTCGCCTGTGCATAGACGGAATCTGGTACAACTGCAGTGAGTAGAAATTGACGCGATGCTTCATTCATCGCGTTATACCCCGCTGCATACAGCCCCGTCATCATGGAGGTTGAATACGACATCATCGACATCGTGCTCAAATTGCCCAAGTTGAACCAGGCCGGATCTCCATTGTAATTCAGAAATCCCCCATCCCCTTGCGTCTTCTCGTTGATTGCCGTATTCTCGATCCGGAGGGCCCGCAATTTATTCTGTGCTGCTTCAGCGTCAGAAGATCTCGTAAAGTTAGCCTTGATCTCTATCGTCTGCATAGCTACTCAACCCACCTCTACGAATTCTCTTGTCGCGCATCTGCTGCTTCTGCACGCGCTAAAGCATCCAAATCTGCCTGATCTGCTTCATCCATAGCAAATTCAACATCCTCATTTTTCGCGATAGGCAAGTTGTTCGCTTTCTTTTGGTTATCTCGATTGTTGTTCACTTCGAGTCACTCCTTCTTAGATATCTGCAGCTATAGGATCGGCGTAAACGATAGAACCTATTCGTACCTGGACGACAAAGAGCCTGAATAGCACGAAGGGACCGTAACTACTCAGGCTCTATATCTTTTCACTCGTTTTATTTTAGCGCATTAATCTCCGCGGAATGCTTTTTTCATCCGATCGAAGAACGACTGCTGCTGCTCATGTGTCTGTTCGCCGCTTAAACCTGCGAACTGGCGCATCAATTCACGCTGTTCATCCGTTAGCTTCGTTGGTGTGACAACGACCACTTTAACATGCTGATCCCCTTGGCCGATCCCACGAAGGCGCGGAACCCCTTTGCCTTTCAAACGGAAGTAAGTGCCTGTCTGCGTACCAGCAGGAATTTTCAGCTTCACTTTCTCCGTTAACGTCGGGATTTCAATCTCATCGCCAAGCGCTGCCTGCGCAAAAGTTAAAGGAATTTCGCAATAAATATCGTCGTTCTCGCGTTCGAAGAACTCATGCGATTTCACGCGAATCACGATGTACAAATCGCCGGCTGGACCGCCGCGCAGGCCGCCTTCGCCTTCGCCGGACATCCGTAATTGCGCGCCATCGTCTACACCCGCAGGAATCTTAACATGAATCTTACGCTGCTTCTTCACTTTTCCTTGACCGTTACACGTCGAGCAGCGCTCACGAATAATCTGACCTTTACCGCCGCATGTCTGACAAGCACGGCGATTCACCATACGACCAAATGGCGTATTCTGAACCACTTCTTGCTGACCCGTCCCATGACATGTCGAACATGTATCCGGCTTCGTACCAGGTTTTGCGCCTGATCCATGGCACGTATCACAATTTTCCGTACGAGGAATCGTAATATCCGTTTCTTTACCGAATACAGCTTCCTTGAACTCGATCGTCATGGAATATTGAAGATCGTTACCGCGCTGTGGCGCATTCGGATCCCTTCTTCCACCGCCGCCGAAGAACATGTCGAAGATATCTCCGAACCCGCCGCTGAAATCGGCTCCGCCGCCGCCAAATCCTTGATTCGGATCGACATGACCATATTGATCATAGGTGGCGCGTTTCTGATCATCGCTTAATACTTCATAAGCTTCTTTCACTTCTTTGAACTTGTCTTCGGCATCCGCAGCCTTGTTCACGTCTGGATGATATTGCCTTGCTAGCTTTCGATAAGCTTTCTTGACTTCTTCATCAGACGCCCCCTTGTCTACACCGAGAACCTCATAATAATCCCGCTTATTCGCCACTATTCCACCCCCATGCTGGTATACATTGTACTGTGTTCGACAACAAAAGGAAAGTCAAAGGGAGGGAAATCCCCTCTCTTTGACCTGTTGTTTCACATTGTGAAACGTTCATCATTCACGAATGATTACTTCTTCTCGTTGTCATCCACAACTTCGTAATCTGCATCCACGACGTTGTCTCTGCCCGGAGCTGCGTTCTCTTGCGCTGCGCCTTCAGCACCTTGCTGTGCTTGAGCCGCTTGCTCATACAATTTCACAGAAAGCTGCTGTACGATTTCAGTCAAAGCTTCCGTTGTGGATTTAATTTCTTCCAAGTTGTCTGTTGCAAGAGCTGCAGTCACTTTTTCTTTCGCAGCATTTGCTTTATCGATTTCCGCTTGATCTACTTTGTCGCCAAGATCTTTGATCGTCTTGTCAACTTGGTATACCAACTGGTCCGCGTTGTTTTTCGCTTCAACCAATTCTTTACGGTTGCGGTCTTCTTCCGCGTGCAATTCTGCATCTTTCATCATACGTTCAACTTCTTCATCGCTCAAGCCGCTGGAGGAAGTGATCGTAATTTTTTGTGTTTTGTTCGTACCTTTATCGGTTGCCGATACGTTAACGATCCCGTTCGCATCGATATCAAATGTAACTTCGATTTGCGGTACGCCGCGTGGTGCCAAAGGAATTTCACCTAACGTAAAGCGACCGAGTGTTTTGTTGCCAGCAGCCATCGAACGCTCACCTTGCAAGACGTGAATTTCTACGCTTGGTTGGTTATCTGCATAAGTCGAGAACACTTGGGACTTACTTGTAGGAATTGTCGTGTTGCGCTCGATCATCTTCGTGAACACGCCACCTGCTGTTTCGATACCTAGGGACAATGGTGTTACGTCGAGCAATACAACGTCTTTCACATCGCCTGTCAATACGCCTGCTTGAACCGCTGCACCAAGCGCAACCACTTCATCTGGGTTAACACCTTTGTGTGGCTCTTTACCGATCAAACGCTTAACCGCTTCTTGAACCGCTGGGATACGCGTCGAACCACCAACCAATACAACACGGTTTATCTCGTTAGCAGACAACCCTGCATCGCTCAATGCTTGACGTGTTGGGCCTAAAGTACGCTCTACTAGGTTTGCAGAAATTTCTTCGAATTTCGCGCGAGTCAAGTTAAGCTCCAAATGCTGAGGTACGCCGTCAACAACCGTGATGAACGGCAAGGAGATTGTTGTCGTAAGAACGCCAGACAATTCTTTTTTCGCTTTTCTGCTGCATCTTTCAGACGTTGTACAGCAGCTTTGTCTTTACTTAGATCAATGCTGTGCTCTTTCTTGAATTCAGCGACAAGATAGTCAATGATCACTTGGTCGAAGTCGTCACCGCCAAGGTTGTTGTCACCGCTTGTTGCTTTTACTTCGAAGAAGCCATCGCCGAGCTCAAGGATCGATACGTCGAACGTACCGCCGCCAAGGTCAAATACGAGAATCGTGTGATCTTCTGTTTTCTCCATACCATATGCAAGCGCCGCTGCTGTTGGCTCATTGACAATACGAAGGACTTCAAGACCTGCAATTTTACCCGCATCTTTTGTCGCTTGACGTTGGCTGTCATTGAAGTAAGCTGGAACGGTAATAACCGCTTGCGTTACTGTCTGACCAAGGTACGCTTCTGCGTCAGCTTTCAATTTTTGCAAAATGATTGCTGAGATTTCTTGTGGCGTGTAGTCTTTGCCGTCGATCGATTCTTTATGGTTCGTACCCATGTGGCGTTTGATCGAGCTGATCGTACGATCAGGATTCGTGATCGCTTGACGTTTCGCCGTCTCACCAACGATACGCTCGCCGTCTTTCTTGAAGCCGACAACAGATGGCGTTGTGCGGTTACCTTCTGGATTCGGGATAACGACAGCTTCGCCGCCCTCCATTACTGCAACGCAAGAGTTTGTTGTTCCTAAGTCAATACCGATTACTTTACTCATGAGTAAACCTCCTTAAATTCTTCCTGTCGGAAATAACTTGCCATTTATCAATCATCAAACCGCATAAAATGCGGATATTACATGCTCACTTTAACCATCGCAGGGCGAAGCACTTTGTCTTTGAGCATATAGCCCTTCTGAACTTCCTCTACGACGATGCCTTCCTCATACTCATCCGATTCCACCTGCATGATGGCTTGATGGTATTCCGGATTGAACGGCTGGCCTACAGTATTCATCTGTTGCAGACCTTCCTGATCCAATACTTGGGACAATTGGCGGAAAATCATTTGCACGCCCTTCGAGAAGGATTCGAAGTCTTGATTCTCGCCGCTCGCTTGAATGGCGCGTTCGAAGTTGTCCAGTACCGGCACAAGCTGCTCGACGAGTTTCAGCGATGCGTATTTCGCAAGCTCTTCTCTCTCCTTCGCCGTACGACGGCGGAAGTTGTCGAAATCCGCTTGTGCTCTTAAGTATCTATTATTGTTCTCTTCCGCAAGTGCGGTAAGTTGCTCAATGGTTTGTTCAGCAGCCGTGTTCTCAACTGTCTCTTGCTCTGCTTCAACAGCTTCTGTATGTGATGACATCGTTTCTTGTTCTTGATGATCAGTCATGTCCTGTTCATCCCTCACTTCCGTCGTATTCTCTCTCTCTTCCACGATTCGTTCACCTCCTTAAATAGACTATCGCATTTTGATTACAGTATGGATTCTTAGAATCGCAGCAGCAACTTCACCTGCCGCATGGATCGCATGGATCTTCACATTTGCCGGATCTATGATGCCTTGCTGAATATAATCAATGAATGCCCCTGTATCGCAGTCGATCCCCATTGCGTCTGTCCCGCATTCCTGCTGCGCGGCCCTTGCTTGTTCGACCTTCTCAAGCGGATTAAAGCCGGCATTCTGAATAATCTGCGACATCGGTTTACGGAGTGCTGCAGACACCGCGGCAGCTCCGAAGGATTCCATTCCTCTCAAGGATTCCCGGAATCGCTCTAGTTCATAAGAGACAGCAAGCTCGGTCGTTCCGCCGCCAGGAAGAATCCCGCCACGGACTGCCGTCTGTACCGCAGAAGCGGCGTCAGCGGCAATTCTTGCACGTTCCCCGACGACTTCCGCTGTACTCGCGCCGATAATAATCGAGACAGCTGATTCACAAGCAACACGCACGCGTTCAAGCCTTTCATCATACCTTACATACTCAGAATAGCCAAGGGTCTGCTTCAACTGCTCCTCCGGCTTATGTAATGCAGCACGTTTGATTGGGATAGCTCCGGTTGAATTGCAAATCCGCCGTATTTCTTCCCGACTGACGCGCTGCACCACCATCATATTATGATCCGCACAGAATTGTTCGGCATCCGGATGGATCCCCCGCTCCAGCACAATCAGAGCAACATCCAATCTGGATAAGCCTTCGAGCTGCTGCATGAACCGAGCACGATGCTCCATGTATTGGCCGAATCCAGCTTCTGTTGTGAGAAGCTCCTCATCGAGCTGTTCCGGCTCCAACGCATCTTGCAGGACCAGAATCCGCGCATGCCTGCGTTCAACAGCCCCATGCCGATAAATCGGTTGTTGTCTCAGCAGCAGTCCATGCCACACTTCACTCGTTGCCTTCTCATGTGCAAATACGGACTCAGACAAGCTGTAATCTGGATCCAGTAATCGCTCTAGCCCGACACGGGCAGCCGCTTCCATCACCAAGTCTACAATATCCTGTTGTTCACGCCCTGCGATGAATGCCGTTTGGCGAAGCAATGGATCGTCAATCCCTGTCACGCGAATCGCACGCTGCGCGATCGCCTGTTTCACCCAGGCGATCCCTTGCTGCATCCCTGTTACAACCTTGGAAGCCGGCACGCCCCGGAGGACTTGTGCGACACCTTCCTGCACAAGCGCCCCCGCGAGCACCGTCGCCGTTGTCGTACCATCGCCTACAACCCGCTGCTGCGAACGGGCAACTTGAATGAGCAGTTTCGCTGCAGGATGCGTCACATCCATCTTCTCCAGAATCGTCACGCCGTCATTCGTAATGATGACGTCGCCCTGGGGGCTGACCAGCATCGCATCCAATCCTTTTGGACCGAGCGTTCCTTCAACCGATGAACATATTGCGCGAATGGCATTCGCATTATTGATGAGCGTCGCATGACGTTCATCGCCTTCTAGCAGATTTGAATTGCCTTGCGTCATGCTTCACAGATCCTCTCTCGCCCGCACCCACGCGAGTTGTGCCACTTATTTATTCCATCGTTCAAGAACGGGAGTTAGATTCTTACTTAAGAAATCCAATAGTCCAATCACTTTCCCATATTCCATTCGCGTTGGTCCGAGAATTCCAATCGTCCCTACCGCTTGCCCTTCAATCGAATAGGTTGCTGTGATGAGACTGCAATTA
The DNA here is from genome assembly GCF_009363075.1 of Paenibacillus guangzhouensis. Lineage (NCBI taxonomy): Bacteria > Bacillati > Bacillota > Bacilli > Caryophanales > Paenibacillaceae > Paenibacillus > Paenibacillus guangzhouensis. The sequence goes on along the minus strand of NZ_CP045293.1, from coordinate 696,602 downwards.
TTAATCGCTTGGTGATTATTTTCAGTACCGATTCGTACCTGAATGCCGTTCTGGTTCTGCGTCGAGGAGATCATCTTCAGAAGCGTTGGTGTCTCATCCAGCAAATCCAGAATCGTCTTCACTTTATCAACATCCTTGAACTCTGGCTGCGTCAGCATATTTGTCGCACCGCTCAAGAAGACACGATTCTCCGATTCCCCTTGCAGCACATTCTCAACGATGCCCATCAGTTCTTCATATTGGTTAACATGGCGCTTCATCTCATCGCCAACTTCACTGAAGAGCTGTGATTTTAATTTATATAGAGGGACACCTGCTAATTTGTGATTCAGCACATGAACCATCTGTTCTAATTCGGATGGCGATACACCTTCCGGCAATGTCACCGTTTTATTCTCTACATGCCCTGTATTTGTTACGATAATGGCAACTGCCGTCGTCTCCGTTAGCGGCAGCAATTGAAAGTGCCGGAGCGACGTGTTGAACATTTCAGGCCCTAATACAATCGATGTATAATTCGTCATATTGGCCAGGATCGTCGCGGCATGCTGGATCACTTGCTCGGTTGCCGTTAGCTTCTCAGCGAAAAAATTCTTCATCTGCATCAAGTCATACGGCTGTAATGTGCCAAACTGTACAAGATGATCAACATAATAACGATAACCCTTGTGAGATGGAATCCGTCCCGCCGACGTATGCGGCTGTTCGAGAAATCCAAGCTCTTCTAAGTCAGACATTTCATTGCGAATCGTCGCAGGACTGTAGGAAACTTCTCCACGCTTCGAAATACTACGGGACCCTACGGGCTCGGCAGAACGAATATAATCATCTACAATGGCATTCAATATCATTCGTTGACGCTCCGTTAACATGCTAACCCCTCCCCTTTATCGATGATTCCGCTCTCGTTAGCACTCCTCTCTATTGAGTGCTAACCAATAATACAAAAATACCAAACTGACAAGATAATTGTCAAGTCAGTTCAGTACCTTTATCGCGCGAGCCCGCGCCCATTTATTAATTTTAAGCCAACTACTTGGGCAGTTGATCCAATGCTTGGTTCAAGTTCGATTCAAACGATTCGGAAATTGCATTGATCCGATCCATATGTTTCTGATATTGATCAACCATAGACTGCTCTTCAAATTGAATTTCACCCTCTTCGATACCATAATGCCCTTCGGCCTGCAGCAGCAGGGCGTGGACAGCACGGAGGTGAGCAATCAATTCACGCGTCCCCTCTTCGGTTTTCTTCGCCCCCTGTTTATACGAAGCCATGAATCGTTTGACAAATGCATCCTTCTCCTGCTTAGACAGCTCGGAACCATATTGTATAGATGCGAGCAGTTTGTCCCTAGCCTCATTTCGGAGGGTGAAAAAAACGTCCATCCGTATGTCATACATATCGACAAGCGCATTGTATTCCGCTAAGCCTGTCGCATCCTTCAACAGCTTCTCCGTAAAAAATCCTTCCGGTACCGCTTCTTCCATCCATTCATTATTCGCCATGATAGCGACTGACATCTCTGTAGCGAACGTTTGAAACGCCTTCAATACTTCATAGTACTTGCCATATTCCTGCTCCGTAAATGTGCGAGGCGTAATGGTCGTCCCTTGCGTCATTTCGGCCATCAGTTCTACAATAGTAGACTGAAAACGTTTGTCCTGCTGCTCGGCTTCCTGTTTGCGGTGCGAAAGATTACCGAAGATGCCAAGCACGATCAATACCGACACGCCAATCCATAGAAGTCGCTTGTAATAGCTGCGCTTCTTGCCTTGTGGAGATAATGTCTCAGGTGAATATTCCATCATACCCCCCTCCTTTCGAAGTGGCCAAATTGCCCGTATTCTGTGTGGTCTTTATCACGCGCACTTCATCCAACACCTTTCACCAATTCCACAATTTTCCTTGTAGTATTTTAAGTGCAAATGTTGAATATTGTCAAACGTTGCAAAAGCACAACAAAAGCTCGGTAACCACGCTCCGAAATGGAGGTACGGTCACCGAGCTTCAACTTTTGGTTTATTCATTCTTTAATGCATATCCATACAATCCATGGCATATTTAGCCCAACATTTTTAACACAGCAATCTCATCGCAACAATGAAGCTTCTTGCAATGGATGCAATCCTTCCAGACCTTCTCTGGGAAAATTTCTTTCTGCACGATATCGAATCCGTTCTTCTGGAAGAACTTCGCCTCATACGTCAGCGCCATGACTTTCGGAATCTCCAGCTGCCGTGCTTCTTCTACTAGATAGTCGACCATCTTCGAGCCGATGCCTTGGCCTTTGTGACCATCCGATATCCCGAGTGACCGGATTTCGACTAGATCCTGACCTAACCTGCAGAGGGACCCGCAACCCACAATATCGCCTTCGATCTCGGCAACGATGAACCACTCCAGCTGATCTAGCAGCATTTCACGCGTACGCGGCAGCATAATTCCTTTCTCTGCATATCCCTTAATTAATTCATATAACGTCTCTATATCGTCTGTCGTCGCTTTTCTGCAAACCGCAGGCATCGCGTTCTCCCCCTTACGCCATCCCGGATGTAATTCATCGGAAAGTACAATTCATGTACCCTGAATTTATATATTCCTAACATGATAAGAATAAATATACATCACAAGGTATAAATACGCAAGAAGGAAATTGCCATATTTTATCTTAGGATTTGGCGTCGATAAATTCGGCGAAAACATCATTCCCGAAGAGAACGCCGCGATCGCTCAGCTTATATCCATCTGCTGTCGCTTCGATCAGTCCTGCTTGAAGCAGCTTGCTCAACTGGGGTGCATAGACCTCATCCAGCTCCGCACCGAATTGCTCGCGGAAGTGTGAACGTGCAACCCCCTGCATCATACGAAGACCCACCATCATGAAGTCTTCCATTGCTTCCTCGCTGCTGACTGCGAACTGATCGAGCCTTGGGAGCCCTTTGCGCGCCGCATCGTTATAAGCCTGAACCCCTTTAATATTCACGTGTCGCTGACGATTCACATACCCATGCGCCCCGGCGCCGATGCCATAGTAGCTCTCATTGAGCCAATATTTCATATTGTGCCGACTGGCTTTCCCGGGCTTCGCGAAATTACTAATCTCATATTGCTCGTAGCCGGCTTCTTTCATTCGCTTCATTAAGAGCAGATACATCTCGAGCTCCACATCCTCATCCGGAAGCGGCAGCTGATTCTTCTGATACATCGTATGGAACAACGTATTCTCTTCCACCTTCAGGCTGTAAATCGAATAATGGGGAAGATCCAGCTCAAGTGCCTTCGTAATACTGTCATCCAGCATCTCAAGCGTCTGGTTCGGCAATCCGAACATCAAATCGATCGACATATTATCAAATCCTGCCGCACGCGCGTTCTCGATACTGCGATAGACATCATCCGTATTATGAATACGACCGATTTCTGATAAAAGATGATTGTTAAACGATTGCACACCGAAGCTGATCCGATTCACACCGCCTGCTCGCATCACCTTTAATTTCTCCAAATCCGTCGTTCCCGGGTTCGCCTCCATAGAGAATTCAAGATTCGGATGCATGTGTGGAAAAGCGCGATGAACAGATGCTAGGAAATAGTCCATCTGCTCGGGCGTTAGTACGGTCGGTGTTCCGCCCCCCACGAAGATGGTCTCAATCATTTCGGGCGGCTGCATCTGCGTCGTAAGCGCCATCTCTGCTTCCATCGCCTCTAAGTATTCCATAACCGGCTGGCCTTTGAGCACGTAAGAATTGAAATCACAATAGAAGCATTTATTCGTACAAAAAGGAATGTGGATATATAGCGCCTTGGGCGCAGCATGCTGCACCCCTGTTGAGGGAATCATCGTCATGTTGATTCACCTTCCTTTCATGTCTCACTTGGTTTGAACTTGCAAAAAGGGAAGCACGAGGCTCCCCTTCATCCTTAACGCTATTCGTCGATTCGAAGAACGGCCATGAACGCTTCCTGCGGCACTTCAACGCTGCCGACTTGCTTCATCCGTTTCTTACCTTCTTTTTGTTTGTCGAGCAATTTCCGTTTACGTGAGATATCGCCCCCGTAACATTTTGCAAGGACGTTCTTACGCATCGCTTTAACGGTCTCACGAGCAACAATCTTAGTTCCTACAGAAGCTTGAATAGGTACCTCAAACATCTGTCTTGGAATCAACTCGCGCAACTTCTCACAAATGATACGTCCGCGATTATAAGCTCGGTCTTTGTGTACGATGAAGGACAAGGCATCGACCTGCTCACCGTTCAACATGATATCCATCTTCACCAGGTTCGATTTACGGTAGCCAGAAACTTCATAGTCGAAGGAGGCATACCCTTTCGTACTTGATTTCAGTTGATCGAAGAAATCATAGACGATCTCAGCCAGCGGCATATCATACGTAATCGTAACACGGTTTGTATCGAGATATTCCATATTAATAAATTCACCGCGTTTACCCTGACATAGCTCCATAATCGCACCTACATAGTCATTCGGTACGATAATCGCCGCTTTGACGTATGGCTCTTCAACGAAGTCAATACGCCCAACTTCTGGATAATTAGATGGATTATCAATATTGATAACTTCCCCATTCGTCAAAGTAACACGGTAGATAACGCTTGGTGCCGTTGTAATGAGTGGAATATTAAATTCACGCTCAATACGCTCCTGAATGATCTCCATGTGCAGAAGTCCCAAGAATCCGCAACGGAATCCAAATCCTAATGCGCTCGAAGTCTCAGGCTCAAATCGAAGCGATGCATCGTTCAGCTCCAGCTTCTCAAGCGCTTCGCGCAGGTCCGTATAATCTGACGATTCGATCGGGTATAGTCCGCAATAGACCATCGGATTGATTCGGCGGTAACCCGGCAATGGTTCTGGTGCTGGGTTCTTCGCATCGGTTATAGTATCCCCAACACGTGTATCCTTCACGTTCTTAATCCCTGCGACAACGAAACCAACATCGCCAACGGATAACTCATCTACAATTCCCATCCGAGGCATAAATGCGCCGACCTCGATGACTTCGAAGGTCTTGTCCGTCGCCATGAACTTGATCTTGGAGCCTGCACGAATGGCCCCATCGAGCACCCGAACATAAACGATAACGCCTTTATAGGCATCATAATGTGAATCGAAAATCAAAGCTCTTAGCGGTTGATCCGGATCACCTGTTGGTGCCGGGACCTTCTGCACCACTTGCTCCAGAATTTCTTTAATGCCGATACCAGCCTTTGCAGAAGCATGTACCGCTTCACTTGCGTCAAGGCCGATCACTTCTTCGATCTCTTCTTTTACCCGATCTGGATCTGCACTTGGTAAGTCAATTTTATTAATCACCGGCAAAATTTCAAGATTATTATCAAGCGCTAGATACACGTTAGCGAGTGTCTGTGCTTCAATCCCTTGCGCCGCATCGACAACCAGCAACGCGCCCTCACATGCCGCCAAACTGCGCGACACTTCATACGTGAAGTCGACGTGCCCCGGTGTGTCGATCAGGTTCAAAATATACGTCTCGCCGTCGTCTGCTTTGTAAGCGAGTCTTACAGCCTGCAGCTTAATGGTGATTCCGCGCTCACGCTCTAGATCCATTTGGTCGAGAACCTGTGCTTGCATTTCGCGTTGTGTTAACGCGCCTGTATATTCCAAGATACGATCCGCCAGGGTTGATTTCCCGTGGTCGATATGTGCGATAATGCTAAAGTTTCTAATTTTCTCTTGTCTTGCCCGAATGTCCGTCATTCCTTACCCCCACTACGCAGCCAAAATGTTTTCAATTTACTCATTATAGCAGTTGTGTGAAAACCCTTCAATGGTGGGGGGTAAATCCTCAACTGGTAATCGAGCTGAACAAGGATACGACCCATTCAATTCCTTTGTGCGACACGGATTCGAGGACGCCTCCCGTCGTGCTGGCTAACCGATCTACTGCGGGTTCCTTCCGGTTATTCATCGCTGTAGCATCCTGCTGAGGGGTATGCACCCCATCCAGAACACCGTCTTTGACGACGGTCTGCTGAACCTCGTGTACCTTCTTATTAGCGGTTCGCTCCTGTGCGGCGTCCTCCTCTGCCTGTGCCGTCGTATCTAACGGCTGCTGAACCGTCCAAGCTGGTGGATTATTCTGAAGTTCGGCTGGACCTTGAATTCGTTCAATCCCCGATGAAGCGAGATTCAGACCTAACATTACCCCAACCGCGATCATGGCAACCATTACAAATACTCTCCGCTTAAAAATAGACATGGAGAACGCCTCCTTTTGTGCTTCTATTTATTCTTCGCCCCCGAGCTGCTGCTCGCAGGACTGCTCACTTTCTCTGCATTGCGATACGTATCTGCGATCAGCTGCGCTAGCACATCTGCTGTTCGATAACTCTCTTCGAGCGTATTATCTACTCCGCCGATTTCAATCAGGAAGCTGTTCGGAGAGAGGGATTGATTATATTCCCCATTGCCGTTGGCCGATGTCTTTCCCCATACGCCACGGGATATACCTGGATATTCCTTTTCAAGTTTGTCGTGAATTTTGCTGGCGAATGCTTCGTTCTGACGCCAGTTTTTGTTCCCATGGCCAATAATGAAGAACACCTGTGCATAATCTTTGCCGTTGATTCTAACGGTTGTCTTCTCGCGCTTCTGCGAATCGCGATGGATATCGAAGAAGTATTGCAGTTCTTGATTCTGAGCCATAGCTTCTTTCACCGTTGCACGGGAGTATTTATAAGAATAATTCCAACTGTACGATTTCATTGTCGTCATATAATCCGTCGACGAATGCAAGGTACCGACACCGAGCTTCTCGAGCGTTTTCGCCATACGTTCTCCGACGAGTGTTATATTTTTTTTCGAAGACGATGGTTCTTTGACGGTCTCCCCTAAGACGGGATTCCACGATTCTCTGTTGTGCGAGTGATAGATGAATACGACCTTTTTACCTGAGGTTGCTTGCTTGGGATCATTCCCCGCTTTACCAATATCCGTATCCTTCGCTGGAACTTTCTCCGGGATCGTCGGGACGTCTTTCTTCGGAATGTCTACGGTCGGTGTTGGCATATCATTCGGATGCGCCTCATCCTTCGGCAATGCTGCATCATGATAATCTTCCGGACCTGTCATGGTGTCATTCCCAACCCCAATACGCAGCGGAACGGCATCATCGCGGCCAAGTCCAGGCATCTCATGCGACAACATGCTCTTGGGATCCATGGGATTCACATTCGTGAGCATTTGGAACAGAAATGCGCCAATCTTTTGCTTTGATAGAATCGGCTCTTCTGAGGCGACATTCATATGCGGAATCTCCATTCCTATCATATCCAGAAAGAAGTGACTTGAAACCGCTGCGGCAAATCCCTTCATGGAAGTGCTTGGCGACGTATTGACCTGCTTATGCAGCATCGTTCCAAGTCCTAGCAATATAAAAAAGAGCATCGAGCAAATGGTTAGGACCGCAAACGTTCTGCCCGTGACGAGCATCTGCATCATCCGCCGCTTTAGTTTAGGAATATGTATCGTCTGAAATGTGGTGGTCTTCATTCATATCTCCTCCTGTAAATCTAGCGATACTTAAGCCTATGAGGAGAATCTAGCAAGTAGAACCAAAATCGAATCCATAGGTTTGAAAAAGTAGAGAGGGGGAAATATGAAAGACTAATAGAAATGAATGGATTGCAGGGAAGGGGCGTCTCACTCCTGCCGCTTCTTGTCCGCCATTTGCTTTTTGATTAGACACAAGGATGCAAATGGCTACCAAAGAGCGGACGTAAACTCCTCCGTGAGATGCCCCCTCCCCCTTTCATATTCATTTCAAAGGCTTTCAACCTATACCTCCCCCCCTTTTGCAATCGGAGGGATTCGATTTTGGAGAGGGGAGGAGGGAAGGGGAGGAGGGGCTTAGTGCGTATATGCCCCAACGTTGTCCATATCCACAGCTTGGTGCAGCGCTGCGTTCAATCCGCTGGCGATAATATTCGCGATATCCTCGATGAATTCATCGATTTCCTTCGGTGTGACGATGAGATCATGCCCCAGTGGCTGCAATACTTCCTTCACGAGCATCAAGCGGTCGTTCTCAGGGATATCATCGAGCATGCCCATGATTTCCTTCGTCTTATTCGTCTCCTGTTGGAAATGCGCACGCATCATCTCAATCGCATTGTTCACGATGGTGGATGCATAGCAGACTGTTGGCACACCTATAGCGATGCACGGAATGCCAAGAATTTCTTTCGTTAACCCTCTTCGTTTATTGCCAATGCCAGATCCCGGGTGAATGCCGATGTCAGCAATTTGAATGGTCGTATTGACGCGTTCGAGCGCCTTCGAGGCCAGTGCATCGATCGCAATTACCAGATCCGGTTTGATTTTATCGATAATCCCTTGAACAATCTCGCTCGATTCGATTCCTGTGATCCCGAGCACGCCTGGTGCGACCGCACTCACAGGTCGGTATCCTGGACTCACTTGATCCGGTGTTAATTCAAAGTAATGCCTCGTAATCATGGTATTCTCGACGACAAGCGGCCCGAGGGAGTCCGGCGTAACGTTCCAGTTACCGAGACCCACGATCAACACCTTGTCCATCTCCTTGATCCCAAGCTTCGTCAGAAAGGCAGCGAACTCTTGAGCGAACTTCGTCGCGACACGATCCTGAAGATCGGTATCTTTATTCCGAAGCTCAGGTACTTCAAGCGTAATATAATGGCCTTGCACACGTCCAAGCACCCTTGCACCCGCTTCGCTCTCGACATCGATACGTGTCACTTTGATTCCGCGATCTTCTTCGATTTGTTCAAGCACGCCGGGAATTTGAGAACCATGCGTGGCCGCAGCCATTTCCTTTGCTTCTAAAGCCAGATCGGTTCGCACGGAGTATTGCTGCAAGTCTAAATTATCGTTCATCGATATTCTCCTCTGTAGGTATTTCCCCTAGTGTGCGAGTTGCACGCTTCGATTATTCAACCCGCTGTAAGACAAGCCTGGATTCTTTCCTTGATTTTTAATAACCTGCATGATAGAATGTTTTAAGTTGTGGAATCTCTTTTGGATTCTAGTTATTGTAGGTAGTGATGCCTTACAGGAGGTGAATGCAATGCCAAACATTAAATCCGCTGTTAAACGTGTGAAAACAAACGAAAAACGTCGTTTACTTAACGCTTCTCAAAAATCCGCTCTTCGTACAGCTGTTAAAGCTGCTGATGTAGCTGTAGCTGGTAACGAAGTTGAAGCTGCTAAAAGTGCAATTCAAGTTGCTTCCAAAAAGCTGGACAAAGCTGTAACTAAAGGCTTAATCCATAAAAATGCAGCAGCTCGTAAGAAATCTCGCTTAGCGAAAAAATTAAACGCTCTTTCCGCACAAGCGTAAGGAAGCGAAGAAAAAAGTCCTCGAGAATTTATTCTCAAGGACTTTTTTGTGTTTTATTACGATGCAGCAAGACGCAGCAGGAATAATTCTAGGCCAAGTACCTTATCTCTTCGGCCTGTCTTAATCTCATAATCCAATTCCGCAATGCTGGATAAGATTGCAGCAAGCCGCTGCGCCTCGAACTTCCGAGCTTGTTCGCTCGCTAACTTGACCGCATAAGGATGCAGACCTACCTGGGAAGCAATCTGTTGAGCGGAATAGCTCTGTCTCGTCAGTTCTTTCACCTGCAGCATAATGCGGAACTGTCTGGCGATGAGCGCGATGATCTTGATCGGCTCTTCCCGCTGCTTCAGCAGATCGTAGAGAATCGATAACGCACGGTCCACGCGAAGGTTCGCGATCTCCTCGATGAGTGCGAAGATGTTCTGCTCAGTATTCCGAACGACCAGTTCTCTTACGACCTGTGCTTCAATTGTTCCCCCTGTTCCTACATAGAGACTTAACTTACGAATCTCCGCCGCTAACGTCTGCAGATGCGTTCCTGCATGATTCACGAGTAATTCAGCGACTTGTGGAGCCATCTGAGCTCCATTCTTCTCCGCTTCCTTCTCCACCCATTTCAGCAGCTCCTCCGCACTGAGAGGCATGAATGAAATGACAGCTCCCTTTTCCTTCACCGTCTTCACTACTTTTTTCCGCTCGTCCAGCTTCTCACCTTGAATCATGAAGACAATGACGCTGTATTCGGCAGGACTACTCAGATAAGCCATCAAATGCTCAACGCGATGCTCAATTTTCCCAGATTCTTTCCCTCCAGCCATAAAGATGGAAGGATCGCGTACGACAATCAGTTTACGCGGAACGAGAAAAGGCAACGTTTGCGCTTCATCGATCACCGTATCAATTGGCACTTCGCCAAGATCGTATTTGCTGAGCGCAAAATCTCGATGCTCTTCTTCAATGAGTTGTTTCGTAAGCGTCTGGACGAACTCTTCCATTCTATATTTTTCGGTCCCGTAGCAGACATAAACCGGCTGTATATTACCTTTGTGAATATCTCTTAATGCTGTTTTGGCATCCAAGCCCGTTCCCCCTCTGCAAGGCTAGCAACAATATAACCCCGAAAACTTATAAAATCTATACTATCAAAAAAGGCCATCCCTCGCAAAGGAAATGACCTCATTCCGATTCGCCGCACAACAACAAAGGGATTACACTGAACCATCAGCATAATCCCTCTGTCCCACAGCATCTATATAAACATTCGCGAAGAAGTCCGGTTCTTCTTAGCGAACGGTCATACGACGCAAGGGGCGCCGCAGACTTCATGGTATAGTATACGGCGGCCGCAGCAATGTGTGCATACAATTCGAATAAAAATTATGATTTGGACTTCTTGGTTTTTTCTTTCTCTTTTTCTTTCACTTTAACTTGTACCACTTGTTCCTCACCCAATTGACCGTCTGCTTTGCGAGGGGTAAACGTATAGGTTAACGTTTTATTGTCCTTCGCCCACACCGGGTTTGCGAATACGCCGTCTAGGAGCTTCTGTGTATAAAGCTCTTTGTTCTTGGCATTGTATATGACGAACTTGTTCTTCTCAAATACGGCTCGGAATGCGCCGTTCGATGTGGTCGCCTCCACGCGGGAATCCGGATTCGCCGTGTCATATTCGTCGACGGCCAAGAACGAAGTTAAGCCTTGATCTCCCCCATCGGATTTCAAGCTGCGTGGCTCACCCGTTTCAATCTCCACCGTCACGGGCTGTCCTTCCTCAAGGTTTGCATTACTGGATGTACCCCCATCATTGCGCTGCGAGTCACCGCCCGTACCCTGTTGACCCTGTTGATCTTGATCTTGTTTCGTTGGAGGCGTCGGGTTCGCCAAATCACCTGTATTAGAGCTGTCATTGCCTGATTTGGATCCCACAGCGGGCTTCGTATCAGCTATCCCCTGATTACCAGACGTACCGCCGGTAGAATCCGTATTGCCTTGATGAGCTTTTGACGCGTCACCTGTCGTTCCCGATTTGGTGCCAGCAACTGTCGGCTCTTCCTTCGAAGCAGCATCTGCAGATCGGGCGTCCGGATTCTCCGCATCCTTTTTCTCGGTACCCGTCACGTCATCTTGGGGGACAGCTTGCTCGGCTGATCCCGTTGGAACTTGGCTGGTTGAAGGAGACGACGCATCGATCTGCATCTCGACCTTCTTATCCACTGCCGCTGATTCTTGTGAACTCATTAACTCCATGTCTGCTTGTTGAGCGGTATCCGGCTTATACGTAACCATAAATAGTCCTACGATAATGCCGGCTGCAACTACGCCGCCAATAGACCGGAAGGAGAGACGTTCCCAGAAACGCGGCTTCATCGGAACAACCTTCTGCGATTTCTCTGGCATCATTTGATGTTCACGTTCTCGATCAATTTGGTCAAGCTGTGGCATGATGGCATCGACAAGACTATACTTCGGCATAACTTTCGGCATATTCTCGAGTTCAGCAGATAGGTGTCTCAGGCGTTCGAACATTTCGGAACAATCCGAACATTGCTTCAGATGTTCCATCAGGTGAGTGGATTCCAACTCATTAAGATCAGCATCCAAATATCTATTCATTAATTCCATCACCTCTGGACAATTCATCATCGAACACCACCCTTCTGATAATCTTGAAGTAAGCTTTGTAATTGTTGCCTTGCCCTGAATAAATACGACTTCACTGTATTTAAGGGCAAGTTCAGTGAATCTGCAATTTCATTGTAGGAGAAATCTTGTAAATATCTCAGTACGACGACCGCACGATGGTGTTCGGGAAGCTTCTCGATCGCCTCTTGAATGTCCTTGGCAACATATGTGGATAGAACCTCACGTTCCACATTGTCGTCCCCCTTGAACACGAGTTCATGTTCCTCAATAGAGACCGATGGCTTTGTGCGTCGAAATTTATCAATACAAATATTCGTTACAATGCGTTGCACCCAAGTCTTGAACTGAGCCTTCTCTTCATAAGAATTAATTTTCGTATAGATACGGATTAATGCCTCCTGAGAAGCATCCATAGCATCCTGCTCATTATTTAGAATATAATAGGCCGTGCGATATACATGGGTTTCAATATTGCGCAATAGAGTAATGAGTGCGTCGCGATCGCCCGACTGAGCAGCTCGAATGAGTTGTTGCTCTACCACTACTAGGATCCTCCTCTCTTGCAACATTACAGACGGCATGATGCCTCAATTTGTTGCAATGTTGCTTCGATATTTCTTCATAAAAATTTGGTAATCTTCATTTCGTCACGAGATGACGACTAGAGTCTTGTCTAAGGATATCAGAAAATGATAGGCACGACCACTTTCCTATGGATTCTTCTGCCGAACTTGAATCCCCACATTTGTCACTTTCATCTGAATCTCACCTTGTTGATCCGTACGAAACACTTGAATGCGGTTCGCCTGCAATCGTTCCATCACGATCGGGCTCGGGTGTCCGTACAAATTCTTCTCTCCGACGGAAATGACTGCCGCTTGCGGCCTCCAGAACTGAAGCCATGCGTCAGAGGATGATGTCTTGCTGCCGTGATGTGCAACCTTAAGGACGTCGATTCGCTGGGATCCCCCTTGCTCTAAGCCCAATCGATCCAGAATCTCCTGCTCAACGTTAACGCCCATATCGCCTGTAAATAAAAAAGTAGATTGTTTGATATGTAATAGGAAGGCGACAGACGCATCGTTTTGTTCATCCATCTTCGTTATACGCGCATTATTCATGAATGTTGCGGAGGGAGACAGGAATGTAAGCGACGTCTCATCATCCATACGCAACGAGGCGGGTTCACCAGCAGCATAGAGTGGAATACCTAATGCAATTGCGGTCCGGAACAGCTTCGAGATCGGTTGATTTTCCTTCAGCGTACCATTAAATACAAAAGCATGAACAGGAATTTCTTCTATTACTGCTTGCAGTCCTCCAGCATGGTCTTGATCTTCATGCGTCATGATTAATACATCGATCTGCTGAACCCCTCTCTGCTTCAACAACGGGACCAAGGTCTTACGGCCTACCTCATAAGGATCCTGTCTAGCCTTCCAGCGATCTGCTGGTTTATTGAACCGTACCGTTCCTCCGCCATCGATCAGCATTATCTTCCCAGACGGCGTCCGAATCAGAATACTGTCTCCTTGTCCGACATCAATAAATTGAACATTACCTTCCCGATTCAAGAGCATTGGTTGGTATGCATAGACAAGAATCAAGGCGATCGCGATAAAATATGAAGTGCGCAGCAAAATTGTGCGTAATGCGATCCTGTTTGGGTGAAGACGCTTGGACAACGATTCGGACGACGTCAGAGGTACTGTCTCTTCTTCGGACACGGCCTGCGCCGGTGTCCTTTGAACAGCCGTTAATGACATCTTGTTGAGATGAGCGAATCCAAGCCCAATAAGCCCATAATAGACCACAATCCACCACACCGGTGGCGTGGGCCAAGTCATAATAAAATGCCTCGAAGCATTGAGCCACTCGATCAATTGAAACGTCCACCCATTTAACCATTCCGTCGGCCATACGAGAACTTTTGCAGCGGCAATATGAATGTAACTCCCCGCTAGAGCGAATGTCCCAAGCGGTAAGATGATCAGACTAATGAAGGGAACGAGCACAAAATTAGCGATCAATGAGAGCCATGACACTTGGTTGAAATAATAGATGGTTACTGGAAACGATACAATCTGGGCGACACAAGTAATCGACACGAGGCTCGCGATCGCCTTCGACCTGATGGGCAGCAATCGCTGCAGTGGCGGAACCCATAAGATCAGTCCAGCAGTGACAATAAAGGAAAGCTGGAAGCTTACATCCAGCACTTGATACGGATTCCAGAGCAGCATCAAGAATGCTGCGAGACTTAGAATGTGCAATCCATCCTTAAGCCATTGCCGCCGGAGCGCATAGAGCGAGATCATCGCCATGATTCCCGCACGAATAACGGACGGCGAAGCACCTGAGAGCAATACATAGGGAGGGATAAGGCCAATAACAATAAGAAGGCTTGTCTCTCTCGTTAGACGAAGACGCCGGAACAGCCACAAGAAGAACCCGACATAGACGGCGACATGAGTTCCCGATATCGCGAGAATATGCGTAAGCCCAAGCTTCGAGAAATCACGAAATTTCTCAGGATCAAGGTCCCCACTATCTCCGATGACCAGACCTTTCATATAGCCATCATGCGGTGGGGCGAAGATGCCCGACATTTGATTCCCTAATTGTTCTCGCAGCTTATCATTGATTCGCAGCAGCGTCTGCTCATTCCATCCAGAAGCCGATGCGACTTGAATAGAAGCGAGCCCTTTGGCACGAAGGGTGTAATGGATACGTTTCAGCCGAAGATACGCACGATAGTCGAAGCTATCGAAGTTTCGTGCGACGGCTGGAAGACTGAGCGATCCTGTCATACGTAAGGTATCCCCGCGCTGCCACAAGCCGGCTGCAGTCTGCTGTGTCTGCTCCGTCAATTGGACCTGAACCATCACCCTCTCCGATAATGCCTGTTGGTCCAGCTTCCCGCCAACGGACAGCTGATGTAATCGAAGAACAAAGCTTACCCGATCTCCATCCACTTCTACCTTCGAATCAATAATGCCTGTCCCTTGCACAGCTTCTAGCGCTGCTGCTTCTATACCTGCCTGTCCAATCATTTCGGTAATCTGACTCGTATTCCGCTGATCAGCCCACCAATAATTCAGTATGCCGAAGATGACCGCTGCACCGCAGAGCATTGCCAGTCTCACTGAAGCGGCCCGCATCCATAGAAGAAGCGGGATGCCGATGAACAGCACCCCGCAACCAATCATCATGAGTAAAGTTCCTTGCCACATACTTGCGAATCCTGTACCGAGCACGAAGCAGCTGACGAGCCCGACGAGTGGGCGTCGATCGATCATATTTATTCATCCTTTCTGTATACGACAAAAAAACCTCTACCCATCCCGCCTGATCTCACTCAGGAGGATGAATAGAGGTTCTTCCTCATAATAACTTTTCGAGTTAATTGGATACTTGCATAATCGTATCCTGCGGCGGCTGATAGCCCGCCAAATGTCGGAATACAATACCTTTCGTCTTCATCATCGTGATTACCTTCTCACTATCCTTTGGATACGGGCGGTGATATACGATTTCGACAACACCACTGTTCGCCAGCATATTCGCACAGGTCCAGCAAGGCTGATCGGTCACATAGACAACAGAACCTTCGCGATCAATCCGATCCGTGAACAATAGCAGATTCTGCTCGGCATGAATGGTCCGTACGCAGCGCTGCTTCTTGATCATCTCTTCACGGCCGTCGACCATTTTCAGTTCGTATTCTTCCGCAATCATACATCCGGCTTCTTCGCAATCAGGTACACCCATCGGAGCCCCGTTATAAGCCGTGCCGAGTAACTTCTTCCCTTGCACCAGTACGGCACCGACATGGCGCCTTGGACAGCGGGAGCGGGTTGATACCATATAAGCAATATCCATAAAATAGGTGTCCCAATCTTTACGCATGTTCGTCTCATCTCCAGCAGCTATTCATATGGGATCATTGTAGCATTTTTTGAGACGCGTGTATAATTCCATTCGATGACAGATCGCTCAGAACACAAGATTAGAGCGCGAGCTTCGACTGCATCTTCGCATAGATCTTCGGTCCGATTCCCTTCACCTTGCGCAGACCTTCGATCGTGCTGAACTTCCCGTGCTGCTCACGATATGCGATAATCGCCTTCGCTTTACTCTCACCAATCCCCGGTAGCTCCATGAGCTGCTCCATCGTCGCCGTGTTAATATGAATCAGGCCTGATGTATCGTTATGCGAGACTTCCGCTGCTGTAGCATTTGCACTTCCCGAACTTGTTACCGGTTCTGGTATCGTCGATGCGGCAGCTTTGGGCTTCTGCGTCTCTTGCACAGCTTGTCCTGACGCGCTCACAGGTCTGACATCCGGTTTCGGAGGTTCGACAGCGAGTGCTTGGGCCATCGGCTCATTCAGCTTCGTCCAGCCTGGAATCCCTGTGATAGATGTCGAATGTATCCACGCAAATACGAGTATACATACACCAATGCATACACAACTGAACAAAATCCAACTTTTTGGGCCTGATACGGGTTGTCCGTACGGTTCCATTCATTCACCTTCTTCATTAAATATTCAATAAAACTCGCATGTTGGTCAAACTGTGTTGCATATATTGTGAGAAAACCTCTTTCGGGGCTTATTCAATGATGAGCGACCGCGTTTAGAGGTAGGTTTTATCGCCAAACAGAATATGGGTGTTTCGTTTCTAACGAAACTTATAAAATTCTATTGTGGTGAGATAATGTTGTGCTTAAGGAATGGCATAAAGGAGGAATCGGGATGAAAGTAGGATTCATCGGAACGGGGAGTATGGGCAAGACGCTGATCGAATCGTTCATTGAATCCGGTGCACTTGAACCGGGGCAAATTATCGCCAGTAATCGAACCATGCAGAAGGTTCATCAATTGGCTTCTCAATATCCGGGGTTACAGATTGCCAGCACCAATACCGAGACGGTGATTGGGAGCGACATGATATTTCTATGCGTTAAACCGTCGCAATTTAAGAGAGTCACAGAAGAGATTGAATCGGTGGTCACCGATCATCAAATTCTTGTCTCCATTACGAGTCCGGTACAAATTCGACATCTCGAAGATCATCTGCGATGTAAGATCGCCAAAATCATACCGAGCATCACGAATTCCGTACTTAGCGGTGCTACATTGTGTATGTATGGTAGTCGCATTAAAGGAGAAGACCGGCTGCTCCTGGAAGATTTACTGCAATCCATTAGTCGCCCTGTGCTGATTGAGGAACATAACACACGGGTGACTTCGGATTTCTCCAGCTGCGGACCGGCCTTCATTGCTTTTTTCGTAAAAAAATGGATTGATGCGGCAGTTGAGATGACAGGAATTGACCGCGAGCAAGCAACCTGTCTCGTCAGCGAGATGATCCTTGGCACCGGCAAGCTGCTCACCGAAGGCGGACTCACCCCTGAACAAGTTCAGGAGCGAGTATCCGTTCCCGGCGGCATAACTGCCGAAGCGATCCGTCTGCTCGACCAAGAGATGCAAGGCGTATTCCATCAACTGATCCGCACCACGCATGACAAGTACAATGAAGATCTCGATAAACTAAATGAGCTCTTTCACCTGCCAGAGGTTAACCGACGACAATATTAACGAGCTTGCCTTTAACCGCGATCACTTTACGAACAGATTTGCCAGCCATCGCTGCTTGAACACTTGCTTGATCCATGGCTTTGGCCTGCATGCCTGCTTCATCTAGATCTTTGCCGATCATGATACGCTCGACAATTTTACCGTTCACTTGAACGACAATTTCAACCTCTGCATCAACGGTCAATGCTTCGTCATACGTTGGCCATGCCACGTAAGAGATGCTGCCGGAATGTCCGAACCGCTCCCATAGCTCTTCCGCCATATGCGGTGCAAGTGGGGACAGCATTTGGATGAAGTTCTCCATCGCTTGGCGCGGAAGCTCTTCGGCTTTGTATGCATCATTAATGAAAATCATCAATTGGCTGATCGCCGTGTTGAAGCGTAACCCTTCGAAATCCTCGGTTACCTTCTTCACGGTGCGATGCCATGTGCGCTTGAAGGATTCGCTGCCTTCGCCATCGACGATCTTCGGATTCAGTTGACCGTCATCCGTAATCATTAGACGCCATACGCGAGCTAGGAAGCGATATGAACCTTCAACGCCGCTCGTATTCCATGGCTTCGTCGCTTCAAGCGGTCCCATGAACATTTCATACATACGAAGTGTATCTGCACCGAATTCATTCACAATCTCGTCCGGATTGATAACATTCCCGCGGGATTTGCTCATTTTCTCATTATTCGTTCCAAGGATCATCCCTTGGTTAACAAGCTTATGGAATGGTTCCTTCGTTTCTACGATCCCTAGATCATAGAGAACCTTATGCCAGAAACGTGCGTACAACAAGTGAAGCACCGCATGCTCTGCACCGCCGATGTACAAGTCTACCGGAAGCCAAGCTTGTTGCTTGTCTTTCGCGCACAGCTCATCATTGTTCTTCGGATCGATGAAACGTAGGTAATACCAGCAGCTGCCCGCCCATTGCGGCATCGTGTTCGTCTCACGGCGAGCCTTCATGCCTGTCTCTGGGTCAACCGTATTCACCCACTCCGTTACATTCGCAAGCGGCGATTCACCTGTACCCGATGGTTTGATATTCTCCACGTCCGGTAGAAGCAGCGGCAACTGATCCTCAGGGATCGTCTTCATCGTGCCATCTTCCAGATGGATGACCGGAATCGGCTCGCCCCAATAACGTTGACGGCTGAACAACCAGTCGCGTAGACGGTACGTGGTTTTACCTTGTCCTTTGCCGTTCGCTTCAAGCCACTCGATCATCTTGGCCATCGCATCTTCTTTGTTCATGCCATCAAGGAATCCAGAGTTAATGTGAGCGCCTTCCCCCGCATAAGCCTCTTCCTGAACATTTCCGCCCTCTACGACTTCAATAATCGGCAGGCCGAATGTTTTCGCGAATTCCCAATCGCGCTCATCATGTGCAGGAACTGCCATAATTGCACCGGAACCGTAACCCGCAAGTACATAGTCGGCGATCCAGATTGGCACTTTCACGCCATTTACAGGGTTAATCGCATACGCGCCCGTAAATACGCCCGTCTTCTCTTTCGCAAGATCCGTACGCTCCAGATCGCTCTTATGCGCCGCTTTATCTTGATAAGCCTTCACTGCATCCGCTTGTTCTGCTGTCGTAATCGCAGCAACCAGCTCATGCTCAGGTGCAAGCACGCAATAAGTAGCACCGAACAACGTATCTGGACGCGTCGTGAAGACCGTCAATTGGCCCTCGTGACCATCGATTGCAAAGTTCACTTCTGCACCCTTGGATTTACCGATCCAGTTACGCTGCATATCTTTGATGCTCTCTGCCCAGTCCAGCTCTTCTAGATCATCTAACAGACGATCCGCATAAGCCGTAATCTTCAGCATCCATTGACGCATCGGTTTACGAATAACCGGGAATCCGCCACGTTCGCTTTTGCCATCGATGACTTCTTCGTTCGACAGCACCGTTCCGAGTTCTTCACACCAGTTCACCGGCACTTCAGCAACATAAGCTAAGCCCATCTTGTACAACTGGATGAAAATCCACTGGGTCCATTTGTAATACTCTGGATCCGTCGTGCTGATCTCGCGATCCCAATCATACGAGAAGCCTAGCGACTTAATCTGGCGGCGGAAGTTATTAATATTCTTCACCGTAATATCGCGTGGATGCTCACCCGTATTCAAGGCATGCTGCTCTGCCGGCAAGCCGAACGCATCCCATCCCATCGGATGAAGAACGTTATACCCTTGCATGCGCTTATAACGCGACACGATATCCGTTGCGGTGTAGCCTTCCGGATGACCTACGTGAAGCCCTGCACCCGACGGATAGGGGAACATATCCAGCGCGTAGAATTTCTTCTTGCTGGAATCGTCGACGGTCTTGAACGTCTTGTTCTCGTCCCAGAACTTCTGCCATTTCGGCTCGATCAGGAACGGGTTATACCCTTGTGATTGCTGAATCTCTTGTGTCATAAATCCTTCATCCTCCTACAGTAACTAGCGCAATTTGCAATGAGCAACCCGGAAACATATCCTTCCAGTTGCATTAAAAAACCCCTCATCCATAGCGAAAAAATGTCGCTAGGGACGAGAGGCGAATCTCCCGTGGTACCACCCTAGTTAGCCCTTGGCATGCTTTGCCGAGTGCTCCCTCGATGCCCTTAACGCGGGCCAGACGATACGATTTGATCCGGTTACCGGAGTTGATCGTATGACTCAGAGGCGAGTAGATTTTGACGAACCATCGGCTTGCACCACCCGCCGACTCTCTGACAGACTTCGATCAAAAACGTATATTCCTCTTCATAGTCTTCTATATCCTACTACATATACCTTCTTTGCATTATAAAAAAAGGACATCGCATATGTCAAGGCTGCTCCGCTATTTCACCGCGATATAGAACAGGCGTCCTGTCTCCTCATCCGGCGCTTCCCACGTAAAGTCCCCGAACAAATGCACTTCCTTAAATCCAACGGCCTGAAGCTGCTCCGTGATCCAAGATGGATCATACGCCCGTTCGATATGTACCTCTTCAAAACGTTGGAAGAGATCCTGCTTCGCGGAAGCCTCAGCCTGACGCGCAAAAATCGTAAGATGATGCTCGATTTCGCACCGCTCGGTATCGAGATCGCAAGTCCATAAATAAGCGACGTTGTCTTCATTATAGATGAACGGCTGCTCCGCTTCATACTGCTCGAACTGCCGCGGATGGTGGACATCGAAGATAAAAGTTCCACCTGGCTTGATCGATGCATAGGCGCGCTGCATCGTCTGAAGGATATCCTCCTCTTCCAGCAGATAATTCAGACAATCGCAAAAGGAAATCACGGAATCGACTGGCCCAGGCAACTCGAACTCTCGCATATCTTGCTCGATTAGCCGAACCTTACCTTCGCGAAGCAAGCGGCTGCCCACCACGGAGCTCTCAAGCTTCTGCTGAGCTACGGCGAGCATATCTGACGAAAGATCGATCCCTGTGACGTGATACCCTTCGCTTGCGAGCGGAATCATCAGGCTTCCCGTCCCGCAGCCTAGATCCACGATCGTCTTCGGCTTACCGTACCGCGCCCATGCTTCACGTGCAAATGCCAACCATTCCGGGTAAGGCATGTCCGCCATCAGTTCATCATAGACATAGGCGAATTGGGCATAAGAGGTCGTCATTTGGACTCCGAATCGGACGGTGATGCGTTATCGGCAGGCTTCAAATGCGTCCAATTGTCTTTCTGCGTGATAAGGCCTTCCCGCATCAACTTGCCAAGCGCCCGCTTGAATGCTGCCTTGCTAATGCCGAACCGCTGCTTGATAATGTCCGGTGGGGTCTGATCGGAATAAGGCATTGCGCCATTCGGACGTTCCTTCAAGAACGCTAGGAGACGATCCGCATCTTGATCACGTCCAACTTCTTTGCGCGCTGCCATGGAGAGATTCACACGGCCATCCTCACGGACGAAGCTGACCCTCGCTTTCACACGTTCACCAAGTCGAAGCATTTGCAGACGCTCCGAGCTATGAATCATACCGATCGCGCCAAAACCAAGCACACCCCCGTCGACGAGGACGAATGTTCCCATTTGAAGCGTCTTGTAGACGGTACCTTCTACCCATTGATTGAGCCAAGAGCTCGGCGCATGAAACGCAAGCGGCGCGAGTTCCCGTTCGCCAGCAAGCTTCGCTCTCAAGCGGCCTTGCTTGTCATGCTCCATGATGACGAACACTTTATCGCCAACTTTCGGATGCAGCTCTTTAAGCTCGGGAAGCTCACGAATCGGCAGCAGCAGCTGACGACCAAGTCCCATCTCGAGGAAACATCCAAGTCTTGGATGAACATCAGCAACTTCCAGCATCGCCATATCGCCAAGCGTCAGATAAGGTTTCTTCATGGTCGCAGCCAATCGATCTTCTGTATCGTAGAATATGAAGACCTCAACGATCATCCCCGGTTCTACTTTGCCGATAATCTCGGAATAGTGAAGGAGAACATCCTGCTCCCCATTCGTTAGAAAAAAGCCGTAAGGCGAAACCTCACGGTCGATTGGTAAATGATTGATCGTTCCTGCAATTAGACTCATAGATTCACAACTTTCGCATCCGACCAAAGACGTTCGATGTTATAGTATTCACGTTCATCACGGTGGAAAATATGCACGATAACATCGCCAAGATCCATCAGCACCCAGCGTGCAGTGTCAGTCCCTTCAATACCGCGAATAATGCCTCCTTTTTCTTGAACGCGCTTGCGAATTTCTGTCATGATGGCGTTCACTTGGGTATCGGAATTACCATGGCAAATCACAAAATAATCAGCAATCAAGGAAATGCCTTGTAAATCAAGTGCGACGATATTCATCGCTTTTTTATCTTCTGCCGCAGCAACGGCGAGGTTTAATATTTCTTTGGATTGAACGGGCATGCGTCAACCTCCCAATTGTTGAATTAAATCATTTCTCGCATCAATCGTGAGCGGGAAAATCCGTTTTTTTCTGGATACCAATAGTTCTATCGTCGAGTCGAATCCGGCAATTAAGCCTTCTTCTAAGCTATGGTTGGCTAACTGACGAATATTATTCACCCCTGGAAAATCTCTTCCAGGTTCGATATAGTCTGCAAGGCAGACGATTTTATCCATTAACGTCATCTGTACACGGCCGGATGTGTGATAACGAATCGCATCAAGCACCTCGATATCGGTGATGCCGAACTCTTGCTCAGCTACCACGGCGCCTACTGGCGCATGCCATAGCTGCTTATCATGTTCCAGGAGTATCGCAGGCAGCTGCTCGTCGATGATGATGCGTTCCATCCGATCCGTCGACCAATATTTGGCCACATCATGCAAGATGGCTGCGAGCTCTGCGCGAACCGGATCTCCTCCGAATCGCTCCGCTAACTCGATTGAAGTCTGCATCACGCCTAACGTATGCGCCCAGCGCTTCTCCGGCATTTGTCCACGTACCGCTTCAATAATGGCCTCACGGCTTCGATTCATATAGATCATTCCTTTGAATGAATTCATGAACGCGATCCGGCACCCGGTACCGAATCGACTTGTCTTCGCTGACGCGCTCGCGAATCGTCGTGCTTGACAATTCGAATAGCGGCACCTCCAGCATCGTCACTTGATCTCGAATATGCGCAGGAAGATGATCGAGCTGCAAGGTCGTTCCAGGCCTGCCCACGCCAACAAAGTTAATGCGTTCGGCGAGTTCATCAATCCGGTGCCACTTCGGCAAATAATTCACCATATCGGCCCCCATCAAGAACGAAAATGCATGATCCGGGAATCTCCGCTGCAATTCTTCAATCGTATCGATCGTATAGGATACGCCCCCGCGCTCCATTTCGATATCCGTGACATGAAATAATGCATTTCCTTCAATCGCAAGTCGGATCATCTCTAGCCGCTGCACACCCGTCGCGAGAGGCTGACGAGACTTGTGCGGCGGATCTGCCGCAGGCATGAACCATACGGCGTCGAATGCCAAGGCTTCACATGCATGTTCTGCCAAGAGTAAATGTCCGATATGAATGGGATCGAATGTCCCCCCAAATAAACCGACCTTCACCATGTGACTTGTCGCCTCTATTCCAGAGCCTTAAGGAAGCTCGATTTGCTTATGTTCGCGGGATTCCTTATACAAGACAATCGTCTTCCCAATCACTTGCACGAGCTCCGAATTTGAACCCTCGGCAAGATCACGAGCAACTTCATCACGATCATCCATGTTATTGTTCAAGATCGATATTTTAATCAGTTCACGCGTCTCAATCGCTTCATCAATATGGCGGATCAATTGATCGTTAACGCCGCCTTTACCGACTTGAAAAATCGGGTTCAAATGATGGGCGAGCGAGCGTAAATAGCGTTTTTGTTTTCCTGTTAACATGCGTATGATAAACCTCCAATTTTAACTTTGAGCTGCTTCTTACGTTAGGGATTGCAGCACAGTTTGCCGCATCACTTCGACAGGCGCAGCCTGACCTGTCCAGTATTCAAATGCATAAGCCCCTTGATAGACGAACATCCCAAGTCCGCAATGTGTACGACTGCCGCGTAACCGAGCCTCTCGTAAAATGGCCGTCTCAAGCGGATTATAAATCAGGTCGCTAACGATTAGATCTGTGCGGAATCCTTCTAGAGCAAGCGGTGATGCATCCACATGCGGGTACATGCCAACCGACGTTGTATTAATGACGATGTCGACATCGGAGCGAATCTCTGGGACAAGTCCTAGTTCAATCGCGCGAATATTCCCATATGGCTGTAAATCTGCTGCTAATTCTTCGGCTCGTTCGACCGTTCGATTCGTAATCCAGATTACCTCAGGTAATTCTTGTGACAAGGCATAGACGATTCCGCGAGCAGCACCGCCTGCGCCAATGACTAATATTCGCTTACCTCGCAAATTAGATTCTGCTTCCTCCCGAAGCGATCTGACATAACCAATCCCGTCCGTATTATAGCCGATCAGCTTCCCATTGTCATTGACTATTGTATTCACCGCGCCAATAACCCGCGCTCCTTCATCCACTTCATCTAATAATGGAATGACATCCAGCTTGTGAGGAATGGTGACGTTAATCCCACGATAACCCAACGCACGCACACCGCGGATGGCATCCTCCAGCCTGTCAGGCAGGACATGCATTGCAGTATAGATGCCATCCAATCCAACAGCTTGAAGGGCGCTGTTATGCATAAGCGGGGATTTGGATTGACGAATGGGATCGCCAATAACCCCGAGCAGCATGGTTTCACTGCTTATTCGATTGATGAGATGATCCCCCATTGATTCCGTCTCTCCTCTAACGAAGCGGCATTTCAGGCCGCCTGAGTCCCATTATTTTTAGATCATTGCATCACGCGAGAGAACCTTAACACCCTTCGGTGCATGAATATTCACTAGCGCGCCTGCATCGGAGTTTACTTTAATCCAGCCTAGACCGGAAATAAATAGATCCATCTTGCTGCCTTTCGCCACGCGAATCTCATGTTTGGACCATGCCGGCAGATCGTCGATGTGCTCCTGATTCGGCGGGGCAAGCATGACGCCGCGATGCTCCGAATACAATTCATCCGCCCGCTCCAGCTTCGTACGATGAATCTTCAATCCATTCGACACGAAGCAGGTAAAGGATTGGCGTTCCCCTTGGACGAAATCAAATCGTGCCATGGCGCCGAAGAACAACGTCTGACCTTCATTAAGCTGGAATACAGTCGGCTTAAGCGGCCTGTCAGGCATGATCGCGCCCAAATCTTTGCGATTCACGAGCTCTGTAAGACGTGACGGATACACAATCCCTGGCGTATCAATAATGAATTTCCCGTCATCAAGCGGAATTTTCACGAGATCCAGTGTAGTCCCCGGGAACCGTGAAGTCGTTAATTCCCGTTCCATATCGCTATAATCACGAATCAAACGATTAATAAGCGTAGATTTCCCCACATTGGTCGCACCGACGACGTAGATATCGCGACCGCGACGATATTCCGCCACTTTATCAATCAATCGTTCGAAGCCTTGATTCTTCTTGGCGCTGCATAAGACGACATCGATGACTTTGATACCATGCTCCTTGGCCCGTTTCTGCACCCAGTTCGTTAATCGGTTCCAGTTCGTTACAATTGGCAACAAGTCGATCTTATTCACGACGAGCAACACGGGATTGTTACCAACGAACCGCTGCAGGCTTGAGATCAAGCTGCCGTCAAAGTCAAACAAATCAACGATATGAATCACAAGCGCTTCATTCTTCGATGCGCCTACTTGACTCAATAGACGAAGAAAATCATCTTGCTCGAGCGTCACGGATGCCGCATCATTATAATTTTTAATCCGGAAGCAGCGCTGACATATGACGGGTTCCCGTTCCAATGCCTGCTGTGGGATATATCCCGGTACTTCCGGCCGTTCTGTCTGTAATTTCACTCCGCAGCCTTCGCACGAGGTTACCGCGCCCTGCTCTCGTTGTTGTTCTGTCATTGCTTCTCCTCCTCGTGCCAAAGGCCCTTGTTCCGTAATCTTCGTAATATCAACTTTTCCATCCGCCGATTAAATCGCGTCATGACTCCTTCATCATGAATCGCAATCGGACTTACCAAAATGGTAAACAAGCCCGATCGATTTCCACCGAGCACATCTGTCATCATCTGGTCACCAATTACAATCGTCTGCGCTGCCGATAGTTTCATCAACGTCAGCGCTCTCTGGAAAGGTCTGATCCTTGGTTTGCGTGCTGCATGCACGAACGGGATCTGGAGGGGATTCGTAAATTTGGATACCCGTCCTTCATCATTATTGGATACAATGATAATCTGAAACCCGATCTCCTTCGCACCCTCGAGCCATATGATCAACTCTGGCGTCGCGGACGGCTCCTTCGCCCCAACAAGCGTATTATCCAAATCGGTAATGATTCCTCGATACCCCTTCGCGTATAACGACTTAAGATCAATATCGTATACGGTGTTTACCCGAAGCTTAGGTATAAACTTCTCTAACAAATACGTCACCTCTGTTTCATACGACAAACTATACCATATTCTTTGTTTTTCGTGCAAAAAATTGCCGCCCGAATCGAATGAACGACGAGCGGCAAGATTCTGCTTCATTTATAAACGTTCCATAAGCTTCTTCATCTCCAGCTGCGCCCGGAACCAATCCTGTTCGGTCACCTGCTTCGTACTGTACATCGTTTGTTCGAACAATGCGAGCAGAACGTTCCAAGACCCACGCAGGCCCTCCATCTCCTGCTCCCACCTTGTGATGCTCTCGCGCAGCGTCTCATGATCTTCACGGCGAAGTCCTTTACGTCTGCAATATCGAATCCAATGCTCAGTTAGCACGACGAGCTTCTGGCCGCTGGACGGCCTGCGGCCTGCAAGCATCGCCCGCCACCAGATTGTCCCTAATAACCGATATTTCCAAACGAGGAACCACAGCGCAAAGATCAGGACGATGGATATTGCACCATAAATCATGAGCGGTGAAACCTCAGCTGGCTTGCCTGAATTCGTTACTTCGTTCTTCAAGGTCTCGTCTGCTTGGATTGGCAGGGTAGACGCTTCTTGTTCTGCCTGCGGAGACGCTACCGGAATAGAAAAGCCTGGCGTTGCCTCAAAAGGGACCCAGCCATACCCTTCGAAGTAAACCTCTGCCCAGGAATGGGCATCCGCGTTGCTGATATAATAGGTCCCTTCTTCACGCTGCATTTCCTCTTGCATGGCATAAGAGGACATCTGATCGGGTCGCGGACCCGCTTTGGCACCAGTCATATAACCTTTCACCCATCTCGCTGGGATCCCGAGCGATCTTGTCATCACGACGAGCGAGGTCGAGAAGTAATCACAATACCCTTCTTTGATTTCAAACAAGAAACTGTCGACGAAATCGTTGCTCATTTTCCACGTTAAATCAGGTTCGTTCGTATACTTCAAGCCGCTCGTCGTTAGGTACGTTTTCAATGCGCTCACTCTATCGTAATCATTGCTTAACCCCTTCGTAATCGACTGCGCTAAATCATGGACACGACGAGGAAGTTCATTCGGCAGCTTTAGATCATCCACGAGATCCGTCGGTAACGAAGTTCTCTCCATCGCGGAGACACGGCGCAGTTCCTGTTCATCGATCTCCGGGATCTGCGATACGATCGTATATTGCTTCGGATACGTTGGCGCTGCGGTCTCAGCCCAGGTCAAGGTTGACGTATTCGAATCCCAGCGCAGGTTCGACATGTTTCCTTCCCCGCCGATCGCGCTGACCTGACGGATAGGATAGGCGCCGAACAAGACCGGATAAGGCTCGGCCCTTGTTACGGTTACCGTCGCCGTCAACTCGATGCCCTTGGAGAACTTGACGCCCTTAGAGTCTAAAGGCTGATTTAACGTGACGAAGTTGAGGTCACCGCGATTCTTCTCAGGCGGAAGCTCCCAGCCTTTTCCGGTATAGATCGACCGCGTCTCGCCGCGCCAATAGCTCTTCCGATTCGTCGTGATCTGCATGACATTACTATAGTCAAAAGTAAACCCGCTGCCGAGTTCACTATCATCCCGGCCATACCCCGACCGATAGATGCCGACCTGAATTTTCTCCCCATCCTTCGCGTTATAGAACACCGGCACCGCTTCGCCCTTCCAAGTCTTCCATAGAGTGTAAGGGTCTGTTACCAGCGGCGCCGTCGAAGGCATGCTGATCCCAACCAAGAAAATAATCGAGAGCAGAAGCCCGACTGTCGTGATCAGTCGCAGCGGATAGGACGCCAAATGCCGCCATCCCTCGGGATACTTGTCCCTTAGCACCACACAATGCGCCGTAATTAACCAAGCAAGTCCGAGCAGCATCGTCCAGGCAGCAGCAAGCCATAAGTTCATAGTCGTGAACGAATCCAGAATAGCAAGTCCTATCATCTGGAGGACGATAAGCGCCACGATCCGCACGCGGCTGCGCACCCATCCCATCATGAATTCCAGCAAGACCCATGCGCCAAGCGCAAATAGGATATAAGGAAACATGCTCTTGGCAAACTCAACGGTATTCTCCAGCGCATGTTCGGACGTTGCAGCGTACAAATGATAGGCGCGCAGCACCTGGTAATGAATCAGCAGCATAACCAGAACGATCAGCACTCGTCGAATCCACAGACGAAGTGGGATGAAGAAATGGATCACTACCGCACTGATCAGCGTCAGGCGAACAATCTCCATCGTCTCCTCCCACCAAATCGTCTCTAAGGGCTCGGTCCATTGCCACAGCATGGCTGCCGCATACAGCATCATGAGTTGATGAAGTCCATCGGTTCTAAGATTTCGAAATAATACTGGCAGCCACTTGCCCATTAGCCCACCCTCCTAACACCACAGGAAGTTCTTGCAATTGACGAATCGAATACGCTGGAATGCCTCTGGACATGAGAAAAGCACTCCAGTTGTCTTGCGATGTGCCGTCCGGGTCTGCCAAGTGAATATGGCTCACACCCATCTGCTTCTGCTGAAGGAAGCTAAAGAGCCTCAAGACCTTGTCATTCGCATTTGGACTGATCAATACATAGAAACTCCCGTGAACCGATTTCGCCCCCATCTGCTGCAATCGGACACTCATATCTTGGTAGCCATCCGCTTCTGTCTCCATGAGATGATCGCCCATCAGCTTGTGGTGATGCGCTGAACTGCCTGCATCAAATGCTTCTGCGGTTTTGCCAAGGGAAATGAGTCCTATTGGAATGTGCCGTTCTCGCCCGTAGGCCAGCAGTGAAGCCGCCACTGAAATCGCAAGCTCGAATTGCGCCTCCGTATAGTAATGCCGCTGCGTCCGATCGAGAATCAACATCATGGAAGGCAACGATTCGCGCTCGAATTCTTTGGACTTCCAGTGCCCTGTTTTCGCCGTCGCATTCCAATGAATGCGTGATATCCGGTCGCCATAGATGTATTCCCGCACGCCATTAATTTGGGTCGTCTCTCTTGTCGATCGCTGAATAAAAGCATTTCGGCCAAAACCTTGCTCTCTGGCATCGAATATTTTCCACTTGGGAATCCGAATCGTGTGGGGGAGCACGGAGAACTGCGTTGGTACCGTAATTGCGCCTTTATGCTGGAACAATCCAATAACATCTTCCATCGCACACTCCGATTCGCCGAAGCTATAGAACCCTCGCCGCAGATTCGATAATGGATATCGCATGACACACTGACGGTTCCAATCCGGAAGTACAAGTGATTCGAACGTTCTCGTCTCCCCATGTCTTCGGACCAATTGATCACGAAGCAGCACATAAGGTGTAATCCCGATCGGTTGAACTTTAATCGTTAGTTTGGCCTCAATCGAATCGCCTGCATGAAACACTAATCGATGCTCGCCCTCATAGAGCAGCTCACGTTTCCCCGTCGATTTCGATATCCCGCTCCACCTGCCAATCAACAGATAGAGACATAAGAGGGTCATCATGGCGAGCAGCATGAAGGAGGTCTTGCCCCCTTGAAAGAGAAAGAAGAGCAGACAAACACACCACATCGTGACGATCATCCAGAACCGAAGCGAGTATCCTGACTTCCCGCTAGGCCGGAGCTTCAACCGAGACGCAAATGGCTTCATGCGCATGCCTCATCGCTCCATTCTTATGGGAGCATCCACCTGCTTCAAGACTTGTTCGATAAAAGATTGCGGCGACACCCCTTCCATACGCGCTTCAGGACGAAGGGTGATGCGGTGTGCAAGAATATACGGCGCAAGCTGCTTCAGATCATCCGGGAGTACGTAATCGCGGCCATGCAGGAATGCGAATGCTTTTGCCGCTGACATGAAAGATACCGACGCCCTTGGACTTGCGCCAAGTAATGACAGTGCATGATCTCTGGTCTTCCGCACAATCTGAACCAAATAGTCACCGACTGCAGGATCGATATGCACATTGCGAACTTCCGCTTGCATGGCCGATAATTGCTCGAGATCCGTAACGCTCTCTACGGTATCAATGGGTTGTCCATATTGATGGGAATACAGCAACTGCTTCTCTGTCGCTGCATCTGGGTAGCCGAGCGATATACGCATCATAAACCGATCCAATTGCGCTTCCGGCAGCATATAGGTCCCATCAAATTCGATGGGATTCTGCGTCGCAAAGAGCATGAACGGCTGTGGCAGCGCATAACTCTCACCGTCAACGGTCACATACCTTTCTTCCATCGCTTCGAGAAGGGCAGACTGCGTTTTCGTCGTCGCACGGTTAATTTCATCTACCAGTAATATATTCGTGAACACCGGACCATTGCGGAATACGAATTGTTCCTCACCCGGGTGGAAGATCGATACGCCTGTAATATCGCTAGGGAGTAGATCCGGATGGCATTGAATGCGTCTGAATTGGCCATGTAAGGTTTTGGCTAGGGCTTTGATTAATTGTGTTTTGCCTGTACCCGGCACATCTTCTACAAGCACGTGCCCTCCTGCTAACACAGCTGTAAGGAGCAGCTTAATCTCTAGGCTCTTGCCAAGGATGCATCCTTCAAGCTGGGTCTGAATCGCTGAAATCGAGTGCGTATACGAGTTCATATTCATGGCGCAACAACCCCTTCATCATCTGATAAAATATTCCATTTCATATATTTTACCTGATGAATAATAAGGCGTATATAGTAGAGTTTTACAGCGTTATGTGTTGTTTCCCACAAAAAAAGATGAAGACTTTTTTTTGCAGATGAACAAAAAAATAGACAAAGAGCGTAGTGACGAATATTTCATCACATCTCTTTGCCTATTTCATAACACTCCATGCCCCTCAGCCTTTAGGCTTCACGAAGAGCGAGGCGAGAAACGAAAATATAATCGCAGACGATATTCCTGCACTAGTGACTTCGAATATCCCCGTGATTACACCTACCCACCCGTCTCGTTTCAGCTCCGTTAGGGCACCGTGAACAAGGGCGTTACCAAAGCTAGTAATCGGTACGGTCGCCCCTGCGCCTGCAAAATCAATCAATGGTTCATACAAGCCAAATCCATCCAGGACAGCGCCTACAACGACAAGTGTCGTCATCGTGTGTGCAGGCGTTAATTTGAACACATCAAACATTAATTGCCCGATCACGCAGATCAGACCCCCAATAACAAAGGCCCAAAGAAACTGCACGATTCATCCCTCCAGACTTCCTCAACCTGCTGCATACTGCACCAACAATTACATTATGAGTTATTCGAGGTCTGGTTATGCGAACCATGAAGATATTCATCAGGATTAAACCGCCGAAGCGAGGCGAGCTTAGGCAGCAGGATAAGAATAAAGACCAGTAAGATTACGCCCATTCCGATGACAGCTGCTTGAATCGGCACCCTAGTGCTTAAGTATAGATAAATAAATAGCCCAATGATCGTTAAGGAATTCTCAACCAGATTCTGAACGGCAATTGTCTTGCCTGCGCCGACTAAATCTTTGCCAACCGTCTGCAAAATCGTATTCATCGGAATGAGGAAGATCCCCCGAATACCCCGATGAAGAACAACATGATGACGGAGAGGATGATATTGTGCATAAAAGCTGTAATCAGTACGCAGAACACCATCAGGAACCCGAAATAATAGGATAAATACATCTTGCCTGCCGGAATCAATTTGGGCATGAGCACCGAACCGAGAACAACGCCAATCGCAGTACTGCCGATAATCATCGATTGCTGATCGGTATTCGTGATGCCCAGATTCGCTGGAATCCAAGCGACAAGCGCAATCCGAAGCACAGCAGCTGTCAGCCAGAACGCCCCTGTCGCAATAAGTGAAAATTGAGCTTGCGGATGCCGGAACAACGTACGTGTGTCTTGAAAGAAACGTTTGGCTGCGGCCATGTACTGAATTTGCGAATTTCCCGGATGCTTCGGAATAAGGAACGTTAGCGCAAAGGACAGCCCATAGACGACAAAGCAAGTAATTAAACCCAGAAGATCTGAATACTCAGCAAGGAAACCGCCGATCACCGTACCTAAGAGAATCGCCAGTATGGTCGTACCTTCCACCTTCGAATTTGCGCGAAGCAGCTCCTCCTCGGTGGAGGTGAGTTCGGTTAGGATCCCGTATTTCGCTGGAGAGTAGATCACAGCTCCAATTCCGAGAATGGCATAACAGAGGATTGGATGAAGCCCGAAAATGAGCAGCAGAATAGCCGCTGCTTTGAATAGATTACCGACCATGAGTACGCTGGATTTGGCATTGCGATCCGCGAAGGAACCGACGAACGGCGCCAAGATGAGGAACACCGCGAGAAAACCAATCTGTATGTAAGTGACGGCTTGATCTGGATTCTCTAAGCCTTGCCGCTTCAGCATGCCGATAATGATGAAGAAGTTCAAATTATCGGAGAAAGCGCTCATGAATTGGGTCAACACGACCGAATTCACTGGATTTAGCCAACGTCGTGGCGGACGAGCAGACTCTCGTGTGTGAATCATTGTAACAATTCTCCTTATCCAAGTTCCTATTTTTTACTATTCAGAAATATAACATAACCCTCCGCATCTGACTATGCATTCCACCTTACGATATTGTAAGAATGACCATGCAGGCGCATGAAAAAAGCTAACCCGAACGATCAACAACGTGACGATCGGGCTAGCTCTATTCTTACGATGGTATGAAGGAATTAACCTTCGACGAGGTCTACTGCGCTCGCATTCGCAATCACCTGCGCCGGGTTCTTGCATCCAGGGATGACAGCCGTGACCGCTGGATGCTTCAAGCACCATGCTAGCGCCCACTTCGCCATATCTACGCCTTCCGGCACCTCTTCCTTCTGAATACGCTCGACTTCTTCGAGCTTGCGTCTAACCAAATCCGCATCATGACGGTGACGTACATCCGTTGCATCAAATACCGCCCCTGGCTTGTATTTGCCGCTCAAATAGCCACTCGCGAGCGGTACACGCGCCAGCACGCCGAGATCCTGTTCTTGGCATGACGGGAATACCCGATTCTCCGGCGTACGGTCAAGACGGTTGTACACCACTTGAATCGCCTGTGAATTCACTTGCGATGAAGCAGCCGTCTGATGCAGGTTATCATTGCTGCCGATGGATGTTCCCAGATGTCTGATCTTACCCGCTTGAATCTGCTTATCGAGCACCGTCCAGAGCGCATCGTTATCGAATGCTGCATCGGGACCGGAATGGAACTGATAAAGGTCAATATATTCTGTCTGCAGCGCCTTGAGGGAAGCGTCAAGCTGCTTCACGACATCATCCGCACCATATGAATCAGTACGTGTGAAGCGCTCATGGAAATGATGCCCGAACTTCGTGGCAATGATCCAATCCTCACGATTACGGCGTGCAATGTAGTTCCCGATGAACTGCTCCGAGAGATGGTCGCCATAACATTCTGCTGTATCAATAAGATTAATACCTAACTCTTTTCCTTGATCCAAAATCGCATCGACTTCATCCTGCGTGAACTGCTGCCCCCACTCGCCTCCGAACTGCCATGTACCCAGACCGACCACGGATACATTTAACTCTGTCTTGCCTAATCTACGATATTTCACTTCGATCGCTCCTTTATGTATAGGTTAGATTCATTTCAAGATATTCATAAGCATACACTTCTCTCGCGGATTGTGCCACCGTTCCTATACTGTCCCTTTCGTGCTCATGTATAGGTAGAGAATTTCCGCAGACACTATTCTTTGTGCTGCACCGCAAAAATAACAACAAAAAATATATTGACTTTATTTTTTATCGCAACTATACTAAGTACATGGAATTAATAAAGTAACAAACAAAAATATATTAACGAATCGAAAGGAATTGAAAATCATGACACAAACATTATTGCAAGCCATTGAAAACAGACGTTCCGTATACGGCATCTCGAAAGAAGCGGTCGTATCCGATGCACGTATACAAGAAATCGTTGAATTTGCGGTAAAACATACACCGTCTTCGTTCAACTCCCAAAGCGCTCGCGTCGTTGTTCTCTTGAACGAGCAGCACAATAAATTGTGGGATCTGACAAAAGAAACCCTTCGTAAAATCGTGCCTGCGGATCAATTCGAGCCAACTGCACAAAAAATGGAATCTTTCCGCAGCGGTTATGGCACAGTATTGTACTTCGAAGACAACACGGTGATCGAAGGACTTCAGAGCAACTTCGCAGCCTACGCAGACCGTTTCCCTACATGGGCGCAACAATCGAACGGCATGCTGCAGCTTGTGATCTGGACAGCACTCGAAGCAGAAGGCTTCGGCGCATCGCTTCAACACTACAACCCATTGATCGATGAGCAAGTACAGCAAGAATGGAACATTCCTGCAAGCTGGCAATTGGTTGCTCAAATGCCATTCGGCAAACCGGTTGGCGAAGTGGGCGAGAAGCAGTTCCAACCGCTTGACAGCCGTGTGAAAGTATTCAACTAATACGACGATCAACAACGTTAAAATAAAAGCCGACTATGGGCTCAGCCGCTTACGCTGTCCATGGTCGGCTTTTTGTCTGTTATTGCGTCGAAGAGGACGATTCAGTTCCTTTGTTCATTGGCGGGAATCCTGTCCCTCCACTACGAACGGTCACATACGAGGCTTGTTCTTGCGCATCCGGATTTATCCATACTGTGATCACATCGTCTGCCTTGAGCTCCTTCACCGTGAGTTGCTTGTATGCCATTGTGCCATCCGTCCAACTCATCGTATAGATTGGCGTTCCCTCAGGGATTTGAATATGCTGTTTCTCTTCGTTGAACTGCATTTCTCGTCCGCCGCCTCCCACCCGTCGCTTGTCGGCTGCTTCGCCGCCGTCGCCGCTTGATTGCGCCGGCGCTTGCCGGCCCTCCTCACCATTGCCTTGACTCCGCTGTCCACCGCCCATCCTTGCGCCGGGGTCCATCTTGGAACGCTGTATTGTAATGTCCGTTCCTTCCACGGCGACCACTTTGGCCATGACATCTGCATTGCGGTCAGGCTGATCCGGCGCCTTCTGGAACATGCCACTACGATGCGGTCCGTCCGGGCCGGATTGTCCATCAGAGGCCTGATTAAATGCTAAGGGTTGCTCCGGGGATTCGGCGACGCTGCTGCAACCTCCTACCCAGATCAATGCGATCATTAGACTTGCCATATACACCATTTTTCCATAGATATGTAGCTTCATTTCCATCACCATTCCTTCAGAGAATATGCAACGACTAGCATAACAGAAGGATATGAACAAAATATGTACACGCAAAAACGAGAAGCCGACACTTAAGCAGCATATCAAGCTGCCTAAGGCCGGCTTTATCGCAAGTTATCGATTTTAGCTTATTCTATAATTTTCGAAGCGATAGCAGCAAGGTCCTTAATATCGATCACATTGTCGCCATTGACATCCATCTTCTTCACCTGTGCCCAATCCGAGCTGGATGAAGTCTTGCCATAGTGCGCTGCCACCATCGCCAGATCACCGATGCTGACCTTGCCATCACCATTGATATCGCCTGGCTTCGTCGTGATTACAGAAGCTTTGAAGGTGTCAATCGCCTGCTGAAGAGCTTGGATCGCCGCAGATACTTGACTTACCGTCGCATTGGACTGATTCGCAACTGCTTGAGCCGCCTGAATGGCTGTGAGCAATTTCGCCTTCGATCCTGCTGGGTACTGACCGATTTGCGTACCTTCAACCGCTGCATCGTATACAGCTTGTGCTGTGCGAATCATGTTATTAAGCTCTGTTTTATCCACTGGAGCAGGATTGACCTCAACCTCCATTGATGACACCGCAATGTTTGATTCCGCACCCAACTGGTCACCTAATGTCGCTTGGCTAATGGACAGCTTCCCTTCCGTTACTTGCGATACTTTTTTCGCTTTGAAAGTCAGTTCCAACAGCTGCTTATCACCTGTAACTGCATGGCCCGGGCCTTCGCTCGCCAGAATAAAACGCAGCTTCCCTGGAGTATCCTTGCCTGTCTGGAGGAGATTCACCCCGTCTTCCAGCGACTTGGCTGATACGAACTCCATCACATTCGCATCATAATTCATCGTCAAGTCTTGGGCATATACGCTCTGCGTAACGTTTTCAATACCAAGCTGGATTGTGAATTCCTTGTCACTCTGAACCGTATCGTCTCCCCCAAGAACAGTCGTTGGTACTTTCGGAATCGCCGTCGAGGTCACGATAAATTCGCGTACAATAACCCAGTATTCCTGTGTG
Source organism: Paenibacillus guangzhouensis (assembly GCF_009363075.1). Lineage (NCBI taxonomy): Bacteria > Bacillati > Bacillota > Bacilli > Caryophanales > Paenibacillaceae > Paenibacillus > Paenibacillus guangzhouensis. The sequence goes on along the minus strand of NZ_CP045293.1, from coordinate 659,869 downwards.
CCCGTGACGCGAATGCGAACGAATCTCGCCTTCTGTTGATCAACTGGAACATTAATCTCCGATTTCTCCTCCAACGTCGCAAGTTGCGTCCAGTTTGCACCATCTACCGAATATTCTAGAATGCCATGATGGACATAGTCGTTGACGCTGCCACTTTTGCTCATCAAGACTTGGACATTGGAAATGTTGCGCACTTCATTCAAATCCACGCCAATCACGTCATTGATCGCCGGGGAGTTATTGCTCCAGAAGTACGTATTGAGGTTGCCATCGAGCATTTTGTCTGGCGTATTCGTCTGATAGGTGCCCATCGTCGTAATCGGGAACGGTTTGGAGGTGCCGACGCCGAGCCACGTATCATTCTCGCGAATCGCTCGTGACATAAAGTCCTCGAATACTTGGTTTACTTTTGCTTTGGTAATCGCATTGATCTGCGTTCTTACATTGTTCAATGCTGTACGGTGAGCAGCCGACTGCTGCTTGTTGTTCCGTTTCTGAGATAACAGCATTTGCGTCGCTTCGATCCCCGCTTGGCCGTACAGCTCATATTTATTCAGATATTCCTTGGTCTCATCGATAAAATCCGGATTATGGAGTCCGCTGCGAAGCGTCGCTGGCGCCTGCTGCAGCTTCGTAAATTCTGCAACAAGCTGGTTCGCCGCGTTGGTAATGCTGCCGCCTCCAATGAAGACCGTCCATAGATTATCGATCTGCGGTTTGATCGTGAGCGATTCCTTAGCGTTCAGAGGCGAGGAATAATTATTCTCTGCGAAAATACGAAGGGCGTCGGCAACCTCTCCGCCAAAGCGCTTCAGACTCAGCTGCCATGATGTCTCCGGATTATATTTCGCAGGATTCCACAAATAATCGGCAATGGTGAAAATTGCAATTTTGGATGCTTCCGCTTCATTCATTGGATTCGTCGTCAGGCCGATAATGCCGTGATCCGCGAGACCAGCATCCCGATTGTACAATGGGCCAAGATACAACCGATCCCTTGCGTAATCGTTCACCGGGAAGTTATCCCAGATCAATAGATCATGCTTATAGATCGCATTTGCCTTATCTGCATCCGATGCCGAAATGCCTGCAGGAACGACAGCCGACCCCGTCCATTGCACGATAATGCTTGGATCCACCAAAGCTGCGAAGCGGTTAATGTACGCCGTTGCCGTAATATTCGCATAATCCGTAGGCACCGTGATCAGGCGATGCGCACCTTCGTGCTTGTCAATGAATTCTGTCTTGAAGCGATTCAACAGGAACGCTTGGGCCGCGGCGACTGGATTCGTATCACTGTTGAATTTAGTCTTATCCGCATTACACCGCAAGGTCTTATCAATGTCATCTAAAAAGATTGCAAAAGAACGGATCCCAAGATCCCACATCGCTTGTGCTTTAGTCGTCAGCGCTCTGAAATCTGTATCATCCGAGAAGCAGACACTATTACCTGGTGAGATGGCAAAGACAAACTCCACATGATTCTGCTTCGCGCGTTGAACGAGCTCCCCGATTTCTGCCACCTTTGCCGCTGGATACGCCTCACGCCATTTGTCCCGATGATAAGGGTCATCCTTCGGGGCATAGATATACATGTTCATTTTCTGCTCGCCATAGAAGTCAATCTGACGAAGCCGATCTTGGTGCGACCAAGGATCGCCATAGAAGCCTTCAATTGAACCGCGCCAAGCCATTTTCGGCCAATCGCGAATCGATACGGACGGTATCCGGTAAGCACCATCCTTCGCTGTAATGAGCTGACGGAGCGTTTGTGCCGCGTAGAATGTGCCTAATGACGTCTTCCCCGCCAGCACAATTTTTTTCTTGCCTGATGCGTCCATACCCGAAGCTAGAACATATCCTTCATCCTTTAGATCATCTGGTCCCGAGGCGCCAATGGATTGCAGGGCTGCTGACGTCGCTTGATTCTCTGACGGACCCCCGACCCAGACATTAACAGGAGAACTAGGCGTCGCTGTATCCTGGACACGTTTTAACTCCTGCACGCCCGCCTTCCTGAGCGTTTCCTCGACGAGCTGAACCGCCGCAGGATCAGATCCGCTGCCGGTAACTAGTCCTACCTCAGACGGAATGACGAATCCCTCACCTATAGATTGAATCGATTGCGGAATCGGAGAAATATCAGGCACTTGGACAACATCTGCAGCAGAGGCCGGTGAAGCATGCAGGGTGAACATCGGAATCGCAAGCGCAAGAGCAAGCACGAAAGACAGCGTACAGGAACTTTGATTAGGCCTACGCATCTTCACATGGAACAAGGGTACGTTCATGAACAGAGCACCTCTCTATCAATTCATTATGACCTGCCATCATGAGTGATCTAGGATGCGCTTATTCTCCCCCCTTTCCACGTCACGGCAAACGCAAAAAGCACGAACCAAAGAGTGACCTCTTTAAGCTCGTGCCCGGCTTCATCCGGTTACACGCTTGGATAGGCGTATTCGTTATCGATATGTCGCAATCCCACTTCATCATCGAAACCTAAGATCCAAGACGATGCACCGAAAAAATGTAACGCTTACAGTCTTCAATGTTAAAGTAATCAAGATTTGAATCCATTGCAAGACATTCGACAAAGGTTCTTATCGATTTACAATTATCCCGCCGTAACCTCAAACGGCAACCGTGTCAATTCTACATGCATCGTCTCCCCTAGATAAATCATGTCATATTCCCCCGGAGGAAGCGTTAGGTGTTCGAATGTCAACATCCCGTCCGGCTGCTGAACCGTATTCGTCAGGATGAATGCCAGAGGCTCAATCTGGCGAACTTCATTCGGCACGGCTCCTCTCGGGAATATACCGAACGCATCCTTATTCAAGGAACCCGCGTATGTAACGTGAATCGGCTCCCCTACGAGATAATGACGCTTATCTAGCTGCATCGTCGGGTTGCCGAGAGTCATATCCGGGTCTGTCTTCGGATCGACGACAGGAATTTGCGGTGGCATCGGAATGCGGTACGTCGCTTCGCTAATCCATGATCCGTTCGCAAAATCCCGGCCTTTGACCAGCACATGATCGTCGTACACATCCACGTAGTAGCCCTGCGATCCGTCCTTGTACGCATCTTCATCCGTCCACAAATAAGCTACCGACGGAACATTGAATAGGGTAGCGTATTTGGCGTTATAGATCGTATCCTTCGAACCCAGCTCCCAATGGGTATGCCCTGTAAATAGGATTGATTGCGGATACTTCGATAGAATGGTTTTCAATTCACGATCCTGCCGAATGCCATGCCAACCGTTCCGCGTCTGCGCACCGGCAACCGTGTTCATCATCGGCTCGTGCACGAAAATAAAAATCGGCTTGTCTGGCGCTGAGTTCTCCGCTATTTTCATATCAAACCAAGCGAGCTGGTCTGCAGAGAGGTAGGCGCAATCTTTCAACGGCTTCTCTGTTCCTAGGAAAATAAAATGATAGCCTTTAATCCATACATCATAATACAACTGATCGATGCCCGTCGCATTTCGGAAGCTTGCCATCCTCTCCTCAAAATCAGCCCAGCGAACATCATGGTTGCCCGTCGTAAAATACACGGGCGGCAATCCTGCTTTATTGCGCTCCCAAATGGATGCCATCGTCTTGAATTGCCCTGGATGACCACTGTCGGTCACATCGCCCACATGCATAATGCCGTCACTGTCCGGTGCCGTCTTCAAAATATCCTTAAGCGCTTGATCGAAGTTGATAGAATTGACATGGCTCGGATCTTCAGCAACATGCGTGTCTGACATCACTTGAAAGCTCATATGCGGTTTCATCCTCTTACACTCTCCTCCTGAATGCTCACCCCCAAATTTGATAAAGGTGATCAGCATGGTGACGCTTACACTCATTTTATTATATCGAATACAGCATGTTAACCCAATAATACGACATTTTATCGTCGGCTTTAATCAAATACAGTTAATGAGAAAAACCCTTCGGCCAACAGCATGAAGTCTCCTTCACTGTCAACCAAAAGGAATTCTAATGTCCAAGCTGGACGAATTCATATCTTATACATGATTATCAACCGAAGTATCTTCCTGGGGGATTGTCGCCGTATGACTCGTATACGAGGTGGTTGTTTTTTCCGCAAGCTTTTGGTGATCCTCTTCTAATATCCAGGCTTTAATTGCACGATTGATCTCGGCAGCCGCTTTTGTTGGGAGCTGATGATTTTCTTGCTGCAATATCACCAGCTTCCATTGCCTAAGATGATGCTGCAGTATTTTACGGTAGCGTTCATAGTCTTTGTCTTTTGCTCCATATAGCATTAAGACAGGAGAGCTGATCCTCGCAAGCTGATCCGTGCAGCTGTAATTCAGACTATATTGGTAATACTCATGAATATTCTGGATCGTGCCTCTTCGCGATTCACTTAATAGATACCTAAATGTATTGATCTGGTCGGAATTCCCCCACGCAATCCCCCACATCAAGAGTCGAAGCGTTGGGTTCCAAGCAGATAGACCCATCGCAATCTTGATGCGACTACGAAGCTTCATATCACTTGCTTCTGACATCGCACTGATAAGAATGCCCCCAGCAAAACGGTCCGGATAATCAAGCATCGCTTTTAATGCCACAGATCCGCCGGTAGAATACCCCGTTACAAAAGCTTGTTGAATCTGCAGATGATCTAATAATTGAATAATATCTTGAGCAATTAGTTCATAGGTGATCGGAACGGGGGAAGCATGGCTTCTTCCATGCCCGCGAATGTCGAAAGTGATCACTTGAAACTGATGTGACAAATATTCCTGTTGGTATTTGAAATTCGCGCTAGTCAACAGCGGTGGATGGATAAACACGATCGGAATGCCTTGACCGGATACTTCGTAATACAGCATGGTCCCGTTAATGTTCTGAAGAGGCATCAACTAATACTCCTTTAGTCAAAAGAATGAATGATTCTGCTATATTATGCGTTAAATGGAATGGTAAAATTCTTAAGGCTTATAAAGCCTGCGCAATTAATATTACAGACAACACTATTTGCTGGAAAAGCCAAATAAAAAAGACTGCCCCAAAAGTCAAATAAGATGACTCTCAGAACAGCTTCTTGTCCTACGCTAGCTCTCCATCTATATTCACATCGACCTGCTTGCCCGTTTTGCCCGATTCATAGATGGCTTCAATGATTGCTAGATTCGTTAATCCACTATAAGCGCTGGTCATCGGTTCCGTTCCACGCTCAATGCAATCGATGAAATGACGATTCAGCAGCACGCGGGAATCTTCGGCCTGCGTCGGGACCGCGATCTCAATATCGGCTGTGCGGTTGAAGCGTTCCATCAGGAATTTCCCTTTATTGCCTTGGATGACTGCGCCGCCTTCTGTTCCCATCAGGTGCAGGAAGGATACGTTGCCTTCTGCAACCGTGTGTGCCGCCCAGCTAACTTCGAGCTGCAATGATGCGCCGTTATCGAATTTAATCAGCGCCGTGGCAAGATCCTCTACGTCAAACGTCCCTTCCCAGTTCGGCGTTCCCCAGCTGCCAATACCCAGCTTGCGTTCACCGAATGCCGCATAGGTCGTTGCAAAGACGGAGACCGGCTTCGGATTGCCCATCAGATAGATCGCTAAATCCAGCATATGAACTCCGACATCGATAAGCGGGCCGCCGCCGGATAATGCGGATTGGGTGAACCATGAGCCCCAGCCTGGAATACTCTTTCTGCGGAACCAGCCTGTCTTCGCATAATAAATGTCACCCAGCGAACCCTTGGCCGCTTCTTCTTTCACCGCAAGTGCTGTGGCATCCCAGCGCAGCTGGTGCGGGATCATGACAACTTTGCCCGATGTCCGCTGTGCCTTCACGATATTACGTGCACCTGCCGTATCGATCGCGAGCGGCTTCTCGATCATGACATGCTTGCCTTTCTCAAGCGCCGCGACGGCAATCGATTCATGGAATTTATTCGGTACCGCAACGACGACGGCATCAATGCGCTCATCATCTAGCAGGTCTTCCATCCGTTCATAGACCTGTTCAATCCCATATGTATTCGCAACCTTCTGTGCCAGCGGAAGATGAACATCCGTAATCGCAAGCACTTCGCTCTCTGCAAGCGATTGATATGCTTCGGCATGTATGGCGCCGATACTGCCGGCGCCGATAATCCCTACGCGTAGTTTTTTCTTTTCCATGCGACTTCCCCCTCTGCCAATTGGCAAATGCGACTTATATCACATTTTTTCTACCCATGATTCTAGCATAATTTAATGGGTAATATAGCGTTTTCATAAAAAATTGGCTCAAGGCGTCACCTTTAACAAATCTTATTATAGTTCTACCAAAATAAGTATATCGAACCATCTTCAAAATTGGTATAATATCCCTCGCATGATAAAAAATTAGGAGGATGGAAATGATTCGCAATCATGGTTCAAGAGCGTTTCGAATGATTTTAATAATGTGTTTAATGATTAGCCTTGTTCTGCCAAGTTCGGCTTTTGCGCAGGATGCAGGGGCAGCTCAGGTTACGGGGGGCGGGGCAGGCTTATTGACAGTCGAACTGCTACCTGATGTTGACGTACTGAACGGGAGTCTACGCATCAATCGTGTGGATGCTCCGATTGTACAAAACACACTTGATCTTCAAGGAACAAGTACGTTCAATCTTAATAACAACTTCATTGAACCCAACGTTCAATACCTGGTTCAACTCTTAATGCAGTATAAGGATCCTGTCACACAATCCCGACTCTTCTATTATGACAATCAAGAACTATCAGGAAGCGAGCTGTTGACCCTCGGTCTGTGGAATTTAGATGCTGACCGCAAACTGATTCAACCCCGTTCGCAAGCATTCTCTGCTAATAGTGATGCTAGAATCACTTATGACATCATGGTGCCTCATGCCAATGATCAATCCTTTAAAATTCCGGCAGCGAGCACTAACAGTCTCATCACTTCTCCTCGCAACATGCAAGTGCAACTGACGGAATCGAATAACGGAATCGGATACCATGTTCAAAAGGAACTCCCTATGAAAGACATCTCCTCCGTCAGCGAATCCGTCTATTATGATTTTCAGGCTGAGAAGAATAACGCCGCTTCATTAACGCTTCCACCGAACGTCAGTGAAATTAACATCACAAGCACGGAACGCCATCATCAATCCATGTTTAATGCATTAAACGAACTGAAATTTACTGGCGGAAAACAAAATATTCAAGTAACTACGCCAGTTATGGCTGACAATCAACAAAAAGGTATGACTTGGAACTTTAATGGTAACGTGATACCTGGGGAAAAGCTCGCCTTTGCTACCGACACGACGCAGTTGATCATCCCATTTTTCAATTACAATCAAACTCAAAAATCATTTACAATTGTTCCGATCTTACAAAGAGGAAAGTTTAGTTTCGATAGTATATACCCTCTGCGCTCGCAGTTCCAAGTAAACATCAAGCATGGACTACAAGACGTGAACTTACAAGATATTCGATTCAACATTCCGAATAACATTGTAGGAACACCGACTGAATCTTTAGTATCCGGCGACTATACCGCTGAAGTGACCTTCAATATGAATGGGACGCTCATCCAAGGGAAATCGAATGCTCTGCGAATACAAAGTAATGAAATTGGCGGCCTGCCTGTCTCTGTTCAGAACGAAAAAGGACAGCCCCTTCAAAACGGGACGGTCGAGTTGTATGAAATGAAAAAGACGGACTTTTTCTTCGATGAAAACCTTGAAAAAATATTTCAAAACACGATTCAAGACGGCATCTCTTTTATACCTCATGCCTATTTATTGAACGGCAAACAGTATCAATTGCTGATTCAAGCGAAATCGGAAGACGGCAGCCCAATCATTTATCATCGTATTTTTACTGCTAGCAATGAAGGTGAGCTCACCTTCACATCCAAGGAGCTACGTTCATTACATATCAACCCGAATACACAAATAGCAGCTGATAAAGAACAAATCGGATTGATTCTCTATGATGACCAACATGCGCCATTAACTATTTCCTTCTCACGTGATATTCAGCAAACAAAGCAGGGGATTCGCCAGCTTTATATTGCGACAGAAGCTCCGTCTGTTGACATGCAATTTAACTTTTATAATTCAATGCAGAAGACAGGCTATTATGATCGTCGAGACCAACTCCGGCTATCTGACAGTACACTGTCGGTACATCCTTTTACGGATCTAGCCGAGATCACTTTACCACCCAGCTTAATAGGAACGATATCGATTGACGAAGGTATTGATACCGAATCCATTTATGCAAGTAAATATTACATTCAGAAAGGTTCGAAAGCCAGCATCGACTACGTCGTTGAGAAAAATGGTTATCGTTACTTTATCTATGGATACTATGATGTAAACTCAAATGTACAACTCCCTGAGAAAATTAAAATGCAAGGGAACATCTATCAACATCAATGGTATGAGAACAGGGTGCTTATCCAGTATCAGAACCCTTCAAACAATCTGAATGTCTCGTATATTGAAGATATCCATACGAATCAAATGATCTTTTCGTCGGCATCCCAGCCTGAGCCTACCGTGAATGTTAATTCTGTACCTGGTTCGGAAGCTGTGGAATATCAGCTATATGATCTGCAAGGCAATAAACTAGGGAGCCCCGTTCGATCGAATCTATATCAGTTCCAATTGAATACGAACTTGACCAAAGGATCGGAGTATCGGGTCAGACTAGAGAAACAATTATTCCCGGCAGACCTGCTAGAATTATCGATGGATACGACCTTCATTGCAGAGCAAACTGCCGGTACCTTAGCGGAAATCCCTATTCAAGCCCCTGCAGGAGAAAACTTTGTAAACGATGATGAAATGAATAAAGGAGAAATTGGCGAAATTATCAACACGGACAAAGGTCCCAATTACATCTACACCTCTTATGCGTCAATCAAAAATAATAAATTAATGGTTCCTAACGGGATTAAGCCCAACAGTGATTATGTCGTACATCTTGTGATGCGATTATCAAGTGGAGACTTGTATTACAAACAACTCGCTATTAAAGGCCAAGAATTGCTTCAGATGAGAAAAATAGAAGCTTCTTCACAATTAACCACTTACTCGCAGACAGCGGACGCTCCTTTTTCGAGTCTAGTATATTCGATAAGCATTCCAAATGTATCATATAAATTCAGTATTATGAACCGCAGTAAGTTGGTTACCGATGCGAAAGATATCCTCGCCCAATCGATCTATCATAGTGAACGTGCAATTTATCATTTGACGAAACCCATTCACAGCAATGGTTCAAAGAAAGTCGAATTTTCTTTTGAAAATGAGCAAAAAGCAGCGGTACCCATCACGATCCAAACTGAAAAATCTTCGACGTCGATTGATGCTTTCTTCGATATGAGTACAGGTTTGATCAGCGATATGCCGTATAATACCTTGTACACCAATCCGGGAGAACGACGTTATGGGTTCATTACGAAAGAATCTCGCCCATATGAAACACCTTGGTCTTATACTTGGGAACAACCAAGTCCAATCGATATTCAACAAGAAACAGAACTTAAGCTTTCGAACGACATCGTTCAAAAATCATTAGAATACTTCAATATACATAAGGATGAGAAGAATCAATACAGTGTAAGCTCTTTAGTTCATCTTACCAGCAGAGACTTTACCTTAACTTCCCTTGGTGTATACCGAGAGTACTTCAATTCATTCTCTGCCCGTTCGCTAGACGGCCCTGCCGTCAGCGTCATTAAACCTTATGACGGACAATTTGATCGAGTGAACCAGGTCTTCCCGATCATTACCGTAAAAGATCGCAGCGGCAAAGTAATCGTGGAGCAAGAAAACAATGAATATCTTGACTATTTCAACATCACCCTCCCGTCCGACATCAAGCCGGGAAACTACACGCTAACCTATCAATTGCCGACAGGACCGCGTGAGAGCATCGAGCTTTCTAAGACATTTGAGATCCGTGACCCTAACACGAACCCAGGCGGAGGCGACAATGGTGGCAGTACAGGTCCAAGTCCAGGCACAGGTGGGGGCAACAATGGTGGCGGTAACCCAGGTGGCGGTGGTGGAGGCGGTGGTGCTCCAGCATTGCCAGGTGGAGCCGTTCCAGCAAAGCCGGATGCGAATCAAGAAAATAAAGACATCGTCGACATCGCGAGCGCCAATGTTCCGCAAGCTGTGAACGGAAAAGTTGAGATTAACGTATCATCCAAGGACACGACGCAAATTCAGCTGCCAAGCAGCATCACCAGCACCGTCGGCAGTAACACGCTCGTCATTCGCACGCCGAACGGTGACGTTGAAATTCCTTCCAGCGTCCTGAAAGAGCTAGCCGGGCTCGTAAATATGGCTGATACAAAAGATGTGAAGGTAAAGGTAACTCTCAAACCTGTAACGCAAGAGGCGGCCGCGGCGCTTCTGAAACCATGGCAAAGCCAAATGACGCAAGCCGGCCAAATCGTTGAACTTGGCCTCAGCATCACATCGAATGGCAGAGAACTGCCGCTTAAGCAGTTCAGTACACCTATCAAGGTCATACTCAACGTGACCGATGCCTCCGACCGCGAGATCATCGGCATCTATGGAATGGACGGTAGCAACGGACCTACGTATGTCGGCGGAAAGCTCAACGGGGATAAACTCGTCGCAGAGCTTACGCACAGCGGCAAATACGGCGTCCTTAAGTTTAATAAGACGTTCTCTGACGTTCCTGCTTCGCACTGGGCCTACCAGGCGATTCGGGAATTAACAGCAAAACAAATCGCAAAAGGATTCACGGCGGATCAGTTCGCACCTAGCCGTGAAATTACGCGAGCGGAATTCGTTCAATTCCTCGTGAACGCGCTGCATCTCACAGCGTCGACGACACCAACGTTTAAAGACGTCCCAGCTGCATCTTGGTATGCGGATGCAGTCGCGGCAGGTGTCGAGCATGGAATTGTCCGTGGGTTAAGCGCCGAGCAGTTCGGGCCGAACCAAGCAATCACGCGGGAAGAAATGGCTGTCATCGTAACCCAAGCGTACCGGAACATGACGAAGCAAGAACTACAAGCTGCTGCTGCAGCTTCGTTCTCAGATCGTTCGCAAGCCAGCAGCTGGGCGCAGTCCGCGATCGATCAAGCGGTAGCAATCCAATTGCTGCAAGGAACGAATGCGCAGACATTCGCGCCGAAGCAGCATGCGACGCGCGCAGAAGCAGCCAAAGTCATCTTGAACCTACTAGCCAAAAAATAATACAAAACAAAGAACCTTGCTGAATCAGCAAGGTTCTTTGTTTTTTCCGTTCGATGCAATACGCGCTGCTACCGAATCACCCGCGCCAGCTCCGTGAAAATCACTCCCAGTGCATAAGCCCCCGCATCCGGGTAACCGATGCTGCGCTCGCCTACCGTCCCGGCGCGTCCCATCCGCGCCACAATCGACTCGGTATGCTTCGCGCCCTGCACCGCAGCTTCGGCCGCTTTGGTCGACGCGGTCTTCAGATCGTCGCCTTGGCTTACGCTCTCCCTCCACGATTCCGCATACGGAACGAGCGCATCGATCAATGTCTTATCGCCCACGACGGCGCCGCGGCCAAAAGAACGAGCACCTGTATCTTGAATGCCAGTCACGACGGCTGCCATCATGTCGGCGAATTCCTCGATCGATAAGGATTCTCTATCTCCTGCCAACCTGCTCGCAGCCCGGAAGCCTGATCCCCAGATTGGACCGGATGCGCCACCACAATGCTCCATAATGACAAGCGAACAGGCATCCAAGAAGCTGCCAATACTGCAGCTGTTGTTCGCCAAGATGTCCTTCCATTCTGCCTTCAGCTGCTTAAATCCTTTGGCAACGCTCATACCGAAGTCTCCATCGCCTGCGTGGGCATCCAACTCACAGAATGGCACTTCATTCGTAATGATGATCTCGCTCATCTGATCAATGAGGTACACCATATTTTGAAGAGAAAGCTTGTTATCTGAAATCGTCGCCCAAGCAGGGTCCGTCTCATTCTTATAAGAGACCTCCACATCGCTTGAAGAAGAACGATGCACCACTTCCACATATTCTACCGGTTCAAACGGCTCACGAACGCTTAACGCAGGTGTATCGCAAGGCGCCGCTAACCACTGCTTCAAGGTCGCATCCAGCTTCATCAACGTCACGGAAGCCCCCGCCATATCGATACTCGTCATATAGTTGCCGACGAACCCTTTGTAGATCTTCACGCCCTTCGCCGTCAACTCACGCATTACCGAATTATTAAGTAAGTACAATTCTTGCAGCGGCGTCGCCCCAAACCCATTAATGAGAACCGCTACTTCCTCATTAGCAGCCTCATTTATTTGCAAATTCTCAACCAGCGCATTTACCATTCGCTGTGCCAGCTCATCCGCGGAGATAATCCGTTCGCGACGGATCCCCGGTTCCCCGTGAATCCCGACGCCGTATTCCATCTCTCCCGCATCTAGTTGAAAGGTCGGCGTGCCTTTGGCCGGAACGGTACAAGAAGTATACGCAAACCCAATACTTCTGACGTTATCGATTGCATGCTGTGCCGCCGCCTTTACTTCCTGCAAAGATAGACCCGCTTCCGCCGCTGCACCAGCCACTTTATGCACGAGAACGGTCCCAGCCACCCCTCTTCGACCTACAGTATAGAGGCTGTCTTCCACGGCAATATCGTCGTCGACTTTGACGTAGTCCACCTCAATACCATCTTCGCCCGCGAGATGCGCTGCGTTCTTGAAGTTCATGATGTCGCCGCTGTAGTTCTTGATGATTAGCAGCGTCCCTTGGCTGCTCGCCGAGTTCCGGATCGCTTGATAGACTTGGATCTGCGATGGTGAAGCGAACACATCTCCGCAGACCGCAACATCGAGCATGCCTCTCCCGACGAAGCCTGCATGCGCAGGTTCATGCCCACTGCCTCCCCCGCTAATCAGTGCCACCTTTTCACGGTTCAATGCCTTCTTCGAGATGATCTTATATTTGCTGTCGAACGCAAGACTCGGATGCGCTAGCACCAATCCGTTGCACATTTCCCGGACAAGCGTCTCGGGCTCGTTGATAATTTTCTTCATGTTATTCGCCTCGATTCCGTCGATATTCACACCCTATCTGATCTGCCACTCGGATCGCCGCCGCTACCGCTTCCACCGTAATCGGGAATGGCATCGAGTGGATGGATTCTTCCGCAATACATGCTTTCTCGGCCACCTGCAGCAATTCCTGCTGCGTCACCGCGTCCACACCAATATCCGCAAGACATATAGGTAGTCCTACCGACGCGCAGAACCCGAGCACCTCGTCGATTTCACTTTGATCCGCATTTTCGAGCACCAATTGCGCGAGCGTACTGAAGGCTACTTTTTCCCCATGGTAGTAATGATGTGTGCCCTCCAACACCGTTAATCCGTTATGAATGGCATGGGCTGCCGCAAGCCCGCCGCTCTCGAACCCAAGACCTGATAGCAAAATATTCGTCTCAACAATATTCTCCAGCGCTGTCGTCACGACGTTCTGATCGCAGGACAGCTTAGCTTTCACGCCATCCTCCAGCAATGTCTCATAGCATAGCTTGGCTAACGCCAAGGCCGTCTTCGTGCCTTTCGCATCACCGCATGCTCCTTCACGTACGCCGCAAGGCAGACCCGCATTCACATTCGAGAATGACCTCGCTGTCGCTCTCGCTTCGAAATATGTCGATAGCGCATCCCCCATGCCCGCAACGAGGAAGCGTGTCGGCGCATTCGCGATGACCGTCGTATCGATCATGACCACGCTTGGACTCTGCTTGAAATAAGCATAGTCATCGAACGCGCCTTCCGGTGTATACAGCACGGCCGAATGACTGGTTGGCGCATCCGTCGCGGCAATCGTCGGCACGATAATCAGCGCATGGCCTTCGGCGACACATTTCGCCGTATCAATCGCTTTGCCTCCGCCTAATCCGATCGTGCAAGCGCATTGATGCTCCTTCGCCAAGGCTTGCAGACGCTCGACTTCCTGCCGTGAACACTCACCGTGGAAACCGCTTTCAATGAACTTGATTTGATATTTGTCGCTTGTAGCGGCGAGCTTGTCCTTCACACGCGCAACATCATCTGGATGGGCGATCAATAAGGCGGATTCGCCAAATGTCCGTACAAAGTACCCCAGGTTCAGGAGCTCATTTTCCCCTTGCACATACTTCGTTGGGCTAATAAACGCTCTTCTCATATCGAATTCCTCCCTAGCTGAATATAGCTCTATTATAGTCGTATGCTTCAGGAGATACATGGAAGGATCCGCGCGAATTCAAGCGTTTTCAGATCGAATTATTTTGTCATTTTGTTGCAGAATCGTAGAATCTTGTCCTGTTTATTGAAGAAATCGAATCATAGATGATGTAAACTCGACGTCTTATGCGTACATTAAATTTTCAATTTCTTTTAGAATAGCAACACGAATAAAGAAGATCGCCTGCACGAGTGCTGACGATCTTCTTCGAACCTGCTATCCCAGTATGAATTCCTATTTACTGCATTATTGAATAATCTTCTGCGCAATCGCCGCCAAGTCGCTGATATCAATGACGCCATTCTTGTCAAAGTCAGCCATTCGCAGCTTACTCCAGTTCGGACTATCCTTCGTTGCGCCATAGTTCGCAGCAGCAATCGCAAGGTCACCGATCGTGACTTTGCCGTCGCCATTCAAGTCGCCCGTCGCAACTGGCAGTTGCTCCTTCACTACTTGTACGGTAGAGCTCGCATTTCCGATCGTCATCTCTGCTCCTTCAGCATCCGAAATCATGACCTTCGTTAACGAGATGGCACTATTTACCGACGTTTCTGCTACTTCCTTCGCTTTGAATGTCAGTTCAAGAACATTCTTCGTGCCGGTTACCGCATGGCCTGGACCCTCGCTTGCGACGATGAACCGCAGCTTGCCATCCGGCGTTGTCTTCTTATCGATGATGCTAACTCCATGAATAAGGGATTTCGCAGACAAGAACTCGAGCTTAGCCGGATCGAACTCGACCGATAGATCCTGCGCATATACCCCTTGCGTTACGCCTTTGAGGCCGACTTGCACGTTGAACTCTTGGCCAGCTGTCACTGTAGCTGGCGCCGAGATGGAACCGGACGACGCAGCTGTTGCGGCATCATCGAAAGTTTTGACCGCGGCTTGAAGCGCCTCGATCGCTGCTGTCACTTCTGCTTGTGTTGCTGCTGTATCGACAACACGTTGCGCCGTTGCGATCGCTGCTTTCAATGCATCGACGGCTGCTTGCGGATATTGTCCTGGTTGATTGCCTACGACGGCTCCATCAACTTTGACTTGAGCTGCCGTGATGGCTCCCTTTAGCGCAATTGTATCCACGACCGGTGATTTAACGCCGTACGCTTCAAACTCACGGAACCCTGCCCAAGTAGTTCCTACACCTAGAGCTGTCACCCGAATAAATTTAACTTTTTCAGCTGACCAAGTATCTGCTGTAACACTTTCAGTCACTGGTGTATCCCACTTATCCACCGTCTTTTGCCATGTTACGCCGTCAGAAGATACTTCGATTCTATACTTCAGCGTACTTGATGCGGATTCCCAAGTAATCTTAGAACTCGTAACATCGTATTGTGCTCCGAGGTCAACCTTCCACCAATGCTCCGTTTTGGGATCACTTACGCACCAGCGCGTTGATGTTTGACCATCGTTACCCATCGCTGCCGTATTGCCAGTCTGCTGACTGCTTGCCGTAGCAGGTTTCTTCAATGCAATGTTCGGATCTTCTTTGACGGTGATGACGGCAACGGCTTTCTTATCCGTACCTTCAATCGTACCATTTACATTAAACTGACCTGCTTTGCTGATCTGCTCATCCTTTATAGAATCCCACGTCACAGCTACAAATCGCTTTGAATTATCGCTCATGGTGACTTCAATCGTATTGGGTAAAAGCGGTTTGGTACCAATAAATGTGTTCATTTTTATTTCTGGAATTTCTCGAATTGTGGCTTGGCTATCTGTCACAATAACAATAGCCTGCGCTTTGATCGTAGATCCCGTTACAGTTCCCGTTACGCTGAAGGATCCAGCTTGGCTATACCGATCTTTAGCAATTGTCTCCCAAGTGACTGGCACTTGGATCACTGTACCGTTTGAAGTGACCATTTTAGCTTTTTCAGGCATAACAGGTGCAGTTCCTACCGAAGTGTAAACATTCATCACTTTGGCATCTACGATCTCTACTTCTCCGCTGGCTGTTACGGTTACGGTCGCTGTAATCGCAGCATCCTGAGCGCCATTAATGTGACCTATAACTTCAAAGGTTCCTACTTCAGCATATTTGGAAGGGGCAATGGCTGGCCATTGAACTGGCAATTCCATGACGGTGCCATTGCTCATTGTTGCCTTTACTGTTGAAGGCATTTCCGGATGCATGCCAGCTGTCGTGCTGACTTCTACTGTCTTTGGTCCAGTGATGGAAGGAGCTTGTTGAGCCACTCTCATCTCAGCGACACTCGCCCAACCATTAATCCCTTCTAATGCTGTTAACTTCACATGAGTGATTGGCTTTGAACTATCAATAGCAATTTGTTTCGTTGCAATCGTCTTTTCCCATGTTCCATCTGCAACTTTCACAAAATCTTGAGCATCTGCAACCTTCACATATAATTCATATTTTGTAATAAAGCCATTACCATTCGCTACACCGCTACTATTCGTCTGCTGTCTTGGTGTAACATCTACTCTGTTTGCATTGTAAGCTTTACCTAAATCTAGCGTAATGGATTGTGGTAATTTATCGCTTCCATCCCAAGCTGTGTGCCAGAGTGAACCTGTGTTTCCATCAAGAACATTTTCAGGGTTATCACCTTCTTGATAACCCGTTGCACTTGCTCTGATCCCATCTACAGGGATAATCGTTAAGTCAACAGGCGAAATTTGCGGCGGTTCGATGGTAGCATCCTTCGCTTCTTTCACAACTAGATCATCAAGGATGAAGTCCCCTGCCGAACTGCCAACCGTATTTCTTGTTCCGATCCAGAAATCTTCAGTGCTTGCTGTAAATTTAACCGTAAACGGCGTAGGAACGGTGGCCTGCGGCATCGGTACATTCAACACTTCCTTCGTGCCGTTGCCTACAACGAAGTTAATCTTCTTATCGAACTGGCTCTCATATTTGAAAGTTACTTCGTATGTTGTTCCTTTATCGAATCTTAACGTCTGCGGTAATGTTCTCATAATAAGACCGCCACCAGATTTATGGGTCTTAATGGACCAGTTGCCGTTTAATACGTCATCCGTTTGGTTGCCATTCCATCCTTTTTGCGTGTATGGCGCGTGTAATTCAGATAGGTGCGTACGTGGATCACTTACGCCGTCAGCATCTGCGATAACAAATGGCGTCAAACCTTGGTCCACATTCTCAAAATCTTCAGCTACGACTACCTCTGGAGATTGAGGTACAACTCGCTTCGTAGGTACAGCACGAACATCGTCAAAGGTTACAGCCGCTGTTCCTGGAGCTACTTTCAAATACAATATTGCTGTATCCTGTCCTGCGGCTACATCAAAAACGACTCTCATTCTCTGCATATTGGTGCTGTGCTTGGAGTCAGCTGAGATATAGTTCTTAAGCGGTGAACTCTCCGTATAGTTCGTGATGTCTGCTCCGGCGTAATCTTTCACACCAATCGTCGTTTTACGTTTTGCATTTCCTGCTGTGTTGGGATCACTAGCATTTGTACTGTTTGGTGTATTTCCTACTTGAACATATATAGATGCGGAGTAGGTTCCCGGTTTCAATCCTGATAACCCAGTCTCTAGTACCGTTTCTTCCGCATTTTCTTTGACGACTAATTCATACTGTCCACGAGGGTTACGTTCTACGGTTGCTGCTCCGCTCTTTACATTCCAGTGATCCAGCTTCCCGCTGTTGAAACTTGGATCCTTAGCAGGCATCGCAAATCCCCAATTTATCTCTTCAACCTTTGGTGTAACGTCCCCTTTGTAAACAACGTAAGCTTGTTTTGCTGCTGCATTTTCAATCGTAATTTTGCCATTTACGACGTTTAATACCTTTTCATCTTTCTTCCCTGTATCTGTTAAAGTGTACAACTTTACAGTTGATACATTGTTCCAGCTTGTTGGGAGTTCCCATGTCGTTGATCCGCCATTTTCATTGTAGTGGTACAACTTTTCTTCAGCGCTAGCTAGTTCATTTTTGGTCTTTTCGGCATTTGGCGACCATGGCAACAAATATTTGAGGTTGGAGTACGTAACCTTATCGTACGTGTTGCCGCCTTCCGTTGCTTTCGTAATCGTCACATTTTCTTCTAGCAGCTTCTTGCCATCTTTCGTGAAAGTTCTTTTCCCATCTGCTGTTCGCTGTGCGACGACATTTCCTTCGAATTCAACGCGCCCTACATTGTTATTGACGTCGTACTTCGTCATAGGGAAACTTTGTAGATATTTTGTTGGCAGATTTGTTTTGAATACAATATTGATCATTTCATCGTAATCTACTCTACCCTGCCATCCTTCCGCATCATTCGCCTCCGTACCGCCAAGGATCGGATGACGAACAATCCAAGTATCTTTTTGGTGATTACGCACAAATCTTGCAATGTCACTGCTATAACCTTTGGTGCTCTTTCCGCCGTAATCATAGTCAACGGACCAGTGATTCCACACCGCTTCATCCTCTAGTACGTTGGGAAACTCCGTCGTAAGCGTCCAACCCATAGCATTCACTTCACTAGCAAATCTTCTTCCATTAAAGCCCTGTTCATACCATGCATCCGCATAAATAAAATCAAGCGTCGGAGCATCGTCCTTTAACATCTGCAACCGATTCTTACGATTTCCGGTGGTGACTTCTCTACGGTAAGTCGGATCATCGAAGTCATAAGATTGGTCAAGCCAGTCCCAGCCGCCTTTGTTGACATTAACTAATTGATCATCAAAAGCCTTGGCTTCCGGGTGAGCACCTGTACCGCTAATATGTACACCCATAAAAGCATTATATTTCTGCGCTTCTCTTACGAGCGTATCCATATCCTTCTGTCCGCCCTGCCGTACACCGATATGTCCGCCGTAATCCGGATGTGAGGAGTCGTGCCCTTCTGCTTGATACCCCTTTAACTCCACCCACTGTCCTAGCCCGTCTGTCGATTGATAGATTCGCTTTGTTTCATCTAATGTCTTCAAGAAAGGGTTAGTTGCCTGACTGCCAAAGTTCATTGGGATCCGGTGAACAACAAGTTCAGACATCCGATCGCTGCCTACGGGATTGTTCATGATATCGCGGTATGCAACGGCTGCATCCTGCCAATCCACTTTTGTATCCGCATTTGCGTCCTCTGTGATCACGACTTTCGTATGTGGTAAGGGCTCCGTTATATCATTTGGCATGCTATTCCCACGGTATACCCATGATGCACTCCATAAAGCCGTACGAGAGTAATCCGTTTTCTTCATCGTCTGCTTTACAATACGGTGATTATCATTGTCTGCATCTTGATTGGTATCACCATATGCATTTGACCAGACACCCGCTGCTAATGCATCATTATTAACAAACGCGTACATATAGTTTTTTGGCGTGCTATCTACGGCAGGCGTTCCCGATACATCCTGGTACACATCGCCTTTTTTATATACAGCAGTTTCCATTCGGGAACCGGCGAATTTGGCACCCCCTTCTGTACTTCTCACCGAAACCAAGCTATGGTCTGGAAATTCAATGGTATGTATTCTTGCTGCGCCATTTTCTTTCACATCTGTTACTAAAAAGTCAAGCGTATTGTCTTTTACAGTAATGGATACTTTCAGAACTACATTCAATTCGCTAATCGTAAGCGTATAATCCGCTTCATTTGCACTTTCCATGTATTCTACTTTGGGTACGTAGTCTTTACCGTTGATTCTTATTTTGTCTAATACATCTTCCGAGCCATTCAACACTTTATTATTTAACTCATACTTGATGATTCTTGGGAATTTCTGATCGACTTGAACTTTCATTTGATTGGATTCTATGATTCCATCATAAGCTGCAGCATCCGCAGTTCCTGAAAATGCAGGAATCGTAATACTAATCATTTGTACAGAGGCTACCACGAGTGCTAAGTTTCTAATGACTTTAGACAGTGACATTTTCATCCTCCTTCGAGTTCAATCTATGACTTGCCAATCACTCCTAATTGATCTTTCGTGCAATTGCCATCGATCAGCATCACCTCCTTTGAGTTAAACAATGGGAAACCGCTTACAATTTTACTGTCAATCCCCTTGCTTTTGGTCTTATAGGTGAAGTAAGTCACTTGTTGAACATGTAATGTCGGGGCGCAGTTCTCTATCCCCTGATGAAATATAAATTCGTGGAAGGATTCTTAGGAAGGATTACAAAATTATGTATGGTTACATCTTACTCTCCCGCCAATGAGAGGTTAATGACGATAATTTTGATTTCTTGATCTATTTTACGGTAAGCCCAAATTGATTCTTAAGCACTGAAAATAGAGCAGCCCAAGATCCCCTCAGGCTGCTCTCAACTCTTTATTGAATAATCTTCTGCGCAATCGCCGCCAAGTCGCTGATATCAATGACGCCATTCTTGTCAAAGTCAGCCATTTGCAGCTTACTCCAGTTCGGGCTATCCTTGGTTGCACCATAGTTCGCAGCAGCAATTGCAAGGTCACCGATCGTTACTTTGCCGTCACCATTCAAGTCGCCTGATGGAACCGGTGGCTGCTCCTTCACCACTTGTACGGTGGAGCTCGCATTTCCGATGGTCATCTCTGCTCCTTCGGCATCCGAAATCATGACCTTCGTTAACGAGATGACACTATTTACCGCCGCTTCCGCTACTTCCTTCGCTTTGAACGTCAGTTCCAGGACATTCTTCGTACCTGTTACGGCGTTTCCTGAACCAACACTCGCGACGATGAACCGCAGCTTGCCATCCGCTGTCGTCTTCTTATCAATGATACTAACTCCTTGCATGAGGGATTTCGCAGACAAGAACTCGAGCTTAGCCGGATCGAACTCGACCGATAGATCCTGCGCATAAACCCCTTGCGTTACGCCGCTGAGACCGACTTGCACGTTGAACGCTTTGCCAGCTGTCACTGTAGCTGGCGCCAAGATGGAGCCGGACGATGCAGCTGTTGCGGCCTTATCGAAGGTTTGAACTGCGGCTTGAAGCGCTTCGATCGCTGCTGTCACTTCTGCTTGTGTGGTTGCCGTACCGACAACGCTTTGTGCTGCTGCAATCGCTGCTTTTAATGCATCAACGGCTGCTTGCGGATATTGTCCTGGCTGATTGCCAACGGCGGCATGATCCACTTTGACTTGAGCAGCTTCGATCGCTGTTTTCAGCGCTATTGTATCCACTAATGGCGATTTAGCACCGTACGCTTCGAACTCGCGGAAACCTCCCCATAGATCCGGGTATCCCATAACTGTGACCTTGATATATTCTACGCCCTTCGCCGTCCAGTTATCTGTTCTGACTTGTTCCGTGTTGCTCGTGTTATTCATATGGTCAACCACTGTCGTCCAAGTTGCAGCGTCACTTGAAACCTCAATCTTATACATCATCGCCTTACCGGCTTTCTCAAATATGACCTTTGAACCCGTTAAATCATATTTTCCACCGAGATTCACCTGCCAGTAATGTGGATGCTTATCATCCGCCACACACCAACGCGTCGACTCATCCCCATCGTTACCTGCGGATGCGGGATTGCTGCTCTGCTGGCTGTCAGAAACAACAGGTTTGTTTAATACAATGTTGTTAGATTCCGGGATGATTACGCTCTTGGTACCGCGAATTCTAATTTCATCAATGGTAGCGATCCCTTCCGTAAAGGTTACCTTGACATACCTTACTGCATTACTTGAAACGTTGTCTTTTTTAATCTTGCTGGATACTGTATCTACCGTTCTGTCAACGGCACGCGTCCACACCTTGTTATCGCTTGACACTTCAACCTTATACTTGCTTGCGTTTTCAGTAGCCCATTCAAGCTCGATCCCTGTCAAATCATACTTTTCTTCCAAGTCTACTGTCCACGTCTTCATAGTATCTTGAACTGCAGCTTTCCATGCGGTAGCTAGATCGCCATCGTTAGCCTTAGAAGCTTCATAACCTGCTTGTTCACTGCTTGCAGCAGCTGGCTTGTTGCCAGACACGGCCGGTATGGAGTCTGCATTTTGATAAAGGTTCATTTCGGCAGCAGAACCGAAGCCATTATGACCAGCCAATACTTCAAATCTCAGGTAATGAGCCTGAGTGGGTCTAAATGTTACTGTCTTTGGCGTGGAATCATTTACAAATGTTCCATTTTCCTTGACCAAGGTGTAGTTTACTCCATCCATACTTGTGTAGATGTTGTATTTGGTTACAACACCGTTATCTCCACCGGACTGTCTTGGTGTATATTTCAGCTTATATACGTCATACGTCTGTCCTAAGTTGAAATCCAATGTATGAGGAGGCGTATTTCCACCGCTCCATTTGGTATGCCAGATCGTATCTAAGTTTCCATCTAAGACATTTGCTGCCTTATTATCTTCGGCTTGCGTTTCTTCACTTGAAGCAGTTACCGTCATGCCACTGGAAGGAATCATTTCCGGGTCAGCTTTGGTTGTTATTTTTATACCCTCACTCCATTCACTGAACCCCGCAAAGTTCTTGGATCGAACCTGTACGGTATACGTTGCTCCAGGAAGTAAGCCTGTTTCCGAAAATGAGCTTGTCGCATTGCTTATGATCTTATTGTTAATCTTGATATCATACTGTAATGCGCCGGATACGGCATCCCATGCGATATCGATCGTTGAGCTCTTTGTTGAACCCACTTGAACATGAGTTGGAACTGCTGCAATCGCTGGATAATCGCCTGACCCGAACATAAACCAGTTGAGCTTGCTTATTTCCTTATCCGCACCGTTAAATACGAGAAAAATCTTTTGCTTGCCGGTGACTTTTCTTGAAAGCTCTACCTTCGCATTAACATACGTATTCAAATCACCGGTATTTGGAATTTGCAGTGTTGCAATCGTTTCAGCTGGATTGCCTTGTGCATCAGCTAGCTTAACCTCGATTGTACCGCTCGTTTTATGACTTGCTACTCTTGCGTTGAACCATTTGGCCGCACCATCACCAAAATCTACTTGATCGTAACGCAGCCAGTCGCCGTTCTTGATATTCGCTATACTTTGGTCATAACCGTTGTTCACATCATCATGGGTCCACTCTGTTTTTGCGTTGATCGTAAGATTTTTATCCGTAACATAATTTTGATCATCATAACGTTCAGCATCCATCTTCTTATCTATCCCGAATACATTCCCTTGGTTTTCCGTCGTTGTCAGGTCAAATGAATCGACATCAATATATCCGCCAAGGTCTTTTGTTGCATAATTGAAAATACCAAACCTCATCCCAACATAGGTTCCATAACGCATGTCATATCTTCCGCCCAATCTAGTGAAGTTAGCTCCATCTAAGCTGTATGAGAATTCCGTTCTGTACTCAAATCTTGGAGTTTCAGCTCTAAACCAGATATTCGAAGTTCTTTTGGGAAGATCAATGGATGCCTGTTCGTTCCATAAGTCTTGCACTACGATTCTCTTCTTTCCATCTTCATTCTTTATGCCAATGAAATTAGAATCTCGTTGGATGACAGACAACCCAGCCTGATCGCCGTCAGCCATATGGCTGATGTCCATCTTGACAGTTCCTATACAATCCGGACCAATGATTCTCTGCGTCAGTGTATTTCTTGCATAGGCCAGCGTAGTGGCTACACTGGATGTCTTAAGTCTAATATATCCCGGTCTTTCCGCAAGACTCCACTTGTCATTGTCAGGATTGTGATTCCACTGCCATTGCAAGCCTAACGCGCTGCTGTTGAAATCATCGGTTGTTGCAGGTGCCTTCGGTTCCGTTGTGCTCAAACCTGGGATATTAGGTTTCTTAAACGTAACGACCGCTTTTTCTCCATCCAGCTCTCCCATATACGGCCATCCATCTTTCCACTGCACCGGCTGCAATGTTGGAACACGCCCCAGCTTGCCGCGATCCTGGAATATGACCGACCACCATTCTGCTTCCTTGCCTTCACCCTGAGGAACATCTACAATCCCTCCCTGGTGTATGCCATTGCCGGTAAAATTCATAAAGCTGGTCATAATATCCTTTACTTCATAAGGGCCGTTCGCCAAGTCTTTTGTTCGAATCGCTATTTCCTTCTTCGAGCCTTTATTCCAGGTCGGCGTACTTAAGATGTAATAGTATTCTCCAATTTTATAAGCATGTGATCCTTCGTTATAATAACCACCCTTATAGTCGTAGATCATCTTTCCATTTCTTGATGCACCGGGGGCTCTCTTAGAAATAATCGAAAGTTGACCTGTTGCTTCATTTACAATTTTCATTTCGCTTAGGTAGAGTTGACCTTGACCATGCACAACGTACACCTTACCATTATCGTCAAAAAATAGACCGGGATCGTAGAGTTCATCTTCTAACTTGTAAATCGTCCACGGACCTTGTGCACTATTGGCAATGCTTACGTATGCCGCATCTCGATTAATGTTGTACAGCAAGTAGAATTTACCGTTATGATACCTTAAGCTGGTTGCCCACGGACCTTCGTCGTAAGCATTCTGCCCATTCTTCAGGTCGTACATGTCTCCTACCATTCTATCAACAGCGTAGCTTTCATATTTCCAATTGACCAAATCTTTGGAACTCATAATTGGGCTTCCGGGGAAGAGGTGCATACTCGTCGATGACATATAATAGGTGTCTCCCACCCGGATCACGTCATTATCCGGATAATCCCCCCACATGATCGGATTTGTGTATGTACCATTTCCATTGTCTGCAGCTCTCGCATAGGTTGGGAAATTGGCAAACAATGCAATGAGTACGGCCAGTATCATCGCTTTCCTTGCTCTTTGCCTTGTATTAGACATATTAAATTTCCTCCTTGAAACGGAATAATTACATTAACGTTAATGCATTATTGAATAATCTTCCGCGCGATCGCCGCCAAGTCACTGATATCAATGACGCCGTTGTTGTCAAAGTCAGCCATTCGCAGCTTACTCCAGTTCGGGCTATCCTTCGTTGCGCCATAGTTCGCAGCAGCTACCGCAAGGTCACCGATCGTTACTTTGCCGTCGACGTTCAAATCGCCTGTTGCAACCGGCGGTTGCTCCTTCACCACTTGTACGGTGGAGCTCGCATTTCCTAAGGTCGTCTCAACACCTTCTGCATCAGAAATCATAACTTTCGTCAGCGAGATGACACGATTGACTCTCGCTTCAGCGACTTCCTTCGCTCTGAACGTTAGTTCAAGGACATTCCTCGTGCCGGTTACGGCATAGCCTGAACCAGTGCTTGCGACGATGAACCGCAGCTTGCCATCCGGCGTCGTCTTCTTATCGATGATGCTAACCCCCGGAATGAGAGAGCTCGCAGACAAAAACTCGAACGTACCCGGATCGAAATCTACCGATAGATCCTGCGCATATACCTCTTGCGTTACACTGCTGAGGCCGACTTGCACGTTGAACGCTCGGCCAGCTGTCACTGTAACTGGCGCCGAGATGGAGCCGGACGGTGTTGTTACCGCTGCGCCATAGATGAATTTGGCATCTGCCCAGTCCACATGCGTATTGTACCTTGCTTCAGGATTAGCAGGATTGTTGTGCCATTCAGCAATAAGCTTCATCTGCTTGGCTCCTGTGATATCAAGATCAATAAATTCACAGTTGTCGTCTCTCATCTTGACAGGACTTGTATAGATTAGTTCATTATCTTTATACACTTTAAAGATCGCTTCTCCACCCATTTTAGGGGCTTTCTTGTCAATTCCTATATAGGCTTGAAATCTTGTATACCCACGTCCGTCTACACGGTAGACGACTTCTGAATTTGTATCTGCTGATAATCCTTTGGCAAAGGTCTTAACTCCTGCTGCAGCGTTCAAGTCAAGGGTCGAACCGCCATACTGTGGTTTATCCTTAAGAACCGCATAATAATCACTGTGTGCCGACACCCATTCCAGATCGCTAACATAGTCATACTCATTCTTCTCTGGTTCCACATAATCTTTCCCATATAAGATCAATTCGGCCATCCCAATTCTGAACCCGCCGCCAGCCGTGATGACCTTGATCGTTACACGAGCATATTTGATGTTGTCAAATGACTTAGCAAATTTTTCAGGTGTGAAGTGCTGTCCGCCGACATAGCGATTATCGAGTGCCTTCTGCCATATGCGACCATCCGCAGATACTTCTAAATCATACGTGTACCAGTTACTGTCCTTCTCCCAGTAAATACGACTTCCAACAACCGACTGAGGTTTGTTGAATTTGACGGTAACGGATTGTGGAAAAGTGAGTTCCTTAGACAACCAGCCTGTTCCGATCGTCGTTATACCATCTCTAAGCTTATCCGTACCTCTGTCAGCTTCACTTGCAGAAGATGATGTAATGGCTTCAATTTTCGCATCCGTAATGATGTCACCTGGTTCTTCATTGTCCGAAGGGATGATTTTAAATTCATATAAAGACGCCCAATCTCCATTGGTAATCCGATCCACAATTGTTAATCTGACATATCTCCCTTTTGTCTCTGTCAACTGCGTTTCTTCATATCCGTTAGGTGTCGTATTGGATGTTCTATCCATCACTTTTTTCCACTGGACACCATCTTCCGACACTTCTATAAAGTACTTGTAAGCATTTGTACTTCGCTCCCACATCACCTGGAACCCAGCTATAGCGCTGCTCTTCTGTAAATCAACCTGAATCCACTGCGGTAAGGATGCTCCACTCGCACACCATCTTGTACCTTCGTCGTTATCCACTGCATGCTTTGCAAAGTTACCCGATTGTTCAGAAGAACTTGTCACAGGTTTACCGATTGCGATATTTTTATAGGTCTGTTCTATCGTTTCTAGCTTTTCAACGCCGCCAACCCATGGCCGATGCTGTCCGTCAGGGGCAAACTTTCCTTCGTAAGGGACTGTACTTACCGTCTTGTCTCCCGCTTGAAGCCCTTCTGCTACAGCATGAATATTGATATTTCCACTAACGTCTGTAGTTCTTACAAATGCAAAGCCGATACCGCCTTCTACACTTTGTTCTTCCACACCGATTCTTTCAATATTTTTGCCGACGAGTTCCCCTTCACCTGTTACAGAAATTTGAATCTTACCGTCGTAGTTCGGTACGACAATTCCCTGTGCATCCACGACTTTGAAGTATACAGGAATGACATCTGAACCATCTGCTACTGGCGTTATGCCTCTGTCACGAACTTCAATTTCGATTCCAGCAGCTTGACCTGGCGTTCTCACGGTATGCGTTTTCACAACTTTCCCATCTAAAACCGCTTCGGCTCTAAGCTCACCAGCCGCAAACTTATCTAATGTAAATGTAAAAATGGGGCTGCCGCCTTTTTTTGCGATGTTTGGAACGGAGTTCAGGGCCTCTTCCCTTGTCAGTTCTTTCACCAATACGTTATTCTGATATAGCTTCACACTGTCGCTGTTACTGAATACATTGATATTTAGGCTTGAGGCCTGCGAATATGTGCTTGCGATAAACACCATTGGACCAACAACCGAATTTCTAGCCGATTGCATGGATTGCAACCAGTAGTAATCATATTTTTCGTATCGATCGATATCGACGGTTCCGCTTCCTAAGGTCTTCGTTGTGGATCCTCGCGCGTAGTCATTCCAACTCCATAAGAAGTAACCTCCTATTCGGTCATTTGCATCGAGGCCGCCCCAGTCCGAGTAACCATCGCCATTCAAATATCTCTGACGCGTCAAAATCTGCGTATTCATTGCGCCTTCGCCTTCTTTTCTGAGCGCCTTACTGGATTCCTCAAAATCTCCCCATTCACGTGTGAAAAATGGCTTGTTGGGATCAAAATCCGTCCATTTGCTAGGGTTAGCATCCCAATTCGTATCCACGACTTTGTAGTTCACATCATAGTAAGATCCCTGAAGCCCATGATCAGCCGCGGTATACATCTGATTGCCAGGGTATTCAGCATGAGCGATATCCGTTGCTTCTTTAGCCCATTGGGCAGAGTAGCCCGTCTCGTTCAGTGAAGTTTCCCATAGGATGACGGATGGTCTATTTCTGTCGCGTCGGATCATTTCTCGTGTATCTCTTAATGTGAGATCATAGAACTTTTGCGTTCTCGTGAAGTTCTGCCAGCCAGGTTGACATTCAATCACCAATAACCCTAGTTCATCCGCTGCATCTAGAAAAGCCGGATCATTAGGATAATGTGTCGCACGAACCGCATTAAATCCATTTTCCTTGATTTGCATGGCATCACGATACTGCATTGAATTAGGGGCAGCATCTCCAATATTCTGATAGGCTTGAT
Organism: Paenibacillus guangzhouensis; assembly: GCF_009363075.1. Taxonomy (NCBI): domain Bacteria; kingdom Bacillati; phylum Bacillota; class Bacilli; order Caryophanales; family Paenibacillaceae; genus Paenibacillus; species Paenibacillus guangzhouensis. Next base: position 631,481 of record NZ_CP045293.1, on the reverse strand, counting down.
GACGATTGGCTCCGCGCAAATATAATCGTTCACCATTGATATAGAAGCCGTCTGCCTTGTACGCAATCGTTCTAATGCCGATCTTTGTCATAACCGAATCGACTAAAGTTGACCCGTTGTATACTTCACTGACTAAAGAATAGAGATAAGGCGTATCTGGATGCCATAAATTCGGATTGGTTACCGTCAAATCCTGATTAAACTGTTTATCTCCACCTGCTGGTATCCTTGCCGCTTCAGCTTCACCCTGAGCAACTGTATTCCCTTCCTTGTCTACAATCTTACTTACGACTTTCGTATCTACCGATGTATTATTCTTGTTAACGACATGGGTTTTTACATTCACTTTGGCAGAAGCTCGGCTCACTTCGGGATAAGTCACGAAAACTCCGCCGCTAGCTGTTGTATCAGCCTGCAATGCATCTGAAATATGCAGCGGATTTGTGATTCGTATGGTTACATCTCTATAAATCCCGCCGTAGTAATGGAAATCGAGATTAGCTACTGGCTTTCCTGGCGGCGTATCCGGACTGTCAATGCTAGATACCCTTACTGCTAACACATTGGTTTCGCCAAATTTCACCTTATCCGTAATATCTATAGAAAATCCGACATAGCCGCCATTGCGCGTATATATTTTTTCTCCATTCAAATAGATGTCACTGTCCGTCATGACACCTTCATAGTCAATATTGATCGTATTTCCTCTGTACATCTCGTCAACCGTAAAATAACGTCTGTACCAACCAATTCCTTGATATACGGCCTTACCGCCATTGGCATGTTTCTTCTCCAGTCTCATCGTGTGCGGAATCGTTACATTGGCAAATGCCTGATCATCAAAGTCAATAGCCTCTGAACCCGCTAAATCACCTCTGTAGAATCCCCAGTCGCTATTGAAATTCAAAACGGTTCTGCCATTGGTATGCTCCGTTGTCTGAACGGTACTGCTTTGCTGTGCGTAAACGGCTGTACTTGAATTTTCCATTCCGATTATAAAGGAGAAGATGACAAGCCATAAAGTTATTCTCTTCATCGTACACCTCTTTAAAATATAATAGACGATAGCTTTGAAGAGGCCGTGGCGGCCTCTGGCCCATCTAACTAAGGTCTTATATGACATCACCTCCAAGGTTAGGATGCGAATAAATGAATAAATCATTGGAAGAAAGCGCTTGCTAAAAGAAATTGAGTGGAAGTATATAAAGGAAGGAACATAAAGATCGCGAATAAATCGAGTATTTTGGTTTCATCATACCCTGCTGCCGCCAATAACTAAATGACGATAATTTGGATTTCATGATCTATTTTCCGATCGTTCCGGCAACAACAAAAAAAGGTGAATTCATATCCACCTTCAGCAAAATGCTCCTTAAATTGCGTCTATGTTCTATAAATAGGACTGAAATGCAGTTTATATCCTTTCAAGACTTTTGTATCTCGTTTTTACTTTATAAAAAGAAACGGATACCGTCCTTCATAGACGCTATCCGTTTCTTGAATACAGGGATCCTAATGTTACCCTTTTACGGCACCTGCAACGATTCCTTTGAAAATATACTTTGAAAACAGCAGGTAAATCACAAGCGTCGGCAACATGACCAATATAATTGCAGCACTTAAATAGTCCCAACTCCCAAACTTTGAACTGCTGAAATACATCAAGGTCGTCGTCAACGTTCGTAGTGTGCTTGATGGCATGTACAGGTATGGAACATACATATCGTTCATCACATCGACTGCTTTTATTATCCCAAGTGTTGCCGTTGCCGGCAGCAGAAGTGGGAAAATCATTTTATTGAAGACTGCAAAGTATGAGCATCCATCGAGCATGGCACTCTCATCCAATTCTTTCGGTATCCCGTTGATGAACTGTGTATAAATGTAGAGCTGAACTAAATTGGCTGCTGCATAAATCACGATCGGAGCCCAGATGGTATTATACAGTCCGAGATTTTTAATGACCGTAAACCGTGAAATTTCAGTAATCATACCAGGCATGATCATTCCGGCTACGAAGAGACCAAGAATGATCTTCTTCAAGCGAAAATCAAATCGATTAATCGCATAGGCTGTCATCGTTCCTAATAAAGCATTAATGACGACACTGACTGCAACCAGGAACATCGAATTCCCAAACCCCTGCAGAAACTTCCCTTTCTCCAATACCACGCTATAGTTATCGAAATCAAAACTTCCAGGCGGCTTCAGCGAAAATTCCGAACCAATCTCCATCGACGTTTTGAACGAAGCGAATAACGTGATGAGTAAAGGAATGAAGATCATCAGACAAATCGCAATGAGTATAACATACACGGCGAGCTTCTTCACAGCTACTCCCAATCGAGGCGTCATTCCTCATCCACTCCCTTCAGGTTGAACAGCCTCTTCTGTACACTATTCAGGACAATAATGAGAACTAACATCGTAATCCCCATCGCGGAAGCCATACCGAAGTTATTAAATTTGAAGGCCGTCTCCAAGGTATATAATGTGAATGTACTGCTCGCATGACCCGGGCCGCCCTGTGTCATAATATATGGAATATCGAACACTTGCAGCGCCCCAACGACATTTAAGAACAAAAGAACCTCTAACACCTTTTTCACACCAGGAACAATAATATACCAGAAATTCTGGATGCTGCTCGCGCCATCGATTTTAGCTGCCTCGAATTGATCCTGAGGGATCGATTGCAAACCCGCCAAGAATAAGATGATATGGAACCCTGAGAATCGCCAGATCGATACAAACACCAAGCTAAGGTTCACGATGGATTCATCCGTGAGCCAATTCTGTATGAGCGACTCAAGCCCCAACACCTCAAGAATGCCATTTAACCCCCCATTGATAGGACTATAAAAGAAGGCAAACATATACGAAATCGCTACCCCATTGATAATGTAAGGCATAAATACGACGGTCTTAAAAAACTTATTGGCACGAATCTTACTGTCCAACACAACCGCAACCGCTAATTCAAGCGGAATCATAATCAAATGAAAGAGGAAATAGAATCCGTTATTGCGAAGGGACAGCCATACATCGGATGAATCGGTAAACATCTTCATGTAATTGTCGAACCCAATGTAAACTTGCTTCGCATCCATGCCATTCCAATCGGTAAAACTTAATCGAATAAGTTCGAACAACGGGTACAGCACGAACATCAATAACAGCAATACAGGAACAAACAAAAAGCTGAATAACAGTATGTTTCTTTGCATAGAAACCGTTCTCATTTCTACCCCTCCAGTCCTTATATATAAGGAAGGTGGCTAATCCAAATGGCAGCCACCTTCCTCATTACTCAACTATCAAATTGAGATTTATTTTAATTTGGAACGGGCATTTTTCCAGCTGTTATTCATTTCCTGCATCATCTTATTGAAATCCTTGCCTGCCATCATGTCCTGACCCATTTTCTTCACATCGAACTTGATTGCCGATTCAATCTTCTTATAATCCTCACTGCCGCCTTTATACAACACATAATTTAGATTGGACATGTCAAAAGCACCCTTGAACATTGGACCTAGATCAATCTTCACATCCTTCACCGTCGATTGAAGTTGAGCCTCGGTCAAATATTTGGAATACCATGCATCACTGAAGAACCAGTTAATGAATTCTTTTGCTTCCTCTGGGTACTTCGACGTTTTTGGAATCGTAAAGAACGTATCGACCATCGAAATCGTATTAAACGGATCACTTTCGGAATCACGAACCGGCAACAAGAAGGCACCTACATCATTCATATCTACATCCTTCATCGATTTCAAATCGCTGCCGAACCATTGACCAAGCCCAATCATCGCCGCCTGCTTGGAAGCAAACATCAACTTGGATTGATCAAAGCCAATACCGAGCGGATCTGGACCCATCACCTTTGCATCGTACAGCTCTTGGATTTTGGCATAAGCATCATAGTAGGCCTGGCCTTTCGTGAACGGTTCATCGATCGTAGCCATTGTTGACCAGTAATCCCCATCACCCGCTACAAGCGAAGGCATAAATTCGTTAAAAGGATAATCCGGCCATGCATCTTTTCCGCCCATCGCAATAGGAATATATTTGCCGCCGTCTTTAATCTTTTTAGCAGCCGTTACGAACTCTCCCCAAGTCTTTGGAATCTCAAGTCCGTATTCCTGGAACACACTCTTCCGATACCATACGAACTCATTGAATTGGCTTTCGGGTACACCATAGATATGATCATTCACCTTAAAATCAGCTGCGAACATATTGTTCTTGGCTGCATCCAAGTCATCCAGCGGCAAAATATTATCTTTGAAATTAATCAACCAAGCCGATTTCAAAGGCAGAATATCCGGCAATTCGTTCGCTGAATTCCGGATCTTCATCGTATTTTCATACTCTGTATCCTTTAACAGCTCCAATTCAATCGTGACATTCGGATGTTCCTTTTTGTATTCGTTTACAAGATCCAGCTTGTTGAATAAATCCTCCGTAATCGTGGACCAGATCGGGAACTTTAACGTGACGGGTTCCTTCTCTTCAACTTTCTGCTCCTGCTGCGTAGCCGGCTGAGCGGATTGCTCCTTCTCGACGTCTGATTTCTCTTTCGATCCACATGCGGAGAATAAGGGTACCATTAAGGCTGTGATCATGAGCGTACATAATATGCGTGTCATCCGTGGTCGAACCTGTTGCATATAACATTCCTCCTATACTTATTGGATATAAGCTATTGCTCATTTGCTGTTTCTATCATAGCCCTTCCGTTAAGCGGTCAGAATGATAAATCATTCGAAATCATGATATAGTTTTAGGCTATTTGGCAACCGACCTTATGTACTGATTTGGACTCATGCCCGTCGCCTTCTTAAACACTCGGCTAAAGTGCTCCGTACTCGCATATCCTGTACGCTCTGCAATCTCGTATATCTTGAGATAAGGCTCCTTCTTCATGCTCTCCATAGCCTTTTCCATACGCACTTTTGTAACAAATTCCTTAAACGTCTCTCCAACTGCCTTCGAGAACAATGTGCTGAAATGACTTTCACTTAAATGTACGATCTCGCTTACTCGCCCAAGCGTAATCTCTTCATCATAATGTTCCATAATATATGCTTGTGCTATAGCCACAACCCGATTCATCTGACCCGCCTTCTTATCGATCTCTTGAAGAAGCTGCTGAGCTACATTTAATATCCTTGCTTGCAGACGATCGGCTGAGTCGATCTGCCAGGCCATTTGATAGACGTCCTCGATCTTATTCAGCTCGTGATTATTTGCGTAACCGTTATCAAACATGAACTTTACCAATATCATTAAGAGCTCCATATACCGCGTACGCAGTACCTCATTTCCCATGGAAGCCGAACGCTTAATCCGTACAAACATGTGGTCCAGTTCTTGCAGCGCCTTCTGCTCATCGCCCTCTCGCAATGCATTCAGCAAGGCTTGCTCTTTCCCGATCAAGGTCTCCCCCGACTGCTTCAAGAAATGTATGGCATCCTCTGGGTAAATAATTCGATGCTTATTAATAACAAAGCGTAAATCAGCATTTTTTCGAGCTTGAAGATAAAATTCCGGGAGTTGCTTTAGCTCTTCGCACAACTCGCTTACGCCGATCGTCACTTGAATATTGATGTACTCCTTCAGTACAAAGATAATTTGATCCATGATCTGCGATAGATTCTGCCGCACATACAATAAACTACTCGTTCGAAACGATAACAGCACCGCGTACTCATACGTGTTCCAGCTAATAACTTCACCAGTCCCTGCCTCCGCAAGCACCTGATCGATAGACTTGACTACTGAACTTACAAACTCCCCAATTGCCGAACCATACCGCTCCTGCACTTCAGCAAAGCCCTCTACTCGAATCAAGGAGACGGTCATGTAGAACCCTTCCAGCCTCATATTCAGATCCTCCAGCATCAAAGGATCGAACGGTGCATTCACGCCAATTTCAAGCCATTCCCGAATGGTCTGCTGTTTCAGCCTTATCCGTTCCCCATGACGGATTTCACTCGATTGTATTGACTTCGTCTGTTCAACTTCACAATCGTGTTTGATCCGATGCAAGAGATCCAGAACAACATTCGGATCCATCTCCGATTTAAGAATGTAGTCATGAATTCCCCGCTTAAATGCCTTCCTTACATATTCAAAGTCATCATACGCACTTAAAATGACGACATGCGGAGATGTTCCTTTCAACTGGTTAAGCTCATCAATCAGCTCTAAACCATCCATCACAGGCATCTTCAAATCTGTAATGACAATGTCAATCTCTCGGTTTTCCTTGATATATTGAAGTGCTTGATAGCCATTACTCGCCTCATATACAATTCGAAATCCGTTCGACTCCCATTCAATCAGCGTAGATAGTGCCAATCTCATAATCGTCTCGTCTTCTACGATCATCACATTCATCATACGGTTCGTCCTTTCCATGAAAAGATCATGTTCATACCAATGGCAGCAGAATCGTAACGGTAGTTCCTCCACCTAACTTGCTATCAATTTTTAAACCGTATGGATGACCATAATTCAGCTCGATTCGTTGTAACACGTTATATACGCCTATCCCACTAAAAGTGCCACGCTCGTATTTTTCACCCTGCTGCAGCAATCCCCTAATTTGCTCGTCTGTCATTCCTTTGCCATAATCCGTGATGGTAAAGCATACGCCATGCTCATGCCGAATCGCGTTCACCTCAATAAGCTCATTCATATTTTGTTGATCAAGTCCATGAAAAATGGCATTTTCAAGAATCGGCTGAAGCAGCATTTTGGGCATATTGTAATTCAAAAGGGTATCATCAACATGAAATTGAATATTAAGCTTGCCTCCATAACGAACCTGCATAATATGTACGTAGGACTCTAGTACTTTGATCTCCTGACCGATCGGAGCTAGCGAGTTCGGCGCGCGAAATACATGCGTCAGAAGCGCTGACAGGCTCTCAATGATTTTACGAATATTGTCTGTCTTCGCAATCATGGCCATAAGCCGAACGGAATTCAATGTATTCGATAAGAAGTGCGGATTAATCTGTGATTGCAAAGCTTCGATTTCAGCCTGGCTGCGCGCTCGTTCCTTCAAATCACGTTCCTGCATAAGATCTCTGATCTGAGAAACCATGCGATTGAAGGAATAACCCAGCCGCTTAATCTCACCTCTTCCGTCTGCCTTTACCTCCGTCATAAAATCACCTGTCTCCACTTTTCTCATCGCTCGAATGAGGTTCTGCAACGGGCTAAGTATATTTCGAAAAAAACTAAATATAAACAATAAAAATAAAACAAAACTACAAAATATGAAGATGATAGATATCTTTAAAAATTGATTTGCTTCCCTCGTAACCATGTTCTCATCCAACACATTAACGATAATCCAATCTGACTTCTCGAACGAATACAGCTTAATAAGCTTATTTACGCCATTGATATTAATAAAGGTATAATCCTTGTCACGATCATGAGATGGTTTCTTCATCATGCTCGATACTTCCATTAAAATTTCTGGATCTACCTTATTATGATTGTTCTGATTCACAATTCGATGACCATTTCGATCCATCATGAATTGTTCAATTTCTGGATTCTTATGAATGTAATCTGGCAGAGAGGCGTGGGTAATCAAATAAACCATCTCAATCTCTGATTCGAGCGACTGATCCGGATGAAGCAATAAGGTAAACATGTCCTGCTTATTTGAAGTAATACCGTTCAGGCTATCAACAATGATGGCCGCTCCACCGCTTTTCCTCAGCGCTTCTTGATACCATGGCAGATTGCGAATGGAAGAATCGGATATCGTTGGGGGGTTTTTGAAATAATAGTATCCTCCACTCTTTAGTGTAAAAATAACACTGACGATCTCATTGCTATAATTCGAGATAATATTTAAGTAGGAGTCAATTTCACGCGCAAGTTGAATTTTCTCTACCGAGCTTGAGCTTTTGCTCCACGCGGAGACGGCATCTAGAATTGTGTGGTCATTTACATTCGCGATTGTAGCGATGGTAAGGGAGGCTCGTTTCAGCTCAGAGTTCATATTTTTAGACGCGACATCCAACTGCTGATCCATTTGATCAATGGACTTATGAATTAATGAGGTGGAATAGTATTTATAGAAAATATTAATAAATAAGATGAATGGAATAATGATAATCAATACAAATGTTCTAATAAAATGTATCGTAATCTCTCTGTCTTTTTGTTTGAACATGGACACCCTCCATACGGAAGCAAATTATTATCTGGTCATTGTTACTTCAATAACAAACTATATAACGAAGAAGATCGCCTTCAATTGAACACTAGAGCAGGGCGATCTATTTTGCTAAGTACAGTATAAAAATTTAGAGAGATCGTTTTAATGATATTTTTTGTGGTTACATGATATTTTTCGTTAATCACATAAAATAATCCTTCTATCTACGATTCAATCATACCTTCACAACGATCAATTTACTTGCTTATGAAAGTCGACTATGATGAATATATCCATTGGCAAAGGGAGAACACACGATCATGGTAAAATCACGCTACGATCTCGAACGCATCATTGATATGGACAAATGGCATAAGCTGCAGGACTCGCTCTCTCTGGTAACCAAAATGGCGATCATCACCGTCGATTACAAAGGGATCCCCGTGACCAAGCACAGCTACTGCCAATCCTTCTGCCAAGGCGTTCGACAAGATCCCTCACTCGCGCAATATTGCCAGAAATGCGATGCGCGCGGCGGTCTTGAAGCCGTTCGGCTAAATAAACCTTATATTTATCGCTGTCATTTCGATATTCTGGACATCGCGATCCCTATCATTATCGATAACCAATACATCGGCGCGATTATGGCGGGTCAGATCAAGCTGCGAGACGAAGATGCCCCTCTGCTGGAGCGAATCGTATCTCGTCCATCGAATGCGGAGACGAACAATAAATTCAAGCATTTGAAGGAAGATTACCTTGCGCTGCCTGTCCTGTCTTACGAAGAGGTGACGACGATCGCGGATATGCTGTTCCACTTGTGCACCTATATCGTCGAAGAGGCGATTCATAAGAATGCTACGATCGATATGTACAAAAAAGCTCTGGCGCTCGAGGCAGACCCTGCCTTGGAACCACTGAACACCGCGGAGCGTACGTATCGCAATATTCAAGCCATTCAGCATGAGCTGTCCAGCGCGTTGATCGAGACCAAAGTCAGACATTCCGCATCCCAGACCTTTCATGCCACCAATGCGGCGCTGCAACCGGCGTTCGATTATCTCTATGCCCACAAAAGCGAGAACTTCACCCTGCAAGGGATGGCACAACGCTGCCATATGAGTCCGAGCTACTTCAGCCGGATGTTCACGAGGGAGACGGGCGAGAACTTCTCCGTCTTCACGGCGAGACTCAAAATCGAATGGGCCAAGCAGCTGCTCGAAACCTCCGATCTCGCCGTGAATCAGATCAGTGATGAACTCGGATTCTGCGATGCCGGGTACTTCATCAAAACCTTCAAGAAATTCGAGAACTTGACGCCCGCCGTCTATCGCACCGTGTATAAGAACAAGGCCACGGAGTAACAACCGAATCATTCAAGCAGAAAAGGGCAACCCGATCACCAGGTTGCCCTTTCATTCCTTAACGCAGCTGCGCTTCTCCTACGAACCTATCCTTCGTACGCAATTGTCTTCTCATGCTGGAGCAGCCAATTTTTGCGCGACAATCCGCCGCCATATCCGCCCAATTCGCCATTCGCGTTAATGACACGGTGACAAGGAATCACGATGGCCAGCTGATTCGCTCCATTAGCCTGAGCCACGGCCCGGAAAGCCGTCGGTCTGCCAAGCGATACGGCGAGATCCGAATAAGAGCGCGTCTCTCCGGGCGGAATCTGCACCAGTTGATTCCACACGCTCTGTTGGAACGGAGATCCGATCAGATGCAGCGGCGTCTTGAACGACTTCAGTTTGCCATCAAAGTACTGCGTCAATTCTTCCTCAATCGATTGAATCGGCTTCGTCGTACCAGGAATGATCGCTGATTTCGTCCGCAATCGCAGCCGCTCTACCTCACGTTCCAAGCCCCGACGATCCACAAATTCCAATAAATATAACTCATGCTCATCTGCAATCGCAACCATCGGACCAAGCTTCGTATCGATCCAAGCGGCCTTTAGCACCTTGCTCTCATCCAGCATCGTCGGCGCTGCGCCCATGATACGCGAGAACGCGTCGCGAAAGCCGCTGCTGGATTCATAACCTGATGCGAGCTGGGTATCAATGACTGAGGTCCCTGCCTTGATATGCTTGAGCGCAAGTCCCATCCGACGGGAGCGCGCATATTCGATGAACGTCATGCCGAAGCGTTTCTTGAACTGCCGTCGTGCAGTTGATTCATCCATCGAGAGATTCCGAAAATCTTGAGTCTTCCACCGCTTCTCCGGGTTCTGTTCCACCGCTTCCACGAGCTGGCGGACAACGTCTGATACTTGATTCGGATGGGATAAGGGTCGGCAGCGTTGGCAGGGTCGGAACGATGCCAGCAGCGCCTCCTTCGCCGTCTCATAGAATTCGCAGTTCTCGAACTTCGGTTTCCGTGCGGGACAAGTCGGGCGGCAGAATACCCCGGTTGACTTGACGCCTACATAAAATACGCCCTCATACTCCGAATTTTTCTCGATCAAAGCCTTATAGTATTCGCCGTATCGCGACGTCGGTATCATACCAGCACTCCCTACTATGTGTTGTTATCCTAATTATAGCCATAACCGGGAAGTGCCGTAACCGAAAATCAGGCAGCAATTTGACATGCATATATTTTCCTTGTAACATTGGGGCTATAATACAGTATGACAGCTTACTAGATAAGGAGGATCATTCCTTGCAGAAGATTAAAAAAATGCAGCTGCACGAAATCGCTGCGCAAGAAATCGTGAACTACATCCAAGAGAACGGCATGCAAAAAGGAGACAAGCTCCCTTCGCTGGAGGAGATGAGCAAGCTGCTCGACGTGAGCCGCACATCGATTCGCGAAGCGCTCCGCGCGCTCGAGGCCATGGAATTCGTCAAGATGTACAATGGTAAAGGCGTCTATGTCGATGATCCTTCCTCTTACCGATTCTCGACCAAAATTGATGTCAGCAACGAGAAGACGCTTCTCCTACAAGCTTGCCAAGTTCGCAGGGCACTCGAAGGTCTGGCGGTTGAACTCGCAACCGAATATGCGACCGAAGAGCAAATCGAACGGATGATGCGTTACTTGGACGAGATTAAGAACAATCCCGATGGCCCGATTACGAATCTCGCTGACAAAAATTTTCACCAGACGATCTACGAAGCATCCCGCAATACGGTCCTGCAGAGCATCATTACATCCTTATCCACATTATTCGATACGTTCTGGGAATCAGCGCCGCTCGGCCAGCAGAGCTTGTTCCAAGATACGTTCCCGTTCCATCCGGCCATTGCCGAAGCAATTGCGAACCGTGACAAACAAGAAGCCGCAGTTCAATTCAACCGCTTAATGGATGCGATTGAACAAAACATTCAGAATGTTGCCACAGAGAATAAATGAGAAAAGTCCGGATGACAACGAATTTACCGCTGCCATCGGGACTTTTTTTTGCTCCGCTATGACTTCACTGCGCACCGATAACCGATGCTCTCGAAGGCTTGCTCCATATCCTGCATGAGATCCTCAGGTTCCTCCAATCCGACATAGAGTCGCACGATGACCGTGCCATCGGACCATTCTCGCATATAGACCAGACTTTCATAACCGCCCCAGCTAATCCCTTTTCGGAACAATAGCAGGGCATTCGCCCATCGTCTCATCGCTGACATCGGAATATCCGTCTCGAACGAAAATACGCTGCTGCTTCCCCGCATTTGTGACTTAAACAACTCATGCTGCGGATGATCTTCCAGTCCAGGCTGATTCACCCGAATGATGTTCGGCCTCTCACGCAAATGCTGCGCAACACGAAGTCCATTCTGCTCATGCTTATTCATTCGCAGCGGCAATGTGCGCAAGCCGCGCATGAAGATCGCTGCGCTCTGCGGATGTAATATGCCGCCAAGCAGCTGGAATTCTCCTGCGAACAACTCGTCCATATGCCGCTGCGAGCCAATAACGACACCGCCAATCAGGTCGCTATGCCCCGATATATATTTGGTCATCGAATGAACGACCAGATCGATACCAAGTTCAAGCGGATTCTGGAACATCGGCGTCGCCCATGTATTATCGATAATCGTCGTCGCTCCTATCCGAGATGCGAGCGCAGCGCACTTGCGGATATCCTGCAATTCGAAGGTAAAGCTGGTCGGACTCTCCAAATAGATCAGTCTTGTATTGGCTTGAACGGCCGCCTCGATCTGCAAGACATCTCTCCCATCCACGAAGCTTGTCTGGATATGAAATCTGTTCAGGTACTGCTCCAAAAATTTCTTCGTCGGACCATAGGCCCCGTCGACACAAATGATATGATCACCAGATCGCACCACGGACAGAATGGCTGCGGTAATTGCGGCCATACCAGAAGTGAAGCAGCGGGCCTTCTCCCCGCCTTCCAGCTTCGCAAGTTTGTCTTCGAGCAGCGCAACGGTCGGATTATTCCCTCTTGTATAGATCATGGAGCTCACTTCGAGGCTGAGCGCCGTCTCGAGTTCTTCATGCGTCTTAAAAGTAAATAAGCTGTTCTGATACACCGGAAATGATACCGCGCCATAATGCCTTTCATCATGTGAATCGTGCACGACGAGGGTCTCTTTGTTCAATCTCACCGGTTCCTGCATGTTCTTTCATCCCTCCTCTTCCGACTTCCTTCTGTATGGTCTATCCTTTCTCTGCTCCTTGGGTTAGTCCGCCGACAATCAATTTCTGACAGAATGCAAAAATGATAATTGTTGGAATTACAGACAGTACCGCGCCCGAAGACATCGGACCCCAATCGATATTAAATTTCGTAATGAACCCATTCATCGCTACCGGGATCGTCTTCGAGCTCTCTTGATCGATGAACATAATGGATAGGAACAGCTCGTTCCAGTTCTGCACGAAAGCGAAGATGAACGTCGCCGCAATCCCTGGCAGCATGACCGGCAGAATCACTCGAATTAGTGCAGTAAGCCGAGAGCACCCGTCAATCATCGCCGCTTCTTCCAGACTGGATGGAATCCGGTGGAAGAACCCGCGCAGCATGATCGTACAGAACGGGATTAACCCCGCAGTGTAGACGATCATCAGGGAATACAGCTTATTGAGTAAGCCGAAGTGCGACATCATAATATAGAGCGGCGCGAAGCCGATAAAAGCCGGAATCATCTGCGTCATGAAGAACGCGTACATAATCTGCTTGCTGCCTCGAAATTGATGCCGCGCGAGGACATACGCACTAAGAACCGCCACCATCAGTACGGCTAACGCAGCCGTCAGCGATACAATCAGGCTATTCATAATATAAATATGAAAATTCGAAATATTGAAAATATTAATGAAATTATCAAATGAAAGATTCGCAGGCCAATATTTAAGCGGTATCGAGAAAATCTCATCCGATGGTTTTAACGACGTAATTGTAATCCAGTAGAGCGGGAAGACCATCACGATCAGGAATAACCCCAGAACGAGAACTTTCATGGAAGTACCGAGCGTCTGAAATCGATGTCTCATTAGAAGTCAGCCCCTTTCCCAGACTTCGTCGCTGTCAGATAGAAGATCGTGTACATCGCGAGTAGAATGATCATAATGACGCCGGCCGCCGCTGCTTGACCGTAATCGCCGCCGAACATAATTTTGTCCATCATATACGTAGCAAGAATATGCGTGGAGCCGGCTGGACCACCATTGGTCATCGCATAGATGATATCCGGGAAGTTGAAGATCCAGATGACGCGCAGCAGGGTCGAAGCAATGATCGTCGGCATGATGTATGGAATCGTCACGTAGAACAGCTTATGGAGCCAGTTCGCCCCATCGATCCCCGCCGATTCATACAAATCATCCGGAATCGATTGCAGCGCTGCGAGCAACATAATGGCAAAGAACGCAATGCCATACCATATATTCGCGACAATGACCGAAGCCAGCGACCATTTCGGATCGGATAGAAATCCGATCCGCTCTTCGATAAGTCCTACTTTTAACAGTAAGTCGTTCATGACGCCAATCTGCCCATTCAGCATCCAGCGCCAGATGATCCCGATCAAGAACCCCGACATCGCCCAAGAATAGAAGACGAAGCCTTGATAGATACCACGCCCTTTGAAAGGCTTCTTCAGGAGAAGTGCGAGGATGAACCCGATAACAAACTGACAAATTAAGGATATAAACACCCAGTAAAAGCTATTGGATAACGCTTGTAGAAATTGCGGCTGTGCAAAAATCGTCCTGAAGTTCTCAAGCCCTATGAAGTGGATATCCGTTAAGTCGAATAACGTATATTTCTGAAACGCCATCCCAATTCCCCGAAAGAACGGGTAGAACGTGAACATGCCCACGAGCACAATCGCCGGAAGCAAACAGAAGAATATGAATTTGCTTTGACCAGATAGTGGCTTTTTGATTTTTGCCGTGTTCTTCATGACTTTCCTCCTTGCGGGTGACGTTTACGACGGAGATCAGAGACGCATTCGCTCCAATCTCCCCGCACGAAGTCCACCTATTTTTTCTGGTTTGCTTTTTGCGTTGTCCAATACGTATCCCAGTTCTTAAGCACATCTTCCGTCGACCGCTGCTTCAAGATCAGCGCCTGATTATCTTCCACGGCAATTTTCTTCGATTCGCCATAACCTTGATAATCCGTTGCGTCTCTCATCATGAAGTAGGCATCCGGTTTGTTGTTCATTTCGATAAATGGCTGATACGCGCCCTTCTTGAAGAATTCGTCTTCCGCTGCCGTCGTATGGATCGGAATCAAGCCGACAGCTTTGGAGAACACCAAGTTCTGCTCAGGATTCGACAAGAATGAGATAAGCTTCCATGCTTCTTCCTTATGTGTGCTATAAGAGGTCATTCCCCAACCAGCCGCGCCGACGAAACGAGGGGCTTTGCCGGTAGGACCAAGCGGGATCGGCGCTGTTGCCCATGTGCCTTCCTTCATCTTCTCCTTGGTCACCGCAATGACATCCGGGTCGTTGATAAGCATCGCCGTAACGCCGGATACGAAGCTCTCCACCGTCTCGGAGAACGCCCAGTTGAGTGAATCCTTCGGTGATGCTTCGTTATAAATCTTCGTGAACAAGTCCATCGCTTGCTTCGCTTCTGGCGTCGAGAAGATCGTCTTGCCGTCCTTCAAGAACATCGAATCATCGGGGTTGATCTGATCCGCATTGAATGCCTGTGTGATCATTAACGTGTAGTTATCGCCACCCGCGCCGCCGCGGTAAGCATAGCCATAGCGATTTTTCGCCGGGTCTGTGAGGGCTTTCCCCTTCTCATAGACTTCCTGCCAGGTTGCCGGAGGGGTCATGCCTTTCTCATCGAACCAATCTTTACGGTAGAACAATACTTTCTGATACAGGCCATAAGGAATGTAATATGGCGTATTGTCGATGTACTCCGCTGACATCTTCGCACTGTCATTCAGCGTCTTGTAGTCGTCCCACTTGCTCGTATAAGGCTTCAGATCTTCAATGAATTTATTCGTTACAAATTGCTTCGCTGTAATATCGCGAACTTCGAGCACATCCAAATCTTCTTTGGCGCTGAGCATCGTCGCGATTTTCGTATCTGCATTCTGCAGCGGCGGCGAGATGAGCTCAACCTTGATCCCCGGATTCTGTTGTTCGAATACAGCCAGCATTTTCTTCAGCGTTTCTGTTCGCTCCGGACTGGTCAAACTCTCGATCATCTTAAGTGTAACCGTCGCTCCTCCTTTGGAAGCGCTGTCAATCTTCTCGTCAGAAGATGAACCACACCCGGATAAAACCGTAGAGACCAGTATCGTGCATGCAAAAATGAACCCCAACCTACTCTTTGTACGAACCATTTCAGAAGACCTCCCCATTTGTATTGGACACAGCACAGTTAAGTTCATGGTATGCGCGAGCATGCCAACTATATAACTGTATACCTGTATTACAGGTAAATATAGTCTATTCACTTATTGCTGTCAATACTGCCGACAATATTAATTTTCGAGAGAGATTTTTACTAAAGTAACAAGAACCAAATAAGGTTGAAGAAGTTAGATAACCGGTAAACACCGCCATATTATGAAGTTAAAATATAGTTTTAGTTCAAAAATAATCCATTTTCATCTCGATTGTCAATTTATTTTTACTAAAAAATTAAAATATTTTAGTAATATTAAAATGAAATATACTGCCCCCAGCACCTCGACAGAAACAGCAGGGTTAACGAAAAAAGGATGTACAGCCTGATTTTTTGCATAGTCACGAGCCCTATTGGCAATAGTATGAGGGGTCACATGAGAGCGTAATGAATTCATGAGGAGTGAACGATATGGCACCAAATAAAGAACATGCAAACAACGATGAAGATCACATTGGTAATGGCGAAGCATTGGGGACTGTAAGCGGCGGTGCAATGGGTGTTGTCATCGGTTCTGTGCTAGGTCCCGTTGGTTCCGTGGTAGGCGGTATTGTTGGTGCGGCTTTGGGCAACAAAGTTGGTGATACCGTTGAGGATGGCGACTACACGGCGAACCCTACAGAAGAATAAGCAACAATTTAGGAACGTAAAAAATTCCTAGGGGTTATCATCATATCACGTTGATAACCTCTTTTTAGCGCAAAATCTCCCAATGGCTGTTCCAGCTAGAACAAATCATTTGATCCAGTATACTGCGGAGTGAACAAGCATGCTCAACAAGAAAGCCCTAAGAAATGTGAAGGATTCCATAAATCAAATATTGCTTCCTAAGGTACATAAGGTAGTCATCTCGTTCATGATCATAATATTGTTCTCCTATGCAACACATCGAAATCGAGCGGTGGCAGAACCTTCGTTGCCTATTGTAGCGGAACAAGGAATCTATTCCATTGACATCTATCCCGAGCGCCACAAAATGGTCGTACGAACCAAAGACAAAATCGTGAAGACCTATACTGTCGCTGTCGGCAATCCAACAACGCCAACCCCTGTTGGAGAATACCAAATTATATACAAAGGGAAGAACTGGGGGCCTTCCTTCGGTCCTCGGTGGCTTGGATTAAATGTTCCTTGGGGTGCTTACGGTATTCATGGGACCAACCGGCCGGACTCCATCGGAAGTCATCGCAGCCATGGGTGCATTCGGATGCGTAATTATGATGTACTTGAATTATATGAGCTGATTCCCCTTGGATCCAAAGTAACCATCTATGGTCATGTTCTTGGAGATAGCAATCATGAACCGAGAAGATTGGCAGAGGGTGATGTAGGGGGCGATGTACAGTTGGTCCAATCACGTTTGAAAAGTGCTGGATATTTTCGAGGCACGAGTAACGGCAAATTTCGTTCAGATACAACGTTAGCCGTAAAACATTTTCAGAGGGATCATGATATGCAACAAGATGGTGTTATTACAGCAGAGGTATATGAGAAGCTTGGCTTGTTGGAATAGATGACAACTCCACACCAGCGTGACGTTCCCTGAGCCATGCTCGTCATGTTCAGATTTCATAACGCCAAAAAAGGTTATGCCCTAACGGGCGTAACCTTTTTTGCTTACAGACTTAATATTTACCTAATTTCATGGCGACCAATCCGCTTGCTCACGAGCACCATGCCAACGGCAAGTACTAGAAAGTACACGGGCATCACCATCAAAGAGCCACTGTGTAGATAACTCATACCGCTCGTAATCAGACTAACCAGCAAATAATAGGCTAGTCCAAAAATCGCGCCTGCCGTACCTGATACGTCGCCGTATTGAACCAATGCCAGGCTCAAACAGTTCGGAATCGCCATGCCAATCCCCAACAAGAGAATGAAAATACAAGCAATCATAAGCACCATATCGATCACGGAAGGGCTAATGCCCCACAGCACGAGTGCTGTAAGACATGCGGCGCCTGCCGTTGTGACAAGACAGCCGAGCAGAATGATGTGAACGGCCGAATATCGGGCTAACATACGGCGGGATATCATCGCCCCGATGATGGAGGACAAAGCCACGAAGATCCCAAGGAACCCGAACACGCCCGGTTGAATCCGGAAATAGCCGATAAAAATAAAGGGCGCTTCCGCGTAATAGCTGAACAGGATACCATTCGTCGCACCAATGAGAAAACCATATCCCCAGACTCTACGATCCTTCAGTAAACGCCTTGCCACGGCAACCGTACTGATCTTGGTGATCGCTGACGCTTCTCTCGTCTCAGCTAAGGCGTAGAAGGCATAGGCGAAGATGCCCACACTCATCACCACCAAGGTGAGGAACACCGCTCGAAAGCCAAGGGATTGATCCACCCATCCGCCAATCAGCGGGCCGATCGCCGGCGTAAAGGCCAGTGCGGCGGAGATTTGAGCGAACACGGCGTGCCGTTTCGCGCCATCGATACTCTCGCGCAGCATCGTCTGTGTCACGACGGAGCCTGTACTCGCGCCAAAGGCTTGAATCAATCGACTGACGAGCAGCCATTCGACCGAACCAGACAAATAGCAACCTAGACTGCCCAAGCCATAGACAGCAATTCCCCAGAGCATCGCAGGACGTCGACCGATCGAATCGGATAACCTCCCCCAGCAGAAGACACCAAGCGCAAAGCCTAGAAAATAAATGCTGAGCGTGAGCTGGATCATGTTGCTGCTGGCATGGAATTGATCCGCGATATCCGGTAACGATGGTGTATAAATGGTTTCACTAATTTGTGGGAATCCCACAAGAACAATAAATAAGAACAACGACGTCGTTGAGATTTTTCTTTCCACTGCAAACTCCCCCTATCATTTTCGAAAATCTCAAAAAAGATTAAGGGTTGTCAGGGAATCGGGGGTTTGCATTTAATCAATCTAGCAAATGAGAGCATCTTAATATCACCTTGCAATGTAATAGGGGGGTAAATCTATTAGACATTATAGCAGGAATGCATCATTCTCACAAAAAAGCCCGAACCATCAAGGTTCGGGCTCTCATCACATACTAATCTTCCAACAGCTTGGCAAATTGCATGACACGTTCCATTAGCGTTACCGCTTCAGCGCGCGTCGCCGCCATTTTCGGAGCCAATTGATCTGAACGAACACCTTCCATCACCTTCTCTGCTACGAGCAGCGCCATCGACTCTTTCGCCCATTCGCCAATCTGTCCTGCATCTTTATAACGGCTTGTAAGTTCGATGCGCCCATTTGTAGGCTTGTGATCCAAGTGAACCATCGCACGTTCAATCATGACGGCCATCTGCTCGCGCGTCACTAGAGCTTTCGGCTGGAATGTGCCGTCAGGCATCCCGTCAATCAGCCCAGTTTGGCTGGCCGTATGCACGGCTCCCGCGAACCAATCTCCAACCTGAACGTCCCGGAATGCCGTTGAAGCAGGTTGATCTGTCGATGGAAGGCTCAAGGCTCTTACAAGAATCGCCGTGAATTCCGCACGCGTCACTTGACCGTTCGGATCAAATGCATGCAAGGAAGTCCCTTGAACAATTTGCTTCGCAGCCAAATGCTCAATTGATGGCTGCGCCCAATGGCCAGCCGTATCTCCGAAGGTCGGACGAGAGGAAATAACCATATATTCCATACTCGCGTAGCCTTGGAAGATCACGGTAGTCCCGCCCCCGTCAGCCGCGGGCTGGAATTGAGCAGGCACGAAGCGCAGCTCCTGCGTCTTCGGATCGATCGCTACGACCGTTGAGGTTCTCGGATCGATCTTCGAAGCGAACGACATGTTCTGTCGAACCGGTTTAGAACCGATGTCAACTGCCGCCTGCCCCCCATTCGCCACTGCCGTCACAACAAAAGATGACGGATCATTCCATAATGTCATCCCTCGCTGCGTCATCGCCTTCCGTTCCTTCTCCAAGAGCAGGTCCGGCTTCGATTGCATCGCTACGACGAGCTTGATCATCGAAGCTTGCGCATGCATAGACTTCTCCAGCTGTGATACAGCCAGCGATTGGAGCGGAAGCTCCAGCACGGAAGCGCCGGATTGGATTGATAGCATCGCTTGAGGCAAGGCACTCTGTCCCTCTTTCAAGGCCGCGGCAGGCAGCTCGACCTTCGATCCGTTGCCTTCACGAGGGACGGAAATTTCAATAATTTCCGCCTTCTCTTGGGCATCCGAATGAGCTTGTAACGCTTGAAACGCCTTCAACAGCGCCGCTTGATCCACCGCGACCTTCGCATACGCAAGTCCATTCTCCATCTCTTTAGACATCGTTAGCGCTGAGGCGGGGATTTCAGTTGAGATCGACGTATCCGTTACCTTAACGGCCGGCAGTCCAGCATCCGGATTTGGCTTCGATCCGCCAATTTGGCTCTGCCCACCCCCGCTTCCGCCGACATGTCCTGTGTTCCCGTTGTCGCCACCATCCGCCTTCTTCTTCACGGTGAATGAACGACTGGAAAGCTCAGCATCGCGTCCTTGCCCGGTAACCACCGTATATTCCCCCACTATCGCATCTGCTGGCAACGTAAATGCATCAGCAAATGACCCTTGCGTGACATGCACCACGTTAATATATAGCACCGTTCCATCCGGACGAACGACCTTTATAACAACCTCATTGTAAGACGAGGTACCGGACAGCTTCACTGTATCCCCGGCAGCCTTCACCGAAGCATCCAGCACCAATCCAGGCTGAGCCGCAGCTCCCGCCGGAACGGGAATAGAGGTTAACAGCAGAGCTGTCAGGAGGAAGGAAATGACGTGTTTCTTACTTACCAAGGCAATCTCCTCTTTCATCATTGTTCTAGGCTGCAGGAGCCTGCATCAGATCATTTATCTCAGCGTTACCGGCTCTGCAAGCACCGTGCCTACACTCGTCAAATCTGCCGTGAAATCGGACAATACGAGCACATTGACATGGTAGCCGTCCTTGCGGTTGACATTAAATTTCGCGTTAAATGTGCCGCCGGCAGCCGGGATTTCTGCTTGATATGCCGCAATGCCGATCGGCGTATTCCCCTTCATTAGCTGGAAGACGACAACCGCCGTGTTCTGACTCATTGCTGGCTTGACCGTAACCGTCGCATCGACGAGTGAGGTGTTCGTTGCGAGCGCTGCACGCTCTATGATAAATGGATATCCAGCTGGTTGCGCATGTACCGTCACGGTGCTAACCGCCTTAAAATTGCCATCGACCGTCGTCACCGTGATTTCCGCGCGGCCTGCCTTCAGCGCATGGACCACTGCTCGGCCATCACTCACCTCAACCTTGGCAATCTTCTCATCATTCGAGGACCAAGTCACCGCCTTATTCGTTGCTTGCTCGGGTGTCACGGTTGCGACAAGCGCTGATGAATCGCCTGGCAACATGTCGAGCTGCTGCTTATCCAATTGAACCCCTGTTACCGCAATCTCAGCCGGTACATCGGAAATCTCAAAGGTGACACGGCCAAGCTCAATATTATCGTTATCCGTCCGATATTCCGCTTCGCCTACATACACTGCATCATATTTACCCGGCGCGAGATTCAATCCGCTGAAGGTGATTGTGCCGTCGGGCTGCTTCACGCTGTTCGTTTTTTGCTTCGCAATGGCCTTCACGTTTACACCAAGCTTCGTTCCCGCTGGAAAAATCCCGATCCAATCCTCGCGAACCGAGCCGGTGTACGCCACCTGAATGGCATCGATGGGCCGATACGTGCCTTTGACCATATGAACCGTCGGATTGCCAAACGTCAAATCAGGATCG
The DNA here is from genome assembly GCF_009363075.1 of Paenibacillus guangzhouensis. Taxonomy (NCBI): domain Bacteria; kingdom Bacillati; phylum Bacillota; class Bacilli; order Caryophanales; family Paenibacillaceae; genus Paenibacillus; species Paenibacillus guangzhouensis. The sequence continues at coordinate 609,701 of NZ_CP045293.1, read as the reverse complement.
GCAGCCGGATCAAAGATAGGAATTTGATTCGCCATATTCAGCTCGAACTGCGCGTTCGGAATCCAGCTTCGATTCTGAAAATCTCTGCCTTTCACCAATACTTTGTCATCATATACTTCGACATAATAGCCTTGGCTGCCATCTTTGCCCGTATCACTATCCGTCCAGAGATAAGAAGTAGCTGCCGCGTTGAACATCGTGGCATACTTGGCATTGTACATCGTGTCCTTCGCGCCGAGCTCCCAATGCGTATGTCCGCTGAACAGAATGGCTTGCGGGTATTTGGCTAAGATCGTCTTAAATTCCTTATCCTGCCTTACACCGTACCAGTAGAAATTTTTATTGTAGCTCTCGTTCGCGCCCGCGACCGTATTCTTAAGCGGCTGATGATGGAACACGAAGATCGGCTTACCGCTCGATGCATGCTCAGCCAGCTTCTCCTCGAACCACTTCAGCTGCGCGTCGGACAAGTAAGAATAATCCTTCAACCCTTTTTCCGTGCCTAAGAAAATAAAATGATACCCTTTGACCCATACGTCATAATAGCTCGATTTCATAGACGTATATTTCGTAAAGTACTCCGATACTTTACTCCAATCACTCCAGCGAACATCATGGTTGCCTTGGACGAAATACGTCGGCGGCAGGTCTTGCTGGTATTTGCCGAAAATTCGGCTCAGCTCCTGGTATTCTGCTTCTTTTCCGTTATCTGTGCTATCACCGATGGTCATAATGCCGTCGCTGTCAGGATTCGTTGCTAGAATATCTTGCAGGACACGCTCCAGATTTTTGTTATGGGTATGGCTCGCATTGCTCGTAATGTGCATGTCGGTCAATACCTCAAAGCTCATGTTCGGCTTCTTGATGATGAGACCCGGAAGCGCTACTTCAACGCCGTTCACCGACTCCCCTGCAACCGAGTTGGAATAAGCGAGCAGCTTCGTCGCCCCCGCCGGAATAACCGTCTGCGCCGGGAAGGTATAGGTCGCATAGGTTACACCAGTTACGGTAAGCGGCAGCGAGGCAATTACCGATTGACCCGGCAGTTTGCCAACCTGATTCCCCCAATAGAGCGTATAATCCGTTACGTTGGATGGATCGGCAGGCGGTGTAATTTTCACTTCACCCGCCACGAACTCTGTTGCCAGATCCGTATCCTCGAAGGTAATTCCAGCCGGCGGATTCAATCGGATCACCGAGAAAGGCACGCGCTGAAAAAGATTGTACCCGTCGTTCTCCATATACAACGCCTCGTATTCCCCGGGCGATAGCTGCTTGGCGAACGATAATCGTCCATCGGGCTGCGCGGATGCATAAAGATATGTCAGGGACGGGTTGCTGCCTCCTTGGACGGCCCCCTTCTTATAGAGTCCAATCCAGTCTTTTTTGGATGCGCCTGTATAAGATAACGTGATCGGCTGTCCTTCCAAATAGGCTGGCTTGTCCATCGTCACGGTCTGTGCAGCTGCATGCGCGATACGGTCCGGCGTTGCCTGAAGGATCGCCATGAATGCCAGGGTGATGCACAGCATCATGGATATCGTCTTGCGCGTAAACTTCTTCATGAACTTGGCACCTCGATTTCTAAGATTGGTTTGGTTCGATTCCTATTTATTGAGCAGTTTCCACATGAATTTGCGCGTACGAGGCAATGATGACCTGCGCATCTGGAAGCATTTGTTGATCCGCTGCTGCAGTAGCAACGCTCCCTAGTCCAATCGTTACGAGCGCCCCAGCTGCATTCCCCATCTGCATGTCGCCGTTGGTGTCGCCAATAACAGCAACGTCTTGCGGTACGAGTCCCAAGGCGAGACAAGCCTGCTCCACCATGTCTGGGTAAGGCTTCCCGCGCTCCACCGAATCATGACCAAGGATCACATGAAAATATCGATACAATCCCGTCCATTTCATATGTTTGATCGCTTCGGCCGTCTCATCCGCTGTCACGATCCCCATGACCAATCCGTGCTCATGACATTGCTGTAATAGATCCATAATGCCTGGCAGCGGACATGCCGGGCGCAGTTGCTCCATCTCACGATCTGCAAATGCCTTACTCTCCCAAGCAAGTCGTATCGAATCGCCCCAAGAGAGTCCAAGACGGTACCCCTGCCACGCCAGTATCGCTACCAGATCATGAATCGATCCCATTGCGAGCGGGCCGCTTCGGTTATAGTCGCTTACATGACCCGCATCATCATGAACGATGCCCCACAGCTCTGATAACGGCGCAATTTCTGCGGGGAGCTGGCTGGCATAATGCCTGTACAAGGATTCGCTCCATGAGCCCCAGAGGCTTATGAAATCGAGCAGCGTACCGTCCTTATCGAATAATATTCCTTTCACAGCATATCGCATCTTGTTCACGATCAAATCCGCCATGTCCATCTCTCCTGTCTTCCAATTCAACTTGACTGTTCAATAAAAATTGTACACTCGATTTCACACGCCTGTGTCAACGGACGGTTAACTGAACATGGAGATTATGTAAATCCGACTTCTTTACGCTCGCGTTTGCTATAATGGTGAGAAATTTGACGGAGGAAGTGAAGGACGAATGCCCCCTAACGATGCAGTTGTAGATGTTGAAGCAGGTACAGAGGTAGAATCCGAACGACGGATGCAGGCCCGCACGCAAGTCATCGAAGCCATTGCGAAGACGATGGACTTATATGGTGCGACCTACTCATCAGGTCAGTTGTACGGCATTATGTTCTTCGAGGATCGTCCGATGACGCTGGACGAGATGAAGACGAAGATGAATATGAGCAAGAGCAATATGAGCTATGCAGTTCGTTCCTTGATCGAATCTCAAATGGTGAAGAAGCTGGAGGAGAAGCTCGAGCGTAAAGAGCTGTTCGCTGCCGAGGTAGACTTCTTCCAAGCCTTTCAACATTTCTTCACCCACAAACTGCAGCGCGAAGTGGACGTGATGACGAGCGTGATCGAACAAGCACTCCCAGCCTTACGAGAAATTTTGCAAGGCGATGTATCCGGCGAAGAGAAGCGATTGACGGAACAGGATCTACATAAACTAGAACATGCCGAGGCCTATTACACATGGCTGCAGCAGTTCGTCGATCGCTTGCGAAGCGGTGCGATGTTTCGAAACGGCGCTGGCAAAGAATGAGCACGACAGATCAAAAAAGCCAGACCCCTAAGGATCTGGCTTCATGCGTTTATACAATTATTCCTACCAAATGCTCACGCGGTCCTCAGGAGCCACATATTGAGCATCCTTCGCTGTCACGCCATACGTTTTGTAGAATTCTTCAAAGTTCGAAATCGTACGGTTGACACGAACCTTATTCGCGGAGTGCGTGTCGATCGTCGTCATATAAGCGGCGATTTCTTTGGTCATGGTGGAGCGCCAGATCGTCGCATAGCCTTCGAAGTATGCTTTATAGTCCGGATTCGGAAGCTGGGATGCTACTTGCAGGGATGTCGCCATACCACCGATATCCGCAATGTTCTCGCTAACCGTCAACTGACCGTTATTGTAAGAGCCAGGAACGACTTCAATGTGATCGTAGAACTGAATCACTTCGGCACATTTCTCTTGGAATTTCTTAAGGTCTTCTTCCGTCCACCAGTTCACTGCGTTTCCATTCTCGTCATAAGCAGAGCCCAAATTGTCGAATGCGTGGCTGATTTCGTGCGCAATCACCATGCCGATCGCACCCAAATTCGTCTCATGCTTCGCATGAATATCGTAGAACGGCGCTTGCAGAATTCCTGCCGGGAACACGATTTCGTTGTTCACCGGATTATAATAGGCATTGACGTCGTACACAGCCATAATCCATGCGCTCTTATCTACTTCTTTGCCAAGGGATGCTTTCATCATATCCGTGTAAGCTTTCGTAATCGCAACCGTATTGGAGAACAAGGATCCGCCATTTTCAGCCGTCTTGATGGAGATCTTGTCTAACGCGTTGCTCCACTGATCCGGATAACCGATCTTAACCGTCATTTTCTCTAGCTTCTTAATGGCTTTCGCCTTTGTTGCATCAGACATCCAATCTAACGCTTGAATACGCTTCTCGTACGTCGCGATGAATTGTTGTACCATTTTCTCGACGTCTTGCTTCGCTTCCTTCGTGAAGTAGCGCTTCGCGAACTCCTGTCCGAGGTACTCGCTCATCATCTCTTTGGTCGAGCTTACTGCAATTTGCTCATCCGTTTTCTCGCCAACGACGCCGTACAGGTCGGCGCTGAATTGATTGCTTGCTTCACTGAAATCAGCCGATAGCATGCCGCCTGTCTTCATTAAGAACATTGACTTGGCATACGATTTGAGGGTATTCAAATTTTGCTCCGTGAGAAGCTCTGCCGATTTGTTCGCTAACCCAACATCCATCACGATGATTTTATCGGCTTGATCCAATTGAAGATCTTTCAACATTTTCGCCATATCGACGGTCTTGAACAAAGCAATGAATTTATCCTTCGTGTATGGATTGTAATACTTGTTCACGTTGCCTTTGTCCTGAACATCCATCGATGCTATTGCCAGCTCTTTCTCAAAAGCAAATACGGCTTCAGCCTGCGCTTTGGCGGATTCTTCTTTATCGCCTGATAGGACGAAAAGCTTCGTTATGTAATTGATGTATACTTTCTTAGTCTTCTCATCGCCGGAGACATAGCTGTTCTTGTCGAGTCCCGTCCCGAGCCCCATGAAATAAAGCGCATTAACGCTGCTGTTCTTTGCATCGGCCATCACGCCGAAGGAGAGCAAAGGCCCCATTTCCGTCGCTTTGTTAATCTCATGGTTCGCCTCGAACAGTTCCTTGATCGTCGTCGCTTTGTCAATCGCTGTTAAGTACGGCGCAATCGGCTTGATGCCGTCTTGGTTACGGCTCTTCGTATCAAGAGCGGACTTGTAGAAATCCGCGATCTTCTGCTCCTTGGAGCCTGCTGGATTCTGCTGCTTCACCAACTCATTGATGATGCCACTCACTTTCACTTCATTCGAATTCATGAGTTCGTTGAATACGCCGTTGCCCATTTCGCCCGCAGGAATCTTCGAGGCATTCAACCATTTCTTATTGATGAATTCATAGTAATCATCACGCGGATTCGTGCCGTTCAGCGCGAAAATACGATTTGCGAGAGTACGCAATTGATCCTTCGTTACGCGATCCGATACACCAAGTTTGCCATCTGGATAACCGCTCAAGATGCCAGCCGACGCCAGCTTGGCAATGTCATTTTGCGCCCATTTCGGTACATCCGTAAACACTGCAGCCGAGTTGCCCACACGCAGGTCATTGCCCTGCGGTGCAGGTAGATTCGAGAACGCGCGGCTAAGCATGATCAACGCTTCGATTCGGGATACCGATTGATCGAGCTTCAGATCCCCTTTGACATCACCCTTAACGATATCTTCTTTCTTCACACCCGGATTGTAATCATCCGCCGCATTCAGCAAATAATCCACGACGTCCCCGCGCGTTGCATACTTGTCCGCTTCTTGCGCAAACGCCGATACCGGCATCGCCAGCAGCATGCTCGCAGACAACAGAATGGCTAATCTCCTCTTCATTCGTAAAAAACCTCCCATAATCAATTCAATGCTGTTACCTTCATGATGTAAATATAGGTTTGTCAACATCGTCAATCCTATTTATTCTCCAAGTATACCCAGCATTCCTCTAATGGATTTGGATATTTTGTGAAAAATAGGGCTTGATCAACTTTCATTCCAACCACATGTAAAAAAGACCAGAACCCTAAATCCATAGGAATCCGGTCTGTTCGCTCTCACTTTGCATACAAAAAGACCCCGCCGATTCAGGCAGGGTCTTGTCTATGTGCTTATCTTTTAAACAATACCGGGAAGTAATCATTGGCGAACGCTTGCCCGTTCACCGGACGAGGTCCTAGCAATCGGATATTATCGTGACGCTGAATGCCTGCACGGTAACCAGTTCCGCCCTTCATCACATGCGCAACAACGGACAGACGTGGATCATTCGTCATATTCGGACCTGAACCATGGAACGTCAGCCCATGATGGAAGCTCGCTTGACCCGCTTTGAGAATGCAAGGCTCTTCGATCCAATCCCGTCCTCCAGAGTATTTCTGCTTCAACTGCACCATGTCTTGATTGAAGAAGGAATTGCTATCTGGGATCATCCCCCATTTGTGGGATCCCAGAATCGTCATCATCCCGCCATTCGTTAAATCGGTATCCTGCAACGCGATCCACACCGTAATCATGTCAGGCGTGTCCGAACATTGCCAGTATGCATAGTCTTGATGCCAACCAACGTTGCCGGATTCCGTCGCCTTATCCCCAACACCCGGCTTATAGATCACCTGGTCATGCCACAGACGAATTTCATCGGTGTCTAATAAGTCGGCGCACAGCTGCCCGATCAACGGATCGGTCACGACATTTCGCACCTCATCATTAATCCACCAGCCGTTATCGAATTTACGCAGCGCATCCGGGTTGCTGCTGAGGTAGAGGGGATTCATAGGTTCCCCATCCCCGTCGAATTGTCCGGACCAAACCCGCTCATGCGCCTGCCGGAGTCGTTCAATCTGCTCATCATTAATTAACTTCGGACTAATCCAATAGCCGTCCCGTTCGAAAGTGTCCTTATCTTGCGCTGTAATCCTATACTGACGTTCTGCTTGTAATGTCAATGCGATCTCCTCCAATAATGTGATTAACCTCATAGTAACCTCGCATGGACTCCATTGACGTTCGCAAGATTACGAAGTAGGATGAGAAACATATGAGTATGTAAAGAAACATCGTTAGAGGAGGATCCCCATGCCTCGTTGGACTTATCATATCGAGAACGATTCGCCGATTCTAAGCGTCCCCGAATTCGTTATGTTCGGCAGCGACGAAATTCGCCGAGCGATGCCGCTGTTCGAACACGAGCATCCCGGCTGTTATGAATTCGTCCTCATCGAACGCGGCCAAGCCAGCTGGGCGATCGGGGACGCCATCTATGAGACGCAGGCGGGCGACTTATTCTACTCCCGCCCTGGGGAGAAGCATCGCGGCGGCTTCAACGTCATTGAACCATGCAAATTCTGGTGGGTCATCATCACCGCCCCCCAACATGAAGGCTGGCTGCGGCTGCCGTCCGAAGAGTGCCGACTGATCGAACAATCACTTGCGCAATTGCCAAGAGTCATACCGATCGGCCTACACCCCGTCGATTCGTTCAAAAAGCTCCAGCATGCGCTGACGGAGGCAAGTCTCCTGCGCAGCACAAAGGTCCGGCATGCGCTAACTGACTTGCTGCTCATGATCACGCAGCCTGTCACCGGTTCTCGGAGCGTCGCCGATGATCTGCTGCTCCAATTCGATCGCATCATCGCAAGACTCGGCCATGAGCCGGAATGGCGGCCCTCCGTCGATGAACTAGCCGCGTCCGCTGGCGTGAGTGCCTCTCACTTTTATCGCACCTTTCAGGAGTATACCGGTGAGCCGCCTATGACCTTCATCGAAAGGCAACGGGTCAAGATGGCATGCCGACAGCTAACAGAAACTAAGGATTCGATCACGGAGATCTCACATCGTCTGGGCTATCAATCAAGCCAGCATTTCGCGACGGTATTCAAACGGTTCGTCGGCGTCACCCCAACGGGTTGGCGAAAATCTGGCGTGCTCAGCAGCAAACCTTTCCCGAACACAGACAACATCTAAGCAGATGCCAGCCGGCCGTACTACTTTCTACGAGATCGATACAGCAAATAAATGAAGAAGGGCGCGCCAATGCCCGATGTGAATATGCCAACCGGAATGTCGAGCGGCAGAAACGCCGTTCGGCCTACGAGATCGGCCAAGGCCACCACGATGGCCCCGAATAATGCGGAGACCGGTATCAACCTGCTGTACATCGGCCCAACCAGCTTTCGCGCGACATGCGGTGCAATTAATCCAACAAACCCGATGACGCCCCCCACAGACACGGCGGCGCCTGCCAAGCAGACGCTGATCAAGATCAGCACGATCCGATATCGCTGGACATGACCACCGAGCCCGATCGCCGTCTCATCCGTCAGTAATTGCAAATTCATCGCTTTCATAGAAAACCCCATCATGATGATGCAGACCGCAAGCCACGGAGCCAATACCCAGACATGCACCCACGTCGAACCATATATGGTGCCCGTTAACCAGATGTATGCTGAGCTCGCCGAATAGGCCGGACTAAATACGAGCATAAATGACGTCATCGCGGACAGTAAGGAAGAAATTCCAATTCCGACAAGAACGAGCCTTAAGGGATTCACGCCTTGCTTCCAAGCGATGAAGTAAATGAGCATCGTCGCCATAAAGGCCCCGACAATGGCGGCGATCGGCATCCAATGGATGCTCACTGTACTCGGCATATAAGTAATGAACGCAACGGCGCCGACCGATGCGCCCCCCGTAATGCCCACGACATCCGGTGCCGCTAGCGGATTGCGAATAACCCCCTGCAGGATCGCACCCGACACCGCAAAGGCAGCACCCACCATAAGTGCAACCAGAATTCTTGGTGCTCGGAGCGTCTGAACGATGAGTACATGATCCGGATTCCCCTCGCCCCATAATGCGCGGACCGCATGAAGGAAGCCAATAGGCTGATCACCGAGCGACAGGCTTAAGATCGTGACGAGCAGCGCACCGAGGGACAACCCGACCAACGCTCGTCTCGTAGAACGGTGGAATCGCCTGCCGTCATGAAGCTGCATCCTATTGTTAACCATTCGCTTCATCCTCTCTTCATCTCCCTACGAGCAAGATAAATGAAGAATGGCGCGCCAATGGCAGCCGTCATAATTCCGACTGGCACTTCCTCCGGCAAAATAACGAACCTCGCCGCAACATCCGCAAGCAGGAGCAGCACTGCCCCATACACCAAGCAATAAGGAATAAGCCAGCGATGATCATGTCCCGCTAGAAACCTAACCATATGCGGCACGATAATCCCAATGAGCGCAATCGGTCCTGCGACCGCTACAGAACCCCCTGCCAGCAAAACAACGATAACGCCGGCGATCAATTGGAAACGCACCGTCCGTTGCCCCAGTCCCTTCGCCGTCTCTTCACCGAGCACCATCAGATTCAATTGACTGGTAATACAGAATGCTGTGATCCAACCAATGGCAAGATACGGCAGCACGATGAGCTGCATGCTGAGATCTCTTGCGGCAATCGATCCTGCTAACCAGAACATCACATCCTGCAATCCGTTCTGATTGAACACGAGCAGCCCCTGGGTCCCAGACATAAATAATGCAATCATGGCCGAACCGGCCAAAATGACACGAAGCGGCGACAGTCCCTCCCGACTCAAGGATCCTAGTACGTAGACTGTGCCCGCTGCTAGTCCCGCTCCTGCAAAAGATATCCACACCAATGCCCTCATATCGCTCCATCCGAATACGATAATGAAGAGCACGATCGTGAAGCTCGCCCCGGCGTTGACGCCTAACACGCTTGGCGATGCCAACGGATTACGGGTGACCGCTTGCATGATGACGCCGGCAACCGCCAGACTTGCTCCAATCGCAGCCGCAATCAAGGCCCGCGGCAATCGTGACGTGCGGACGACGACCTGATCCATTGATGTCTCGTCATAATGCAGCAAGGCCGCCTGCACAGTTCCCCAAGAAATTTTCGTAAACCCAAATCGAATACTCATGACGAAGCTGATCCCCAGCAGAATCAGACCGATCATCAGCCCAAGGATTTTACCGGCTGTATTTCGCATCCCGTCCTTCATCCTCTCTCACACATTGCAAAAGAATGGGCCAATAGCCCATTCTCCTGTGATATACCTATTCCAAATCAAAGTAGAAATAAAGGTCATTCAACATCCGTTTTGCCGCAATCGCCCCGCCGGATAGGTTCCACGTTACCGCATTTACTTTGTAATATTTCTTGTTCTTCACAGCGTCCAAGTTCTTCCACAGCGGGCTGTCGATCCATTCCTTCTGCAGCTTGAGCACCGCGCCGTCGCCGTCCCAATCTACCGTAAAGTCAAAGATGTAATCGCCATCCAGCAGTTTAACCTGCTCTTTCGACGTGATCGTAATGATTTCTTTCTTTGCTGCAAGCTGCTCTTTCGGCACTTTGAAGCCTAGCTCTTGGAAAATTTGATAAGCAAATCCTGTATTATAAGCACGCGCACTGCCGTTCGGGTTAATGCGGATGACGGATACTTCCGCTCCGCGATCCTTTGCAGATAACTTACTCTTGAAGTCAGCGATTTGCGCTTTCCATTCCGTAAGGAATTGATTCGCCTTGTCTTCTTTATTGAAGATCGATGCCGCGATATTCAGATTATCCTGCCAATCCGCAAGATCCTTCGTTACGATCGTCGGCGCAATTTTGCTCAGTTGATCATAGATTTTCTCGTGACGATCTTTGGTTGCGATAATGACGTCCGGTTTCAACTTAACAATCGCTTCCAGATTTGGCTGCGTCTCATCACCCAATGTCTTCGTACCGATCAGATCGGAACGGAGGTAATCATAGAATGGCTGCTGTACATAGGATTCAACAGCGCCGACAGGCTTAACGCCTAGAAGTACAGAGATATCTACCGCTCCGTTGAACAGAACGACTGCACGTTTTGGTACAGTGTTCAAGGTTGTCGAACCTAAGGCATGGCTAACCGTCTTCTTCGTCAACAATGCAGCTGTCGATTGCTGACTATTCCAATTCACCCATACGCCGAGCGATTCACCAACGAAACGAAGGGGAACCATGACAGCGCCTTTTACGCTTACAGGAGCCGCCTCTAGCGATACGGAAGAACCGTTAATCTTTGCTTGTTTGCTGCCAACCGTTACTTCGACCTTGCTGTTTCCTTTATTGATGGTCGCCTTCTTCGTCTTCTCGTCATACTTCACCGTACCGCCAAGACTCTCGGCAATGGTAAGGTACGGGACAAAGGTTCTCCCGCTGATCACCTGCGGTGCCACATCGAACTTAAGCGCCTTCCCATTCACCGTCACTTGAATCGACTTGGAAGCTGCCATCGCAGCCATCGGAAATACTGTGAGCATAAGAGCTGCTAGTACTGTAAATATCGTTATTTTTCTGAATACCGGTTGCATTGCTATTCACCATTCCTTTGTTCAATTGTTCGTTGATTGATCTTCCTGTGCTTGTCTAACATCTCGCAGATTTTGATAGATTTTATAATCTAGCAGAATGAGCCGCTCTTTATCCCAAAGCTCTTGATAGGTCTCCTCCATTAGCGCACTCACATCTTCATGAATGGTCTGCTGTCCCTCAGCTAGATCAGCCGAAAGCTTAGACTTCACGGCATTCCATAAGCTGCCGATTTCGTCTGCCAGTTTTTTCGCGTCCTCTACTTGATCGGACTCGATCGCCTGCTTGTACGCTTTCACTTTGCTCGTCATATCGGATAGAGCCGTTGGTACATCCGTAATTGTTGCCGGCGCAGCCTTCGCTAACCGATCACCCTTCGATGCTGTCTCCGTTTGCTTCGCACCTTGCTGTGTCGCTACCTTCCCGCTCTCCCCCGATGCACTGCATCCCATTTGGGAGAGCACGAAGATCATCGCAATCATCACTGTTAGCAGATAACTGGTCTTCCATTTACTTTTTTCTTTGAATCTCTCTCTAAGATGTATAATGACTCAACCCTCTCCTTGCTAATTGATAATCATTTTCAATAACATTGTAACGATCTGATTTATCATTGAATATACACACTATTGTCCGATTCACATGGACAAAATCGTCAATATCCACTATAGTGATAATCATTATCATTAAATTCATATCAGCATGAATGGGAGGCATCGGTTTGACTCAGAAGAAACCGTTCTCGACATATATCCTTACCCGATTGAAATCACATGAATACCCCGCAGGGTTTCGAATGAAACCACATCGCTTCCGCCAGTCAGGCATCGTCTTCGTATTAGGCGGCACCGGCGTCATCTTCGTGAATGGCACACGATATCCCTTAACTGTTGGAACTACGGTGCTCGTCCATCCGAATGACAGCGTGCAGATCATTAATCAGTCGCGTAAGCTGCTGCAGCTGCATCTGCTGCACTACCAATCCATTCAGTTCAAGCCTGCCTATGATATAATTGAGGCGCATTCGGCAGCGACATCCCTGTTCCACGACAGTGAAGATCCTACACTGCAGGTGTCGCACGCGTTCATCGATACCTTCCTCTACAAGTGCAGAAGCGCGATGCAAAAACTGAGCGAACGGAATCGCCTGAAGCTGCAAATCTATTTCAACGAAATGCTATTGTACCTACAGGATCAGCAGACCACACAAACGCTGTCGATGGATGACAATATCCGCAAGACGATTACCTATATGGAAGAAAATTATGCTAAGCCCCTTCAGCTCAACGAAATGCCTTCGCTTGCAGGGATGACCCAAAGTTCCTATTGCCGTGCATTCAAGAAATTAACGACGATGACACCAGGCAACTATCTAACGCAGATACGAATGCTGCGCGCCAAGGAGCTGATGATGGACCGCCATTCCACACTCCGTGAAATCGCCGTTCACGTCGGGTATCAAGATGAGCTTTATTTCAGCCGTGTATTCAAAAAAACAGAGGGCATGTCGCCCTCTGCCTATCTGCAGCGGAGTGATAAGAAAATTGCGGTCGTAAGTCGATATCTACTGCAGGATCATTTGCTCGCGCTCGGGTATCAACCGATCGCCGCACCTGCTTTTCCGAAATATTTTGATACCCCCTCCGGGTTCCCTAGCTATCTACATAAACGCCTGCAAGGCACGATTCCACTCGATGCCGATCGACCGATTTCATCCAGCGATGTCCTGCATCTCGGCCCGGATATCATTTTCAAGGCAGAGACGCTGAGTCACCCAAACGATCATCAATGGAACCGAGCGGGGAATACACTGTTCATTCATGCCTCAACCAGTTGGGAGCAGTATTTGCGCGTCATAGCCAAACGAATGGAGAAAGAACCGGAGGCCGAACGAATCATTCGCAATCTTGCTAAGCTAGAGCAGAAAACCCGTAAAATGCTCACGCCAATCACGCGTCAAGGCTCTTGGGTGATCATACGCCTCATGCCGGGAGACTGTCGCCTCTATGGCATCAAGGACCATACGCTGACCGATCTGTTCTACCAAAGACTGCAATTTAAGCCCGATGAGCGCATCACGCACGCGGCCTATCAGAGCCATGCATTCGAACGGCTCATCGAGCTGAATCCCGAGCATATTCTTATTATCTGGAGCGAGGCGCGCGAGATCGAAGCCGTTCAGCAGGACCCGCGTTGGTCATCGCTTCAAGCGGTACGGAACAACCATATTTATATCCCTGAATCAAAGGAATGGGACCCGTGGGGACCGATCGGACGTGAGGTGATGTTGCAGGCGATGGTGGATTATTTCCTATCATTTGTCTGAACATCCGAGAATAACGATTTATCCTAGGAGGATAGAGAAACATGATTTTCAAAATTGCTTTTACGATATGATCATTCTTTTTAAATTTTTTAAATACGAGTGATAGATCTGTCAGCAAAAAAATAAAAGATACCAAATCCTCAAAAGGAAATGGTATCTTTTATTTTTTCTTATATCGTTGGAGGCTCGATTAATGCATTACCGGATGATTCTCCAGCCCCACCGGCTGCGCAAACGTAACACCCTTCATGATGTGGTCATATTGCTTCCCTTGTTCTACACGCACCTTCGATTCGGTGGCTTCGATTGTCTGGAGCACCTGCCCCTCCGCATCGTATGCCGTTACCGATAACGCAGGACCAGCTTGCTTCACGATCAGTTCCGTATTCGGTGCGACATCAACCGTAATCAGGTCATAAGCAGCAAGATCGATCACGACGCGAAGACCTACCTCCTTGAACGCGTAGCGGTACGTCGTCTCCACGCCACGTGTAAATGCAGCTTCAACCCGGCCTTGCCCGATGTTGGCATGATAGTTCAGCGACGTAATTTCGGCAGGAACGCGCGGTGCGATCGTAAGCGTATGGCTGATCAGATCCGGGCGAATGCCGAGGAAGTACTGGTACCATACGCGAAGATGCTCTGCATTGGACCACGCTTGAAGATACGCTCCCGTCAATGTCGCCCAATCCGCGCCTTCATGCGGGTACGCATCCATATTCTCGCACAATCCGCCCACAACGCCGAGGTTGAGCGCTTGCCAGTTCATATTCTTGAATAGCTCGTAAGCGATCTCTTCTTGCCCCGCTTCGATCATCCGCTGCATCGCAATGCCGTTCAGCCATAACCAGACCGCACCGTTATGGTAAGCAGCGTCCTTATGATAGTGATGCGTCAGATGGAATGGATGGAAGAATGGATGGTGCCGATCCAGAGACGCTACGCCCCATGGATATACGAGTTCTTCCCATGCCGTGCGAGTAACCTTCGTTTTGAAGTCATCGTCACTCACCATATCCATCGCAAACAGCTGGTTCGGACGCAGCGAGAACTCCGGCTCGTCTTCCGCGCTGAGCCGATCTGCAAGATACGGATAGGCCGGATTCACGAAATCTGCCTCAAAATGCTGCTTCAACCGATCCGCAATCGCGGTCCACGCCTTCACATGCGCCTCTTCCTTCATGTATTCGGCGAAATAAATACCCGAACGCAGCTGGTTATACCAGAGCGCTTGAATATCGTTCGCCCGCGTATCTCTAGGCGAGTAGGACTTCAATTCCCCATCCCGCGCATCCATCCACGTCTCATTGTCGGCATGCATCAAATAGCCCTTATCATCCACCCAGTACTTGACCGAGCCTTCGATGCTGCGGACAACCGCTGGATAGAGCTCCTCAATCACTGCCGTATCGCCGGAATATTTCACGTAATCCTGCAACTGAATAATGAATCGCGGCGTACCATCCGTCGTATGATAGTCGATGTTCCCCGGTGCCAGAATGTTCGGCACGCGGCCATAATAGAGGGAAGTCTCATCCGTATTCTGGAACTTCGCGAAAGAGAGCAGAATATGGCGCGCCGTCTCGAATTGTCCCGTTACTAACGTCGCTCCTGGCATCGCTATGAACTGATCCCGGCCCCAATACTCATTGAACCACGGCAATCCAGCATAGATCCCGTCACCCTGCTGCCGCGTAACCAATTGGTCCATCGTCAGGTGAAGCCACTGGAGTGCGAGCGTCAGTTTCGCGTCGTCACTAACGACATATGCATTATAGTGCAGGAATTGCTCCATGCGCTGCCTGCGTTCTTGTTTCCATTGCGATGCATGTATCCGTGCCTCACGAATCAATTCCAACGCTTCCTCTACCGTCTTGCCGACCGCGATATAGAATCCTTCAGAACCCGCATCCACGGTGCACATGCGATCTTCCTGATGAAGCGGCACCTCGCGAATGCCGCTCACCGCGATGATGAAGTTCCCTTCCATCGAACGGTAGGTAGCGACATGCTCTTGTCCTTCCATCACACTCAGCTGCTCGCCCTTTAACGTAATTCCCATCGTAGTCTGCAATGTGCCAGTAAGTCGGACCTCGAGCAGATTCTTATGATCGAACATCCACAGTTCTTCCGTAAGCCCGCCTCCGTGTTGACGCACCATTTTGTACGGGTACACCCATACTTTGGCTTGTTGATTATCCAGCAGCGATCCGCCAGCGTATAACGTGTATCCGCCAAACACGCGATTCTTCGCGATATTCATCCCTTCGAAATAAGCATGTTCCTGATGATTCGTAACATGCGATTGGGTGAAATAGAATGCCGCTTCTTTATTCGTGAACGAAATCTGGCGATTCGCCTCTCGCGGAACATATATTTTCATCTCATCCAGCTTGGATGCTTGGGTCTGATCCAGAATCATACCGATCCTCCTAGCATTTCAATATTCATATCGCCGTACTTTACAAGGTCTTGTGATAGACTCTCGCTTCATAAGGGCGCAGCGTGAACGCGTTCTCGCCTTCCGAATAGTTCGCAAGTGATAACGTCGTACCCTCGAGGCTGAATTCCTCCGCACTTAGTTCTACCGCTTCTTCCGACAAATTGGTTACGATAAGCGCCTGCTCCCCATCCATTGTGCGCGTATAGGCGAACACCGACGGGTGCTCTGGCAGCACGAGCTCATAAGCACCATATGTAAATAGCTCATGCGCTTTCTTGAGCTGAATCATTTTCTTATAGAAATGAAGGATGGAACCTTTGTCCTTCATTTGATCCGCGACGTTGATTTGCGTGTAATTGGCATTGACGCCGATCCAAGGCTTCCCTGTCGTGAAACCTGCATTCTCCTCAGCAGACCATTGCATTGGCGTTCTCGAGTTATCGCGGCTGGTCACCCAGATCGACTTCATAATCTCCTCGTGCGGCACACCGGCTTCTCGCTGCAGACGATACATATTATGGACGGCGACATCGTCGTACTCTTCAATCGTCGCGAATTGCACGTTCGTCATGCCGATTTCTTGCCCTTGATAGATGAACGGCGTTCCTTGCATCAAGAAGTACATGGTTGCCAGCGCCGTTGCGCTCTCGTACCAGTATTCCTTGTCATTCCCCCACGTCGAGACGCGGCGCGGCTGATCATGATTTTCGATGAACAACGCGTTCCAGCCTATGCCTTCAAGCGTCTTCTGCCATTTCGTTAACGTCTTCTTAAGACCTAGTATATTGAGGCGGCTGCCTTCACTTGTCACATTCCATAAGCCGAGGTGCTCGAATTGGAAGATCATATTGAACTTTCCTTTGTCCTCGCCAACCCAATCGATAATATCTTCGATGTTATCGCTTCGCACGCCGTTCGCTTCACCGACCGTCATCACGTCGTATTTCGCGAGCGTCTCCTGCTTCAGCTCCTCTAGATACGCCTGAATGCCCGGAACATTCATGTGCTTGTCATACGACGGCACATATTTCAGGTTGTTCGGGTTATCCATGTCGCGAAGTCCATCTTCTTTGTTGATATGGCTGATCGCATCGACGCGGAACCCGTCAATGCCTTTGTCGAGCCACCAGTTCATCATCTGATAGAGCGACTGACGCACTTCAGGATTACGCCAATTCAGATCAGGCTGCTTCGTCGAGAAAATATGCATGTAATATTGATCCGTCGCTTTGTCATACTCCCATGCCGGGCCGCTGAAGATACTCTCCCAGTTGTTAGGCTCTTGCCCGTTCTTTCCGTCTCTCCAGATATACCAATCCCGCTTCGGATTATCCTTCGAGGAACGGGACTCGATGAACCATGGGTGTTCGTCGCTCGTATGGTTAATGACTAGGTCGATGATCAGCTTCATGCCGCGCTTGTGTACTTCTGCAAGGAGCTGATCGAAATCGGCCATCGTGCCGAACTCGTCCATGATGTCTTGATAGTCGCTAATATCATAGCCGTTATCGTCATTCGGCGACTTGTACATCGGACAAATCCAGATGACATCAATGCCAAGCTCCTTAATATAATCGAGCTTCGAGATCATCCCTTGCAAATCGCCGATCCCGTCGCCGTTCGAATCCATGAAGCTTCTCGGGTATACCTGATAGGCTACCGCTTCTTTCCACCATGTTTTTTTCATCGTATTTTCAAACCTTTCTCCTATCACCATCGCAATGCCTGCATGGCTTCTGTTTATGTTCTTCTACTCCATTGTACAATAGTTCTTCTCAAATAGCAGACCGCCATGATTCCTCATAGCGGCCGGCTGCCAAGCTTATTCTTTCACGGAACCTACGACGATTCCGGATACGAAATATTTCTGCATGAACGGATAAATGAGCAGCAGCGGCAATGTCGAGACGACGATCTTCGCCGCGTTCAGCGTCTTATTCGAGATTTTCGCAAGTTCCATCAGTTTCTCAGGATCCGTGATGTTCTGAACTTCTACGCTCAATTGCTGAATATACGTCTGAAGCGGGTAGTTCATCGTCTTGCTGATATACACCAAAGCGCCGAAATAGTCATTCCAATGCCCAACGATCGTAAACAACGCAACCGTCGCCAGCGTGGGCTTCACGACCGGCAGATAGATGCGGGCAAGAATTCGCCACTGGGAAGCCCCATCGATCTTCGCCGCTTCTTCCAGCGATTTCGGTACGGCGCGGAAGGCGTTCATCAGCAAGATGACATTCCCGATCGGCACCGCCCCAGGCAGGATGAGCGCCCAGATGGAGTCCAAGAGATGAAGCTCCTTTACCACCATGAACGTCGGAATCAAGCCACCCGAGAATAACATCGCGAAAATGACGAGATTCATATAAATTTTCTGGCCGCGGAATTGCTTCGAGCTCTTCGACAACGGATAGGCTGTGAGAATCATCAAGACCATATTCACGAGCAAACCTAAGACAACCCGTTCCACCGAGATCATGAAGGAACGCCAGAATTGGGTATCCGAGAGCAGCTTCTCATACGAGCTGAATGTCGGATTCACCGGAAAAATACTAACCATATTGGCGGAAGCCGCCGCATTGTCACTGAAGGAAATCGCGACTAAGTTGACTAAAGGAATAAGACAGGACAACGTAAAAGCCAGCAGCAGTACCCAGATGATAACATCCGCGATGCGGCTCTTGACGGTATGTGCGTAAATGGGAGGCACCCCCTTCTAAAAAATACGATAATCTGTAAGCTTCTGAGCCAATTTGTTCGCGGAAAGAATCAAGATGATGCCGACAACGGATCGCAATAGACCCACGGTCGTACCTAAGCTATATTGTCTTTCCACAAGACCCACCCGATAGACATACGTATCGATGATATCGGCCGTCTGGTAAACCAGCGGATTATACAGATTGAAGATTTGATCGAATCCGGCATTGAGTACGTTCGGCAGATTGAGCGTCGTAACGAGCAGGATCGTTGGCATCAGACCGGGTAACGTAACGTACCACAGTTTCTTGAATCGGTTCGCGCCATCAATCGAAGCCGCCTCATACAATCCCGGATCAATCGCTGTTAGGGATGCCAAATAAATAATCGAACCGTAGCCGAAGCCCTTCCAGACATCCGTCAAGACGAGCATCGGTCTGAACCATGTGTTGCTGGCCATGAACAAGACAGGATCAATGCCGAACCAGCTTAGGACCGCATTCACCGGACCTTCATAAGAGAAAATATTCATCACGACGGTCGCGAGAATCGCCCATGACAAGAAGTTCGGTAGATAGACCACCGTCTGCATGAACCGCTTCGCGAACCGTACGCGAATTTCATTGAGAAGTAACGCGAACACGATCGACACAATCGTGCCGACAATGATCTTCCACACCGCGATGATGATCGTATTCGCGAAAATTTGTTTGCTGTCCGGGATTTGGAGCATGAACTTGAAGTTGTCCAGCCCCACCCAAGACGAACCTGTAATCCCCTTCGCCGGGATATAGTTCTGAAAAGCCATCACAATACCGAACATCGGAATGAACGAAAATATGATGAGAAATATCATGCTAGGCGCCAGCATGAAATGGAACGCCGTCTGATCTTTTTTATTTTTCATTTCGAATCATCTCTTTCAACATCATTTCGCCGCAATCGCTTCGTTGACTTCCTTCGTAATTAATTCGCCGCCTGTCTTATTCCAGCTCTCGACGAATTTATCAAAGTCATCCGGTGTCTGTTCCCCTGTAATGATCTTCAGGTACATTTCAAGTTCCATTTTGGTGAGCGTCGGCCATTTCAATGCCATGGACGGCGTGCTTCCGAAGAAGAGAGGATTCACTTCTTTAATATTCGATTTCTCAACTAAGCTAGCGGTCGTGATACTTGCTGTATATCCAGCCCAGGCATTTGGATCTGGTTTATCTCCTTTTTTGATACTATCAATGTAGCCTTTATAGGAGTTGTAAGCATTAATATCTTGGTTGCTCACCAATTTGCTGGTGTCTCCCGTCTCTAGCGCGTCACGCATAATGCCCACATTGCGGTAAAATGCGTCGTAATAGTCGATATTGATCACAATTGGTGAACCTGCAACGTTCATCGAATTATAATCGGAGAATTCCTTGAGCGTTTTCTCGTCTTTCTCTTGGTAACGTTGGTAGTCATATTGAAGACTTACAATTTTCGCTGCCAATTCTGGATGCTCGAAGCCTTTGCGTACCACGAGGAAGCTGCTGGATGGGTTGCCTGTGAACATCGTGAGCGAACCGTCTTCGGATTGCGGTGCGACATAGGATACCCATTTCGCGTCTTTATTCAGTTTGAGCGAGTCTGCCACGATCCAGCTTCCCCACCAGTTGTCCAGGAAGGAACCACTCTTGCCGCTCGTGAGCAACGCTTTGCGATCATCACCCGTACGTACCGCGAATTGACGATCGATCAAGCCTTTTTTGTACATTTCAGACAGTTTCGTGAGTGCCGGCTTCATCGCAGGCTGAATCGATCCGTAGACCGCATTGCCTTTGCCATCATCCATCCACTGTTTTGGGTAAGCCCCATATAGTGCAAAAATATTATTGAAGGAATATTGACCGCCAGAGATCCCTGCAACATTCTCATTGTCTACAACAAGACCTACCGTCTTGCCAGCACCGTTGCCGCCTGGATCTTTCGCAACAAATTCCGATACGATGTGCTCGACATCCGCTAATGTCTTCGGCTCTTGCAGCCCCAGCTTGTCCATCCAGTCTTTGCGCAGCCAGAGAATCCCAGGTCCATGCGAGATTTCCGTTGTTGGCAATGCCATCAGCTTGCCATCGAATTTAGCACTATCGAGGACACGGCCGCCGTAAGAATCATAGATTTCTTTGATCCGATCACTCGCTGCGTTGTTGTAAACATCCGTCAGATCTGCGATCAGGTCATTTTCATATAACTGCTGCAAGGTAGAGTAATCTGGCACGACCATAATATCTGGAATATCTCCGCTGACGATGGCCATCGACACTTTCTGGTTGTAGTCTGTACCATCATTCGCTTCGAACTTCGATGTATTCTGAACATTGAGCTTATCCTTGAAATATCTTGTCCATACATTGTTCGTGGCGTTGTCTTTCGCGTACGGCGATCCCGCAAGCTGCGAGAAGTTCGTCGCCATCTGACCTACGGAATACGTTACGGTCTCTGGATATGCGCCAAAAGGCGTTGTGATTGCCTCTTTCCACTTTGGATCATCCATCTTGGCGCTTGTTGCCGTATTCGGCGCACCACTTTCGCCACTCGAACAGCCAACCACTGCAACCGCCAACAGCGCTGCCATTAGGATGGAACATTTACGTCTGAATTTCACTGTCATCACAAGAACCTCCCTAAATTATGGAAAACGGTTTCAAAGCGCCGGCTTGCTTCAAAACATATCATTTCGTAACTATTTTAATTTTATCGCCCCTGTCAAAGGATCGTAAACGCAAAAAAATTGTGTTTTACGCAAAAAAATACTCCAATTCTTGCGGCAAATTGCCCCCTCGCACCCAGGTGGTATACTAGAAGCACAACCTCTAAGATTTGAAAGGTGGACATTTATGTTAAGCATATTGATCGTGGACGATCACTTGGAGGAACGAGAAGGGATTACCTTTTTAATCGAAGAACTCGGATTCCCCCTCCAATTGCATGTCGCCGAAAACGGCCGCAAGGCGCTTCAATGTCTGGAGCAGCATGCGATCGATATTCTGTTCACGGATGTACGCATGCCGATCATGGACGGATTGCAGCTGACGAAGGAAGCGCTGCGTCTGTATCCGAAGTTGAAAGTCATTCTATTCAGCGGGTTCGCTGAATTCGAATATGCCAAGACCGCCCTCTCGCTCGGCGTCTCGGATTATTTGCTCAAGCCGATTCATATCGATGCTTTTCAGAGTACACTGGAGAAGGTCATTCGCGATGTGACGAACTTGCGGCAAGAGGAAGCCGCTTCGCAGAAGAAGCAATCCTACGCCAGGAAGCATGTTCTCTTCTCGCTCATGAACGGCATCGGTAATCCTTCACCCTATTCCGAACTGTCGATTGGCTTACCAAGCCATTATCATCGCATGATGCTGCTTGAGCTGGATAAGAATTTTTTCGAACATGCGGGTGCGGAATTCGAGGATTTCTTGCTTGACCAGCTCGATGCGCCAGCCGACTATCTCAACCTGAATGCATGCCAGAGTCTGTTGTTATTCCCTGAGCAACCACAGCCTTCGCAGCATACGAATGCGACGCTCGCACAACGACTGCATAACAGTATATTGGAAGCGTATGGCGTCAACTGCTACCTAGCGATGACGGAAGGCGTCACGCCAATTCAAGATTTAGCTCAGCTGCTGCCTCCGCTCGAGGAATTGATGGAGTACCGGTTTTTCCTGCCAGACACGTATATTTTCGATGCGGAGAACGACTTGTATTTCACCGAGCAGATGAACCCGGACCATACGGACAGCTATCTCGTTGATCAAATTCGCCATAACTTGCGTGAGGGTGATCTATTCAGTCTGCGCACCAATACGGAAATCCTCTATCAGAAATATGTGCGACAGGTTCAATTCTCGCAATTATATGTCAAATACATGTTCGCGACGATCTACCAAGAGATTATGATGCACGTCGCGCCGAAGTCGGAGATGGAGCTGCAGTCGGCCGTCGAGAGCCTCTACAAAGCGGAAGATCTGCGGGATATGAAGGATATTATTGTCGAAGGAATTGTTCAGCTTGAACAGCAGCAGCCGGAACATGTACCTGCTCTCAACCGGGATGTCGAAGCCGTTAAGCAATATATTGATGCCCATTTTGCCGACGATCTTAGTCTGGAGCTGCTCGCGGCCAAGGTGTATCTATCTCCGCACTACCTCAGTTCGATTTTCAAAAAACAGACGGGCTGCGGACTCAACAAATACATGAAGAACGTTCGGATGCAAAAAGCGAAAGATATGCTGACGAATACGCATCTCAAAATCTCACAGATCTGTACCGCCGTGGGCTATCACAACATCTCGTACTTCTGCCAGAACTTCAGGGATTTCTATGGTCACACGCCGGAGAAATATCGCCAGTTCAACCAGAAATCGCCGGAGCAGCGGGAGGAACAGCATGCGTTCGTGGCAAGCCCTTAAGCAGCACATTCATGACTTAAAGTTTCAGACCAAGATTAAGCTTTCTTTTCTTCTCATCAGTATGATTCCGGTTATTGTGCTTGGGGGGTTCGTCTTTCAAGAGACCCGGTCACTCCTGATTAGCCAGTCCAAATCGGATTTGCAGGCGACGCTGCATCAGAGTGCCTTAACATTAAATGGTCAGCTCGACGTCTACAACAAACTGATGAACTTCCTCAGCTTTAATCAGGAAATTATCAATGCCGCGAACCATACGTATACGACGACATACGAAATGTACGATCAATTAACCAATGTCATCGATCAGAACTTCTATATCGCGCGTTATCTGAATACAGGCGTCGAACAAATCACGCTATACACGGGAACGAACCTGCATCAGCACGGGAATACGGTTAGGCCACTGGAAGAAATCCAGGGAAAAGCCTGGTATCCGTTCGTCATGAAGTCCGTCGATGTGCTATGGTACGCTGAAAACAAAGATATCATCAGCGTTCGCCGTATCATTAATACGAAACAGCGGAATCCGAAGGACAATGTCCTGTATGCGCGGATCAATTATGATACGCTGTTCAAGCCGTTCGAGCCATTGCAGGCGCAAGGTTCGGAGATCCTCGTAACGGACGCTAGCGGTCGGCCAATCTATGCATCGCCTGGCATGAAGGGATATATCCCGCCCACGGACGCAGGCATGACGATGGACAAGCTGCAGTGGCATGGGACGAATTACACCGTCTTGCAATCGGATGTTCCTAACTCGGGATGGCGCGTGATGTTGTGCAAGCCGACAAGCGTGATTACAAGCTCAGCTTGGTGGATCATATCCACCGTGATCATCATGATCATCGCGTGTATTGCCGCCGTCGCTATTGCCGGCAGCCTGTTCTCCCGGAAGTTCATACACCGGATTGAACAGCTGCGCAATAATATGCGCACAGTCGAGCAGGGATCGCTGGAGGTCACCGTATCCAGTCACTCCAAGGATGAAATCGGTGACTTGATCCGTGGCTTCGGTAACATGGTTGATCAGACCAAGATGTTAATCGATAAGGTGTACGTCGAGGAGATTGCTCGCAAAGAATCCGAGATGAAGGCGCTGCAGGCGCAGATTAATCCGCATTTCTTGTACAATGCGCTATCAATCATCAATTGGCGCGCGATCCGTATTCGCGCCTCGGACATAAGCGGCATGGCGCAGCTGCTCTCGACGTATTATCGAACCACGCTGAACAAAGGGAAGAACATGACGCTAGTCTCGGATGAGCTGCTCAATGTCCAATCGTACATTGAGATCCAGCTGAATATGCACAGCAACAGCTTTGAGGTTGATTACAGCATCGATGATGCGATTTGCACCTATCAGATGCCGAACCTGCTGCTGCAGCCGCTCGTCGAGAACGCGATCCTGCATGGCATCGAGAACCGCGAAGAAGGCGGCGGCAAACTTATTCTCTCCGGCTGTATGGAGGACGACTGCATCGTCTTCCATGTCGAAGACAACGGTGTGGGCATCCCGCCGGATCGTCTGTCGCACCTGCTCGAGACCCAAGCCAAAGGCTACGGGCTCAAGAATGTGAACGATCGGGCGAAGCTGATGTACGGGCCGGAATATGGGCTCACGATTCATAGCGTGGAGGGTGAAGGTACGCAGGTTATGCTTCGGATCCCGTTAAAAGAACAAAACAGATAACCCACAAAAGAAAAACACTTTGACAGCAAAATGGCGTCGGCACGATGCCGACGTCATTTTTTCTGCTAACGTTGTTGGTAGAGCCGAATTTTCAGTTACTAGCTTGCGAACGGTGCAATCGATTCATCCCAGCATGTTCAAGTTCAACGTTGACCTCGACCGATTCAAGCGAGTCTGGCGTTAATTGCAACAATTGCCCCTCTTTTTTTCTTTTCCATTCCTTAAAATTTTTATGATAGAAGTCGTTCCGCAACGAGTATAGATCCGTCTTATGCTGAACTCCTTTTTCAAAGGTACTCTTCACTTCATCACGTATTTTCCGTTCAGCTAACGAGATCATTTCATCTTTCGTCAAGTTACCCGTTATTTCATCTACGTAGCCGTGGATACCGATTTTCAGTTTAAATTTCGGATCATTTCCTCGTACAGCTACATCAACTTTCATTTTAGGTGCCCCTCGCACAGCCTAACGAATCCTGAGAGCCTTATTTGGCGCAAAAAGCCACTTTTCAGATTCTAACGAATCCTACGCACGCTATTTTTGGTTTTGGCGCGATATTTCATCGCCAAAAGCTACAATAGCGTTATTAGGATTCGTTAGATGCGGAAAGTGGCTCTTTTGGCGCGGATAAGGCTCGTACGATTCGTTAGCGCCCTACCAATGTATGAGGGCGCTACATCGTGGCAGCAACGGGGGCTTCGGGCATATTGGGCGCATCGCACGGCATGCATGCGGTCCCCTCGCACAGCCTAACGAATCCTGAGAGCCTTATTTGGCGCAAAAAGCCACTTTTCAGATTCTAACGAATCCTACGCACGCTATTTCTGGTTTGGCGCGATATTTCATCGCCAAAAGCTACAATAGCGTTATTAGGATTCGTTAGATGCGAAAAATGGCTCTTTTGGCGTGGATAAGGCTCGTACGATTCGTTAGCGCCCTACCAAGGTATGAGGGCGTTACATCGTCGCAGCAACGGGGGCTTCGGGCATATCGGGAGCATCGCACGGTGTGCATGCGGTCCCCTCGCACAGCCTAACGAATCCTGAGAGCCTTATTTGGCGCAAAAAGCCACTTTTCAGATTCTAACGAATCCTACGCACGCTATTTTTGGTTTTGGCGCGATATTTCATCGCCAAAAGCTACAATAGCGTTATTAGGATTCGTTAGATGCGGAAAGTGGCTCTTTTGGCGCGGATAAGGCTCGTACGATTCGTTAGATTCGTTAGCGCCATGATGGAGCGGAATAGCGCCGTCCCCACTCGACGCATCCTGCGCCGCAGCGAGCACTCAGCCCCGCAAGCGACACAACAACAAGAGCCTCTAACTCCACGATCATCGCGGAATTGGAGGCTCTTGGTCATTTGGCTGCCTAGCCGGTTCGGCTATCTACCTACCTATTTCCTTCCGGCTTCAGCCAGAACTCGAACTGCAGTGGCTGATCCGCTGGAATCCGGTACTCCTCATGTACCGGCGCACCCCAGCTATCATCGCCGCCGACGCCCATTTGCCGCCCGGCAACGGTGATGACGGTGTAATGCACTGGCGGCAGCTCATAATGATGCAGCGCATGCTCCAGCTCAAACGCCGTATACGGCGAGATGGCGCATTCTACCGGATGCTGCGGATCTGCTAGAATCGCGATTCCCGTGCCATCCTCATCCAGCACCCGAACACGGCGCACGCCCATCCGATTACCTGACTCCTGCGGAACGAGATACGCAGCGACATTATCCTCCGCGCGATTCTCGAAGCAGCACAGCCTTGCCCCGTGACAGCGGTCCGCATAGTTCTCTTCCGGCCCCATCGCGTACCACTGCAATCGATTGTATGCGGCTGGCACCTTGAAGCTCAGCGCAAAGGTCGGCAGGTCGGGCAATCCTTCCATGCCTGGATACGCCGCTTGCACGCGGATCCTGCCGTCGCCATATACCATATACGTTACGGTCGTCCGCGCATTCGCGTTCACGCTCAGTGCATAGATGAACGTGACCGTTACCCCGTCCGCCCCCTCTGCGCACTGCACGTCGACGCATTTCGGCGCCAGGCTCGCCGCATACCAAGCCGCCGCGTGGAAGCTCATCTCCGTCCCTCGGTCATTATCCGTCGATGCCCGCCAGAATAACGGCTTAGGCGGCACGGCGATCATTTCGCGCCCCGCATAGTTCACCGAGACGAGACTGCCGAGCTGCTTGGAGAATATGGTCGAAAAGTCTCTGCCGTGGACACCGATGTTGACATCTCCATGCACGACGTTCAGTTCTGATATAACACCACCCTCAGCCAACGTCGACGCCGACCTTGCCGTAGCAGTCTCTTCCACTTGGAACACATATTGCCCGAACGCTACCTCATGCCCAGCATCAGCCCATAACGTGCTCACTTTCAACCTGAGAGAAGCATCGATCCAATATTCACCCGAACCGAGCGTGCTCATATCGAACCACATCGACAGCGTTGCCTCCGTTTGGGGTGCAACCGACGGGTGAAGCACGTGACGATCGATCGCGATGCCTTCCCGGTATAGCACGCATACGAGTTCATACCCTTCCGTACCGATGAACAAATTTTCATTAATAACCTTCACACTGTCCCGACCCGGCACCAGCTTCACATTTTGATACAACGATTTGACTTCCTGCATTTTCGGCGACAACGTCCGATCCGCATAGACGATCCCGTTGCCGCAGAAGTTGTAATCCGTTGGCCGGTCGCCATAGTCGCCGCCATAGGAGAGATATTCGTTGCCGAAGCGATCAACTTGAATTAAGGATTGATCGATGAAATCCCAGATGAATCCGCCTTGATACATCGGGTATTTCTGCTCTAACTCCGTGTAC
Organism: Paenibacillus guangzhouensis; assembly: GCF_009363075.1. Taxonomy (NCBI): domain Bacteria; kingdom Bacillati; phylum Bacillota; class Bacilli; order Caryophanales; family Paenibacillaceae; genus Paenibacillus; species Paenibacillus guangzhouensis. Next base: position 582,188 of record NZ_CP045293.1, on the reverse strand, counting down.
TTGTGCATACCCCCGAGCGAATTGCCCATGGCGTGCATGTACTCGCATGTAATGTACGGCTTCGTCGGATTGTCGTTCAGATAAGCCTCCACATCGGCGACCTTCGCGTACATTCGGCTCTCCATATCACTCGTGTCATTGAACCGGCGATCATGGAATACCCCTTCATAATGCACCAATCGTCCCGGATCCACAGACCGGAAATACTGAGATACCTGATAGATCACTTCACCACCATACGATTCATTGCCGCAAGACCAGATCAGGATCGATGGATGATTCTTGTCCCGTTCGAACATGGACACAGCTCGATCCATGACGATGTCTTTCCATTCCGGCCGGTCGCCCGGAACGACCCATGACGGCTCGACGGCGCCCATTTTCTGCCACGAACCGTGACTCTCCAGATTCATCTCATCAATAACGTAGATGCCGTATTGATCACACAATTCGTACCAGAGACTTTGATTCGGATAATGGGAGGTACGAACTGCATTTAGATTATTCTGCTTGAGCGTACGGATATCGAACAGCATATCTTCCTTCGTAATCGCACGGCCGCGATGGCTGTTGAACTCATGGCGGTTCACACCTTTGAAGACGATTCGCTTCCCATTCAGATGCATGACCTTATCGATCATCTCGAATTTACGGAAGCCGACTTGCTGTGGCACGACTTCCACGAGCTCGCCATGCTCGTCACATATAGAGACCAACATCAGATAAAGCTGCGGATCCTCGGCGCTCCATCGTCTCACCTGTGGCACATCGATTTGAACAGAAACTTCCTTCGCTGCATCCATGCGCACCGCCTCGACAGGCCGACGATCCGTATCCAATAATTCGACCACGATATGCCCTTTTATGTGACCTTCCAACTTGAACTGCGCCTTCAGCTGTCCCGAAGTATACTCCGCATCCAATTCCGTCTGCACCGCTACATCACGAACATGTACCTTTGGCACCGTGTACAAATAGACATCCCGGAATATACCGGAGAACCGCCAGAAATCTTGATCCTCGAGCCAACTGCCCGTACTACGTTGATAGACTTCCACAGCCAGTTTATTGACGCCATCTTGAACGAAAGCAGACAGATCGAATTCCGCAGGCGTGAAGCTGTCTTCGCTATACCCGACAAATTGTCCGTTCAACCACACATAGAATGCTGACTCGACACCTTGAAAGGAAATATATAGCGGCTGTCCGGCAAAATGAGGCGGAACTTCAAACTCCTTCACATAGCTCCCGACCGGATTTCGCTTCTGCGGCAGCTGCGGCGGCCGAAGCGACTCTATCCCATCCCATGGATACTGTGTATTCACATACTGCGGATGATCATACCCTTGCAGCTGGATATGTCCTGGTACCTCGATGAAGGACCAACCGCTGCTATTGTGCTCCATCTGATAGAAATCGACTGGACGGCTGTCCGGATGCACCGAATAAGCGAACCGCCATCTTCCGTTCAGACTATGCCGAAGTAACATGTCCGAATCTTTAAGAGCTTCCTCCTCCGTCCGGTAATAGCGATGGTCCGAATGGGCGGGCAGCCGATTCACCGCAAAGGTATGCACATCGCTCAGCCAATCTAAGGTAGGTGTCTTGATCTTCATTTTTATCGCTCCTCCTGTTCTATGCTTCACTCACTTTACTATTTCACCGAACCCGTCATACCAGCGACGAAATGCTTCTGCATCAAGAAGAAGACCAGCGCCGTCGGCAGCGTTGCAATAACGATCGCCAGCATGATAAGACCATAGTCCGGCGCATAACCCGAACCCAAATTCGAGATGAGGAGTGGAATCGTCCGCTGCTGAGGCGACTGCAGTACGATCAGCGGCCAGAGATAGTTGTTCCAGCTGGACATGAACGTGATAATGCCGGCAGCCGCATAGGTCGTTTTCATCGTCGGCATGAAAATTTTAAAGAAAATGCCAAGGTCGCTAAGACCGTCGATACGTCCCGCTTCCACCATATCCTTCGGAAACATCTTCGAACTCTGCCGGAAGAAGAAGATCAGGAACGCCGTCGTAATCGTCGGCAGCATCACCGCAGCCATCGTATCGATCCCGATCATCGGCGCAGCATTCGAAATGCGGGCAAACATCCGGTACAGAGGCACCATCAAGGCCGCAAAAGGAATCATCATCGACAACAGCAGGATGTTGAACACAACATCCTTCATCTTGCTCCGAAAAATCTCGAACCCGTAGCCCGCAAGCGATGCGAACAAAATGGCAAGAATCGTCGTCAGAATCGAAATTTTCGCCGAATTCCATAGGGCCGTTCCCAGATCCGTCGTATCCAGCAATTTCTTAAAATTCTCAACGAGATACGTGCCTGGAAGCAGTCTTCCTTTGGTCACATCGACGGATTTATTCGTTGCGCTGATAACAATCCATAAGAATGGAAAGATGGACACCAGCGCTGTAATACTGAGAAATAGATAAGTAAATATGCGCTTAACCTTCATTATTTTTCACCTGCCACTTTGAATTGAAGGATCGATAACACCACGATGAGCAGTACGATCGAATACGATACGGTTGCCGCATACCCGAAATCAGCCGTATATTTGAACGATAGGTTATAGATATACTGCGAGATCGAGAGGGTCGCATTCCCCGGGCCGCCCTTCGTAATATTCAGCACCTCGTCGAATAATTGCAACGTACCGATCGTGGAGGTGATCGAAGTGAACAGGATAATCGGCTTTAACATCGGAATCGTAATTTTGAAAAATTGCGTCACCGACGATGCGCCGTCAATGCGAGCTGCTTCGTAGATCGAGTTGTCGATATTCTGAAGCGCTGATAAATAAAAGATCATATTATAGCCGGTCCACCGCCATGTAATCGCGATAATAATCGTGATTTTCGCCCAGAACGGATCGGTAATCCATTCAATCGGGGCAGAGATGATAGACAGCTTCATTAACATCGTGTTCACGAGTCCATTGATGCCGAACAAGTATTTGAACACGACGGAGTAGGCTACAAGGGATGTTACACACGGCAGGAAGATCGCCGTCCGGAAGAAACCTTTGAATTTTAGCGTGTTGTCATTCAGCAGCACCGAGATGAACAATGCCAGCACAATCATGATCGGAACTTGAATAATCAGATAAATCGACGTATTTGTTAGTGCAGTCAAGAATGTCTTATCCGTTAACAATCGTTCGTAATTCGACCAGCCTGTAAAAGAAAGATTCGCTCCTGTCCCCGTCTTGAAGGATAAAATAAGTGCTTCAAGCATCGGATAGAAGTAAAAAGCTATAATCATTAGAACTGCAACGAGTATAAAGCTCCATCCCGTAAACGCGTTTTTGGCGCGAATGCTAACTCCTTGTTTGTCCGCTCTCATTGTTGCCAGAGCTCCTTTCCGCCCACATAAATAAACCCTAGGACGCTTTTCATAACGACTTGCCTCAACGCGCCCTAGGGTTATGGTTCATTTCGATCTAACGGTGACCTGGAGCTGGATTATTTAATCTGCGCTTCGGCCTGGGATTGCGCGTCGCTAAGCACTTGGTCAATATTTTTGCCGCCTAAATAATTCTGAACTTCAACAACGAGAATATCTTCAATCGCGTAGGTTGAAATGCCATAGTTCACTTTTGGAATTTCGGACGTCCATTTTGCAAAATCCGTCACGATCTGCTGACCGCCGAAGAACTCATCCGCTTTCGCGTAAGCTTCGCCTTGACTTGCCGCTTTCAATGTTCCAAGAGCGCCTACTTTAGTTAATAATGTCTGATACATATCTACATCTGAGCCGAACGTTTGAGCCATGAAATCTGCTGCTGTCTCAGAGCCTGGAATGTTCATAACGTACCAGGAGCTTCCGCCAAGATTCGTTGCATGGACAGAGCCGTTGGTATCCGGCAGCTTCGGCATTGGGAGGATCGCCCATTTGCCTGATTGAGCTGCTTCCGCTTTGACCGAAGGCGTAATCCAGTTGCCGGTCGGAACCGTTGCAACGTCCCCATTGTTGATCGCCGCAATGAATTGACTCCAGTCCGCATTGACTTTGACAATGTTCGCATCCATCATTTCTTTGTACAGCTCAAACGCCTTCTTAAGCGCTGCATTGTCTTTCAGGTCCGGTGTCTTGCCATCATCCTTCAAGTACCAAGAACCCGCTGATTGAATCATCATGCGCAGAATGCCGAGGTCATTCGGATCTAGCGTAATCATGTCTTTGCCTGTTTTTTCTTTAACTTTCTTCCCGATTTCAATATACTGCTTCCAATCGAGATCCTTCAGATCGTCCAGCTTATATCCCGCTTGTTCGATATAATCCTTACGGACATACAGCCCTGCTACACCGGAGTCGAAAGGCACACCATATTGCTTCCCGTTCAAGCTCGTCGGTCCGATTTTATAATCTGCGAAGTCTTCTGGTTTGATCTTACCCGTCAAGTCTGTGAAGGAATCTGGATAAGATTGCAGGAAACCTTGCGCTCGATAATCTTCAATTAGAACGATGTTCGGCAGACCCTTCGTCGTGCCCGAATTTAATCCTGTATTGAGCTTCTGGATAATGTCCGCTTGCGCGTATTCGACAATGTTGATTTTGACATCAGGATGCTTCGCATTATAAGCTTCCTTCGCGACATTCAGTGCAGCGATGTTGAAGTTCGGATCCCACGCCCAAATCGTAATCTCCTTATCACCAGCCTCCTGCGTGCTGGTTGTGCCGCCTGATGCAGCAGGCTCTTTTTCTTTCTCTGCTTCTTTGGTTCCTGAAGAACAAGCCGTTAGCAGCAGCATGCAGGTCAGGAATAATACCAATGCCTTCTTCATGGTTTCAGCCCCTCTTTCATTAGTTGTCCATGACCTTCCGACAGTCGCTCATCTCATCTGTAAACGCTTACCGGAAGTTCTGAAATCATCGTAGCACCGGGCACTTCACGATTGTTAGCAATTTCTTTGTGCAGATTTGTCGTTTTATCACTTGTATGAATGCGGTTACAAAAATACTCTTGTCATTTGTTTGGATAATGGTATTTTTATTCGATTTCGATCACTGGCAGTGTGATGCTCACCCGTGTCCCTTCGCCTAACTCACTCGTCATCGTCACGCCATAATCATCACCGTATAGAAGCCGAATGCGATCATTCACATTGGCAACACCTACGCCGGAGAACAACTGCCTAGATCCTTTACGTCTCTTCGATTTCGCTTCTGCAAGCTGCTGCATATCCATCCCATCCCCGTTATCCATCACCTCACATATTAATTGTTGTGATGTCTTGGAGATGAGTACATGAATCACACCTTCCCCCTTCACATTAAAGGCGTGGAAAAAGGCATTTTCGATAAAAGGCTGAATGATTAGCTTCGGCACATGGCAATTCATACAGTCCGGGGCTACGAAATATGTCGCACGGATCCGTTCCCCATAACGTACATGATTAATGAGCACATAATGCTTCAAGTTCACAAGTTCCTGCTCAACTGTGATGGTCTCGCTGACGTTGCTAATGGTGTTCTGCAAGAGAGAGATTAACGCATGAATCGTCTCCACGGCCTTCTCTTTGCTCCCCTGCTGTACCAGAAACTTAACCGAAGCTAGCGTATTGTATAAGAAATGAGGGTTAATCTGCTGCTGCAGGGCCGCAAGCTCCGCCTTTCTCTGCCCTTTCTGCGTCTCGACAAGCTTATCGATGTAATCGTTAATTTCATCCAACATATCATTATAGGCGTGCCCGAGCTGTCTGATCTCATAGCCGCCAGATACCTCGATATAGTTGCGAAAATGACTGCGATTGACTTTGGACATTTGTCTCGCCAACCGGGTTAACGAACGTGTTATTTTGCGAGATATCAGGAAGACGATGATTAAGGCCGCGAGAACGATCAGCAAGCAGAGGAAGACAATCGTCTTGGTATTGACCATCTGTCCGAGTACATATTTCTGATCGATCATATTAACGAGGTACAGATCATATGCAGGCAAATACTCGGAGAGGATGAGCTGGTCCCTGCCCATTACATGCGCCTTCTTGAGCTCAAGCGGTCGCTTCTGGATCTCCTGCGCATACGACAACATGTCGTGCTGAGACTGCCCAATCAGTTCCTTGCGATTGCTGGATATCACCAGACCTTCTTTATCGATGAGCATCACATCATTCCCTATACTGGTGAAGCTGCTGTAAAAAGGCTTGAAATCATCTTCATCGATCGTAATGTACAACATCCCGTAATCTTGCCCCGTTGTTCTCTCCATCAGCACCTTTGTTGCAACGATAATAGGCTTGCCGCTTACAGTACCTTGCTTATCCAAATACAATTGATATTTGAGCTTTCTAGGCTCGGCAAGTGCGTTCTGCGTCAGGATACTGTCCTTCAACTCCTGCGCCGTAGGCTTCGCGAAGTTATAATTGCCCGAATAACTCCGTCCGTTCACGCCAACAATCGCAACGCCTACGGAATAAGCGTCGACGGTGGACTGAATCCTTTTCATCTGCTGCGTCATGATGTAATAAGACGATAATGTCTTGGTCGATTGGTTCGACTCCTTCTCGGTTAGGAACGTCTTAAGTGTCCCGCTCTGCTGGGCGTTATTGGCCGCCGTAACGATCGAATAGTGGAACGACTCGAAGTTGTTGCGGATCTGGTCGATCACCTTGGAATTCGTGATACTGAAGGTCTTCAGGAATAACTGCTCGGACATTTGTACGTTGACCCATACGACTGACACCGCGATCGCAATAATACAGATGACCATAACGACGAACATTTTAATAAACAGACCATGAAATTTAAGCCGTTCCAATAACGCATGCATCGATAGCCAACTCCTAGGATTGAATGTATTGTCTACGGTACTGGCTTGGGGACAGTCCCGTGTTCCGCTTGAACACTTTGCAGAAGTAGCTGTGGTCGCCATACCCTACCATGCTGCCGATATCCGAAATAGACGTATCGCTATATCGCAATAAATCAGCCGCCTTATCGATCCGCACCCGGTTCAGATGCTCTTTGAACCCTTCATGATGATGGGCGGCGAAGAAGGTCGATAAATACGACGGATTAAAATGAAAATGTTTTGCCATTTCTGTGAGGCTGATCGGCTCGGCATAATGTTCTTCGATATAATCGAGCAATAGCCGCATGCTAGGGTTTGTCGACTGAGACGCCTTATCGGCATAGACATACAGCTCCAGCTGCATCTGGAACTTCTCCAGCAGTTCCACGACTTCAAGGACATGGTTCGCTTCATCGATGGCTTTGAAATATGCATATTTGGCGTCATCCAGCGATTTCACGTCATAATTCAACCTTCCAAGAAGATGAATCGCGTTAAAAACCAGATTGCCGATAAAAGACTTGAATTCGAACACATCCACAGTATAGGCCAGCTCAAGCGATCGGATATACGAACGCAAGTCCTGAAAAGCTTCCTCCAGCTGGAGTCTGCGAAGCTGCTCCATAAACGGATTCAGCGGAAAAGCCTTCACGGATGCAGATGGATCTGGAAGTCCACTTGGCATCAGCTGGGCATCCATAGGAAGAAAGAACCGACACGCAAGCAGTCGAAGCAGCTGATTCTCGTAGATGTCTCTTAGCTGGCTTATCGATTCAAAATCGCTGCTGAGCACCCACTTCACCTCTCCTGTCTCCAGCATGGAGCTCGGGTGAAGGAGCATGAGCTTGGCCGGGAGCGCCCTCCGGTCTTCTTCATTCACATTCAGCAACTGCATCGACATCTCCGGATACCCTGGAATCGAATGCCCTGATAACGTTATCGTCCTCATCGCCGGAAAGAGAGCTTGCAAGGATTCGAGGATCGGGTAGATAGAAGCCGATTCCCCGTCTCGACTCGCATCCTGCTGCGTGCCTAGCAAATAGAAGGCCTGATGCGGAAGCTGTGCTGCGATCAACTGCGGCTCAACTTCTACGTCATAGCCTGATAGCATCTTCGCAAGCACCGCATGGATCGGCATCATGTTATTTTCAACCCGCTTCGTTCCTATGCGAGATGGAATTCGTGTCACGGTCTTGCGCAGCGCATCGAGCAGCATCCCCGTCTCCAGATGCGGCTTCAGAATATAATCCGAGACGCCGCTCTGGAAGGAAGCACGCACATAGTCGAATTCGCTGAAACTGCTCAGCACGATGACCTCGATCTCCGGCCAGCTCGTCTTAATGATCCGGGTCAGCTCCTCGCCATCCATCACGGGCATCACGATGTCTGTCAGCACAATCTGAGGCTGCAGCTCTTCGATTAATGCCAACGCTTCTTTCCCGTTCGAAGCTTCACCTACAATTTGGAAGCCATTCTGCTCCCAATGCAGCAAATGCTTGATCCCTTGTCGAACGAGTATTTCATCATCAACGACCACCACTTTGTACAATTCGTTCACATTGATCCCCTCTATCTGCTATATTCGAATCGCGAAAACCTAAAAAGATGATTTCCGTCCGATACAGAAATCATCTTCATGTCCTAGTCCTCCCTGCGGAACATTCTTGTCTTACGCCTTCATCGACATCGCAAACACGAAATCAGCATGTCTCATGAAACCGCTTAAATATCCCTTATTATAATCAGCAAGGAACGGCTTGTACATCATGAATGCAAAAATCAATAGCAAAATAGCCACCGGCGAAGGTGGCTATTTCGATCCATCATTTAGCGTCTAAGAGGTCTAACTGCAATGCCTTCCATACCAATTGCGCGAACTGACTGTTCGACCATGCGAACCAATCGCGAGTGAAGATCGATGGATCATCTTTATGGAATCCTTCATGCATGAAGCCTGTATCCGCATCGGTTGATTCCATAATTTCAATCATACGCAAGATTTCATCCGGGTTCACAGCGGTTAATCCTTGCATCGAATAGGCCAGATGCCAGACATAATCCGGCGGCGTATGCGGACTACCGATGCCGCTCAGCTTCTCGCCCTTGTAATAATAAGGATTGTCTTCGCTTAAGATAAACGCGCGTGTATTCAGATAAGCCGGATCATCCGGCGCACAATAGCCGATATACGGCGCGGACATCAAATTCGGCGTGCCCGCATCATCCATCAGGATGTGATTGCCATATCCGTCTGTCTCAAACACATACATCCGTCCATACTTCTGATGGTTGATCATGCCGTACAGCTCGATCGCATGCTGGATTTCTTCCTCCATCTGCGCCATCCGCGTGACAAGATGCTCGTCGCGATAGACATAGCGGGCAATTTCCTGCATATGGCGTAGCGTGACGACCGCGAACATATTCGATGGAATGTTGAAATGGAAATCGCATGCATCATCGCTTGGCCGGAAGCCGGACCAGATAAGTCCAACGTTGTTCACCGGCATGCCCAATCCCTGCTTGCGCAGCGTATCGATCATGATGCCGTTATGGCGTTGGAACCGATAAGCAGACAGCTCGGCATGCTGCTGCTCGATGCGCCATACATCTAGCATCGAAATCAAGGCGTCCTTAAACGCCTCGTCGAAGATCCCCGTACGGCCCGTTTCCTTCCAGTAATGGTAAGCAAGGCGGAACGAGAAGCACATGGAGTCAAGCTCGAACTTGCGCTCCCATACCCATGGTGAAGTTGTCGTCTCATCCGTCGCATTCCAATGCCAGTCATTGGCCGTCTCGTTGAATGCATTCGCATACGGATCAATCTGAATATAGAACATATGACGCTTGATGACGCCTTCCAGAATACGCTGCAGCTCTTTATCCGCTTTGGCAAAAGGAACGTAATGAATCACCTGCTCCACGGAATCGCGCAGCCACATGGCAGGGATATCGCCTGTGAGAACGAACGTCGTCCCGTCATCCAGCAATCTCGTCGTCGTCTCGAGCGTGTTCGGAAAGCAGTTTCGGAACAGCATGCTAAGCTTTGGACGATGCGCTAGACGCTGCTCCGCCTCAAGTAACGCTTCCTGAACGGCCTGCGGCAATGGAAATTTCGGTACATCTATGGTTGGTAATCGATGATCCTTCAAGTTGTCTCTTCCCTTCTCCTACCTGATCATTTCGAAACAACGTTCAAGCTTGTCTGGAGCAAATCTTCTGCATGCCGTCCGATCATGATATGGAATTCACCCGGTTCGACTGTCCATTCCAAGTTCGGACCGACGAACTGCAGTTCTTGATCGCCAATCGTAAATTGCGCCGTCTTCGTCTCGCCCGGTTGCAAATCGATTTTGCAGAATCCTTTTAACTCCTTGGCAGGTCTTGTGACCGAACTGGCTACGTCGCTCACATACAGCTGAACAACTTCTTGTCCGGCCATGCTGCCTGTATTCGTCACGTCAACGGATACAATCGTTGATTCATGGCATGCGATCTTCGATTGCTCCAGACGCAAATTGTCATATTGGAAGCTGGTGTAGCTTAGTCCATATCCGAACGGATATTGCGGGTTAAGGTCCGTCTCGACATAGCGTTTACCCTTGGTCCGCTTCATGTTATAGGCAATCGGCAGCTGTCCTACATGCTTCGGAATGGACAACGTCAGTCTGCCGGAAGGGTTGTAATCGCCGAATAGAATATCCGCGATCGCATGTCCGCCTTCTTGTCCTGGATACCAAGCCTCCAGAATTGCATCTGCGTGTTCATCCACCCAAGGCTCGATAATCGGCCGTCCGTTCATGTAGACGACAACGAGCGGTTTGCCTAAGGTACGGAGCTCCTTCAGCAGCTCCAGCTGCACACCAGACAAGCCCAGCTCTGCTCGGTCGAATCCTTCCCCGCAATCCATGTCGCTAAGAACAGATTGATCGGTAATAACCGCAGCACCCGTCTTCAGATCAATGGTGCCTTCACCGAAATCCCGTGCGCTCGAGCCGCCAACAACGGCGATAATCATATCCGCTGCCGCTGCGTACTGCATCGCTGTCTGGAACCCTTCTGTGGACGGGTCCTTGATGCGGCATCCTGGCGCATAGCTTACTTCACTGAATCCGGCGCATTTCTGCTGCACACCGTCTAAGACGGTCACAATCTGCTGCCGCTGCTGCGGCGAGGTATAGTCGCCCAATTGATTATAGATGTTGTTCGCATTCGGTCCGACAACCGCGATTCGGCCGAGCGACCGGGATAACGGCAGCGTGTGATTGCTGTTCTTAAGCAGAACGACGCCTTCACGCGCCGCTGTGCGGGCGAGCTCGACATGCTCCGCCTTACCAATTGTGTTCTCAGCATGACCCGGATCGACGTAAGGACGTTCGAACAGTCCGAGCTCGAACTTCATCCGCAGCACGCGACATACCGCCTTGTCAATATCCGATACGCTCAGCTTGCCGTGCTCCACCGCGAGCTGTAAATACTTGCCGAAGTTGTCCCCGGACATTTCCATATCGACGCCGGCGCGAATCGCAAGGCAAGCTGCATCTTCTTCGCTCTCCGCGACCTGATGACCGTGGTGCAGCATATTAATCGCTCCGCAATCGGTGATGACGAAGCCTTCGAATCCCCATTGCTCACGCAAGACATGGGTTAATAATTCTTGATTAGAGGTACAAGGCACCCCATCAATTTCATTGTAAGCCGTCATGATCGACCGGGCGCCTGCTGCGACAGCCCGCTCGAATGGCAGCAGATCCTTCTCTTTCAGCTCACGAGGTCCAAGATGGGCTGGGGCCGCATTGCGCCCCCCTTCCGAGGCGCCGTAGCCGACGAAATGCTTCAGCGTTGCGATTATGGATTCATCGGAATTCAAAGTATCGCCCTGCAATCCGCGAACCGCGGCAACCCCCATCTCACTGATGAGGTACGGATCCTCGCCAAATGTCTCTTCGGTGCGTCCCCATCTTGGATCTCGAACGACGTCGAGCACGGGGGAGTACGTTGCTGCTCCGCCTTGCGCACGCGTCTCAACCGCAACTGCGCGGCACATCTGCTCGAATAATTCAACGTTCCAGGTGCTGCCCATCCCGATCGGAACCGGGAAGACGGTCGATCCAATCGCCATATGCCCGTGCGAACATTCTTCACCGAATAGAATCGGAATGCCGAGGCGCGTCTGTTCGATCGCGTATTTCTGAATCAGGTTCGTGACCTCCGCGCCTTCGCGCGGCGTCAGACCTGTCTCTAAGGTCACACCCGTCCATGGATCAGCCCGCAATACACCGTATAACGAGCCGACACCACCTTTCGCCATGGCTTCCTTAAAAGCATCTGTCAGTTGAATCTTGTCTTCTGCCCGCTCATAGGCCTGCCATCCAAAAGGCTGCACGAGCTGACCGATCTTCTCCTCAAGGGTCATTCGTTCGAGCAAATCCACTGTCCGCTCGTCTATGGAACAAGAAGCATCTAAAAATTTCATCGTTAACCTCTCCTTACATTCATCCCGCCACTACCATACCCGCCATCCTAAAATCCCTGCGTTCATGCTGCGGCATGCATTCATTGCTGCTTCCGGCGTATGGAGCTGTTCTCCCCATGTCACGAGATAGCGGAATTCATAGAACCCACCAAGCGTCGCCGTAAAGTTCGTCTCCCAATAGTTGTTCATCGCCCACGAATATAAATGTCCCGGGTCCTGTGCTAACTTCGCATCCCCGTTAAGAAATCTGAATTGATGGTCCAGCGAGCCGAGCTGAATTAGCGGCGTATCCGGCATCGCAATCGCAACGCCGCCTTGAGCCGCGACATAAGCTGCACCTTCACCTAAACAATAATAATCCGCTAGACTGCCTGGCAATTGATCTTTGCGAGGGCGTGTCAGCACGTCCATCTTATCAATCCACAATTCTTCCGCATCGCTCGTGATCGGACTTCCAAATGGAAGCGATATATATAGATTCTCCGGATCCCATACACTATCCTTGTGCATACGGACGGCCACGTCCACGCGTGGATGATTCGCATACGCCGTAACGAATAACGAATAATGCGAACAGCCTGCAACCTCGAACGTGAGCTGCACCGTGCCATACACATCGCCTTGCATCACGATGTCGACGTTCGTCAAGATGCCTACCGAAATCTCCGCATCCGGTCCTTTCCGATTGCGCCCCATCTTCCGGCGCACTTCGTACATATCGCTCACCTTCGGTGCACGCGTGATATCATACACCGGCGTAAAAGCGTTATGGTTGCGATCGCTGCGCAGCATGTCTTTCGACGTCCGTTTATCGATCCAAGACGTAATCCCCGCCCCTTTCGTCCACGCGATGTGAACGAATGGCGTTTCGATATAGGTCGATGTCACCTTAAACGGCTGTCCATCACTTGAGATGTCGACATCCATCATGCGGTCCGAACCGACAACGTCGTTTTGGAATGCGGTTCTAGGGTTACTCGGTGCAACCGCTTGAATATGAATCGTCTTCTCTTCGCCAGGCTGGAGCGTCACCGGTATGCTAATAATAACGCCGCGCGGCGCCACACGAAGCTGCGATGTGTACACCTCGCCGCTCTCTACATCGCGGACTTCGAAGCCGTCCTTGATCAGATCATAGTGCCAGCCCTCCATAATGAGATGCGCGAAATCCTCTTGTACGTATCCGAATGGATTGTGCAGCTTGAACTTCATCGGACGATGCGGCGCGAGCAGCGCGTCACCCTTCGCCTCCAGAATGTCATACAATGCGCGGTGCGCCGCCGTGCTGGCATTCGCCGCAAAGGCTTCCTTACGCAGTCCAAGCTCTTGGACGAACGGGTTCCAAGGTTCTGTTACCGAAGAATGATAACCCCATGTATGCTCAGCGAACAGCGTTAATTGGTACTCCATGTCTTCCATGACTTCTTTTGATACAATCTCGCGGTTCGGATCAAGCCGTTTCACCTTCTGATAGACACGCTGCGCCTCACGATAGACTTGGACATGCTTCGGTGTCGAACCTACGCCGTCTGTCCACCAGTCCGGCCAATCGCCGCGATGCACCGGGATGTCGTCCGGATGCTGCTCCGCATGCGCGCGGACTTCGGCGAAGAAATCCTCCAAGGTCGCTGGCACGATCTGAACCCGGTCACCGTGCTGGGCATTCCAACGTCCAACGAAGTCCATCACTTCCGCATTCGGTGAACCGTTATCCGTCGGCAGGCCGGAGAACATGACCGGCGCAAATCGGAATGCGTACCCATCCTGCTCTAGACGGTCGATATAACGCTGAATCCGAATTTCGGCCATCTCGAAGGTGACGCCTTTGCTTGTATCCAGCTCATCTTTAATCGTGTACGATCCGCCAAGCCCTGGCATGAGTCCCAAATCATTGCCGAACACGTAATGCTCGCCATTCCATGTTAGCAGGCGTTCGCCATTCGGCATTTCCCACCAGAACGGCTGCTGTTTCTTCCAGAGCGGGAACATCGAATGATGCGTATGAATGCATGTAATCAAGTTCTGGATGCCTGCATCCAGCAGCACTTCGCCATAACCCCAACTGAAACCGGTAATATCGGCGGTCATCACAGATGTCACAGGTACCTGAATCGACTCGCCATACGCTTTAATACGCCCAAGCATCGATTCGAATAGTTCCTTCCCAATCAATTCACTCATATTGAGGTACGTGCCGGATAGTCCAATATCGCCGCGGCGTACGCCAGCTGCAAATTCCTTCTTCTCCTCGTCGGTCGCCTTCTTGAGGAAAGACTCGATTGGCCAGAAGGTCTCGCAGACCCACTTGAAGCCCTTCCATTCCGGGCGTCTCCCCGACTCGATCTCCCGCAGGATGTGAAGCGTCTGACGAATGAAATCGACATGGTATTGCTGGATTTTTTCCTGTCTTTCGGTATAACCGACATCCGTATGTGAATGATGAATCGCGTAGATTTTCCATGGTTGGTTCGCTGTCATAACATTCTATCTCCCTTTTTCAAATTCAACATAATGGAGCTATTCTTTTACCCCGCCAAGGACCATCCCTTTGACGAAATATTTCTGCAGAAACGGATAAAAAGCTAGAATCGGCAAAGCGCCGACAAAAATTTGCGCCGATTTGACCGTCCGATCGGATACGGTAGCCAGATTCGCAAGCTGCTCCGCGGACATGTTCGTCAAGCTGGCTTGCACGATCACCGTCTGCAAATAACTGGACAACGGATAATTGTCCTGTGAGTTCATCAAGATCAATCCGTCGAACCAAGCATTCCAATGCCCAACGACCGTAAATAGCCCGATCGTTGCAATGGACGGCATCGATAATGGAACATAGATGCGCCACAACGTCTTCCAATGGCCAGCCCCATCCACGAATGCCGCCTCCTCCAGCTCCTTCGGCAAGCCCCGATAGAAGTTCAATAGCAGAATCACGTTAAATACAGGGACGGCGCCCGGTATGATCAGAGCCCAGATCGAATCGAGCAGTCCCGTTGAACGAATCGTCATATACCATGGAATCAAGCCACCGCTGAACAGGATCGTAAATACGAAATACCATGCATAACCTGTTCTGAACTTAAGCTCCCGCCCGTTCTTAGATAGCGGGTATGCGATTAAAATCGATAGGAACATACTGAGTATGGTTCCTAGCACGACCCGCTTCACCGTTACCCACAGGGAGAGCAGAAACTCTCCCTTCGACAGCACGAACTCATAGGATTTGAATGTAAATTCCTTCGGCCACAGCTTCACAATCCCGGCGCTTGCCGCAACGTTCGAGCTTAAGGAGACGGCTAAAATGTGAATCAGCGGGATCAGGCATGCGACAGCTAATAGAATAAGGAACGTATAGTTGAATACTCGGAACAATTTATTGCCAAGTGATTTTCCTTCTACCATGTTGACACACCTCTTATGCTAAAAAATGCGATAGTCTGCAATCTTGTATGCGAGCCAATACGATATGGAGACGAGCGCGAAGGAAATGAGCGACTTGAACAGTCCCAGCGCTGTAGCGACACCGTATTGCGCATCGATCAACCCAATACGGTAGATCAACGTATCTAGAATATCTCCACTCTCATAGACAAGTGGACTATACAAATTGAATATTTGGTCAAATCCGGCGTTAAGCACATTCCCGAGGCTTAACGTCGCCATCAGGATAATAACCGGCATGATGCCAGGAAGCGTAATGTTCCACGTCTGCTTCCAACGGCTCGCACCATCAATAACAGCAGCTTCATAGAGACTTGGATTAATCGTGGTTAATGCGGCTAAATATACGATCGTGCTAAATCCGAATTCCTTCCAAATATCCGAGAGGATAATCGTGAACGGAAACCAATTGTTATCCCCCAAGAAGAAGATCGGCTTAATCGAGAACCAGCCGAGGAATTGATTCACAAGTCCATTCGAAGGCGATAAAATATCGATCAGTACGCCGCCAAGGATGACCCACGAGAGAAAGTGCGGCAAATATATCAAAGTCTGAATCCACCGTTTCACGAAGCTTTTGCCGATCTCATTCAAGAGAATGGCAATGGCGATCGGAACGATTAATCCGAATATTATTTTCATCACAGCGATAAAGACGGTGTTCCACAACACTTGATAGAAATCCGGCATATTGAAGAGGTAATGAAAGTTCTTGAAGCCCACCCATTTCGAATCGAATAACCCTTTCGACGGAATATACTTCTGGAAGGCCATGATGGATCCTACCATCGGAATATAGCTATAGATAAATACCAGAATGATGCCAGGGATTAACATTAAGTGGAGTGGAAGCTGCTTTTTCATGTTCTTTTTCAGCAAGATGTTCACTTCCTTATCATCAAATCGCGAGCTGTCAAATTCCATTGCCCGAACATACGGAAGGGGTAAGTTGATCGACTCTTCCTACCCCTCTCGTTCAAAACATTATCATTTTTGCGATGCGTTCCACTCGTTTACTTCTTGCGTGATTTGCTCGCCGCCAAGCTTCTTCCAATCTTCCACGAATTTATCGAATTGGTCGATTGAAGCCGCCCCGTAGACGATTTTCGTGAAAATTTCATTCTCCATCTTATCTAAGGTTGCTTTCTTCTCCCCCATCGTATCGGTCGGAGCGCCGCCATAGCCTTCGGATACCACTTTACCTGCATCCCATAGCTTCTGAAGCACCATCATGGCGCCTTCAGGACCACTCTGCAAGTTCTCGCCGTAGAAATTCAAGTCGCCGCCTTGTCTGAAGGAGAGGATCTTATCGTACGTAGATTTTTCTTCAGGATTTAGAGTCGATGGATCACTGCTGCCAAGCGCTTTTGCAACATTTTGTGCGCGTTTCAAATCTTTATCCGGCGCAGACATGTCGATCAGCGCATATTTTGCCGTCGTGATGCCTTTTGCGTCCACGCCGTATTTCAAGTAGTCCGCGGATGGACCGTATAGATTCTCCATGAACCAGTTCGCCATTTTCACAGCTGCCTCAGGATGTTCATAGCCTTTTTTGACAACGAAATAGAAGTTCGCGCCGAACGGCATTTGTACTGTTGCTTCGCCGCCGTTCACGGAAGGAATCGGGTACACGCCCCACTCCGCTTTGTTATTCTTCTTCTTGTTATCCTGCAGCGGCCATTGGGAAGCCCAGCTTGGTCCGAAGAGCATGCCCACGCGATCGTTCACGAGGGATTCGGCTACCTTGGAGCCGTCTTTTACGCCAAATTCTTGATCAAGCTCACCGGCTTTATACATTTCCGCCAGCTTCGCAAGCGCTGCTTTCATTTCAGGCTGAATGCTGCCGTACACGAGATTTCCCGCATCATCCTTCTTCCAGATTCTTGGGTACGCGCCGTACGCATTGAACAAGCCGTTCATGGCTGGATAACCGTTAATGATTTCTTTGCTCAGCGCCACGCCGAACGTATCCTGATTGCCGTTACCGTCTGGATCTTTCGTCGTAAACGCTTTCGATATGTTCAGAACATCATCCCATGTCTTCGGCTCTGGAAGCTTAAGCGCTGTAAGCCAATCGGTACGCAGCCATAGGACCGGTGTCTGCGCGCCAATCATTGGCTCCGTCTTCGGCAGCGCATACAGCTTGCCATCGAAGGTAGCGGATTGAAGCGCCATCGGATCTTGTTCGAAGATGCCCTTCACCGCAGGCGTTGCATATTGTGCGTAAGCTTCCGTCAGATCCTCGACCATATCCGCTTCCACCAGCTGCTTCAATTGCGAAGAGTTCACCATCATAACGTCTGGAATTTCGCCCGAAGCGATCGACACATTCAGCTTTTGGAAGTACTGCGCATCGGTCCCTTTGACGACCCATGCATAGTTCAGGTTAATTCCCATGTCTTTATAGAAGGTTTCCCAAGCGTTATTCGATTCCGATTGACCTTCTGGGTAGACAACGTCCTGGGTAATGAATTTCGCTGCGGCCAGATCAATCGGCGGATCATACTTGCCAAGTGGATCGACCGTCACATCCTGCTTGGATTCGTTCGGCGTAGATTCCGGCTCCGCCGTCTTCTTCGTGTCTTCACCGCATGCAGATAGTAAAACAGAGATGAGTAATAGACTTGCAAGCATGAAACTGATGGATTTTAATCTTTTCATATCTTGTCCCCCGTTTTTGAGTTCAATATCGTAGCTACACTGTCATTATAAAATCCGAGTGGGACAGCCAACTAGTTTCCGTTCCTTACATTTGTATCTTTTATTTACTCCTTTGGTTCTCTTTTGAGTTCCCGATACTCTTGCGGCGTCAAATTTGTCGCTTTCTTGAAGAACCGATGGAAATATTGCGATGACAAAAAGCCGAGCTCGGTTGCAATCTCATGCACCTTAAGCCGGTCCTGCTCCAGCATCACTTTTGATTTCTCAAGCCGCACGTCATTGATATAGGTTAGCAACCCTTGCCCTGTCAACTTCTTATATAGTCGTGACAAATACGAAGGGTTATGCCCGACAACTTCCCCAATTTTCGTGAGCGATACATCGACTGACATATGCGTCGTAACGTAATTTTGAATTTTACGGATCAGTTCGTGCTCCTGGACATTCATGCCAACCTGCTGTTGCTCGAAAATTTTGCGGGCAGTTCGTATAAATTCGTCACAGATCTGGTGCCACGATTCGAAGCGCTCCATCTGCGTGAACTTGTTCAGCTCTCGTTCGGGTCCCATATCGCTGTCTGATTCCACTAAACTGTGAGGCAACAGAACCGATACCAACAAGAAATACAATTCCAGCTGGACTGCGCTCGGGAAGGTGCCCGCCTGGGAGGCAAAAGACAGCAATTCACCCAATGTCTCGAAAAAAGGCTCCTCGTGTCCATTCTCAAGGCTTGCCTTTAAATACTCAATCTTGTGCAAGTGAACCGAAGAGAGTCTCGCCTCAATGCGTATGTCTGAACCCTCGCCGCTTTTGCTTGGCTCGAGTAAGATAAGTTCCTTGCCAATGCCCAGTCCGCTGTGAAACAGCATGTTCAGCAGATCGAATTTCTGAGGCAGCGCCGACCACTTAACCGCATCCGCCGCAAGCGCCAGAGAGATCGGACGCTTCAGCAATTTAAGGCAAGTCTGTTGAATTTCGGCCAGCATCTCTCGGATGAACAATAGCGTGCGAGACCACCCTTCCGCAGTAATTTCGGTAACCGCAGGCTGGAGGAACCAGACCATTTTGTTCTTCTCATATTTCATCGATAGCGATCTTGCCATTGGCATCAGCAATTCGCTCGTAATATTGTCGAGCGCAAAATAAATCAAAGCGCGATCCGTTGTACTATGAATATCGCCCCATTCATCGATACGAGCGATCATGAGCAGACACGGCGTATCATCCGACAGCTTGATATGCAGTTCATCGAATTTCTCGTGTATGGATTCCACCGTCTCCGGGTCACCCTGCAGAATCTCGCTCATGTACTGCTGCTGGAGATAGGGAAGGGCCATCAGCTTCTGCTGCTGCGCTTGAATGAACAAGGAGTCCATGTAACGCTCTTCCTCCAAGGAATGTGCGGCACGGAGAATCGACTCCTTAATCTTGGCATTGCCCTCCGTCTTCAGAATATAATCGACACTGCCTTGACGAATCGCCTGCTGTACGTAGGAGAAGTCGCTGTAGCCGGTGAGGAAGATCACCTTGCATTTCGGCCATTGCTTCATAATTTCTTGGTGCAGCTCGAGCCCGCTCATCCCTGGCATCCGAATATCAGAGAGCACAATATCTACCTTCGCGCGTCCCAGCCAGTCCAGCGCCTCTTGCGATGTCGCGGCGGCATAGACCTCAATTTCAATCTCTGTCACCCGATGGCATAATTCAACTAATCCGTTCAGAATCAATGGTTCATCGTCCACGATTAATATGCGATACATGATTTACTCTACCTCTCTCGTTAATGGAATTGTCATGTTGACGCCAAGTCCGCCCATATCATTACGATACACGGTTAGACCTGCATCCGAACCGAACTTGATCTGCAGCCGACGATGAACGTTAATGATTCCTGTCGTCTCGATGCCTAAGGACTTGTCCATCGCCAGTTTGTCCTGTAATTGCGTAAGCTCTTCAGCAGACAGCAAGCTTCCATTGTCTTCGAACCGAATATGCAGCATCCCGTCCTCCACCTGATTCGTTATACGTAACAAGGCGTTCGACGGCTTAGATTCCAGTCCATGCGTGTAGGCGTTCTCGATCATCGGCTGTAGAATGAGCCGCGGTACAAATAGATGTTCACCAGGAACCTCGATCGGATCGAATTCTACCTTAATCCGATCACCGAACCGCATCGTTTGGATGTTAATATACGCCTCGGCGTGCTTCACTTCTTGACTTAACGGCAATTCCGAATTGGCATCCCGGGTAATGAATTGAAAATAATGGCCTAAATAACTTACGAATTTCTTCGCTTTATCGATGTCCTCAAACTCAATCAATTGATGCAGGATAAAAAAGCTGTTGTATAGAAAATGCGGATTAATCTGCGACTGCAGCTGCTTCAACTCGGATTGTTGGCTTCGAATTTGCTGTTCATAGACTTCCTGAATCAGCGATTGCAGCTGTGTCACCATGTTGTTGAATTGATCGGATAAATCCCGGAATTCGTCATTACTTCCCTGCGAGGTTCGGATGGATAAGTCCCCTTGCTCCACCCGTCGAAAAGCTGAGACCATCCTGCGCAGCGGATTGCGTATCGCCTTGAATATCCAATAAGAGAACCACACGATAACAATAACGGATAATACGAATAGGACCCAAAAAAGCATGTTAAATCGGTCGAAATCGCTCATGATCACCGCTTCAGGCGTATAGATCGCAAGCGTCATCTCGAATTCCTGAGATTTCTGAAGCGACACCAGATACCGCTGCCCACCGTGCTCTAAGATCTCGTTGCGACTGCTATCCACTCTCTCGCTGGACACCAGCAAATGCAGGTCTTGCGTTAGAGATTGAATGTGTTTACTCAAAAGTGCGTTCTTGCTGTCATGAAAATAGAGCATAGCTCCGCCCTGATCCACAACATTGTTCAAATTTTGAATAATCATTTCTTTATCCAGCTCGATTTCCACCACGAACACAGGAGGTCGATCCGATAAAGGATTGTCTGGAAAATAGGAGTTCAACAGTATTTTATTGTCCCACCACAGAAGTGGGGACAACTGATGCCGCATCTGAGCGCGCATCTGGAGGAGCTGGTCCATCGGTACGCCTTCCGTATAGTTAGCCGGCTTAATCCGTTTGTCGATGGATGGGATATGAAAGGTCACGTCTTTGATATAAGCACTGGAATCTTTGAACAAAGTCAATTTCCTCTCTAGCCGTAGAATCGATTCCCGAAGCTCATTCTCCGACAGGGCCGGCGCCACGGTACCCAGCGTCATGACGTCTTCATCGACAATTAAGGATTGCTTGAGCTTGTCTATCTTCCGAACCTCATTGGTTAATGAGGTCAAATAGAAATTGACATTCGTCTGCATCGATTGCAGAATATGGTCTCTTAAACTGTTGGCGACTTGATGGTTCAGGAAAATGCCGATCATGTACACGGGTAAGATAGCGATCAGGAATCCGATCAACAGTTTGGGATAAATCGTAAAGCGTTTCCTCTGCACCTGCATGTTCACTGCCTCCTAGCTCCTTAAAAATTCAATATGTATTATACCTAAGTGTTAGATCAGAGGATACGAGGAACTTTGCATCACAAAAAAAGAGCATCAGATCGCATCGATCCGGTGCTCTGCATGATTTATTCTCTTTGCGGTCCGTTTACCAGCTTCCGAAAGCCATATGCGCCCAGCAGCATGAGAGGAAACAGCGCATTGAAAGTGAGGTCGAAAAACGGCCAATATCTTGAAATCACATAATCATAGAATGTCGTGTTCGGACTGATGATCATCGTGAGCACCATAAGTAACATCGCGGATGGTAAGGCCAGCAAGTGATATTCCCGGAGCTTCAATAGCTGACTCAGACCCAGGAGGAAACCGTAAAAGAACAAAATGATCTTGAAAAAAATCGTGACAAACCACATCAGAGACAGAATGGCTTCGATTCTCTCCAGAAACTTACCGATACTAATCTTCTTCGCTAATGCGTAACTCGGATACACGCTGTTCGCCGTTGCGTCTACCCCGAGTACCAGAATCGTTAAAAGGATAATGAGAAACAAGGCTAAGCTGCCCAGCAGCGCGCCGCCCATAAAGCTTCTTATGATCGGTTTGTGCTGGTTGACGTACGGTATAATCATTAGAAATACGACAAGCTGTACGGTAGAAAATGTAGATGAGGCAAGCGCGCCCCGAACTACCGGTGATATCCCTTCCGCGAGTACAGGTTGGATATTCTCAATGTGGACTTGCGGCAATAAGAACAGCGTCAATAGGATAAAAAAAACGATGAATCCCGGAAATATCGCCTCTCCAACGCGACCGATCACCTCAAGTCCATGTCTTACGCCTACCACGACGATACACAAAAATGCGACGTGTATCGCTTGAATGGGCGTCTCCGGCATGCTTTGTGTGGTCATAAAATCGCCGATTTCCCGAATATTGGCGGCAGCACAGAGGAGGAAATACCCCAGGAATAACACTGACAACACCGTACCCAGTACCGTACCCAGAATTTTGTTATTGTACTCTACCAAAGTCATCCGAGGATGGAGTCTCGCAACGGTCATAAATAAATAAATGACGAGCAGCCCGATTACTGTGCCTAGAATCGCAGCCATCCACGCATCTTCTTTGGACTCTAAAGCCGTGACCGACGGCAGCACTAGAATTGCATCGCCGGCGGTGAACAACGTAACCAAGATTCCAAATTGTCGCTGCGATATCTTTCCGTTCTCCAGCATGTGTTCCCTCTCCTATTCACGAACCATAAATGAGGCGGCTGATTGGCTTGTAGATGGCGATCATCAAGTAGAGCGGGCTCGGGATGTTCCAATGCAGCTTTAGTCCAATGTTGAATACCGTCCCTACCGTGAGGAGGATGGTGAATACCCATAATTCTTTGTGCCATTTGCTTTTTAATAACCGAGGGACTTCGATAAGTATCATCATTCCGGCTATTAATACAATGCCTAAAATCACCCACATCAATGTTCTACTCCTTTATTCTATCTAGGAATGAATTTCCTACTGTTCCGAGCTGCCGTATGGATGCATGTACTTTCACATTCACTTCAAGATCCATGAAATGTCGTTCCCAATCCCGTCTTAATTCTTTCCATGCTGTTGGATTCGATCGCCGAATGACCTGACCGAAGCCAAAAATATCAACTTTGTATTTTTGCTTCACCGTATGAATCAATTCATTGATGATATCTTCGACTCGTTGTTCCGCTAGCCTCTCCACTTGGCTGATGGTTCGCTGCTTCGTCAGATCGATATGGCACCCAACTTCATCAACATTGACTTCGCCACGAATGTTAATGTCAATTCGCGGTTTTTTATGAATAACCTTACCTTTTACTTTGGTCTTGGTACGAATGACCTCTAACGTGACATTCCCCCCGCTCGGACATGGAATGACGGCTGCGGTGCTCTGCACTTTATCCATAATGTAGTTATACGCTTTGCTTTCCTTCTCATTTAACCAGCCGATCAGCTTATCTTTACGAAAAACAGCCAACGTCGAATATTGCAGGCGTACGGGTGTTTTGACGTTCTTCACGCTGTCGCTAGAGCCACCTTCATTCGGATCGCCATGGACGAGAATGCCGGTCAATACAGGGTTCCTGCTCTCACTCGTTAAGACTGATATCAATTCATCCAATGTGACGGACGTCGTTGGTGCCCATTCCTTCTGCGACGTTTCCAGTGCATTAAAGAGCATATTAGCCGGGATGGAATCGAGTGTTGTCAAAACCTTCAGTACATCTTCCGCCTTTGATTCTTTCGATACCGCAATATAGAAATCAGATCGGGCTTCACTGTCTCGCGTGAGGAACTCTAATGATTTGCCGATTCCATCTCTCGCTAATTCATCACCAAGGAGCAGAATCCGCAGGTGGGAGATATAGATTTTCCTTGGGCTTTCCGTTGTCATCTTGCGAATCGCTTCAAAGACACTGTCTCCCACAGCACTATATAGGACGACAGGAGTCGTGCCCTGGCCTTTCTTCGCCGCGATCTCACTCGGAACAACAACCTGCATGGATACCTTAAATTGCTTGCCCTGTTTGTCGATCCCCATTCCCACTGCAATGGCAAGTTCATTCAATTCCCTTCGATTCCAACAGCCCGTTACAATGAGTAAGCTACAGAGCAGCAGTATCACTAGAAGATTTCGTACCATTGTAAGCTCCTTTCGCCCGCCCAGCTAGTCAGGATCGAGATTTAGGGGAGGGTATCGGCTGCTCCCGCTTTGCGTTATCCCGGTTCAAGAGATGCGGGCGTGTTCTCATTCTCCAGCGAGGCAGTCTGAAGATCGTATCCTTCTGATCTTCCTGATTGTACGGCGCCAGTGAGCTGGTGTACGGCACACCAAAAGAACGTAAGCTGCACAAGTGAAACATCAGCGCGATATACCCAAGGACCATGCCGAATAGACCAAAGGAAGCGGCGAGCAGCAGCATTGGAAATCGAATGAGCCTGACGGAAATAGACATATTCGGGGCAGGGAAAATGAAATTGGATATCGCCGTGATGGATATGACAATCACCATTGCTGCCGACACGATGCCTGCCTCTACCGCTGCCGTTCCAATGACCAACGTCCCTAAAATGGATACCGCTTGACCCACGGCTCGAGGCATTCTAATGCTGGCTTCCCGCAATATTTCAAGCGCCGTCTCCATCATGAATGCCTCGATAATCGCAGGAAAAGGCACCCCCTCTCGCTGAGCCGCCAAACTAATTAATAGCGGGGTCGGGAGCATCTCCTGGTGAAATGTCGTAATTGCGATATATAGGGACGACCCGATCAGCGAGATATAGAAGCTGAAAAAACGGAGCATCCGCAGTAAACTGCTGACATCCGCACGTTGATAATAATCTTCTGCCGCCTGAAAAAATTGAATAAACGTCGTCGGAGCGGTAAGTACGAACGGGGTTCCATCCACCAGAATCGCGACGCGGCCCTCGAGCAAATCAGCAGCAACAACATCCGGACGTTCCGTATTATAGATCGTCGGGAACGGCGTGCGCCGTTCATCCTGGATTAATTCCTCGATATAACCGCTCTCCATAATACCGTCGATGTCGATCCGATCCAGTCGGTTGCGCACTTCCTCTATAAGGGTGTCACTCGCTATCCCATGGATGTACATAATCGATACATCGGTCTTGGTCACTCGGCCAATTGTTTTTGTCTCCAGCCAAAGATTGCGATCTTTAATTTTTCGCCGGATCAGCGCCGTATTCGTTCGAATGGATTCCGTGAAGCTCTCGCGCGGACCTCGAACGATCGTCTCTGTTGCCGGCTCCGTGACACTTCGTTGGTTCCAATGCCTTATCCCGATAGCAAAGCCTTGGGATTGCCCTTCACATAGCAGAATCGCGTCTCCGGACAATAATGAGGTGTAGAGCGCTTCATACGCCGTAATTTCCTTCACACCGCCAACGGTAATTGCCCGTTCTTTGAGAACATTCAGTACATCATGACCGAAGGAGACCATTTGGTCTAATTCCGTATTCTTCATATCCATTAACAGCGATTCGATAACAAAATCAGCAAGCGCTTGGGTACCGGTTAGCCCGTCCGTATAAAAAATAGCCGCGCGAACATTCCCGACCTTCCCAATGCGGATTTCTCTCAGGACGATGTCGTCACTGTGTCCTAACTCGCGCAAGATCTTCTCTACATTTTGTTCTAGATGAGGCGAAATGAGTTCTGCTGCATCGGAAGCCGCAGGTTGATTCTGCTCCATAAGTTATCCCCTCGATTTATCATGGCTATGGATCAATTGTCGCCTAATCCAGGTTGTCGTAAACCTGATTGGGTGAAGGGTATGCATAATTTGATTCCATAACGAAAAAAAAGCAGAAACTCTGCAATAGAGTTCCTGCTTTGTACCACTTACATATACATTCCTGCAATGGCACCGCTCAGTAAATTCGCGAGCGAACCCGCAATGACGGCTCTGAAGGCCAAGCGCCCTACTTCGCTGCTGCGCTCGGGTGACAAGGAGCGAAATGATCCGAGCATTATCCCCATCGAACCAATATTCGCAAATCCGCAGAGCGCAAAGCTGACAATGGCTATCGTCTTGTCCGACAAGTGCGACATCTGGCTCGCGAATGAGCCGAAGGCGAACAACTCGTTCATCACGAATTTCTGACCCAAGAAGCTGCCCGCCATCGTCGCTTCCGACCATGGAACGCCGATCACGAAAGCGAGAGGCGCAAAGATCCAGCCCAAGATGACTTGAAGCGATAAGCCCTGATAGCCCAAATATCCGCCGACCCAGCCGAGCAAGCCGTTCAGTAACGCGACCATCGAGATGAAGGCGATGAGCATGGCGATAATCTGTACCGCCATCTTCATACCGGACGAAGCACCCTTCGAAATAATATTGATGATACTATCCTTCGTTCCCATATCTTCATCTTCCAACTCACGCGCCCCTGCCTTCTGCGGCTCCTCCCGTTCAGGGATGATCATCTTGGCAATGATCAATCCGGCTGGCGCCGACATCATGCTAGCGGATAATAGGTAGGACATCGGAATGCCAAGCGCTGCATAGGCGACCATGATGCCGCCTGCGACCGATGCCAAGCCGCCAACCATAATCGCGAACAATTCAGAGCGCGTCAGTGTTTTCATATAAGGTTTAATCATGATCGGAATTTCTTGCAGTCCGAGGAAAATGTTCCCCGCTGCGGCGAGCGACTCCGCACGGCTTGTCTTCAGCAATCGGCCAAGCCCGCCACCAACGACTCGCATGAAAAATTGCATGATCCCGAACCGATATAGGAGCCCGATGAGCGGTGTAATGAACACCGCGAGCATCGCTACCCGAATCGCAAAGATGTTCCCTGTCGGCTGCGTCTTGTCGGCCAAGCTGCCAAAGACGAAACCGAGTCCCTCGTATCCGTAATGAAACAAGTTCGTGAATCCTTGCGAGATGACCTCGAGCACCTGCTTCCCGACATCCCATTTGAGCACGATGAACCCAAATACCAATTGAATGCCGAATCCGACGATAATTGTGCGGTAATTAATGCTTTTCTTATGGTCTGACATTACATAGGCGATGAAGAAAATGACGAAGCAGCCTAACAGTCCCCATAAAATATTCATTGGTTATCCACTCATTTCTGATAATTCATGCATGTAGGGAATGGATTGAAACGCGCCTTTGCGCTGTACCACAATCGACGAGAAGCGACTTGCGAACCGTACCGCTTCGCTGACATTTGCGAGTTGCTTGTAATCTTGGCCCTCCAGCTTCGTGCAGAAAGAACCGATAAAGCTATCGCCGGCCGCCGTCGTATCAATCGCCTGCACCTTCTCGGCAGGAATCGCTTGATTCCCATCCGGGTGGCAGATCATGCTGCCGCGCTCACCTAAGGTCACTATGACGCATCCGACGCCTTGCTTCAGCAAAGCCGCTGCTCCCTGCACCATCGCATCGTCACGGCTCGTATCGCATCCGGTAATCACATGCATCTCGCTCTCGTTCGGAATCAAGAAATCCGTCACTTGAAGCAAGGATGATGGAATCTCCTTCGCCGGTGCTGGGTTCAGTACCGTCACTTTCCCTTCCGCCTTCGCGATGGCAAATGCATGTTCAATGACGTCCATCGGCACTTCGAATTGTGCAACGATGACATCGGATGACGCAATAACTTCGCGGGACTGGTCGACATCCTGCGTGGTGATCCCCATATTCGATCCTGCGCTAACCACGATCATATTACTGCCGCGGTTGCTGAACAAGATTAGCGCTTCACCTGTCGGCAGATTCGGATCGACAAGGACATGCTCCGTGCGGATTCCTTCCTGCTGCAGCGTCGACACGAGCTGCCTACCGTTGTCGTCCGCCCCCACTTTGCCGATGAATTGTACAGTTGCGCCTAACCGCGCTGCGGATACAGCTTGATTAAATCCCTTTCCCCCAGGCCCAACAAGCTTGCCGGAAGCGAATACCGTTTCTCCTTCTGTCGGTAGAGCTTCTAGCAGCAAGCTGGAGTCCATATTCATGCTGCCGAGTATGCATATCTTTTTCATCTCTCGTTCACTCCTATCCAAACCAATCTGTTCCCTTGACTGCTTGTAAGCGCCACTTAGGAGAACATGACGTAAGACAATACTAGCGTACTAATAATCCCGACGATAATCGGCACCGAGGTCCGTTTGACAACCGCCATCGGGCTCTTCTGAATGATACTGCAGACGACGATAATACACGCTGCGACCGGTGAAATCGAACGAACCAGGTTCGCGATCAACTGCATTGGAATCGACAGCATCGCCCCGTTAATCCCCACATTATGCGCGATGTCAGGCAATAATCCGACCGACGCGTAGAATACGGCAAGCCCTCCGCCGCTGATGAGACCGATCAGTGCAGTTACACCCGAGAATGCGAACATCAGGATCATACCCGCGCCATTCATGTCTTTTACCGAATTAGTCAACATGTCGACGATGCCAAGCGCCTTCAGGCCATCGACGAGCAAGCTAGCTGCAACGAGCAGCGCAACAACCATCGCCAGCCCGTTCCCCATGCCTTTGAAGAATACCATCAGCTCTTCGAATACCTGTTGAACTTTGCGTTTGCGTATGATTTCGATAATGACTGCAACAATAAGGGAAATAAATGTGATTTCTACAAGACCAATTTTAATCGATTTAATGAAAATACCAAATACCGTAATCAGAATTAGCGGGAGAATCGGAAGAATGCCGTAATAAGCCGGTGGCAAATCCTCGCGTAACGTCGCAATCTTCGATTCATCGATATCATCCGTCTCCGGATTTTTCTTATCCATATATTTCTGCCAGAAGTAATGCGCAATGGTCATCAGAATCAAGGTAGGGATCGAGATAATAGCGTGATATTTCATGACATATTCCATTAAATCAATGCCCAGCGTCTGAGCAGCGATGACGTTATCCGCGCCTAGAGGCGTCGGAATGATGGTCGCTGTCGTCGCGATAACCGCACCTGCGGTCAAGCCGGACATCCCGATCCGTTTCAAGACCGGATAGAGCGTCGCCATGAGCAGTACCGCGAGGCTTGATGCGCTCGGCACAACCAGTGACAACAAGTTCCCGACCACGAAGATGACGGGGACGAGCACATAGACCGATTTAATGCCGGAGAGCGGCTTCATCAAGGTCTGAACGGTAACTTCATTCGCACCGATCTGCGTCATGTACGCTGAGAATCCGAACAGTACCATGATCGTCATTCCGATATTTCCTAGATTGTTAATAAAACTATTCGAGATGGCCTTGATCGGATCCAGCCATATCGAGCCTGTCGTCGTCTCGGTCGGCAAGATCGTGTGACCCATGAACGCCGCACCGTATAGGAGCAGGATGCCGGCAATGAACAATGCGACGGTCGCATTGACTTTCTTATAGATCATCCAACCTGCGAGTACGATAACAATTAAACCGAATATTAGTTCTACCACGATGATTCTCCTCTCTAAGCTGTCTAAGTTTATCTAGCTTTGGCTAAGCATTCGATCGCCCAAGCGCGGAACGCTTCCACATCAATACCCAGACAAACCGTTGCATTCGGTTCTTTCTGATAACGATTCTTCAAATCGACGATGGTCGTGCCTGCCGTATACGTTCCCGCCGTCTCCACATCAACGAAGCATTTCTGCGTCTTGAACAACTCCGGCTTCACGATATAGGCGATAGCGCATAGATCGTGCATTTTGAGACCTGTCTTCAAGCTGCCGCCCCGATAATGCTGGAACATCGAATACAGCATCTTGCCGGTTTCATTCAGATCGCGAATCGCAACCACATTATCTGGCGTTAACGTCGCATGACTGGTCACATCCAATCCGACCATCGTAATATCAAGGCCTGATGCGAAGACCATCTTCGCAGCTTCCGGATCGGCGAAAATGTTATATTCGGCTGTCGGACTGTGATTCCCAGCGGAAGCGGAGCCGCCCATTAATACGATTCGTTCAATGCGGGATTTGCATTCCGGATACAATGCCAAGAACAACGCGATGTTCGTTAGCGGACCGATCGGCACGAGCGTAACTTTCTCTTCGCTGTTCATGATCGTCTCGCGAATCGCATTCACCGCGTGCTCTGGGTGAATGTTCTTCTTCGGCTCCGGAAATTCATAGCCGTCCATACCGGACTCCCCATGAATATCGCTTGCATCCTCGTAAGGAATGCACAATGGCTGACCTGCACCCTTCGCTACCGGCGTACCTGTACCGAAGAATTCAACGAGCTTCAGCGCGTTGTTCGTTGTCTTATCCACCGAGACATTCCCCGCGATCGTTGTTAATAGCTTGACGTCAAGCGCCTCATGGTACAGGGCCACGCCAATGGCTACCGCATCATCAATTCCTGGATCCGTATCGATAATAATTGGAATTCTCTTCATATTCATGCTGCTCAGCATCCTCTCATGTTGGTGTCGTAGAACCTATTCATCATATCTTTCCTAAAAGATGCGCAAAGATATTAACCGATGTGTAACCGGTTACCTATTTCGATTTTATGTTAATTCAATACGAAAGCGATGTCAATACGTATTTTTTGTAGTATAATAACTACATCGATACTAATTTTATGTAACCAGTACCATAGATGCAGTTATCATGCGTAATCGATTACATATTATTGCCAAAGGAGTTGAGGAAAAATCGCAACGATACGAGATGTCTCTAAACTCGCTGGGGTTTCGGTAGCGACGGTTTCTCGCGTCCTGAATCAGAAAGGTTACGTTCACGAAGATACCGTGCAGAAAGTCCATAAAGCGATTGAAATGCTAAAATATGTTCCCAATGACGTCGCGCGCAGTTTGTCCAAAAAATCTACCAAAACGATCGCGCTGTTCGTCCCGGATATTACGAACCCCTTCTTCAACGAGCTGGCGCTTGCGGTGGAGAA
Source organism: Paenibacillus guangzhouensis (assembly GCF_009363075.1). Lineage (NCBI taxonomy): Bacteria > Bacillati > Bacillota > Bacilli > Caryophanales > Paenibacillaceae > Paenibacillus > Paenibacillus guangzhouensis. The sequence continues at coordinate 550,863 of NZ_CP045293.1, read as the reverse complement.
GGTAACGCAGATGTACGGGTATACAACCATTCTGTGCAATACCAATGAGTCATCCAAGATCGAGCGACAATACATTCAGACATTGAAACAAAAATATATTGATGGATTCATTATGGCGTCCAATACGTTGTCAGAGGATGAAATTGAACAGCTGCAAGTCCCGATGGTGGCCGTGGATAGAATTAGCTCGCCTTCCGTCCTTACCGTCTCTTCGAAGAACCGTGAGGGCGCCCACCTAGCTGTACAAGCCTTGCTGCAGCAGGGCTGTCAGAAAATCGCACATATTCGCGGTCCGAAGGGGATCTGGATTGCCGAGGAGCGCTGCCAAGGCTATCTCGATCTGGTCGAAGATCTGCCATGGTTCACGCCGAAGCTAGTCGTGAACGGGAACTTCCAACTGAAGGAGGCCATCGAAGCGGTCAATAAGCTGTTCCATGCCCACCCGGATATCGACGGGATCTTCGCGGGCAATGATATGATGGCGATCGGCGCACTCCGCGCACTGCAGGAGCGCGGCATCCGCGTGCCGGACCAAGTTCAGATTATTGGCTATGACGGCATTCCACTCGCGGAGATGGTCTATCCCGAGCTGTCGACCGTCTCACAGCCAATCTATGAGATGGGGATGCTCGCTGCACGCATTCTGATCAAGAAAATCGAGCAGCAGCCTTTGGAAGAAGTGAATCACAAGCTGGAGGTTGAGTTAATTCAGCGTGGAACGACGCGGTTGAAGGTAGATTAGTTGGACACAACACAAAACAGCCTTTCATACGGTACAAGCACCGAACGAAAGGCTGTTTCGTGTATTTGGCTATAGGGTTTTCGCACCCGGACGAACATCCGAATTCACACGCTTCGAACGCTGTGCAATGATTCGATTGACGCGCTCCGAGCCCAGCAGCATACATATAACATAGATCGCGACGAAGATCGGCATCAGCGCAATCGTCGTCTGTGCAGCAATCCAGCCGAGCATCGGCGGCAGCAGCGTCGTACCCGTGTAGGCTACGGCCATTTGATAGCCCATCAGCTTCTGCGTGTGGGCCTCACCGAACCGTTCCGGCGTCGCATGCAGCATGCACGGATAGATCGGCGCAAAGCCTAAGCCTACTAGCATCAAGCCGATGAGCGAATAGACGTCCGGCAAGGGCATGATCATCAGATAGACGCCGGCGAGCGCTGTTAACAGGCCGCTGCGGATCAATGCGCGATGGCTTACGCGCATCGTTACGAAGCCGGTAATGAACCGGCCGATCGTAATGCCGCCGTAATACATCGATACCCATTGCGCTGCTGAAGCTGCGGACACATCCTTGACGTTCACCAGGAAGCTGCTGCCCCACAAACCAACGGTCGCCTCCGCGCCGCAATAGAAGAGGAAGGTCATTAAGGTAAGCTTCACGCCTTTCAATCGCAGCGTCGGAACGTTATCGCCAGCGTCCTGAGTGCGTTGATGCTGCTCTTCTTGTGCAGGCTGGAGATGTACCTTCTCCATCCGCTTCCATAACGGCAGCGTCACGAAGAGCAGGACGACGAGCGCGAATTGAATGATTGCGACGGTCATGTACCCGCTCCGCCATATATTGCCTTCGCGGATAAATCCGGACATGATGATCGGTCCCATCGTCGCGCCCACACCCCAGAAGCAGTGCAGCCAGCTCATATGATGCGCCTTATAATGCAGCGCAACATATTGATTGAGCGCCGCATCAACGGAGCCTGCACCGAGGCCGAGCGGCAAGGCGAGCAGCATGATCCATCCGATCGAAGGCGCGAAGGAGAAGCCCAATAAGGCGCCCGCCGTCATAAGACAGCTGATGAGTGTGATCTTGCCCGTTCCGAGCCTCTTCAAGAGGATGCCGCTTGCAAGGCTAGAGACGATGGTCCCTGCGGCAATGATGATGGAGATCACGCCTGCCGCGCCGAACGGAGCTCCATATTCCACTTGCATCACAGGCCACGCCGAGCCCAGCAAGGAGTCAGGTAGCCCGAGACTGATAAACGATAAATAAATAATAATTAAAAATAATGTTGCCACTCTACCCTCGCCCCTTATGATTCGTGTCTGAATAACATGATGTTCGGTTCTAACGTCGAGAGCGTGCGCGCAACCATCCCCGCCAAGTAATCGGCTGTAAAATCTTCGGATACGATCACTTCCGGCACTGCGCTCTCAGGCAGCGTTATGCGGCATCGCTCCGCAATTTGACGACCGGTCGCTTGATTCAAGAAGCTCCCATAGAGTACGACGCGGTCAGGGTTGATCACCGCGCAGATGGCGCCGATCAACTGGACGATCACCTGCTCCACGCGCTCCGAAGAAGAATGTAATGCAGGATCCCCCCAAGGCGTCCCTGACGGAATCGCGCCAATCTCACCGGCATAGTTCCTTCTCCCCTTGAACAACTTGCCGTTGAGGAAGATCCCGGCGCCCGGAGGGAACCGGTCAGGGAAGTAAATGTATGCGACGGCTTCATCCAGCTGAACATGGTCGCGTTCGCAGTACCCCACCACGGCTGCGTTGACGTCGTTCTCCATAATGACGGGCAAGCCATACCGCTGCTTGAAGTAATCCACGATCGAGACACCTAACAAAGCTTTATAATCCGAAATGACGATTTTTCCTTGCCATTCCGCACCAGGCAAACCGATTCCGATCGCCTGAATCGCCGGATAATTCGCAATGAATGCATCCATGATCCGCTCGAAGCATGCGATATCCACTTGCGCGACCTCTTCCGCCGCCTCATGGACGATCGTGCCGAGAAGATTCACGACCGTGCTTCGAATGAGGATTCGCCCTCCCGTCTCATAAGGAAACAGCGTCAGCACATAAGCATAATCCCCGTTATACTTGTAACGCTGCGCAGGCCTGCCGCCGCCCGAAGCGCTAAGCTCCGCCTCAAGCACTTCCGAGGATTGCAGCAGCTGCTGGAGGATCGTACCTACCGTCATTGCGCTTAGTCCCGTAATCGTTGCGATCTGCTGCTTGGTTGCTTCGCCTGCGCCTTTCAACGCCGTGCGGACGAGATTCGTATTCACTTCTTTGATGACCATCGCGTTGCCGCCGATATGTTTCACCGTAACACCTCATTTCAAAAACGCTTTTTAAAAGTGTTTTAATAAGTGTTTTTACTGTATTGGATTTCACCAACATTGTCAAGATGATAACCAACTCCTTTTCGAACAAATAAAATAACCCCCTCAACACGTTTCCAAATCTCTTGGTTGAGGAGGCTATTATTTACTGATTTTATGATTGCATATTACTTGCCGTTCGCAGCTTTCCATTCATCGATCTGCTTTTGCTTCTCGGCAATGATATCGTCTGCTCCGGCTTTTTTCAGTTTGTCGATAAATTCCGCGTAATACTTGTCAGGATCAACTGATCCAGAATCCAGCGTGTACAAATATTCCTTCAATGTCGCATCGACATTGGCGATTTGCGTTTTTACCGGCTCCGAGTTAAATACGAAGCCCATCACAGGGGATACCGCTGCCGTCTTATCGGCGTCGTAGATCATTTGGAGCGATTTCTCCTGCGTGGCTACATTCGTATTTTGATCCCATAACATTCTGCTATAAGACTGCCCGAGCTCCCATTCGCTCCAGTTGAAATTGTACATATCCTTGATCATTTCAATTTGTTTGTCGCTAATCTTCTTGTAATCCTTGCCTTCTTCGCCAAAAGCAATGAGATGGAACAAAGCATCATCGGTATTTAGCAGTTCGATCAATTCGACGGCCTTCTCCGGATGCTTCGAGTTCGCACCGACGACAACGAGCGCGGTTGAAGGGCTATTCGCTGGGATAAACGGCTCGGTAAACCGTTTCGTAATGCTATAGACCTTATCCTCTGCCGGCGCATGGGACATGAAAGACTGGGCACCTAGCTCAGGCATGTCGACTTGGTCTGGATATGGGTTCGCATATAAAGCAGCAATACGCTTCGCTTTTCGGTCCGGTAGATAATCCTTCATCGTTGCTGCATCCTTCTTGATGTACCCGTTCACATACCAATTCCGGAATGTTTTCAAGTAATCCTTGTATTCCTCAGTTTCATATTGGTTGAACACCTTAATGTCCTTGTCGTTGATCCGAATCCAGCCTGGAATCTTATTGTCACCCACCGAGTCCATGCCATAGATGATCGGCATATCGGCAAAGTTATCCGCCTGATTGCTGTATTCCCAAGGAATGATATCCGGTTCGCCCTTCTTCACGGCATCCAGGAACGGCGTTAAGTCATTCCATGTCTTAGCTGACTTCCAGTCGAAATTATATTTATCGACGAAATCCTTGCGCAGCTGTACCCCTTTCGCTCCTGCCATACCCCAGACCTGATAGTTAATCGATCCGTATATTTTGCCATTGACCTTCACGCCCTGCCAAATACTATCCGGCACTCTGGATTTCGTTACAGGCGCATACTTGTCGAGTAGATTCGTTATGTCGAGGTAAGCCCCTTTGGATGCGTTCTGAAAATAGTTGAGTTCTCCCCAGCTTCCAGTAAAAGCAAGATCGAACGGTTCGCCCGACGAGATCATGAGATTCATTTTTTGAGGATAAGCGCTCCAGTCCGTAACAACCAGCTTCAAGGTAGCGTTTATCTTTTCCTTGATAATCTTATTGGCTGCTTCCATGATGCGATCCAAATCCTTCACTGGGGAATTGGCCAGATAGAACGTTAATTCGACTGGTTCTTCCGTCTTCTTCTCTGTCTCTTGCGTCGTCTGGTTCTCTGCGACTTTAGGGCTTGTTTCCGGTTCACTGCTTGTTCCGCATCCAACGATGGTCAGAGATAGAACGAGTAAGCCGGCAATAACGGAAGGCATACGTTTTTTTAGTGGTTGCATATGAGACCTCCTATTAACTCTTTTTTTAAAAAAATTCATCAACCGCTCTTTTTCCACTTCCCTAAGATTAACGTCACTCCCCCCGGTTTATTTCACATTCAGTCTTGGGATGCGATTTCAGCTTAGTTGACCAAGGAAGTATACGTATACAAGAAAAAATGTATTTTCCTCTAATAAATCGCGAATTCCGGTTCTTTAAAAAGGATACTTTTCATGAAAAATTTGATTTCTAAGCTTTGACGGCGCCAAGTGTGAGCCCCTTAACGAAATACCGCTGCAATACGGGATACATCAAGATGATTGGCCCGATGGACAACATGGTAGCAGCCATTCTGGCACTTTCGCCCGGCAGCATGCCGATCGATTTCTCTATCGTCTTGGATGCCTGCTCATTGCTCATCAAGTACTGGATATTCGTCATGAGCGACTGCAGCAAATATTGGAGCGTATACAATTTATTGTTCTCGATGAACAGCGCACTGGTGAACCAATCATTCCAATAAGCGATGGAAATGAATAATCCGATCGTCGCAAGCACGGGGGTAGACAAAGGCAGTACAATCCGGAAGTACGTCATGAATTCCCCCGAACCGTCGATCCGTGCCGATTCAATAATGGAATCGGGCAGCGCTTTGAAGAAGTTGCGCATAATGAGCACATGTACGGGTGACACGAGCAGCGCGATAATCAATATTAGCAGTGAATCTTTCAAATGGAGGTATTTGGTTACAAGAATATAATAAGGCGCCAGCCCCCCATTGAACAGAATCGTAAAGAATACAAGAAATGCAACTTGATTTCTATACCTCACTTCATTTCTGGAGATCGCATAGGACATCATGGAAGTGACAAGCAAATGAAGAATAGAGCCGACGGCCGTTACGAGAATCGTGATCTTGTATGCGTTCAAAATAGATGTCGTGCCGGAAAATGCATACTGATATCCGATCAGACTGAACTCCTTCGGAAACAAATGATAGCCGTCAGTGAGCAGCGATTTTTCATTCGTCAATGAGATGGACAGCACCAATAGCACGGGAATCAGGCACATCGCGCTATAAACGATGAACATGAGATTAATCAAGAGCTTCGAAATTACGCCTTCACCTTTCAACTTCAACGATTTCACCATCACACACTTCCCTCATAGCCAGATTAGAACAATGAACTGTCGGAATCATATTTTTTAACCAGATAATTGGATATCAGCACCAGAATCAGCCCTACAACCGCTTGATACAATCCTACCGCGGAAGACATTCCGATATCGTTCACGGTGCGCAGCGACCGGAACACATACGTATCAATCACGTCGGTCGTCGAGAACAAGATGCCCGATTCCCGAGGAAGGTTGTAGAAAGCCCCCCAATCCCCAAGCCCGCCGTTGAAAATTTTCCCGAGTGAGAGAAGCAGCATAATGAACACGACGGGCATTAAGAGCGGTATGGTGATATGCTTAGCCTTCTGCCACTTGCTGGCGCCGTCGATTTCTGCTGCTTCATAATAATCCGACGAAATGCCCGTTATTGCCGCTACATAAATGACGGAAGTATATCCAATTTGCTTGAGCAAATAAGCTAAAGGCATAATAAACCGCCAATAAACTGGTTCGCTGTACCAGTTGATCGCATCGAGACCGAAGGATGCTCGAATGCCGTTGACGAGACCCTGATCTGGGTTTAGCAATGCGTATACAAGATACTCGCCAACAACCCAGGACAAGAAAAATGGCAGCAGCATAACGCTTTTATAGATGCCTGTCCGCACCTTGCTGCCGGTTTCTTGCAAGAGGATAGCGAACAAGACGGATAAGACGGTCATGAGCACCAGAATAACGAGGTTATAGAAGATCGTATTGAAGGTAACTCGCCACGCAGCATCGGATTTGAAGAAGAACTCGAAGTTTTTAAACCCGATCCACTCGCTCCCCCAGACCCCTTTCACGGGGTTATAATCTTTGAACGCAATGACAGCTCCGAACATCGGGAAGTAATTAAATATGAGGATATAGAGCAGTCCCGGGAGAAGCATGAGATAGAACGGCCATCGCTTGACCATTTCTTGCAGAAAAATGACCCGGCCCAAGAAGCCGGACTTTTTGACTCCTTTCTGTGCAGCGGCTATGCCTGACACGTTGTTATTCATATACCCACTCCTTCTTTCCTAAATAATCTCTTATGTTCGATTTCAATTTCACAATAAGGGCCCATCGCTTTCTTTTATACAGAGAAATGCATATTTTCCTTTAATATCTCGCCAAGATCTTTCTCTAAAAAATATACTTTTCAATAATATCTAGCTATCCAGCATGAATATCGGAGATCACCGCAGGAATACCGACTCAGATGTAGAAAGAAAATCGTAGACGAAAGGGGGCCCTCCATGTCCGTTCCATTCAAGTTGCAATCGAATCGATTGTATACGAAATTGCTGTTTGCTTTTACCGTGACCGTCACGATCCTGATCATCGGACTGTCCGTACTCTTGTATCGCAATTACAACACGGCTTCCCTTGCGAACGAAAACAGGCTGAGAACATCGATGCTGAATCAGATCAGCTACAGCATGAATTACATGGATAATTTGGCGCAGAAATTCATGTCATCCGTCATTGTTGGATCTCACGTTCCAAACCTCCTTTATAATCGGAATGGTGACAAGATGGTACTGGACAACGCGTTGCGGAATTTGGATATGCTCGTCGTCACGAACGATTACGTACATTCGGTTTACACCATATCTCTCCCATTAGATCGGATTGCATCGACGGAAGATGGGGGATTCTACTCCGCGGATCGTTTTTACGATCAAGACGTGATCAACCTGCTTCAGCGATGGGACAGCCAAGCGTCGTTCACGAGCCCTATTGCGCGCAGAATACCCAAAGCTAATTCGCCTACCGATTTCATCAACGTCTATACCTACATCCTGCCCTTTCAGAAAGATTCCGGGAAACAACCGCGTGAAGCGGTCGTCGTCAATATAAAATCGAATGCTCTCCGTGAGCTGATCGCTTCCATCAATAACAAAACCGATACCGCAGCGAATGAAATAATCGTCATCGATTCGAACGGAACCGTCGTCAATCATACTTCCGAAGACATGTTCCTGCGCAACATTAGGGACGAAGCATATGTGCAGACCGTCATTGCCTCCGATCAAGCATCGGGCAGCTTCGAGACGAAAATCGATGGACAATCCTATAATATTGCCTACGTGTCTTCAACTGCTCTGAATTGGAAATTCATTAGCAGAATCTCGTACCAGTCGTTCATGTTACCCGTGAATGCTGTTAAATCATCAACGCTGATTACCAGCATCATCGTGCTGCTGCTGGGATATCTCTTCTCCCTCGTCATGTCCAAATCGATTTATTCGCCGTTCGGAAAATTAATAGAAACCGTGCGGCTCAAGAGCGATGAATTGGAGCAAAAGCAGCGAGATCAACGGCTCCCGTTACGAACGCATTGGTTAAAAGAGCTGCTGCTGGGGAACAAAAATGTGAACCCTAAGGAGCTGTTATCGCTAAAGGCCGATCTCGGCATCAAGACGAATTTGGCCGGGGTCCTGCGGATCATTGTATTTCGATTGGATCATTATCGATTATTCCTCGACAAATACAATGAGAAAGAGCGCGGTCTGCTGAAATACGCCATCGCGAACATCATTGAAACGTCGTCTACCGGGAAATTTGCCAGTGACGTCATTGAAATGGACGCCGATAAACTTGTACTGCTGTTGGAATCCTCAGATCAAGCGGACGAGCATGAGACGGCAGATCTACTGACACTAGTACAAAGCATCCAACGTATGGTACAGGAATATTTGAATTTTTCGATTTCTGCCGCCGTCAGCAATCCCATCGCGTCCCGTGCTCTGCTTAGCGAGGCATATGCTGACACGCTTGCACTATCGTTGTATCGGATGAGCGCTGGGCATGGCAGCATTCTTACACCGGCATTTCGAACGTCGATTCGATTCGAACCGTCGCCTTTCCCTGAAGGAAAGGTGAAGCTGCTGCTGGATTCGCTGAAGCTCGGACATATGGATAAAGTGAAGAAGTATTTTGATGAATTTGTTCAAGGTTTAGCCTTCGTGCCGTACGAAACGATGCTGTCATCGTACATCCATCTCATGTTCATGATCAGCAGCTCCTATCCTTCCGTTGCAGATCACAACAGCAATGCTCGCATATCGAACGCATTTCATACGTTTTTTTCAAAAATCGACTACTTTGAGACCGTAGAAGAGATTCATCAGACGTTCGAATCGTTATTTGCTGAAATCGTAATAACGGTAGACGCCGTGAAACATAACAAGCGCAAAATCGTCGTGGATCGGATCAAGAAGTTGATTGATGAACAATACCAAGATAAAAACCTGAATCTAAGCATCTTGGCCGAGGAGTTTCAAATGTCGAACGTCTACTTGGGAAGAGTATTCAAAGAGTCGACAGGCGAATCCGTCGCCGAATACATAACCAAAGTTCGAATGGCCCGGGTCAAGCATTTGCTGAACGAATCCAATTTGTCGACCAAAGAGATTCTGGAGCAGTGCGGTTGGGAAGATTTAAATTATTTCTATACGCTGTTCAAGAAGCATTTCGGCGTATCACTAACCCAGTACAAATTATTGATGAAAAGCGGTGATCAACAGGAGACGAGTTAACCGGACCTTCTTCGATCGTAGAATGAGAAAAACCGTTCGGACTATCCTTTAGTCCGAACGGTTTATTTGATGTGTTGCTATGCTTCAATAATTTTCTTCGCAATCGCCGCAAGGTCAACAATATCGATCACGCCATTGCCGTCCATGTCAGCCGACTTGAACTTGTTCCAATCCGGATGCTGCTGGGTCATGCCGTAATGCGCAGCAGCCATGGCAAGGTCGGCAATCGAGTATTTACCGTCTTGGTTGACGTCGCCCGGCAATGTTGGGACCGCTGCCACTTCAACGGTTACAGATGCCGGAAGCGCCTGACGCTCATGACCCTCCGCATCCCCGATCGTTGCGTTAGTTACAGCAATCGCTCCGCTTGCGCTTTGCACTACCTGCTTCGCGGCGAATTTCAACTCTACCACATCCGCATCGCTTGCGATCGCATGGTCTGCCCCTAGACTTGCGATAATCAGGCGAATTTGTCCAGGTGTCGACGATGGCTGTGTATAGACCGTCAAGCCGTCGCGCATGGCAACCGCATCCTTGAATTCATAGAGGTTTGGATCATACTGGATCATCAAATCTTGTGCAAAGACCGGCTCATGCACCTGCTTCAATCCTAAACGTACAGCGAATGAATCGCCTTTCAATACCGAAGTCGGAGCCGTCAGCTTCACGGCGATCTGCTGTGCGTCACGCTTCGTGACGTGAACCTGCGCTGTCACCGTTTCGCCGCCATAGGATGCACTGATCGTCGTGCTTCCTTCCGCGATGCCGATCGCAACTCCTTTGTTATCAATGGCAGCGATCGTCCCATCCGCTGTTGCAAAAACGGCAAGCGAAGTGACATCCTTCATGGTGCCGGAATCCTTATACGTCGCCGTCACGACGGTTGTCAGCGTATCGCCAATAGCTAGGCTGTACGACTGCTGGTTTAGGCTGAGCGTAAACGTTTCGGCTAGTTGACCGGCAACTCTGTACGTTGCTTTTGCTTTGATGGAGCTGCCCGCGACCGTTCCCTGAGCGGTATACACGCCCGCTTTGGCAACCATCTCTTTCGTAATCGGTTCCCAAGCAACGTCTACGAGCCCTGTTGTACCATCGTTGTAGACAGCCTCAACCTGTGCCGGAAGTACAGGGATGACGCCGACGTTCGTATCTACGGCAACCGATTTATAATCGACGATGGATTTTACATTTTGCTGTGCTTCATAAACCTCAAATTCTGCCAATCCGCATTCTGCATCGGCTGGATTATTGTATTTATTGTCAGGGTCAATCGTAAATTTAATCCAACTTGTCGTGATCGGCGTTTCAAATGTCACGATGTTGTCTGGTTGACCTTCCCACTTCATATTGACAACCTTTTGGCTGCCGCCTTCCCATTCCAGAAGACCTTCAACAATCTGATTCACGTCGTGTCCTCGGTCAATCAAGTTAACATGGCTTATTTTTTTATTATCAGGGAATTGAAGTTTTATCCAAGGCGATTTGTCTGCTTTCTTCGCTGCCCAAGTCGTCGACTTATTCCCATCCGTAGCTTTTACGCCCAAATACCGGTCATCTTGATTATTTCCGTTCGGATCGCCATTTCGATCCCTTACGGATGATACGGATACAGTCGCGATGCCAGCTACATTCACGCTTTGAGCTGTAATTGTTGCCTCGTTGGTATCCACCGCTACGCCCTGAAGCGTGACGGTTCCTTTCACCGTCGATTGGAATGTCTTCGTAACTGCATCTTTTACGATAATGGTATTACTGCCAGGGACGACCTCTAATCTCGGATCGCTGAAAACATATTCAACCGTCGCTGCAGATAAGTCAGCCTGTTCGCCCGTGTTTAATGTTCCCTTTAACGCGGCTATGATCGGTTCGTTCTTCTTGATTGTGCTACGATCCAGCGTTAGCTTTACTTCGCTTAGATAAGGATTCAGTTGAAATTTGCCGTCAGCGTCAACATCTACAATGAAATAACCGCTCGCGCTATAACTGCCTAGTGTTGCGGTGACTTGGATTTTCGCCTTCCCTTGTGCTCCCGCTGTAATCACCCCATCCGCGCCAACAGCTGCAACGGACGGTTTATCGCTCGTGAGTGTGATTTTCGCATTGGTTAGGTCAATAGGGTCACCCAGGAAGGAATAGCCTTTGACATCCACCGTTGCCGTTTTATTATCCGCTCCGATTTTCGGTTCCAGATTAAGGCGCTCAAGTGCCGTTAAATCTCCTGATGAGAACACCTGAACCTCCAGCACATCAACCGGGCTGCCGCCTTGACCGCCGCCAGGGAACGAAACTCTTACATACCGAGCCCTCACGCTAGGTTTACTTGGATCAACCGGATAGTTGTAATACAAGCCTTCTTGCTCCCATGCATACAAGGTTGTATCGTTCTTCGGAACGGCCAATGTATCTCTCGATGTTGGCAATCCACCGCCGGACAATTTGCTTGTTTCATGACCTGCTGTCCAATTTACACCGTCAACGCTATACTCAATCTTGACTTTGTTCGGCACGTTATAGTATGTAACGTAGTCCGCATTCGGCATATGGTGGTTGAAGAATACATTCACGCGGGTAAGATCATATAGTCTCCCCAAGTCATAGGTCATGCTTGGATTTGGATCGCTTGCTGGCGCTGTCCACTTGGCGAGATTGCCGCCGGTCGAATCGTTCATGATGCCGTCGGATAAATTTGCCGCGTTACCGCTGTCACTTGTAACGCTCGGCGTTATGCCAGCTGCGACGTTCGCATCCGGGAGCAGCGTAATGTAGTTACGGGTCGATGTGTATGTCTTTCCGTCTACCGTGATGTCAGCCCAGTAGCTGTACATTGTAGGGGAGGTAACTTTACCTGTGAATTGCATGGTGTTGCCGCCCACAACAAACGGTACTTGATCGGCAGGCACTTCCGTGACGATGATTTTTCCTGCAGCGTTGTTGCGGTTCCCGTCAACGGTTGCATAGTGGTATTTGATATTTGTGCCGCCCAGAATATCAACCGTGCCGCCTTTTTGCGTAAAGCCTTGGAATGTCACGGGAAGGTCTTTGCTCATGGAGAATTGACCCCAGTACAAATTGCCGTTCGTGTACATATTCACGCCAACAAGCGGAAGTGCAGCCGATATCGCACCGCCCGATACCTTGACAGGATAGGTGTCCGTCTTCACCTGCGGAGCGTTCACGCCGTCATTGTAGGTTGCGGTGACCGTAATTGTAGCTTTACCGTCACCGGCAGCTGATACTAAACCTGTTGCAGCGTTTACCGTGGCAACGCTGGAATTGTCGCTTGCGTAGCGAAGCGCCGCAGGTGCGAAAACATTGGTGAAGTCGTTCATGTAAGCCTCCGCTCTGAGCTGAAGCTTATTGGTTGATGTCTGGCTGCTGAACAACTTCACGCTTGTCATCGCGAAGCTTCTTGCCTTGTCTTCCGTTGTAATTTTCAAGATGGTGTCGATCGGATCGGCAACAACGCTTGAAGTGTCAATGGTGATGTAGTACTTGCCTCCGCTTTGTTGTGTAGTGAAGGGCAGAGAAACACCTTTGTTCAGCCATTCGACCTTATTCACCGGGTCATTGAAGGGACCAATTCCGCTCATCGAGGCTTGACCGGTAAACCCAGTCTTGCTCACAACGGAAATGAGGTTTTTGATCATGTGCATATAGACAACCTGATCGCGGGACATGGCGTAACCCCAATCTGGACCTTGCCCATGGGCGATCGCCATCTTCGGGTCGGTATACCAGCCTGGCTTCTTGGTGTAATCCATGGTATAAGGCATGGTGCCATACAAGGACTCATGCAGATCAGGACCGCCGGCATTCACCATCCACTTCACAATAGAAGTACGCATATCCGACAATTGCTGCGAGGAAATCGGTACCATCGAGAAGATGTTGTTGTTATCCAAATTGCTGCTCAGGTTATCCATACCTCGGGTAACCGTGATGGACGAGTCGTAATTCATGACATAACCGTGTCCGTATTGATTAATGATTTCTTTGGTTGCTTCCGCCCAATTGTCGCGTTCGTTGCCTTTGGCGTAAATTGTCCAAACATCCAATGCGGTTGTATACGGGTCGTTCCATTCCTCATGGGCAACTTTTCTTGTTTGCGACAAAATACCGTTTCTCCAGCCGCCGTCGTTATAAGGTTCACTATGCCAGAATGGACGCTCGTAAAGCGTAATATCTTGGTCGCCGGTTTGAGCATTGGGGTTCGCATCAATTAAAACACGGTCGTTATAGTTGCGGGCAGAACTCCACGCCACGTCAACGTTCGAATAACTCTCAGGACCGCCATCGGCAAAGAGATACCATGGATTGTATCTTGCGACCAAACCTTGGATATCGCTTTCTAAAATTTCTCTGCCTTCATACAGCGACGACACGTACACGCCGAATTTCAAACCGTAACGCTCTGCAGCCTGCTTGGCTTGCATTACTCGGTCTTTGACTTTCCATGTGCCGTCCTCAGCCTGAACCAATGCGTTGTATTTGTATAATTTGTTGCTGTCGCTTGGGGTTAAATTTGCGTTGGGTGAAGGCCAGTAATAAACGGTATTTTGCAAAGTTTCTGTCGATAGCATGGTCATACCCATTTCTTTCGCGGTCTGTGCCCACACGTCATAGTTGAAATTCGGGTCGTACAGGTTTGGCATTGTACCTGTCGTGTGCGATAGAGCCGACATTTTGCCCTGAATAAACCAATCCACTGGGTTTTGCTTAACCGTGATGGTATATGGCTGTGTTGCCGTAAGACCTTGGGCGTCTTTTACTTTCACCGTGAAAGCGTAATCCTTCTGCGATATGCCATGAGCACCGTCTGCAACGGTACCTTCCATGTGACCGTCTGCTGCCAATGTCAGACCTGGCGGCAATGCTCCCTCCACGACTTCCCATGTGTAGCTAGGATTTCCGCCTGCAGCTTGGAATGTAAAAGGAGATGCTTGCGAAGCGATGGATGATGTATTCTCCTTCCCGTCTATTTTACCAACCATCCATACATATGGATTTTCGTCATAGGCGTATGGCAGGGTGTTGGACGGATAGTCGTTAGCCGGGACATTTGCATTGCGGGAATGAAATGCATCTTTATCAATAGCAAGGCCCTGCGTAACAATTTTCAGTTGGTTGTTCGTTACGTTTGGCCCCGTTACAGAATAAGTGAGGCCGGAAACTTCGTTACCGTTGTTGTCTGAAAGTCTAGTGTAAAAACCGAGGAAATTCTTATTCGTGCCGGGGTTTTTGTGCTGCATTTCAATGAGAAGCTTGTTCCAACCTTGTTTTAATTCGATTGGATATTTTGTACCGCTCTTCCTCACACGAGATGCGGCTTGGGTTTGTTGTCCACTTAGTGTATCACTCACGAAAAGCTTATACACCCCAGAACCGCCAACCTGCCACTGAACCGTTTGCGCTTTGGGGCTGTAAACATAAGTGGCGGCCATAACCCACTTGTCGGTTGTATCCTTTCCCTGCTTCACATCAAAATATCCCATCAGGTCATTATAATCATCATAATTACGATTGAAGATTCGATCATCGAAATATTGCCAAGTAGATGTTTCAGAGTTGCTCTGATCGATGATAGACTCCCCAATAACAGGAACGGCGTTTCCAAGCGGTTGCTCTTTAGTAAAAGGACCGGAAACCGCCCATTGATTGATGTAGGGGGCGGTGCCGTTCGTTCTAGCCGCTTCTGCTTTATTCGTGCTGATTAATGAAAACGACGGAACCATCATAGCCGTTATGAGTAGAACAGGAAAAAGTCGCTTTAACTTTTTGCTCACCAGTTTAATTCCTCCAATCAAGTTTCGTGATTCTGAATGTTCTCAACCATTACGCGATTGCTGCCATTCACTTATTTACGATAAGCATCCTCCCCCAGGCTAAAATCCGATCGTGCAATTTCACATTAATGAATCAGGCAAATATTGAATACAGAAAAAAGGGCAATTTCCTCTAAAAAGCTGCGATTTCAGGTCTCTAAAATGAGCACATTTCTTTAAGAAAACTAGTTTTCGATGAAAAAAACCGCCCGGACGATCACGATCGTCCGAACGGTTTTTTGATGTATTGTTAGGCTCCGTAAACGTCGGTCTGTGCGTGACATCCAGCTCAAACGTTTAACTGATCCAACAATTACCTATAATAAAAACGTATGTTTTAAGTTAATTAGGATCGTTATTCATGTTCTTGTCCACTAGACTTCCCAATGGAAAACTTCACTTAGAAAGAAAGGACAAACGACTCCTGTTCAGCTTCAGGATCTGTCTAAGGAAAATGACATGCTCAACCATAATCTATCTCAAAATATCGAAAAGGCAAAGGAATTATTCCCGGCAGCACCTGATTTGGTTGTTTTCCGTTTTGCCGCGGGTTCACAGCAGACACCTGCTGCTCTATTGTACCTGGACGGCCTAAATGATAAAAATTCAATTAATAACCATATCCTCTACCCACTAATGTACGAGGTTCCAGATGATAAGCCAGGTATACCCGCACCTACAATCAGCGGCGTTCGTACGGTTACGGCATGGAGCGATCTAGAAAATGCCATTCTCCACGGAGAGAGTGCATTGTTTCTTGAAGGGCACTCGCAGGCTTGGATTTACAGTACGCAAGGTTGGCCTCAGCGTGCGATCGAAGACCCTCAGCTGGAAAGTTCGTTAAAAGGCGCACATCAAGGATTTGTAGAAACCGGGAAGCAAAATATTGCTCTTATCCGCCGATACATTGCGAACAAGGAACTTCGAATCCTTGAACATACGTTAGGTCAACGTGGGCAATCGAAGGTCTGGATTATGTACTTGAACGATGTTGCCCATCCGGAAGTACTTCAGGAACTGACAACGAGAATGAATAAAGTCGATGTGGATGCCGTGATCAATACAGGCGAGTTGGCCGAGTATATTGAAGATAATCCTTATTCTCCGTTTCCCCAACTCATTACGACGGAACGTCCGGATTCAGCGGTTTCCCAACTGTTGCAAGGACGTTTCATCGTAATTGTTGATCGTTCTCCTAGCGTTATCATTGCTCCGGCCACCTTTACTTCTTTTTTTCAAAGTGTGGACGATTACAGCATGCGCTGGCAAATCGCATCATTTATTCGACTACTGCGCTTTATTGCTTTTTTCATCGCCATGTTATTGCCTGCTCTCTACATTGCGGTTATCTCCTATAATTACGAAATCATACCGCTACAATTGTTGCTATCCATCGCCGAGTCGAGATCCAAAGTACCCTTTCCCCCACTACTGGAAGCTGTACTGATGGAGATCACGCTGGAAATGATGCGCGAAGCTGGAATTCGACTTCCTGCGCCTGTAGGCCAGACGATCGGAATTGTGGGTGGCATCGTGATAGGTCAAGCAGCCGTACAAGCGGGTGTTGTCAGCAATATCATGGTAATTGTCGTGGCCTCGACTGCCATTGCTTCCTTCATTCTTCCCAGTTATGACATGGGAACGGCGGTCAGGCTGCTTCGCTTTCCAATGATGATCATGGCTTCGTTGTTCGGAATGATCGGAATTGTGATTGGATTTGTGGCCCTGATCGCACACCTGACCGCTTTGGAATCGCTTGGGACGCCTTATGGCAGCCCGCTGGCTCCTTTTCGTTGGTCGGATATGAAGGATACGTTTATTAGGCTTCCATTATGGAACATGATGAAACGTCCTAAAAGCGCCAGACCGATTCAGGACATACGAATAGGCAGAAAACGGCCAAAGGGGGATGAATCATGAAAAAATATGCGATGAATGAAATCACCTTGATGCAGTATATTTTTCTGATTCAAGGAGCACAAGTGGGAACCGGGATCCTAACGCTCCCAAGGACGCTAGCCGAGGTGAGTGGAACAGACGGATGGATAAGCCTCGTCGTAGCATGGCTCCTGAATTTATTAGCAGGCTATGTCATCCTGCTGACGATGAGAAGGTATCCGGACTTTACGCTGCCAGACCTGTTCAACTACTTATTTGGGAAATGGTTTGGCAAACTTCTACTCCTGCCTTTGATCGTCTATTATGCTTGTTATGGCTGGATGATCATGATCAATGCGATGTTGTTTATCAAAGCATCGTTCTTGCCCAAAACGTCGGAATACATCATTATGATCCTGTTTGCCATTCCAACTTACCTTGTCATCCGTCATGGAATACGTGTTCAGGCCAGATACAGCGAGCTTGTTTTCTACATGATGATGTGGATGCCATTAGTTTTCCTGATGACTTTAAAGTATGCGCATTGGATTCATTTGCTGCCACTGTTTAAGGAAGGCTTTGTACCTATACTAAACGCGTTGCCGAAGACCGTATTCGCTTATGCCGGAAATGAGATTCTTTTTTTCATTTATCCGTTTCTAAATAAAAAGCAATATGCCGTTCATGGCTTATTCATCGCTAACACCATAACCATGCTTGTATATGTGTACATCACCATTATATGTTTTGTTTTTTTTGCTCCCGACGGAATCACTCAATTGAACGTACCAGCGTTAAGCTTACTAAAGACGATCGAATTTCGTTTTCTAGAACGAGTCGATATGCTTTTTCTGGCCTTGTATTTGATTGTGGTGACCAAAGCATGGAACGTTTATATTTATTGTACGGTTTTCTCTACTGCCCAGATGCTTAAGAAGCAGGATCACAGCAAGCACACATTCATTTATTTCATCGCAGCTATCGCATGTACCTATGTTTTAAAGCCGACATGGAATCAGGCTGAACGATGGACAACGCTGTTAAGCCATGCGGGGATGGTCGTACTGTACGTACTGCCCGTTCTGCTTCTTATCTATTCCTTTAGTCTTGAAAAGTACCGGAGGTGGAAAGCAGCATGAGGAAGCTGCTCATCGGAATTGCGGCTTTGTCATTGTTGGCGTCAGGGTGTAGTAACAAAATGGACATCGAAGCGATCTCTATATCACTTCTGATTGGCATCGATCTTGATCATGATAATAAGCTGATATTTTCAGCATCCAGCCCTGTTTTTAGTAATGAAGCGAAAATCAAGGAGGATAATTATTCGACCCCCGCGGTGACGCTGCGGGAATCAAGGGACGAGGATGATAAAACATTTATGTCCATAACAGCTGGCGGGAAGAACCAAGCTATTCTGATCGGAAAGAAAGTGATGCAGCATAAGGGTTGGTTTAAACTGCTTGAGCCGTTTTTCCGGGACGCCAAGAATTCGTTAAATTCGAGAATTGTGATGGTCGATGGATCTGCCTACGAGGTCGTGAAATACCAACCAGAGGATAAGCCGCGTCTTCCACTATATATATCAGAATTGATTGATACCTCAGTGAGGCGCAATATTTCCGTGAAAACAACACTCCAGGAGCTCAGGCGGCTTACTTATGAGAAGGGTATGACCGCAAGCGTGAGCCAAGTACGTAAAGATGGCAAGCTGGTTCTTACAGGAACTGCTTTGCTTGACGAGGAGGGAGAGTTCAAATTATCGATCAATTCCGAGGAAAACCGCTTGCTTCGGATATTGCAGCATGAGACGGGTGGAGAGTTTCCATTTACATTTGAGGCCATGAATCAACCGAAGGGAGAGTTTTTTCCTGAAAATGCGTATAGTTTTACTACTCAGAAGATATCTGTAAAGACGAAGACAGGTTATGCGCGCAATAAATTCAAATTTGACATTGGTGTGAAGATGCGGGTTGTTCTGTCGGAACGCCTATTCCCGTTTGATGTTAGGAAAAATGCGAGAAAACTGGAACGTGATATGGAACAGCAGCTGGAAAACCGATTCAAGAAGTTCATCGCCAAAATTCAAAAAGCAAAGATTGATCCGATTGGGCTCGGACTATATGCACGCGCTTATCAATATCGCAACTGGAAACGTGTACAAGATGACTGGGGAGAAGCACTATCGAGGGCAGATGTGAACGTGAAAGTTAAAATGACCATTGCCGATATGGGGGTTATAAAATAGAAGATCATTCGTTTTCGATGAAAAAAAACCGCCCGGACGATCGCAATCGTCCGAACGGTTATTTGATGTATGGCTAGGCTTCAATAATTTTCTTCGCAATCGCCGCAAGGTCAACAATATCGATGACGCCATTGCCGTCCACGTCGGCCGTCTTGAATTTGCTCCAATCCGGATGCTGTTGGGTCATGCCGTAATGCGCAGCAGCCATGGCAAGGTCGGCAATCGAGTATTTGCCGTCTTGGTTGACGTCGCCCGGTAATGCTGGCACCGCTGTCACTTCAACGGTTACGGATGCCGGAAGCGCCTGACGCTCCTTACCTTCCGCATCCCCGATCGTTGCGCTAGTTACAGCAATCGCTCCGCTCGCGCTTTGAGCGACCTGCTTCGCGGCAAATTTCAACTCTACCACATCCGCATCGGTTGCGATCGCATGGTCTGCCCCTAGACTTGCGATAATCAGGCGAATTTGTCCAGGTGTCGACGATGGCTGTGTATAGACCGTCAGGCCGTCGCGCATGGCAACCTCATCCTTGAATTCATAGAGCTTCGGATCGTACTGGATCATCATATCTTGCGCGAAGATGGGTTCTTGCACTTGTTTCAGTCCGAGGCGTACGGCAAACGAATCGCCTTTCAATACCGAAGCAGGACCTGTCATCTGCACGGCCGTCTGCTGCGCATCACGCTTCGTTACGTGAACCTGCGCCGTCACCGTTTCGCCGCCATAGGATGCGCTGATTGTTGTGCTTCCTTCCGTGATGCCGGTCACTACCCCTTTGTGATCAACGGCAGAGATATTCCCGTCCGCTGTCGCAAATACGGCAAGCGAAGTCACATCCTTCACCGTACCGGAATCCTTGTAAGTCGCCGTCACGACAGACTGGTGCGTATCGCCAATAGCTAGGCTGTAAGAAGGTTGGTTCAAGCTGAGCGTGAACGCTTCCTGTTGATCATTTTCAAACGTATAGGTGTATTCGACAACATCGCTGTATAACATGCCTTCCCCGATGGCCGCGATTTTTAAAGTTGTTGATTTGGAGATCGTCAATCCTTCGTCATTGTCGTACAACTGGCCTTTTGTTCTCGGGTCTGAACCGTCGATCGTATAGTAGATGGATTGGTCGTTCAGAGCTGGCGTAAGTTTAATATTGAGACTAGTTGCATATTTGCCAGATTCTTTGTCGGCAGACGGATTAGCCGTTTTTTGTCGAGTGACCTTGATATCATCCACATAATATTCTGCATTGATGCCATCAAATCCAATCGTTCCGCCTTTATTCGCCGTATCGGTATATTCGAAAATTTTGTTCCCGTCAATATACGCGGTGATGACACCATTCATCGTCGTTATTTTATAGTCATGCCAAGTCCCCACAAAATCCGCCGGTGCAGGTTTGGCGATCATATCGGTATCACCGCCGGATCTACGATAAAGCGTAAAATCTTTGCTTGCGATCCGGTATTTCAACGAGTATCGATTAAAGTTATGGTTGTTGTCGCCTGAATCCTTTGCATACCATACAGGCGCAAAATTATCCCATGGCTGCCTTTGAGCGCTCACATTAAAATTATCTATTTTCACTTTGCTCTCAAAGGTATAGTTGCTCCAAACTTCACTTGTGGCAAGATACACCAAATCATCGGGAGACTTCACATGCATCACTTTGTTCGAGGCATTTCCCGGTTCTGTAATCACTTCTACGGTTGCCTTGTTTTTATTCCGTGAAAATACGGTCGGAGCCGCACCTTCAAAATTTTCTGAGAAAATATCTTTTGTCAGTTCGACTGGAGGGGGCGCTGTCGGTAAATCCTCCACAGGAGGCGCTTCTTTCCCTCCATATACATAGAGCTGGTCGAAAAATGCTTTACCGCCAGTACCTTCCCAATCCCCCATACCAATGTAGGAGAAGGATGCTGCTGCAAAGGTTCCTACAACCTGATCATCAATATACAATTTGACGTCCGTGCCTGAAGTATAATCGAATTTAAACGTATGCCAGCCGAATGCTCTTCTCACATTGGTCTGAATGAGCTGGTTACCTTTTTTGATTTGATAGTAATCCTTCGATACGCTTCCCACTGCCCCAAGACCAAGTGCATTTACACCGTCATCAACTCGGATGAACGAGTTCGGCATGATTTCATTCGGTCCTGTCGCTTCAGTTCTATCGCAGTAAGCATAGTCCTTTCTTCTGTCCATATATTTAACTTCAACAATTTTGTTCAATGAATTCTCGAAGGTTCTGCTAACTACGACCCCACCTGGATTGGCGTCGGCATTGATCGGCAGCGATCTCTTGCCAACAAGCGGATCCTCGGACATAAACACGTTGCCGAAATACATATCCACCTTGCCTTTTTCAACAGTCCATTTCTTGGTGTTCAGTTTATTGGATGCTTCGAAGTCGTCCCCAAAGTATATATTCTCGGGCGGTGTAGGGTAGGTTCGTTTGGAAACTCTTAATTCACTTGGAAAAGTTGCTGTAAGACCGATGTTATTGTAATCCAATTTCGAATCGTCGAAGGTTTTTAATACGTCATATTCTCCAATATTGCTCGTTGTATTGTTCGTAATGTACATATCGCCATAGCTGCCTGGTCTGATCGCGAGAGAATGCGCTTGCGTGTTCACGCCTTTAATATGGGTTAGATTCGTGCCTGTCGCGCCCATCGCTGTATCTAAGCCGCCGGCCGTACATTTCTCGATGACGGAAGGATCCGCGCCGATATTCGCGATGATAAATTGATCCAAATAATTGTATCTGTCCATCGCCGTGTCAATTCCACCCAAATTCGTTGTCAGCTT
Source organism: Paenibacillus guangzhouensis (assembly GCF_009363075.1). Lineage (NCBI taxonomy): Bacteria > Bacillati > Bacillota > Bacilli > Caryophanales > Paenibacillaceae > Paenibacillus > Paenibacillus guangzhouensis. Next base: position 528,588 of record NZ_CP045293.1, on the reverse strand, counting down.
GTTAGGATCATTGGATCCATGCAGACGATTGACATCCTTTCCGGATAACAGCCATGACAAGAACACGGCGCTGTCTTCACCCGCATCCTGCTGCGCATCATGTACATAAACGTCTTTCAGATGATTGCCAACGGTGTACATGTCTTTGATTTCATCATAGTTTTTGTCCGCACCATTCCCATCGCGCCTGTAACCGCCTAATACCAGAATGGCTCGCTTCGGCGTATTGAAAATTTCAAGATGCGCGATTTCATTCTGACCGGAGCTGAGCAATGTAAAGCCAACCGCGTGACCTACCTGTTCGCCTACGTTATGAATGAGGACATTGTTAATGATATTATGGTTGTTATATTTGCCGATACCCGGATAGCCGCCGTCAAACATGATACCGCCGTTACCTGTATTCTCGACTACGGAATTCTCTAATCTGTTATATTGGTTATCTCCTGCAAATACGATGCCGTACATGCCTGCGTTTTTGACTCTGGTGTTGATAATTGTGATATGGTTTGCATCCGTAAGTGTAACTGATCCTACGCGGAATTCAGGACGTTCAGTGCTTTCGCTGTAAGATGGATTCGTGCTTCCTGTCGATTCTTTCGGGTGATATCCAATTCCGGCACCTGCGTCTCCCCAGTTCCATGAGTACGAATAATAATCGGCAAACTCGGTGTCCTTTATCCCCAATCCATCAATCGTAATGTTGTGAACTTGCTTCTGCGGATCAGGAACGGCCGCTAAATCAACTTTCCCATCATTAAGCTTATCTGCTCCCTTAAATCGTAAAACCTGCTGCATCGTTGGTACGATAATGGTCTGATTCGCTATGTTCCCGTCTCCTGCTTTGGGGTAGTAGTACAGCACACCCGTTGCTTTATTGTAGTGATACTCGCCCTCTACATCCATGAATGCTAGGTTGCCTTGCAGGAAGTACCTTGCCCCGGTGCCTATGTTGTACTTGGTGCGGTATTTCTCAGGATAATTCGGGTCTCTTGGAAATTTGAATTCATTAGCCGAAGCATTGATAGTTTGAATCGGAACCGTATTGGTAAACCAGTCCCAATCGCCGCCGTCCCACACAAACACCTGCGCAATTTCCTTTTCTCCACGAGCTTGCGCGTTCATCATCCCCGTAATTGCTTTTTGATCCAAATCGCCTGCTTTGTATTTCATATTAAAATTTTTGTTATCCCCACCTGTTGACCTTACGTATTCACCCTTGGCCATTGGAAAGTTCGGGTTGTTGTCACGGTTTCTTGTTCTGGCCATAACCGCTCTTTGGTCGTTGACATACAGGGTATTAAAATCGTATTTACCTTTATCCAGCTGAACCTTGTATACCTTGCCCAGCAATGAACGATCCAGGTCAAATCCTGTAACATCCGCTTCGGTCGCAAGCGTCCAGCCTGTAATTTCATCGCCGCCGATGAAGTTCGCTGCGCCGACCCCGTCTGCACTTCTGTAGATCACCTCATAGCCGTTGGAGCCTGAGTCTTTTTCATTGAACTCCATCGTGTTGTCCAAAAAGTAGTCACCTGCACCGATATTCACGATGATATTACCTATCATATTACCGTTCATTGCCGCAACTGCTTTTTTGGCTCTATCCAATGTTGCAAATGGTCTTGATTGCGATCCGTCATTGCTGTCATTCCCGTTTACGGCAACATAAAACTGCGCCTGAATCTTTGCTTCGCTAGCGCTTGCATGGGTAACGGCAACGTCCAACGTATAGGTTGAGCATAGGATTGCAAAAGCCATTGCCGCAGAAGTTAGTTTCTTAACATATTTTTTCACTGGACTCCTCCTACAAAAAATAATGAGAACCTGCTACGCCGTGATCTCCTCGACACCCCCCAATTCATTAATGAGTTGATGTATCTGTCTTAGCTGTTTCAGCGTATTGGAACGACAAGATCGTGCATACATGAAAAAGTATAGTTTCCTCTAATAAATAAAAAGTTCGGTTCACTAAAAAAGATACATTTCATGAAATTGATGATTTCTGGAGTTGAAAATGTAAACGTCCGGACACCATGATGTCCGGACGTTTCTACGATCAGAAGCTAAGCTTCAATAATTTTCTTCGCAATCGCCGCAAGGTCAACAATATCGATGACGCCATTACCGTCCACGTCGGCCGTCTTGAATTTGCTCCAATCCGGATGCTGTTGGGTCATGCCATAATGCGCAGCAGCCATGGCAAGGTCGGCAATCGAGTATTTGCCGTCTTGGTTAACGTCGCCCGGTAATGCTGGCGCCGCTGTTACTTCAACGGTTACGGATGCCGGAAGCGCCTGACGCTCCTGACCTTCCGCATCCCCGATCGTTGCACTTGTAACGGCAAGCGATCCGCTTGTGCTTTGCGCTACCTGCTTCGCGACGAATTTCAGCTCTACCACATCGGCATCATTCGCGACCGCATGGTCTGACCCTAGACTTGCGATAATCAAACGAAGCTGCCCCGGTGTCTGCGATGGCTGTGTATAGACCGTCAGGCCGTCGCGCATGGCAACCGCATCCTTGAATTCATAGAGCTTCGGATCGTACTGGATCATCATATCTTGCGCGAAGATGGGTTCTTGCACTTGTTTCAGTCCGAGGCGCACGATAAACGGATCGCCCTTCATGACCGAAGCCGGACCCGTCAACTTTACAGCGGTTTGCTGCACGTCATTCTTGGTTACGTGAACCTGCGCCGTCACCGTTTCGCCGCCATAGGATGCGCTGATTGTTGTGCTTCCTTCCGCGATGCCGGTCACTACCCCTTTGTGATCAATGGCAGCGATCGTCCCGTCCGCTGTCGCAAATACGGCAAGCGAAGTCACATCCTTCACCGTACCGGAATCCTTGTAAGTCGCCGTCACGACAGACTGGTGCGTATCGCCAATAGCAATGTTGTAGGACGGTTGGTTTAGACTGAGCGTAAACGATTCGGCCAGTTGACCCGTGACTCTGTAAGTTGCTTTTGCTTTGACGGAACTGCCCACGACCGTTCCCTGAGCGGTAAATACGCCCGCTTTGGCAACCATCTCTTTCGTAATCGGTTCCCAAACAACGTCTACAAGCCCTGTGGTACCATCGTTGTATACAGCCTCCACCTGTACCGGAAGTACAGGGATGACGCCGACGTTCGTATCCACGGCAACCGATTTGTAATCCACGATGGATTTTACGATGTCTTCATCGGCTTTAAAGACATTAATCTCCGCAGCAGATGCCCAGCCGCTCACGCCCGCCGTCGCTTCAAGCTTAACATGCGTTGCGTTCGCTCCTGTAAGGCTTGCGGTTTTCTCTGCACTGTCATTCGCCCAATTTCCGCTGGCGACTTTGGTAAAGGTTACACCGTCGGTGCTGACATAAACGTTATAGCCTGTAATCTTTCCGTTATCGCCTGACTGCCTTGGCAGATAAGTGATTTTGTTGATTTTGTAGGTTCCTCCAAGGTTTAAAGTGATCGATTGCGGAAGAACGTCGGATTTATCCCACTTGGTATGCCAGATCGTTTGCGGATTCCCGTCAATCGCCATGGATGCTGTATTATTCTCGCTGCTCGTTTCTTGGCTTGTCGCCGTTGCTGTCATTTGCGATTGAGGGACAATATTTCCAGTCGCTGTAATGGTGATCGGATCGCTAATAACGGTCACCCCGTCTAATATCACCTTTACGGCAACGGTCGCTTTAAATCCAGGCCCGACATCGCCTTTCACCACGAGCGTATTGCTGCCTTCAACAACGGAAAGCCTTTTATCGCTGAGTTGATATTCAACCGAAGCTCTGGACAAATCCGCTTTTTCTCCCGTATTTAATAAGCCCTCAACGGCAGCAACAATCGGTTCATTCGGTTGGATTGTCGATTTATTCAGCGCAACGTTGATTTTGTCTAAATAGGAGCCCTGATAGATTTGTCCCGTCTTATCAACGTATAAATAGGTTACTTTCTCTATCGAACGTCCGCCGACCGTCACACGAATCTTGATTTTGGCCATGCCTTCAGACACAGCCGTGATCAGGTTCGAAGGATCCACCGTAATCACATTCGGGTTACCGCTTGTAATGGCGACCTCGATATCTTTGTCAATCAGATTTCCCGCGCCTGTATAAGCCTTAATGTCATATTTGCCTGACGTTTGGTTTACCGTCTTGAACTCGTAATCCAAACGATCAAACATATTGGACGCATCGATACCATTCACAGCCACTTCCAATAGATCCATCGTCGTTCCATTCGAACCACCGTCAAATACAAGTTTGACATATTGCGCGGAGGTGTTAATCGGATATTGGTTATAGAATCCAAAATAAGCATTCCCCGTCGGGCCGTTCACGGTGCTGACATCTTTCCATGCCGTGCCATCCTCGCTCGTTTGAATCTTGATTGTTTTCGGCGTATTGACATAATTTTGTTCTAAGGAATTAAAATTGATATTTACACTCGCAATCTCGGACTTCTTCGGCAGTTTAAATTGAACCCAAGCCTTTTCATTTGCCGCCACCGACCATTTGGATTGATCAATATGAATGCCGTCAATCGCTTTGCCATCAACCAATTGACTGACTGCAGCTTGATTATGGCTAGCTGTAATTTCAGCTGTCTTTGCAAGATTTTGATACGGCAGCAGGTCCATGAAAATTTTATTTGTTGTAAATGTCTTGCCGCCCTGCGTTACATCAGCCCAAATAACTCCCCGTGCAGGTTGTTCTACATATGGCGTTATGATTTCATTTTTATTGAAAGTAAACGTATTTACTTCTTGGATCACGACCGGTTTATATTTATCGCCCGCTTTCAGATCGACGATACCGCCATGCCATACAATTTGCGCGGCATCCAGTCCGATGGCTCCACCTTTCACTGATCTTCCTTCGATTTGATAGCGAAGTTTGTCTAACGTACGGAATTCGCCATAGGATTCCTTATCATTGACAAGCAAGGTTGCGCCGATCATGCTCTCGCCAACGTAAATTTTGCCGTCTCTTGCTGTTACTTTCAATGTATCCTGTTTCGTTACTCCCTCGTAAGTACCGTGTACGGTGATCGTTGTTGTTCCATTCGATACCGGCGTCACGATCCCGTTACCGTTCACCGCTGCGATGCTAGGATTTGCACTTTGATATGTCAAACCGGACAGCGGAGCTTTGAGCGCCGGGAATGTCATATAGCCTTCAGCATGGATTTGGAGTGACGAAGGTGTTACCTGTTCTCCCGTTGCATTGACGTTCGAAAGCTTATAGTTGCGATTCGGATTATCTGTTTCGATCTTGATAATCGTATCAATGGCATCTTCCTGTACGTTGGTTAGATTGATGGTCAAGCTGTCCCCCGTCTGGATGAACGAAGTAACAGGCACGTTCTCGTTCAGCCAAGTTACCGATGTCACATGATCCTTAACCGGACGAATGGTCAAAGACTTTCCGGCAATCGCATCAAGCCCTTTTTTGCCGTCAGGACCCTTCATAATATGAAGATACACATTATTGTCTCGAGATGTTGCATAACCCCACTGCGGACCGGTCGTACCGTTCGGGAATGCAAATTTCTCATAGTTGCCTTTGCCATCGTCCACGTAACCATAGTCAGCGAGGTAATAGGGCATGGTGCCCGTCGTAGACTCATGTCGTTCCGGCTTGCCCTCTGGTGCGAACCAGCTCGCAAGCCCTTCGCGCACATCAATGAATTCTTGAATGGATTTAGGGTATCTTGTTGTAACATCTTCTGGCGAATCCCAGTTCGTTCCACGGCTCATTAATGGCATTTGGTCATTGTTATCCACATAACCTCTGCCGGCATTCATGATCATTTCTTTGGCAACCTGACGGTAATCATCGCGTTTCGCATAGTATGGCGTATAGTTGTTCTTCGTGTGAACCGACTTCCACGGCTCCATAGGGGTACGTTTGACGAGATGATTTGCGCCAGTATTGGCGTAAATATGGCTGGCTTCGGCTGTTCTTAAGTCGGGGTCTCCATACTCTTCGCCCCATGCATTGGAATTGATAATAATGTCATCGCTGTAATTACGAACATTACTGTACATCACGTCATAATTGGCATTAGGCATAGCTTGTGGACCATCGAAATAGAGGTATGCCGGATCGTAACGCTTAATCAGATCCTCGACATTCTGTACAAACACATCTGTAGAATAGTGCTGCAAGCCGCCGCCCTCCGTTGCATAATACAAGCCGAATTTCATACCGTACCGTTTGACAGCTTCTTCAAACTGTTTTAATCCGTCGATCACTTTGCCATTTTCATCTTTCGGGTAATATTTCTGCCGTTCATGCTGTGGGTCTGCAAACTTAGACGGCCAATAATAATTTTGTTGCAACGCTTCAATCGAGACGAGGGAATGTCCCTGACGTTTGGCCCGCTCAGCCCATAAATCGGCGGAGAAATTCGGATCAACGAAGTAAGGGTACGTAACAATCGTGTGGCTTAACGCGCCAACCCTACCCTCTTCGAACCATTTATTGGGGCGTTCCTTGACGGTAATCGTCATCTTCTTCGTTGCCTTATTTCCATCTTTGTCTGTGACTTGTACGGTAAATGGATAGTCCCCCGGCTCGCTGCCCATGCTGATGATGCCTTTGCTGCTGCTCAGATCAACATTGCCATTCACTAACCCATCCGCGATGGTACCATCGCTTTTGAGTTCCAAGCCTTCAGGCAATTTCCCCTCTACAATGCTCCACGTATAACCAGGTGCGCCTCCGCTCGCCATAAATTGGAATGCCGATGCTGCGACACCGTATTTATTGCTTGTTTTTGATTTATTCCATACATAAGGCCATTCCTTGTAACCAATGGGCATGTTCTGGGTAGGAAGAGGTGTTTTAACGGCATCCTCGGTCGATAGCCCTTGCGAGACGATTTTGAGGGAGCTGGCATCCCCTTCCACCGAATTCATGATTCCGTTGATCCGGTTACCGTTCTGATCTGTGACGCGTCCATAAAACCCAAGATAGGCCACATTCTGATCTGCCCCGATCGGAACATTGTTGGCATTCACATCTTCGGTGAACGTATGTTTGATTTGAATCATCATTTTGTTCCAGCCCTGCTTCAACTGGATAGCTTGTTTCGTCAAATCCTTCTGCAATTCCACAGGCGTGGTCGGCGAAGATACGCAGCGATCGTTGACATACAGCCGATAAGATCCGCTGGCGCCTACATTGAAATACGCTTGCTGCTCGACCGGACTGTAGATGTAAGTGTGCGCGTATACATATTTGTTTCTCGTATCGACACCTTTTTTGACTGTAAAATAACCGTACAAATCTTGATAATCGTCATAATTTCGATTCCAGAGACGGTCGTCAAAGTACTCCCATTTTTTACTGTTTGCAATCATTTCTCCGACTTTTGGTGTAATATGTCCTCCTACCGGTTCCTGATTCTCCGGCGGAATGATACCGTCTCCATCAAAAATATTGACTTCCGTAAAGCCGAGACCGACATTTTTAAGAATTTTCTGTCCGTCGTGTACAATCAGCAGTTCAACCTTGGCAACATTGTTTACAGGCTGTTCAAGCTCAGCTGCACCAGGCTCTTGCCCTAAAGGATCGATATCGGTGATGACACCGGTCTTTAGAATATTCCCACTCGCGTCCTTTAGCGTGTAATTAACCTTTTGGACATCTGACGTGTTAGGAGGCCAGGCGGAATTATAGCGGTCAAAGACCTCAATTCGTTTCACTTTGATCGGCTGCTTCCAGGTTAAATACAAGGTTGGTGCAGGATCCCATTTCGGCCAAGTCGAGGGAGCTCCAGCGGTATCATGCATTTGAGAGATCCAATTGGTGTTCTTATCGCCATCTATAGCAAAATTGGGAAGAGCATTAGAAGCATCTGTTCCTGTCGGAAAATCAGCAGGACCAGTTTTCCATGTGGAGCTTGAAGTCGCGATGGCTGCTCTCGCCCAGTTACCGTCCATTGGTCTGTCAATCTGCTCCGTTGAGGCGTGTTGATAGACCTCGATCTCTGAAATACCGGTAATCGATGGATATGGCGTACGCCCCTTATCAATCTCAACCTTCATCTCGACGACCTTTTTCAGCCCTGGCTGTATCGTATACACCGTCGGCTCGGCAGAGCTGGAAGACGTGCTATTCACCTTTCCGGACTCGAACTTGCTCCCATCTTCCAGCGTAAAGGTCAGATGATACCAGTTGTTCACGTGACGCGAATCGCCCCATTGCGCGATTTTCACTTCATTGATCGCAATCGGATCCTTCCATTTCAAGTTGACCCAAGGACTGGAATCATTTTCAGTCACCCACTGTTTCTTGGTGCTGCCGTCCACTACGTAAGAAACGGGATTCACAGCGAGCGTCGATGATGATGCTGTTATTTCAGATGCCAGCGGCGCAAGATTAATGACTTCGCCGGCTTGGCATGCATAGATATTGTCCGCGACTGGCGAATCGAAAGGACCGGATACCAACCACGAGTTAATAAACGGAGCGCTTCCTGTTATTTGTTGTGCGTATGCCTTCGTACCGGGAAAGCCAATCATGAATGATCCAAAGAGCATTGCGGTTGCCAATACGCTAGAAGTGAATTTAGTGCTGATTTTCAACATAAGTACCCTATTCCTCCTTTGTTCTCTAACTTCCGCACGATGGCTTGCCATTCACTTATGTATCGATAAGCATCCTCCTCTGTGTTCAAAAAATGAGGTCATATGATTGCAATTTCACATTAGTGGATCTGACAAATCTTTAATACAGAAAAAATGTGATCTTCCTCTGATAATTGGTTATGACGAGTCTTTAAAATAAGCACTTTTCATTAAGATTGTGATATTCTCGATTCTGCCGCACGAAAAAAAAGCCAGTGATCCCACTTACAATGGGACCGCTGGCTTCTTTCATTATGATTGTAATATGGCCTTCGCTACGATCACGAGGTCTTCGATATCCACTTTACCATCATGGTTGACATCCGCTTTCGCATTCCAACCCGGCTGACCTTCTTGCTTGCCGTACCCTGCTGCAACTATTGCGAGGTCTCCGACCGTGATGCCGTCTTTTCCATTGACATCCGCGGAGATTCTCTTCGCTTCGAACACTTGAACAGCTGCTTCTAATCGGGTTTTCACGCTGTCCACCTGCTGCTGTGTTGCATTTGGATCGTTCGCTGTCGCTATCGCCGCATCGATTGCCAACTGAAGTTGAGCTTTAGAGCCCTTCGCATACATTCCATGCTCATTTCCTTCCACAGCTGCATCGTGCTTAGCCTGAGTACTAGCAATTGCAGCATTCAAGAGCGATTTATCTATTTGCGTGCTGATATGCAGCGCGTTGGTCGCTCCTCCAACCTCCAGCTCGTTCCCTTCCCCGTTGGCTATAACAGCGTTGCCTACCGAAATCGTTGTTACGGCAGCCTGTGCAGCAGATTTCACCGTAAATTTGAATTTCAATACATCGCCTTGCGCTTGCACGCCTTGGTTTGCGCTTACGCTCGCAGCTACAACCCGCACGTGTCCCGGCACCGATTCCTTCTGATTAATGACCTGAAATCCATCTTTCATGGACGTGACCGAATCGAGCTTCATCATCGACGGATCATAGTGCAGCGTCACATCTTGCGCATACATTTTTTGATACACACTCTGCGTAACACCGCTTAGTCCGATCGTCAGATCAAATGTTTGGCCAGGGCTTAGCTGTTTAGGACCTACGATCGTCGTCTGAGGCACATCGGCTCCGTTTACCAATACATTGATTTCCGCCGCCGATGCCCATCCGTTCACCCCTGCCGTTGCTTCTAGCTTCACATCAGATGCAATTGTTGCGGTCAACGAGACGTATTTCTCCGACGCATCATTCACCCAATTCCCGCTCGCCACCTTCGTAAAGGTATCTCCATCTGTACTTACATAGACATTGTAACCTGTGATATTGCCATTACCGCCTCCTGCCCTCGGTAAGTATGACAGCTTGTTAATCTTGTAAGTTCCGCCGAGGTTCAAGGTAATCGATTGCGGAAGAACATCGGATTTATCCCACTTGGTATGCCAAATCGTCTGGGGATTTCCGTCAATCGCCATCGATGCGGCATTATTTTCACTGGCCGTTTCCTGACTTGTCGCCGAGGCCTTCATTTGAGACTGCGGAATGCGGTCGACCGTGACTCTGATCGTTGTAGTCAATGGAATATGATCCGGATTCATGATATCAGCTGGCAGGGTTACGGTACCTGTTACGATAAACGTCTGCGCGGTTATCTTCTTTGGATCGTAGGTTGCGCCGCTTATATCCCATGACACATTGGCGTCTACCTTCCCCCGTAAGTTAGAAGCGATAATTTCCCGGGCAATCCAAGGGCTGCCGCTGTCTTAGCTGTTCCGATTGCCACGCCCGTTATCGCTTTGGGGGTTTGGATACTTTTTAGCTTCTTATCGACCGAGACAACTTCAGAGAGAACGATTCGATCGAGGTCCGGCGCATAAGCAGCATCGTTATAGAATTTAATCGTGTTGTTACCGCTTAGGAGTGGTATCGTCAGCGATGCGGGAGACGCAACTTGGGTCCATGAGCTGCCGGTCACTTTGACTTCCTGCGGAACCCCGTCATTCACGCTAACCAAAAAAGATCTCGTTCCCGATAACACGCTATATATATTCATGTTGTACATACCAGCAACAGGTACATTCGCTTGTAGGGTCACGAAGCTGCTCGAATCATTGCCTATATTCCCGACATATTGACCGCCGGAAGCTGCAGATAGATTCCCGATCTTCGCATTTCCGCTTATCTTGCCGCTCTCGCCCTCGATGCTGTGAACATACCGCTCGACGTTGATTGCTGCGGCAGCAGCCCTATTCCCTGAGGCTGAAATTGCTGTAAGCTTTACGTACTTGGCTGAGACCGGTGCGAACGCCGCCGTCTTCTCTGTCATATCATTCGCCCATGCACCGCTTGCGATTTCAGTGAAGTGGACTCCGTCCGTACTTGCTTCGATCCTGTACGATGTGATCATTCCTAATGATTGTCCGTCCAACCTCGGCATGTATCTCAATTTCGAAATCGTATAACTTCCACCAAATTCAAGCGTAATCGATTGCGGCAGGTTCCCCGCAGGCAGCAACTCCGACTGCCAGAAGGATGCGCCTTCGCCGTCAACGGCTTGATTCGCGTCATGCCCTTCGATCTGGCTGGTTGCAGTTGCAGACATCGCGTACCATGGAATATCATTCGACACCGGTGCCATATCATTGGTTCTCGAGACAACAAACCCTTGCTCCGGATCGACAGCATCGTAATTCGAATACATGTTGTAGAAATTTACCCTCTTGGTTACACCGCTCTGCGCGAAAGTGTTGCCTGCAACGGCAACGGATTTGGAGCCTCTCAAATCCAGGCTGAGTCCGCCTTCCTCGATCACATTATTCGTAAAGCTGAATCCATCGACGCCTTTGCCCTGAATCGTTGTGGTGCCGTCCATCTTAAAGGTGTTACCGTCAATCCGGATATTGCTATGTACCGTTTTAGTCGGATCCGTGGAGGACGTGCTCGGGTCGACGTCGATGACTGCATTTCCCGTATTATGAAACCTATTGTTGCTAATGGTCACATCTCTAACCATGCCCGATTCATACCAGCTGCTTGCATCGTCGGCAATTAATATTGCGCTCATTTTCGTTCGATGGAATGTATTGTGATCGATCAACACTTTCCCGCGCGTCGTCACCAGAATGCCTCGCGTTGGTACGGATTCGAACGTAGAGCCTGTTATTGTGACATTTGGTGTCCAGGTTGCGTTTTCGACCACATCCTTGTTGGCAGTGACTAGGTCAGGTACAATTCTATCCAGTGTCAAAAGAATATTGTAATTGTCTACGCGTGTAACAGCTGTCACCACGGCATGGTCCACCACCAGCAGACTTGAGGCGTTAATGTAATCAATCGTGTCGTTCACCGCAAACGCATCGAAGCCCCAGCTTTCATCATGCTTAAACTGTACTTTGATCTGATTCGGCGATGGCTTATCGACGATCATCAAATGCGTGCCATGAACATTGATCGGGTCGTCATGGGCTCCGAAAAAATTCGAATTATTTACCTTAATCTCGCCTTTGCACCCCGAGAACTGCATGAAATCCGCCATGGATGCGTTCGTACGGCCGCTTCCCGCTCTCGGCGCGAAATTAAAATGCTCAAAGTTTAGATTTTCACTGTATTGGGAGACGATGCCCAGACCAGGAGCTGCATGGAAGTTGACCCCCGTCCACGTCACATCTTTGCTTCTGTAGATGAAGGCGCCTTGTTCCTTGCGAATATCGTTACGGAACTGGAAGGTATTCCCGACGGTTAGGCTAGGAGCGCTGTTATAATGAAACCGCACTCGTCTGTTCCCCAAATCCTGTGCGCTCGTCACGCCCGATAAGGGATTCGATCTTCTCCATGTCTCTTTGGTCACCGGGTCGTACTCCTGGACTTGCGTAATATTTGCATAACCGCGAGCAGTCCAGTTATCCAGCGGATTGCCGCTGCGATCCACCTCGCCGGTCCATTTAAACTGGTTGTTCGATACGCTGTACAACGAATCCTCATGAATATCCGCTTCGATCGAAGTGCCGGTCACAGCGCGTACCGTCAATTCAGACACCACCGGCCGCTTAAAATCAAAGCTAACATCCTCCATCTTCACATTTGTAACATGATCAAATACGATTGGCGTAACGACGCCATGAAATATGAAGGTAGAGTGATTTCCACGGATGGTCAGGTCTTGGATGTCTTTCATCAAGATGGCTACCTTTTTAGCGGCTCCATCCGGATTCCTGTTAAGACTCGCGGTATTGGACACGTAATACTCTGCTATAACCGCAGATGCATCTTTAAAGTGATACGTGCCTGTGGGGAAATCCAGGATTACTGGCTTGGGCCCGCTTTTTGCGGCAGCGATGGCTTCTGCTACGGCAGGTCCAGCATCTTCTCCGCTATATTGAACTGTAATCATTGTATAATTCATACCATTGATCGTCTCCATACTCTGGGTATAATTCGTTGCAGCGCGCACCGGATTTGATTGCAGCATAAACGCTAATGCGGCGATAAAGACCATTATCGTCAGAAGCTTGAATGCGAATGTTTTACTGCAAAGCAGCGATTTCAACAATAGATACACCACCTTTCATCGGTTTTGGAATTCGCCTCGCAGTGATCACCTCGATCCCTTCCTAAACTTCTACATTATATTGATCTCGCGGTGCGGAATCATATAAGAATCTTCATCAGTTCTATGAAAATTCAAATGTCTTCGCATGTTACGTGTGTTGGAAGGAGATGGTGGCTCGCTGCAGCCAAAAAAAACGCCGCTCATCCCCAAGGGGATATGAACGACGTTCTACGATGAAGAGTGCTTACCCCTTTACTCGAACTTAAAATAAGGCGACAGCGGCAATGGTCGATCACAGCTGCTCTCCATCTGGTAGTGCACGCCGGAGGCCGATGCATCGTGGAAGCCGTGCATCGCTTCAAGCACATGATAAGCAAGCTGACCGTTAGCACGATGCAGATCCATTTCGCCAGCGATGATCGCTTGGGCCATTGCTGCAACCCCTAACCCACGGCTGTTGTCCGTATATTGGTGACTGATCGGAACAGGCTCCCAATCCGTCCCAGCTCTGCGGAAGTATACTGGCCCACCAAATCCGTTCGGGTCAGGCACGCGGAGCGAGCCTTGACTCCCGTAGATTTCAATATGCGGCAGTTCTGTCCCCCCGATAATATCGAAGCTTGTAACCAGTGTTGCAATAGCGCCGCTGTGGAAATCCAGCACACCTGCGATATGCGTCGGCGTCTCGACCTGAATCGTCTGGCCGTATTTTTTGGCGCTTGTAATCGTCCGTTCCGGATAGCTAATACCCGCCGAACCGGTCACTCGCCGAATGGGGCCGAGCAGCGCGACGAGCGCCGTCAAGTAGTACGGTCCCATATCGAACATCGGGCCTCCTCCCTGCTGGTAATAGAATTCCGGATCCGGATGCCAATGCTCATGGCCTCGGCTCATCATGAACGCTGTCGCGGCAACTGGCGTGCCGATCCATCCATCATTGATCAGCTTCAAGCAGGTCTGGATGCCTCCCCCGAGGAATGTATCCGGCGCACTGCCGACCAACAGCCCTTTGCTGCGTGCGAAGTCTAGAATTCGCCGCCCCTCTTCGCGCGTTACAGCGAGCGGCTTCTCGACGTACACATGCTTGCCCGCTTCAAGCGCTTGTAAGCAAACCGAAGCATGCGCAGCTGGAATCGTCAGGTTGATTACGATCTCGATGTCCGTATCTGCGAGGAGTTGCTCCACCGAATAGGCTTTGGCAATGTTGTACTGCTCCGCTCTTGCCTGGGCACGACTCAGATCGAGATCCGCACACGCGACCAGTTCGAGATGGGTGAATTTAGGAATGTTTTCCATATAAATTGAACTAATGTTTCCACAGCCGATAATGCCGACTTTGATTGTTGTCATCACGTTCTCCTCCTCGCTCCGTTAGGCTCTTGCCGCCCACAGCAACCCCCGGCGCATCAATTCGAGCGTCTGAGGCATCCGGACAATGTCCGCTTGGTGGCCGAGCGAATTATAGTAGACTTTTCCAGCGCCGTAGGTCTTCGTCCAGATAATGGGCATCTCCACATCCCCGAAATCCGTCACGGCATGGACTTTAACCGCCGGGTCCACATGCATGTAATACTGCTCGGAGACAACGACGAAATCCTCCATGCCTTCGGTCAGCGGCGATTGACGATCTTTCATGCGCACAGTGTAGGTAACCCCATCATTGCCGGGATGCGCGACCCATTGACCGCCTACCATATACTGAAACTCGGTTTCATTGCGAAAAGCGTCCCCCATGCCGCCATGACATCCGGCGATTCCCGTACCGCCTTCGTTCACCGCGAACAACAGCGGCTCCAGCTGATCCTTTTCGATCGTCCCCATCGTCCAGACAGGCACGAACAAATCGACCTTAGCTAATCGCTCCCGATCCTTCAAGCTGTCGAGCGTATCCGATAGTTCAACCTTAAAGCCTGATTCACGCAGCAAGCCTTCGAAAATCCCTGCCACTTCCTCCGGTTGATGACCGTCCCAGCCGCCCCATATAATTAGTGCTTCTCTACTCATCGATCCGTTAGCTCCTCTCGATATCGATCTAATATTAGTACGATTCACATCATAATTCGTTAACGTTCACCCAACGCCGCTCGGCAATCGACTGCTCCACAGCTTCGAGAACCTGCTGGCATTTCACTCCGTCCACGAAATTCGGCATCGGTTGGCGATCTTCCGCAAGCGCACGCATCAGCTCGACCACTTCATGGATAAATGTGTGCTCGTAGCCGATCGTATGGCCCGGCGGCCACCAAGCGTCCATATAGGCATGCGATGGATCTGTCGCTAACACGCGGCGGAAGCCCTGCACATCCTCATCGTCGCTCGTGAAATAGACCTGCAATTCATTCATCCGTTCAAAGTCGAACTTCACGCTGCCCTTGCTGCCGTTGATCTCAAAAGAATTCGTGCAGCGGTGCCCCGGGGCGAAGCGTGTCGCTTCGAAACTGCCAAGCGCACCGCACGCAAATCGCGTCATAAATAATGTCGCGTCATCGACGGTAACAGCACCGAGTGGCGCGTCCGCGCTACCCTTGGCGCTGAGACCCGTCATGGATGAAGGCAGCGGCCGCTCCTTCACGAACGTCTCGCTCATCCCGATGACTTCTTGCATATCGCCAATCAGGTAATGGGCGAGGTCGATCAAGTGTGCACCTAGATCGCCATGCGACCCCGAGCCAGCGATTTCTTTCTGCAACCGCCAGACGAGCGGGAAGGATGGATCGACGATCCAATCCTGCAGGAACCACGCACGGAAGTGATAGATCTGCCCGAGGCGCCCTTCGTCCAGCAGTTTCTTCGCGAGCTGCACCGCTGGAGCGAAGCGATAGTTGAAGCCGACCATGTGCTTCACGCCAGCCTCCTCGGCTACCGCTAGCATTTCCCTAGAATCTGCAAGGGTTAGGGCAAGCGGCTTCTCGCAGAAGAGATGCTTGCCGGCCTTCGCCGCTGCAATAGCTATTTCCTTATGCGAATCACTAGGTGCATTAATATCGACGATATCGATTTCCGGATGCGAGACGAGCTTGCGCCAATCCGTCACGTACCCTTCCCAACCAAATTGTGAAGCCGCAGAACTGACATCGCTTTCATTTCTTCCGCAAATCAACTTCATCTGCGGTACCGCAACTTGCGGGAAGAACATCGGCAAATCCCGGTAAGCATGACTGTGCGCCTTTCCCATAAATTTATAACCGACCATACCTACGCGATACGATTTCATCATCATGACCTCCTTGGTGGGCCCTGCCCTGCCATTCACTTATTTTTGAAGCATGATTTTGGTAACATTATATTTCACTAGACTCACTTTGTCTATCGAATAAACAAAGTTAATTTGATTTTATTTTTTGCGTCTCAAAATGCAGATGAAGAATATCGCTTTACTTGATCCAGGTGAAGATCAGCAAGTAATATGTTCAGCCCCTTTTCCATTAGAAAAAGGGGCTGTTGTTATTTCTTATACTTTCACACTAGGGTTTCAATAAACTAGCAATCTTTAGTTGCTTTTGGCACTCGCGAATACTTCAACACCAATGTTCTCTCCCATCAGATTTGGCAATCCGCTGGTTAACCAAGCCTCTATTTTTGTACCTTGTTTCTGATAGGATATCGTTACCTCATTTTTATGCGGCGCGATCATGACGACGGATACTTTCGCATTCACGCCAGTACCTTCCGTAAATTGAACAGTCAGATATTTGCCCGTCAAATCATTCCCCTTGTCTCCAGCAATCGTAATATTACGGGTATAACCAGCGCCACCCGCAGTCTCCTTACCAATCGCAAGCGTATATCCGCTATCTACCGTATACTTAGGGATTTCCATCTTTAATACATCACTCACCACATTACCGTTTTTAACCACCATATAAATGTCTTTGGCAGTCTCTTTCTTTAAGCCTTCTACACCAATTAGTACGAGTCCTTTTTTAGCTGGAGCACCAGCCTTACTCGTATCGATTACCGGCGCCTTCGCTCCGCTCTCAACGACTTGATAATAATATTGACCATCTTTACTTGTGCCAAAGGAAACGGAAGCCGTCGTCTCCGTTAAGCGACTAGCGGTACCTGCCGTAAGAATTGGTTTGGGATTATAATTGTCCTGTACCTCTACGACTTGCAGAATATCTCCCGCATACCCTTCTGCTGCCCCAACTGCAATAATGGTCCCTTCATGTGCATATAAGGAAGGATCGAATTGGGCAAACGTCAGTGGCAATTCTCTAGGACCGTTTAGATCCTGAGCATGAACTGTAGCTGCTAATACTGGCGCTACACCCGCAAGCGTAGTAACATGGCCTAACTTATCAATCGATGTTACACCATCTACGGTTACATGTACGCTAACGGTTCCTTTTAGATCTACAAGCTGACCCTTTACTGTAAATGAGCCCGGTTGTTTATAGCGTGATGGATTGATTGTATCCCAATTAACCTTAGCGACCTGAGAAACCCCATCCTGAAAAGTAACCGTAACCTCTCTTGGTAGATTCGGCGCATGATCTAGCGTTGTTGATACATTCTCCTCTATACCTTCGATAGACGTGATCTGATAATCCTTATTCATATAAATCGTATAGTCTTTGCTTCCTGCGGAAGAAATTTCAGATAATACCAACGTATTTTTCCCTTTGACTAATTTATCCGGTGAAATCGATGCCTGCTCACCTTCAAATAAAATCTCCTCACCATTCAACTGTAATCTAATTTCCACACCATCAAGTACGATATGAGGTTTCTGGACTGTAATAGGCTGTGCAGTGTCAACGATGGTAGCATAATACGTATAATAGTTAGGATTGAAGTTGCCGTTTAATACCGCATTGCCTAGTCCGAGATCAGCCGCATAATCCACATATTTAGGGTTGGATATGATCTCAATATCATCCAGGTTTACCGTGGCATTAATTCCTCCAAAGCCTACACCGCCTGATTTATACTGACCATCGTCAACAGATATCAATTTTTGTCCATCCAATACGAAACCAATCTTCCCGTCAAAGGTTTGAATCTGCAAATTATGCCATTCATTCGCATTAAATCCATTTGGTAAACCTACCTTACCTAAGGATGTATCTGAGCTGGCCGTATGTTTCGAGATTTCAAAATACGGTGTCCCCGCTGCATAGCCACTGGTACCATTTTTATTTCTTCGATATACGACTTGATAGGATAATGGCGCTTTACCAGGAGCTATCCCTGCAGTCGATGTCATGACATAAATCGTAAAGTTATCATAGGCACCGCCTAGAACATCCGTTGTACCCCAGCCTTCAAATCTCCATTTCATATTCACCAGATAATTATTCCAAGGGGCATTCAATTCATAGAAATCATTACCGTCTCTAATCTCATCTTTTAATACTTGATTTCCGCTATTTCCGCTCTCATATACAACACTTGTAACAGATGGCATGCCCCCTATTTTGGTAAATTGAGGTGCAATTCCATCTTCAAAATCCAGCTTCAACTGTTGCTTATTCACATCGGATCCGTCATATGCCGGAGGTGCAGGTATATTGGACGGAGGAATTGGCAATGTCGCTGGTTTCCCGCCAAATACATAAAGCTCATCGTAGAAGGCTTGTCCTCTGCCATTATCAGCACCAAACGAAACATAATCAAATCCTGCTGCAGGTACAGTTTTAACGAGTTGATGATCAATATATAGCCCTACTTCAGAACCTGAAGTATAGTCAAACTTCAACTCATGCCAACCAAACGTTCGAGGAATGTTCGTCGTTTCCTTTTGATTTCCGATTTGGATGATATAATTATTTTTCGTATCAAAATCTGATCCCAGACCAATGACGTTCTCCCCATCATCTACTCGTGCGATGGATGTAACTCGAGCCGAATTTTGTTGCCCGGAATCGTACGCAGCCAAATTATAATTTTGTCTGTCGAACATCTTCACCGTAACGACTTTATTCAGCATTTCAGGGAAATTCTTAAATACTCGCGTTTTATCCATCAGTTCCAGACTTTGTTTGCCGTTGATCGGTCTTTCAGACATAAATTCTGTTGAAATTTTGGCCTGACCGTCTTGAACGGACCATACCGTATCATCAAGTCCATGTTCAAAGTTCTCTTTAAAATAGATATCTGCTGGTTCTGTAATCAAATCTCTGTCCGTCAAGTATTGTGTAGGATAATCTGAAGTGACTCCAATCTTGTCGTACTCCATCTTAGAATCGTCAAATTCCTTGATATGATTGGCAAGTTTCCCGTAATTCACATTCGTATTATCAAACTTGATCACATCGCCATATTGAAGAATCGTGTTCACTTCAATATTAAAATTCATAGGATTTGTTGCTTTGACATTACTCAACTCTAAACCTGAGGCTCCCATATCCAAATTCATATCATTTGGCCCAAAATCAGTCATCGTAGGATTTGCCCCTGTGTTATCGATAATCACTTGGTTCAAGTAGTTAGGTTTGTAATTTGCACCCTTATACAAATAACATGCAAAGAACGCCCCATCATCGCCACCATCTTGCTGTGCATCATGCAAATAGACATATTCAATTTTATTATGGTGGGTATACATATCCGTCATAATATTGAAGTTTTTATCACCATCTGGGAAAGCTGCATTCGGATTGCGGCTGTATCCGGCAGTCAGAAAAAGTCCCCTTCTTGGTGAATTATAGACCTCGACATGAGAAACCGTATTATAGCTTGACTGTTGGATGGTAATCCCTGAGGCCTGGCCAATCAGTTCGCCAATATCATGAACAATGGTATTGGTTATTGTATTATTTCTGCTATACCCATCTCCGTTTTTGTCTCCAGCCACACCAGGGTAACCGCCATCAACGTTGATGCCACCATGACCTGTGTATTCAATCAGATTATCCTTTATGGTTGCATTTTCATTCGCTAGATAAAGTTCAATGCCAAACATACCTGAGTTTTTAATATGTGTTTTCGATATCGTTACATTTTTCGTATTCGTAAGGGTAACCACGCCATACTGGAACTCTATTCTTTCCGTCTGCTCGGCATAGGATGGTTGTGTACTTCCCTTAGCTTCCGGAGGATAGAAACCTAGACCAGCTCCTGCATCTCCCCAGTTCCACCCATAGGCATACCAATCTGTCGTATTCGTATCCTTTAATTGCAAGCCGCTGAATTCAATATTGGATACCATATGCGTTCGATCAGAACCTTCGACACGGATCACTTCTTTGACCGTAGGAATGATAAACTCTTTATCGTTCATATCCCCTTCCGGATAATAGTACAAATCCCCCGTCGTTTTATTGAAATAGTATTCACCTGGAACATCCAAGAACCCTAAATTCCCTTGCACAAAATATCTTGCATCTGTACCTGTGTTATATTTCGGTCGATACATTTCTGGTTTTCCTGGAACCTTTTTGTATACAAGTTGACGAGTTGCCGTGTTTATCGAAGACACCGGTATCGTATCCGTCATCCAATCCCAGTATCCGCCATCCCACATATAAACCGAGGCATCCAAGTCTCCACGCTGCTCGGCATTGACCAACCCGTTGATGGACTCTTGATCCAGATCGCCTGCTCGATAAATCAAATCACCGATTCCGCCGCCTGCACTTCTCATATAAGGCGTCAGAGCAGCCGGGAAATCTTTATATCTATTCAAATTTTGTGTACGTGCCAATGTAGCACGTCGATCATTGACATATAGCGTGTCAAAAATAACATCTGTACCCACGTGAGTCTTGTAAACTTTACCCGCAGCTGCAGCTGGCAAGTCTGCGTCAGCACCTGTTCTTTCAACGATTTGCCACGGTGTGTCTACAACCTTACCGCCGATCATTTCAGCACTCGCCAGGTCATCTAAATTTCGATAGATGATATGATAGCCATTCGTACCAGAGTCTTGTTCGTTGAAAGTAATCGTTTGATCAAGATAATATTTGCCTTTGGCAATAAAGACGTAAATATCACCTGTCATGTTCTTATTTATTGCTCGAACGGCATCTCTTGCAGCTTGCACCGTTGCAAATGGCTTATCATATGAACCATCGTTTTTATCATTTCCATTTGGTGAAACAAAGAATTGCGCTTGGATTCTATTCAGAGAATGTACTTCTTCATTTGCTGCTGCTTGAGCATGAAATGTAGGGACAAATAATGAAGTAGAAATCATACAACATGCAATCATCAAACTAAAGATTTTTTTCTTAGTCGTAGCCATGTAAATATACCTACCCCTTCTCATTAAAATCTGCAATGTTTACGCAGTTAAAAGGAATTACCGATTATAAATCCTGTACAATATGACGGCCGCTTCAGCTCTTGTCATCTTGCCATTTGGATTGATTTTGCCGCCATCTCCTGTAATAATCCCATCTTGAATTAATGATGCTGCGCTATCTCGTGCATAATTTGCGATCTTGTCAGCGTCGCTAAATTTCTGAAGATCCTCTTTACTTCCTTCTAACAACGGTTTACCTGCGATTTGAAGCGCTTTCAAAACCATTACCATCATGTCTTGTCTGTTAATTTGCGCACTTGGGTCAAATTTGTTGTTGCCTAAACCTGAAGTTATTCCCAGTGCTTTGGCTATAGCGACTTCGTTATAGTAAAGAGCATTTTCTGCGATATCATCAAAGTTTTCACGGATATCAGCTTTAAGACCTAAAGTATTTACTAGCAGCTTCAAGAAGTCGGCTCTCGTAACGTTCTTTTGAGGAGAAAAGGATGTTTCGCTCGTTCCTCTTATAATGGCTTTTGAAGCGAGTACAGATATCTGTTTTTCTGCCCATGGATGTTTGGAGGTATCTTCGAAAGTTTTCTTCACGAAGCCTATTGCATAGGTTTCATTAGCTTCGCCATTTATCGTAACTTTTCCAGTTTCTTTGTTATATCTGCCATTTGAAACGATGATCAAGTTACCATCCTTAGCCACTTTATATACAACGATATGGTCATAATCTTCCAATTCTTTACCCACAGGTTTATAGTCAATCGCGATCTTGATATCAGCACCTACCGGCTTGCCTTCTTGGAAAAGAGATACATGCACACCTGTTCTGTTGCCTATAGTTTCGCTAGCGATTGATGAAAGTCTGCTCTTATCCATTGGGGTTATGACGACATTTACTTTACTATTGATATTCTTTGCCATGGATTTCATCGCGTCATGTGTTAATACAATATCACCAAAGCCCGTACTGACTGTGACATCGATCTGTTCAGACTTGGCTGCGATCTTTCCTACAGGAATCGTGATCGTATGTTGCTTCACGTTACCTGTCGTTTCGATTTGGATTACGATTTGTTTCACGCCACGTTCATCTGTTGGAGCATGATTCAGCGCTGAATCTACATGACCATCTTTCATTTCAACTTTTACATTTCCATCCTTGTCAGGCTTTACTTGAGTATAAGATATATAACCATCTTTGATGGTTGGCTCTTGGCTCGGCGTTGGATCAGGCTTTGGTGTTGGATCTGGCTTTGGATCCGGTTTTGGAGGATTGGGATCAACCTTTCCATTCAAAGTCGCTGATGAAACCAATGGTCCATCCATTCCATTCACGTATACAACATGTTCTTCTACCTTTCCCAAAGCGCCTGTCGTAATCGAACCCGTAATGACGCCATTTGCATTTGCATGAACCTGTCCCATCGCTTTAAGGGTTTCATTTCCTTGATCAACCACTCTTACGATATAATCCTTACTTGCCTCAAATCCTTTACCATCGATGGCAACTACGCCCTTATCATAAGTTGCTTTTAGATTAGCCGAAGCTGCAAAGCCACTTACAGGCAAAATCGCTATACATAGAATTACTGCAAGAATTACGGAGATTCGTTGTCGCATTCTCTATCCTCCCGATGTCTTGATTCGAACGATTCATTTTGTTACTTGTCGCATGACCCATACACAAAGAATGTAGCGCTTACATCATTTTAGAGTTTAATCCTATCCATGAGTCCCCCCTTCGTTAAAATGCAGCTAATTTACTGCATTGTAGCCAAGCGGATCTCAAACCAGCAATCACAAAATCTATTACTTTTGATGTTTTTTGCTGTTTTTGCAACTTTTTCATTGTGTGATATTACTCATATTTTTAATACAATCTCTAATTCCTTTTGTTTTGTTCCATTTTGTTGCAAAAAAAGAGGCTTCGCGGATTCTATCTTTACGATGAATCGCTAAGCCTCTTTTTTATCAATTAATCACGATCGATGTCTTGTCCGAGCTGAATCTTGTACTCACTAAGGGACATACCGAAATGCTTTTTAAATCGCGTGTAAAAATAATTATTCCGTTCAAGCCCTACCTTTTCGATGATGGTCGATAAAGACAATTTCGTATTGCGCATATATTCGTCTAGTTTTTGCATGCGGAAATCAAAAATGTATTGCGCAATCGATTGCCCATGTGCCGCTTTGAATAAATGACCAACATAATTCGGTGACAAGCGCAATTTTTCGGCAATGGAACTAAGGCAAAGTTCGGTGTTGGCATATTCCTGTTCTACCATTCCTAGAATGCGCTGCATTAGAAAGTCGTTACTACTTGATGTGTTTTTGATCGCAGTTACCTCATTGCTGAGCTTTTGTAGAAACGAATTCATTAAACGATCAATATCTTCACCGACTTCTGCATGTTGTATATATAGTAAAAACGCCTGCAGCGTTATATCCTGATTGTCCTTTATGGCAGGCATCTTACTGAGCACACCAGAATAGATTCTGTAAATTAAATGTACAATGCTGAACAAAACCTCGTTGTACGTATATTGATACAGCTGTTGACTAATAGATTGATAGATCACACTAGCTTCTTTATCGTCACCCTCCAGCACTTTTTCGATCAGCTGTTCTTCTTTTTTGACTGAAACGTGGAAGTCATCAGTATTGATCTCATCGATCATATAAGGCGTGATGATGCAGCCATGTCCATATCGCATTTTTAGAAGAATAGAACCCTTCATATTGTTATACATGCTCGGCAAATGCTCAAGACCCTGGAACATGGTGCTGTACGCCATAGACAGCGAAATATGAAGATACTTCTGCGTATTCCACTGTATTTCTCGTAAAATACGTTCCACCTCATCCTGCAGCACCTTATATTGCGATACATGGTCACAGTCCATCAGCATCACGAATTTGTCGGAATCACAGCTGAAAATTTCGCATTTACCGTAATTTTCTGTAATCTCTGTGGCGATGTTCACGATAGCATAGCGCAATGCCCAACGTTCCTTCTGACTATTTCGCGACATAAACTCGCTGTAATTATCAATTTTGAACAAGCACATGCACAGCTGGTTGGAGACGATATAGTCCAGTTGCAAGTCTTGCAGTTTACTCTGCACTGTTTTCATCGAGTATGTTGTACTCTCGCTTAACAGCGCATTTAGAAAATCTTGTTTGGCTGCATAGCCTGTTTCACGCATGATTTTATCGAGCTGCGAATTTTGCTCTTTCATGGATTCGAATACAGATAGAATCACTTGAAACTCTTCCGTTTGGGACACAAGCGGGTCGCTTCGATCGGGTGCCTCCCCGTTGATCATTTTCGTAATGGCTTGGATCGGGCTGTTCAACCTGCGTGCTAGAAATAGACAAATGACGGCACAAAAAATGAATACAGCTACTGCTATACCTACCGATACGATCGATGCTGTAATGACATCTTTAAATATTTTTTTGACAGGCGTAACACCCATAATGTACCAGTTGTTTGCATTACTTTTGCTGCTCGAAACAAGGTAACGGATCCCGTCAATTTTGCGCACCTGATTGCTGCTGCCGTCCAGTTCCTGTGCTTTCCGGCTTAATGCCCGCACTTCACTCATGTCATGACCGAATTCCGGTGAGAGTGCCATACTTAATATCGAACCATTGGCATCCACCACCAAAAAAGACGTTTCTGGTACAGCATCACTGCGATTAATCGCTTGAATAGAGTTCGTAAGCGCTTTCGTCTGAATATTGACAACAATGGCATTTTTCAACCCCGCTGCAGTGGCGCCCGGTTCAAATAGTATATAGGAGCATACATTCGCCGATTGTGTTGCTTCATCGACGGATGCCACGATAGGGCGGCCGCGATATGCAGCTACAAAATCTTTATCGGTTAATAAATTTGCGATCGCTTGATTTGAAAATTCGGATGCCGATTTACGCTCACCGCTCCGTGAGGAGTAGAACAAGTCCAAGCCCGCATTGTAAAGATACACGCTGTCGATATCTTTCAGGGTCAGGAAATGTTTGTCTATCACCCTGCTTGCTAAGAGAGCCACGCGCTCATCATGTTCATTCATGTTTAAAAATTCAGTGATATGGTTGTCGCTATAAAGCGCCTGGCCTAATCTTTTTGCGCTCTCGTCCAGATAGGTAATACTGTAATTCGACTGTGCAATCAATTTGTCGTTATAGCGGCTAATCAATGCATTCGTCGTGCGTAAATAAGTTAACGTCAAAAAAGTCGTAAGTAAAACAGTCATGATGATCGTGATAATCAAAAAAGAAAAAAAGGCTTTGCGTAGAAAGCTAGTACTACGGTTTTTGATCTTATATGCTAGCTTCATTATGTCCCCCTAACCATGCGACTCCCTAGTATGATGAATGCCAATTCATATTATAGTGTGAAATAAAAATTGCCTCAACGATTTATAACAGTTTGTAGAAATCGTTAGTTTTTAGAGATTCCTTGTGTTGAAAAACAAAAAGAACAGCATATTTGTTTGTTGAGTATGAAAATCTTCCTAAACTACACTGATAGCAGACGTACAAATGATGCACAGAGAGGAGTGAATAAAATGAAGACGATTACAACGCCATCACGAAAGGGCAAATCCTACAGAGCTTTACGTAGCGCGCGCCGCCAGACACCTTTCTATTTCATGATGGCGCCTGGTTTAATTTTTATTACGATTTTATTTTACATTCCGATGGCCGGCGTGATCATTGCCTTCAAAGATTACAATGCACGGGATGGTATTTTCGGAAGTCCATGGATGGACCCGTTGTTCAAAAACTTTGAGTTTTTCTTTAAATCCGACGCAGCAAGAACCGTTACCTTTAATACGCTTTTTTACAATCTACTAGAAGCTGTTACCGTTACACTTTGTGCATTGGCAATAGCTATTCTATTAAGTGAAGTAAAAAACAAAGTTACCTCTGCTACCTATAAAGGTTCCATTTTGCTGCCAACCTTTCTCTCATGGATTGTCATCCAGTACATTCTCTTCAGCTTGCTCAGCGTTGACCGTGGCATTATCAACAGCACGATTACCGCAAACGGCGGAGAAGCCATTTACTGGTACAGTGAACCGTCTTACTGGCGCTTCATCTTACCCATTGCCTATCTATGGAAGAATGTCGGTTACTTCTCGGTGCTATATGTAGCAGCAATTGCCGGAATTAACCCCGATTACTATGAAGCTGCACAATTGGACGGCGCTTCGAAGTGGCAACGCATTAAACATATTACATTACCGCTTCTGAAACCGACCATCATTGTTCTTTCACTGCTGTGGGTAGGTAAATTATTCAATGGCGGTCTAGGCGACTGGAACGGATTCTACACGCTTCCGAATGATGCGGGTGCTCTTTACCCAGCAACAGACGTTATCGACACCCTTGTATTCCGTTCGCTCAAAAAGGTCAATGACTACGGCATGGCATCTGCAGTTGGTTTATATCAAGCGGTCGTTGGCTTCTTCCTTGTATTGATCTCTAACTACATCATTAAAAAGAAAGATCCCGACAACGCACTATTCTAAACGATCTGACAGGATAGCGTTTCTACTTGGGAGGGAAATACATGCTACTTAAAAAGCTACATTTTTCAAAAATAACGATCCATCTTATTTTCATTGCACTGAGCCTTGCCTGCATCCTTCCGCTGCTGTTGGTTGTATCCATCTCGTTTACGGACGAGCAATCGTTGATGCTGGACGGATATCGCTTCTGGCCCAAAGAGTTCAGTACGGCAGCTTACCAGTATGTATTCAGCGGAGCAGGCTCTATTCTCAATGCCTATGCCGTTACGATTTTTGTGACGGTTGTCGGCACACTCTTGCATCTGCTGATTACTTCCATGCTGTCGTATTCGCTGACACGTCCCGAGGTGACTCACCGCAGAGCGCTCACTTTATTTGTGTATCTTCCAGTGCTGTTCAACGGCGGTCTTGTTCCGCAGTACATTTTGCTGACGCGTATCCTGCATCTGAAGGACACCATCTGGGTGCTGATTATTGTCTATCTGGTATCGACCATTAACGTGCTGATTATGAAAAACTTCTTCCGTACGATTCCGGAGTCGTTAATTGAATCCGCACGCATCGATGGGTCGGGTGAAATCCGTACTTTCTTCCGGATTGCATTACCGCTGTCCAAACCGTCGCTTGCGACCATCGGTTTGTTCGTAGCCATTGCATACTGGAATGACTGGATGACCGCCTCACTCTATATCGAATCACCGAAGCTGCGTCCCCTGCAATATCTGCTGCAATCCTTAATGAACAATATTGGATATTTGCAGTCGAACGCCCAGGCTTCACAATCGATGGAAGCAGCTATTGGCATGCTGCCTAGTGAAGGCGCGCGTATGGCAACCTGCGTACTCGCCATCGGTCCGATTATTTTGCTCTACCCTTTACTGCAGAAGTATTTTGAAAAAGGTTTGACAATCGGTGCTGTAAAAGAGTAATTTTACCGGTAAACCAACCGGAAAATTATATATAAAAATCTAGGGGGAACGACAATGAAAAAATGTTCTGCGATTCTGTTGTCCGTAACACTGCTGTTAACCATGCTGCTGGCCGGCTGCGGTCAGAAAGATGCAGGCACTACCAGTGAATCCGCTGAGAGCCCTGCTCCAGCTAAGGAAGAGGTCACTGAGCTCAATTTCTACATGATGAACAGCCCTGTCAATGACTTTGACCGCGTTATGAAGAAAGCCAACGAAATTATTGGCAAAGAAATGAATGCCAAACTGAATCTAATTCTCGTAGACAGCAGTACGTATGCCGAGAAAATGAACCTGATGATCAATTCCGGCGACGATTGGGATCTCAGCTTCACGGCTAACTGGGGTGGCATCAACTTCTTTGAAAACGCCGCCAAAGGCGCTTATGCCGATCTGACGGACCTCATTCCTAAATATGCACCGCAAACCTATTCCCGTATCCCTGAAGGACTATGGGAAGGCGTTAAAGTAAATGGCAAGATCTATGGACTCGTGAACTATCAACAGTGGGGCACTGCCAAACGCGAAGGCTTTAAATTCCGTTCTGACCTTGTAGATGAAACCGGTTTTGATTGGAAAGCCTTGAAAGGCATGCCTACCATTGAGGCACTTGAAAAGATCGGACCTTTCCTTGGCGATGCGCTGGCAAAACACAAAGGTATGATCGGATTTGAAACCAGCTCCATTGACAGCTTGTTCGCCAGCAATCCGCTGCTATGGAACATGGAAGCCGTAGGTGATACGAGCATCCCTGGCTGGATTAACCTTGATCGTTCAGACAAAGTCATCAACCAGTTTGAGACGGAAGAATTCAAGAAGTACACTGAAATTATGCGCGACTGGTTCAACAAAGGTTATGTTCGCAAAGATGGCGCAACCGTAAAAGATACTTCTCCTGACCGTAAAGCAGCCAAATTTGTCGCTGAGAAAACGGGCAGCTGGCCTGACAGCATTGAATACCCTGGTAACCCTGATGCCAGCAATATGTCGATGACGAAAAGCGCAGGCAATGCGCCTGCCGTAACCGTCTCCACGACTCGCACGATGATTCCTGCGGGCGCCGCTTCTACTGCAGCGATTGCAATCAATTCCGGGTCCAAACATATTGAAAAAGCTTTGCAGTTAGTTGAACTGCTCAATACCAACGATGACCTGTTCAGACTGATTACCCTTGGTGAAGAGGGCGTTGACTACAAATACGACGAAAATGGCAAGTTTACGATGATTGAAGGCAAATACAATTTCAACTTTAACGAATGGCAACTTGGCCAATCTTACAGCCCTGACTTTAAGCGTGCGAACTATGACAAGAACAAAGACGGCGAAATTCAACAAGCGACCCAAAAATTGGTCTTTGAAGCTGACAAAACAGCAGAAATTTCACCGGTAACGGGCTTTGTATTCGACCCAACGCCAGTAAAGACGCAGGTGGCAAACTGTACTGCAGTTACTACGGAGTTGATTCCTGCACTCAGCTCCGGTTCTGTAGATCCAGCTAAAGCATTACCTGAATTCCTGAAGCGTCTAAAAACTGCCGGCGTGGACGACATTATCAAAGAAAAACAGGCTCAATATGACGCTTGGAAAGCAAAAAAATAATCTCACGATCCATTGTGAAATCCGGTGTATTTCTTTATATCGTACACCGGATTTCTATTTAATAAGCCTAAAGAGAGGAAACCGACATGCGCTATTCTCTTATGTGTAAATCTTTTACTGGCAGTGAAGTGCTAGACTCAGAAATCGTTGATGTGAAGCTCGAAAATAACGAGGTTGCTTTTTCACAGTTCCCATGCCGTGCGCTCATAACTACGGAACGACTTCCGCATGGACAAAGATTGGATATTATCCTGTCCTTTCATGAAGATACAACCGATCCGATGAATTTTTCATTTTCGATGGCAACGGAGCAATGGGAAAAAAGCAACTATGTGTTGATGCCCGGGGCGGTTTATAATGGCAATCGTTTTGTAAGCTTACCTCTTCCCTACCCGCCTTATTATGAGCCTCCCCACAACAGCCCATTTACAGAGGCCGAAGTCATTACCAGCATTCCTCATCTGGATATGGAGAACAGAACATCACAAATTTCTTTACTTTCTGGTGATATGGCATCGCCCCTATGTGGGTTCTATGATTTTAACCGCCAATCCGGTTCTGTTCTACTCGGAACGCACCAATGCGGCAGTTATTATACAGGCTTTACCGTTGATGAACATCAAATCGATGGCAAAGCTTCTTTTGTGCTTTCTGTTCCAGGCGTGCGCGAGACTAGCGCATATTTTTTTGGGGACCAAAACGACGGACATGGCTTTCGCCCAGACGTTACAGCTCCTTCACAAGATACCGGCGCTTGGTTTAAACAAGGTCAATCCCTAACGCTGACGGTCTGCGTCTTTCACTCGCAGCAAATATCTTTGCCGGACTTTTTCAAATTCGTAAACAGCACCAAGACAACATTGGAATCCCCAAATCAATTCTTTAATGTTCCGTTTTATAAGGCCTATACAAGCATCAAAGAAAAATACCAAAAGGAAAACTATACGGAAGAAGGATATTACTCTGTAGGAACCAACTGGAACATCCATCAGCAGTGCTGGCAGGCCGGCTGGATTGGCGGAGGCATGAATAGCTATCCGTTGTTGATCGAAGATTCATCCGAAGCGCGGGAGCGCTCGCTGTCTACGCTCCGCTTTATTTTCTCGCGCTTACAGCACCCTAGCGGATGGATATTCGGAATGTATGGTAACGGGAAATTTTATGGCGACGGCGGCGACAGTAACCCCGATACCATTCTGTTAGTTCGCAAAAATGCCGATTTGCTATATTTCGTGCTAAAGCAGCTATTCTGGCTTTCGGACAATTACCATTCTACGACCGAATTTGAGCAACCCGTAAAGGCGCTTTGCGATGCCTTTGTACGGCTGTTCCGAAAATATGGTCAACTCGGACAGTTTATTGATATGGCAACAGAAGAAATCGTAGTCGGTAATTCAGCCGGAGCATGTATGGCCGTAGGCGCCCTGGCACTGGCAAGCGAATATTTCCTGAGTACGGAATACCGTAGTGTTGCAGAGCAGCTCGGGGAGTATTATTACAACAACTATGTAATAAAAGGAATGCTGAACGGCTGTCCTGGGGAAATCTGTCAAGCGCCGGATAGCGAAGCGGCTTTCGCCATGCTGGAAAGCTATGTGCAGCTGTATGAAACGACGCACAAGAGCATATGGCTTACTTATGCGGAAGAAACCTGCGAAATGGCCATGACGTGGGTCATGAGCTATGACTTTGTGTTCCCTGCGCACAGTACCGCGGCACAGCGCGGTGTGCACAGCAGCGGCACGGTGTTTGCCAACGCACAGAACAAACACTCTGCGCCTGGTATTTGTACACTTTCAGGCAACAGCCTTCTCAAGCTATATCGCTTTACAGGCAAAGCAAAATATCTACATGATCTACATGCTATTGCACACAGCTTACCGCAGTATGTATCTCTGGCAGAAGATCCGGAGCTTACGCTCGAGAAGCAATATTTGCCTCCAGGCTACATGAACGAGCGTGTACAGACAAGTGACTGGGAAGGCAAAGAAACGGTTGGGGAATTCCTCTATGGTTCCAACTGGCCGGAAGTTTCCATGCTGCTTACCTTTGTAGAAGTACCGGGCGTATATGTGGATTTCGCAAGCCGCACACTGCAAGTATTTGACCATGTGGAATGCTTGGTTACACAGTGGAATGAGGATTCTGTATCCATGGAAATGTATAATCCTACCGCATACAGTACGATGGTTACGCTGCTTGCGGACGAACGTACCGACGCTCAGCGCGTAACGCATCACTACTTTGCATGTATGAAGACTGTCCCCCTTTCAGCCGGAGAGCGTATACAAATGGAATTGAGAAAATAACGGGAGGTTCTCCTTATGTTGAATATTGGTGTTATTGGATATGGCGTGCGGATCGATATGCTCATGGATGACTTGTTCGCGCTGCCATATGAAGTACAGATCAAAGCAGTAGCAGATCCCGACCATGAGCGCGTGCGGGCTTTGATGAGAAAAGACGGTTCCAAAGAAGAAATGCACCAAATGGGAATCGATAAAATCGACGGACTTCTGCGCAGCTGCGAGATGAATCCCGATACGATTACCTTTTATACGGATGCAGACGACATGCTGGATAATGAGAAGCTGGACGGCGTGATCGTGGGTACGAACTGCAATACGCATACTTTTTTCGCTCAAAAGGTACTGAATCGTAATCTGCCGTTGTTTTTGGAAAAACCGGTAGCGACGACGATGGAAGATCTGAGAACACTAGCCGAGTGTGAAGCGGTAGCAACAGCTCCCACGGTTGTATCTTTCCCACTGCGCGTCACGCCGCTAGTGCAGGAAGTCAAGCGTATTCTGGATGCCGGCACGATTGGCAAGGTGGAGCATGTACAGGCGTTCAACGATGTAACCTATGGCTTTGTCTATTTCCATGACTGGTACCGCGATGAATCCGCTTCGAATGGGCTTTTTCTGCAAAAAGCAACGCATGATATCGACGTCATCAACTATCTGTTAGGCGAAGAACCGGTGAACGTGTGCGCGATGAAGTCCAAACAGATTTACAAAGGGGATATGCCAGCCGGCCTGCGCTGCAGCGAATGCGACAAATGGGAAACCTGCATGGACAGCACGTACAATATCATTCATCTGCGCAATGACACGCCGCGCAGCGATTATTGCGGTTTTGCGGTAGACACCGGCAACGAAGACTCCGGCAGCATGATTGTGAACTATGCGAGCGGCATGCACGTCACGTATTCACAGAACTTCTTTGCCCGCAAAAAGGCTGGGCGCCGCGGGGCAAGGCTATACGGCTACAAAGGCACTGTGGAATTCGATTTCTACACCAATGAAATCAAAGTATTTGACCATATGAGTGACAAAGTAACAATCGTACGACTTGATGATCAAGGTTCGCGTCATGGCGGCGGAGATATCGTACTCATGCGTAACTTTGTACACCTGATGCAAGGCAAAACGACCGAATCTGTAGCCCCGCTGAAAGACGGTATCCGCAGTGCTCTAGTATGTCTGCAGGCCAAAGCATTTTCCGAAAGTGATCAATTTTATCCTGTCACTTTATAAATCCAATGATGATGGAGAGAAAGTGCAGTACATCCGCTGGTCCCCAGTCGGCGCATCACTTGAAAAGCAGGAACTCTTAAATTCTGAGTCCCTGCTTTTTTTAGCTTGCGTAAGATTTTATAAACGCGGTAAGCATGGCAATCATCTGTGTACACAAAACAAAACAGACTATCCTAACGGCAGCCTGTTCTGTTCGATCTATGATGTTGCTTCATGCAATTGATAAATCTCGCTTGCATCCCGCCATACCTTCGAAAAGCATTTACCTGTCAGAAGGTGCCACTCCTCTTCCAGCGCATGATCGATGACCCGATCCGGAAGCGCCAAGGATGGATCCGACTCGACAATCATAAACAAGGTCAGTCCCTCGCGAAATATCCGCAACGATACAATACCTGCTTCCCGCATATGCCGTTCGTTCCCGGCAGGAATATCGCGGTGAAGCTGTTCGTAACGCTGAACTTGATCCGGGTGAAGGTGAGCTACTTTAATTTCCGTTACCCTGTTTGCTTCCATATCCCCACTCCTCTACAATCGTTCGCTCTCCATGCGGTTTGTCAGAGCGCCCAGCTTCTCGATCTCGATCGTCACGACATCTCCCGGCTTCAGATATATCTGCTTCTCCTTCGGATAACCAAACACGACACCGGCCGGCGTTCCTGTCAGGATGATATCGCCCGGCAGCAGCGTCATATGCTGAGAAATATAACTGACGATTTCATCGCACTGGAAAATCATATCCGACGTATTCGAATGCTGCCGAACCTCGCCGTTCACGAGACATCGAATGTCCAGATTGTTCGGATCGCCGACTTCGTCCGCCGTAACTAGATAAGGTCCTAACGGGCTAAAGCCGTCACAAGATTTGCCGAGCAGCCATTGATGCGTACGCATTTGTAGGTCACGCGCAGACAGATCATTCACGTTGCAATAACCGAACACGTGATCAAGCGCATGTTCCTTGTCGACGTATTTGGCTTTTTTGCCGATGACAATCACAAGCTCTGCCTCATAGTCGACCTGTGACGATACCTTCTCCGGCAGGGAAACCTCGCATCCATGTCCCGTTAGTGTATTTGCAAATTTATTAAAAAGAATCGGGTATTCCGGGATCGGCGCGTTCGTCTCTTCCGCATGTTTGCGGTAGTTGAGTCCTACGCAAATGATCTTACTCGGATGCGTTACGCAAGATGCGAATTGGATCGTGGATTCATCTAGCAAATAAGCTTTGCCCTCGGTACCGTCCGCCAACACTTGGTCTGCAAAGCGCTGCAGTGCGGCAACAGCTTCCATTCCACCTTCGATGATTTCATGTATGGATACTGGCAGCATGCCTTCGGGCATGGATGTTCTGCTCTCCAGTGCTCCAGCAACATCCAGAATGCCTTGTTCCGTTTTGATCGCTAGCTTTAATTTGCCGCTATCTTGATAGGTCAACAGTTTCATTCGTTCCTACACTCCCATCTATCTATGTTTAAGCGTTCTTGCCAAATACGACGCCGCCGTCGATGTACAGCGGGGAGCCCATCATGAATTTGGATTCATCCGAAGCGAGAAAAAGGGCCGCGCTGGCAACATCCTCCGGCTTACCAAGCTCTCCGCTGAGCTGGCGCTGTTTCAAAGATTCGATCGCAGCTGTCGGGTCATCATACGACGTCTTCAAATAGTTCTCCATGAAAGGCGTATAAATGGTCCCCGGCAAGAGAGCGTTCAACCGGATGTTATAGGCTGCATAATCAACCTGCATCGATTTGGTTAAGGCAAGCACCGCACCTTTCGTTGCACCATAAGAAGCTCTACGGGCAAGGCCCATTTCAGCAACACACGACGACATGTTGATAATCGAGCCCTTCTTGCGCTCCATCATATAGGGCAGCACATATTTCGAAGGCAGGAATACGCCTTTGACATTAATGCTCATGATCCGGTCCCATGTATCCGGCTCGATTTCGTGCAGCGCGCCGACGCCGCTGATCCCCGCATTGTTGAATAGCACGTCGATACGGCCAAATTCGGCAATCGCTGTTCCTACCATCGCTTTGACCGCTTCTGGATCCGTAACATCGGCCTTAATGAACAGCGCCTCGCCGCCTTTTTCTATAATTTCGCTCACCGTTTCCTGACCTTTAACCTCATCCACGTCATTGACAATAACGGCTGCTCCTTCTTGTGCGAACAGCAATGCCGTGCTTCTTCCTATGCCTGAGCCTGCACCTGTGATCAGTGTTACTTTTTCTTGTAATCGCATATCCTCACTCCTGTTTCTCTTATAAGGCAGCGCCAACCATTCCGTGCATATCCGTGAAGCTGCCTGCCTGCTGGTGTGCATCAATGATCATGATTCGGTCCGCCCTCGAATCGTGGTCGGCTTTTCTACACTCGGCCAAGGCATATCGTATGATGGAGAATGGACGAACCGTTCCATCGCTAGTCTCAAGATGATGCCGGTTCCAGCAGGTAGCGATACGTGCAGCCATTTCCCCTGAACCGCAATCGATCCGGTTACATCGCCCGAAGCACGGATGATTTCTCCGCCTAGGAATCGATGCTCGCCAAATACCCCGGCCTGTATGATAACCTCTTGATCATCGAACAGACTCGTGTTCACCAAATGAACCGTTGCAGAATCCGGTGTCAGCTTCTCCACCAGCGCAGATACGCCCGGCGGCAGCCCCGGCCGCTTCGCCGCAGCGTCAAAATAACGAACGCGGCCATGCTGCAGACCGCCATGCGATATGTGCATCGGTCCGCCCAGCGTCAGCTGCACAAGGCCCTCGAAATACAGCGGACACATTTCCTGCCAGATATGGATAGCGGAATAAATCCCCTCGCTGTAATGCTCGGTCCATTGATACGGATCGCCCTCCGGTGAACGCATCTTAGCCAGCTGGTTGCCGATCATTTCGTAATTGGCGCTTAGAATCCGCTGCGGATAATCCGGATTGAGTCCGCGGATATATTGATACCAAGGCTGCGTATTGCCGATGTAATGCTTCGTCTCCCGTCCGGTTCTCGGGTCTCTGCCGGAGTATTTCGGCACGATGACCTCATTCCAGTCATGGTCTTTCGGGATGCGCTCAACGCGTTCCATATCCTCGTCCGCCATCGACATTGACCATAGATAGATCGGATATTTCGGCAGTGACTCCCGATAATCTGTCCAGCCGCTATCGAAATGCTTGAATGGCACGAGCCATTTGCCGTCCTTCTCTTGACCCAACTCCCAGTTCCGGTCGAGCTGCTCCCTTGCTAGCTGCAGCCCATTCATATCGCCAGTAAGCAATACCTTATTCATGCAGGCATTCGTCAGCGGCTCGATAATCGTCATGAAGCCGTGAGGCCACCGCCAGCCATAGTAGCCGCCCCACCATTTGCCGTCGTTGTACTCCCCGATTTGGCCGGAAAGTCCGACATTGTCAGGGATGATGCCGCCGTTGGCACGAGCACG
This sequence comes from Paenibacillus guangzhouensis, assembly GCF_009363075.1. NCBI lineage: Bacteria > Bacillati > Bacillota > Bacilli > Caryophanales > Paenibacillaceae > Paenibacillus > Paenibacillus guangzhouensis. Next base: position 492,163 of record NZ_CP045293.1, on the reverse strand, counting down.
CTCCTGCCAAGCATTCACGTATTCGACGACCCAACTCCGCAGTTGCTCCTCTCCGCTATGAAGAAACGCATGCGTGATCAATCCCGTCGCATTCAAGTTCAGCGGCACATCGCCGCGATTCATCCGCTGATTCATCATGGCTAGGAGCTGCTGATAGACCTCATCATTCGACCAAGGGCATTTGCCGCTTGTAAAATCGACGCCAGGAATATCTTCGTAAGGTGCCAAATAATCGTCCAGAATACCCCGGTGTGTGCTCCAATCTTCCGCAGACACCTCAAACCTAGGACCTCGGCTGCCTGTCAATGGCGATCGGATAAGCTTGCGCTCCTGATCGTAGTTCGGCGCTTCCGGATCGTCGCCCGTATACATCGACGCAAATTTCAAGGCGCGCTGCCGGTCCTTAAGCGTCGACGGTCCCGCTAACCCTAGAAAATACAAATACAAATAGCCTTCCCCATGATGCATCCAATCGTAATACGCATCGAACTCGCGGTGAATTTGCCCGTATTCCGTCCACTGCCAAGTAATGCCTTCCCATATTTTGCGAGACGCTTCATGCAGTTCGCTGCTTCCGCCGAGCACGTACAAGAGCGCCAAATTCATAAAACCTTCATAAGGATCATCTGATCCATCCATCCCTGGCCAATGCTCGAACCAAATGAGCGTCCCGTCGGGATGCGTGTACCGCTCGACGAACTCTTTGGCCGCCTTGTTCAACGTTTCAAAAAGCAGCTGCTCCTGCAGTGCCCATGTCGGCGGAACGATCCGCTCTGTAGCTTCAATCCTCGTGATGCTCCTATTCGTTAGCGTTGAAGTCATGTGACTCTCCCTCCCATTGCGTTACTTATCCGTTGTAACTAAAATAACGCTTGCCCTCGAAACAGTTGATACACCTTGCGCTGATCTTCCGGATCTAGCCCTTGTCCGTCACAGAAGGACAGGTTCGTACGTAAGACGGCGGTGGTATCCGCTCCCGTCAGCGTCACATGGATATCCGGTTGACTTAAGCTGAAACGCATGCCCGGTTCAATTAATCCTTTCGGCTCCGTTTTGCGAAGGAAGCTTAACTTCTCCAGACGTTCTTTGGCTCTGTCCAGTATCTCCTGCTCCAGAAATGGAGCAGGAGAATCTGCCAGAATCCCCATGCCGAGCACGCTGCCATTGATGACGCCAAGCCCCATCTCCTTCGCAAGCGGCAAGATTTCATCTTTGGCCGTATGATCAGCCAGCATATAGCGTGCATAGAATTGAATCGCATCAAAGCGTTCGGTCTTCATATATCTCATCATCAATGGCAAAACCCGCGTACTCACGCCAATATAACGGATCTTCCCATCCTGCCGAAGCTTCTCCAGCGCAGGTAAGGTCTCGTTGACGACAAGATCATAAGGCTGCGTCTCTACGTCGTGAATTTGCAGAAGATCGATCCAGTCCGTCTGCAACCGTTGTAAGCTGTCTTCTACCGACTGAATCGTACTGTTGTAATCGTAGACCAAGTCCGACCGGATCGCTTTGGTCGTCAGCACAACCTGATCTCTGCGTCCAACAAGCGCCTTGCCGATTCGGCGCTCCGATTCTCCGAGCCCATACTTCGGAGCCGTGTCGATGAAGTTGATCCCGGCATCGAGCGCCTCGTGAATCATTCGCTGCACCTCGCCTGCATCCGTCTTGCCGAAATCTCCTGCAAGCGGCGCCCCACCTAAGCCAAGCTTGGATACCCTCATCCCTGTTTTGCCAAAAATCGTATATTCCATCATTAGCTCCTCCTTCGATCCAATTCATATCCTTGCAGCCAAGACTTAACCCAACTCGGCATGATCCTGAAGCGTTGCGACCCTATTCTCCGTCCCATGCAGTTCGAATAATACCAGCTCATTTTCCCCTTCGCGAAGCAGCGGAGCCGGTACGTACAACGTTTGCTGGGGACCGATTTCCCAGTAGCGTCCAAGATTAAACCCATTGATATATGCGACGCCTTTCTTCCAGCCGGAAAGCTTCAGAAACGTATCGCTTGCTTCATCAATTTGAAACGTTCCTCGATAAAACGTCGGAGTACAACGTTCCTGCGATTGTACATCCGTATATTTCAGAGCACCTAAGTCATCGAGCGGAAGCGTATGGATCGTCCAATGATAGAGGAACTGCGTCCCCAGACGGACGCCTTCGGTAATTCCTTTCGGATCTTTCATCCCGTAGCCATAATTGATCCGGCCTTGATTTTCGATCAAAATACTTAAGGTCGCTCCCTCTTGCGGAATGTCCAGTACAATATCGTTGTCCGTTACGTCCGGTCTAATATCATGCGTATTGCGTTCGATAACGCCTTGATACACACCGTCAAGGAATACAAGTGCGCGATCCCGTACCTGTTGTATCGCTAGTTTGGCCTGGGATATTGGCCCCGGGATCGAAGTTGTATACAGAATAAACCCATAATTCTGACCAAGCCGTTCCATCGGCTCAGGGCATACGCTGTGAATCGGCGTCGACAATGAAGCGAGCGAGTCGAATAAGCACGCATGCTCGGTTAATGAAACTTCGCCGTAATGTTTCTTCGGCCGCGGGGACGGCAATACGATATCTTCAACTTCCGTATATTTCGAGAGCACGCTCTGAACCGCCCAATATTTGTCCGTTAAATCACCGGATTCATTCAACAGTACGTCATAATCGTAGCTGGTTACTGTCGGTTCATATTTACCTAAATCGTTCGCGCCGTTATAGAATCCAAAATTCGTTCCCCCATGGAACATATAAAAATTAACCGATGCGCCCATGGCGAGCATATTGTCCAGCACCTCAGCAACATCTTTGCTGTCCCGAACGTGGTGCGGTTTGCCCCAATGGTCAAACCATCCGTTCCAAAATTCCATACAGACGATCGGCTTGTCCGGTTGATACTCCGTCAGCTTACCGAACGCCTCATCCGGCCGAGATCCGAAGTTGATGGTAGCCAAAACCTCCGGCAGGAGCGTGCCGCCTTGCAAATTGCTGTCCGTGTATCCATCAGAGGTGAACAGTAGAACATCAATTCCCCGCTCCACCATCGCCTGCTTCAAATACTTCAAATAGTTCTTGTCGTTGCCATAACTTCCATATTCATTTTCGATTTGCATTGCCATAATCGGTCCACCATTCGTGTTAAGAAGCGGAACCAACTTAGGCAGTAGCACGTCATAATAAGCGTCAATTTTGTTCAAGAAAGGCTGATAAGAACAGCGAAGCCGCATGCTGTCTTCCTTCAGCAGCCACGCCGGCAGCCCGCCGAACTCCCACTCTGCGCAAATGTACGGACTCGGTCGTACAATGACATGAAGACCAAGTTCTCCCGCTATCTTAATAAATCGTTCGAGATCTGCAATCCCTTCAAAGTTAAATTGACCTTCCTCCGGCTCATGCAAATTCCATGGCACATACGTTTCCACCGTATTAAACCCGCAAGCCTTTAATTTAAGAAGTCGATCTTGCCAATATGCCGGCACGATTCGATAATAATGCAAAGCTCCAGATAAGATTCGAATAGGCTTCCCGTTAAATAAAAATTGCCGGCCATCCATTGTAAGCATGCGTTACCATCCCTTTCATTTCTTTCGTATACTCGGCCAGATGAAATACCTGCTCTAGAGACTCGGATGAGCAAGCATCAGTCCCTCTCTGTCCCGCTCCAATCAAAGTGGCTGTAAAATTAGTCATTTAACCTGTTACTTCCGGATATGAATTTCGTATTGCGCACTCATCATAAGCCGAAATGTATTCGTCTGAAACAACAAAATATAAAAAAACAACTGATCTTTCGGAAAATGCACTCTTCAAAAATTAATCATATCTCTAAAAAATGTAACTTTGCTTAGCATAGAACGGACACACGATCCGACAATTGCCAAGCGACAATAAAATACCCCCTTCAAGTATCACTCCAACCTGCATCATAACCAGAAGGTTTTTGGGCGTGTCTACTCAAGGGGGATCATACCAACCCGCCTTAGCTTTCTCGAGAACGCAAACAGACGCCGAATTATCGGCGCCTGATCGTTGCTAAATGAATAGAAAAGAATTCTTATGACTCGTAGGGCTTAAGCCGTGTCGCGCGAACTATCCCGTTCGCTAACACGGGTGCAATTCTTGCTGCGCCGGGCAGCAGCTGCGCAATGGCCGGCTTACGAATGAGCCATTGCATGAAGCCCCCCCATCGTAAGGGACCTGCGAACTCGCGGTGGATCGATCCCGTAAATTGTCGCTCCCAATCCGAAAGGGACAGATTCCCTCGCAGGTAGTCGTCCGCGAGCGGTGCGCACAACGCAGCGGATCGCAGCGCCATGGACATCCCGTCGCCGCAGAGCGGCGCGATCATGGCAGCGGCATCGCCGATGCGAGGGAGCATGTCCCATGAAGCGGGCTTACGCTGGAGATGCACCGGCGCAATAGCCGCTTGCGTTCCTGCGATGGGCACGGCGGCGGCAAGGCGCTGTTCCAGCTTCCGGTTACGCTCTGCGGCTGCCTCCAGAATGGACAGCACCGACTTGCCTGCCTTAGCGAACTCGTTCCGATCAAGCAGCGCTGCTGCATTCACTTTGCCATCCTCAATCGGACATAGTCCTAAATAGCCGCCGCGAAAAAAATACATTTCTATGACCGGCTCCATTGTTAGCCCGGTATAATGGGATTTCACCCCGATGTATGCATCATTCGTCGATGTCTTCGGACGCTCCGCACCGAGGGCAACTCGTCCATTCGCTCCCCAAGCCGTGATGACGGCGCGGGCATGGATTTGACTTACCTCGGATCCTTGCCTCATGCGGACCCTGTAGCCTTTCCCTGTCCCACTTAGCTCAACTTGTGTTACCGTTGTCGCCATATGCAGATGAGCACCAGCCCGCTGTGCGGCAAGATGAAGCGCTTCGTCCATCGCATACCGGCTGAGCCCCCAGGCCTCGCCAGGGATCGGCAGCTCGATCTCGCCGCCGTGCTCGAAGATCAATCGAGCGCGCGCGATGCGCTGCGGCCGAAGTGACGCCACCGTGTCGTTTAAGCCGAAGGCCTGCAGCGTACTTCGCGATTCTGGTGACAAGAATTCCCCGCATACTTTATGGCGTGGAAAGGTCTTACGATCGATCAACACCGTCTCCCATCCTCGATCCGAGAGCGCCTTAGCCATGCAGCTTCCCGCGATCCCTCCGCCAAGCACGGCGGCATCCACAATACGTTCCATCCGCTTCAGCTCCATCCCTGCAGTATCAGATTCGGCTTGCCGATCACGACTGCGTATCGGAATAATGGTCTCCATGAATACTTCATCTGTATCATCCCCGTTGCCTGTTTGAGACGCATCCAATCCTGCGAACGGAAGCCTTTGGCAACGGACAGCGGTCCGTCGTTCCGAATATACCGATTGGAAGATATCAACCTTGTCGCAAGCCATACGGCCGAGTAGGCTACCCAGTGCCGATGGATATCGTTCACGACCACGCCGAGCCGCGCTCCGCGCAGCATGCTGGCGATCACATGCGGCAGCTCTTCCTCCGCGAAATGATGCAGCAGCTGCGTTCCTGTGACGATGTCCGCGCTCCCTTCCGGCAGCGTGAACAAATCGCCTCGCATCACCTGAACACGCGGCTCATCTCGAAAGTAATGGCGCGCTTCGGCGCATGCCTCTTCCGTGATGTCGACGAGCGTAATCGTCAGATCGACGCCTTGCAGCGATGCCCATTGCAGCACGTGCCGGTTCACGTCGCCCGAACCCGCTCCGACATCCGTGATCCTGAGCCGGTTCGGCTTGCCCGCCGCCCGCCACAGCCGCTTCACACCGTAGAGCGTCGGGGCGGCGGCGGCGAACAGCTGGTTCAGCAGGCGAAGCTCACGCAGCGCTTCATGCAGCTCCTCTCCGCCGGTAGAGAAATCGTCCATGAGCTCCGCTGCCGAAGCTCTTCGCCGAAGCTTAAGAAACATATTGCGCATCCTTCACATGATGTTCGGTCGGAACTGGAGACGCAGCATACGTAATCTGAATCATCTCCGCCGTCAGACCGGGACCGAAGGCGAGAGCTAGACCGGAGGCACGCGCTGTTCCTTGATCGGACAGCTGTTCCCTCATCTTCTGCAAGACGAACAATATCGTCGCAGAAGAGACATTGCCGACGTCCCGCAGGACGCTAAGACTTGGCGAGACTTGCGCGTCCGACAGACCGTACCTTGCCTGGAGCACTTCAATAATCCCTTTCCCTCCCGGATGGATGGCCCACAATTCCGTTTTCGCGTCGCCGATCAGGCGCTCTACCTCCGCAGGCACATACTCCCCGATCAATCTCGGGATATTCGGCGAGAGGTACAGGTCGAACCCGTGATTCCCGACCTCCCAGATCATCTCTTCGGCGCCCCCCGGCAATAGAACCGTGCGGTCATCTCCAAGCTGATAGACGTGCTGATGCTGCGGTCCTGCCACACCCACGACGCAAGCTGACGCGCCATCGCCGAAGAAGGAAGCGCCGAACAGCGCGTCCCGATCCCCAGAAGGCTGTATATGAAGCGTGCACAATTCCACGCATACGACTAAGACGTTCGCCTTCGAGTACCCGGTTACGAGTTGCTTGGATAGGAGAATCGCCTTCATCCCAGCAGCGCATCCGATGAAGGTAAGGGGGATTCGCATCACCGAAGGAGCAAGCCCGAGCTCGCGAACCAGCGCCGCATCCATGCCCGGGAGGAATTGTCCGGTGCAGCTCACAGTGATTAGATGTGTGATCCGATCGGCCTCCATCTTCGCATCCGTTAGCGCCTGTCTTGCAGCAGATATGGCGAGGGGTACGGATGCGTTCTTATAGACCGCCATCCGTTCTGCCGTGGAAGGCACATCCGTGCGATCCTCTCTCGGCAGATAACGGCATGCCGAAGCTTCGTTCAGCAGATCCGGTTCGCAGGTGTAGCGCGTCTCGACGCCGCATTGTTTGAATATTCTTCTAGCCCAGCGGGCCGAATCGGGGTTATGGCTCAGCGCATCGACGATCCGCCTTGCCGTATCTGCTTGATCCATACGATAAGGGGGCAATGCTGTGCCAATCCCTGTGATCGCGATATTTGGCGTAGAAGCTGCCATAGATAGATACCTCCTCAATGTCACGTTAACGGCTTCTACAACAACTTTGCGTAATTTCCCAGTTTATTCCTAGGGCCGTTCTCATCAGCTTACCCATCTTTCGAACATGACAAAACCCAGCCCGTTATGGACTGGGTTTATAGAGCTAAAGCATTGGGAGTGTATAGCTGAACATCAGCGTTTTTTTCTGGCAGTCACGATCGGCTGATAATAACCTGATTCTGGCGGCATATGCCACTCGATATCAACGAATCCAACCGCGCTTAACACCTGGCTTAATTCGTCCCGCATTAACGCTCTATATTTAGTTTTGACATGCTTTGTGATCCATTCCCCATTTATCTCCTGCATCATAAAATGATTTGTTGTATAGGTAACGAAATCTTCCGCCCAATCCCATACTTGAAAAACAATTCGCCTACCCTCATTGAAAACGCTCGGAACGGTGCCGCTCTGTTTATCTTTTACCAGTTCATCGTAATTCCTCATCGTGAGGAGAAGGACACCTTCGTTGTTCATTTTTGAATACAAATTGCGAGCAGCTAAATATAGATCCTCATCCGTCAAAAGGTGTGGGATAGCATTATCCGCTGAAAGTACGACGTCAAATTCTCCTGAAATATCCTTTTCCAATGAGCGAAAATCAGCAACGCCAAAATGGATTGCTACACCGAAAGCTTCGGCCTCTTTTTTGGCACGATCTACTGCAGCTGGACTAATATCCGTAGCCGTTACCCGAAATCCGTTGTTTGCTAATCCGATTGCCTGTGTACCTATGCCGCAGGAACAATCCAAAAGTGTCACTTCCTTGTGCGGATCCGCTAGTTTTGAACGGATTAATCTGCTTAATACTTCTCCTTGATTTGAAATCGCCCTATTCCAATCATGAAAAATGAGATGGTAATCATCGGCAAGGTCATCGTAAAACGCTATAACAGATTCCTTCAACACATACACCCCATTATTTTTTACGACTCTTTGGAGCAAATCATAATGATATTGCCATCTGGATCTTTGACCGTGAAGAACGCCAACGCCTCACCATACCTTTCGATGTCGGTAAAGACCGATACGCCATTCAATTCCAAATAGGCTTTGGCGGCATCAGCATCATGCGTAAGCAGCATAAAGAGGGTTTCGTAGTCATCTCCTTGCTTAAATCGGTTGTTATCCAGCAGCACGCCGGCCCCGCTCTTCGTCTTCAAGTTATAAATAGAATCCTCATGCCCCGATTCGCCTTCTTGGTAAGGAAGCCCGAGCACTGTACTATGAAATCGAATCGCTCGATTCATGTTTGTTATATTTAAAAAAATTCCACCGATTTCGTTCAAGATGGGACTAGGCGTGTCATCCAATCGTTCGATGACCTCAGAGACATAATCAGATTGCGTAACCATGATCGAGTTGCCGTCCGGATCGTTAAACCTTAAAAAGGCTAATCCTGAATGCGGCCGCTCTATCGGATATATCGGTTGTACACCTTGATTATCCAAGAAACGGTACGATTCCTCGATGTCGGAGGTCTTGTACATGAATCTTACATGCGGCGAATCCGGCTCGTTGCTTCTGTTGTCATCCAAGATGATTCCGGTTCCCCCATGAAGCATGAACCAATACACATTACCTCCGTTTAATCGTTCTTCCAATAAGGGTAGTCCCATCACCATGCTATACCACTCGGCAGAACGGCGAAGATCGGATACATGAACAAATGCGCTTTCCACAACATTATCAATTGGGCTTTTGACGAGTTCCATGCTTTTCTCTCCTTTTAGCTCATTCTTTTCACCTGTTATCCATGTCTTCTTGATGATCATTATACCAGAGGAATTTGTTCCCATTATATTAAAAATTATTAAATAATAAAGACTTCCAGTTAACTAGAAGCTATGAATGATTGAACGATTATTTTGTTACAAACCTTTGAATAAAATCTGAAAAACAATCAATATTTTGGAAGTTTTTCTGAAAGCGAGAATATGACATGAAATGAGAGGATTCGTCAGATAAGTGGCATTGTATACGGTTACTTCCTTTTTAGTTATGTTTTACATAAATATACAGATTAGGGTAATTTGGTATGTAACATCGATGGACTATAGCAATAAGAAAAGTAGGTATAAATGAAGATAATGTAAAGGAGTGAGCAGCTTGTACTATTTTTTATTTGTCTCCACCATGGTTTTCCTTGGGTTTCAGCTTTTGTATACGGTCATCCCCCTATTATTCAGCAAAGTACAAGAGCTTAAAGCAGATTTGACCGAGAAATCCATCTCAGTTCTCGTCCCTGCGTACAACGAAGAGCTAACGATTGGGAATTGTATTGATGCCATGCAAGGCCTCCTTTACGAAAACCTCGAAATTCTGATCATCAACGACGGTTCGAAGGACAGCACCTTCGCCAGACTGGATTCGTTATTAGACTTGCATCTTGATCAACGAACAGCAGATAACCAACTGACATACAACGCGATTAAGGGAATATATCGGTCACAGAATTACCCCCATATCTATGTCATTGATAAGCTGAACGGCGGCAAAGCCGATTCGCTGAATGCGGGCATAGATTGCGCACGGGGAGAAATTGTCGTGACGCTCGATGCCGATAGCATGCTTGAGATGCATTCAATGAAGTACGTGAATCAATACTTTCACGATCCTGAGGTGATCGCGCTGGGAGGTACCGTGAAGATTGTTCAAGGCGCAGAGAAGCAGGATGGCATCATTATTGAGAAATTCAAAGGCAAAGGATTAGTTAAAAGTCAGATCATTAGCTATATCCATAGCTTTTATGTCCGTAAGCTGACGCAGTCCTTCTTCAATTCGATCGTGGTGATATCCGGTGCCTTTGGCGCATTTTACAAGGACATTCTCGTTCAAGTGAACGGGTTCCGGAGTACGGTCGGAGAAGATATCGACATCACGCTCAAAATCCATCAATACATCAAGGCGAACCAATTGAAAAAAAAGCTGGTCTATGCCCCGGAAGCGGTATGCTATACGGAATGCCCCGAAAATATCCGGAATTTTTACAAGCAGCGTATTCGCTGGCAGAAGGCTTTTGTAGATTGCATCTTGATCTATTGGTCCAAATTATCGCAGAAATTCAGTATCGGCGTCAGTTTATTTTTTGCAATCGACGGTTTTATCTTAGGAACCCTTACCGCGTTTACAACAATTTTTTATGTCGTTCACGCCCTGTTTATCGGAGATAACTTACTTAGGGCATTCACCCTGCTTGCTGTAACCTTGGGTATTAATGCCGTTCAGATCGTCATCGCTCTATACCTATGCAACAAATTCCATAGCCATTATTCATTGAAAGATTACGTGAAAATGTTCTTGTTCAGTCAGCTCGAACTCTTAACATACCGCAACCTGCTGTTGTATATCAATATTGTCGGTACGTTGAAATATTTTGACAACGATGAAGGCTGGGGATTCGTTGAACGTAAAGGCGTCGCTGCCATCAGTCGGAATATGACAGCTCGTTCTCAATAATCTGCTCAGGAGGCCATTATGAACAGTGTTTTTAAGAATAATCGGATCGTATATATTGATTTGCTACGCATTTTATCCATCCTTGCCGTCATCATACTTCATATTACAGCAGACCTGCTCACACGGACGAATGATTTTAACACAACCTCCTGGTGGGTCAGCAACATATTCAATTCCATATCCCGCTTCGCAGTTCCCGTATTCTTCATGATTAGCGGCGCGATGATGCTGCGTATAGAGATCAAGTCTTACAAGGATTTTTATATAAAAAGGGTCTTGCCCTTGCTCATCCCGCTGCTGAGCTGGTCCTTGATTTATGGCTGGTACAACCAGTATTACATCTTAAAAAGCAATATGGGCGTGGGTGATTTTTTGCTCGATTTCGGTTATAGACTGCTGGTTGATCGCAATTATGTGCATTTATGGTTCCTCTATGCCATCATCGCCATCTATTCGACAGTTCCCCTGATCACGAAGTTGGTTAAGAGCTGCACCGAGAAGGATATTCGGTATTATCTCCTCCTGTGGTTTATCGTTAGTGTCATCTACCGTTTTATCTCCGATGTCATCTTCCGCTGGACCAATCACTATATCGATATTTCCATTATGAATATCCCGATGTTTATGGGCTTTCTCGGGTACTTTATCCTTGGGTATTATGTATACAATTATGAACTGCCTAGCCAATGGAAAAATATATTATTTAATCTAGGCGTTATCTCGTTCTTCCTTACACCGATCTTGACGTACTTCGCTTCGATACATAGCGGGATATTGGACGAGATGTTCTACGGCAACTATTCCATCACGACCTTCTTCATGGCCATGGCGATGTTTATTTATTTCAAGGAACAAGAAACGTCACTCCACGAAAAAACCAACTATAAAATTAAGAAAATCATTAGCTCCATCTCCAAAGCAAGCTTTAGCATATACTTGATCCATCTGCTTGTAGGACTCTCGATCTCGCAACGCATCGATTTTGATGCAACGCTATTTGAGTCGCTCCTTAATCTGCTCTTCAACATCGTTACGATTTTCGCTATAAGTTATATCGCGGTAAAGGTATTGAACTTAAATCGCTGGGTTACGCATGTATTATTTGGCGGAAGAGGGTAATGGGCCATGAAAATTAGTATTTACTCCAAAGCATTTATCGCCCTTCTACTCATTGGGATGGGAATTTATTATTTTCAGATCGTACATGCGGAAGAGCGTAAAATCACCTCAGTATACATTGAAGCTTGGCGTGACCCGAAAGACATCGATCTAACGAAAAAAAAGGTGGATATCGCCTTCATCGCCTTTGCGAAAATTGACGGGACCAACTTGTATTTCCACAAAGATGCCGGCACCAATCAACAAATCCTTGAGAACATTAAGACACTAAAGGAAAACAACAAAGGAACCAAAATGGTGCTGGCCGTCGGCGGATATGGCGTGGATGGATTCTCTGACGCGACAATGGATGGCAATCGGTATCAATTCACAGAAAATATCATCCAGATGGTGAAGGAGCTGGACTTGGACGGGGTTGATATTGATTGGGAATACCCTGCCTTCGACGCATGGGGGACGCAAAAAGCGCGAGCGATAGATACCCAGAACTTTACTAGCCTCATGAGAGAATTAAGAGAAAAATTGAATCGTCTCCCGCACAAAAACAAATCGTATTTATTGACATTTGCCTCAGGCACTCAAGATTGGTATTTCAAAAAGGTAGAGGTAAAAGAAGTAGAAAAATATGTGGATTACATTAATGTAATGACCTATGATATGACGGGCAGATGGTCCAATACAACGGGGTACAATTCAAACCTGTATTCCGACCAACACAAGAGGTCAAAGATAAGTATAGACAGCGTCATCAACCAGTATCTTGCACATCAGATTGACAGCAGCAAATTACTGCTTGGTATCCCTGCCTATTCCTATGGTTGGAAGGGTGTCAAAGGAAATGCCAACGGGGCCTTTACTTCGGGCCAGCCTGTAGATATCGAGAAGGTAGATTTGAGTTATAAGACGATCGTGAAGAAGTATTTGAATCAAAATGGTTTTAAGCGTTACTATGACGAGCAAGCCAAAGCGGCTTATTTGTACAATGGTGACATGTATATTAGTTATGAAGACCCGGAAGCCTTGGAGGCAAAAGTCAAATACATCAAGGAGAAGGATCTTGGCGGTGCTATGGTATGGGAATATAGTCAGGATGCGGAAGATGGCATCGTGAAATATTTGTCCGCCCATCTCAATCCAGAAGAGTAGTCAGAAAAAACGAGGAGCGGCTGCCACAGGCAAGCTGCTCCTCGTTCCGTTCAACGCATGCTCCACTTCGGATAAGCCGATTTGTTTGATCACTTTTTATGCGGCAAATAGGTCGGCATCTTCACTTGTTTGATCAGCAAAACGCCGTCGAAATGCCGTCTTAACTCCAGTGGCATCGGCATCATCACCTGATAAGAGGCTATCATCCGTTCGAACATCCACGAATTTCCCCGTTCATTTTCCCGATAGCGTAAATCCATGAAAGTATATGGCTGTCCGGCTGCCGTCAAAATATCTTCCATAGATCCCGGGATCATCGGATCGAGTTGAACCGGTTCTCTCGTATTCTCAGCGAATTGGCCTTGTCCCGTAAATAGCCCCATCACGTAACTCTCCCGCTTCAGTTCTTCCGGCATAAGTTCTCCCATACTCTTCGGCATATTAGAAATCAGAGACTGTGCTTTACTGATATGTCCATTATGTCCCCACACGATGATTCTCTCTTCCGGATAAACTTTTGTCGCCAGCCATGCCAGATTGCTTGCCAAAGCACGATCGCGCCATTCCATCATGGGCTGAGTGCCACTGTAGTCCCCTTGTTCTGTTAATATATTGGATTGGATGCAGAGCTCATTATACTCTTGAATAACCCTGATGCGATCCTCTAGCGCTCGCTTCATCAATTTAACGATATGCGGCTCATCGGGATAGTCCATCTTCAATGCATTTTCATTCTTCGTCACGACCTGTAATAGCTCCTCATACACCTTAATCAGCTCTGGCTTGACCTTGCGGAATCCGCTGAGATCCTTGCTCATTCTCCACTTACGAACATCTTGCTCCGCTTGCAGCGCTCTATCCTTCAGCCCTTTGCTTGGAATCCATTTCGCATCTTGAAATAGCGGGGATTGCACCTGAATATCGAAGCCCGCCAGTCGCAAAGGCGATTCGCTCTTATGCGTCTCCTTCATGTACTCGAACAGCGGCTTTGTCTCTTCCGTCCACCATACCCCAAATATGGAACGCCTCATCGTCTCCTGGGTCGCCATTTTCTTTATCTGTCCTTGTGCAAGGGCAGCATCACCCAAACCACTCTCAAAGGCAACCATGTTATATCCTAGCGTTTGGTGCAAATATTGAATGAGGCGCGTTTTGACGAGGTTAAATTCGGCCACGCCATGTGAATTTTCTCCTAAATATACAATTCGCTTGTCAGCGAGCAAGGGGATCAGCATGTCGAGATCGCTAAATTTGTCCTGCGCAATGGATCCTCCGTTCGCAGACCATGATTCCGGTTGGATCGTATGTAAGGCATAAGCATGATCTGCGACCCAACGCTTCCAATCCGATACAGCGGTCTGATACGATCTTGCTGTTTTGGCTTCCGGTCCTTGTCCTAATGCACCATTCTTGGGCTGGGACGAAGTTCCCTCCGCTGCTTCCCCATATGCAGTCTTTATCGGAATAACAGCAGATGTCATCGAGGCACTAAGCATGATCAACGTAAGCGGCATGCACAAAAAGCGACGCAAACCAAAGGTATTTGTGTTCCATCTCATTGAATCTAACTCCTCACCAAAAAGTAATTTACGTTCTTTTTCAAGAATACATAAATTGCACCCTACCTTTTTGATCATTATTGCTATCTTCATGCGAACCCAATATTATTGATGATGTTGATTACCGTGTGTTTTATCAAAGCAGGAAAAAAAGCAATATATATCAAATAAGCAGCGGTTCCCTTCTGTTATTTTATTCCTAAGGGGGTTATCCATTGAGCTACAGTCCGATCATCCAAGAGTCTATTGCCTTTATCGAAACACATTTGCACGAAGAACTGTCGCTAGAGCGCATGGCTAAGTTTGCAGGGTTTTCAAAGTTTCATTACCATCGGGTTTTTCAGCAAGAGGTTGGCGTGACCGTATCGGAATATATCCGATTTCGGAGAATTGCAGATTCGTCCAACATGTTACTGTACACGGATGAGAAGATTATAGATATTGCCATCTATTATCACTTTGAAAGCCAAGAATCCTTCACCCGTTCGTTTAAGAAATACTATCAACTACCGCCAGGGCAGTATCGCAAAATCATGGGCAAATTAACAATGCAAAGGGAGGTAATGAAAATGAAAAATGAACAATTATTAAAAGGGTGGCAGTTAAGCGGGACTCACCCCTTCAATTATCAGATGGGAATTGACCGGGAAACTTTCCATCAAGGGAAGGCGTCCGGATATTTAAAGTCGGTTACCGTGGTCCAGACGGAAGGCGAATTTGCAACGATGATGCAGCAATTCAAAGCGGACAAATATATGGGCAAACGATTAAAACTCTCAGGGTTTATCAAAACAAAGGCCGTGAGCGGATTTTGCGGGTTCTGGATGCGAATCGACGATGCGCTACATGATATTCTGCAATTCGATAACATGAGCGACCGCCCCATTATTGGAGATACGGGGTGGAACCATTACAGCATCGTGCTGGATGTGCCGGAGAACAGTGCCGTGATTGCTTTTGGGGTGCTGCTGTCCGGAAGCGGGCAGGTCTGGATTGATGGGCTTCAATTCGAGGAAGTGGATACCAAGGTGCCTACGACGAATATTGATTTTATGTGTGAACTTCTAGACGAGCCTATGAATTTATCATTTGAGGAGTAGCAGAGAAATATGTTCGTGGGCTTGGTCTAGCTTGCACAGGACAAGAAGTAAAGTTTACAATATGTTCCAACGCACACCATGCCGATACCGGTCATAAAAGAGACAAGGTCATCATCACTACTACTGTGATCATATCATTCGCACGTCCCGCAAACATCCGCCAAAGATAGGTAATCTAAGGAGGTTCATAATGTTGAGGAAGCGTACAAATTCAAGTAGAAGGTCTGCAGTAATGACTGGGGTGTTATTACTAGTTGGGTTGGTTACAGGGATATTTAGTGTTGTCCCTGTGATAGATGGAGCAGACTATCTCGTTAAGGCTGCTACGAATGAAAATCAGGTGATGCTAGGCGCATTTTTCCAGTTGTTGATGGTCGCTGCCTATGTTGGTATTCCTATTTCGATGTATTCGACATTAAGTAAGCATCATAAAGGTGCAGCTCTTGGATCTGTTGCTTTCGGCATCATGGCGGGCGTGTTCATTATTATGGGTGTCATCATACTTCTGTTACTATTGACATTAAGTCATGAATTTGCAAAAGCCGGATCTCTGAATGAATCGTATTTTCAGACCCTGGGTGGATTGTTGCGGGAAGGACGCGATTTGGTGAACCATGTGGCAACGACACTGACCTTCGTACTCGCTATGTTATTGTTTAACTGCCTATTTTACCAAACTAGACTAGTTCCACGTTGGTTGTCCGCTTTGGGACTTATTGGATCTGCAATGTCCATAGTGGCAAGCTTATTATTTATGATTCGCGTCATTGGTCTAGATACCACTTACATGGTGTTGAACATTCCGATCGCCTTGCAACAATTGGTTTTGGCGGTATGGCTAATCGTGAAGGGATTTAACCAGGTTACCCTGCAAAAGCAATCGTTATAGCAAAAAAAGCCGCAACGACGCGGCTTTTAATCTATTCTGCTCTACCCCATGTTCTAAGCTATTTCTTCAAGTAACTATCAACAAATTTATCCAAAAAGGAAAACAAAAGATTATTCATTGCGGTGTAATCGTTGTTCCGTAATTCTTCTGGTCGCTGAACAAAACGTTTGTCCTGGTCTCCGGCCAACTCTTCTTCCGAATGTGCAATCAACAGCTCGATCAGCTCAGAAGTGAACTCCATGTGACATTGAAACCCATACACAAATTCTTGGTATCTTACGATTTGCCTTGGACAACCTTCGCTGTAGGCAACCACTTGGCTTCGTGCTGTTAACCCCGGCATATCGTTATGCCAATGTCCTACGACACAGGTATCACCAAAATGAGAAAAGAACTCTATTTTATTTCCTTCCTCTGTCAATGTGATCGGAAAACAACCTATCTCTTTTTCAAGATTATGCTCACATCTCGCCCCCAGCGCCTCCCCGATGAGTTGAGCGCCCAAACAAACGCCTAATACAGCCTTATCGGATTCCACACACTCCTGAATTAGGGCCATTTCCAAAGCTGCATTAAAGTGTGGACACATTTCAATGGTTGTGCTTGGGGATTGCGGCCCACCCATGACAATTAATAAATCAATTTCCTCAATCGAACGAGGAAGCTGCTCACCTTGATAGACCCTTGAATAACTAACGCGATGTCCTTTGGCTTCAGCCCATGTAAGAAAAGCCCCGGGTCCTTCGAAAACTTCATGAATAACAAAATGGATGTGCATATAAGGAGCTCCTTTTCAACTTTTTCTAAGTCTATCAATGATTTGACTGTAAGGAACGATCCAAAAATAGTTTTTTGAACAATCCATTGGTCCGGGACCGAACATGTTCTCTATTTAGAGCTTCCACTCCCCATATGGATTCCTAACGCCAGAGACGACTCTTGGATCGCCTCTAAAACTCGGATAAATACATGATCTGGATAATACAAGACATATCTAGGTGACCAGAACAAATGTAGAAGCAATCTCTTCGCATGACAAATCTGGTCGATTTCATCTAAAGGAACAGAAACATGTAATTGATTCTTCAATAATTGTTTATATAAAGTAATGTATTCGTTAGCTGAAAGGGGATTGCCGTATAATTCCGCTCTCGCTAAGAAGTTTCCAACATCCTCAGCCCCAGCCCCTGCTTTAGGTGACTGCCAATCGACGATCATAACCTCTTTTTTCTCATCCAATAAACAGTTTTCCATATGAAAGTCGCCATGTATTAATGTACTAGGGTGCCCCGCCTGGAAGCTTTCGAGCAGCTCCAAATTTCTCATCAGTTGCATGATGTTATCCTTACATGTAATTGCGAATTCGTCTAGATTTTTTATAGAGTAAACATGCCCCCATGCTTCAATTGACTTCGCCACTTCATCTTGTTGATATTCAAACTTTGGTTGAAATGTTGCTTCCCCTGTGATTCGATAAATTTCTTGATCTTTTCCCCAAAACATAGCATGCAATTTAGATATTTGAGTCAATGATTGGATTATTAAATGATGTCCCCACTCACTTGGATGCGGTGTTTGTTGATATGAGCGCATTAGCAGACCAATCCCAAAAGATGAGTCCTCGAATTCTGCAACAACAGTTGGAGATTGAATATTGATCTGTGATGCCCCGTACTTGTAAAACCTTCTCTCCCGCTGGGCATTTCTATACAATTCTACTCCAGCGTCCGACGAAGTATATTTCAAAATCATTTTTCTATCCTGGAGAAAAAGTTCTGCAACCATGGCACCGCTTCCTCCGTGTACCATTTTGAGTATAGGAACCGATTTCTCCTTGATCCCTAATCTTTCAAAACATTCATTGATTAGCTTTTCTTCATGTGACTTAAAAACCAAACGCAATCTTCCTTCCATTTACAGGATAACTTCGACAACAACTTGATAATTATTATATACAACATCGAGTATATCTGGGTTAAAAACGTGCATGACCACATTCGGATATTCAGCACGAAAGGGACGCATACATGCGTCCCTTTTTGCTATAAGTTATAATCCTGCTCATCAGCTATGACAATATTTCGATATATCCATCCGTTCCATGCACGCGAATGCGTTGCCCATCTTGAATCCGTTTGGTCGCATTCTCCACACCAACAACGGCTGGTAACCCATATTCGCGCGCGATAACGGCTCCATGGGTCATCAATCCACCCACTTCGGTGACCAGGCCTTTGATAGATACGAACAGAGGCGTCCAGCTAGGGTCCGTAAAGGCTGTGACTAATATATCGCCATCTTCGAGATCAGCATCTTCCATGTTTAAGATGACACGTGCTCGGCCCTCGATTACGCCGGAGGACACAGGCAGACCGACGATCGCGTCAGCGGGGAGATTTTCACGTTTGTACTCCCCTGCGCTGATTTCGCCATCAGATGTGATAACACGTGGCGGCGTTAATTTTTCATACCATTTGTAGTCGTCTTTTCGTTTGCTGATAATCCGGAAATCCAGTTGATGTGTGCGTACGACTTCATGAAGTTCTTCAAACGTGAGATAGAATATATCTTCTTTTTCATGAATCACACCCGCTTCTACAAGTTGTTCGGCTTCTTTCAGTAATGCCTGCTTATAGACGAAGTAGCGATTCACCATGCCGTATTTGGGATATTCTCGATACCCGATGAAATTCCGGACGAGGTCGATCATTCGTTTTGTTTCTTTAGCTTTTTGCTCCCCATCCGGCAATTGCTTCAATCGATCCAATAATTCTTGTTCTTTGTTCCAAGCTTCCTTCCGCCCTTGCTCAAATTTTCGATGGCTAGCCTGAGGCTCAAAGTTTTTGATGTTACCAAGAATCAACGGGACAAGTGTAATTGGATGTTCACTCCAACGCGTTCTAGTCAAATCGATTTCTCCGGCACATCGCATTCCGTATTTATCTAGATACGCTAAGATCGCGTCTTTGGCCTTCTGTCCCCCATCCAACTGTACCAGTTCATCCCAGAAGATATCTTCTTTGACGTGTTGCAAATAATCTATGACTTCCGGGTAAGGTCGAATCACATCTGCGACATCCAGAAGCGCCAGCCCCATTTCCGAAGTAATATTGTTTGGTACAGATTGAGAGAGCGTATCTGCTGCGTTTTTTTCACCTAACCACTCGTTCATTTTTTCATTGATCCATGTTGAAGCATTCATAGCAGCCATAAACACGGCCGAACTTTGCGGATCAAATAAGATCTTCTTTAATTGCTGGATATCTTCTAGAATAAAATCAAATAAATCCGTTCCGGATTTTGTTTGGATGGTTTGCTTCAACGCCTCGATCGATGTCTGACTACGCTTAATCAAATCAGAAACGATGGATGGATTGTTTTCGAATTGTGCCAACATATCTGTATTGCCTCTAGTGGGACTCGGTGCTTTATTATCATTTGGCACTGATTTTATATAATCTCCACGCCCAATGATGTTCATAAGTGCGTCTTTCATAAGCGGATCGTGTTGCCCCATAGCATTTAATAAATTGTTTCTACTGATAGGTGAAGCCAGTTGAGGTGTAACATCAACAAACAACCTGCCGCCAGCTTTACGCATAGGCGCTGGAGTCGTTAATAGGAAAAAAGACAGTCCCAGCGGTCTCATCGGGTCCGTCATCATTTGTTGATGACCGACGGATACGTATACGTGATTTTCTTGATCATTCGCTTCAGGGATCGGGTATAACGTCGTGATCGGCCGGCTCTGAACAATGTAAAAAGTATCCTGGTCCAGACACCATTCAATATCTTGCGGGCAACCAAAATAAGCTTCGATTCGTCTTCCGATGTGTGCCAGTTGTAAAATTTGTTGTTCCGTAAGGGTTTGACTCTGCTGCTGATCCGGATCGAGCTGCTTTGTTCCCGTTCCGCCTTCGGTCCGTCCATAGATGGCTAGTTTTTTGGTTGCGATCCGCTTATCGACGATTTCCTCATTCTGAACTTTATAATGATCGGCCGATACCAAGCCAGAGACCAGTGCTTCTCCAAGTCCATAACTGGCATCGATGGAGAGTACCTTCCGGTTCGAGGTCATAGGATCGGCGGTGAACATGATCCCCGAAGCCTGCGGGAACACCATCCGTTGAACGATAACGGACAAATATACTTGGCGGTGATCAAATCCATTCTGCATACGGTAGATGACCGCACGATCCGTAAAGAGGGAAGCCCAACATTTGCTAATATGCTGCAGAATGGCTTCTTGGCCGATGATATTTAAATAGGTATCTTGTTGACCTGCAAAAGAGGCATGGGGTAAATCTTCAGCTGTCGCACTAGAGCGCACTGCATAAGCGTGATCCTCGCCATACTGGGAGAGATAATGAGTAACGGCTTTGACAACATCGGAAGGAATTTCGGTCTCCATAAGGATCTGACGAATCTTCCCGCTGATTTCACCAATTTGATCTCGATCTTCTGCTTTTAGCATGGTTAGTCGATTGAGCAAAGCATGATACGTTTCGTTTTGTTCGATGGCTTGTTGATATCCAGCGGTTGTCACACAAAATCCTTCGGGTACTTGGATGCCTTCAATCTTGGATAATTCCCCTAAATTCAAACCTTTTCCGCCAACGAGCAAAAGCTGCGCTTGATCCATTTCCTGAAAACCGAGAACTAGAGAACCCATTCCACATCTCTCCTAACCAATAAATTGAGAAAAAACATTTGACAAGAGTTTACCGGCATGGTACACTTAAGATGTAAGATAAGATATTTGTGTCTACATAACTCAAGTCAGACGTATTCCGATTATATCATCGTATCTGTTTATATGCAATATCAAAGAACCTGATCAAACGCTCAGGTTCTTTTTTTCGATTTCACACTACACAATAAAAAGGTACAATCTCTTCTTTTTCATGAGATTGTACCTTTGTTTCTGTACGAAATTATAATTGTACCGGTTGGCCTTGCTGCAGCGATTCATAACCCGCGAGCGCGACATGCGCGGAGCGGAGGCCGTCTTCGCCGGAGATCGGTACAGGTTTATCGTGGATTAGCGCATCGACGAAATCCTGGATGAGATAGGCGTCCATATTGTCGCCCCAGAATTCCCACGTACCTTTCCCGTTAACATTGCTGAACAGCTCGTTCTTCTGTGCGAATCCATCGACGGAGATGACGCCTTTGGTACCGATGATCTCCATCGTCACATCGCCCCATGTCGGGAAAGTCGCATTCCTCGACCAGCTCGTATCCAACACGCCAAAAACGCCGTTCTCGAATTTCACATGGATCATGCCGGCATCCTCGACCTCGATGTTCTCATGGAACAACGGCGCCGCGTAAGCATACACTTCCTTCACCTCGCTGCCGATGATCCAATTCATGAGGTCCATCACATGAACCGTATGGTCGAGCAGGGCTCCACCGCCCGATAGCGCCGGATCAACGAACCAGCCGCCAGGGAAGCTTCCTCGATTCGTTCCTTTCACCGCGATCACATCGCCGATCTCGCCGCGTTCAACCGCGCGTTTCGCTTGGACAACGGCTGCCAAGTAACGGCAGGGAAAAGCTGTCATCAGCTGCACGCCATTGTCGCGGCAAGCTGTGATCATCGCTTCCATGCTCTCCTTCGTAATCCCGAGCGGTTTCTCGCAGAGAACATGCTTGCCGCGTTCGGCCGCAGCGATCGTCATCTCAGCATGGTACACATTCTCCGAACAAATCACGACCGCATCAATATCCGTATCCAGCAGCTGCCGGTAATCTTCGTAGTAAGGCAATTGATGCGCTTGCACTAGACGCTCTACGCGGCTTGGTACCGGATCTGCAATACCTGCCACTTCCACTTCAGGCAGCGCATGCAGCGAATTGAAATATGAGAATGCATGACCATGCGCAAAACTAATCATCCCGATTTTCAGTTTCTTCATGTTTCATTCCTCCTTATCGTTGTACCAAGGGTAGACGAACCACTTGACCTGTCTCTGCGCTCTCGCGTGCAGCGAGTGCCAATTCCAAGGCTTTATAAGCATCTCTTGCCGTCACGATCGGTTCCGAGCCCGTACGGATACAATCGATGAAGTGAACCAGTTCCAGCTCATACGGACTATGGAAGCCCGGACTCTCCGGCACCGTCACAAATGCACTGGCTTCAGATGCCGAAGGTGCTTTATGAATCTGCAGCGAGCTGCTCTTCAAGCTGTTCGCCTGCACGATGCCTTCGCTGCCAGCGATTTCCGCCTTCGTCTGGAATGGCCCCGGGAAGCCCCAGTTCCCTTCCACATTGGCCACGGCTCCGCTCTCGAATTGCAGTGTAACGAGGGCATAGTCCATCAGGTCTCCTCTACGGTTAAGCGCATACACGGTTGTGACTTCACCAAGCGACCAACGAAGGAAATCCAGATCATGGATCATCAAATCGACGATCACGCCGCCGCTCTGATCCAGCTCGTTATACCACGCTTTGGTCGCCCCGGGATGACCGCCGATGCGGCTGGCATGCGCGACGCCAGCTCGACCTAATTTCCCCTCGTCCATCGCTTGTTTCATGTTGACATAGTCTGGGAAGAACCGGACGACATGTCCGACGAACAGGCGAACGCCGTTCTCTTCGCAGCACTGAATCATGTCTTCCGCATCCTCAAGACGAAGCGCGATCGGCTTCTCGCTGATCACATGCTTACCCGCCTTAGCCGCACGAATCGTATATTCTTTATGCAAATTGCTAGGAAGCGCAATGCTGATCACATCAAATTCAGCTTGCTCCAGCATATCCTCAAATGATCCGTAAGCTACAGACCCTGTCATACGGGCTGCATCGTCGGCCAGATCTTGCACGATATCACAGACGCCTGTCAATTCCACATCGCGCATGTTTGCATATATGCTGGCATGTATCCGTCCTAATCCACCGCAACCTAATACAGCTACTTTCATCGCTACTTCCCCTCCAATTGGATATATACTTCCGTATAGAAAAATGATACATTCAGGGAAGAAGCACGTATATGCTGTTATTTAACCGATTTGTATCCATTTTTATTCTGGAAAAATATAGCGAGGTTAACACTGTGCAAATTATCCAAGAACCGATTCACTATCAGAACCCGCAATTATGTATGAAAGTATGGAAATTTACGCATACAGGTGATGAGCATATAGGTCCGGCACTGTGGCATTATCATAAGGAAGTCGAATTCGTCCTCGTCGTCGAAGGCGTTCATGAAATGCATACGCCAACACAGGTGTACCGGTTGAACCCGGGGGATGTCATGGTCGTTGGTTCTTCCCAGCTGCACCGGGGCCTTACGCCTGCCGGGCAGGATGTTGCTTACATTGTACTTCATATTGATCTGGAGCCTTACTTCGATCCCGCCATGATGCACTATACCAGGCACTTCATGGAGGTACTTAGTCCGCTCGAGGAATTGAATTATATATTCCGTAAATTCCCGCATGTGCAGCAAGAGGTCGGTTCGATTATCCATGCCATCCACGAAGAAGTTATGCAGAAGCAGAAGGGATACGAGATTGCAGTCAGCATGCACATCAAACATCTGCTGTTAACGCTGCTGCGTAACGATGATCAAGAACTTCTGCTGGCGCACGAGTATGTCGATGCGGACGTGCTTCGCCCGGTCATTGCCTATATCGAAGAGCATTTAGCCGAGAAAGTCGATATGGGCGTCGTGAGCAAGCTGGCGGGCATGAGCTATACGTACTTCTCCAAATATTTTAAGAGTAAGGTCGGCATCTCTTTCACCGATTTCGTCAATCGTAAACGGATTGCCAGAGCAGAGCGGATGCTGGCTATTGGCGATAAAAATGTGAACGATATCGCTGCAGCGGTAGGCATTGAGAACATGGCGCATTTCTATGAATTGTTCAAGCGATTCTGCGGATGTACGCCGAAGCAATATAAACAGAAAATGAGGGGATCCTTATGAAAAAAGATAACGATTCGATCCAACCAGAGCTGTCCTTGCAGGAGCTTCCCTACAGCCAAGAAAATGAGGAACTGGTGAAGAAGAACTTCTGGACCAAGACGAAAAAATTCGCTGGGAAAATCCCCTTTACCAAAGACGCCGTCGCGATGTACTATTGTGCGGTCGATGCCAAGACGCCGCTGTGGGCCAAAGGAATTGCCTTCGGTGCACTGGCATATTTCATCTCGCCGATGGACGCGATTCCGGATGTGTTAGTTGGACTTGGGTTTACAGATGATGCAGCTGTCATTGTCGCAGGAATCAAGGCGATTTCAAGCCAAATAACGGACGAGCACCGAGAACAAGCGGAGAAATTCCTCGATGTCGATCAAGAAAAGGCGCAACCGTGAGAGTTGCGCCTTTTTCCTATTCGTTCATCTCGATTATTTGCTAATGTTCTTGAACAATTCCGTCTGCTCTCGGATGCCCTTCTCCGCAGCGAATCGTTCGATGCTGGAAGCGCCGAAGAATCCGTCGATGCCTTTCGTTCTTGCCATCACGTATGCAGCATCCTCCGGTTCCGCAATCGGGCCGCCATGGCAGATGACCATCATGTCCGGGTTGACGGCTTTGCCCGCTTGGATGATCGCTTCGATGCGCTCGACGCAATCATCGAGCGTTAGCGCCGTTTTGGCCCCGATCGTCCCTTTGGTCGTCAGCCCCATATGCGCCACGAGAATATCCGCGCCGGCCTCCGCCATCGCTCTCGCTTGCTCCGGATCGAACACATACGGCGTCGTGAGCATGTCCAGCTCATGCGCAATACGGATCATGTCCACTTCGAGATCGTAGCCCATACCCGTCTCTTCCAGGTTCTGACGGAATACACCGTCGATTAAACCAACGGTTGGGAAGTTCTGAACGCCGCTGAAGCCCTGCTCCTTCAACTGCTTCAGATAGACCTCCATCACGCGGAATGGATCCGTGCCGCATACACCGGCTAATACCGGCGTATGTTTCACGACAGGAAGCACTTCCGATCCCATCTCGACGACGATTTGATTGGCATCTCCATAAGACAACAGCCCTGCGAGGGATCCTCGTCCCGCCATCCGATAACGGCCGGAGTTGTAGACGATCAACATATCCGCGCCGCCCGCTTCACTGCTCTTCGCTGTAATCCCGGTCCCCGCGCCTACGCCAAGCAGAATTTTCCCATTCTTCACTTCTTCGCGGAATTTTGCCATAATCTCTGTTCTTGTTAATTTATTCATCGATAACGCCTCCATTGCTTCTGTTGTAAGGTTATTTCTGCATTAAATCGATCAGCTTCTGGGCCGCTGCCTCGGCGAATGCGGTGTCGTTGATTGCGCAATCCATCTCGATCAGCTCAACGACATTGCGGTTGATACCGCTGCGCAGCGTGTCGAACAACATCTTATCTTCATCTGGGCCGTAGAACGCTTCCCCTTCAACGTCAATGCCGGAGATGCCACGGAGCGGCAGCATGAGCACCGTTTTCTCCTTCGCCATATTCAGTTTCTCGACCAGCTTCTTCCCAATGGCTTCATTCTCTTCCACCGTCGTTCGCATGAGCGTTACCGTTGGATTATGTTTGTAAAATTTATGCCCCGCAAATTTCTCTGGAATCGTATCGTATGGCCCGAAGTTGCACATATCCAGCGCGCCAACAGAGACGACCTGCGGGATATGATGTTTGCCTGCCGCCTCTAATCGATGGGGACCTGCGTTCAGAACGCCGCCAAGAATCTCATCCACCCACTCGGTGGTCGTCAGATCCAGCACGCCTTCAATGAACCCAGCTTCGATCAGCGCTTCCATAGAGCGTCCGCCTACGCCTGTCGCGTGGAACACCAACACTTCGTAGCCTCTCGCTTCCAGATAATTACGCGCGGCCGTCACGCATGGGGTCGTCACACCGAACATCGTGGTCGCGACGAGCGGTTTCTTTTCGATCACTTGGGTGTTCTCGAATTGAACCATCCCGGCAATGGCGAATACGGCATTCGAGAATATTTTTGTTGAAATCGAGTTCAGTCCTGCCACATCGACGACAGACGGCATCATCAAGATATCGCTCGTTCCGACATAAGGGGCCGTGTTACCTGACGCGACGGTCGACACCATCACTTTCGGCACGCCGATCGGCAGTGCGCGCATGCCCGGCGTGACGAGCGACGTACCGCCCGTCCCCCCGAAGGAGATGATCCCGTCGAATTTGCCTTGCTTGTATAATTCAGGTACGAGCTTCTCCATCCCTTTGGACAACACCTCGGTCGCTAAGGACCGGTCTTTCTTCGCTGCGAGCGTATCCAGCTCCACACCTGCTGCGGCCGCCACTTCATGATTCGTGACATCCGGTGTAAAGGTTGGCTCGAACACGCCGGTATGGATCGTAAACGTACGGAGTCCTAAGCTTTCAATCAAATGTTTGATATACAGATATTCGTCACCCTTCGTGTCAAACGTTCCTGCAATCGCAATGGTCTTCATTCGTTCAACCTCGCTCTCCATTTGATAATCTTACATAGGGGTGCTGTGGCTTCAACGCCACTTAACCATCACAAAAAGTATGATGAACATACATTCATCATACTGCTGCAAGTTACCTATGAAAACGCTTTTATGTCTCCTGTTTTTGTGCTTATGTTAGATCTGTATTGTTTTGGCGTACAACCTTTGTATTTCTTGAACATTTTGCTGAATTGCGCATAATCTTGGTATCCGACGAGTGGTGCCAGCTCCGAGAGTAGAATATTTTCCCGGTCCAAAATTTCTGCCGCCTTATCCATTCGATATTGCACAATGTAGGTCTGGAAGCTGCATCCGACACTCTTCGTGAACAGACTGCTTAGGTAACTCCGCGAGACATGCGCCACTCTGGCAAGGTCGATAAACGAAATCTCGTTCATGTAATTTTGCGCGACGTATTCCTTCACGAATTCCACGTAGTCGTAGTGCTTCGTAATGCCATCTAACATTTTCACCAGTAGATCGTCTTCATCCAGCTTGCCCGTTCCTTTAAAGGCTTTCGTAATATTCGTAATGGACTTCTCCGACGGAATGCGTTCGAACGCGGAGCCTCCGATATAACCCATCAAATTCTTATTGTTGCTGTACATGTACTCAACATCGATCGGCGTTTTGACAGGTCCACCGTAGATTAGCTTGATCACGTCAGGCCTTAACGCGTTGCAGATCCGGAAGATGTTGTCCGCTTTGACCTTGGCCGCTTCCAACGAAAATACTTTTCGGGCGCCCAGCAATCCGCCTTCCGTCAGCCCTAAATGCGCACAGATCACATCTGCCCCTGCCTCGATCATCTGTTCCGCTTGGTGCTCGTCGAAGACAAAGGCCACCGTGAACAAATTCTGCGCATGCGCAATCCGGATCGCATCTACCTCAAGCTCATACAGATTGCCGTCCTCTTGAATCGCTTCGCCAAATCGTCCGTCGATCAATCCCACCGTCGGGTAATTGTTGATACCCGCGTAGCCCATCGCCTTGATGGTCCGAATATATTCGGTCATATCTTTCGTCGGGTCGGTCGCATTGAGGCCGAATAGAATCGGAATATCCTTCACCAGTGGAATGATCTCACGCGAAGCGAAGTCCATGACCATATCATTGCTGTTGCAGAATGGCAAAAAGCCTGCTAGCGAGCTGCGGCCCATCTGGCGAAACCGCCCTGAATTCAGCATTAGGATGAAATCCGCACCGCCTTCCTTCGCATACTTTGCCGTAATCCCTGCACCGGTCGCGACGCCAATGATATGATTACCCGAGGCGATTTGCGTTCGGAGCTTGTCCAGCATATGTTCCCTTGTCATCATCGTCTCTTTTCCCTCCCCATTTGCCGCCCGTCTTCTTCTGTATCTATAAATTATAATGGATTGCAATAGCCGCGCAAAATGAATAGGACGATATCCAGCGAACCGATGCCGGCTGCGAATATCGTCCTTCAGGAAGTTCCAGAGCATTACGCCAATTTGTGCAACCGTGCGGCGAGAGCAGATACCCACCCGAAAGCGACCATGCCGGCGATCCCCATGATGACGCCAATCCACGTGTTCATGCTCATACCGACCATAATCAGCAGAGGGGCGATGATGCCTGTCGCAAGACTGTAGGTTCTGAAGCCACGATCGCCTTGGGCTGCAAATCGGCGTGCAATCACGAAGCTAGCCGCGACCAGACAAATAAATGCAGTAAAGAAAGCCATCGAATGCAGCGCTGCTTCACTACTCATTGAAGCCGGCATATCCGTTGGGGCGCCCGGAGGGAAGCTCATACCAGGATCGGGGCGAAAGATGCCCGCGATAATCATCCCTAATCCATATATACCGATGAACAGCGGTCCCCATGCACCGCCCTTCCCGCCTCGCAATGCGCTGCGTATCCCTAGGGCTGCGAGAATGGCAAGCAAGCCGGTGATCATGAAGTTCACACTCTGAATCCATCCTAATTCGCCAAGCGTTAAGTTGCTGATCGCATGCCGCCGAATATCGAACCCCGTCCGCGTAAAAGTCTGAATGATCGATACGGCGAAGAACAGCGGCGCTGAAGCGATCCCTCCAGCTAACATCAGTTTCATTGCGCTACCGCTTTGGGCATAGACGTTTTTCATATTCCAATCGTCTCCTTTGGTTTATCGAATTTTTGCTCCTTTATGAAGACGACGAATCCGAGACGGGTAAATCGACATGGGGAATGAAAGTTGATAAAAAAAATGAAAAGCAAAAAACCCTTGATTGCTCAAGGGTAATTAAACATGGAACGAATTTGTTATGATATCGCACTAACGCTGGATTCACTCCGTAGATCCAACCACCGAACTTCCTCTGGCGTCAAGACAAGCTCCGTCGCTTCCATACAGGACTTCAATTCCTCATCGTTCCGCGGACCGATAATCGCCCCCGTTGGGAACGATTGATTCAGCACATATGCGAGTGCGATCTGAATCGTCGTAACCCCTCTCGCAGCGCCAAGCTGCTCCGCGCGCAGATACCGTTCCCAGTTCTCATCGTTATAGAAGACGCGCACCAAATCCGCATTTGAACGATCTTCCTGAGTATACCGCCCTGTGAAAAATCCTCTTGCCTGCGCAGACCAGGACAAAATCGGAAGCTTCGAATGTTCATGCCAAGCCAATGACGCCTCATCGATGCTGATACAATCCGGCCAATATGGCTCGATCGCTTTGGCCAGGCTTAAGTTCGGGCTGCTGAACGAAAAACCGCGCAATCCATGCGTTGCCGCGTAACGATTCGCTTCTTCCAGACGCGCCGTGGTCCAATTGGATGCGCCGAAAACTCCGATTCTTCCTGCTTCCACATGCTCATTCAGCGCTTCAAGAATCGCGCCGACCGGCACGCTAATATCATCTCGATGAAGCGCGTACAGATCCGTCCGATCGGTTCGCAACCGTTCCAAGCTTATCATCAATTCTTCATAAATCGCCGCGCGGTTTACACGGGAGCCGTCTTGATTCGGATGAGCACCTTTTGTCCATACGTTGATCTGATCCCGGTTCTTCCGTTCCTCCATCCACATGCCGATGGCCTGCTCGCTTTTCCCGCCGCAATAGATGAACGCCGTATCAATTGTGTTGCCACCAATCGCAACATAACCGTCCAGTACCCTGCATACCTCATCGAAGGTCTCCGGCGAAAAAAAATCAGAACCCATAATTAAAGAAGACACTTCGTTTTGTAGACCTGAAAAAGATAAACTCTTCATCACATTCATCTCCTCTAGATTTGAATTCGTTGCCTACTGTAAGCGGATTCAAGGCATGCATCAATAACCTTCATATTGGCGACAGCATCTTCAGGACCAAATCGCGCCGTCTCCTCACCCCATACCGTTCGGGCAAAATGATCGGCTTGTAGTGTATACGTATTAAGCATTTCTTGCTGCTCTTCCCGTTTCCCTTCGCTCGTATGCACATAGAAGGTTGGGTCACCGATATAAGCCGACGGCACTTCAATCCGACCGTCCGTACCAAGAATCTCAAGCGTATTCCGAAATGCTGCCCACATGCCGCAATCAAAAGTTAACGCGACACTGTTCGCAAATTCAACGATGCCCGAAGCCATCATATCGACATGGTCATGATCAGGCGATAGGAGCGCATGAACCGTCGCCGCTTCCGGTTCACTCTCAAGAATGAGACGTGCGGCGCTAATCGGATAGCAGCCTACATCATAAATCGAACCGCCGCCCCAATCTCTCCGATACCTAACATTGGTTTTATCGGCGTGATTATTGAAGGTGAAGGCCCCATGAATCCCACGAAGCTCGCCGATCTCACCGGATGCGATAATGTCCTTGATGCGATCATACCTCGGATGATTGCGATACATAAAAGCTTCTGCGAGATGCTTCCCCGTACTGCGGCTAGTCTCTAGCATTCTAGCAGCCTCTCCTGCATTTAGCGCAATCGGCTTCTCGCATAGCACGTGCTTGCCGGCCTCCATCGCGCGAATGGCCCATTCCATGTGCAGATGATTCGGCAGCGGAATGTATACCGCATCCAGACTCGCATCTGCAAGCAATTCTTCATAGCTGCCGTAAGCCGTAGGAATTTCCATCTTCTTCGCCGTTTCTTGCGCTTTGCCCAGATCACGGCTTGCAATCGCTTGCACGATACTCGTTGTGGATTGCTTGATTCCCGGTATGACGGACCCAACAGCAATTCCTGCACAACCTAATACTCCGAAACGCAAAGGACGATTGGTCATTTGGACACCTTCTCTCAAAGATTTACATGATTGGATGATGTGTACAACCTCAATATAAATCATTCAGCTGGAAGGATCAACCATTCCAAGAAACTTGCCGAATTTCCGATGCCGTCCGTCCTTTGTGTTGTTTAATCAATCGAGCAAAATGATGCGATGTTTTGAATCCACAGCGCTCCGCAATCTCAGAGACAGTCAATCCCGTATTCGTGAGCAGTTCGACCGCCCGGTTCACACGATAGCTCCACACAAACTGCATAGGGGTTGTTTGTTCGTGCTGTTTGAACAACCGAATCAAGTGCTCTGGCGAAACACCTGCATGATCGGCCAAAGGATGAAGCGAAATCTCATCCGCATAGTGTTCATGAATCCATGTTCGCGCAGCATGAAGAGCGGGGTGTTTCTCCCGTTGTTGAAGAAGACGGCTTGTCTCCGTCGGGTACAGATGGATCGCAGCCAGTCCGAGGCTGAGAATCGCTGCGTTATTGGAAGGCACATGCCGCAGCAAGCCGAGCATCAGATCGGCTAGTTTGTTCATTTCTTCCGTTAGAGGCAGGGTTTCAGGCAGCTGATACAACGCATGTTTCATTTCCTCGGGCAGTGCTCCAACGTGTACCGAAATCCAGCGATGCCAGGTTTCTTCGGTTTTCGAGAAAATAAAAGATTCCTCATGACCCGGCTTCAGCAGCACAACATGCCCAGGCTGGACATGAAGCGGTCGGCCATCGATCGTAACCGTCATTTCCCCCGTGTACAGCATCACGAGTTGAAGATCCTGTTGAATGCGAGGCCCATAGCGTCCGCCTGGCGGATACACAATTGAACCTGCATAGGCCGATTGCAATTGATCGAGCCGGAAAGATTGTGAAAAAATTGGCATGTTGCCTGTTCACCTCTATTCACTTCCATTATTTTCAGATGTAACGAACATATCAATAACAGATACAAAATTGCAAATCGCAGACATTGTTGCGTATGCAAATACAGGGTAAGCTGAATAGCAATATAACGCTCACTTCCAGAGGAGGACGCCCAATGAGTACCACGAAGTCTCCGTTATCAACACCGTTCAACGAGCAACAAATCGAATTTTTTAGAGAGAATGGTTATCTTTTACTTGAAGGAGGCTGTTCCAGCGATTTAATCGATGCCTTTAATGGACACATCTATGATATTCGCAATCAATCTCCGATGCCCGAGTGGGCGGCTTGTGATGAGAACAAGAAATATGCGGTTCGGCTGTTCAATCCCCACAAACATGACAGCTTCTCCCGTCAATTGATGAAGCTGCCGGTTATCCGTGGAGGGCTTGCCCAATTGATGGGCAGAGAGGCCGTATGCGTTCAGAGTATGTATTTCTATAAGGAACCGGGATCGCCTGGCCAGGCATCGCACCAGGACTATTACTACATTAAGAACGATCCGATGACGATGATTGCCGCATGGACCGCGATGGAGGAATCGGTTGACGAAGAGAATGGATGCCTTTGGGTCATGCCGGGTACCCATAAGCTTGGTCTGCTGCCGCACGGCGCCGTCAAAAACTTGGAAGAGCATGAATCGTGGACAGAGGAAACTGAAGGTATTGATACGAGCCGTCAAATTCCGGTCATCATGGAGAAAGGCGATATTCTCTTTTTCAGCGAGCTACTCATTCACTCTTCGAACAAGAATCGAAGCAAGGAGCGCTGGCGCCGATCTTATGTATGCCACTACATCCGCGAGGATTCGAATGTTCTCCACCGTGAGGATCTTCGGCAGAAGTATCCGCTTGATTAGCGATACGTAAGCAAAAAAAAGGACTACGTTATGAATCGTAGTCCTTTTACATTCCATACCACGTTACAAGATTACTTTCTGGCCGCTGCGCGCACTCTGAATCGCACCCATCACCATCTTCAAGCTATGGATGTTATCACGGCAATCCGTTTCCGCATGCCGCCCTTGCGCAAGAGCCTGGAACATCTCATCCAGGCAGCCTGCATGACCAGGCTGTCCCGTCCAGGTTAACGGTGCCTCCATCCGGATCAGATCACGCTGAAATTCGCCCGCATACGTCTTTGGGGCAACGACTTCCGCGTAAGGCGCTCCCACGCCATCCCACATCGCCGTCCCTTTCTCCCCCGTAATCCGCCAGTTCGATTCCCATGAGGTGGACGCACCTTCGGCGCACCAGGAGCCTCGGTAGCAGAAAACAGAGCCGTCCGACATTTCGTAAATACAGATTGCCGCTGCATTGCCTTGGTACCAAGACCCTGCGGGATTAAACTCATGGCAGTAGACCGATACCGGATCAGCTCCCAGCATAAATCTGGCCTGATCGAAGGTATGAATCGCCATATCGACAATTAACGGGCTGTCCATAAGCTCCCTGAACCCCCCGAAATGCGGTCCAAGAAAGAAATCGGCGTTAACCATCCCGGGCTTGCCAATCGTACCGGATTGAATCATCTCGCGAAGTGCACGAATATTGGCATCATAGCGTCGATTCTGCATGACGGATAACGTTCTGCCCGTCGCTTCAGATACCCTAATAATCTCCTTTGCTTGCTCCAGATTGGCCGCCATCGGCTTCTCACCCAATACATTGCAGCCATTTCGCATCGCCGTGGTACAAATATCAAAATGACTATCTGGAATTGTAACATCCATCACCAGATTCGCATTCGTGTCCTTAATCGCCGGTTCCAGTTCCGTGTATATCTCACAATTTAGGGCGTACTCGTCCTTTATTTTTCGGGCATTGTCCGGAAATACGTCAACCAGCGCGACAATAACCGCATCCTTCCGTTTCAACGCGGTTTGAATCCATACATGCGACATGCCGCCACAACCGGCGACGATGATCCGATGCTGTTGTTCCGTCATACACTGAACGCCTCCCGTCTATACCGGATTCGGCACAAACGCGCCGCCTCGACATTGTTTCAAATAATTGAGCGCATGCACCTGTCCCGTCATTTCAAGCTCATCGCGATATACCGGGTCATGCCAACCCTCGATATCGATTGTTCCCTGATAACCAGCTTGTCTTAGAATGGAAATAACATCCGTCCAATTGGTATCGCCAAACCCTGGCGTACGATGCCACACGAACGCTTTAGGACCATGAATCCCATGCTCTTTGACAATATCCCAAGCGATCGTCGCATCCTTTCCATGCACATGAAACACTTTGTCTACCCATTTGCGAAGCTGCGGGATCGGGTCGATCAAGCTAACCATCTGATGACATGGCTCCCACTCCAGTCCAATATGATCACTCGGAACGGTGTTGAACATCATCTCCCATGCTTTTGGATTATGCGCAATGTTCCAGTCCCCCTTCCACCAGTTGCCGCCCATATCGCAGTTCTCGAAAGCGATTCGTATTCCGCGATCAGCAGCACGTTTGCTTAATTCTCCGAACACTTCCTTATACCGCGGCAAAGATTCCTCGATAGGTTGATCCGTCAGTCGACCTGTAAACCCGCTTACAATATCAGCTCCAAATAAATGAGCATGATCAATCGCGCGCTCCCAACTCGCCAATGTGTCCGCACTGTCGCCTTCTCCCGTTAACGGATTTCCGAATACACTCAACGCTGAAATCACAACCCCATGCGCATCGACGATTTCACGCACCTGTTTAGCTAACTCCTTAAGATCAATCCCACCAGTCGTTTGCCAGAACGTTAGCGTAATCGATTCAAAACCGTGAGGTAAAATTTGCGGAAGAACACGTACCGCATCCTGTCCTGCAACCAAGGTACCAATTCGTAGAAAGTGCTTGCTGTCTTGCATTGTATATCACTCCTAAATTGAGTATATTGTGTAACATAAGCCTATTCTATCGCTGGTATTTGATAAAATCTCTATACAATCTTGTGCTTTTTCGGTTGTATCTTGTGTTAAGGAGCTATCGTGATGACCTATCCCCTTGAACTTAGAGAAAAGACTTATTTCAACGATCCCTCATATCCGATCAATATTTTTCATAACTTTATGAATGCACCTTATCACGGGGCACCAGCACTATATATGCACTGGCATGACCACTTCGAAATCATATGGATGGCCCGCGGACAAGCCATTTTTCATATTGATAGCCAGCCTTACGAGACAGCGCCAGGGGATATCCTCATGGTTCCACCCGGCGCGCTGCATGTTGGATACAGCGCCTGTACCGGTTCACTGGACTATGACGCGATCGTCTTCAACGCATCGTTATTTAGACATCAATCATCCGATCCGATGCATTCGTTATTTATTGCCCCCTATGTAGAAGGGATTTTGCGCTTTCCTATCAAAATTAGCCATGATGATTGGGCCAATGCCCTTATTCGTACCCTTCTTAAAGAAATCATTGATGAATTCGCAACGAAGCAGCAAGGATACGAGCTGATCGTCAGAAGCCAGATGTACATATTGCTTACTCGCCTTTCCAGACATTTTATGCCTAGACAACAATTGGCGGCAACAACCCAAAGCCAAGCGCGCAATGTCGAACGATTCAAACAACTGCTGCGCTACATCGATGATCATTACGCTGAACCAATATCCGTATCTAAGGCCGCTGCCATCGTCAATTTAAATCCGTATCATTTCTGCAAAATGTTTAAGAAAACGACTGGCTCAACGCTGGTCGAATATATCAATCTCATCCGCATTCAAGCCGCTGAACGGCTTCTACGAGAAAGTGATCATACCATTACCGCAATTGCCGAGCAGGTCGGACTGGGCAATCCGAATTACTTTACCAAGCTGTTCAAGCGCTGCAGAGGCATCTCGCCATCACAATGGAGGAAACAATCCATCCATATGTCGCTGGAAGATAAGGTGGAGTAATGAAAAAACACACCGAGGTTTGTTCGGTGTGTTTTTGGCACTTTTAAAGCTTCATAGACGCTCTACTTCTTACTATTCCCCGCACCCATATAATCGAGCACCGCCATGATGACCTTCACTGCTTCCGCTCTCGTTGCTGCTGCCAATGGATCAAATCGGTCTGCAGCTTTACCTTGAACGAAGTGAGCAGCCGTTGCGGCCGCAACATCCTTCTTGGCCCAGGATGGAATTTGGTTCACATCCGCATAGTTCACTTGCGTGGCTTTAGCCGATTGTGGATCCAGACCTGCGGCACGGGCAGCCAGCATGGCGAGCTGCGTGCGCGTGATCAACTGCTCCGGACGGAACGTGCCGTCTTGGAATCCTTGAATCAGCTTCGCATCAATTGCTGCTGTTACATCGGATTTAGCCCATGACGAAATTTGATCATCGTCCTTAAACGTAGTCCCACTCCCCGCTACCGAAGCGGAAGAAAGCTGAAGAGCGCGCGCAAGCATCGATACGAACTGCTCTCTCGTCACTTGCTGATCCGGGCGGAAGGTGCTGTCGGCAAAACCTTTGACGATACCAAGCGATGCCGCTCTGGCTACAACGGAATTCGACCAGTGGCCTTGCATGTCTTTGAAGTCGATCGTCCCCTGATTGCTCCTGTTCCCCTCACTGCCTCCTTCGGTAACCACCTGCTTCATAAATTCAATCACCGCACGCTTCAGGGCAGCCGCAGCTTCATTCACTTGCTGTTGCGTAGCGTTATCTAGCTTCTGGATCGCGACAGCCGCATCAATCGCAGCTTGCAGAGCCTTCTTCGCCCCAGCTTTATACTCTCCTGGCCTACTGCCTTCTACGGCTGTTGCATGTTTCGATTTTGCGTCAGCGATAACCTGATTCAGCGCTGCTTTTTCAATGCTGCTTGAAACTGAAGGTGTAGATGAATGATTGGGATTACTTGGATTGCCCGGGTTCGTCGGTTGATCAACATGGACGGACTTCTTGAATGTCTCGACAGCTTGCATAAGAGCTGCAACGGCTGCATCGACAGCCTCTTGCATCGCCGCTCCATCCTGCATCACAGCCTCGGCTGCTGTAATCGCCGCCTGGAGTCGAGATTTCGATCCGACGGGGTAATAACCGGCAGACGTCCCCTCCTGTGCCTGCGCATACAATTGATTCGCCTGCGATATCAAGGCTTCCAGCTTCGTCTTATCCGACTTCACCAGATCCTTGACGGCATGCGCAGCCAGCATGGCATAACCCGCACTCGATACATCCCAGTCGGCTGACAGGTGGCCTGCCTTGAGCGTATCCGTCACCCGTGTCAAGCTAGCCATCGCGCGATCGGCATCGCCCATTAATGTCGCGACATACGCAGCAACACCGTGTAGGCCGCTCAGCTCGCCCTCTGAAGCCCATTTCGGAAAGCTCTGGTTCAATGCCGTATAAAGAGCTGCCGCCTCGCTGCTGTCTGGAGCAACAACTCCTGCAGCAATCGCCGTAAGCTGAGCGCCGGCATCCTCCCACTTCGTCCAATCTGCCGGAGTCGGTTGACCTGACGCATCGATTGACATCGCATATGCCCCCGCCTCTTCATTCCATAGCTTAGACTTGATCCCTTCACGCAGCATTTCCATATACTTCTCGAAGTAAGCCGCTGGACCTTCGTCCTTAAAATGATTCCGGAACAGCCATACACTATCCTGCATTCCTTTCAGGACTAGCAAATTGTCCTGTAACGATTTGATCTTCCCATCTTTTTTCGACCACATGAGACCATCAGCAGCCTGCAAAGCCATCAGCCCCAGACCGCCTGTCAGAATATCTAGTTGATACTGGGTAATGACGAACTTGCCCGTTCGCTCAAAATAGGCGCGCTGCAGCGATATAAAGGAAGCGATACTGGCAGCAGCGCTCTTATAGTCCTCTGTCGAAACCCACTCGCCACTCTGCTCATTCAGCTTCATTTCATATTTGGTACCATAGACGCCAAAGCGGTCTCCCCAATTCCAACTGCCCACATAATTCGTGATATATTTCTCAGCGAGTTCAATCGTCTCCGGCCTTAGCAAGAAACCTAGCGCAGCGATATTGGATGCAGCCGGATCTATCTCCTTCTGCTGTTCATTCAGTGTCAAAGCTCCATTAGGAAGCTGGCGTCCAAACAGCCAGCCCGACATCGTATCCAATATGTCATCCGGCTTTGAAGCCGCCTCGCGAGAAATGCGGATCGCAATCTCATCCGTCTTCAGCACGTCATTTCCTCTCGTGACGAACGCCCACAGCTTGATCTGCTGAATAGCCGGATCAAGGGGCAAGCCGCGCAAAGTAAAGCGATTCGCGCTTTCTTGCACCAGCAGGTTGGGTAGATCCATATGATACGCAATTTGCGCATCCGACAGATCGAGCTGCTTGCCATCCTTATTGAAAACTTCAATCACGATCGAAGTGCTCTCGTTACGGCGCAACAATTCGCGTTCTGCCTTGATCGTAACTTTAGCCATGCCTTCCCCTGCAGCCCCAAGACGGACGGCGACGGTCAAATCACGTGTAAAATAAATGTTGTTAAAGCGATCCTTGGCTTTTACTTTGACCTGATAATCGCCATTGACCAGCCCTTGCAGCGCTATCCCCCACGTTCCCGCTTCAGGTACGGCATGAAAGACTTTCTGTTCGCCTGTCAGCTGATGGATAAATGTAACTTCGATATCCTGCAGGCCAATGGCTGTGCCTGTCAATTGATAAGGAAGAGTTTCGATGACGGTCCCCTCTTCCATCAAGGCCATATCGAATTGAACCGGTACATCTGGCAGCTTCTGCATTTGGGCAGCTGTGAGCAAACTTAAGCCGCTCTCCATGACGTACCATGGCCACGGATGATCTTTATCCACATAGGTAGCTTCAATCGATTGCAAAAATTGATCAACGCGCACCTTGTCTCCCATCAACGCTGCCGCACTGGCGAGGATCGCCCATGGGAAAGCATCGCTCTTCGCAAGTGTCGGCCAGCCAGGATGATGTTCATTGAAGCTATTGTACAACTGGATCGCCCGCTCGCTGTCTGGCGCGATGACGCCTGCCCAAATCGGGGAGATCTGAGCCGTCGCATCGGCATAGAAGGTCCGCCAATCCGGATTCAGTAGTGTCCCCGAATCTGTCTTCCCTGGCGAATACATGTTTTTTTGTTCCAGCCATAGCTCGGATTGAATTGCCGTATGAACCTGCTCTTTGATTGCTTCAAATCTGGCTGCTTCGGCCGTGTCACCAAAAATATGCTCAGCGATCCATGCCATATCGATGAGTCCTCGATACACCTCGGTGTTGTCCATCAAATACTTCACTCGATAGGTCGGCTTCGCCCACGTTAGACCATCCGCCTCCTGCGTGGAGAGCATCGCCGAAGCGATCTTCAGGACTTGTTCCTTGTGCTCTGCGACATACGCCGTATCCCCTGTTACCTCTGCATATTTGCGCAGCACGTTCAAGAAGGTAGACGCATAAGAATCCGTCGAGTCGAAATCGAGCGTAGGCGTCTCCGTCTGGCGATCCGTCTCTACGACATAATCGTAGACCGATCCATCCGGTGCATCCGGTCCTTTCCCTTCGTTCAAATGGGCAAAGTACCAATCCATGTATTTTTTCACGATGTTCGCATATTCCGGCTTTTCCAGCAAGCCGAGCAGAGCAATGTGCGTGAAATAGGGAATGACCTTGTACTTTCCGTTATAGCTATCAATCGCCTTGCTATACGTTGGAATTGCGCCATTGTCGAATTGCAGGCTGGCAATCCATTCTGCTTCGGCATCGATAATCTTTTGATACCTGGCGCTTGTATCATTCGCCACGCTCTCTGCATCATATCCTTCCGCCACGTCGCCAGCGTTTGCATGGGCATAACCGGGAGCGGCTGACGTTATCATCATCATGGCAATAATAATAAAGGCAATTCTTTTTCTTAAATGAACCATTTAAGTTCCTCCTTAGCCTTTTATCGCACCTGATGTTATCCCTTGGATGAATTGTTTTTGCATCGCAATATACACGAGCACGACTGGCAGCACCATAATCGTGGAAGCCGCCATCAACAGCTCATACTGCGTCGTGTATTGTCCGACGAACACGGATAAGCCCATCTGAATCGGCATCAGCCTATTTTCTGAGAACAGCACTAAGGCCAGCATAAACTCGTTCCACACCGATAATGTATTGAGGATCACGATCGTCGCAAGCGCCGGCCGGGCAATGGGCAGCATGAGTCTATAATAGATTTGGAAGCTGGTGGCGCCGTCAATGATCGCTGCTTCCTCCAGTTCGCGCGACATCTCATCAAAAAAAGTTTTTAAGATGAAAATCGACACCGGCAGCGCTGCGGCAATGAGCGGTAAAATATAGCCGATTCTCGTATTCGCGAGTCCCAAATTGCTGACCACAAGATAGATCGAAATAAAGGCACCAGGAATCGGGATCATTAACGTAGCCATAAAACCTAAGAAAATGACCTTCTTCCCTGCCATATCCAATCTCGCGATGGCGTATGAGGCTAGCGATGCGAATAGAACTACGCACACCACGACAATCACGGAATATAAGACGCTGTTGAACGTATAGACATTAAAATTGCCCTGAAACCATGCATCCTTGTAGTTTTCGAAATTAAACGCATTGTTCGGAATCAGACTCCGGTTCGTAAAAATTTCATTCCGCTGCTTCAGTGAGGTCGAGACCATCCACACAAGCGGAAAAATGGAGATCACAGTCCACACGATCAGGGATAAATGAGTGATGCCTTTGAAAAAGAACGTGCCTTTACTCTGCATACGTTATCCCCTCTCTAGTCTTTCTTCTGGGACAGCTTTAATTGGATGAGCGATAAAATAAACAGCATGATCCCGAATATTAACGAGAAGGCATTCGCCATGCCGAAATCAGAATTGGTAAAGGCTTCACGATAAATGCGCAGCGCAGGTACCTCTGTCGCGTAACCGGGTCCCCCCATCGTCATCGCATAGACGTGATTGAATATGCCGAGCGCCCCGAGGATCGTCAAAATATTGACCAGCGTGTATACCTTGCGCAGCGATGGAATCGTAATGTAGCGCAATTGCTGAGACCGGCTCGCGCCGTCGATGCTCGCCGCTTCATACAAGTCTTTGGGTATGCCTTGGAGTCCCGCCAGGAATAAAATGAACGAGCCTCCGACCCCTTGCCACATCGAGCTGACCGCTACTGCATAGAGCGCCGTGTCGATCGAACCTAGCCATACATGCGTGAAATGGTCAAGGCCAATGTCCCTCAGCACACCGTTCAGAAGTCCCTTCGGCTCATAAATCCATTTCCAAATGTACCCGACAACGATGCCGGACAGGATCGGCGGGATATAGAATACGACACGGTAAAACTTGCCGCCCCGAATGTTCGAGTTCGCCGCGACGGACAGCAGCAGCGCAATGGTATTCATGAATACAAGCGACAACAGTGCAAAAATGACCCCATTGCCTACCGCTTCCCACCACCGCGTATCAGTTAATGCTGCGGCATAGTTCTTGAAGCCGACAACATCATAGTTTGGATTCACGCCATTGAAATTCGTAAAGCTGTATTGTACCGTGCGAATGATCGGAAGCAATGAAAATAAGATAAACAACAGCAACGCTGGCAAAACATAAGCCAAATTAAGATAGCGCATGATGATTTTCTTTCGATTGCCGTATGACTTCCCTTTCGTGCTTGGCAAGCTGCTTGCGTCCATCGAATCACCTCTGTGTTAAGCAGGACGAACAGCCTGACTGGCCGCTGATCCCTGCATGGCTATTCTTTCTTTTCTTTTAATGCCTTTTGCAGCTCCGTATCCATTTCCTTTAGTACCTGATCTGGTGTCGACTGTCCAATGGCAATTAACTGAATTCCTTTTTGCAGAACGGTCTCCACGCTTGGAACCGGGTAAGTGCCACCGTTCTCGATGATATGGTTCATGCCTAGCGAGAAGTTGCGCAAGGCCGGCGTCATGCCGCCTTCCGATGTCGCCGCTTCCATGTTGGCAGGCAGATTGAAGCTTTTGGATGCGTATTTTTGCTGCTGCTCCTTTTCAACGAGGAATCTGACGAATTGCATAGCCGCTTCTTTATTTGGCGTGTGTTGATTGATGACGAGCGGAACGCCGATACCGCCTGGTATTTTCACATCATGCGTCGCGTCCGCCGGTTTTGGCGGCGAGAATACATCATATTGCGTAAAACTCGGATTCATCTGATTGAACACACCGATAGCCCATGAACCGTCATAGATCATCGCAACCTCTTCATTGACGAACATTTGCTCCGCCGTTGGCAAATCCATCGTCGCGATACCTTCCGCGAATGCGCCATGTTTGTACAGGTCCTCGAATCGCTTCAGTACATTCAGGTAACCTGAATCCATGAGCGGCTCTTGGCCCTTCTTCACGTTCACTAACTTCTCTTCGCCTAGATATGCGATCTCATAGGGCGCTGCCAGCGAACCGGCCACCCATGAGCCAATGCCTGTTGCGAACGGAA
The DNA here is from genome assembly GCF_009363075.1 of Paenibacillus guangzhouensis. Lineage (NCBI taxonomy): Bacteria > Bacillati > Bacillota > Bacilli > Caryophanales > Paenibacillaceae > Paenibacillus > Paenibacillus guangzhouensis. The sequence goes on along the minus strand of NZ_CP045293.1, from coordinate 449,725 downwards.
CGATGCCTGCCGCTTTGAGCTTATCGACATCAGCGAGCAGCTCCTCCCATGTCGTTGGCGCGGAAGTGATGCCTGCTTTTTCGAACAGCTTGGTGTTGTAGACGAACTGGATATTGTTCGTATCCATTGGGATCGCATAAGTGCCTAATTTTTTCACGCCAAAAATATTACCTTCATCGTAAGAAAACGTTTTCAAAATGGTGCTAGGAAACTTGCTGAATATATCTTTCATATCGCTAAGTTCCATGACGTTGCCCGACTCGACGAGCTGCCCCAGATCTCCGGCACCGCCAGCGAAGGTCATCACATCCGGCAATGCGTTATTTTGTGCCGATGCCATGATCTTTTGCTTAAAGCCGTCGCCGCCGAATAGTTGGATATCGACTTGGATCCCCGTTTTCTGTTCAAAGTCCGCTGCCATTTCTTTCAATAAGTCATGACGGTCATTCAAATAATGCCAAAACACAAGCTTAACGTCCTTCGTATCGTTAGTCGTATTCGCATTCTCTTGCGACGTGTTCTCTTTCGTTGGTTTCTCATTGGAAGTCATATCTTTGGAGTTCCCGCCACAGCCCGTCAAACCAATCAATAGGATGATGGATATGATGAATATCCGCCATGTCACACGGTTATGCTGCTTCATTGTATTGGCCTCCTCAATTATGATACGATGAGTCTAATAAGTGATTTGTCGATGTCCATATTGTTGGACGATGGCTCGATTATGCTCGTCGCCTCCATCCACATTGGCGCTAATGAATACCGGCGGAGTGCGATCCGCTTGGACAAAGCGCGCAATGATTTCTGCGGTTAGCGATTGTGCGATCATCGCGCCCGCAACACTGGAGGCCGAGCCTGTTTTTTCTGTCAGACCTGGAATGTCTAATAGTACATCGCCATATGGACAGCAATTATCAATGACAACGTCTGCGATCTCATAGAGCTTCTTGCCGCTCGGATGACGACTGTCTGTATGCTGCGAATGATCCAGCGAGGTCACGACAATCACCGGAATGCCCCTGCGTTGACACTCCAGTGCAAGCTCATTCGATGCGCCGTTCCTGCCGGAATTCGATACGATGACGAAGGCATCCTCGGGCTGAACCGCATGCATTTCCATCAATCGGTGAGCCGTATACGGATCCCTCTCTAACTCTACTAGATTAATGCCCGTCGTCCCTGCTAATGCAGCGATATCCTCCAGACCGACCAGCTTCATTGGCGCCAGTCCTCCAGCTCTGCCGCACATCTCCATACCGAATGCGCGCGAATGCCCCGCACCGAAGATATGCACGATCCCCCCTTTTAACAAACTTTGAAACATCTCTTCAGCAGCCTTACTCACATTGCCCATTTGTGTACGTTCTAATTGCTCGATGATCGACGTCATGGCTCTGAATATTTCATTCGCTCCAATGCTCATATCTCGTCTCCTTGCAATGCCAGATTTACGATCGACATATCCATGCGGACCTGAAGCGCTTGCGCCGATAGGATCAACGCCCCAACGACAGGCGGATATTGCGGCTTGGAAATACGTACAGCTGCATTATAGCGATGAACCGTGTCCTTCAGGCTGGCGACGACCCGTTCGGAATGAACGACACCGCCGGTCATATAGACATGATCCAACCTCAGCGTGCTGTCATATGCCTTTGCCTGTTGCAGTACGGATACGGCCAGTCCGCCAAGTTCTTCTCCTGCCCGCTGCAGAATGTCCTGTGCAACTTCATCCCCATCGGCCGCTGCCCGCTCCACGAGCAGCGACAACTGCGCCATATGGCTTCTTTGAATTTTGTCTGCGTGAATTCGTTTTTTGATTCCCCAGAACGATTCTTCGCCGAAATGATCAAGAATTTGCTTGCCGAGTACCGTCTTCGGGCCGCGCGATTCACTGTCTCGAATTCCAGCTTTAATCGATTGAAGTCCGATCCAATAAGCGCTCCCTTCATCCCCCAAAATATGACCGTAACCGCCGGCAACGAACTCCCGCCTTCCTTCGAAGTAATATCCTATGCTACCACCTCCCGCAATAATTAACACCCCGTCGTTCTTCCCGTTCGAAGCACCTGACAGATTGGCTTTGACATCGCCTTCGATCATGCAGGCATCCACTTGAACGCATTCGGCTATCCAACTTTTGATTAATTCCTCATGCTCTTTATGCACGCCGCTGATGCTGGCAAACGCCATATCGACTTTGCGGATCAGCTTCGCTTGCACGAGCAGCGCTTGTAGCGACTGCTGGATAGCTTGTTTGGTTTTGACCTGCCCATTGAACGTCAGCATATGATCGATCGGCGGTCCGCTGGCGAATAGACAAATGCCGTTCTCATGATCATACAGGCAGGATTTCGTAGACGTCTGCCCTCCGTCGATTCCAAGTAGAAGCATGAATCATTTCCTCCCCTACATCCCCATTAAATCGCTCTGACGAACCTCGCCGTTATCTCCCACGGCGCTGTAATCGATGTGCCGACAACGACACTGTGAGCACCGCGAACCGTAATCGCCTCGTGAGCATCGGACGGAAGTGCAAACCGACCTTCACCGATGACAGGTAACTTAACCTGCCGGGCGATGCGAGTAATCAATTCGAAATCAGGTCCTTCTGTTTTATCTTGCTCCGTATAGGAGGTATAGCCCGCCATGGTCGTCGCGACGACATCAGCGCCGAGTCGTTCAGCCCGTATGGCTTCTTCTAGATTTGAGATATCCGCCATAACCGGAAGGGATAAACGGGATTGAATCTCGTGAATCAGTTGCTGCAGTTCGGCTTCATCTCCTCTCGCCTGAAAGGTGGCATCCAGCGCGACTATATCAGCGCCTGCTTCTGCCAGTACACGAGCGCTCTCGAAGTCCGGCGTAATGATGCGGACGCCGTACCGATCAGGCAGTTTATTAATGCCGATCACCGGCAGATCGACCGTCGTCTTAATCTCGCGAACATCGTCGGCGCCATTCGCTCGAATGCCTCCAGCGCCGCCCAGTAAAGCGCTTTCAGCCATCGCCCGCATTAGCCTCGGATCACCATAGAATGGTGTTCCAGGCCATGCCTGACAGGATACGATAATTTTATTTTTTATCGATGCGATCATGCAGCTACACTCCTTAATACAATTTGTCGAGAATTGAATCGGTCGTCTTCCACAATTTTTTGATCTCCAGCGACTGATCGGTCATTTTCAATGTCAAACTGATGCTTAACAACTCAATGACGTACAGCATCGATGCCTTACTCTTGAAGCTCTCCACGATATTGCTCAGCCCGCGATTCATGCAGACGAGACTAATATCCGAGACCTCCGTAATCGGCGCTTTCCCATGCCCTGTGATGCCAATGGTCTTCGCCCCAGACTTGCGTGCCGCTTGCATGGCGGCAACGATATCCTTCGTGCTGCCCTGCTGCGAGATCCCGATCGCCACATCGCCCGAATCCAGATGCGCTGCCGCAATCATCTGCAGATGGACATCGACTTGCGCATCGACCATGAGGCCAAGCCCCAGCAATTTGATCTTCAGCAGCTGAGCCATCGGGCCCGATTCCCCAAGACCGAAAATATGTATCTTTCGCGCGCCCAGAATGGCCGCTACCGCTGATTCGAACACGGACTCCTCGATATGCATGGCTGCATCTAAGATACTGTTCGCCGCATTATTCGCGAGTTGTCCGGGAAGGCTCTGCGCTTCTTGCTCCGGCATCGCTGGCTGTCTGCGCTCCAGCTCTTGAGCCAAGCGGATTTTGAGTTCTTGATAGCCGCGCAAATCGATCGTCCGGCAGAATCTCGTCACGGTAGATTGCGCTACCTCCAGACCTTCGGCGACTTGAGTCACTGTGTTATAAATAATCGTCTCGGGCGAATTGAGAATCAAATCGGCAATCCGTTTTTCCGTGACGCTGAAGCTATCATAAGCATTCTGAATCATTGCAAATAATGTGAGTCCTTCTCCTGTTCGATCCTGAACAGGTGGCAATGTATCGCTCATTGCTGCTATTCCTCCTTCGGGCTTATGTTGAGATCAGTATAGCACCCGCCTAAATGCTTAGCAAGAATATTTTTTTCATAAATTTATAGAGAATAAATATTTTATTCTTAATAGTTATATTTGCTTGTTTCAGTATTCGCAACGAAACATAAAGAAGCTGCCACCAGTAAAGTACCGGAGACAGCTTTTCCAATTACCTAACCTCACGCTCTAACGGTTGATTCATGAACAAGAGACTTTTAAGTCCGCCTGTATGGCAATATTACCCACCCTTTCGTTATCGCGTTTTTCTAACAATTCGGCACAAAATGAACGATATATATAGTGTAGGATCCTACTGCTTTACCAAAAGGAGGGGGAATTTTTATGACAACGCTAAACAACAGAAAACTCATGAAATGGCTCGGTTGCCTATTCATTAGTGTAAGCGTTTTCTCAAACTCAGGCATATCATTCGCTGCAGCCGGCATGCCGAATGATATCGATGATGGAATCGCAGGCCTGAATTATAATCGTTATGACGTATTAGCTGTCAATGGCGATCAAATCAATAGTTTTGTTCCAAAAGAAGGTATCCTGTCGAGCGGTAAATATATTGTTATTGAACGGGACAAGAAATCGCTCACTACGTCTCCGATCGATATTTCCATTGTAGATTCAATTATGAACCGTTCGTATCCCGGCGCGATACAGCTTGCCAATGAGGATTTCGCGAATAATCAGCCTAGTCTGGTTATGGCTGCAAGAAAACCATTAAATATCAGTATTGATCTACCCGGGTTGAAAAATGAGAATACGCTGCTAGTGGAGAATCCGAATTATAGCCAAGTATCGGGTGCCGTTGATCAGCTCGTGTCGACCTGGATTGAGAAGTATTCGGATACACATACCTTGCCTGCAAGATTGCAGTATGCGGAATCGATGGTCTATAGTAAGAACCAAATTGCATCCGCATTGAATGTGAACGCACAAGTGCTGAACAATACACTCGGCATCGACTTTAACGCGGTAGCAAGCGGTGAGAAGAAAGTGATGGTCGCAGCTTACAAGCAAATTTTCTATACGGTAAGTGCGGCGCTTCCAAACAATCCATCGGATCTCTTTGATGACAGCGTAACGTTTGCAGAATTGGCCCGTAAAGGGGTAAGCAACGAGGCTCCGCCGCTAATGGTCACCAATGTGGCTTATGGCAGAACCATTTACGTCAAATTGGAGACAACTTCAAAGAGCAGTGATGTCCAAGCAGCATTCAAAGCATTGCTGAGCAATCCGAACATTCAAGCGAGCAGCAGCGGGCAGTACAAAGATATTTATGATGAAAGTTCATTCACGGCTGTTGTGTTAGGCGGCGACGCACAGACACATAATCAAGTCGTTACGAAAGACTTCAATATGATCCTAAGTGTCATTAAAGATAATGCACAATTTAGCAGTAGAAATCCAGCATACCCAATTTCATATACAAGCGTCTTCTTGAAAGACAATGCCATTGCTGCTGTTCACAACAATACAGATTATATAGAGACCAAATCAACGGAATATTCGAAAGGTAAAATTACGCTGAATCACAGCGGTGCGTACGTAGCGCAGTTCGACGTATCCTGGGATGAATTCACATATGATGCGAATGGACAAGAAACCATTACGCATCAAACGTGGAAAGACAATGGTCGCGATAAAACGGCGCATTACTCGACGGAGATTCCACTTCCGCCTAACGCCAAAAACATCACCATCGTAGCGCGAGAATGCACGGGTCTTGCATGGGATTGGTGGAGAACCGTAGTCAACGAGATCAACATGCCATTATCGAGCAATATCAAAGTATCAATCTGGGGAACGACGTTATACCCTGGAGCATCGGTCAGTCTCGAATCTTAATCGCAAGGGCCGCCTCTACAGTCATACGAATGACTGAGAGGCGGCCCTTTTAGCATATTTCATGCAAATTACGCAGGAGATGACCTATCCTCCACATCCTACATTTCAACATAAAAATACAGACGTCCAATATCTGGCGCGCCTGTATTATACCTTCTATTATTCATCGCTTCGTCTTTTAACTCTTACAAATTTATTTCCGAACGTAAAACGCTCCTGTCAACGGAGCCTCGTCCGAGTTCGGCCCGACCATCACCTCGAATTTACCCGGTTCCACAACCCATTCATAGGTTCTCGTCAGTGTCCGGAGTTGTCGATACCCCAGTGTCAGCGTGATGCGCTTGGTTTCGCCTGGTTCAAGGCGAATTCGCTTAAAGCCCGCGAGCTCCTTGCACGGTCTGACCGTGCTGCTGAATTCATCTCGGATATAGAGCTGGGCAACTTCCTCCCCTGCAACAGTTCCCGTATTGGTTACGTTAAACGATACATTCACTTCTCCATCCGGAGCAATTTCCTGCGCGGAAATATCAAGATCCGAATAAGCAAATGTCGTGTAACTCAGGCCATATCCGAATGGGTACAACGGAAGCCAGTCCATTTCAACATATTTATGTCCATAGAACGGTCTGCGATTATAGAATACAGGCAGCTGACCTACCGATCTCGGGAAAGACATCGGAATGCGGCCTGCAGGATTGACATCTCCGAAAATCACCTCTGCCATGGCATTACCGCCCTGCTCGCCAACAAACCATGCCTCTACAATCGCATGCAGATGCTCTGCCTCCCATGTGATCGACATCGGACGTCCGTTTTGGAGCACAAGAACAACAGGTGTTCCGGTCTCATAAATTTTCTTCACGAGTTCTAGTTGTCTTCCCGGAAGATTCAGGTCCGCGCGATCCAGGTTCTCTCCAGAGGTCTGCTCGTTGTCACCCACCGCAACGATGGCAACATCCGCCTCTTGTGCCGCCTTCACTGCTGCATCCATATCGTTATTACCAAGACTGTAACCGAGGATAACCCTTACGCCACGAGAATCGTTGAGATATTCAACCTTCACGTCGTACTCCTCGCCTTGGACGAATTGGAACGCCACCATCTGATTGGCGTCATGCTCTCCCCAACCGTCCACAAGCATCTTGCCGTCTATCCATAGGCGCATGCTGTCCATGCTGCTGAGTCCAATGTAACCATCCACGGTAGCGTCCGGTTTTATTTTGCCTGTCCAGCGAACGGTAAAGTTATCTGCGTTAACGCCGTCAGCAGGCTTGGTATAAATCCAGTTGAAGTGGATCTGCCGATCATTTCGTACGCAAGCAGGTTCTCCCTCAAAAGAAAGAGAATTAAAGTACTCACCCAAAAGCCCGTCGTTTCCGGCATGGTCCTTAAGCCATCTGTCCGGAATCGGCATAAGGTCGGACTCCAGAATCTCGCAGCCTTTGGCATAGATCACTTCGGTCTTGTCCGAAACGATGTTCTTGATACCTTGCAGAAGCGTAACCGCATGCTCAGGCACGACAGGGCTGCTGTAATCTCCGTAACGGGGAACGTCGGCGCTTGGTCCGATTACTGCAATCTTACCGATGTCTTTTTTAAGAGGAAGCATATTTTTGCTGTTTTTTAACAGAGTGATCGACTTTCTTGCAACTTCGAGCGCCGTCTGCACGTGCTCTTCACAGTGGACAACTTTCTCAGAAAGTTCAATATCCGTATATGGATTTTCAAAGAGCCCTACGGCAAATTTAACGGTAAGGACGCGTCCTGCAGCTGTGTCTACAACCTTCTCGTCCACCTCGCCTGATCGGACAAGGTCAATAATGTTATCCTGGTAGATATCATGCGGAAAGTCGTAAAGCTGCATATCCACGCCAGCTTCAAGCCCCATCTTGATCGCTTCCCGTTTGCTCTCGGCCACATAGTGACAGGTATGCAGCATGGAGACTGCCGTCATGTCCGCTCTGACGAAGCCCTTCATGCCCCACTGGTCACGGAGTACACCAGTTAGTAGCGAATGGTCAGCAGCCACAGGTGTGCCGTCAATGGAGTTATAGGAACACATGGTATTCATGGCACCCGCTTGGAACGCAGCCTCAAATACAGGCAGACAGAATGATGCATTGTCATGATGCCCCATCATGGCCGGAGCGCAATTGTGCCCTCCCCTTGGCGCACCGTATCCTGTGAAGTGTTTGGGTTCCGACACCACGGCATCGGCTCTTGTGAGATCATCCGTCTGAAGCCCTCTTACCATACTCTCCGCAAACAAAGACCCTAGATAGGGATCTTCTCCGTATCCTTCTTCCACGCGTCCCCATCGAATTTCCCTAGCTAGATCGAGAACAGGTGCCCAAACCTCATGGATACCAAAGCTGCGCGCCTCCGAAGCGATGACTCTCGCTTGTTTATATCCGAGTTCAGGCTCAAATGTTGATGCAAGCGCAACCTGCTGAGGGAGCACGGTACAGCCTCTCCATCCAAACCCGTGAAGTCCCTCTTCGCTGAAGAGTACCGGAATCCCCCATTTTGTATTTTGGATGATATATTCCTGAATTTTATTGGCTGTCTCTGCTTTGGAGTTTCGGTTTTGGATGCATCCGATGCCAATGCCGGCAGATACCTTTTCCATTTTTTCATAGTTCAGCGCATCTGCATTAAGGCTTTCGACGGAATCGGAAATTTCGTTGCCCGAATAAATATCAAGCTGTCTTACCTTTTCTTCCAGCGACATTCTCGATAATAGGTCCGCAACTCTTTCTTCAATCGGCAAGCTTGCATTCATATAAGGGTAATGTTGTAAGTCTGTTCTTGTGCTCATTTGCGATCTCCTTTTTAGCTTTCTGAGTGCTTGACGCTTTCTTTTAATGATTTCGGTACCATTATACGTTCACCAGAACACTTTGTCTATCGAATAAACAAAGTTGATCGAATTTATTTTTTCGCAAATAAAAACCAGCAAACCCCTGATCAAAGGAAATTTGCTGGCTTTTGGGTCGAGCACGATACAGCTAGAATTAAGGCAACATGTTTACATATTGTCCATACACATAGGCTTCTTTGCCGTTCAAGTTAATCTTCACCCATCCATACTTATTGGTGCTTAATACCTTCAAGACGGTACCCTTAGGTACGGCTGTATAAATTTTTGCTGTGGATGAGGCGTTAGCCCGTACATTCAAGAAATGAGCTGTCACTTTAGCTAGTTTCTCTGTTTTACCCGTAGGCTCTTGTACAGGTGTAACTTGTTCTGGTGTAGCTGGCTCTTCAACGACGACAGGTTTGCTAGGTTTAGGTTGTTCTTCAACCACAACATTCGAAACTTTTCTCGCTTGATTCAGCTTTTGATAGAAATCGCCTTTGGTTTTTACACCAGAGAACAACGCTTGGTCTACATTCGCTTTGGTAGAGAGCGCAGTGATTTCTTCTTGTGTTACCGCATCTAGAATGTTAATGGAAGCGATATTGGTATATTTGCCATCTTCCGTTGTTGGAACCGATAGAATACCATCATTGATTAGCTCCACAACATCTGCGCGTGCTGGTGCCGTCGTATCGACGCCCGTTACTTTCCAGTTATGACGGATCGTTGGTTCGTATACGCCCTTTTTGACATCTTTCAAATAAGCGATCGAGAGATTGCGAATGGTACCCTTATCTTCACCATAGGCCGTAGCATCTTTGGAAGACCAGAGCTGCTTGAATGTTCTACCTTCCAGCGCGCCGCCTTTCGCTCTCAGCGCCTCCATGCGGTAGGCGTTCATACCAAGCTTCAGCGTATCGTCTGCCTTCACGAAAGTGCCATTCGCATACTTCAGGTTCTTAATCCTGCTGCCATAAGGCTCGGACAAATCAATGTCATAAGATACGCCGCCAAAGAAATCATTGGTGCTGTATTTCGAGGCACGTCGCTTAGAATCGAAGCTGACCGTTACATCGCCTGGACGCGTCGAGTTAAAATAACCTACGGCCCATTCCATATAGTCTTTTAAGTCCTTACCTGTTACTTGGTACACCGTCACTTCGCCAAGCGCGTATTGATAATTGTAAGCAATATCTTTTTTCTTGATCGGCCCAACATCTAGTTTCGCCTTATCATTATCAATCTGATGCGCGACGACATCGGCCTTGCTGTAGTGGAGCATCACTTCGCTGAAGAAGTCCGATAACGGCGTCTCTTGAATTTGAACGGCAGGAATGCCTTTGATTTCATTGGATGGGACAAGGTTGGTTCCCTTCAGTTCAGCGACAACGGTATTCGCATCCGCACGCGCAAACTCGTGGAATGGCTGTAAAATGCCCTCTAGCCCGCTATCTGATTCCTCAAACGAACCGTCTGGGGATTTTACTGCCAGAGCCGTGGCTTGTTTGTCTTTCAGTACCACTTTATCCCCTTGTTTCGTGAACTTCAGGTCGATACGCGAAATATGCGATCCATATTTATTCGGTTCAGAGATCAGCACGCCGTTCACCGTTTTCGATTCAACCAAGGTATGCATATGTCCGGCGAAAATAGCAGTTAGTTCGGGATTCGCATTCGCGATATCCGTTACGCCGGTACCTGGTTTTCCATTCTCATTATCGAGTCCCATATGCATGAGACCAACAATGACATCAACCTTGCCTTTTAGCTCAGCGATCGCTTTTTTTGTTTCTTCCACAGGATCCTTCACGATAATGCCGTCTAAGTGGTCGGTTCCCTTTTCAAACTCCGTAATCATCGGTGTATTCATACCGATAATGCCAACTTTGACCCCAGCCTTCTCAATAATGGTATAAGCCGGCATGTATCGGTCGCCATTCTCTTTGAGAACGTTTCCAACTAAAGGCTGCCCCTTAAATTGCGAGGAGATTTTCTCTAGCACATCCAGCCCGAAATTGAACTCGTGATTCCCCATGACCCATGCGTCATAGTTCATCTCATTCATCGCTACCATCATCGGAGACTTCGGTTGATCATTAAACAACTCTGCCGAGTTATCTTGTATCATGTCTCCTGCATCCAGCAATATCGTATTCGGATTCTCTTCACGGACCTTTTTGACAATCGTGTACAGCTGCGTCAAGCTGCCCGTCTTGTTCGGACCGTCGAGCGCATAATCCCAAGGCATAAATCTTCCATGGATATCCGACGTGCCGAGTAGTGTTATGGTTGTGTCCGGTTCAGCCTCTGCGGCTTGAACATTGTTACCGGAGAGAGGCGTGATGAGAGCCGTGGCACATAACATGAATGTGAGCAACAGTCCGACATAACGCTTTGGAGCAAATTTCTTCATGCAGTTCGTTCTCCTTTTATGTAAATTTTATATAAAGATCGCATTCCATCAGCAAGTACCGACGGCATACGAACGTTATACGGCTAATCCGCATGTCCGTTGAAACAAAAAAAATTCCTAATTACGGAGAAAATACAAAGCTTGTACTTTCTTCGTAATCAGGAATTTCGGTTCCTGGTAGAGACCTCCAAACCATATTATTGGAGTTATACGAAAATGGATATGAAATTCATTAGCGTTTTTAAAGGATAATAAAAATAGTATAGATTGTCAATATATCATTTCGATGATGCCCATGACCCGATAGACGATATTATGCAATGTATGGACGATCCTATCCAATTAAAATAAGATGTACAGGCGATCGACGCATCCTATGGTAGTATGAACTTAGCAAATCGAAGGGGCTATTCTATGTTACGTAAATTTAAAATCCAGTATCGACTCATCGGAACCTTCATCGTCGTTTCCGTTATTCCCATCATCTTCCTTGGATATTATGCTTATCAGATTTACTCGGAATCCATTAGCGATAAACTTAGCAAATCTACCTATCAGGCCGTTACCTTAGTCAATAAAAATTTACTTGCCGAGCTCCAGAACTATCAATATCTCTGTGGATCAATCTCGACGAATGAATTTGTTCAAGAGAACCTGTCCAAAGGAGCTGCGCATCAAGAAGTCGATGAGAATGCCAAAGAAGCAGCAATGGATGACATATTCAGGACGATCTTTCCATCTCACGTGGTGAACGTAAGTATCGTGGATTCGAGCCATCATCTATTTTATGAACTAGGATTCGAGACCATCAGTAGTCAAGCCTTAGAGAAAGCAATAAAAGATGTCGATAAGAATGCCCCTTACGATGGTCTGACCTACGTCAAAACCGTAAGGTCGTATGACACCATTGTTCTGGGAAGAAAAATACATGCCCTGAATGACAGTTCAGTCCAGATCGGATATGCCTTTGTCTTCATCAGTAACGATCTATTCACGAAAAACATTCTATCTAGCGTCGATTTGGGAACCGGCTCGAAACTCATGATCATGGGACGCGATGGAACCGTTTTATCAGCGAGCGACAAGGAGATTACACTCGGAGGATCTTATGTAGACCCCGAACTTATCAATCAGATTAAGGAACAGCAAGCACAGGGCAGCCATTCATTTTCTGGGCAGGTCAATCATAACTATCAACAAATTTCTTATATCTATAATGAGCAAATCGGCTGGTATCTCGTATCGATGATGCCGTATTCGTACATTAATTCAGAGACGAATAGGATTACCACCAGCATAACCATGATCAGCATGATGATCGTTATTTTCTGTATCGTCATCATTTATTTCATGAACAACAGTATCGTAAAACCGATTAAGAAAATTATCGCCTTTAGCAATCAGATTTCAAACGGCGAATTCTCGAATCGCATTCAAGACCAGCATGAAGATGAAATGGGCGTGCTCTCTCGCAAAATCAATAGTATGGTTGATGAAATCGAAAAACTGATGCATAATCAGAAACTAGATCAAAAGCGCAAGCGTGAGCTCGAGCTTCAGATGCTTCAATCTCAGATCAATCCGCACTTTCTATTTAATACATTGAATACGTTGCGCTGGCTTGCCATCATTAACCAGGTTCCGGTATTAAGCAACGGCATTAGCTCTTTATCTGAATTGCTTCACAGCACGATCTTGGATCAAGATGAAGAAATTACGATTGGACAGGAGATCCATAATCTAACTCATTATTTTGAAATACAAAAAATCCGATATGCCGATAGCTTTCAATTTGAATATGAGATCGACGAGGAACTGGTCAACTGCCGCATCCCCAAATTGATTCTACAGCCTGTGGCTGAGAATGCGATTATTCATGGCTTATCCGATCACGGCAAATCCATCGAGATAATAATCAAAGTTCAGCAAGTCGATCAATGGATTCATATTGAAATCAGTGACAATGGCAAAGGGTTCGATACAAGCCTCATTCATAACGCACATGATAATCATAAAAAACTATCCGGTATCGGGATCATGAACGTGAATGAACGCATTAAGCTTTATTATGGAGAAGAATATGGCTTATTTATTTCTAGTGCTATAGGTAAAGGTACCTGTTGCAAAATAATCATTCCTAGACGAGAGTAAACGGTGGCAAGGGGGTCTTCACAATGTTTAATGTGCTGCTAGTCGATGATGAACCGATTGTTAAAATCGCCCTTCGAACGATGATCAATTGGGATGAGCTCGGGTTTCCGATCTGCGGAACGGCATCTGACGGGAAAGAGGCTTTGAATTTGGTGGCCAAATTACATCCAGACATCATCATTACGGATCTCAAAATGCCGAATATGGATGGTCTTCAATTCATGAGAGAGCTCAACGCGCAAAATTATAAAGGAAAGGTTATTGTAGCGAGTAACTTTGGGGATTATGAACTTGTGCGTGAAGCCTTGCTGCTTGGCGCTGTCGATTATATTCTCAAAATTAGCATCAAAACGGATGACCTGATCGCACAGCTTCGACAGACAGCCAGTCTTCTTCAAGAAGAGCAGCATACCCTGCAAGAACAAGAAGCGAAGGACCAATTTCTGCGCAACAACCTGAAGAGCGTCAAGAATTCCGTTTTAAAAGATTACTTTACGGATACGTATTATGATATCAATCATTTTCTGCAAAACAAACAAATCGCACTGCATTTAAGGGATACCCCCTGTTATCTGTTCTATATCACGTTTGATTTGGACCCTTCCGATGATCATCGTGCAAAAAGCGATATTTCGGCTGCATTTATAGAGAATACGATCCTCAACCTCATTGAGACGGTCAACGATATCGAGGTATTTCAAGTTGAAGCCAACAGTATTATTGCGTTGATTTCCACGCAGCAGCTAAAGAATCATCGGATGGAACCGATCGATTTCATGAACAAAATTCGCAAATTAATCGAAATGTATATTTCATTAGAGCCGATTATTGTCTATACGCAAGAAATTGTTGGCTATGATGAAGCAAGACGGAAATATTGGGCATGTACGGACGCCTTAAATATCAATTTTTATGATCATCTTCATGCGATTGATGTAAGCGTAATCAAATTTGCGTTAGAGATGGGGCAAACAAACTACGTGGATTACTCGATATCCATCATTCAGCAGTGGCATAAGGATGGCAAAGATTCGATCAAAAATAAGCTTGAGTCATTGGCTGAGAAATGTAAGCGTAACCAAATTCACCCGGATACCGTCAAAGAATTTATGATGAAGTGCCTCGATTATATTCCATTAAGCGAGAGCAGAATTCAAGTCCATGACGCAGAACAATATGAACACCATCGAAAAAAAATAGCCAAATGCAAGACAATGGATGCGCTATTGACAGCCACATGGCAAGCGTTCGAATGCTTAACTTTATCGTCGGAAGTCTCCACCCTGCCAATATTAAAAAAAGAAGTACAAGACGTTATTCATTATATCGAATCGCATTATCAAGATAAAATTACGCTCGAAATGATCGCGGATCATGTGAATTTCAGCGAAAATTATTTGTGCCGCGTGTTTAAGGAACAAGTCGGGACGAGCCTGATTACCTATATCAACAATGTAAGAATGAATAAAGCCGCAGAGCTAATTATGCAGGGCAGCAATTATATGAAGGAGATCTCCGCTATGGTCGGGATTAGCGATCAATTCTACTTCAACCGATTATTCAAGAAGCATTTCGGCATTTCGCCTTCCGAATATAAACCTAGACAATTCGAGTCCAAAAGAAATAGCTAAATAAAAAAGCGTCCCCTGTGTCACTATGACGTGGGGGACACTTCTTGTTTTCCAGCTGCCATCTCAGCTTGCGCTTTTCGAAAGACCTTCTCGACATTATCCATCCATTCATCCGTCGTCATCTTCCCCGTCATGATCGGAGTCATCGTCTTCTTGAACAATTCTGTCTTCATATCGATATCCGAACCCTTCGGAAGCGCCTTCCAATCTTGCAGAATCGTCGTTGCGCCATCATACGCGCTGAACATTTCATATACGCCCGGCGATAAATAAGGTTTGGAAAGCTCTTTGGCATCCTTAAGCGCATATACCCCATTCGATTTCTCAGCAAATAGTTTAACGGAGGCATCGGTGTACAGAAATTTCAGGAATGTCTTGGCAAGCTCCGGATTTTTGGCCCTTGCTGGGATCGAAAATTGCTCGTAGCTTGTAAGAATATATCGTTGATCCCCTTTATTAAATACAGGAACGGGTATCATGCCGAATTCAAAGCCCGGTTCTCGAGGCGAATTCTTCATTTCATTCTCCATCCAGGTTGCATTGACAATAAATACAGCTTTCCCCAGCATCATATCGGTCTGTGACTGCGTATGGTTCAAGGCTACCGTACCGTTCATTAAATAACCTTTCGTACCAATCTTGGCGAATGTATCGAGCACCTTCTTTACCTCTTTTGTCTTGAAAGAACCCGGTTCATAGGCGAAAATGCGTTTAAGATGGTCCATGCCCCCCGCATTCGCAATGGATGGATACATGATTTCCTCCAGGTAATTGGGATAAATGCCTTGATAGGTGAATAAGGCCCTCTTCTTCTTGTTGCCATGCTCATCGACAACATCATTCTCTTCCTTCTTCAATTCCTTCTCCAATGCGAAGAATTCATCCCATGTTTCCGGCAGCTTCCACCCTTTTTCCCGAAACAAATTTTTATTGTAAATCAACCCCATCGGCCCGGCATTAAATGGCGCCATATAGATTCTTCCGTCTTGGTAAGGGGAAAATCTGGTGCTCTCCAACATGCCTGGAAGAACCATATCCTTCAGCAGCTGGTTCTTGTCCAATGCTTTGCTCTCAAAAACATCCGTAATGTCTAACAAAGCTTTTTCCTTCACTAAGGAGTCGATTAGCCCACTTTGCTCCGTATCCATAATCGCTAAAAAATCGGGCGGGTTACCCGCGACTAACTGTGGCCTGATGACATCGGCGATTCGAGGACTGATCGTCAAATTGACTTTCACGCCCGGATAAGCTTTCTCAAACATCGCGATAACTTCTTCCCAATATTCAGGACCATATCCGCCTTGAAATACGGCAATGCTTAATTCCTTATTATTAAAATCGGCTAAAGAATCGGTTGTGGGTGCTGGCCGGTCATGCATTGAAATGAAATATTTACTTAATCCAATCAACCCCATTATAAGAATCATGACTAATAATAAGCCAACCCTTTTCCGCATGAAGCCCACTCCTAATCCGTATCCAGCATATCTCTAACATTACTACTATAAACATCTATTCCGCAAACGTACATGGCGAATCAAGCTGGATCTATGTACAATTTTAGCTTTTCCCCCTCCTTCCTATCGCTCTTATAGATAATTTGTGCATCTCTATGGACGATCCTATCCACATCATGCAAATCTATTGAAATCGATTATTCGGATGCGTAATCTAATCTCCGAGAAGTCAAATACAGACAAAACATTAGGAGGGTTAACATGAAAAAAATTCTCGGTCTTGTACTTACGGCATCATTGACACTGGGTCTAGCGGGTTGTGGCGGTAGTACGGATAGTAACGCGAGCACAGCCTCGGGTGATTCAACGTCTTCGAGCGGCGAGACGCGTACTTTAAAATTCGCTGCTTTGGAAACCGCTTACGGTACGGATATATGGAAAGAAGTTGCCGCAGCATTTGAGAAGAACAACCCTGGCGTTAAGGTCGATATGACGATCGATAAGAATATCGAAGATTTGATTGGACCTGGCATGAAATCAGGCGATTTCCCGGATATTATTCATCTAGCGGTTGGCCAGCCTAAGGGGCTCACCGAAACCTTCATCAAAGATAATAACCTTACGGATCTTTCGGATGTCCTCTCCATGACGGTCCCAAATGAAAGCGTTACCGTGAAGGACAAGCTTATTCCAGGCTTTACGGACACAACGATTACGAACCCTTATGGCGATGGCAAGACTTTCCTGATGCCTATGTTCTATAGTCCTTGTGGTCTATTCTATAATGCAGGCTTATTTGAGCAAAAGGGATGGGAAGTTCCTAAAACGTGGGACGAAATGTGGGCTCTAGGCGACAAAGCGAAGGCTGAAGGCATTTCCTTATTCTCTTATCCGACAACGGGTTATTTCGATGCATTCTTCTATGCGCTGCTAAATGAAGCAGGCGGTCCGGAGTTCTTCACCAAAGCGATGAATTACACCGAAGGCGTATGGCAATCCCCTGAAGCGACCCAAGTGTTCGACACGATCGCTAAGCTTGCTACGTATACGGAGAAGACCGTACCGGCGAATGGCAACAAAGATAACTTTACGAAGAACCAACAGCTCATTCTTGATAATAAAGCACTCTTCATGCCTAACGGCACTTGGGTTGTCGGAGAAATGGGGAAAGCCCCTCGTGCTGACGGCTTCAAATGGGGATTCACTTCGCTGCCTGCTGTCAAAGATGGCGGTGACCGTTACTCCTACACCTTCTTTGAGCAAATTTGGGTTCCAGCCAAAGCGGAAAATGCCGATCTTGCTAAGCAATTTATCGCATACCTCTACTCGGACGAAGCTGCCGCGATTTTTGCCAAAGTCGGCGCTGTTCAACCAATCAAGGGGATGTCCGGCAAGCTGGATGGCGATAACAAGCTCTTCTACAGCATTTATGATAACGGTGCCAAAGCCGCAATGGGCGCGTTCGCTACAACGGATCCTGTCGAAGGCGTCAACATTTCCGATGCGGTGTTCGGTACCGTGGATTCCCTTGTTACTGGCGCTAAAACCGAGCAGCAATGGGTTGAAGCCATTACGAAAGCAAGCGACGCATTACGCCAGGCTTTGAAAAAATAATTACGCGCTGCTAGATAAGGTTCATCCCAAAAAATAATGGTGGGAAGCAAGGCTACCCACCATTATTTTTACCTTAGGAAGGAGTTAAGACAATGAAATACAACAAAGGAAAAGGAAGATTTATCTTCTTTTGTCTTACACCCGCTGTAATCCTGTTTGTCATCTTTCTAATTATCCCGACGATTGACGTGTTCCGTATGTCATTGTACAAGTGGGGTGGTTACACAGATGACAAAACCTTTGTGGGAATGCAAAATTTCACCAAACTTTTTCACAGCGATAAATTTTATCAAGCATTTCAAAACAGCATCCTGCTGATCGTCATCGTGTCCGTCGTGACATTCGCCTTCGCCCTTGTATTTGCGTCCATGCTGACACGCGAGAAGCTGAAGGGACAAAATATGTTCCGAATCGTGTTTTACATTCCGAACATTCTATCGGTTGTCGTGATTAGCGCCATCTTCTCGGCGATTTATGATCCGAACAGCGGACTGTTGAACGCATTCCTCAATCTATTCCGTGGAGCCGGATCAGAACCGACCCTCTGGCTTGGAAATCAGAAAATTGTTATTTTCAGTCTCGCAGGCGCGATGATCTGGCAAGCCATCGGTTATTACATGGTCATGTACATGGCAAGCATGGCTAACATCCCGGAAAGCTTATATGAATCGGCTGGGCTCGAGGGCGCAAGTCGGATGCATCAATTTTTCAATATCACGATTCCACTCATCTGGACGAATATCCGCACGACGCTAACCTTTTTCATCATCAGCACGATTAATATGAGCTTCTTGTTCGTAACGGCGATGACAGGTGGCGGTCCGGACGGCGCGACCGAGGTCATCCTGAGTTACATGTACAAGGAAGCCTATACGAATTCCTCGTATGGTTACGGCATGGCAATCGGTGTCGTGGTGTTCCTGTTCTCCTTTGCGCTTGCGGCAATCCTGAACGCAGTTACCAGACGAGAGCATCTGGAATATTAAGGAGGGGACAAAATGAAGACAGACAACCATACACGGAAGACGGGAGGCAAGTTCTATAAAGCCTTCATCTACTTGCTGCTGATTACACTTGCGATCCTCATTATCGTCCCGGTAGCTTGGGTATTCATTGCCTCGATTAAACAAGATGCTGAATTTTACGGCAATCCATGGACATTTCCAGAAGGGATCTATCTGACCAACTTTGCGGATGCATGGCAAAAAGCACAAATGGGCAGCTACATGCTCAACTCCGTTATCGTCACGGTAATCGCGCTTGGTCTGCTTCTCGTCATTGCCTTGCCGGCAGCCTATGTTCTATCAAGGTTCAAATTTAAAGGGAATGCTTTCTGGAACATGCTGTTCATGGCTGGATTGTTCATTAATGTGAACTATATTGTCGTACCGATCTTTCTCATGCTCAACAACGGAGATAAAGCGATGCGCAGCATCATCGGACATCCTTTTTTCCTGAATAATTTGTTTATGCTGGCGTTGGTGTACGCCGCGATGGCGCTGCCGTTCACCATCTACCTTCTGTCGGGATATTTCAAGTCGTTGCCTAAGGAATACGAAGAAGCGGCTTCGGTAGACGGTGCCGGCTATTTCCGAACGATGGTGCAAATCATTATGCCGATGGCTAAACCGAGCATTGTAACCGTAATCTTGTTCAATTTCCTTTCCTTCTGGAACGAATATATCATTTCCATGACGCTATTGACCAAGCCGGGACTGAGAACTCTGCCCGTCGGCCTCATGAATCTGATGGCAGCGCAAAAATCTGCTGTCCAGTATGGCCAGATGTATGCAGGCCTCGTACTTGTCATGCTGCCAACCCTTATTCTTTATATTCTCGTACAAAAGAAGCTTACCCAAGGCATGACCATGGGCGGGCTGAAAGGTTAAGGTGATATTATGAGCGATTCATTCATAAACTCGTTACGCAAAGTGTTCATGTTGATCATTTTTATTGCCGCAATCGCGTTCGTCGTCATCGGTCAGAAAAATATCGGCGCTTCCGGGCTTGGACTCATGCTCTTAGGACTCGCGATGTTGATTGGCCTACTGTGGATCTATAATCGCAAATACAAATAAAAAGGAAAGGATGGATAGCCATGGAAGGTATCCATCCTTTCCTTTTTTTCATTCCTATGGAACTTAAGTGAATGTTAAGGATTTCATAACCTACCTGTTAAGGGTTTTGGTGTATAATCCTATGTATAGCTAACGCTTAGTTCTTATATCATTCAAAGAGGTGTAAATACAGCATGTCCAGAGAAGCCATTCTTCTCGTTGATGATGAGAAAGAAATCATTAAACTGATCGAAATTTATCTAAAAAATGAAGGATACGTTCTATATAAAGCGGCGAACGGCCTGGAAGCCTTGGACGTCCTGCGCAGCAATCCAGTGGATCTGATCATTCTCGATGTCATGATGCCCAAAATGGACGGGATTGAGGCGTGCATGAAAATCCGCGAGGAGAACAATACCCCGATCATTATGCTATCGGCGAAAAGCCAGGATATCGACAAAATTTCTGGCCTCAGCATCGGTGCTGACGACTATGTCACCAAGCCGTTCAATCCGCTGGAGCTGGTCGCCCGGGTCAAATCCCAAATTCGCCGGTACAAGCTGTTAAACTACCGCAGCAAGCCCGCAGAAAATGAAATCATCATCGACGACTTGGTAATAAACACCGCCACGCATACCGTAACGGTAGATGATCAAGAGGTGAAGCTGACGCCCCGTGAGTTTGATATTTTGAAACTGCTCGCCTTTAATCAAGGAATCGTGCTCAGCATGGACAAAATTTATGAGGAAGTATGGAACGAGCCATTCATGGAATCGAAAAACACGGTCATGGTCCATATTCGCAAACTCCGTGAAAAAATCGAGAAGGATTCCCAGCACCCCGATTTCATAAAAACCGTCTGGGGCATCGGCTATAAAATGAAATCGACGAAGGAGGTGTAGCTGCCATGAAGACCAAGATATCCATCGGCATACGCTGGAAGTTCCTTGCAGTCATCGTCGCTTGTTTCGGACTTACGCTGCTGTTCGTCCTGCTCGGCAGGCTCCTCGTTACCTATTTGATTAATTATCCCCCTTATAACCGGCCCCTCATATGGGTGATCAACCATATCGGTTCCCAGCCCACGGCCGTGGTATTAGGCTTAAGCTTTTTTGTGCTTCTCTACGTATACGCCACTCGGCCGTTCGTACGGAATGCCAAGGAACTTGGCGCTGTTCTGGAGGATATGGCGAGCGGCAGGCTTCACGCTTCCACGGATGTAAAAACAACCGATGAACTTGGTACGATCGCTGAGAATATCAACAGCTTGTCCGAACAGATACACTCGTATCTTGAAGAAATCCATTACGGGTTAACCGAAATCGCCAAGGGACATTTCGATTATCAAATCCCGGTCAGGGAGAACCATGAGCTCGGCCGGATTGCGGACAACATCAACGCGATGAGCGAACAGCTCGACCGTTCCATTCAAGAAGAACGTAATGCCGAGAAGACGAAAAACGACTTGATTACAGGCGTTTCCCATGATCTGCGGACCCCCCTCACCACCATTCTTGGTTTCCTGGAGATCATCGATAAGGATCGTTATACCGATGAGGTGGAGTTACGCTATTACATGAATATCGCTTATGAAAAATCACTCACTCTTAAAAAGCTCGTCGACGATCTCTTCGAGTACACCCGTATCAACAACGGCATGCCCCTTCATCTGGAAGAGCTTGATGTGGGCGGGTTCTTCAAACAGCTGGCCGAAGAATTCGTTCCCAGCTTGGAGAAGGCGGGCATGACACTTCAAATTCACGCTCCGGAACAGCCTGTGACGATACGAGCCGATGGGGATCACTTGGTGCGTGCATATGAAAATCTAATTTCCAATGCGATTAAATACGGAACCAGCGGCAAGTATATCGACTTATATATTGTTCAGGAGAACGGGCACGTCAGCGCGCGCATCTGCAACTACGGAGAACCGATTCCGAAACAGGACCTTCCGTTTATATTCGATCGCTTCTACCGCGTCGAAAAATCCCGTTCCAAATCGACCGGCGGCACGGGGCTCGGACTGGCGATCACCAAGAGTATTATCGAGGTGCACGGAGGTCAAATCTCCGTAGAGAGCTCTACCAAACAAACGGTATTTGAAACCCGGTTTCCCGCTGCAGTCCCGTCGCCATTAAATTGAAACGTACCATCATTGAAGCATGCAATGAAAGCTCCAGCCACTAGGCGGGAGCTTTTTTGTGTTCACGCTTGCCGCTATCCGTCCGATTAAAAATTACCAAAACCCACTAAATACTTAAGTATTTGTTAAGCATTTGGGTAGTCGCCCGTTAAGATGTCTCCGGTACTCTTGGATACAGATAAAGACATCGGCATCGGACGAATCATCCCGATACGTTGAATGTCTATGAAGGAAGGAGTACGAATCTCGAATGTACACAAGGAGCTCAAGAAGGTCCAAGGCTTCACCCACTTATAAAAAAACGCTGCTCGTCCTATTGATCTTACTCATCTTCACGCTGGCAACGTATTTGCGGCTCGATTTCCTGGTCTCAGTGAACCACCATGTCTCACACGACACCAAAAACTACGACGTGATGGTCCGACAACTGCTGGAAAAAGGGATTTACGCTTATAAAGACACCGAGCCGAATGCTCAGGTTACCCCGGGATACCCTCTGTTCATGGCAGCGGTGTACAAACTGGTCGATTATCAGAACCATGACCCGTTCCCACACATCCGATATATCCAGTTCATCCTGAGTCTGGTCACGCTATGGCTGACGTACACGATCACGCGCAAGCTAGCCGGAACGAAGGCAGCCATCATCGTACTGCTGATCTGCAGCGTATATCCGCCTTTTGTCTGGAGCAACGGAGCCATTCTCACGGAGACGCTGGCTTGCTTCTTCCTAATGCTCTATATTCGCTTGCAATTGGCGGCCTTTGAGAACAAGACACGGACGCTCGCTCTCCTTAGCGGAAGCATCATGGGTCTGTTGGTACTGACCCGGCCAGAGTTTCTGATCTTAATTGTACCGGTGTACATATTTCATTTTCTCTGGAAAAAAGAACATCGTATCACGCTAAAGCTGCTGCTATTCACCTGCATCGGAACCGCCATTGTCCTCTCGCCATGGGTGATTCGTAATATCGTCTCCCTGCATGAGGTGGTTGTCGCTTCGACTCAGGTGAATCCTTTTGCGGCTGGCACCTACCCGGACAAAAACTACGAAGACGGCCTAGTGGACCGCCATGGCAAAACCCAGATGGAAGTCGCCAAAGAGCGGCTGAAAATCGGTTTTACGCAGCATACCTGGGAATTTGTGAAGTGGTACACCGTCGGAAAGCTCAAGTACATTTATTCCAATATGTACTTCGGCAGCGGCCACGGCCCGCTATACCGCGTGCTTCCGAGTCCGCTGGGCAGCCTGCTGCATGTGGCGCTTGTCTGGTTCTGCCCGATTGCCTTCATCGCAGCGTTACGAAGATGGAAGCAGCCTTTGACGCTGCTCATGCTGATCGTCGTCGTCATGACGGTCACCCGTCTGGCATTCGTGCCTGAGTACCGCTACAACTATACCGTTATGCCGCTGATTATCATGATGGATGCGGTGATCGCTGCGGCGATCCTCCGCTCCATATGGATGAAATTAACCCCATCATCAACCCGCTCACAGAAAGGAGACGTTTCTCATGTCGAACCAAGCTGAAACTCATAATCAATCTCTTAAGGTGCTCGTCATCGTACCTGCCTATAACGAAGCCGAGGGCATCGCACAGGTCATCGACCAGCTTCGCCGGGAAACGCCTTACGCAGACGTTCTTGTCATCAACGACGGGTCCAGCGACGCGACCAGCACAATTGCTAGGGCCGCCGGGGTCAACGTCATCGACCTCACCTGCAATTTGGGTATCGGCGGTGCCGTTCAGACCGGATACCGCTATGCAGCGGAGCATCATTACGATTATGCTGTGCAAATTGATGGCGACGGACAACATAGCCCGTCCGATCTGGGCCGGCTTCTGTTCGCCATGTTCGATACCAATGCCGACATGGTGATCGGCTCCCGGTTTATCACGAAGGAAGGCTTTCAGTCCACCTTTGCCCGCAAAATGGGGATCGGTATCCTGTCGACCCTCCTGACCCGATTGACCGGAAGGACTGTAACGGATCCTACTTCGGGCTACCGTCTGTGCGGAAGACGAGCCATCTCCCTCTTCGCCCGGGAGTACCCGACCGATTATCCCGAAGTGGAGGCACTGATGCTGCTCTATAACCGGGAGCTGTCCTTTGCCGAAATCCCGGTCGTCATGCATGAGCGCCAGGGCGGCGTGTCGAGCATATCGTCGCTTAAATCGGTGTACTACATGTCCAAGGTCATCCTGTCCGTCCTGCTCATGAAGACGATGAAAAGGAAAGCGTGGGAAAATCGCTATGAATCTTAATATTTACCTTATTAGTTTTTGCATCAGCCTGGCGTTCGCTGGCACGATTCTAGTATTAATTCGGAAGCGCAAACTGCGAGAGCAATATGCGCTTCTCTGGCTGCTGATGAGCACGGTCATGATGGTGCTGTCTCTATTCCCGTCCTTGCTCGACATCGTTGCGCAGTGGATTCATATCTATTATCCGCCATCCTTGCTGTATTTTCTCTGCGTGGTGGCCGTGCTGTTCATTCTGCTCCATCTGACGATGGCCGTCTCCTCCCTTACGCACCGGGTTATTATTCTGACCCAGACGCTGGGGCTTCAGGAGCAGCGGATCAAAGAGCTCGAGGCCCTGTCTGTTCAACCGGCGCAGGCTCCCTCTCACGTCCAGATGACAGAGGTGATTCGTTGACATGGCGTACTCGATGCTTATGCTCAATATCATTCTCCTTGTTGCGGGGCAGATCGCTTGGAAAATCGGCCTGCAGCAAGCTGGGGGCATCCACTTCGGAAATCTCTTTTCGGTCTTGTTCTCGCCATTGATCCTGCTCGGAATTGCGCTTTACGCCTTGGCCACGGGACTGTGGCTTGTCGTGCTGTCCCGTCTGCCTTTGAGTCTGGCCTATCCTTTACAAAGTCTGGCTTATGCGATCGGCATTTTTGCCGCCTGGTATGTCTTCGGCGAGAGCGTACCGCTGAACCGCTGGATCGGGGCCGCCGTCATCGTTCTGGGCGCGGCCATTATTGCCGCCAAATGACGTCCAACGCAAGATACGCTTAAGGCATCATAATATTTTTCACCCTATTACCATCTATAAAGGAGTTAATCACTTACATGAAATTGCAAAAAGCCATTCTGCTCACCGCCTCGATTTTGTTAGCCTCTTCTGGAGCACCTTCTGCATTCGCAGAAACCGCTCAGACGGAGTCTGCATCGCTGGCAGTTCCAAATGCAACCATCACCGTACTCTATCTTAACAGCAACCGGATCCAGAGTAACGGAACCATGCAAACCTTAAGCAGCTCTACGATCGTGAAGAAAGGCGTAACGTATGTAAGTCTCCGTTCTCTCGCCGGCTTCTTGAATTATAAGATCACCTACGATGCCACCACCAAAATCGTAAGCGCAGCCACAGACAGTATTGAGGCCCGGTACCGGGTACATACGAAGACATTCGATGTCAACGGAAGCCAGAAAACGATGAGCGGCGAGGCCTACGAAGACAAAGGCGTCCTGATGGTCCCGCTCACCTCGCTGACAGCCGCCTTTGCGATCCCTTATAAGCTCGACGGAGATCGAATCAACCTGTCCCCCGTTAGCCCGAATACGGACTCAGGTTCCAGTACCGATACGGAAATACCGCCGAACGAACCTCCAACAGCTTATTTTCGAACAGATAAGGAACAGTATCGGATCGGTGAACCAGTAGCGATCTATGACGAGAGTACCGATGACGAGAACGCGATTACTAGCCGGGAATGGGTGAACAACGAACCTGTCTTTTTCGAAGCCGGCATAGTCGAAATCAAGCTCACGGTGAAAGACAAGCACGGGCTGTCCTCGACCTATACCAAGCAGATTGAGGTGACATCCGAGGTATTGTACAGCAGGGAAGAATACGGTAAGCGCATCGCTCCACCAGGCAGTTCGATCGCTATTAATGAGATGGTGTTATCTTTTGATGCACTGCCGTATACTTACACGACCGAGCCCTATATTTTATTCCGCACCAGCGGACCTGAATCCGTCAATCAGGAAGGCATTCTGTATCGGGACACCATTTCCGGACCGACCCGCCTGATGGCTCATCACAAAAACAGCTTGAATACCAAGGCGCGATTTTACTTGATTGCCACCAATCGGAATGACACGGCCGTCTCGATCCAGATTGAAAGTGCAGGCTTAGCAGGTCCGTCTCCACATCCTGAAGTGACTGGACGGATGGCTGGCGCAAGGTATTTGCAGTCTACCCTAACCGGTAATGAACGGTCGAACCAACAAATTGAACCAGGTCAGAGCGTGGCGATCTTCCCTCAACTGGGAGCTGCTGTTGCTGCTCCTGGAGATATTATATCGATGAACGCCGATCTGACGAGCGATGGGCCGATCGAATACACCATGTTGATGGTCCGGGCGGATCAAGACCCCATCGCGGCTATGCCCTCCCTGCCTAATTTGAACCCGAACGAGGCGATCGTCCGCGGAACGTTTGCAGATTCAACCCGAGTGTTCACCTATGATGGGATCATTGGACAAAAGCCGGAACGTCTGCCGCTCACCGATAACGCAAGAGATCGTTTTCAGGAGGGGATGGACGGGATCCTTAACACCGTTGCTATTAATTCAGGCAATTACGGCGTGCTCTACAAAATCACTTTGAATCACGTCTCGCCAAATACGCTGATCGCCTTTAACCCTCGAGGCGGAAGATACTTTGGTTCAGCAAGGGTCAACCAGCAAGTCGTCGATATTAAGTCTAGCGGATCCCAGCAAAGTGCCACGGTGTTGTACCGTACCAAAGACCAGGAGGAGAAAGTCGAAATCTGGCTATCCCCTGCCTCCGGCAGCAATTTGCCGTTTGCCCTATTTTTTATGCCCATCTCTGAGAAATAAAAAGAGCCCGTCAGAGCGATATGCTTTGACGGGCTTTTCCGGCATGACTGTATTAGATGAATCTATCTCTCACCGCTTCGCCTAATTTTCTATTAATATTGTGCCATGCACCATTCTTTCGTTTCTGGGTCGGCAAAGGATGCTTCTACACTATTTACATAAATCTGCCGGTAATCTTCTTCGCTTAGAATAAATTCTTTGTCAACGAATTGAATTTCTTTTGCCATTGTAGTATCTGATACTGTTCTGTTATCCGTATTTATTGTCACTTTAATTCCATCTTTATGAAACTGATAAATCGGATGTTCAGAATAATGTTGAACAGCTTTCGTTTGGACATTACTTGTTGGACACATTTCAAGCACTACCTGTCTTTCTTTCACGATCTTATAAGCCTCAGCGCATTCTTTAATAAATACGCCGTGTCCTATTCTTTCAGCACCCAACAGTTCAACAGCTTCTAGAACATTTTTACCAATTCCCGTTTCACCGGCATGAATCGTGACCCTGTAGCCATATTGTTTGGCTAATGCGATTGGATCTATGAATCTTTCACAAAAACCTTCTTCTTCTGATGCACATAGGTCAATTGCTACTACACCTTTTCCAAGGAACTTTTTACCCTTTTCAACCACCTCAAATGCGCTTTCTACGGACATCGTCCTCATGCAAGACAGGATGATATTTCCCTTTATTTCGTAACAGCGTTCAGCTTCCCTCATCCCCTCTATAACCGATTGAATAACTTCTTCTACATCAAGACCTTTTAATGTGTGAAGTAACGGGGCAAATCTGACTTCTAAATATTTCACATTTTCCCTTGTTGCATCCTCAAATAGCTCAAAAGTAATTCTTCTTAAGTTCTCCTTGGACTGCATGACCAAATTAGGAAGAGAAAATCTTTTTAAATACTCATCAAGGGATTCACATTCTAACGGAGCAATCAGTTCCTTTTGCAGTTCATCCTTATCAAAAGTGGGTAACGGAATACCATCCTTCTGAGCAATATCGATAATCGTTTCGCCCCTAAGGCTGCCATCCAAATGACAGTGAAGTTCAATTTTTGGCAATGCTAAAAAGTTCATTTTTGACCTCCTGAAAATATGTTTTTACAAAAAAAACCAGAAAAAAATTCCTGACTACGGAGAAAATACAAAGCTTGTACTTTCTTCGTAATCAGGAATTTCGGTTCCTGGTAGAGACCTCCAAACCATATTATTGGAGTTATACGACATTCTATTGAATTCATAATTTTTTAAAAAGGATAATAAAAAAAGTTTAGATTGTCAATATGGCGCCTGACTCCAGATATAGGAAACCCTTACATTCACAGTACCCGTTCAGGTGTATTACGGTGGTTTTTATACCAACTCCGCATCAAATTACCATAAAAGGTCACCGCTGGACCGTACTGTTCCGCCGCTGTAGCTCTTAAACTAGAGATGGCTGCCTTCTGGCCGCCATATTAGTCAAAGAAAGTTGCAGTGAAAGGAAGGTTGTTCAGATGCGTAAAGAAATGCATGCCGATATCATCATTGTCGGAGGCGGAACCGGCGGTACGGCCGCGGCGCTCGCGGCGGCCAAATCCGGAAAAAGAGTGATTATGACGGAAGAGACCGAATGGATCGGTGGTCAGCTGACCAGCCAAGCGGTGCCACCCGATGAGCACCCATGGATCGAATCGTTCGGCTGCACGGCAAGCTATCGAGCGTTCCGGGATGGCGTGCGCCAATACTACAGAACCTTTTTTCCTTTAAAGGATAACGGGCGAGGCACTGTTCCGCTGAACCCCGGCGGCGGCATCGTCAGCAGACTTTGCCATGAGCCACGCGCAGCGCTGGCCGTGCTGGAGCGAATGCTGGCGCCCTACATCCACAGCGGACGTTTGATGATTTTGTACCGGCATAAACTGCTGCGGGCCGAAACGTCCGGTGACCGGATCGTGAGCGTCACCATGCAATGCAGCGTCACCGGTGATTTGACTGAGCTCATCGCGCCTTTTTACCTGGATGCCACGGAATGCGGCGACCTTCTTCCCGCAGCAGGCATCGAATACATAACAGGAGCAGAGTCCCAAAGCCAGACAGGTGAGCCGCATGCCGTGGTAGGGGAGGCACAGCCAATGGATATGCAGGGCTTTACCTGGTGTTATGCGCTGGATTATGCACAAGGTGAAGATCACACAATCGACAAACCGGAGCAGTATTCCTTTTGGCGCGACTACAAGCCGGCGTTTTGGCCAGATCATCTGCTCAGCCTGACCGGTGTCAAACCGTCAACGATGGAGCCTGTCTCCTACGAGCTGTTTCCCGGCTTCGGGAAGTTTTCGCTATACGAATACCGCCAAATTTTGAATCCCTCCCTGTTCCGGGATGGACTGTTCGACAGCCCTGTCACGCTCGTGAACTGGCCGCAGAACGATTACTGGCTCGGACCGGTCATCGACGTAAGCGAAGAAGAACGAAATCGCCATCTGTATGGAGCACAGCAGTTGAGCCTCTCCCTGCTCTATTGGCTTCAGACGGAGGCTCCCCGTCGGGACGGGGGACAGGGCTATCCCGGCCTTCGCCTTCGCCCAGATGTCGTCGGCACAAGAGACGGACTGGCAATGTATCCGTATATCCGCGAATCCAGACGGATTCAAGCGGAATTTACGGTGCTTGAGCAGCATGTAGCCACCGACTGCCGTCCAGACGGACGAGCGGAGACGTTCCACGATTCGGTGGGCATCGGCTGCTACCGCATCGATCTGCATCCGAGCACCGGCGGCCAGCCTTACATCGACATCTCCTCCGTGCCCTTCCAAATTCCGCTCGGCAGCCTTGTCCCGAAACGGATCACGAATATGCTGGCCGCCTGCAAAAATATCGGGGTCACCCATATTACGAACGGCTGCTACCGTCTCCATCCCGTGGAGTGGAACATCGGAGAAGCCGCGGGATACTGTGCGAGCTACTGTCTCGACCGCGGGCTTATTCCTTCCGCCGTGCGGAACAACAAGACCGAGCTGGTCGATTTTCAGCGGCGGCTCAGCCAAGCGGGCATCGAGCTCACGTGGCCGTCCATTCACTCGGTTTGAATAGCTGTACTAACGGCAAAAAGAGGCATTCCCCTAGTCCGAAAAGACCCGGGGAATGCCTCTTTGAGTTCGTCATGAAGCATGGGATTCTATGGCGATCATAAACACCGGATATGAAAGCTTGGATTATGTCTAGCCGTTCATATATCCGAGAAGCTGCAGCATCCGCTTCAGCACCACGACCGATTCGGCTCTTGACGAAGGGGCGTACGGAGCGAAATAACCGGAGGAACGCCCTTGCATGAGCCCGGCGTTCACCACCGCGGCAACGGCCGACTTGGACCAGGAGGCAATGGCTTCGGCATCGTTAAACTGCTCTAGACTAACTGGGGATTCGCCTCCCGTATCCAGCCTGCCCCCCGCAAGCGCCATGGCGCGTACCAGCAGAAGACTCATCTGCTCCCGCGTAATGCTCTCGTTCGGGCGGAACGCGCCGTCCTGATAGCCGTTAACGAGCCCTGACGCTGCTGCTGCCGTGACCGCGCCGGCATACCATTCGTCCCCGCTCACATCGCGATATGCGGACGCTGTCGCCGCCGTTTCGTTCAGCCCGAGCGCCCGAACGAGCAGGGATGTGAACTCCGCCCGGGTCACCGGCCGGTTCGGGGCGAATACTTCCCCGCTTACGCCTTGAACCAATCCCTTCGAGGCCAGCTCTTCGATCGCCCGAGCAGCCCAGTGATCCTCCTTCAGATCCTGGAACCTCTTATCTTTCTGCACAACCGCCAATATTCCACCGGTCTGCAGTCTTAGCTTGGCAAAACTTCCTTCTTGGGACCCCGACATGACGGCCGGGTTAAAAACAAGCTGATCCTGTGGGTGCATATACCTATAGGCCCCAACATGCCCAGCTTTATCGGTGCCATTTACCGACAGCGTCAGCACGGCATATCCTTGCTTGAACCGGGGCAACGCCTCCAATTTCTGTCCTGTTCTTAGCGCAAAGTTCACCTTGACGGAGGATAGCAGCTTTGCCGCGTCCTCCTTGGACAACCTCGTCTTTAACGCAGACGCCTCGGCATCGGGAAGCCTGCCAAGGGCGATCACCAACACCTCGGCATCCGGTGCCGCCATTATTTCCGCCTTTACAGTGGCGATCGGCAAATCTAGGCGCCCAGCTGGCGTCTCCAAGACGATCGTTCCGGCGGGGAGTTTCTGCAGCGCCGTATGCAGTCCGCCGGCGGGCAAGCTCAACTCCACCCTGTCCGAAGCTTCTTTTATCGCGTATAGAAGCTCAGGCTTCTTCGCGTTTTCTTTCACTAACTGCTCCAGCTCCTGCATCATCGTCTCAAGCTGGACATCGGCGCGGACAACCATACGTCCATCCGTCCCGGTCTCTTTGGCCATCTTGATCCGTTCGGGAGCAGATGGTTTTCCAGGATTTCCTGGATTTGCGGGACTTCCCGGTCCACCGCTGTTGTCCCCGCCCGTCGTCCGCGTGATCTCGATCGTCTTGCCGTTGGTTTTCAGCCCATCCACATATACTTCAAA
This sequence comes from Paenibacillus guangzhouensis, assembly GCF_009363075.1. Lineage (NCBI taxonomy): Bacteria > Bacillati > Bacillota > Bacilli > Caryophanales > Paenibacillaceae > Paenibacillus > Paenibacillus guangzhouensis. The sequence goes on along the minus strand of NZ_CP045293.1, from coordinate 418,098 downwards.
CGTTATCGCATTGGCTCCAGGAGACAGCGGGATGACGGCCGAAAATTCCCCGTTCGACTTCACGTCCGCCTTCTGGCCGTTAAACCGCACCTCCACCTTGCCGGGACCGAGCACTTCCGCGCGCCCCTCGACCTTTACCTGGTTGTCCGCAACCTGCTTCCCTTCATCGTCCTGCAGTCCGCTAAGCACGGCGGAACGAACCTGGTCTCCTGTATGGTAAGCATTCGCCACCAGCTGACGTTTGGTGCGTACGCCAGAAGGATCGATCGTGGAGATGACAAAGCCGCCCTGCGGAATAACGCTATTATTCTCCTCCGGCGTCCCCCAGTTCCACCGGATCGCCTGCTCCCGGTTAGCCACATGCGTTACTTCCCCGGAGGCGTTCACAACCACCTCCACGCCGAAATGATTCGTTCCCGTGGAATATCCGAAAGCGTCGGTCATCACGTTCATGTTGCCCTCTACCCGATTGACGTTATAAAAATCCCCTTCCAGGAAGCCGTTCGGATTTCCCGGAAGGCTCGTGCCGAGCTGATAGTCTTTGACCCAATCCTTATCCTGAAGCGATGCCGTAATCAAGGGCCAATTCACCTGCGAAGCGTCGAACATCATCAGACCATTCGTGCTGACAAGTCCGGCCTGAAACACTTCGCGCTGCACGGCCGGTTCCTGCACATTATTCAAGGCGATGCCCGCGTATAGCGGAATTTCCCCGTTGGTCACGATATTGCCGAGGGTAATGTACTTTTTAACCTCGCTGCTCGTGGTCTGATAGGCACCGATCATCAGAAAGTCCAAATATTCAATATACCCCGTATCGTAATAAGCCGGCGTATACACCGATTCATCAGGCATCCCCAGCCGGGAATCGAAACGGAAGTTTTTGCTGCCCCAGTTCACGCCATTCAAATAATACGTCTCATACCAAGAGCCAACGTAAGAGGATACCTGAATACTTCTTCCGGAGGAAGCTTCATAAGAATCAACGAGGCTTTTGACTTCCCCGAAAAAGCTCTGGATCGTAGCCGAGCGGAACTCCCACCAGTCCTGAATCAGCGGTCCATACACGCGAACCGATTGATCGTAGTAGAAAATGTCGTTCGGCCAATTTACCAGCTGTTTGCCTCTTACCTGAAGAAACTGCTCGAATTTGGCCCTCGTTTCGTCGCTAAAATCGGCCCCCTCGTTGTCATAACGTCCCCGATCGTGGACGACGCCGTCAACCTGATAGTTTTTGATAATTTCTTCAAACGTGTCGAGCTGATACTGCCGGACTTCATCGTTCGAAGGATTGACGAAGGCGACTAATCCCTGCTTGGCGCTTTCCCGAAGGCGCTTAATCTCTCCGTTGTTCTCAGCAACATGAACCCGTTCCTCCCAGTCCAAATGATCGTTCAAGACGGCAAATTCTTGATAAGCAATGGACCCTTCCGCAAAATCATTAATCGCCGCATGGATTTTCAGGCCGAGCGTGTGGCCGTGCGTAATGAATTCCTGCAGCAAATCCAAATTGGGATTGGCTCCGGCTTTTTGCTGCGCCTTGATCTCGCTCACATAAGGCCGTCCGGTCAAATCGTTCTTCTTATAGGAGACAAAGCCCTCCACGCCCTTGACGTCCAGCACGATGGAAGTGACACCAGCTTGCTTCGCCTGCTTCAGAAAATCCCGCACTTGGTCGGTGGATTGGAATCTTCTCGCGTTTGACGCCTGATCCACCCACAAAATAACATCCTTCTGCGTTGACAATCCGGGACGGTTGAATATCACAAGACTCCTCGCATCCTGTTGCGTGCCGCGCTTCAAAACCTTAACATCCACATAATTCGTTCCAGATTGGAGCTGAGCCGAATAGGAGAAGGAACCGTCAGGTGCAAAAGGAACCACCGCGTCATTCACCGTAAGCTCGATGGCCGACGGATCATCGATATTTTCAATCATCCCCTTAATCTCCGTCTGGGGATCGGTAACCGTGTACATCGGCGGATTTTCAAGCTTCAGCCTGGCAATAAAGCCATTACCGCTTCTCAAATCCTGAACAGCGACGACCTCCCCGTTCTTACGCAGCTTGATCATGTCGCCAACCTTGAATTTTTCAGCCAGGAAACGCTTGATGTCATTGCCCGTGTAACTGTTGTCCTGGGCCATGAGCACATACCCGTCCTCCGGGATCGCCAGCTCCGTCGGTCCCGTCCAGACCGGAGGCTTACCGCCCACAGACGGATTGACCATCTGAACGACCCGGTTGTTGCCATCTACCAATACCGCCACGTTATACCTCGGCACAAGCAGCGAAGCAGCGAAATCGCGGGTGTATAAAGCAATCATATTATCGATTCCGGTGACGTCTTTGTCGATAAAGTCCAGCTTTTTGCGCGGCCCCTTAATACCGATCGTAATATCGGTCGGCGCGGCCTCCACCTCAATGTAATCCTCCGTTTGGCCCGACGTATCGTAAACGACATTCAGCGTAACCGAAGCCTGCTCGATTTCGCCATCCCACAGCCGGACCGTCACCGTGTTCGAACCTGGCTGCAGGTAAACATTCAGCTTGAAGCTTCCGCTGGCCGTAAGGGGGACCTCCTTATCATCAACCGTAACGCGCATCGATTTGCCCTCCATGTAGTTTTTCACGTACCCAGATACCTCCACCAGCGGGATAGTTACAGTCGTGTCGGGCGGGGTAATAAGCATAAGCTCGGGTTTCTCCACAGGTTCGGGCTCCGGGGTCTGCGTCAGAAAATCCGCCGCTGTCACTTCGACGCCGCCGCGTAGCAGCGCAATCCGATCCCCGACTTCATAATGCTGGAACAGCGGCTTTCGATATCCGGAATCGTCCCACGAGCCGTCGCTAGCCAGAACGATATAACCACCTTCCGGAATCTTGACCTGTTCCTCCGGATCCCATACATTCGGCGGGTCGCTTTCCGGCCCATGTTTTTCCTGCACCACGCCGGCGGCATCCACCATAAGGGCAACGTTCTGCTCCCGGATAAGCACATCATCATTCGCGTACACGGCACTCGTCACCCGGGCACCATACGTGAATAAAGCCAGATAACCCGGTTTTTGAGACAACGCCTCCTCCCCGGGGTTGATATCCGTCAGTTCCAGGATGAAGCCTTCATCCTTCGAAACAAGGCTTACGGGGTCGGTTGCGGCCGCAGACGTAATTTCGCTGCCTCCCGTATCGAAAGCAGCCACAACTGCCGCGGGAGCTCCCAAGGTTACTGAAGAGATGATCAGGACCAAACTCAGCAGAACGGCCATACGTCTTCGGACATTTAACCTCATAACATAACCGCCTTTCACGACATATTTTTAGGAAAAAAGCAGCCGCGAATGCAAGCTGCTTGGATGACTTCTTTTTATTTTTTCGACTGATACCACGCATTAGCGGCCTTCACCATATCATCTCCGCCTTCCGCGCGCCATTGCTCCAGGAACGTATCGTAGTTCTCCAAAGGCTCGGAACCGCTGATGAATTTCAGTACGTTATCATCGAGCAGCGTTCTGAGCTTCAGCGTATTTCTCGAAATGGCATCAATCGGCGGCGCAACGGACATCGGGTCAATCACGATAATGCCCTCGGCATTTTTCTGGAACGTTTCAAAATAATTCTGAAGCACCGGATCCTTCCGAACACGGGCCTGCCAATAAATCGGATACTTCTCCTCGTCAACGCCGGTAATGAACGCACTGGCATTGCCCAAATCTTCATTGAATTTAGGAAGAATCGGATAATATTTGCCGTCCTTCACCTCATGGTGAACGCCTTCCTGACCGATGGCGAGACCTTTAAACGTCTCCGGCTCCAGCTTCGCATTCAGGAATTTCATCGCCTCTTCCTTGTTTTTGGAGGCTTTCGGTATGGCAATGAACCAGTTGGTTTTCGTGTCTACACCGGTGACAGCTTTACCATCTTTCCCTTTCAAATAAGGGATAACCGTTACTTTGGCATCCGGGAAGTTCTGCTTCAGCGCGGACATCGTGCTGCCCGCGTTCCACCAGGCCAGCTTGTAGACGGCCGCCTTGCCGGTTGTAAATTTCTCTATCGCTTTTTGCGCCGTGTTGATCGGCATTTCCGTATCCAGCAGCCCTTCCTTATACAATTTGTTCATAAAGGCCAGGGTTTCTTTCATTTCTGGAAGCTCGGCCTTGTGCATCAGCTTGCCGTCAACCTCTTTCCAGTCGGTAAGCAAACCGAACGTCGCCGCGATATCGCCATAGATGGAGTCCTTACTGCCAGTTAGCGGGACGATGTTTTTCTTTTCCTTGATCGTTTTCAGCACATTGTACAATTCATCCGTCGTGGTCGGAATCGACAGGCCCAGCTCATCCAGCCAATCCTGGCGTACGACCAACTCCTCGCCGACGGTCGCGCCCGTCCCCGTCTCCGGAATGGCGTACTTCTTGCCGTCGATGGTCGCACTGCCCCACGATTCCGGTTTGATCGCCTGATTGATGTAATTGCCGTGAGCGGCAAGAAGATCATCGATCGGCTCCAGCGCGCCCGACGTCGCGAGATTGTAGAACTGCTCGGAATTCAGCTTCATTACATCAAAGCTTTCTTTGTTGGCCATGAGCAGATTCAGCTTCTCATTCCCATTTTCCGCCGGCAGCATTTCGTACTTGACGTTGTATCCCGTCTTCTCGTTAATGTACTGGCTGATATACTCCTTGGCTGGATCAAACAAACCGTACTGCATGATCATGCGGATCTCTTTCTTACCGTCTCCTCCGTTCGCCCCCTCTGAAGAGGCTCCTGGCGACTCCGACTTTGAAGCTCCTCCGCCGCAGCCGGACACCGCTAGACTCAGACCCAGTAACGCGACAACCATTGTTATTCTTTTTCTCATACGTTAACCTCCTTGGAATGGGATAACCGTTACGCCGAACCCTTATAATAATGCGTGTTCAAAAAGTGGGCATTTCAGCACCGAGAAGGTTGCGAGAACCTGAAGCCAAGCTTCCGTAGCGAGTTTTTCTTCGAAAAACTTGTAGGAGGAACGGAGTTTAGGCTAAACCTAAATGAGTACCTGAAATGTTTCCAAAGGAAACATACTCCGTAAGCATATACTCTTCGAAGGTGATCGCAAGATTCGATGTCGATTATGCTTCTTGTATTACTTCGTGATCAAATGTTGACTTTTTGAACTACCTTTAATAGAGGGCATCACCGCCTTTATGGAATGATCTTTGCCCTCTTCAACCCTTGACCGAGCCGACCAGTACGCCCTTGACGAAATATTTCTGCAGGAACGGATACACGAGCAGAATCGGGATGGTCGCGAGCAAAATGGACGACGCTTGAATCGATTGCGGGGTCATGTTGATGGCCAGATCCACGTTATTTTTCAGAAAATCTCCGCTGGAAGAAACGATCAACTCCTTCAGATACAATTGGAGCGGCTTAAGATCCGGATCGGTAATATAAATCATGGAGGTAAAATAATCGTTCCAGAAGGCAACTGCAAAAAACAGCGCGATCGTGGCGAGTACCGGTAGGGAAAGCGGAAGCATGATATGAATCAAAATCCGAATATTTCCCGCGCCGTCCAGCTTACCGGATTCCTCCAGCGAGTCCGGCAGCCCCTCGAAGTAATTTTTGATGATCAGCATATTGAAAACGTTTACCATTGCAGGTAGAAATAAAACCGCGAACGTGTTGACCAGATTCAGGTTGTGCATGAGGAGATACGTTGGAATCAAACCGCCGCTGAACAGCATCGTGAACACGAACATAAGCAGCAGCCATTTGCGCCCGCGCAGCCGGATCTTGGAGAGGGGATAGGCGGTTATCGTGGTCATGATCAGGCTAAGCCCCGTTCCGATCACGGTCAGCAGCACAGACGTCTTCAGAGAAGTCAGGAACAAGGAATCCTGTAGTACGTATTTGTAGGTCTCAAATTGAATGCCGACCGGGAATAGCCCGACACGCCCAGACACCACCGCATCCTCGCTGCTGAGGGATTTTGCCAATAAATTAATAAAAGGAACCAAGGTCGTAATCCCGATCAGAATGAAAACAAAGTAATTGAATACGGTAAATACTTTCTCACCCGTGGAAGGTTTGATGGCGTTAACCCCTGCACTTGCTGAAATGGTTTTTAAATCAAGATCCTGTCTCATCGTGCTCCCCTCCTTTACCAGATTCCCCGTTGCAGGTATTTTTTGCTGAGCGCGTTGCCGACAATGACCAGCGTGAACGAGATCACAGCTTCGAAGAGCCCGACCGCCGTCGTGAAGCTATAATCCTGATTGCCAAGACCCTGTCGATATACATACGTGCCGATGACATCTGAAACTTTATACACCACCGGGTTGTACATGACCAGAATTTGCTCGGTTCCCGCTTCCAGAATGCTTCCGAGACGCAAGATGAACATGAGAATGATGATCGGAGCGATGCCGGGAAGCGTAATATGCCACAATTGTTTCCATTTGCCTGCTCCGTCGATTTTGGCCGCCTCGTAGAGGGTGGGATCAACCATGCTAAAAGCAGCAAGGTACACGATCGTGCTCCATCCGGTTTCCTTCCATCCAGCCGAGGTGACCAGCACGCTTCGGAACACGCTGTTATCGAGGAAGAAAGCGACCGGCTCCAGGTTGAGCGATACCAGCAGCTTGTTCACCAGACCGCCGTTCGTGGACAACAGATCGATGAACAGGCCGCTTACGATGACCCAGGATAGAAAGTGCGGCAGGTAAATGACGGTCTGTACCGAGCGCTTGATGATCATGTTTTTCATCTCGTTCAGCATCAGCGCCACGATGATCGGCAGCGGGAACAGAATGAGGATTTTCAGCAGGCTGATGATGACGGTATTTTGGAATACCCGCGCAAAGTCCGGTGAGGTAAACAGCTTCTCAAAATGCTTCCATCCGACCCAGGGGCTATCCGCAAAGCCGGTAAATATGTTGAAATCCTTAAACGCGATCGTAATGCCGTACATGGGTGTGTACTTAAACAGCAAAATAAACAGAACCCCCGGAACCAGCAGCAAGTACAAATCCCATTCCTTCCAGATATCGCGCCACAGCGAGGGAAAATATCCTCGGCGGTATGGCCCGGCTACGGGCAGTTTCTTCGATCCTAGCTTCATGCAATTCCCCCCTCTGATGAATGAGCTCTAACTTCGATATTTAAAATTGTAATGCGAGGCTAAAAAGCCCGGTAGGCGACAATCATTACTGTTTGTGGTAATTTGATGCTCCTTTGGCGAATGCTAAAAAGGCATCCCTTCCAGTTGGCGAACAACCGGAGGATGCCTTTGCTTCAATTGATTAAATATTCTCCAACGAGCCTTCTCTACGGTTTGAACTCCCCCGGATTGACGCCCCAGTACTTGCGGAACACCTTTGTAAAATAACTGACATCACGGTAGCCCGTCTGCCTTGCGGCATCGTACACTTTTTGCCCGTCCTGCAGGACCCGCTTGGCCCTCTCCATTTTCTGCTCGAGCACGTAAGCCGAAAAAGCCATCCCCATCTCCTGCTTGAAGAGCCGGCTCAGATAGGAGGAATTGACGTACAACCGATCGGCCACGGTATGCAGCGTAATATCCTGATCGATTTCCTGCTCAATGAGGCTCGCTATTTTTTGGACGATCTGGTGACTGCTGCTCTTACGCTGTCCCTTCATATAATCTGTGATACGCCCTACAGTTCTTTCCAGCCAAGATCGTGTCTGCGATTTCGTGTTCAGGAGTTGGATGTTCTGCATAAATGCCCAGTCCTCGCCGATCACCTCCCGGATGCTCCAGCCCTGCTTGACCATGATCCGAATGAACAAGCTGTTCATATACATGACGCCCTCCTGGAACTGCTGCGATGTCCCGGTACGCGCGAATAGCTCCTGCCACAGGCCCTCCACGGCCTCGGCCGCTTTAGCCTCATGCGCCGTCTCCAGCGCAATCTCCAGCATTTTTTCTAAATGCAACTGTACGGAAATTTCAGGCCTGTTCCCTCTTTCTTCTTCCCGGTAAGGAATGGCGATATCTGGCCCGTACACGACTCTTTCCTGGAGGGCTCTACAGGCTTCCGAATATAGCTGCGGCAGCTCCTCGATCCTTCCCGCCCTGCCGCAAATGCCGGCGCTCGCCGTCAGCTTCAAAATTTCCTTCGCATGCGAGAGCAGCTTGACGACGGACGCATTGATGTGCAGCATGAATTCCTGCGTATTTTGTTCGGGCTCCGCCCTAAACACAAGAAGTACGTCCGAATCCGGGTCCGTGCATACCCAGCAGGAGGAATTCGACAGCAGTTCCCCGGCCAGACACCGAATCGTAAACCGCAGCAGCTCACGGTCGTTCGGACCAAACCTGGCGTCATGTTCCGGAACGGGATCCAAGTCTAAGACGACTGCGGCCAGCTTCGTATCCTTTTCCAAGCCCATATACAGCTCGGTGCTCCGATTCAGTATCTCCCTTTCGTCGTATTTGCCGCTCACCCAATTCAGAATGAAGTCGTTCTGAAGGCTCGGCATATGGTCCTTCCACTTCCGCTCAAGCTCCGCCTTCCCTCTCCACTGCTCTAAATCCTCCCGGAGCCCATCACGTGCTTCAAGCACCGCCTGCAGGATGACCTCCTCCCCGGCAGGCTTTAACAAATAACGGGACACCCCATGCTCCATCGCCTGCTGGGCAAATTCGAAATTGTCATGGCCGCTTAAAATGATCATCTTCATAAACCGCTTACCGACCTGCTTTTCCTTGAGCCGGGCAATCAAGGTCAAGCCATCCATTTCCGGCATCTGAACGTCGATCAGCATCAAATCCGGCATTTTGCGTTCCGCCAACTGAAGCGCCTCAACCCCGTTTGCCGCGAGTCCAACCACCTCAATCCCGTGGTCTTCCCAGGGGATATTGTACGCTAGCGAATTTCGGAGCCTGGGCTCGTCTTCCACAATAATTAAATTCAAACTTCCCGCCCTCCTTCATAGGGGTCATCTGTACGACTTCGATCTTGGATCTCCGGTCTCTGCCGTGGAACAAGCACCGCATCCGTCTCCATGCTGCCGCTGCCTGCCGGATTCAAGGGGATTCGAATCGCAACAATCGTTCCGGTCCCGGGCATGCTCTCGATCGTCAAGTCCACCTCTTCCCCGTAGTACAGCCTCATTCGTGTAAAGACATTCCGCAGACCGAACAAATCCTTGATGTTCTCCTCATCCTGCGACAGGGACGGAAAGCTCCGGGACCTCATCCGCCCGAGCTCGCTCCGGATATAGGACAGACGCTCCTCCTCGATTCCTGGGCCGTTATTCTGCACAGAGATCACCACGCAGTTCTGTTCCATCCAACTAGACACGATGAGCCTTCCTCCGCTCTCCTTCCCCTCCAGCCCGTGCAAAATTGCATTTTCCACGAGCGGCTGAAGCAGCAGCTTCAGGATCGGAAGTGCTCTCGTGTCATCGGAAATCCGATACTCTACTTCAAAGCTGTCCAGAAAACGCAGCTGCTGGATCCGAATATAATAGTGCAGGTGGGTCATGCTCTCTTCAACAGTAAATACCTGCCTTCCCTTATCCAAGCTGAGACGGAAAAACTTCGACAGGTTCATCACCATCTCACTGATCTCGTCCGCCTCATAATTTTTGGCTGCCCAATAGATGGAATCCAGCGTGTTATACAAGAAATGCGGATTGATCTGGGATTGCAGAAATTTCAGTTCCGTTGTCGTGAGCCGGAGCTGCTGCTCGTAATGGTCTTCAATCAAATGCTTTTGTACGGATACCATGCGGTTAAAGGACTGGATCAAGAAGCCGAACTCATCCTTCCTTCGGGTCTCCACGTGGACGTTCATTTCACCGCTGCTCAGGGACCTCATCCCGCGCGACAGCTTGAGCACTGGGGAAGCGATTCCGCTGTACACAACCCAAGAGATAATAAAAGCAAGCAGGACGCTGATTCCAATAATCGTAAAAGTGAACAGCCGGAGCTGATCGGTCTCCCGGTAAAGCTCGCTTTTCGGCTGAACGAGTTCGAGCCGCCAGGAGGAATATTCGGAGTTCATCGATACCTCCATATCCTTGGAAGAAGGAGCTCCGCTTACTGCGGCCTTCCCCGTCTCGACGATAACTTCCCCTCGATCATTGAACAGCGATACCCGACTGTTCTCCGACGGAAGCAGCGTCTTCAGAATGTTAAGCAGCTTGCTTCGGTTAAAGGTAACCACGAGCAAATTGGACTTACGGTCCATATTGTATAGATCCATGGAACGGATCAAAGAAACGCTGTCCGTTCCCGTCAGCTTGCCGAACGTCCGGGCGTCCGATACCGGATAATCGGCCATGACGTACGAAATCCCTGTCCCGTTATTCCGGGCGGATTCCACCAGCCATTCCTGTTCAGGCTCCGATGTCAGCTTGCGGCCGCCGAAATGAGTCGAGATGAACATGTGCGTGGCTTGGTGGTACACCGAGATTTGCGATACAAATCGGTTGACTGAGACCGAGTTCGACAGCTGCTGAAGCACGTTGGAGAAATCAACGATCGATTTTGGCGAGAAATCCGCTCCGTTCTTGTTCAATAGCTCATTCAGGTTCGGGTCCGCTGAGATCAGCGTGGAGATCTCCTCCACATTTTGCAGCGCCAGATCAAAGTGGTTCATCGCCGAAGACAGCGCTACCTCCGTTCTTTTCACGGCCTGCTCGTATAAAATATCCCTTGAACGTTCTACCGCAAACAAGCTGATGAGAACGAGCGGCAGGAGAATAAGCAGAAAATAACCGGTCAGCCTGGTCTGGATGTTACTGGCAAAGCGGTCCGTTACCCTGCGAAATACGTTAATCATCCTCCTTCCCCCCTGACCATTTGCCGTCCACTGCGCTCAAACCATCGATTCACCTCTCTCGTCATTTCATCCCCGCCTTCCCGCTTCCACTGTTCCACATAACGGTCAAACGACTCGATCGGCTCAATCCCTAAAATGATATTCGTAAAAATGCTCTGAAGCTCTCTCAGCTTTTTGTCGTATTTGCTCATGGCCGGCGTGGGAATGCCGTAGAACGCGTTGTGGATCACATTTTGGCGTATCATCTCCAGATTGTCGTATAAATGAAAGTCCCCCAAGGAATCCAGCCGTTCCTTGGACAGCACAGGATCCGGCACATCCACCAGCGACTGATAAATGCCCCTGTACAGCTGCTCGTCGTGCTTCTGGAAATCCGTCACCATCCTGCCGTTCTCCCATTTCCATATTTCGTTCTCAAAGCCAAGCTTCAAGTTTTTATAATCGCTCGCGATAAAATCGAGGAACTGAATGACTTCCTTCGCGTTAGGAGAGCCGACCGGGATCACATTATAACCGCGGATCATATCTGTTTCGTACACTCCCTTTTGCCCGTCAGGTCCGGTGGGATACGGAAGAGCGATCCATTCGGCCTTCGGATCCTTCTGTTTGTTCGCCGCAATGGGGCCGCGGGTATCATACCAGGTGGCCGAGAACAGTCCAACTTTGCCGTCCTGGATTTTTTCGAAAAGGTTGTTCTGCAAATTGAGCGGAAACTCGCGGTCCAGCAAGCCTTCCTCATATAAGCCGGCTAGATAAGCCAGCGCTTGTCTCGTTTCCGGCAAAATGCTGCCGTTGACCAGCTTGCCATCCCGTTCAAGCCACGTATCCAGCTGCGTTCCGAAAGCACCGAAAAACGGGGAGGACCGTCCAAGATCAATCATCAAGGCCAGACCGATCGTATCGTCGATGCCATTGCCATCGGGGTCGTCCTGCGCAAATGCGCGAATGACCTCATGGTATTCCTCCAGCGTCTCGGGTGGCTGCAGCCCAAGACGGTCAAGCCAGTCTTTTCTACCATACATCAGTTCAACGCCGCTAACTTCGTTCAAGCTGGGAATGGCGTATATTTTTCCGCCATATCTGACCCGATCCCACGCCTCAGCAGGGATTTTTTCTTTCAGATGGGGTCCGTATTGATCAATCAGATCGTCAAGCGGCTGAAAAGCCCCTTGCTTCGCATAATTGCCAAACCATACCGCCTTGTACACATGGAGCATATCAGGCAGATTCCCGGAGGACATGATCACATCGAGCTTCTCGTCGTATACTTCCGTAGGGGGTGTCGTAATCTTAATATCCAGTCCCGTTTGCGCCTCAATATAGCTCAGGTAGCGGTTGTCGTTCTCGTCCATTCCGGCAGGAAACGTCATCCCCAGATTAGAAATAACAATGCCGATAGACTTGGCTGCGCCTTTGTGCTGCGCCTCCCTGTTCTTCTCACTAGCTGGAACATTACATCCCGCGATAAATAAGAAAGCGGTTACAATAATTGTCGAACCGAATCGTAATTTGCTCCTCATGCGCTCTAATCCCTCCCTTGCTGCTCAAAATCTACAAACAATCATGGAGTTGTGTTTTGCTTTTGCTAAATCAACAGTTTATCATATATGCGTCAATCTGTTTCAAAATTTTTCCTATTTTTCATAGAGCATGCAAAGAGGAGGCTGTCCCTAAGTCTCGAATAGCCGATTATCATGATGGAGAAAACTCTTAAAATAACAAAAGGAGGGATGCCTAAGCTCCCTCCTTTTGTTATTTTCTATCAATCCAGTACAAATCTACTTGGATGGTGAATATTACTAAAGATAATGGATACATTATGAGGATATTTGTGAAAAAGGGGCCAGAATGAAAAAGAGTTGAGATAATCTCAACTCAATTATTATCTAAATGTTACTTACTTTGCTTGCTGAGCTTTGTCTGTTTGAAACGTCGATTGCACTTGACTGATCATCGTTTGAGCTTGTTTAATTTCGTTTGAAGCTTGTTTTAGAGCTTCTTCACAAAGAATTTGATTGGAAGAAGATTGCTCAATCGCTTGTGTAATCAGGTCTTTCGCGATAGACGTGACTGCTTCTGCCCTTTTCAATGAATTTGTATCAATTTGTTGTGCCATTTTGATGACCTCCATTCATAGTTAACAAAAATAATATAGCTTGTAGGACTCTAAGTCATACAAGGAAGAATAAGGGTATAGTTAAACAGACATTTGTTTGAATGATCTAACGAATACAGACAAATAATATCCGTATGAAAATAAAAGAAGAAATGTACTGCTAGCGGCAAAAGCCGCTGCGCCGTATAAACCGACATCGTCGCCAAGCGCTGTTTAGCCATTTCACGCCTCTATTGCTTGTAACGCAAACGCCACCGTCATCGTAATCTCAATGATCTTAATTCCACCTCGAATGGCTTGCTCCTAATCGCCTTCCATCTGGTTGACCATTGATCCGATTACATTACCAAGACGAGAACCGCTTCCACAAGCGACTCCGTGTACGACACCACGATAAATCCAACGCAAAATCCATCTCCCGCGCCTACGGTATCCACCACTTTTATTGAAACGGGTGGCTCAGGCCAAGCAACTATTATCCACGGGTCATACGGTTTCCGAGACCTGTCATTTGTCAGGCTTCAATGACTATGCCAATTTTTATTCGTACATTCAAAATATAACCGGCATTTCTCCCGGCCAATACGGGAGATCAACCTAGGTACCGGATTATACCCAAAGTGTTGGCGAACACATTACTAAAGTCCTGAAATTTTACATTTCGTGTTGCAGGGTACTGTCCTTTTTTGTCGAATAATCATGGAAGATATGATGACAAGAAATAGATTCTACATTCACTCACAAATTCGTTATGTCCGGGGTATCTTTATATAGAAAGCTAATTTAATGGGGGTGATTAAAATCAAAGAACTGATTCATGAAGAGGACTATATTGCCCAGTCTAAGCGGAAATGTATCGAAGCTGGTATGGATCCAAATGAAATTAGAAAACCAAAACGTTCAATGTCAGAACAAGAATTGCTCCAGAAAAGAAACACGTACAGTGAAATTTTATCTGTTGTTGATTTTTTCTCCAAGAAGATTTTAGACTCGTTAAGCGGAACACCTGTACTTATTGTCATATCGGACGAAAATGGATATTTGCTGCATATCGTTGGCGATGAAACCATCAAAATTACAATTCAACAATTAGGTATACAAGTAGGCGCACAATTTACGCATGAAGATATGGGTACGAATGTCATCAGCTTATCTCTTCAACAAGGCCATCCAGTTCAACTTATAGGCTCAAATCATTATCATACAATCCTTCATGACTCAGCATGCTATGGGGCTGCCTTTCATTATACAGATAACAACAATTTACTAGGAAGTATATGTATTATGACTGCAACTGAATTGCATAATCCATTTTTCTTAACCATGTTATCTACCGTAGTAGACTCTATTGAAAGAGAGCTTTTACTTCGAAAACAGAATCGAAAGTTAAATATGTTAAATCAGATCATCGTTAATAAAAATAGAAATGGCATTATCATTACAAATGCTGATGGCATCATTAATTCCGTTAACGATTTTGTAGCTGAATCATTTCATATTCACAAGGGTATCAACATCGTTGATCGAAGCCAACAAAACCCGGAATGTCTCGTAAGTAGTCACATGAAACAAGTCATACATAACAAAATGAGTTTTGATAATGTCCAAATGATTTTACAAACCGTAGATTATCAAAAAGTAGTCTGTTTATTCGACGCTCAACCCATCTATGATGAAACAAATAATTTTATTGGTTCATACTCTCAACTTCGAGATATTACAGAACGTTATTTAAATGAAGAACGGCACAATTATTTGGCCTATCACGATGAATTAACATCATTACCCAATAGACGCTCACTTCATGAAACCTTAAATCATCATATTTCTTCATCTCTAACCTCTGGCAATCATATTGATTTGGTACTCATGTTCCTGGATTTAGACCACTTTAAGACGATTAACGATGCTTTTGGACATTCCAATGGCGATAATTTACTTAAGCAAGTTTCCTCTAGACTGGTACATTTCCTAGGTGACACTGGAAAAGTATTTAGAATGGGCGGAGATGAATTTATTTTCCTATTTCATGGCCTCAATGGGCAAAAAGAAGTGGCTTCTACAGGCAAGCGAATTATTGACTTATTTGACACTCCCTTCACCATCAATGATTCCAAGTTCCATGTCACTGCGAGTATCGGCATAGCCATCTATCCCAATGACGGGACGGATGCTGAAACGTTCATGGTATACGCAGATAATGCCATGTACAAGTCGAAATCAAAGGGAAGAAATAATTATACCCTATTCGATTCAAACATGAAGTCCAATGCGAAGGAAAAAGATAAACTATCATTGGAAGTCTCATTAAGAGAGGCTTTAGACAATAAAGAGTTTATTGTGTACTATCAACCACAAGTTGACTTAATAACAAAGGAAATCATTGGCGTGGAGGCACTCCTAAGATGGAATAGTCCGCAATATGGCATTGTAGCACCGGATGCATTTATTCCAATCCTAGAAGACAGCGGATTAATTTCTCAAGTGGGTGAATGGGTATTACGTGAGGTATGTAATCAAAGTAAACGGTGGCTTGACATGGGACTTCCTAAATTCAGAATAGCGGTTAATCTTTCTTCTCAGCAATTTTTAAAGGATAACTTAGTTGAAGTCATTTCCAATACCTTAATTGAAACTGGCATGGATCCGAATGATTTAGAGCTAGAAATTACGGAGACGATGACCATGGATGTTGAGCGTGCGATAAACGTTTTAGGTCAATTAAACGCTTTAGGCGTAAGGATAAGTATTGATGATTTCGGGACGGGGTACAGCTCTTTGAATTATCTGAAGAAGTTCCCTATTCATACGTTGAAAATAGACAAGTCTTTTGTCAGAGATATCATGTTCAATAAAAATGATTTAAATATTGTTAGCACCATTATTTCAATGGCACACAATTTAAATTTAGTTGTTGTCGCAGAGGGTGTAGAAACCAAAGATCAACTTAATTTCTTACAATTGAAGAAATGCGATACGGTTCAAGGATATTATTTTAGTAAACCTCTTTCTGTCGATGATTTTGAAAAGTCGTTTTATCAACTGAATGACGATATTAAAAATCAATTTCTATAGCGAAATGGATGGTAAAAATGAAAAGAATTTCTGAGATATTAGCAATCCATTTCAAAAAATGGGGCGTTAATCATATATTTGGCATACCCGGCAAACCAGTCACTCCACTCATTCTTGATTTACATCATAACGGTATTGAGTTTGTATTATCGAAGCATGAGTCGGGCGCTGGATTCGAGGCAGCTGGTTATGCCTTAATGAGTAATCAATTAGCCGTTGTGATTGGAACATCGGGCCCAGGTGCCACAAATCTGTTAACGTCTGCCGGTCAAGCAAAAGCATCTCATCTACCTGTTTTATTTATTACCGGTCATCCATCGATCCAAGATTCAGGTAAAGCGATAGGCCAAGATTCAACGATGTTTGGAACAGATGTTGTTAAAATGTTTGAACCTGTGACCAAGTATAGCGCCAGAGTGGAAAGAGCGGATACGTTTAAGTCTTATTTTCAGCATGCTATAGAGAAAGCCTACTCCGGAGTTAAAGGTCCGGTGCATCTATCCATCGCTGCAGACGTGTTAGCTGAACATATACCTGAGTTTGAAATGGACTTACCGGAGGTTATTTATCCGATTGCTCCAAACTTAGATCAGTGTAAGAACTTAATAAACCGTCCTGGTAGAAAAGTTATTTTTGTAGGCAAAGGGGTACATTCGAGCAGGGCCTATCGCGAAGTGAAAATGTTAGCCGAGATTTTCGATATTCCAGTCATGACCACGCCAGGAGGAAAGGGCGCATTTGAGAGTAATCACCATTTGTCATTGGGGGCTTACGGTCTTGGAGGGACTGAGGCGTCTAGCGCATACGTTGAATCCGGTTTAGATTTGATGATCGTCATTGGGACTAAACTTTCCGATATGTCCGTTGCCGGTCTAACACCCTCCAATTATCCCAAAACCGTCATTCATTTTGATATGGACCAAACTTTCATAGGTAAAACGATTCAGGTTGAAACATTACCTATTGTTGGCGATATTAAAACGAATCTAAATGCGTTATTTGAAAAACTGAATTACAAAGAAATTAATAAAATGACCCTTCATATGGATGATCATAAACTAATAGAACCTCCCATGGAAATGAAATCTCCAATGTCAGCCGTTGAAGCTGTTAAAGTGATGAACGCAACGTTGGATGAAGATACGATCATTTTCGGCGATGATGGGAGTCATACGTTTTATGCGATAAAACATTATGATATTAAGATGCCCGGTACTTTTTATTTTGATGATGTGTTCGGTACCATGGGCCATGCCATAGGGTATTCGATTGGAGCCAAGCTTTCAAATCCCAAAGCTAAAATCGTCTGCTTAACCGGGGACGGATGCACGTTTATGCATGGAACTGAAATTTCTACTGCTGTTAACTACGAAGCGAATGTCATTTTTATCGTTTTCAATAATGGGAAAATCGATATGGTTGATACAGGAATGACTTTGCACTTAGGAAAAGCTGTAGGAACTGTCTATCAAACCATGTTAGATGTTCAAAAGTTTGCTGAATCCATGGGGGCTCTTTCTTTCAAATGTTTCGATGCTGAGGAACTCGAAAATGCGATAGAACATGCTAAAGTTGCCAATAGAACAGTCGTTATTGAAGCAATGGTTGATCCGTTAGAGATTCCACCAACAACGAAGAGGGGATAAATATGAGTAGAAATTCAGATCATTATAACAAGGGAATGGAAGTTCTAAATGAGATGGTTGGTGAACAAGGTTTAAAAGCCATCGAATCCTTCCATAAATTCTATCCCGATTTTGCAGATTTTCTAGTTTCATTTGGTTTTGGGGAAATCTACTCCAGAGAAATATTAGATTATAAACAAAGAGAAACCATCACGCTGACTGCATTAATTTCACAGGGCGCTTTTGAGCAAATGGGATTTCATATTAACGCAGCGCTCAATGTGGGGATGAGTCCAAAAGAAATCATTGAACTCGTGATTCATTGTGCCGCTTATGTTGGGTTTCCAAAAGCATGCAGTGCGATGGTACAGGTCATGACTGTATTTGAGCAAAGAGGTATTCAGGTAGAGGGCTAAGCACTTTGCTACAATTCCGGAAGAACCCTTATGAAGGGTTCTTCCCTTTTTTCTACTCAAGTCAAAATTAAAAGCATGAATCCGCTACAAGACCGAATTCATGCCCCTACAGTTTGTTTAAAATGACGTGTCTGCCTTTAAATTAATATATGTCTACCGCTTCGCCTTATAAAACTCATGGTACAGCTTCATGAGCAACCGCTTCTCGATCAATGGTACCGATCGAGATCAGATCCTCAAGGTCTTCGCCAGCGTTATCAATTTTTTTGACGATGTGAACACGAAACGATGTCAGCCAAAGAAAACAAACCGAACACTGTGTCCTTACAGAGCTCGGTTTTATAGTCCAGCATAAAAAATGATGGTCTCAAATCCATATTCTTTTCTTTTGCATCACGTATTTGCCGAATAACATTTCAACCTGCTGCGAAAATTAATCTTTGGTGAAGCTATCAAGAGATATGAAAAAGCTGGTAGGAGTGAGTCCCTGCCCTGCCGTCTTACGGGTTATTTATCAAATCAGGAATAGGTCTTATTTATTGCCCCACAATTCCACACGCTCTTTATACTTCTGGTTGATGATTTCTTCTACTTTCTCATCGCCTGCTTTTTTCATATCATCCAGCATTTTGTCGAAGGTAGCATTAGCTTCTGCTTCGTTTGGTGCAATGATAACACGAGTAATGCTTTGGTCCATGATGTCTTTAACCTTTTGAGCAGTCAGTGCTTCAGGTGTACCGCCATCTGGGTTCAGGTTATCATAAGGTGCAGTATCCCATACGGAATCACCAAGGCTCTTAAGGGCCAAGTTGTCGACTTCACTACGTTTGTATTTAACTGCCATGTCGTAAGGCTGGCCGTTTGGATCCAGACCGTTCTTGACGAACCACAGCCATTTACGAACGCCGCTCTTCTTCACTGTATCATCCCAGTTATCCTTGAAGCTTTGTAGGAACGCAGGATCTGGTACTCTCTTGCCGTCTTCCATCTTGTACTGCTCACCTTCTTTACCCCACAGCAGCAAGTGTTGTCCTTCGTCGCTAGCCAGGTAGTTGAACAGTTTCATCGTTTCTTCAGGATGTTTGTTGTTCTTCGTAATCGCAATAGCATCCCATCCCAGAGAGCTTCTTGGTCCAAAGGTAGTATGAGCAGGGTCAACGCCTGGAGCTACAACTTTATACGGGTAGAACTGATTTTTCTCGCCGCCGTCTTTCTTCAGCGCGCCGTTCGCGTTACCTGGGTCCCAATACGCAGCCGGAGTAGCAAATACTGTACCCGTGGTCAGCTTTTGAATCCAAGTTTGTGTTTTGCTGATCGCAAATTCTTTCTCAATCAGCCCTTCTCTGTACAGACGGTTTACGTACAAAATCATCTCGCGGTATTTAGGGTCTTTAACATCATATTGCAATGTGCCGTTGTTATCATAGTAAGTCTTCAGGCCCCACATGCCTTTGAAGGTACCCAGGATTGCGCCCATGTTCTCACCGTTCATGGTCATTGGCACAGTCTCTTTACCGTCGATTTGTTTATGTTTCTCTTTGAAGCTCTTCAGCAGCGTTTCGAATTCATCCGTGGTGAGCGGCTTGCTTCCGTCAGCTTTGTCTGGAGCCAGCTCCTCCAGCAGGTTCTGTCTCATCAGCATCCCGAATACAGGGTCGCTGTCCAGACCGTACCAGTTAGCCAGATAGTAGTTCTTTCCATCTTTATAGCGGGTTTTGGTCAGTGTATCACCGTACATCGCTTTCAAATCTGGTCCGAACTTCTCAATCAGATCATCCAGTGGAATGAACGCACCGCTATTGATGTATTTATCCAAGGAAGCGTCTCCACGACTCATCAGCACGACGTCAGGATAGTCACCACTAGCCAGCATCAGGCTCAGTTTCTCTGTAGGGTTACCGGTAGGCTGCTGAATGGAAACCTGAACTCCAGTTTTCTTCGTAATTTCTTGCGCTACTGCATCAGTGAACGGCTCACCTTTGGTATTGGCGTCGAACCAAGTCAGTGTAATCGGCCCTTTTGTTGTATCGTCTCCGGCCGATTGGTTATTACTCCCTTTTTCATCTTTGGAAGCGCATCCAGCTAAAAGTCCAACAGCCAGTGCAGCAGTAACACTTACGTTCAACCATTTGTTTTTCTTTACAATAGACACCCTAATTCCTCCCATATGAGTAAGTAACTTATCTAGTTCATTCAGCAACCGAGCAGATTTCCCCGCTCACCCCCTTTCAGGGTAGACCGCTGGACACTCATCCGACGGCCTTCTATTTACTTAACTATATCAACTCTTAACAGCACCCAGTGTCATCCCTTTAACAAAGTACTTTTGCAAGAATGGATAAACCAGAACGATAGGCAGTGTAGCAACCATGGTTGCCGCCATCCGAATCGTATCACTAGAGACCGCATTCCGTTTCGCCGAGTTCGCCAGCATTTGCGTCTGTGAGATCATACCGCCGGTCTGGAACTGACTCAAGATTTTTACCAGCACTGCCTGAAGTGTCTTCAGGTCCGAACGATATGTAAACGCATAAGAGTCAAACCAGGAGTTCCAGTGGCCGATAGCCTGAAAGAGTCCGACCGTAGCAAGTACCGGTGTGGTCAGTGGCAGCACGATCCGGAAGAAAATCGTCAGGTCGCTCGCGCCATCCACTTTTGCCGACTCTTCAATCTCGTTGGGCAGGCCTTCCATGAAGGTACGGACAATAATCATATAGAAGACGTTCATCAAACTTGGCAGAATGAAAACCGAGAAGGTATCGATCATGTGCAGCGCCTTGAGTACCATGTAGTACGGAATCAGACCACCGCCGAAATACATTGTGAAGACAAAGTATAGGTTCCAGCCCTTGCGTCCAACCAAGTTGCGTCGGCTGAGCGGATAGGCCAGCATCGTGATGACCATTACCGACAACGGTGCGCCGATAATTGTACGTTTGACGGTTACCCAAAGCCCGCTCAAAATCTCGCTATCTTTGAAAATCTGATTATAGCTGTCAAAGGTCAGCGCTCTTGGCCAAAAATAGACACCTCCGCGAACCGTGTCCTCCGCACTATTTAATGAAAGAACAAGAATGTTCCAGAACGGCAGGAAAGTGACCAACAAGATGATGATCAAAAAGAGATATACAAAAAGTTTAAAAATATGATCCCCGAATCTATTTAAAAGCATCACAAGCGCTCCTCTCGATTTTTGTATTAGAACAACGCCTGGTCGTTCACTTTTCTGGAAATCCGATTCACAATCACGACTAGGATGAAGGCGACAACGGATTTGAACATCCCTACGGCAGCCCCATAAGAGAACATGCTGTTTTGCAGACCGTATTTGTATGCATAGATATCGATAACTTCGGAGTATTCAAGCACGGTGTTATTTTGCAGCAAGTACTGCTGTTCAAAGCCTGCATTCAAAATGCCGCCGACAGCCAGAATCCCCAGAATTACAATCGTTGGGCGCAGGGCTGGCAGCGTGATGTGCCACATTTGCCGGAAACGGCTGGCACCGTCTACCTTAGCTGCTTCATAAAGCTCAGGGTTGATCGCCGAAATCGCTGCGAGATACATGATGGCGCTAAAGCCCATCTCTTTCCACATGTTAGATAGTGCGATAATCCACCAGAAGAGCGGACCGTTCTGCAAGAACGCTACCGGCTCTTTTACAATACCCAGCAGGACCAGCAGGTTGTTCAGCATACCGTCGGAAGCCAGCAGTGTGATAACAATGTTCGCCGCGATAACCCAGGAGATAAAGTGCGGTAGGTAAGAAACCGTTTGCACGAATCGTTTGAAGAATCCTTGTCTCGCTTCATTCAGCATCAGCGCCAGCAAGATCGGTGCCGGGAAGCCGAAGAACAATGTCAGCAAACTGGTTGCAAGTGTATTCCGCATTACGCGGTAGAAATCGCCTGTTGTAAAGAAGTACTCAAACCATTTAAAACCTACGAATTCAGCATGGAAGAACTGCTCAAAGAATGTTCCTCCGCCCGGCTGATAGTTCGTAAACGCCATATACAATCCGAACATAGGACCATAAGAAAATAGCAATGTCGCAATAAAGGCGGGCAGCATTAGTAAAAATAACCATTTTTGCTCTCGGAGTCTGCTAAACAGACTGCTACCCCCTGTTGCTTTGATAGCGCTTGCTTTCTGCATCAAATACCCTCCCTTGTTCTATACAGCAGCGTGCCTAGCGGCAAATCGAATCAACATCTGATACATTTATATTAAATCCGTGCCAGGTCCCTTTCTATACTTGAATCCTCCGAAAGATACCGCTTTTTAAAGATGTTTTGAGCTATTCCAGTCTTGGATTCTGGTATGTTGTCTGCTATGATGAACTAGGCTATGCTATGAAACTCCAGATAAAGAAAGGGCTTTCATCATGCTACAATTATTCAGAAAATATATCTACATGCCTTTTATTGACCTGAGCTTCCGCGCCAAGCTCTTCTTCGTCTTCGTACTGGTTACCATCCTTCCGATGATGCTGCTAGTCTACTTCTCCTATGAACTGACGAAGTCGAAGCTGACGGATCAAATCTACATTAATATGATGAATTCCACCGCCCAGATTAACAAGAACCTGGAGAATAAGCTGGATAGCTATGAGCATATCTCCGCTTCTATCTATCTCGACAACCGGCTGACCAATTACTTGACCAGTGAGTATCAGGATGATCCCTCTTATCTGGATGTCTATAAATACATCGGCAACCGGTTCGATACGGTGATGGCTGCCTATCCCGATTTTGATAGCGTATTCATCTATTCTGACAATCCTTCTCTGCCGAAGGACAACTACTATATAAGACCGGTAATACCAGAGGTGGAGCATAGTGAACTGTATAAGCAACTACTGCAATCTCATGGGAACATCATTTATCTCTCTTCACCACAGACGAAAGACAGTCCCGCCATGTTCACCCTGGCCCGGCTGCTGAACAACAACCGCAACCAGTATCCTTATGGTGTTCTCGTCTTTCGGATTTCTGAGTCAGTCATTTACTCGCTAATGGAGAAAGAAGCCGGCGGCAAAGATATCTTCATCATGAATGACAAGGGGATTATACTATCAGCTGCTGATAAGCAATTATTGAATGCCAGCCTGCCGGAGCTGTTGGATCATCAATTCGAGAAAATACCATCGGGGCGGTTTGATACGACCTACAAAGGGGTTAAGGCGTTTGCGGTCTATAATACGCTGAAGAATGGCTGGAAGACGGTGTCCATTTTCCCTTACGAGAGCATTATCAAGGACGCCACCTCACTATCCAATCTGATTATCAAAATCTCCCTCTCCTTCATCGGCGTAGCGCTGCTGCTGATCTTCATTACTGCTTCCATGTTCAGCAAACGTATCCGTACGTTAATTCGCATGGTCCGGCAGATTGAACGGGGGAATTTTACGACCAAGGAAGAGCAGTTCGGCAGCGATGAGATTGGCCAGCTCCATTTTGCCTTCAAACAGATGACGGCGAGGCTGAACAATTTGATCAACGAGGTGTATCACAAGGAGCTGCTCGGCAAAGAGGCAGAGCTCGACCTTCTGCAGGCGCAGATCAACCCACATTTTCTATACAATACGCTCGGCTCCATCTCGTCACTGGCGGCCAAGCATAGTGATACGCGCATTCAGGATATGGTGCTGCATTTGGCCAAGTTCTACCGGATCTCGCTCAATAAAGGGAAAAGCATCCTAACGATTAACGAAGAAATCAGGTTGACGCAGAGCTACAATGCCATTCAGCTTATCCGCTTCAAGGGCCAACTGAATATCACTTACTCGATAGATGAAGCGATCCTGCCCTACTCGACAGTCAAGCTGACCCTGCAGCCTTTTATTGAAAATGCAGTCATTCATGCCATTTGGACGCAGGAGAGCCCGCTGAATATTCATATTAAAGGAAACACCCAGGAGAACGACATCATCTTGTCCGTTATTGATGATGGGATGGGCATGAGACCGGAAACGCTGGAGTCGCTGCTGGAGGAGAAACCGGGTCGGGGCTACGGGATTTCGAACGTGAATCGCCGGATCAAGCTGAAATTTGGCGAGTATTATGGAGTGAACATTTATAGCCGGCTCGGCATAGGCACCACCGTTCAAATTCGTTTGCCGCAAAAAATGGTGTAGGTCACTGCAGACGAAATTAACAGCATTTTTGCACCTTAAATTCTAATTCAGAAAAGTGACAATTCGCCTACAATGCAGAAATGGCGGTGCAAGGATATTCTCCTTAGCACCGCCATTTCTTCGTTTTCCGTTCGCTTTTTCATCAAGCAAGCTGTCCCCTCAGTGATTCTATCCGCTTTTGAGACAGCTCCTTTGTTATCATACTCGCAGCAATTACTCCAACCGCAGAGCCTATTTCAAAATCAAATTGTAGATCACTTGAGCGGCTTCCGCACGGGAAGCAATCTCTTTAGGCGCAAACTGTCCTTGACTTTGGCCTTGAATTAAGCCAAGTGTTGCCGCCTCATTCACGGAAGCTGCTGCCCAATCCGACACCAGGTTCATATCTGTGAATCCTGATTCTGCAGCAGGCGCATGAACCTTGCCGTTCTTCAGTTCATAGGCCTTCATCAACATCACCGTGATTTCCTCACGCGTTATCTTGGCGGAAGGCTCGAACATGCTCGCGCTGCGTCCGCTCACGATTCCGGCTTTGTAAGCCACCGCGATCGGCTCGGCATACCATGCGCCTGATGCTACATCTGTAAAGCTTGTAGTATCCGTTGCAGTCAGTCCCAAAGAATGAACCAGCATGGAGGTGAACTCCGCACGAGTTATCGCCCGGTCCGGTTCAAACTTATCACCGCTAGTGCCTTGAACTAGCAGCTTTGCCGACAACTCCTTGATCACTGCGTTAGCCCAGTGATTAGCTCGCACATCCACAAAGGTGCGATTCAGTTCCAGCACAGCATATTTGCTGAAATGGCTGATTTGGGCGGTCAATACACCGCCGCTATATTCTGCAGGGACATACTCTAGCTTGCCATTATCGGCAATGTAGTAGATGCCGCCTAATTTGGCATCGAAACCATCTGCCGGCTTAAGGCTCAGCGTAATCGGCGAATCAAACACAGCCAGCTTCTCCGTTACGCCTTCTTTGGACGTCACGGACAGACTGAACTCGTAAACCTCGCCTTTCAGGCTAACCTTTGCATGGGTCGCTCCTGCTGCCGCTGCAACGACTTCATCAGACTTGCCAGCAAGCGGAACCATTTGTAGCGAGATCGTGCTGTCCCCGCGCTGACCTTCCGGCAGCTTATTCTGCAGCTGCTTGATCACAGCAGCCGGCAATTGTACGGACAGCTTGTCGGATTTGAGTTCCAGAGATTGGTCGCCAAGCTGGCGCAGAGCTGCCGCAGACAGCTGCACAACCTTGGTGTCGGCCTTGAGTTCAACAACCGCCTTACCAGCAGCGCTGTCCACCTTCAGCATATCAAGTGTTACATTCAGTGTACCGGCAGGGCTTGGCGCATTGCTTCCTGCGCTGTTGCCGTTATTGTTGTTATTACCCGAATTTATTGGATTCTCAGGTGTCCCTGGATTTTCTGGCGTTCCTGGACTCTCATCCGCAGCCTTGACTGTAATCTCTGCGGACGCTTTGAAGCCTCCATCCACCGTTTCAACTGTAATTACAGCCTTGCCCGGTTTCACAGCAGTAATGTTGCCGTAGATTGCCTCTCCAGTTACACCATAGGTTACAGCGGCTACTGATGTGTCGCTGGAACTCCAGGTTACAGCTTTGTTCGCTGCATCTTGTGGTGTTACCGTTGCAATCAGCTTGCCGGTTTCACCAACAGCCAACGTCAGCTCCTTCTTATCGAGTGAGACACCCGCCGCTTGCTTAGGAGCGGTTGTCAGTTTGACCAGCTTGGAATCCGCAGCTTCCAACGCAGCAGTCCAAGAACCGATCGCAGTCGAAGTTTCACCTGTCCACAGGTCCTTCACCATGTAGGTTACAGAAGGGTCCAGTCCAGCACGAGCCAGATCCACCGTCTTGTTCACGGAAGCATTGCCACTGTAGTTGAATACAGCCAGGTAGTAATCGTTACCGTCCTTCAGAACAAACGTATCCGCAGCATTAGCGTTAGTATTGCCTTCAAGCGGCTTGAACGCTTTGCCTTTCAGGGCTACATCAAGCACATCTGTGTTGTTATACAGAGCGGTCATGTACTCTTGTGCCTTCGGATCGTTCACATTATCGGAATCCAGCAGCACGGTTCCGGAGATCACACCGGAGTTCATCCGGCTGCGAGCCTCTGTCAGTGTAGCAGCGCGGCTCAGCGCCAGGTGATCCGGGTCGGTGTACGTGTAGATCGTGCCATTTTGCCAGAAGCCATAAGTTAACGAATTAAGCATGTATTCTGTCTCATTGATTCTGCCATACGTATCACAGGAAATTCGTCTGCTGTGTGCATATTGGCTTGGAAAAATCGGCGCGATTGATTCGCTGATGAACATCTTGCCGTCGATCCGGTCTTTAACATAACGCATTCCCTCGTTATACGCCTGAATGCCTGTAGTTACATTTGGATCATAGTGTTGTCCTTCCAAAGCGCCATGGGTCAGGAAGTCCAGCTTGATAAAGGTGAAACCCAGGCGTTTAAATTTGTCCAGGAAGTAATTCATACGCAGCTTCGTTCCCGGATGGGTCACATCCAGTGGATATGCGCCGTCCAGCGTCGGCAGCGGCTTGCCGTTAGCATCCTTCAGGACAATATCCCCGTACTTGTACTTCCCGTCGGTACCGTCTACCACCTGGTCCATATTATTGCCCCAATATACAAACGGCGCCCAGTAGATGCCGGCATGCTGCCCGTTGCCCTTGATCACCGAGACCACATCGGCAAGCTGCTGATCGTTCAGATTATCCCAATAGGAATCCATATTAATGAACACATTGCCGTTATTGTTGAACTTCTTCAAGTTATCCTTGAAGAAATTCGAGACATCCACTACGTCTTGATAGGACAGTGAGCTTTCATAAGCTCCCCAGCTGTTCCAGCCCACCGGTACGCCTTGTGGCAGCTCCGGATTCAGTTCCAGCGGAGGTGCGATAACAGCATTCGCTCTGCCGTATTCTTCAAGTCCTGTACGGTAATCACTGAATCCGCCCACCATAATGGTCGGCGAGGACAGATTCGTACCGGTCAGGCTGCCATGAGGCTGAGTATCACGGGTAACATCGCTAGCTGCACCGCCATACACGACCAGTTCGTTGATACGGTTAGAGGAACCTTTCCAATCGATTCCTGTCTTCCAGGTATCATGTGTTACAGAACCAAGCACCAGCCCGACGCGAGTTGTATTGTTGAACACCGTTGTCATTTCATAACTCGTATCCGAACGGTTCATGTTCTGGGTTTTGTATCGAATCCAAGCATCATTGTCAAACGGTACCGTCAGTACACGGTTATCACTGCTGGCACCGATATCCAGGCCACCCGTCCGCTTTAAGGCAATTGGAGCCATGTAGTTGGTTTTGATTACGGAATCGCTTTCAACATTCAATGCGGTCAGGAAGTATGTCTTGTTGTCATAGAACTTGTAGCTCTGCTTCATTGTCGGTTTACCAGCCGAGGTATGAACAAAAGTAACTTCAATCCCTTTACCAAAACCGTCTTCAATGGCTGTCGGCGCTCCGGCAATGACATGGCTCTCATAGCCTTTGCTATCTACCAGAGTATCGTTCAGTTTAATGCTGCTGTAGATAGCTTTCAGCTTCAGGCCCTGACCCAGCGAATAGCCGATAAGTCCAGTCTTGGTGTTAAAAGCTACTTCATATTGTCCACCCGATACCAATTGACCGTAAGTATATTCGGTAACCGTGATGGCTCCGTAGCTTTGCGAAGATCCTGGTGTACCAAGATTGTCATCTTCTTCCCCCGGCGTGCCAGGCTCTGAATCCATAGCCGGTTCTACAATAATGCGGTCCAAATCCGGCGAATACGAGTTGCCGTCCGAGAACGTGATCGAGTTATCGCCTTCGTTCAGCGGCAGGATTAGTTCATATGTGCCTACGGTTTCCCAATCCGCTGTCTTCGGCGGAGAGTAATACTGCGGTTCACCGCCGTTTGCGCTAACATAAAAGCTGCGCGGATCTCCGGAAAAATAAGCAACCGTAATCTTGTAATCTCCAGTCAGCGGCGCCTTAATTCCGTTGAAGGTCAAGGAGCTGCCGTGATTGAGATAGCCTACTTTCTTGCCTCCGGATGCATTAGTGCTATCCGCAACACGCGCTTCGCCAGTCGGCGTATTTGCAGCAGATTCCGCCTCATAGCTGAGTTTGAACGGAATAACCTCGATTTTGTCCATATCCGGAGAATACCAGTCATGATCGGAGAACGTGATGGTGTTCGTACCGGCATGGAGTTCAACCTCCACATCATACGTTCCTACCGTGTTCCAATTGGCAGTCTTCGGTAGATCGATCAGATCATCCGATCCATTATTCACCTGCATGTACACCGGGCGTTGATCACCGGAAATATAAGAGATGCGAATGATATGCGTTCCGTCAGCCGGAGCCTTCACATTCGGGAACTTCAGGGAGCTGCCTTGGTACAGATCGGCGACTTTTTGCCCCCCGGAGCTGATGCTGCTGTCCGCACGTTTGGCCTTTCCGCCCAATTCATTCTCAGTGGCTTCTGCCTCGATCACGGTTCCGCGGAGTTTGCTCTTCCAATCCCCGCCATGACCGCCACCCGGTTCCTGACTACCGTCCATACCACGAATGACGATCTTATCAATGTCGGGAGCATACCAGTCGTTATCATCAATCAAGATCGTATTTACACCTGCATTCAGCGGAAGCGTTACGTCATAGGTACCTACCGTCTCCCAGTCTGGAGTCTTAGGCGGTGATTCATACTGCTTGTCGCCACCATTGGTACTGATATTGAATGAGCGTTGATCGCCCGAAATGTAGTACACTGTGATTTTATAATTGCCAGTCTGGCTTACAGTAACATTGTTGAACCGAATGGAGCTGCCTTGATACATGCCTCCGACTTTCTTGCCGCCGGAAGCGGCCGCGCTGTCATAGACGGAAGCATTTTTTGAAAGTGTATTGCCTGAGTCTTCAGCTTCGTAAGTATTGATCGTATCATCGGCATAAGCTACTCTCGCGAACTGGGTGCCGCCAGCAGTCACGAGACAGAAGATGATGAGGAGCAAAAACCCTTTTTTCATCACTTGCCTAAGCATAACATCCCTCCGTTAGGTGATCTTGTCTTAGTAAGACTGGGGGCGCAATCATTAACTGCTCTGGAGCTTTACTCAATACATTTTGAAAAAACTCGTTAGCGCCACTCGCTATATTCTACTTATGGCATTGCTTCCAAAAGTCGATAAAACGCCATTCCCTAACCTGTTCCCTGGATGTAATCGTCTTCCAAAGAACGCTATCCAAGACCCTCCTTCCTTGTTAAGGTGTAATCATGCTGCACAATATGAAAGCGCTATCGGATCTAGAAGAAGCAAAACCTCTAGGCTGCTGCGGGTGCCAGACCCTCTCTTGTATTGAGTTGTAATACATGCCTAATTTTAAAAAGCTAACGATGAATTATCTATACCGTATTCTTACTATTCATAGAGGAAAACGCCTTACATTTCAGCTCAGAGCAGCGAGCCGCCACGGCACCGCTACAGATTTTTACGATATTCGTTGGGCGTGACCCCTTCATTTTTTACAAAAAGCGAAATGAAATAGGACGTGCTCTCATACCCTACCCGCTGGGCGATATCCTGAATTTTCAGCGAGCCATCGGCGAGCAGTTCCTTCGCTTTGCCCAGACGGATGCGGGTCATATAATCGTGAATAGTCATGCCAGTCTTCTCCTTGAACAGGGACCGCAAATAGTTCGGAGACAGATACACCTGCTCTGACAAGCTGTTGATCGTGATCGGCTGATCATAATTCTGGTCGATGACGGTACGGACTTTATGTACCAGCTTCTCGTTTTTGTCCATGAACCGTTCGCCCAGCATGCTCACAGCTTCTCCAGCCATCTTCAAAATCAAGTCTTCAATTTCGTGTAAGGTCAGTGCATTATAGATGGAATAATACAGCTCCGCCCGCTTGAACCCTTCCGTAGCCGGCTTGTGCAGCTGTTCCAGCAGCTCATCAATAAGATCGATCGCCCAATCGGAAATCACCTTCTTCTTGACCCGTAAGGTTGCAAGCCCTTCCATTTGGCGGTGCAGACGCTGCGCAGCCTGCTCAAAATCCAGACGGTTAATAGCCTCAAACCATTCTTTGGCAGCAAAAGGCGGCACATGCTCGCTATAGAATTGATTCCGTACAGCCTCCGCATGAATAACCTTGCCAGTTCCCTCATAAAAACGTTCATTTAAAATAACACGACTCTGCCCATACAGGTCATGGATGTGTGATAAATCGGTTTCCTGCATGCCTACCGCGGCCGTAACAGTAAAATCGAGTGCGCCGCGAATACCTTCGGCCAGATCCTCCCAGGCATAGTGGCCCGGCTGCTGTGATGCGGCCATGAATACCCCTATTTCTCCTTCTTTAAAAGGAACAAAGATCGGCTCGAGATTTTTCAACTTAAAAAAAGAAGTCAGGAAGGTGATCAGCCGGCCCAGCCAATCCTCCAGACTATCCTGTTCGTTCTGAGCTTCCTTGGGATCGACACTGAACAAAGCCAGTGCATAGCGGGAGGTCTCTGGCAGACGGGTCAGCCGGCTGAAGCTAGCAACCAGTGCAGCGGTGCGTTCCCTATCTTTTTCATGCGAGAGCTCTTTAAAGAGGTTGGCCTTGGCCGCTTCTATAGAACGGAGCTTCATGCGCACTTCCTCACAAAGCTGCTTCACCTTCACGATAACGCTTTCAATTTCATTTAAATCAAGTGGTTTTAACAAGTAGCCGACGGCTCCTACGTTAAGGGCGGATTTGACATAATGAAACTCATCGTGACCGGTCAAGAACATCACTTGAATCCAGTCAAAACGATCGTGGATATGTTGAGCCAGCTCAATCCCGTTCATCATCGGCATCTGCACATCCGTAAGCACAATATCAGGCTCGGTGGCCTCGATCTTCTCCAGCGCCTCCATCCCGTTGCTGGCTGTTCCTACAACATAAAGTCCCATCTCTTCCCAGCGGACATGGTCTCTAAGCATCTCCATCTCGAGTTCCTCGTCATCTACCAAAAATATACTATACATCCGAGCCCCTCCTTTGTTATATGTTCCTCTATTTTGTTCTTTTCCCTTAGCCCAACCATGCTCTAAATCAGGATTTTGCAAAATTCGATCCCATCCGCTCCCGGGTACAAATAGACGAACTAAACCGTTTCGCTTTATATATTGCTGATTGAAAGCCGCTCCTTGGATTTTTGCAAAATCCTCAAATAAATGAATGTCATCTTCAAGCATGAATCGTTATTTGTCCAGATCAGCAGGGGATGTCGGGATCATCGCTGCAGAGTATATAAAGAAAGCGAAGGCTTATACGCCCCCGCTCACTGATTATAGCAGCTCTAGTTGGCTGTTGAAACAGTAGCTTTTACCCGCTTCGCCCTGCAATTCGGTGCGCTTCCCGCCCCAACGGACGGTAACGGTGCCTGGTGAATAAAGCGTAATTTTGGCCGAGGTCAATTGGCCTTCCGCCCAGGTAATGTCCACCTCCGCATTGCCTTTAGCCCGCAGTCCGGTTACAGACCCGGTGTCCCAAGCAAGCGGCAGCGCCGGCAATAGATGAATCTCTCCGCCATGGCTTTGAAGCAGCATTTCCGCGATAACCGCTGTGCCTCCAAAATTGCCATCGATGACGAAGATATTGCTTTCTGCACCCGCAATCCCCGATTTGGAGTAAGTGAACAGATTATCGAAGCACAGCCCCCCAATCAGATGGGAAATATGTCTGTAGGCCTTCTCTCCGTCATGCAGTCTGGCAAAGCCAAGTCCGAAGAGTGCGGCAGTGAATTCCACATCCTCCAAATCATCCTGCAACATCCGGTTCTCCAGCGTCACCCGGACGGCTGCACTGAGCTCTGGGGTCTGATCCGGTGTAATCTCACTGCCTGGATACAAGGCATACAGATGAGACAAATGACGGTGCTCCGGCTGACCTTCCGTATAGTCCTCCAGCCATTCCTGAAGCTGTCCTTTCCGGCCGATTTGCAGCGGCGGCAGGTTGTCAATTGCTTCCCGCAGCTTCTCCCTTAGCGCTTCGTCTATATCCAGCAATTCCGCCGATTTCAGGCAGAATTCAAACAGTTCGCGTACCAGCATTTGATCCATTGTTGATCCCATCGACAGCTGCTGCCCGCCTTCTTCTGGGTCGCCAGGATAGAAATGATTCTCCGGCGAGTTCGAAGGACCGGTAACCAGCCAGTCGTACCGGGGATGAATCGTCATATAGTCCAGATAGAAGAGCGCTGCTTCTATCAGCACCGGATAAGCCTGCCGCTCCAGAAAGTTCCGGTCCAGACTGTATTCATAGTGCTGAATTAGATGCGTAGCCAGCCACAGTCCGCCTGTTACATTCAGCCCCCATGAAGTGTCCCAGCCCGGCAGGGTGAAGCCCCAGACATTGGAGAACACATGCGCTACCCAGCCTTCGCTGCCGTACAGATTGCGCGCGGTGGATCTTCCCGCCCCAGCCAAGTCTTCCACATATCGCATCAGCGGCAAATGACTGTCCCCAAGGTTGATCACCTCTGTAGGGTAATAATTCATTTCCGTATTGACATCAAGATGATAGTCACAACTCCAGCCCATCCGGCATGCTTCGCCGTCATTCCAGATGCCTTGCAGATGCAGCGGCAGCGGAGAATCACTGCGCGAGCCGGCTATGGTCAGGTAACGCCCGTATTGCAGGAATAAAGCGAACAATTGCGGATCGTCGATTCCACCTTGCTCCAGAAGCTTAATCCGGAGGTCGGTAGGAAGCTCGGCTTTACCGGTCGTTCCAAGATCAAGACTTACCTTATCATACTGACTGCGATAATCCGCGATATGGCTTTCTTTTAACGCAGCGTAATCTTTGGATAAGGCCCGCTCCATCGTAAGGCGGCTCTCTGTTTGCCAGCTGTCATCTGTTCGCCGGTAATCTGTGCTTACCGTAAAATATATCCGGGCAGCATTTGCTCCAGTAACGGTCAAGCTCCCGTTCTCCCCGTGGACTGCACCACCAGATACCTCAACCTTGAGCAGACCGTGTGCCCATACACCGCAGGCCCCATTACTATGCACACGTTCAATGGCCTGCCCCTTGAATTCTAACGTGTTGTTATCCAATACGGTCGCCTGGAAAGACTCCGTTCCACCTTTCAGACAGACGGTGAAGGATACGCCGCCTGGCGTATCGCTCCATACCCGTGAAACCACCACATCGTCAGCATGAGAAGCAAAAACCTCGCGATGCACAGCTGTAGCGCTCTGCGAAGTCACCGCCAAGGCCACCGCAGTGGTCAAATCCAGCTCACGCCGGAAGCTGCCAGCTGAAGGAATGTCCGCTTCGACTCTGGCTGCGCCTCGCCGCTGCCCGTTCCAGTCGATGACCACCTCGCACAGCGCGAGATTCGTCCCGAAATTCCCTTTTTGCGGCTGCAAATACTGCTTAGCTAGTCGATCGCCGGTCTTGTAATCACCAGCGAAAAAGGGCTGCCGAATCTCCTCCAGTACGGCTTTTCCTACAATTGGCTGCAGCTCCGGATCGGTCTGGCCTGACCAGTAAGTGGCCTCTGTCATGTTCCATACTTCACGGTGCGGGGCGGCCATAACGACTGCCCCAATTCTTCCGTTCCCCAGCGGCAGTCCCTCAGCCCAGCCATCTGCCGGTGTGGAATACCATAGTTTAAAATTCTGCACTCCCTGTATCCTCCTATGAACAGACATCACTTCTTCGTTATGAATGACATAGCCCGGGCGTTTGATTCGTTCCGTCTTACGCCCTAGCATCGGATTTATCCAATTTAAGGTACAAAAATGCTATTTTACCGTCAATCTGAAAATCTTCGATTCTGCCGGCTCCAATGTAATATCGAGTACACCAGACGTTGCTCCTTCGATTCCTTCCCACAGGTCGTTCAGCACATACTGGGCTTCAGCGTCCAGACCGGCACGAACCAGCGAGACGGATTTCTGTGCAGCCTGTTCAAGATCGAAGTTGAAAATAGCCAAGTAAAAGGCATTCTTTTCCGGAACGTTCAGCACGAACACGTCGGAAGCGCCTTTACCAAGTCCGCCCTCTAGCGGACGGAAGGTTTTTCCCAAGCGAGCAACGTCCATAACTTCCTTGTTGCCCAGCCATGCTTTGGCCCGTTCAGCGGCCTCTGCCTTGCGGAAGTCGTCCCCGAGCAGCAGCACCGTACCGGAAATGACAGAAGCTGTAAGACGGGAGCGACCTTCATGCCAGCCTGTAGCCTCCTGGTTGAAGCTCTTGTAAATGACTGAGTGGTCAGGGTCATTATAGCGGTATAGCGTATTGCTCATCCACCAGCCATGTGTTAGCGAGTTCAGCATGTACTCCGTATCCTGCAGCTTGCCGAAGACATCGCAGGAAATCCGGCGGCTGTGAGCAAACGAATACGGGAATAGCGGGGCAATGGACAAGTTAACGAAGAACGGCCGACCGACAGCTTCCGGTGTGAGCTTTTGCTGCAAATAGGTCATGCCGTAATGGTAAGCTGCAATCCCTGTTGTGATCTCCGGGTTATGATGCTGCCCTTCCAATGCACCGTGAGCCAGGAAATCCAGCTTGATGTACTCGAAGCCCTCGGTGATGAACTTGTTCATGAACCAGTCCGTCCGCTGCAGGTTGGCTGGATGCGTCGGATCAATAGCCAGACCACCATCGACGTCAGGCAGAATTTCGCCCTCGCTGTCTCTTAGCAGAATATCGCGGTAGGTATATTTCCCGTCTGTGCCTTCAACCGGATTGTCGAAGTGGTCCGGCCCTCCCCAGAACGCAAACGGTGTCCAGTACGTTCCTGGTCTGTGGCCGTTCTTCCGGACTCGCTCCAGCGCATCCTTCATTTCTTCTGGCGTGAAGTTGTCCCAGAAAGCGTCAAAGTTGATGTACACTGTATCTTCGTTCTGGAAGCCAAGCGGCTGTACTTCATTTTTCAGAAAATCCGTGGTAGAGGTGTACAGATCATAATTCAGCTCCGCCATCGCAGCAGACCAGCTGTTCCAGCCGACCGGAACGCCGCCCTCCCAGGCCAGCGGTGCTTCAATCCAGGTATTTGCCAGGCCGTAAGCTTCCAGCCCTTCGCGATAATCATCGTAGAATCCGATGAACACCAGCGGAGATTCGATTCTCGGACCTTTCACATACCCGTGCGGCTGGAAATCACGAGTCAGTTCGCTTACCGCACCGCCATAAAGGTCGAGCTCCTGAAGCTGACCGCTAACTTCGCTTTTGATACGAATCCCGGTCTTCCAGACCTTATGGGTAACGGAACCCAGAATAATGCCGCGGCGGCTCTCCGGTGCGAACAGTGCCGTCACCTCATAGCTCTCTGTATCTAGCGGCGGCTGTACCACCGTATATCTAACCCATTTGTCATTGTCAAAAGGGACGCGCAGAACGCTTAACTCTTCTTGCTGCCCGTCTGCTCCGCCCACAGTCACTGACCGGGTCTGAACAACTGCCATACGATTCGCTTTCAAGCTCTCGTCGCCTACTGCAACGACTTGTACCAGTACATACGGTGAAGCTTCGTAGATATAAAAGTGCTGTTCCAGTTGCGGCAAAGATGGCGATTCGTGCCGAATGATCAACTCGATCCCTTTGCCGAAGCCTTCTTGCTCAATCTCACGCTGTTTTTGGAGCTGATGAACCTTGTAAAGCTCTGTATTATATTCCCGGCCTTGCCAGCGGATCGCGCTGCGGATGCCATTCATCTGTGAAACGCCGGAAGTTACGGAAGCCTCCCCTTTCTCCAGATCAATGATCAGAATTACCAGGCCGTTGCTTGCTTGCAGGAGTGTCTCATTCTTCCGTTCTACGTGTAGGGTTGTATCGTTAGTTAGCATTATTATGCCTCCTTTGGTTTGCATGCTGGATCTTGTACAGGACGATCTTATCGCTTGATAGCCCGTTCTGCCCTCATTATAAAGACACGATAAAGCGTTTTCTATGCAACGATCTTCCGATCCATACCGCGATTTAACACATCTTACAAAAGGCCCTCTCCACTCTCCTGATCATTCTTCTAAGCAGCAATCCCTGTGCAGTCCAAGAGAATAAAAAAGCGGCAGAGATGCGTCGTCTGACTCTCCCCTGCCGCTGAACTTAATTGCTGTATAAAAATGAACTTTATGAAACTAACATAGGCTCGGCGTCACTCCGGTGAAAGTATGGAATTTCATTCGCTGTTGCCAGATATCTTTGATGATCACCGATTCTTACGGTTGAAATCCGGAGGAATGTCTAGTATTACGTCCCAAGAGTCAGCTTATAAGTCTTGCCAGCCTCGGTGGCGAAACTCACGATCTCTTCTACGGTCCGGCTAGTCTGAACTTCCCGGCCTTCCTCGCTCACCAGCAGTGCTTCCTTCGTGCGAATCGTACAAGGAGTACCTAATAGTGACGTAATAGTGGCTTCCACGAGTCGTCCAGCCTTCCAGACCAGGTTCACTTCAAAGCCACCGCGAGCGCGTAAGCCCTCTATGCTGCCGTCCTGCCACTCATCCGGCAATGCAGGAAGCAGTTCCAGGTACGGACGATGCGATTGCAGCAGCATCTCGGCAATGCCGGCAGAAGCGGCGAAGTTGCCGTCAATCTGGAACGGCGGATGTGCCCCGAGCAAGTTGGCGTATACGCCACCATGGTTGTACTCCTCTGATTCGCCGTCCTTCACGAGCCGCAGCATGTTCGCAAGCAGACGCAGCGAACGGTTGCCGTCCCGGAAGCGGCCCCACAGAGCGACTCTCCAGCCGAGGCTCCAGCCGGTACTCTCGTCGCCGCGCCGCTCGAGCGAAGTCTTCGCCGCTGCGAAGAGCTCCGGCGTCTCTTCTTCCGACAACTGCCGTCCCGGGTAGACACCTACCAGGTGCGATGTATGACGGTGGTAGACATCCTCATCCTCGAAGTCCTTATACCATTCCTGCAGTTGGCCATACTTGCCGATCTGTAGCGGCAGCAGACGTTCACGGGCTGCCGCTAGCTCAGCGCGCAGTTCTTCGTCTGTTTCCAGCTTCGTCGAGGCCTCGATAACGTTCGTGAACAGCTCCCAGATCAGCGAGATGTCCATCGTGGAACTCGGGCTCACTGCCGCTACGCCATCCGGTATGCGGAACTTGTGCTCCGGTGAGGTGGAAGGCGAGGTCACCAGTCTGCCGCTGCCGTCATCAATCAGCCAATCCAGTGCGAACAGTGCCGCTTCGCGAAGAATCGGATATCCCTTCTCCCGCAAATAATCCACATCTCCAGTGAATGCAAAATGCTCCCAGACATGCTGTGTCAGCCAGATGCCGCCCATCGGCCAGTACGCCCAGCCTGGATCGCCATCGCCATAATCGCCCGCCGGAGCTGCATGTGCCCAAAGATCGGCATTATGATGCGCCACCCAGCCGCGAGTGCCGTAATTGACCCGTGCGGTCTCAGCACCGGTTATCGCTAGATTGCCGATCATATCCAGCAGCGGCTCATGACATTCCGACAGGTTGCAGATTTCAGCGGGCCAATAGTTCATTTCCGTATTGATATTGAGCGTATAGTTACTGCTCCAAGGCGGTCGCGTTAACGCATTCCAGATTCCTTGAAGATTAGCCGCCTGTGTACCAGGACGGGAACTTGCAATTAAGAGATAACGTCCATAGTGGAAAAGCAGTTCGACCAGACCAGGGTCCTTCGCGGCATACGTCGTGATCCGCTCATCGGTAGACATGTCAGGCGGAGCCAGCGGTGAGCCAAGGTTCAGCTTCACGCGGTCAAACAGCGAACGATAATCTGCAACATGGGCTTCACGCAAGGTGCCGTAGGCCTTAGCAGCCGCACCTGTCAGGTAAGCTTCTGCGATAGCGGAAGCATCTTTTCCTTCAAGACCCGGGATTTTGTCATAGCCATTGAAACTGGTAGCTGCGCTGAAGTATAGGACCGCCGTGGTTGCACCAAGAATATGTAAGCCTGTGTCATCAACGGTTACATGACCATCTGTGCTCTCAGCAGCGATGCGACCATTAAACGCCATTCCTTTCGTATTCCCTGGCTCCCCGTATCGAATCGGGTTGTCCGTTGTGAAATAGCTCGGATCTACATGCTCCGGTGCATGTCCTGCCATCACGAAGCTATCGCCCTGTGCAGACAGGCTGTGACGCAGCGGACTGTCCAGTTTGGCATGCACATTCAGTGCGCCAGGAGCGCTTGCAGTCAGACGAATGGCTAGTACCTGATCCGGGTGCGAGGCAAACATTTCACGTGTATAAGTAACATTGCCAATCTTGTATTCCAGATGATGAACAGCATTCTCGATATCTAGCGAACGCCGGTAGCCTTGATACACAGCTCCGTGCTCAAAGCGCAACAGCAGATCGCCAAAAGGCAGGAACGACTGGGTGTACGGCCCAAGCATTTGTCTGGTCAGCGTGTCGGCTTCCACATAACGCTCTTCTTCGATCAGCTGTCGAACCTTCGGCAGCACATCCTTCGCGCCAGGATTGTTTCCGTCCTTCGGATATCCCGACCATAAGGTGTCTTCGTTCAGACTGATTTTCTCCTGTTCCACTCCACCAAAGATCATCCCACCCAAACGGCCGTTGCCGATAGGCAGACCTTCAGTCCATACGCTTGCAGGTTTGTTGAATTGAAGTTTCATGCGCTCTCTCCCCATATCAATCTTTCAGTAACGTATCCAGTCTTGAATTTGAAAAAGGAATGATTAAGCAGTAAACGTGTTGTTATTAAGCTCCACTTCACTGCACACGTGGAAGGCAAACTTCTCTTCATAACCGTCCGTTTGTCCAACGCCCGCAATCTTATTATCTCTTAAGACCAGCCCCGAGGTGCTCTTGGCACTTAGTACCGGGTTCTTCCCCTGCATCTCAAAGACGTTATTCTCGATAACCACCTGCCGATGGACAGGGTTATGCTCATCAATCTCTGTATTCTCTGGAGCAATGAAAATGACCGGATGTTCACCGTTGCCACATTCGATAAAGCGGTTACCGGTAATCGTCACATCATCAACCCGGCCCGATTCATACCAGGACTCGGCGTCAACCGCGATAAGAACGGCGTTCATATGCATTCGCTCAAACGTATTGTTCGCAATGACAGCTTTGCGGCGGGTTGTTAAGAGGACGCCGCGGGTAGGTACGCGAGCGAAATGATTGTTCACCACTTCAACCTCCGGCGTCCAAGTGACGTTCTCGATCACATCGTGGTTGCCGATATCTTCTGGCACCGGTTGAGCAAGCGTCAGCAGCAGCTCACGCGGACTGACCATTTGCACATCTGTTACTTGGTTAGAGGCATAGGTAGTCAGCGCTTCGGATCGGACAAAATCAATGTCGTCTCCAGGATGAAAGGCCAAGAAGCCATACGTCTGCGGGTGCATAAAGCGCACCTTGATGACATTGTCCGCTGGCTGCTCCACAATCCGCAGATAGGTGCCGTGGACATTAACGGGATCATCATGCGACCCGGCAAAATAGCAGTCCGCCACGGTGATCTTGCCCCGGCAGCCGGACATGTGCACGAAATCAGCAAACCCTGCAACGGTTCGTCCTGTCTCCGGACGCGGCGACAGATTGATCCGGCGGAACGTCAGGTTCTCGCTGAACTGACCTACCACACCAAGACCATGGAGGAAGTGCAGGCCAACATCCGTGAAGGTAATGCCCGAGCTCCGCGTAATAAATACGCCGACCTGATCCCGAATACCATCCCGACTCTGCTGCACCTGTCCGACGACCGCCTCAGGCTGGAAATCAAAGTGCAGGCGAAGCTTCATCGGTTCCAGTTCTTCTACCCGAAGCGCCCGTTCCAGCCAGTTTTCCATCCGCCAGGTCGTATTCCGCACGGGATCATAGGTCTGCGTCGGACCTTCTGAAAAGCTCCAGCCCTCACCGATCCAGACCAGTCGACCGTCTCTGATCACATAACGTGAGTCAGGATGAATCTCCGTATCAAAGCACTGACTGCCAACAGCAGTAATCGTCATTTCAGTTACGGTCGGCCTATAGTAGTCGGTATGCAGATTGCGGATCTCGACATGTCTGCAGCCATCCAGCAGAATCATCGTCTGTTTGCCATGAAAAATAAATAAAGAACCATTACCCTCCAGCGTCACCTGATTCTGGTCTTTCAGCAATAGACCTATCGTCTTGGTCACATCACGGTTCTCTTCTTCACTGGCAGTATTCGTAATGTTATAGGGCTCCCGAATGGCTTTATCCGGGTAGAAATGATAGGTTCCCTTCGGGCAATCCAATATAACTGGACCGGAAATGTTGGCAGCAGCCTGAAGAGCGGCAGCCAT
The DNA here is from genome assembly GCF_009363075.1 of Paenibacillus guangzhouensis. Classification (NCBI taxonomy): domain Bacteria; kingdom Bacillati; phylum Bacillota; class Bacilli; order Caryophanales; family Paenibacillaceae; genus Paenibacillus; species Paenibacillus guangzhouensis. The sequence goes on along the minus strand of NZ_CP045293.1, from coordinate 377,609 downwards.
AGCTGTCTGCGTATCCTGCTCCGAATCCGGACGGGCACCGAAATCGGTAAGCCAGAGAATGGTTGGAGAAGCTGCGGCTCCTTTTTCTTTCGAGTTAATGAGTAACCCCGCCTTTCAAACATTGTAACTGCTTAATAAGAGGTGATATAAACTCTCTTTTTCTGTTTATCAACTGCAAAGTAATTTCATAATTCGCAAACTGGTGCCCTGGCTCTGTTCATCCTTTTGACCCGTAATCCGCACCTTTACCGCTATTTCCTGGCGCTGCTCCTGCACGGGGAACATAGCGATAATGGGGCGAAAAGCCATAGGACACCATTCGTCAAAGAGGTTAACAGCAGTGTAAGGGCTGCCATTAACAGAATATTCAAAAATCCCGCTATCCGGGCCGTACAGCAGAAGCAGACCTGCTTGTTGGCCGGTGACCGTGTAACTGTATTCTGCCTCCAGACTGTCTGTATACAGATGTTCGGTATCGAAGCGCCAGTTCATCAGCGGGTCATCGGCAGCCAGCTTGCGCAGTTCGAACTCCTCACCGTGTCCTGTGCGGAAGCTTAACAGGCTGCCGTATTCGTAATTGTGTTCTTCTAGCGCCGGGAGGCCAAGGATATCAGATGACTGGGCAGCAGCCGAAGCACCTGGAATCAGTTCTGCGTCCAGGTACTCCCGCAAATAACCCGCATAAAGCGCATGCCCATCATCATTGGGATGATAGCCATCCGGCGCAAGAGCCATCCACTCCATCCGTCCCGCCGTGGTCTCTTTATAGACCCGGCCTGCGAAGTTGACGGACGGAACTCCATAATGCTCCGCCACTTCTTCGTGCACGGCAATGTTAAACGGATTGCTGCCCGACAGATTTTTCTCCGCTGCCGTGTAGAGGAAACACAGATCCGTCTCCGGAGAGAGCCGTCCCATTTGCCGCACAATTCCCTCCATGCCCCGGATGGATTCTTCCCGGTCACTTTCGTTGTCATTGACGCTGAATTCAACGAACATCAGGTCAATCCCTCCTTGCAGAAGCACATGCTCCTGCAGCCGGTGTGCGCCCAGCGTGGAGTTCGTTCCTCCGACCCCGGCGTTGATAAAAGTGAATGCCTTGTTCGGAAAACGTTCCTGCAGATATTTCCCGGTGAGTGCTCGCCAGCTATGCGTATCTGCCTCAGAAGCGCCTGCTCCTTCAGTAATGGAGCCACCTAAAAAGGCTACGGTTACATGCGATTGATTCCCAAGTTTCCCATTGATTCCTGGCAGTCCCCGGCGCGGGACGATAAAGTGATGATTACAGTGTTTCTCCTCCGACATGAACTCTTCCTCCGTCCATTTCTCTTGATCGAATTGGGCCTGATTTCCCGGAAATGAAAGAAATCAGGTGCCGGGTCTATCATACAGCACCTGAATATGATTTCAATTATTATTTTTTCGTATTGTCATACGCTTTTTGTAAAATTTCCAGGTAACGATCAAGCTTCAGGTTCTCCAGACCTTTTACATAATCATCCCAATCCTTGTTAATATCCTTGTTGCCGGTGATAAATTGCAGCTCATTCTGCTCGATATAGTTTCTGAGGTTCGTTTGCAATAAGCTGGCTTCATCAATCTCGGCAGGATCGATCCAGATTGACCAGATTGGGAAGATGTCTTTTGGCTCATGGCCTTGGTAGAGCAGCGTCGCATCATACAATCTGCGTTCATAACCGTTGGAAGCATAGATATCTGTTGCTTGAACAAACGTATCACGGTAATCCTTCGGCATAAAGAAGTGACCCATACCGCTCCAGCCTGCATTACGCGGTGCTTCGCCTTCCTTCATCGGGATGGACTTCACCACCGGCTTCACATCTTTGCCAAGTGCAACATCGCCCGGTTCCGGATCTGTCCAGTCAATGCCTTTCATACCGCTTCCTGCATTCGTTTGTCCTTCTGGGGTGAACATGTAGTCAACCATTTTAATCAGTGCGATTTGTGCTTCTTCGCTGGCTTTGTTCGTAATGACAAACTTCGCGCCTGGAGCTACACCGCCAGCGTCATGAGTTGCATAAGAGATTCCGTTCGGTCCAGTAAGCGGCGGTACCGGATTGTAATGAGCGGAACGGGTGTTGCCTGGATCAATGTTGATGAAGATCGCCGGGTGCATCCCTGCGCCTGCGCCAAGAATTTCTGCACCGGCATTTTCACCGATTTTCTTGAACGCTTCTGCGTTCTGTGTAAAGGCACCTGGGTCGATCAGCCCTGCATCGAACAAGGACTTGATGTAAGTCAATCCTTCTTTCCATTCTGGCGAGATTGCTGCGGATTGTACTTTTCCAGCAACCAGATTCAGATAGTTGCGGTCATCGTCGTAGACGAAAGCGTTCATCAGGAATGGAATAATCCGTACGCCGAAATCTTCAGTAGAACCGCTCAGCGGTACTTCATCAGCCTTGCCATTGCCGTTCGGATCTTCGCTTTTAAAGGCTTCCAGCACTTGCTTGAATTCTTCGGTTGTTTTTGGCATTTCCAGGTTCAGCTTCTTCAGCCATTCGGTATTGATCCACATCTTGTTCGGGTAGGAACAGTGGAAACATTCTGTAAAGGCGCCAAGACCATAAATATTGCCGTCCGGTGCTGTATTAAATGTTTTCATTGCAGGATAATTTTCCATCGCTGCTTTGATATTTGGACCATACTTATCAATCAGATCATTCAGCGGGAGAAGTACGCCTTGCTTACCGTATTTCAGCAGATCTGCCTGGGAGAACTGGTCGATATAGTGGGTCAGCATGTAGGCATCCGGGTAGTCGCCGCTCGCAAGCGAGATTTGGCGTTTTTCTTTGGCCCCGTCTGAAGGGTTGATCTGCCAGTTGAATTTGATATTGAATTTCTCTGAAACAAATTGAGTAAATTTGTTAGTTGGGATATCAATCCCGGATTCCTGAACAGAAAACACGCTAATGTTCACCGGCTTGCCGGAACCTTCGGAACCTGCATTCCCGGTCTGACCGCTGGATGCGTTATCTATATTTTTACTTGCGCATCCGCTAAGCACAACCGTGAATATCATAACCAGCATTAATAATGTTACCATGCTCTTCTTCAAATCTGATCACTCCCTTTTATAGTTTTGCAGGTGAGGCTTGAACGCATGTTCTAAAGCTGCCCGCATCCCCCCTCTCAGGTGAAGTTGATACTGGATCAGCCCTTTACAGACCCGACCAGCATCCCTTGCACGAAATAGCGCTGTACGAACGGATAGATTACAAGTACAGGCAATGTAGCGACTACAATCAAGGCATATTTCAACAATTCGGCAAGCTGCTGACGCTCTACCATCGCCGCTGCGTCCATGTTGCCCGAGCTATTGTTCTGGATGATGATACTTCGCAGGACAAGCTGAAGCGGGAAGAGGTCTGCAGATTTCAAATAAATCAAAGCATCAAAATACGCATTCCACTGGCCTACTGCATACATGAGCACGAGTACAGCAATGATCGGTTTTGACAGCGGGATGACCACACTCCAGATGAAGCGCAGATCGCTGCAGCCGTCAATTTCGCTGGCTTCCAAAAGCTCTTCCGGAATAGAGGATTGGAAGAACGAGCGGGCGATAATGACCTGCCAGACCCAAATGGCGTTCGGGATTAGCAGCGCCCAGCGAGTATCAATCAGATGAAGCTGTTTGACTACCATATAAGTGGGGATCAGTCCACCGCTGAAGATCATCGTGAAGGTAATCATCATCATCAGCGTATTCCGTCCGAAGAAACCTTTACGGGACAGCGGATATGCAATCATGATCGTCAGAATCACACTGATGATCGTTCCGGCCGCGGTATAGAAAATAGAGTTGGCGTAGCCGGTAATAATCTCTGACGTATTGAACAGTACCTTGAAGCCCTTAAAGGAAATATCTACAGGCCAGAGCCACACTTTGCCAGACGTAACGGCTGCCGGACTACTGATTGAACTGCTGAGAATGAAGATAAGCGGATAAATAACCGCGATCGCTACAAGAATCAGCACAATATGAATTGTGATCAGAAATGCACGGTCTCCTGCGGATTCTTTAATCTTCTTTTGAACTGCTATTGCCATAGGTGTGCTCCTTTCCTACCAGATGCTGTTGTTGGTAATTCGCTTCGCCAGACCGTTCACGGTCAGCAGTAGAACCAAGTTGATTACCGAGTTGAACAATCCGACTGCTGTTGCAAAGCTATAGTTGGCATTCAGCAGTCCGACCCGGTACACATAGGTTGCTATGATCTCGGAATTGGCAAGGTTAAGCGGGTTCTGAAGCAGATAGACTTTTTCAAAGCCAAGTGCCATTACATTACCAACGTTCAATATCAAGATGATCACAATGGTGGGCATAATTCCCGGCAAGTCGACATGTCGGATTTTTTGAAAACGTGACGCCCCGTCTATCTTGGCCGCTTCATACAACGTAGGATCAATACCTGCAAGCGCTGCCAAATATATCACGGCGCTGTACCCCGCAGTTTGCCAAATATCAGACCAGACATAGATTGAACGGAACATCCCTGGCTCGCCCAGGAAATTCACGGAATGGAAGCCGAAGAAATTCAGAGCGATATTGGCAAAGCCCAGCCGCGGTGCCAGGAATAACATGATGATCGATACCATGACGACCGTAGAGATGAAATAAGGTGCAAACGATACAAGCTGAAAGAATTTCTTGAATTTGGTGTTGCGGACCTCATTAATCATTAATGCCAGAAGGATCGGAATCGGAAATCCTGCCAGCAGTAGATATCCGCTCAGCATGATTGTGTTCTTTACAAGTGTCCAGAATAATGGATTTTCGAAGAACAGCTCAAAATTCTTGAAGCCGACCCAAGGACTCTCCCAGATCCCCTTGATTACGTTGTAGTCCTTAAAAGCAAGCACCGCATTAAGCATCGGATAATACTTAAAGACGAGGAAAAACAACAAGGGCGGAATCACCAGCAGATATAGCTGCCAGTACTTATTGATACTCTTGCGGGCATTGTACAAGAAACCCGTTTCCTTTCTCTTCGCTAGCGACGGTTGATTTAAGATGATTTCTTTTTCCAGAGTAATCTCCCCCCTAAAAACTGCTTCTTTTGTGTATGGTTTGATTTGATAGCGCTTTCCCGCCTTGATCATAGTAGATTTTTCGGACTCAAGGATAGGTACAATTCGGCGTTCTAGCGTACACTTCACCTGTTTTTAGGGGCACAAAATGGCGGTGTACAGCCATTTTTCCGTATTTAGGGGCTACAGCCTATGAAAAAGGGCTGTACGGTCCCGAACCTGGGATCGCACAGCCTCAGCCGCTGAATAGTTTATTCGCTGGCAGATTGTCTGTAGGAGCTTGGTGAAACGCCGATCAAACGCTTAAAGGCACGCCGGAATGAGTGTGAGCTGTTATAGCCCACCCGTGCTGCGATCTCGTCCACCGTAAATCCGCTTTCTTTTAACAAAATTTCAGCCTGGTCCATTCTTACCTTCACCAAATGATCAGAGAAATTGACGCCAGTGACCTCCTTAAACAGCTGAGAGATATATTTCTCGGGACGTTCAACATATTCAGCAACCCGGTACAGGGTCAACTCGGAGTCAGTGTACATTTGTGCCGTATACTCCTTGATCTGCTTGACTATCTGGATATGCGTATCCTTCTTCTTGCTCGCAATCAGTCCGCAGAGCTCTTCCATAATGCTGTAAAATTCGGCTTGAATCGCCTCCAGCGGTTCTGACGAACCGATATCGATGACCCGTCGTTTGACATTTTCAATAAACGAATATTCCGTGAATGCTTTTTGGTCCAGTAGCTTGAGGAATGTCCCTTTCATCTCGCCAACCAGCTGGTGCTTCATTTCAATGGACAATTCCCGCTGCTCCATATTCTGCTGAATGATGGCATGAACGATCCGTTTGGCCTCCTCCAGTTCACCAGCTCGGATGGTACTGATCAGACGCTGCTCTGAATCGAGCGGGTAATAATAGGTCGTGGTCTCGGTCTGAACTTCACGGTTCCACACCATTCCCTTTTTATTCATATAGACGGCATACTCTAGCGCCTGCTTCGCCTGGTCAAAAGACAGACTAACGTCCGTTACAGACGCGAAACGGTCGCCAACGCCAGCCTGGATTGTGATTCGGTATTCACCAAACACATACTGTGCCAAATTCTCTATAGTACAGGTAATCCCTTCAACCTCATGATCCATCCCGTTATCTTCCGCTGTAGAGAAAAATAGCACCACTACTTTATCGGAATCACTATCGGTCACGACTGCATTCACATCAAGCTCCGCCAAAGCCTGCTTGAGCAGCAAACGGGAAGCATTTAGCTCGTTCAGAATTTCTACACTGTCCATCCCGGCATAGCCGCTGATCTGCAGTATTCCGACGTAACCGGTACCTTGCTGCAGACTGATATCCCCTTGCTTTGCGGCAGACAGGATCTCATCGCGCGACTTGAATTCCCCGGCAATGAGCCGTTTCAAGAACGCGTCCCGGATCAGTGGAAGCTGCCTATCAAGCTCTGATTCAAGCAGCTTGTTCTTGGTCAGCATATCGGAAATGTTCCCGCTTAAGAAGTCGAATTCGTTCTTTGTCGTCCCCTCTTCCTTGCCGAATTGTTCTTTCATGACGCTGAGCAGGCGGTTAATTGGCGCGCTGTTGCGATAAGCAAGAAACAGTCCCGCAATCAGACCGATCAGCATCGTGCTGCCGGTAATCAGCCAGCTCATTTCCTTGATCTTGTTCGCATTCTTAAGCAGTACATACCGGGGAATTCCGGCACGGTACACCCAGCCATTGGTCGTCGAACGGGTGGTAATGACGAGATCATCCTCGTAAAACTGACTGACTTTGTTCTTGTCGAACTCCGTATCTTCAGCCATCTTCCTCATCTTTGCCTCTTCGCTTCCTTGCAGCACAATGGTATATCCATCCGCATCGCTGATATGCACCCAGCCACCGTAACGCTCAGTCAAGCTGGACAGCAGATTGGCAATTATTTTCTCATCAATAATCACAACAGCAACGGCCGGCGAAGAATCGTTGAAGCTGTCCAGCGGGAGTGATTGCATATACGTGATGACAGAGGTATCGAATCCTCGGCTGACAAAGGCGCTAAGTGGCTTGATGTCACTCCGGTGTGTTTTGTCCAAGACCTCTTTTTTCCATTGCTCAAAGGATAAACCACTGTAATGAAAATTGGCATAGTAATGATCTGGCCTGTAGGATGATCCCGGTGTCAGTATCAGGTTGTAATTGGAAAGATAGATATAATAATTTTGTAAAAAATCGTTGGTCTGTCCGAACGTCAGTACATTGCGCATCGCTCTCCAGATTCCATATACATTCGTATCATTGTCCCGCTCGTTCATCAGAACATTCAATTCCTGATTGACCGCAAGCTGACGGGTAAACCCCTCCACTTCCGCCATACGGCGCTCCAAAATCTCCTGGCTCTTCTGAAGCTGGGTCACGCTGTTCTCGATTGAGATCGACTGGGTTACAGAGACTGATGTCAGATAAGAAATATATCCGCCAATGCTGGGAATTATCAAAATAACCACATAGGAGATCAAGAATTTCCTAAAGACATTAGAGTATTTAAGCATAGGTAGATCCTCTCCTCGGGTGGTAATGGTAGCGCTATCATAGTCATAGATTATAACATTTTCCTGTGTAGTCAAGTTTTTACTATACCATGCATTCCTTGATACTACGGTCTGTCGGAATACCATAAAAAGCAGCGATAAGGTCTTGTAATCACTGCTTTTTATCGTTAATTCCGATTCTTGCTCTTTCCAGTGTCTCGCGATTCCTGTCCCTGAGCTGCAGGAATCGTCAATAATCGAGGCCAAAACTTCTACCATTGGCCTTTCAGTCTTATGTATCGCCCCTTGTACATTCATAAAGAAGGGGCCATTGTACGGCCCCTTCTTCTCTAAACTGCCCTCATTACTGCTTTCATTCTTGTTCTGTCCACTCTTCTCCAGCGAGCCCCCGCTTCGCCACATGATCCGTCGAAGCTTCTTCAATATTGCCAAATGCCCAGTGCGATGATGGAACATCGATCCAATGCAGCTGAGGTACGCCGGTAAGCGGCCCTCTACCAAGCACTCTGTTGAATACAGTTACAGCTTCGGCCCGTGTTAATTGGGCATTTGGACGGAAGGTACGGTCCTGATAGCCGCTCAGAATTCCCGCACCCTGTGCCTTCAGAATGGCATTCTTTGCCCAATGGCCGCCGATGTCTATGAAGCCGTGTCCAAGAGTAACGGATTTGGGACCCAAAGCAGCAATCAAACTAGCCATTTCAGCCCGGGTCAACGGCTGGTTTGGCTTGAAGGTGCCGTCCTGATAGCCTTTCATCAGCCCCAGCCTGGCAGATTTGCCGATGGCTGCTGCGCCCCAGTAGCTTGACGGCACATCAGTGAACGTTACATCCGGCCCTGCAGCGTCACGATCAGTAGAGTTAGCAAGCAGTGTAGCCATCTCAGCCCGGGTAAGCTTGGCATCCGGCTTGAACAATCCGCCAGGATATCCCTTAATATATGCCGTGTGATGCAGCACTTCATCATTCTTCACCTCTGGAGTTGGTGAAGGCGATGGGCTAGGTACTGCAGTTGGAGCAGGCGTCGCTATCGGCTGCGTTACCGGAGTCGACGGGCCCGAAGGGCCTGACGGATCTGTAGGCTGTGATGGTCCGGTTGGTGTTGTCGGCCCGCCAGGCGTTGCTACCGTGAAGATCAATTGGTCTGTAAACATCAGCTCTCCCGATTTTTTAACCGCCTTTAATGTATGAGTACCGCTCTCCAGACCGGTAATTCTAAAAATCTCCTGTCGAATCTTCCGGCTCGGATTATGGGCATTCCCGGTCTCCTTCAACTGACCATCCACATAGATATCCACTTCGCCCTGCTGTGGTCCTGTAGGTGTGATCATTCGAATGCCGGTGCCTTTGAATGTTAATGTAAAGGAATCACCATTTGCTTCCGTATAATGAACATCGTTATGATAATCACCACCGAAGCTGAAGCTCAGATTCAGTGTGCCCGTCTTCTGTGCCGCCAGATAGGCCTTCTTCAGCGTCACTCGATTGCCGTCAACGGTGTAATCGGTACCTGGAACCAATTGATACGATCCGCTTGTAATGCCGCTGAAGATATCCGGCTGCTGCAGCAAAGAAACTTCAAGATCGCCCTGTGCAGGATCACCTTTATCAAAGGTAGCCAAGACAGGCTGAATCAGATCTGGAATTTCCACTTTCAGCATATCCAGCAGCATGAATTGGCCTGATTTCTTGACCGCTTTTAGTGCGTGGCGCCCTTCCGTCAGTCCTGAGATACTGTACAGCTTCTGTTGTGCCAAACGCCCGCTGTTCAGGTGAGCGCTTACCGTTTCCTTGAATTGACCGTCAATATAGATATCCATATCGCCTTGGGATTCGTGCTTCTCAGTAAACAACTGGATACCGGTACCTCTAAAGGTGTATTCGAAGAAATCACCATCTTTCTCCGCATACTGCACATCGTCCTTGTAATCGCCCATGCCTCTTCCCGAACTGCGCGACCAGGAGCCATTATAGACGATACCTGGCTCGTCATTGTTGATCAAGACATAACGCACACCTGTCGAATCGCTAATTTCAATCGTCAAGTATTGCGGGTTACCCGAACTGAAGATCACACTCAGCTTCAGCGTGCCGGATGTCTGACGGGCCAAATATTCCTTCTTGATAACCAATTTACCGCTTCCCACCGCATAATCGTCTTCAGTTAGCGCCTGACCGTCATGTTCCACCCCGGTCAGCGTGTTGCCGTTCAGGATCAGGTTCGCCGCCACATCCTTCTGCTGTTCTATAGCTTTATCAAAGCTGGCAGAAGCAGGATCAATGGTACTGTTCTGTCCCCCGGTAGGAGTCTCTGTAGTCACTCTCAGAGCATCCAGCAGCATGAACTGGCCAGACGATCCCTTTGCTACTTTTAGGGTATGTGTGCCGTTGGTCAGCCCGGAGGCACTGTACAGCACCTTCTGCACTTCTCTTGGCCCGTTAGTATAAGCGCTTGCTGTCTGCTGCGCAACATCGTCAAGTGTGATGATCATATCCCCTTGGGATTCATGCTTCTCTGTTAGTAGGTCAATTCCTGTGCCTGTAAAGGTTAATTCGAAGGAATCGCCATCACCCTGCGTAAAATGCACATCATCCCCATAGTCGCCCATCCCCCGATCTGTGCTTTTGTTCCACAAACCGGTATAAACGATTCGGCTATCATCATTGTTGACGTAGACGACATTTGTTACGGTTGCAGCATCCGGTGCCACCGTATTGGCAGCAGAATTCTGTTCACTTTGCGGCGTAGTATTAGCTGAACCAGTACCAGAAGAATCTTTTATCATTACACTGTAATCCTGATCCGCATCACTTTGCTCTTTGCCGCCATTGCGCTGCCAACTTCCTGTATAACGTATCCCGGTATCGTCATCATTCACGGCGGAAGTGCCGCTCTGCGCTGTCACTTTCAACATCCGCGAAGCATGCGGCTCGAGCAAACCGCCACTGAATCCCTTATCAAAGGCTCCAAGTTCTGAATGACTCCACAGATCACGAACGGAAGCCGGACCATCCAGACCGATATCGCTCCAATTAACCTTCACTTCAGCACTCCGGCTGCCCAGATTGAACAAAGCCACGTTATACGTGCCGTCTCCATTATTGGCATACCAGACCTGCTGCTTCGTGTCGATGGATACTGGATGAGCCGGACGACCCATCTGATTGACTGCGATCACCTCTTTATTGGTAAGCAGCTGCAATCCGTAGCTATCCAGGTTGGTCATGTCATTTCCAATATAAATCGGTACCGCAGAGATGGCCCAGAACGTCATTGCTGACTGCCGCTCATCCTTCGTGAGACCATCAACAGCCCCATTGCCCACATTCAATGTGTCAAAATCATTCCAGCCGCCAGGACCCGCATCACGCCACCAGATGGCTGCTTCCGGGAACAAACGGGCGATATTATTCCATTCGGTTAAACCTTTACTGCTATCGTAAGATTCCACATCCCAGTGGATACGCCAGCCATTGGCATGTTCTTTCCAGAAGTCCGCGTAGTTGTGATCCAGCGCCCAGGACAGCTCGTACCAGATGTTGTTTCTGCCAAGAGCCTTAGACCAAGCTTCAACATCCCCTCGGGCGTCGCGGCTCAGGTCGTTAATGCCTGACCCCGGGGTAACACTGTCAAATTTGACAAAGTTGATGCCCCACTCACCCAGCATATCCGCGATGGAATCGATATACTTCTGTGCACATGGATTGGTGAAATCAATTTTATACGTATAGGAATTCCAGTAATCCATAATTGTGAGCGGCTTGTGCGTCATATCCTGCATCCGGCATTGTCCGCCCGTTCCGTAGACCTCCAGATTTTTATTGTAAGCTTCAATAGATAGCCCCGGAATCAGATAGATTCCAATCTTCTGCCCATTGTTATGGACATAATCGATAACCTCCTGGAATCCGTTCGAATACAGCTCCTTATTCGGAATCGGTCTGCCGTACTGATCCATATCCCCATTCCAGCCAGCATCAATATTAATGTAATTGTAGCCATAGGGCTGAAGCGTGTCACGCATTGCATCCGATTGTTTCTTTATCACCTCTGCCGATGTCCACTTGGTCGATGGATCGTATACCTGCATACTGTAGGTACTCCAACCCATGTAAGGTTTCTCTGCCAAATCTGCATTTTTGGCATAGGCCACTTGGCCGGTTGTTCCCGTAAAGCCAAACTGTGCTGCAACCAGAATGAATACCAATAAACCCATTAACAACCTTTTTCCAATAACGTTCAAAATACTTCATACCCCCTTATATCATTGGTCAATTGACAGCGCTTTCCTTACGCTAAAAGCATAGTGGATGCCTGATGGCCAGGGTAGGTACAATTCGGTATTTTGGCGTACAAATATCCAGATCATGGGGGGGCAAACCTGCCCTAGAAGGGACATTTTTCCTTAAAATTAATAAAACAGGAGATTATGTGCAGAACGATTCCGCCCTCTCCTCTATTTTTACCCGGACTTCTATTGCTTTGCTTACGGCAGCATGTGTGAATATATAAAAATAGCAGTTCAAAGTTGCCTTTGAGCTGTTGTTTTTATTAACTCATATATTCGCATAATGAAATCCATCACTTTTTGCCGTTTCAGGCATGTTCCTTATACTATAGACAGCGGAAGCGAGGTTTCAAACTCCTTCAAGCCAATCACAAACCTATCCACTACTTGATCAGTTCCTGGATGAAAACAGAGTATCCGTAAAGTCCCTCCTTTGTTCGTAAGTGCTAAATGGAACACCTATTCAAAATGTTCAATTAAATAGTTAGTAAGCATAATAAAAAAACAGCAAATCAAATGATAATTGATTTGTTGGCTTCTTTTTTATATCTACGGATAGAAAATGAGCGAACGCCTAGGGCGCATATGGGTTATTTGACATAATTTGATTCCGAATATATTAAAAAAGGAGTTGCTATCTTGGAAAAGATCCCAGTTACAGGATTTGTATTTCACTCTGGAGACTCTGGGAATGAACATTCCCATGGTCTATATATTACTTCTTGGGACGGGCATCCTGTTTATCACGTTCACCCATTTTCAGGAGTGACCTCTTATAATGATGGACACGTTCATCAATATGTAGGCGTTACTGAGCCAGCACCAACTGGTGTCCCACATGTTCATCGTTATCACACAGTAACTTCAGTAAATCAATCTCACACTCATGTTATTCAAGGGGTTACAGGTCCAGCAGTAGATGTTCCGGGTGGTGGACACATACATTACTTTGAAGGTTTTACGACTGTAAATGGCATGAGGCCACATACACATCATTATAAAGGAGCAACAGGCAATGAAACTTAGCTTGCTTTTAACTTAACCGAACGGGTATGATAGCTTAATAAAAGCAGCGGCTGTCTAAGACTTATTTTCAAGTCCTATTGAGCCGCTGTTTCATTTCCATATGATGTCGCAAACCCTACTTACTGAAGAAATAAGCTTTACTAACTTCGTTTCATCAATCACACTATCCTGCCCGTTAGCTTAAAGCCGCTGCCAATCCATAACTTTATAATCACGACGCATCAAAAAAGAACCGACCATGATATGGCGCCGGTTCTATATTCTTGAGTAATTTAGATGGTTTTCGCTCTTCAATTGCTTAAGCCTATCTTCATGTTCAAGCATAGCTACAAGAAGAGGGCCGCTCTAAGATCACCGCAGCTGAATCCGCTGCCCGGTTGTTTAAAATTACGTGTCTACCATAAAGGGGTCACTTCATATCTGGCATGCCTGCATTAGTTTTTTAATATTTTTCACCGCTTCGCCTTATAAAACTCATGGTACAGCTTCATGAGCGCCCGCTTCTCGATCCGCGAAACATAACTCCGCGAGATGCCGAGCTCCTTCGCAATCTCCCGCTGCGTGCGTTCCTCGCCGCCGGCTTCAAGCCCGAAGCGGCCAACGACGACCTCTTTCTCCCGATCATCCAGAATCTCAAGGTTTTGGTAGATTTTCGACTTTTCGATCTTCAGCTGCACCTTCTCCACAACGTCGTCGGCTTCGGAGCCGAGAATATCGATTAGCGTAATTTCATTTCCCTCTTTATCCGTGCCGATCGGATCATGCAGGGAGACGTCTTTTCGCGTCTTCTTCAGACTACGTAAATGCATAAGTATTTCGTTCTCGATACAACGAGCCGCGAATGTCGCTAATTTCGTGCCTTTATTCGGCTGGAAGCTCTCGATGGCCTTGATCAGACCAATGGTACCGATCGAGATCAGATCCTCAAGGTCTTCGCCGGTGTTATCGAATTTTTTGAGGTTGTGAACACGAAACGATGTAATTACTGCTAATCAAAAAAATGGAGAAACATCGCCAAACTCAATGTTTCTCCAACAACATTACTTATTAAATATGATTTTCGCTTGTACTCCTTGCTCCTCTAGCATGTGCAATAACACACGTCCATCAATTAATTCAATAGGCTTATCCTTAGCGAAACTTCGGGCATCAGGACCGTATGTTGAGGTTGTAACCAAGATGCCCTTAGATGCGTTTTCATTCATCATCGTCCCGTACAAATCTCGAACAGCAGCTACTTCCACAGTATTCTTATAGCGCTTAGCTTGGATAACATACTTACCACCGAACACTGGACGAGGATCGAATGCAATTACATCAACGCCTCCATCCTTGCTGGATCGTGTGAGTTTTGATTCTAATCCCATTTTTGCAAATATGTTACACACCAGATGTTCAAAGTCAAATGGATCCATTTCAAGTAAATTTGGCCTGTCATCGAGGCTTGAAAGCATATCTCGTTCATCAACGAAACGTCGGTCATACATGTCTAAATCCACAATAGGTTTCACTGGTGTAAGTTCTGTAATTGTAGGCGAAAGTTGTGCTTTAAGTCCTTTCACACATGCAAGCACATCAACCCTGCTGAGGTCAAATTTCATAAACTCTTCTTTTTGTGTCTGAATCGTCAAAAGACATGGCCTAATATCAAGGCCCGTGCCAAGATCCACTGTAGAAACTACCCCGTTGAAAACAACTGAATTAAGATTGCTGCTCTGATCAGCTTCAAAAAGTTCATGTAATGTTCGAAGTGCAATTGACGCAACTAGCGAGGAGTAAATTTCGGTTATATCTTTAGCTTTAAAAGCTATACCTTTTATCTCGTCCCGACTTTGTGTATATTTATATTCTTTATATTCCGGCACTACCGTTACATTCGGTAACTCGTACTCCACCAATAATTCTTTACTTTCATGTATGTAAAAGAGATTGAATACCTGCGGAAAAATGTCGCTGTAACTCGATCGTTCAAGTACCATATTGCAATATGCTTCAACAGCTTCTTTATCTCCATTGAAATACGCACTCTTGAATTCATCTATTGAGATATTATGTACTTCAATCTCATCATAAAATTTTCTCTTTTCTTCTTCATATGTTTTTTTCGCAGTATTCAGCTCAATTTCATTTTCTTTTTTAATTTCCTCAATCTGGAGTATTATGGACTGATGATGATGCATAGCATTGTTAAATGCTTCTTCTGCAACTTGAATTGATTTTAGTCGAGCTTTTTTTCCAAGTCCGATTACCTTTTCCATAAACGAGGCTTCTTCAGAGACTCCCGCGAAAAATGTTTCCCTTACTGGAACAGGGTTATCAGGCAAAGGCTTTAATGAAGGTACAACAAATGGAGGAAATTCTTCTCGTTTATACAACGAATCAAAGGAAATATTATCATCCACTCTAAGAGTTTCGCTAATAATTGTTTTAAATTCGTTAAAGCGATATGCCACTTCTTCATTAAAATCATTTGTTTCTTCTTTTCGACTTTCAATGTATGCAGCTTTTTGCTCTTTTTCATATATTTTTTGATCCCGAATCGCCTGCTTAAGAGCACGTTCATTATCACGCTCGAGCTGTCTCTCATATTGTCTGTGTAGCCGTAAGTTTCTTTCTTGCTCGCGAATTGCTGCATTTCTTGATCGTTCTGCAGCACGTTGTGCTTTGGCTGCCTCTTTAGCAATCTTATTTAATGTACTCACAAAGCCTCTTGCCATATTATAACCCTCCTAATCTCTCTTACTCAAAGCCTGGGTAATGCTCCTTTAACGAATCAAAGAATGGATCATCAAATTAATTTGATTAATACTCTTGATTTCAATAATTCCATCCATAACAATGCCTCCATGTATGGTAGTATGAACCCATAATACCAGACACTTAGTGTCGAATGTCGTCGAAATTAGTCGCACTTAGAACTTTGCTACTAATACAATGAGACTAACAGAGACCGAGGAGTTTATCTTTTTACTACTCCTATAACAAAATCCACCTTTTCTGAAGCCAGTCAAAGGTTTGTCAATCTTCCCTACGGTCTATTGTAGCAACGCCTGATCTGAAGCTTGTCCATCCTAAAGAGACCCGTCACGTGCCATTGTAATGATACCAACTCTACGGATCGTTCGTGCTGTTCTTTTTACAACATCTATATCGATAAGCGAAGAATCACGAATGACATGGTTCATATCTATCTGCTCATCTTTTCTTAAAATATGCTGGCGAATAAACGAAATCGTGTCTTCAAAATAATTCACGGAATCCTCCCATGGATGATGCGAATAATTATTTTTCAACCTACGTATAAAAGTATACTAAAAAGCAAGTATACATACGATGATTTCCTGCTTTTGTCATCCACACAGTATCGAATAGCATTGAATATGATTAATACGCTCCCCTTGAGTCATAATGTCACAACGCAAATAGCCTGTAATCATGAGAGGCTTATCTCTCATGATTACAGGCTATTTGCCCTTGATTGCTTTTCACCGCTTCGCCTAATAAAACGATAAAGTGTCATCAGCGCCCGCAAGTTTCGTGCCTATATTCGGCTGAAAACTCTTCATGTGAACACGAAGCGATGTCAAAAAAATAAACTAACTTCAACAACATACTCGAGTTAGTTTACTCTTTTAGGTTATTCCGCATTAATAAGGATCTTTCAATAACTTGCACCCATTCAGGCAATTCATCAACATAATACTTTATCGCACTCGTATCAGCTTCAATAATAATTTCACCATCAGCTTTACTATTATCGATGACGACTAAATGATCGATAAAGAATAAATTCGACAGAAGATTTTTCATACTCGTAACATCACGCCGAATAATATCTTCCGTATCGATATGATGACCACCGTTCTTCACACGCGTAGCAACTCGCTCAATATTAAGTTGAACATCCCCTAGTCCTACATAGAACATGATGATCTCAAAACCATGACTCTTCGCTTCTAACATCTGTCGGATTACGTTCCCACCTGCTAAAGTTGTTTCGACGGTAAAGTCCCACTTATTACGAATACATTCTCTAACTAATCTTATCGCTTCTTTGCCTGCAGATACTTTTCGCTTTTCAGGATTCATATTGTCAATTTTGCGTGCTAGCGCATCAGGATCAATATTGATGCTTACGCCAAGTTTATCAACAATTAAGTTTCGAATGGTACTCTTTCCACTTCCATTATTGCCAGCAAAAACAAACATAGTAGCATTCACATCACTCATGATGTAGCTCCTGCTTACTCATCCGCACAATCTCACCTGTAGCATATTCTCTAACGATTTGACCATCCGTGGTTTTATACACAATATATGTTCCATTGACTTTCGCATCTAATTTTGCGCGATCGCCCGTTAATCGAATTAGTTTAGATAAATCCTGCATACGATTCATCATGGATGTCACCGCCTTGATTCAACTTGTAGTTTGAGTATAGCATATTAAAAGCGTGATTAATAATTAAACTACTGACTCATTTCTTCATTCAACACAAAAACCTAGAAATGAGAGACCTCTCACATCCAGGTTTTTATAATCATCACCGCTTAGCCTTATAAAACTCATGATACAGCTTCATGAGCGCCCGCTTCTCGATCCGCGAAACATAACTCCGCGAGATGCCGAGCTCCTTCGCAATCTCCCGCTGCGTCCGCTCCTCGCCGCCGGCTTCGAGCCCGAAGCGGCCTACGACGACCTCTTTCTCCCGATCGTCCAGGATCTCAAGATTCTGGTAGATCTTCGACTTCTCGATCTTCAATTGCACCTTCTCCACAACGTCGTCGGCTTCGGAGCCGAGAATATCGATTAGCGTAATTTCATTTCCCTCTTTATCCGTGCCGATCGGATCATGCAGGGATACATCCTTACGTGTCTTCTTCAAACTACGTAAATGCATAAGTATTTCGTTCTCGATACAACGAGCCGCGAATGTCGCTAATTTCGTGCCTTTATTCGGTTGGAAGCTCTCGATGGCCTTGATCAGACCAATGGTACCGATCGAGATCAGATCCTCAAGGTCTTCGCCGGTGTTATCGAATTTTTTGACGATGTGCGCGACCAATCGTAAATTATGTTCCACGAGCATATTCCGCGAATATGCGTTGCCCTCCGCCATCTGCTGCAGGTGCTTCATCTCTTCCTCTTCGGTTAATGGTTGGGGGAACGCGTTATTTTTAACATAGGATACCAACAGAGAAAGCTGCTTAATGAACATCGCGATCGTTGACAAAAATCCAAGCATTACTCCACCTCCTAAGACGTGCACGGTCTCTATCCGAATGACTGAGATCGTTACATTCTATGTGGGCGAAAGCCTATCTGTGCCTGTACGCGGGAAAATAGTATCCTTCTGTGCTCCCTGTGTCGCAAACCTGCAGCACGAAATTAGACTTCGCAAACAGCTAACGAATCCCAGCAACCTTATTTAGCCTAAAAACGACCTAAAAATATTCTAAGGAACTCCACGAGCGCTATTCCCATCAAAACTGCACAACATTGTCCGTTCTGAGCACAATAACGCCGCTGGGGTTCGTTAGTGTGAAAATCACCCCATATTTGCTCAAATAGCGTCCATACGATTCGTTAGAACATCGCGGCCCGCCGGAGCGCCCGAACAATGAAAAAGCCAAGCCCGCACTTGGCGAACTTGGCCTTCCTCTTCTATAACACCGTCTGCAACTTACCGCTGCGCTACCTTCTCTTGCGCTACACCTTGCAATACACAGGCTGAACACATACCGGCTTAGACACTTCAACGGACTGCCCCGTGAAGTTCAGCTTCCCTGTCGATGCATCGACGCGGAATACGGCAATGTTGTTCGTGTCGCGATTCGCTGCGAGCACATATTGCCCACCTGGCGTTAGTGCAAAATGGCGCGGGTGACGACCCTCGGTCGAGACATGCTGGATCACCTTCAACGTGCCGGATTCGGCATTGACTTCGTACACGACGATGCTGTCATGACCACGGTTCGATCCGTACAGGTAGCGCCCATCGGTCGAAATGGCGATCTCCGCGCAGCCATTCTCGCCGCTGTAATCATCCGGCAGCGTAGACACGGTCTCGATCAAGCTTAGCTCGCCTAACTCCGAATGATATGCGAAGACGCTCACGGAGGAACTAAGCTCGTTAATCACATAAGCGAATTTGCCATTCGGATGGAATGTCAAATGCCGCGGACCCGAACCTGCCGGAACCGCTGCTTCTCCTTGCGGCACGAGCACTTGACGATCAGCATCGATCGTATAGCATTTCACACGGTCAATGCCTAGATCGGATACATAGAGGTAACGCTCGTCCGGGCTAAAAAAAGCCGAATGCACATGCGGTTGATTCTGATTCGGATGCGGCCCGTGACCGTGGTGCTGCTGTACGTCGAGCTGCGCTCCGACTTGTCCGTCCGCTTCCAGCGCGACTAATCCGACGCTTCCCCCGTGATAGCTGGATACGATCAGATAGCGGCTATGCTGATCCCGCTGAATATGGCATTGTGGAGCATCCAGCGACTTCGCGCGGTTCAACGCCTGCAGCTTGCCATTCACTGCATCGATCGAGAAGCTGACGACCTCTCCGAACTTCTTGCCTTCTTCCGTTGCGCCCTCGGCAATGGCATAGAACCGCTGATGATCCATATCTACGTTTACATAGGTCGGATTTTTCAATCCCGACGCTTCATTAAGTTTAGTCAACGCGCCAGACTTTTCGTCAAATGAATACACATATACGCCGGGAGCATCTGCTTCGGCATAGGATCCTACGAATACAAGCATGCGTGGTTCCATTGCGGTAACCTCCTTCGGTACATCGATAATATGTATGGTACTGTTACATAACTTTACACTTGAACCAGGAGGAAAATCAATACACCAAGCACTTCCCGCGACATGCTTAACGGAAAGTGCCTGAGGGATATCGAAATGTAGAATCCATAGCAAGGCATAACTGCTCATACAATGCACTCAAAACCGCAACTTCTTTAATATTCAACAACATCCCTAATAGGATGACTTTGCGAGGCTGCACCTGGAGCAATTCCTCTTCCAAAACAAGGATAGAGTCCATGACATCTTGCTTATTCGTCATCGCAATCGAAGTGGTCTCCACGGCCTCTCGCATCTGCTTCACGAGGACGAGGGGATGCACGATCTTCGTCTTTGCTTCATCTCTCTCCAAGAAGGAGAACATTCGCGTATTCAGCAATGGACTTGGTCGATGCTTCATCATTCCCTCTGCCGCGTAATCCATGATATCGATAATATACTCGCTGATCTTCTCGATCTGAATCGGAATGTTATCGAATAATTTAAGGCACATATAGGTGAAAACCAAGCTGCTCAGCAGGGATGCGCCATCCATCAGATAAGGCTCGAATTCCTGCCCATATAGATCTCGCAGACTTTCGACCAGCATCTCGATATTCAACTTGCTCATATTGAACATAAAATCACGAATATCCTTATGGACATGATCCGCATTGTCACGCATTTGCATTTTAATAAATTCAGGATGTTCGTTCCATATACTAAGATACACTTCGATTTTACGTATTAGCCGTTCTCGTGGATGAAGGTCGCCTGCCCGTTCTATCAATTGCATGCGATCTTCCAACAACTTGGATTGATACATGAAAATATTCAGCAGCAACTCATCTTTGGAACTATAGTACTGATAGACGCTTCCTTTCGACATTTTGCAGAAAGAGGCTACCTCCTGCATCGTCGTATGCGAGAACCCCTTCGTTGCGAACAATTTCATCGCTGAGAGCATGATCTGCTTCTTCTTCTCTGGCATTTGTTCTTCCATCATGCTGCCCCCTACGCAAAAATCACTATGGTTCTCATTATGACCACCAAGTTCTCTATAACATGAGAAAACCACTTACCTTTCTCTCATGATAACAAAAGCAAATGTTAGCCGCAACCACGTACAGTACATGGCAAAATGGATTCGACAATTGCGTAGAGACATAGATTACGATGACCGTGAGTGCCTGGTCTGCTGAGCCGATGACGAGCGGGACGAATTTTTCCCCCACATGGTGAACATGGCTGCACTAATGAACAAAATAACGGCTCCAAAAGCATATGGAATTTGAATATGGACGTCGAACAAAATACCCGCGATCGATGGACCGATAATATTGCCTAAACTCATATATGCATTATTCATGCCGGCCACGAATCCTTGCTCATTTCCGGCCATTTTCGATAGCAGCGTATTAATTGCTGGCCTCACAATGGAAGTCGCAATGAAGAACAGCATACTCACGACGAAAATGAGGAAATAATTAGACACGAACAGCATCGCAATCATACTAACTCCGGACAAGATAAACATCGAGAGCAGCAATTTCTTCTCACCGAACCGTTGAAGCAATCGTTCAATAAGAACAGCTTGGCAGATGACACCGATAAGCGCACCTAACGTAATCATGAGCGAAATGTCTTTCGGCGTAAATCCATGCTTCACATCGACGTACAGGCCAAAGATCGCTTCGAAGTTCTGTAATCCAAACGATAAGGCGAACACGAGTATGAGCAGCATGAAGTAAGGCGCCTTCGTTGAAGCAACAAGCTGACGGAGCAGATTATCGCGCTTCTGTGTGCTGCTTCTTGCACGTGCACGTTCTTCTGCCGACAATGATTCCGGTAGGAACAGCATCGACACGATTGTAGAAATGCCCGCGAGTGCAGTCGCACAATAAAAGGGTACACGAATCCCGTAATCCGCTAAAAACCCCCCGATCCCAGGACCAATGACAACGCCAAGCGTCATGGAAGCCATCAACATCCCGAGTCCTTTGCCACGCTTCTCTTCCGTCGTGATATCTGCTACATACGCCATCATGGGCGGGGTCATCAATGCAGCCGACATGCCACCCAATAAACGGGAAACATAAAGCAACCACAAATCTGTAGCAACGCCGAACAAAAGCTGCGAGATCGTAAACAGCCCCATCCCGGCTACAATAAGCAATTTCCTGCCGTACTTATCCGACAGCTCGCCTGCGATAGGCGAGAACAGAAATTGAGTCAACCCGAATGCCGCTACGAGATAACCCATGGCTTGGCCTGTTACGCCAAACTCTATTACATACTTTGGCATAATCGGGATTATCAATCCCATCCCAACCATGGCGATAAACATGTTCATCATTAGAATCATGAGTGAACCAGATCCTTTTTTTGGTACTGACAATCTCCCCATCTCCTTTTCTCAGAACCATAAAGTTCTTATAATGACCATAAAGTCATTTTCCATGGTACTCTACCATTCTCTCGTCTGTCAAATGTTAGCTCACCGCCCACATTTGTTATGATCACAAACAAAAAAGCAGCCCTGGAATCCGGACTGCGGTTGTTCGATTGGTTCAGTTTGTTATCCTACACTTCGAGTGCTGACGAGAATATTGATTAAGCGTGAATACAATGCATGATAAGCTGACCGAATCTACAAATCTATCAACCGCATAGACAAAAAAGCCAAGTTCGCTACGGTGCAAACTTGGCCATGTCTATGCTCAATCATCTCGTCGATTGTAATAAGAACCGCTCGACTTCCTCTTGCCGAGGCATACCGTCCTGCGCACCGAACTTCGTCACGGCAAGCGCCGAGACGGCAATGGCGTACTTGACGCTTGCCCTGATCTCCCCATTCATGGACAACGCACACGCAAGCCCAGCATTGAATGCATCACCCGCACCCGTCGTATCGACGACATCCAGACGATGTGCTGGCAGATACTGCAAGCTGCCGCCCTGCTGCTTCCATGCGGCACCTTGGCTGCCTAATGTCGCTACGACGACCTCGGGACCGCGCGCCAGCAGCGCGTCCATCGCTTGCTCCAGGCCCGCATCCCTCGGGTCGATGCCGGTGATCGCCCGCATTTCGGACTGATTCGGCGTAATATAGCGGACCTTGCGAAGGATATCCTCCGGTATGTCGCAGGCCGGCGCTGGATTAAGGATGACCGGAATGCCGTACTGATGCGCGGCATCGACAGCCGCCGCGACGGCTTCCATCGGAATCTCGAGCTGCACGAGCACGATCGACGCTTCCGCGATCACGCTGCTCCACGCGCGAACGTCTTCGGCCGTGAGTGAACCGTTCGCGCCCGGCACGACGACAATCGTGTTGTCGTCCGGCGTCAGCGTTATCGAGGCGATGCCTGTCGCCGCTTCGTTCGTCTGCTTCATATGCTCGGTGCGCACACCGCTCTCCTGCAAGGACCCGAGCAGACTCTGACCGAAGCTGTCCTCACCTACGGCGCCGAGCATCACGGTCTCATGCCCGAGGCGGGCGCATGCCACCGCTTGGTTCGCACCCTTGCCTCCGGGAATGAAATGAACCTCTTGCCCGAACAACGTCTCGCCGCTCTCCGGGAACCGTGCTGTCTGCACGACGATATCCATGTTCAAGCTTCCGACGACGACGACTTTTCCTTGCTCTCGCTTCGCGCTCATGATGCAACACCGCTTAGGAGACGGCTCATCAGAAGCTGCACGAGACGATCCGAATCCACGTCGAGACATACGTCCACGTTCGCATCCTCCGTGAAAGACGCCACCGTCTGTCCCGTTCTTGGCCGATGGTCGTATTCGATCTGCACACTCATCTTCTTCGTCTTCACGAGACTGCGATCAATCAGCAAAGACACTGTCAGCGGGTCATGCATGAAGGTGTGCTCTTCCTTCACGAAATCGAACCAGCGACCCATCATATCCGCAAGCTTCAGATTCAGCGGATCATTGGAACGAATCAATTCTTGCCGCTCCTTCTCCGTAATCTGTACCTTCAACGTCACGTCCAGTCCAACCATCACGATCGGCGCACCGCTGCCGAAGACGACTGATGCTGCTTCTGGATCGCAGGCGATATTATGCTCCACAACCCGCAGGTCTGCGCCGTTATCGCCTAAGCGGGTCACGCCGCCCATCAGCACGATTTCTTTCACGTTCTGCGCGACTCTCGGTTCGCGAATCAAGCTCGTCGCAATATTGGTCAGCGGTCCGATCGGAATCAGCGTAATTTCGCCTGGATGGCGCATGACGGTATCAATAATAAAATCGACGGCATGGCGGGCATCATAGGCGAGCGTCTCGCCTTCCTCCAATAGCCCATCGCCCTCATGACCGGCCATCCAGATCGGACGGTTGCCGAGCAGCGAATTGTCCAGCCCAGCCATTACGGGGACGTCCGTCTTGTCCGACAACTGCAGCATCTTCGCTACCATCTTGGCGCGCAGGTCCGCGTTGCCGTACACCGTCGTCACGCCTTCCAATTTCAACTCCGGCGAACGCAGCGCAAGCGCGATCGCCAAGGCATCGTCGATATCGCTTCCGATATCGGTATCGATGATGATGCGTTTCATCTTTTCCATTCGATCCACCCTCTCCCCATGACTCATTCTGTATCTTTGTGCTCTTGATCTGGATTAGCGAAAAATTCTCGCATCAGTTTCCTTTTGACTTCCTCTTCCGCGAAACATACTTCGATCGCGTTAGCGTTCATCCGCTTCAGCTCATCGATGCGGAAATCGTGATAATGCATTAGCCGCTCGTATTCCATATTCAGCGTCGTATTCGAGACAGTCGCGTTGTCCGTATTGACCGTGACTGTCAGATCTTGATCGTAATACCGACGAACCGGATGCGCATCCCATGATGGCGATGCCTTCGTTTGAATGTTGCTTGTCAAACACATCTCCAGCGCAATCCGCTGCTCACGGACCACTTCCACGAGGGCTGGGTCTTGCTCCAAACGGACGCCATGCCCGATTCTGCTGGCATGCAGGCAAGCGATGCTCGTCCGAATGTTCTCCGCCCCTGCCGCTTCCCCGGCATGGATGGTGATCGGAATGCCCCGTCGATGGGCCTCCTCAAAGACCGCCTGATGAAGCTCCGGCGGGAAACCGGCTTCGTCGCCGGCCAGATCCATGCCTACAACCCCTTGACCGTAGAACGCACTAGCCTGCTCGAGCACCTGCCAGTTGAGCTCGATCGAATGATTGCGGAGACAGATTAAGATCAGACGCGCAATCGTTCCGGTCGCTTGCTCTCCGGCTCTCATGCCGGTTAATACCGCCGACACCGTCTCCGCCAGCGTCAACCCTTGCTCCACATGCAATTGCGGAGCGAACCGAATCTCGATATATTTGACATTCCCCTTCGCAGCGTCTTCGACCGCTTCATAGGCGACTCGTTCCAGGTTCGCTGCCGTCTGAAGAAGTGCAGCCGGCAGCTGGAACTTCTCTAAATATTCGAACAGACTCGCACAATGGTCAGTGACGCGCAGCATCCACAGCAGCTGCTCCTCCTGCTCCGGGAGGGCGATGCCGGCCTCGGATGCCAACGCTCTTACAGTAAATGGGCGCAAGCCACCATCCAAGTGATAGTGCAGCTCGACTTTAGGCAACGATTCGATCGCGCTCTTCATCTTCATGCCCGCTTCTCCTTCGATTTCGTCAATTTGCGTTTCTTCATTTTTACTTCGGTCACCGCATAGACGACGAGGCCGATCACAGTGACAACATAAGGCGTCGTGCCGACGAGCTCAGCCGGAATCTTAAAGACCTGCAGCGCGTTCGCGAGCGCATCCGCCGCCCCGAACAACATCGAGGACAAAAAAGTCCCGATCGTCGTGCTGCGGCCGACCGCTTCCGCTGCGATCCCGATCCAGCCACGGCCAGCAGTCATGTCGCGGGTGAAGAGCGACAAATACCCCATCGACATGTAGGCGCCGCCAAGCGCCGCAAAGAATCCGCTGATCAGCAGGGAAATGAACTGAACTCGATTCACCCGCACGCCTACTGACTGCGCAGCCTGCGGGTTCTCCCCAACGGAGCGAATCTGCAAGCCGAGCGGTGTTTTAGCCAGCATATAATATAAGCCGGCAACGCACAGCAGCGATACATACGTCAGCACATTGTGACCGGACAAAATCGGTCCGAGCACCGGAATATCCTGTAGGATCGGAATATGAATGGACGGCAGGACGCCGCTCTTCAGCGATGTGGAAGCTCCTTTATCCCCGCTCACCAAGTAGAGAATAAATACCGTACCGCCTGATGCGAACATATTGACCGCGATCCCGCCCAAGATGATGTGGGTCTTGAACTTCAAGGTAAAGAATCCGAGCAGCGCCGCTATCAAGACGCCAGCAACAATGGCAAGCAGCAATCCTAGCCAAGCGCTTCCCGTATATGCACTCACAATCACGCCGGTTAATGCGGAGACGAGCATCGTCCCCTCCAAACCGATATTCACGATGCCTGCCTTGTTCGAGATCAACGCACCTAACGCGGCGAACAAGATTGGCGTCATCACGCGAAGAACGGAGAATGCGAAGTCCGTCGAGAACAGGATATGAACGAAGTTATTCACGTACGCCCGCCTCCTTCAAGAGCATTCGCGTCTTCCAGAATTTCAGGAATTGCTCTGCAGAAATGAGCAGTATGATCACCGCTTGAACGATTGAGATCATCTCCGCGGGAACATCGGACATCCGGGCCATCAAGTCAGCTCCAATTCGGATATAAGCCAGGAATAGGGCTGCGCCGATAACGGATAGCGGATTATTCTTCGCCAGCAGCGCGACCAGTGCGCCGTCCATCCCGTATCCCGGAAGCGATGTCCATTGGAACCGGCTATACATGCCGAGCACCTCGACCGAACCGCCCATGCCGGCCAAGAAACCAGCCAATAGATGTACGGTAATAATAACTTTGGTCGTATTGATGCCGGAATATTCGGCAAAGGAACGGTTCGAGCCCGTCATGCGAAGCTCGTAGCCCCACTTGGTCTTGTACATGTAATAATACACGGCAAAAATGCAAAGGAGCGCGATAATCAGCCCCGTATGAATGCGCGTCCCAGGGATGATATTGTCGAGCAAAGCCGTCTTCTGGAACTTATACGATGCATTGATGAAGGCTTGCGTATCCCGCAGCTTGTAGTTCAACAAATACAACCCGACACCAAACAGAATACTATTGAACATTAACGAAGAGACGAGCTCATTCACATTCCATTTCGCCTTAAAATAACCCGGTATCGCCGATAACACCGCACCGGTTAACGCACCTGCTAAAATCGCGACGCCAGGATGCAGCCAGCTGTTCAGCGTCGCATGGATCGCAATTGTCGATGCGACGATCCCAGAGAAATAGAAGAGCCCCTCCGCCCCGAGGTTGAACAAATTCGTCCGGAACAGCAGCACGACGGATAATCCGGTGAACATTAACGGAATCGACATTTCAATCACATTTCCGATATGCGATAGCGAATTGATCGGCTCGAACAAGAAGATCAGAATCGTTCCGAGCGGATCCTTACTGAATATCGCAATAATGAAAAAGGTAAGGAGCAGAGAGATGAGTATGACTGCAACCGTGCGTATTTTCTCAAATTGGGATGCCTTAAACATGGATAGCCCTCCTTACTTCGGCCTCGCTCTGTACTTTGATACCTAACATGGCAAATCCCAGATCTTCTTCCGTGACTTGCTTCACATCGGGGTAATAGGCGACAAATTGTCCGTTGTACATGACGAGCAGGCTGTCGCTTACTTCTAGAATCTCGTTCAAGTCGGCCGACAAGAGCAAAATCGCGCAGCCGTCCTCCCGCATCTCCAGCAGCCTTTGATGGATCAGCTGGGCTGCCCCGATATCCACGCCGCGCGTCGGTTGCTCCGCGATGAGCAGCTTCGGCTCCGCCTCGCATTCCCGTGCCACGACGACTTTCTGCATATTCCCGCCGGACAGCATGCCAATCTCTTGCGCTGGACCTTTGCACCGAACTTTGTAACGTTCTATTTGCTCTTCCGAGAACTTGAGAATCTTCTTCTTGTTAAGCGTGAGTCCCTTATTCCAGGCTTTCATCCGATAGAACATCGACATGAGGTTGTCCGAGATGCTGGCATCCTTTGCGACCCCTTGACGCATGCGGTCTTCCGGGATATACGATACGCCGTAATCGCGAATTTGCTTGATCTTATGTCCGAGAACCGCCTGCTCACCGACGGCTACGGTGCCTTGCGCACCGGGCAAGCTGCCTGTCAGTGCACCGACCAGCTCCGATTGTCCATTGCCTTCTACGCCGGCAATCCCGATGATTTCGCCTTCGCGAATCGTAAACCCGATGTTACGCAGCAGCGGTTTGCCATCCTCGTTCGCGTAGGAGAGATTCTCTACCCTAAGAACCGGGGCGCCAGGTTTGCGGTCTCCTTTGTTATATTTCAATACGACGTCCCGTCCCACCATCAACCGCGAAATCTCCTGTTCAGATACAAGTGCCGTCTCGTGAACGCCCTCCGTTTTGCCTGCGCGCATGATTGTAATCCGATCACATATTTCTTTCACTTCCTTCAGCTTGTGGGAGATGAACACAATCGTATGTCCTTCGCGCTTAAGCCCCTTCAACTCCCGGAAGAGTTCCTCCGTCTCCTGCGGCGTCAATACGGCCGTTGGTTCATCAAGAATCAATATTTTGGCGCCGCGAATGAGCACCTTCAGAATTTCGACCTTCTGCTTCATCCCGACAGACAAATCCTCTACTTTGGCAAGAGGATCGATCGCGAGATTGTATTTCTTGGACAGCTCCTCTGTCAGCCGTACAGCTTCTTTATAATGAATGCCTAGCCCCTTTTTAGGCTCCATGCCAAGGATAATATTCTGCACCACCGTGAACGACGGAACGAGCATGAAGTGCTGGT
Organism: Paenibacillus guangzhouensis; assembly: GCF_009363075.1. NCBI lineage: Bacteria > Bacillati > Bacillota > Bacilli > Caryophanales > Paenibacillaceae > Paenibacillus > Paenibacillus guangzhouensis. The sequence continues at coordinate 348,981 of NZ_CP045293.1, read as the reverse complement.
GCACCATGCCGATGCCATGATCGATCGCGTCCTGAGGCGACTGAAAACGCACCTTCTGACCTGCGAGCAACATTTCCCCTTCGCTTGGTTCTTCCAAACCGAATATCATCTTCATGAGCGTCGACTTGCCTGCGCCGTTCTCACCTACGATCGCATGAATTTCTCCTTTGTTCAGCGAAAAATTCACGTTGGCATTGGCGACGACGCCGTTCGGATAAACCTTCGTAATGTTACGCATTTCCAGTAACGGAGTAGACTCCATGACGTGATGTCTCCTTTCATATAGCATTGTAGACATGAGAGAGGGGTCCCGAACTGCAGAACCCCCTGTACATAATTGGATTATGGCTTCACGGAACGGCGTAGCTCCTCGATCTTAGCCGTATCCATGCCCATGGCATTGCTGACCTTGATCTCGCCCGAGGCAAGCTTTTTCTTCAAATCCTCGATTTGTGTTCTAATCTTCTCTGGCAGACTCTTGTAGACGTCATTCTCCGCAAGCCCTACGCCATTTTGCTCTAAGCCAACCACATCGAGACTTCCTGTTGCTAGTTTGCCTTCTTTTGCTTCCTTTACCGCTTTGAAAATAACTTCATCGATTTTCTTGATCGCCGAAGTCAGAATGAGATCCGCTTTTTCTTGATCTGTCCCTTGCATCATCGCGGACTGGTCGGAATCGACGCCCACGGCGTATTTCTTCTGATCCTTCGCCGCGTCGAATACGCCAAGGCCTGTACCGCCGGCAACGTTAAAAATCATGTCAACGCCGGAGCGGTATTGCAGCAGCGACAGCTCTTTCCCTTTCCCTGGATTCGCAAAATCTCCTGCATATGAAATTGCGACTTTAATGTCTGGCACAACGTATTTCGCCCCTTCGATGTAACCGACCAAGAAGGCATTGATGCCCGGGATATCCATTCCACCGACGAAGCCGATTTTTTTATCTGGATTCGCTTGCGGCATATCTGTCGAAGTTGATACAAGTGCGGACACGGCTCCCGCTAGGAAAGACACCTCGTTGGTTGCATACGACACCGCATAGACATTGGATGCCACTTCATTCATATCCGTATCATAGTTAATGAATTTCTTATCCGCATAACGCTCAGCCGTTGCGTTCATCAGCTCTGTAATTTGCGATCCACCGGAAATGATAACGTCCCAATCCTGGGATGCCACGTCATTGAAGGTCGGCTCCCATTTCGTCTGATCCGCACCCATTTCGATGACCTTCGTCTCTGCGCCAAGCTCTTCTTTCACTTTCGTCAGCCCGCGATTTGCAGCGTCGAAGAATGATTTGTCGCCAAGCGTTCCTGGAATAAGCAAGACAACTTTATAAGCGTCTTTGCCGTTATTTGCAGATTCGGCGTTTGAACCCGTATTGTCCCCAGGTGCTGTTTTGGAGCAAGCGGTTACAAAAACCATAATCAATAACACGAGCATACTTATTGCCTTTTTCATTGACCGATCCCTCTTTTCTAGATGTATACTTGAATCTACCGACGGCCATAGAATTTATTATTCGGCTGCCGTTGTGTTACAATCGTAACAAAATGGCGTGCATTATTTTATCCGAATTCGGTCAACATTATTATAGGATATGGCTAGGATGGGGGAGTGCGATGATGAGCTCACTAGACTTTATGTTCTATTCCACGAGGGAGAAGAATCGATATATTCCACCGCATCATCACGATTGCTATGAATTTGTATATTATTTTGGCGGATCAGGCGAATCGCGTATTGGGTCCAAACGGTTTCCTTTCAGCGATAACCGCTTTGCCGTCATTTCGCCGGGAACGGTCCACGATGAGAGACACGATTCGGACGGGCATGTTCTATTCATCGGATTTCATTGCGACAGCGACGCCTTACGGAACCTTAACGCCGTTATTCAGGATGACGAGGACAGGATCAGGCAGCTGGTCTTACGAATGAACGAAGAGTTTGCGGAGAAAAGGCAGTCTTACGCCGAGATGCTCAACTTAATGACGGACGAACTCATCATTCAGATCGAGCGATTGGTCGCAACGAATAAATCTGAGGAATCGTCCCTCAATCAGCTGCAATATGTTCGAAATTTCATAGACGAGCATTACCGGCAGAAAATATCGATCGAGTCGCTCGCCAAGATGTCAGGATACAGCTATGATCGCTTCAGGCATCTATTCAAGGAAAAGTACGACATAGCGCCGCTGCAGTATATCTTCAAGAAACGTATAGAATATGCGAAGCTGATGTTGTACGAAACGAATGAGCAAATCTCCGAAATTGCGCTGACATCCGGATTTTCAAGCGAAGCCCAATTTTGCAGCATGTTCAAGCGAGAGACGGGGACGACGGCCAAGGCGTTCCGGCAGCGAAGGAAGATTTAAGAAGAAGCTTATGCTTACTGCAATGACTCTTCTAGTTCATAAAAAAAGAGACGAACCTAATGCTGATCCCATCCATCGATGAGCCAGGGTTCGTCTCTTATTTGTTAACGAATGATGCTATTTCTTAATCCACTTGCCGTTCGTGAAATCCGGGATTGCAACCGCCTGACCGCCCGTAACGATGGACTGCTCGCTCAGCGCCGAAATGCTCATCCAGCTTGCCATGTCGTAGACATCGATCGGCGTTTGTGTACGCTCCCGCACGCTATCGAAGAAGTCACGAAGCACAAGCCAGTCCATACCGCCATGGCCCTGCTTGACGCCTTCTTTCTGATACGCCGCCCAGATCGGATGGTCATATTGCTCACGATATTGCTCGATATTGCCCCATTGGCTTCTCCAATCAACCTCAAACTCGTTATGTACGCCTTCAATGAACAACGAATCGTTATCCTCCGTGTACATCCCCTTCGTTCCTCGGACGGAAAAGTTTCTTGAATAGTATCTTGGAAGCGTCGTATCCAGCGTCAATGTGATCGTCTCGCCGCGAGCACATTTAATTGTCGTCGTCACAATGTCGCCCTGCAGGAAGTTCACCTTCGCGAGCTCCTCGTCCTGCTTCACGTTCTTCACATATTCGTGAAGCCCTGCCGACTTCGACGCCACGGAGACGAGCGATACCATCCGGTTGCCATGGTTGATATCGAGAATACGGGCGATGGGTCCGAGCTGATGCGTCGGATAATTATCACAGTTGCGATGGATGTAGTTGTCTAATCGATAATGGCGGTTCTCCTTGCCATAGGCGATCTCATACCGCAAATCGTGCATGTAACCGCCCGTACAGTGGACGATCTCTCCGAGTACGCCCTGCTGCACCATATGGAGGAGCATCAATTCCGTACGGCCATAGCAGCAGTTCTCCAGCATCATGACTGGCACCTTGGTGCGCTCATAGGTCTCGACCAATTTCCAGCATTCTTGAATCGAATACGCGCCGCCAACTTCACAGGCCACATATTTGCCATGTTCCATCGCAGCAACTGCCACATGGACATGGTCCGCCCACGAGGTCGTGACCACGATTGCGTCTACCGACGACATTTCCACAATCTCTGTATAGTCCTTCGTCGTCACCGGACACGGTTGTCCCGACTGCTCCACGATCTTCGCCGCCTGCTCGCAGCGATCTTCATACAGATCACAGACCGCAACAACCTCGATATCATCCATATGCAGCATCAATTGCATCATCCCGATGCCGCGTCCGCCTAATCCAATCACGCCGATTTTCATTTTCGACTTCATGCTGATCTCCTCCATCGCCTTCATGATTATGCCCAAAGGCCGCCTGACCCTTAGGTCTCTGCTTCATCCTCTAAAATATTCCTGATGACCACCCCTCATTCCTTCCGTTTCGTCATAAAAATTTTCGTTTTTATCGATAAAATGAACAAAAAAATCGACAATAATGACATAATCGGTCATTATTGTCGTTAGTTCGACTTCACCCACCAGGACACCAAAAAGGCCGTGATCCTCAGATCACAGCCTTTTCATCATTGCAATGCGCTTGGAGTACGCTGTTTATTTTCCAATGTTTTCGATCGGTTCCACATTTCCGTATCGCACGGCAGAACCTTGGATCGGTGCCGCCCATCGAACCGCATTCGAAATTACTTTCATGACATCCGGCTGATGATAAGTCGGATACGTCTCGTGACCTGGGCGGAAGTAGAAGATTTTGCCGCGTCCACGACGGTAGCAGCAGCCACTGCGGAATACTTCCCCGCCTTCGAACCAAGAGATGAAGACAAGCTCGTCCGGCGCCGGAATTTCGAAGCGCTCTCCGTACATTTCTTCCTGCTGGATTTCAATGTATTCGCCCAATCCTTCAGCAATCGGATGACCCGGTTCAATCACCCAGATCCGTTCCTTCTCGCCGACCTCGCGCCATTTCAATTCTGCCGTTTTCGTTCCGAGCAGACGGTCGAAAATTTTGGAGGCGTGACCGGAGTGAAGCACGATCAATCCCATGCCCTCCAGCACGCGGCTGCGGACTTTCTCGACAATGTCGTCGCGCACTTCATGGTGAGCGATATGGCCCCACCAGATGAGGACATCCGTGTTCGCTAGCGTCTCGTCGCTCAAGCCGTGATCTGGGTCATCTAGAACAGCCGTCTTCACTTCGAATGTGTCCTCTTTACGCAAATAACCAGCAATCGCCTCATGAATGCCTTGCGGGTAAATACCTGCCACCACGTCATTGTGACGTTCATGTCGATACTCGTTCCATACCGTAACTTGAATGTGTGCCATAATTGTTCCTCCTAAGGTAGTGTGATCCAGCGTCCCTCTGCACAAGATTGCAGGGTTCCGTCTAGTGCATTTTGAATGCAACCATATTTTTCATTAGATAGCTTACGGCTTTGAAATTTCTACCCTAGTATAGGCTCTGGTAGTATAATTGAGAATGTCGGATTAAGACACATTTGTACAAAAGCGACTTTTGACATATCGAAGGAGATTATCGATGCTCGCAATTCCTATGGGCGTACTGCCCACGATCAAACTTGTCGGTTACGTATCGTATAAGACGCCATGGCTTCATTTCAGACGCAATGTGAACGAATATATCCTCTACTTCATGAAGAGCGGCGAGATGCATATTCAAGAGAACGGCGTACAGTATATTCTGAAAAAAGGCGACGTCTTCATGCTGGAGCCGAATCTCGAACATGAGGGTACCGCGAAACATGCTTGCGACTATTACTATATTCATCTGACGCATCCCGCCATCGCGCCGACTCACCCGGAAGACCTGCATGCCCTTGCAAGACGTGTACTACTCGAGGAAAGCGGGGGTGCAGTCCCGGTCGAACCTTCCATCTGCTATCTGCCGAAGTACGTCGGATTGGCTTCGAGTTCGCGGCTGCAGCATTTCTACCATGTCTTGAACGAGATGGTCCAGCTCTATCACGGGCGCTCCTACAACCGAACGCTGACAGCCATGCGCGTATCCGAGCTGTTCATCGAGATTTCGCGCGAATATTTGATGACGGCGCTGCAGAGCAACCGTCAGAAGAACACCAAATCGTTAATCACGCTCAACGCCTTGCTGGATTACATCCATCTCAATTATGCACGTAAGATCACCGGCACGGACATCGAACAATCCTTCGGCTGCAACTTCGATTATATGAATCGGGTCTTTAGTCAAGTGACGGGGCATACGATTACGAAATATATCAACCAAGTGCGGATCAATCACGCGAAGGAACTACTGGATGCGACACATCTGAGCATCGGCGAGGTAGGGTATCAGGTGGGGCTTGAGGATCCTTATTATTTCAGCAAAGTATTCAAAAAATATGTAGGCATGTCACCAAGCGAATATAAAGGGGAGCGCGAAATCTGAGTAGTAATCAATAACTGCTTATTAGCAGTTATTTCGGGCGCGTGGCGCTTCTGCGGGCTCAATAACTGCTTTTTAGCAGTTATTTCGGGCGCACGGCGCTTCTGCGGGCTAAATAACTGCTTTTTAGCAGTTATTTTGGGCGCACTAATATTACCTTCTTATATTTACAATAAAAAACAGCTGCTCACTCTTCGACGGATGACAGCTGCCGCTTTTCAAATCTGCTGTATTTCAATTTCCTCATTCAAGACCTGCTAGCCTTCCCCATGCTCCCCAATGTCAATAACTGGGTCTTATGTCCTTCGTTTTGTCTGACGCTACTGAACTCAACGTACATCCTCCTCCACAGGGAAGATCGATACGGCCGTCCCTGGCGTGAGCGTTAGCTCCAACTATCCGTCTGATTACTCATAACCTAGCTCGATTTCCTTAAGTCCATCCGACTTGAGCCATGTCCGAGCGGTATAGCCCTGCTTCATATTTCGTTCTTAATTCTTAACCTGAAAATAAAGTCGAAGTATAAATTCCTATTTTTGGCAGACTGCTATTCTCGGATGGCGCTCCTGCTTGGGCCACGCTAACCGGGGGACATACGTATGAGAAGACGGATTTATGGAGTGATGCTTATCTGTTTGCTTTCGCCTTCCAGATTGCATTCGATCACTTCTGGAACAATTCACCGTCACCGGACGGCATCAGCATCGAGGATTATTATATCAGCGCATGGAAATATGCCGCGAAGCAGCTTCACAGAGAACCTAACCTGATCGGCTACGATATGATGAACGAGCCCTTTATCGGCTCAGATGTTCGTGAGATTGTCACCCCCATGTTTATCGCTTATGCCGAGCTCCTCGCTGACAAACTGGTCGGCGGCTTGATCTGGACGAGCTGCTGCAGCAATGGTCGGATCCCGAAGCCTTCAGCAGGGTGATGAATGATGAACGCGACGCAATTGGCTCAAGCCTAGTTCGAACGAGATCTGCTATCCCATTCTACCGCAAGACCGGAGCCGCACTTCGTGAAGTCGGCCCTGAGGGGATTCAGTTCATCGAGACCAATTATGGGCGTAGCCAGCTCGATTACGCCGGTGCTGGATCACTTCGATCGCCGGGACGCACAGCAAACCTATGCACCTCACAGCTATGACTTGGTTACCGACTCCAACTACGTCCATGCGGCGAGCAGCGAACGTGTCGACTTCATCTTCGGTCAGCATGCCACTAGTCAACGTCTTGCGATGCCCATGCTCATTGGTGAGTGGGGTGCTTATAGGTGGAGAGCGAACCGTTCGCGTGGGATAATATTTAACGTTAACAAGCGACAACCGCGGATAGCTTCGACGGTTGCTGCTTGTTTCATGGCTTGAATTCTTATCACTTCATGTAATTCCTTTCGTTTAGTTCAATTCATTCGACTCAATTTCACTTGCAGGAAAATGAAGGAAAATGTCGAATAATGATTTTCAGAACATCCACTTATTTACATTACAAACGAAATGGAGATTATGGAATGAACGTTTTCAAACGAATTACAATATTGGTATTGGCAGTCTGCTTCCTACTCGTTCTCCCTAACCATCATGGCGCCGCCTACGCGGTAACACCGACGAGTGCTCCCCTTAACTGGAGTATCAACAAAGAAATCCAAGCAACCCATTTGCGAGATGTCGTGAAAAATAAACAAGCAACGTATGTAGCTGTTGGCGACGATGGTGCAATTTTCTCATCAACGAATCTAGAGGACTGGACACGAAAAGCTTCTCCAACACTCGGCGATTTCTATGCTGTTACAACGAATGGTTCAAAATTTGTTGCTGTAGGCAGCCATGGAGCAATTATCACTTCAAATGATGGACACTCATGGTCAAGCTCTTCTATCCACATTAATGTGAAAGAAGGAGAACTGGTCGAAGCCGATTTTCGAAGTAAAAATTATAAAGGAAATCCCAATCGATCATTAACGTCAGCAGACGTCGTGCTGAATGACGTGATCTGGAATGGAAGCAAATTCATTGCTGTTGGGACCCTGAATACAAAGGTAAAGTTCTATGATCAAGGATATTTCTCTACCATTGGACGTGCAATGCTCTTAACTTCCTTAGACGGCGTGAAATGGAGCACAACCACTCTGAAAGATATCTATGGACCCGGCTTCAAAATCTTATACGCGAATAATCAATATTATATCTTCTTTGGTGCACGAGATGATGCCGGAGAAAACAACTATACTGGCGTCTTCGTTTCAAAAGATTTAGTAAAATGGACTCGTCCAACCTGGATGTTCGATAACAAAAAGTATGATTCCGTAAAAGGCTATACCATTACGGACATTGCATACAATGGGAAAATGTTCGTTGCAACAACCGGAGTACAATCCCATATCATCCCAGAAGATAATCTAAAAGCACATATTTACACATCAACCAATGGAATTCAATGGACCGAATCAAAAAATAGGGGTATCAGTGCTGCTGATGGTGTGACACCAGCTGATACGCTAACGAAATCGATCAGCTCCCTGAATCAATTATACTGGGATGGCAAGCAGTTTCTAGCAATTAACAGTCATACCAACGCTATCTACGGGCTAAACTTTGGACAAGATAAAATATTGTACTACGGATCTATTCAGCCTGGGGTCAACAATAAATCCGTCTATTGGGATGGATCAACGGCGATTGCGGTCGGGGAATTCGGTTCCATTTACACATCAATCGATCCCAAATCTTGGACGGGAAGAAAAGAACCCATCGCAAGTAATTTGAATAGCGTTGCTTATGCCAATGGACGATATGTGGCTGTTGGAAATATGAATTCCATTATCGAGTCTCGTGATGGTTTGCAATGGAACTCCTATCAAAATAAAGACGCTTTCTTTGCTAATGGGGCAAAAGAAATCAATTACGATGTGATCGCCTCAGATAACGGTTTTTGGATTATGAATCGTTACACTTCTTGTTTCATGTGTAATGAGCAGCTGCGTTATTCTAGCCAAGCAGGACAATATAAGGTCATCGATATGCCGTCAGGATCCTTCAAGGACTATGCCATCATGAATAATGCATTCGTTGGCAGTAAACCCAAAAATGAAATCTGGAAAATTAACCTTGAGTCAGCTAATAACAATGATGCTGCTTCACTTGCACAAGATACGACAAATAAATATCCGTACCAACAGATTCTCACGAATGGAAAAACGCAGCTCGGTATTCCTTTCAAAGCCGAAAAAGATATGTATTATAAAGACGTTTATACCTATGAAGTTTCCACCGATGGTGGTCAATCCTGGAAGAAAACAAGCTATCAAGGAAAAAATGAAGCTACAATTTCAGCCTTCGGCAAATATATCGATTTTAATTACGATCAACTGTACACGTCTACCGATGGGTCCAAGTGGACCAAAGGGAACTTATTAGGTAAAGAGGAAGATAAAATTAATGTTAAAAAAGTAACCTCCATCGCCACAAATGGCAAACTTATCCTTGCTACAAGTGACTTAACGGAAAGTTCTAAAAGTGAGAATTATGGAAATACCGCCCTATGGATGTCTATGAATGGCAGTAACTGGACCATCGTAAAGCTTCCAACTAAGAGCAGTTTACGAAAAGTGATTTGGGACGGAAGTAAATTTATTATTGTTGGCGATGGTGCTACTGTACTCACTGGTATACCAAGCAATTAGAAACATATATCATATATGTGGAAATGAAGCATAAATAAGCTGGCGTCGGACTTCCATCAGCGTCAGCTTATTTAGCTTTCGTCCTTAGACGAAGCATCCATTCGCAAGTGGAAACCGGGCTCATGCATATCCCTTCCTTCTTTCATGGGCGCAAGTAAGGAATAAGGGGTACACCCTCTCCGTTCAAGCTATCATGGAAAATTAGCAGGATAGAGCACCTGAATGAACGCCAGGATCCAGCTATGATGGATCTGCGCAGTAACTTTCAAGCTATGAAACAGCTAAGGAGTGAATACGGCCTCCTATCCTGCATGAATCCAACATAGAACAGAATGCACGCGAAAATATGCTTCTATGGTGGATGAACTCCACGATAGCGCCCTCCCTAGCACTTGTCCGTGACGTCACTCCTCGGGGAATCAATTCATAAAACACCAGAAACCTCATAAATACTTCTTGTTGTACACCACAAAAGACCCGGTCGGGCGACAAGCTGCTTACATCCAGCTTGCCACCTTTCCGGGCCTCTTCTTCATGTTAACTCAATCTCCAGATACCAATGATACCGGCTTCCCGCTTCCACAATGGCTGCCGCTCCTTGCTTCATCGCGTAGGACAAGTCGTCCAAGAATCCGGTCGCGGGCTCCAGCGCAACGTGATATCCCCCTTGATATCCTCCGTAATTCGCCCAAACCGCAAGATACGGCACTTGTTCCACCGGAAAATACATCGTAAGCGACTCGCATGTGTTCGGATCGTGAAGACCCGCTCGCCCTTCCGGCAGCTCGCCTCGGAAATAATACTTCTCCGCCGTACCGGCATCAACCGATTCAACGCGGTCCAATCGAATCTCCGGCCGATCCTCGAATGGCATCAGCCAACTTCGCACATCGCCCATCCGTCCAAGCCTCTCCTGTTCGGAGTAAGAGACGACGATGTCGTCCAGCCCAGAGGGAACAATAATCTCCATCCCTTCATGGGCGGCGAACAACGGATGCGCTGCCCACAAGAACGAGAGCGGGAACGGGCTCGCGTTGGACACCGTGTAATCGATCCGCAAACGATGATCGTCGGTGAACGAATACGATTTGCTCAGCCGGTATGGCAGACGTACGCCATGCACATGGCAGCTGAATCGTTCGCCTTCGGCCTCCGCCTGCCATGGGATGGACCACACCTCGCCGTGGTCCGTCATTTCCGTCCCCTGCCAAGGGTGTTCAGGATAAGCGCAAGCGTTGATCGTCGGGAACATCTCGTCCCAACCACTGCCGTCGCTGTCCGCAAATGATGTCGCGTATCCCTTATTCCCGAGTGGACCCTCGGCTTCCGATAACCACTCTCTTCCTGTCCGGAGGTGCTTGAGCGATATCATTTTGCTGCCGAGTGCAGGTACGACCTTGATCTCTATCCAAGCATCGCGTCCAACCCATACGTCATGATCCGACAGCTGCTCACCTCGTTCCCAATGTATCATGCAGACATCTCCTCTCTACACCAGCGCCAGATGAATCATCGCGCCTTGATGGATCGGATCGAGTGCCAGCGCTTGCTGGAAGTTCTTCTTCGCTTCCTCTTGATTGCCGAGCCCCAGATGGCCGAGCCCTATCATATAATGACAATGGATACGGTTCTTCTTGTTCAAATCTTCTTCGAACACGAGAAAATCTGGCAGCGAGACGGCAAAATAGTCGATTTTCTGCTCGATGAATAGATGCTGCTCACCGAAGTCGATCAATTTGTTGAATCGGCTGCGCGCCGCTCTCTCATTCCCCAATTGCCGCCAAGCAACCCCTTGATAGAAAATCATGTGCGGCGGTTGGTCGTTATAATAAATCGCGCTCGTCGGCTCATCCAACCCTCTCGAAGCGAGCTCCAAATACTGCTGAGCGATATCTTGTTCTCCCAGCTGTTGATGCGCGAACCCTAAATAGTAATGAATATTGTTCTCCTGCGCACCTTCCAACTTGCCTTCGTTAATGTTCAGCGGATATTGCTTCGCCAGCAGCAATTGATCGATCGCCTCTTGGCTTCGTCCCTCTTGCAGCAGCTTCTTCGCCCATTCCACGCGGGCCGTAACATATTGAGCCGGAACTTTCCCTTCGCCGCCTTCCCATGGATGGAAATGCCGATTCAAGATCAGCCCGATCGCTTCCTCATGACGGCCCTGTAAATTGTAGAGCGTAATATATTCCAGATAGAGATCATCGCGCATTTGAACCAAGGCGATATACTTCTCCATCATACTTAGTCGCTGTTCTGGTGTATACGCAAGCTTCTTGTAGAGCTGATCCAGCTCATAATAGACGCGTGCATCCGCGGTATTCAACGTGAATGCTCTCTCCAACGATTCTAACGCAGCCGCCGCACTCCCTCGTTTGTTGAAGTAGGCAAGCGCAAGATTGCGATGCGCCGTAGCGAATTCATCATTCAGCTGTATGGACCGCTCCCAATAAGCAACGGCTTCCCCGTGACGCTTCTTGTCATAGAGCAAATTGCCGAGATAATACGGGGCCTTCGAATCGTTCTCACGTGCATTAGCTGCATGCTTCAGCATGATGTAATCCTGCACGGTGTTCGGGAAGCAATAGGTTGGATCCGACGCCTCAGCCTGCTGATAGAAAGCGTCACAATCATCGGCACGTCCAAGCTTCATGCTGTAGAACCCTTGGTAGTAGTGAATCATCGGGTACACGTGACCCGCCGAGCGTGAAGCAATACGATCGAGCACAGCAAGCGCGTCCACATATTGCCCAGCATCGGCGTAATCTTGTGCCAGCGCAATATAGCTATGGGCATTGCCTCGCATCAGTCCTTCCAACGCTTCGAAACATTTCGCCGCATTCACTGCATCGCCAGCCTGTTCATAGATCAGAATTCGTTCATTCCGAGATCCGAACTCGATCGGATCCAATGCGATGGTCTCCTCCGTATACTGTGCTGCTTCTTCGAGTCGGTTCAGCTTACGTAACACTAAGCTCCTCAGATTGCGGGCTTTATAGTTCCGCATTTGCATGCATAATGAACGCTCCAGCAATTCCAACGCTTCCTCATACGCCTCTTTCTCGCAGGCAATTTGCGCAAGTGCAAAGTATCCTGCCGCCTGCCACGCTGCCGACCACACCGATTTGTAGAATGCGCCAAAGGCTTCGTCAAGCCGCCCTTGCAGCTTGAGTGTTTTCCCGAGGTTATAGAAAGGCTCGCTGTCATACGGTCTGGCATTATGCCGCGTCAACGTCTCGATCGCCTTCCTAAAATAAGCTTCACTCTGTTCAAGCAGTCCTCGCCGTAATAGCAACTGGCCATAGGCGTTGTTGAGTCGAATATCTCCCGGGTCACGACGAAGCCCTTCCAGATAGTAGGCATCCGGCTCATACGTCGCATGACGATACTGCTCCAGATGCAGCCCTGCGAGATAGAGCGCTTCCGTATTGGTTAATTCCTCCGGTTCACCGATGGCCTTGGCCGGATCCGGCGTCTGTTCGACTTTCTTTGGCCTTGGCTGATACGAGATGAGTTCTCTTCCGCTTGCCGTGAATACCGCTAGCACGAGATCTTCCTCGCGATCTTCCGGATCCAACTCCACCGTGATGGTGAAGGTTGACGTCGGCGACAGAGTTATCGTCTTGTCAACGTACGTGACCCGTGCGCTGCTAAGCCGAACGTGCGCATCCTCGAAGACCGATGTCGCATAGGCATGAGCCGTGATCGACTGCCCCGCCACTTCCAAATTCACCGCAGCATCGATGGACGCATTCTTCACCATGCCAACGCGCTTGTAAGGCATGAAATATTGCTTGAAGCTCTTCTCTTCATACGGCTGAAGCCATGTGAAGTCCGGCTGATTATCGGTGTATACACCGGTCATCAATTCAATATACGGGCCGTCCTCGTCCGTCAAGTTGCGATCCCATGCCTGTCCGAACTCACCATTTCCCCAAGTCCATTGCTTTTTGCCCGGCGAGACATGCTTATTCGCAATGTGTAGAATGCCTGCCTCAAGACTGTGATCGTAACCGCCGACAAAATTGTAGTCGGAATGGTACGCCATGTACGAAGTCGGCACAGGGATGTTCGAATATTTGGAGATGTCGACCCCTTCGGAATAATCCATCTTATAGTACGTTCCCGTCGCTATCGGGAATTTCGATACGTCGCGTTTGCCATGATCAAATACCGCATGCACATCCGGCGGGAAGACCGATTGCGTATGATCATGAACAGCTACCGCAGGATTGGCCCACCAGAGGAAGGTCTGCGGCTCGGATGTGCGGTTGTACATTTGCGCGTGGATCTCAAGATACGCCTTGCCAGGATGCAGTGTAAATCCGGTCGTCACCTTCGTCCCGTACATCCGGTCGATTTCGCCGACCCATACCGTCTTGCTCCCGTCCGCATTCTCCTCGATGCGATATTCCACCGGACCGAACGTATTCGGGCGATGATGCTGCGGCCAGTTGAACTCGATGCCGCCCGAGATCCAAGGACCCGTCAGGCCGACCAATGCGGGCTTAATCACTTGGTTGTGATAGACGAAATCATATTGATTCGTCTTGTCGATCGCGCGGTAGACGCGGCCCCCAACTTGCGGCATGATCTGAATCTGAACGTATTCGTTCTCGAGGAACACCACTTGATACGGCTTCATCACTTTATCATCGTAAATTTTGTCGATGACCGGATTCGGATAGACCCGGCCCGAGCTCCCTTGATAGACCCGCTTCTCGAGGAACATCGGATTTTTGTCTGGCTCCCCTACTTCATACGTCGGGATGTCCACCGTCTCTTCCCATACTTTCACATGCTCGACTAACGTTGTCATGGTCTGTCAACCTCCTAAGATACTCGTTGTCTGTTGATACCCCCATCTTACGAGCTTCCGGCTGCGAACACCATTCACGATAACAGGATAATGATGGATTATATTATGATTTTATACTCGTTATCCGAATTGACATTCCGGATAGGAATAAGCATAGTAGAAGCATGGATACGATCAAAAAACAAGACGGCTTCCAGTCGCAAAAATTAATCGTTCTGCCGGAACATATTCTGGCGGAATATGCAGCGCATCCGCTGATCCGGTCGCTGTATATCACTGACATCGGCTACTTCCCACAAGCGCTGCATCACTATCGCGAGCGTCCCGAAGGCAGCCCATCCTACATTGTCATGTATTGCATCGCTGGTGAAGGCTGGGTTCGGTTCAATCAGAATAAACTGCATCCCATGCATAAAGGATCGATCGTCGTCATTCCGGCGAATACGCCCCATGCCTACGGGTCATCCGAATCCCATCCATGGACTATTTATTGGTTTCATCTGCGTGGCGAGCATGCGCCTGCGTTCTTCGATGGAATCGATCCATTCTCAGCGCCATCGCAAGTTTCGGTCGAGAAATCGACGCAAATCATTGCGCTATTCCATGAATCCTATGAACTGCTAGAGAAAGGATACTCGTTAAATCATATTATTTATGTCTCGCAATTGGCCTGCCATCTCGCTGCAATTATTCGCTTCTCACAGCAGCAGCTGAGAGTCCCGAAGTCACGGCAGAACCAACAAGATATGGAGGAATCCCTGCGATATATGAGCGCGCATATCGAGCAGCAGATTACGCTGCAAGAGCTGGCAGAGCAAGCGAAGCTGTCTGTGCCTCATTATTCGGTACGGTTCAAGGAAGCGACGGGCTACTCGCCCATCGATTACTTTCTGCGGCTCAAGATCCAGCGGGCGTGCCAATATCTTGATCTGACAGATCAGAGCATCAAGGAAATCAGCCATCAGCTCAGCTTCCAGGACCCTTACTACTTCTCTCGCATTTTCAAAAAAATAATAGGGAAGTCCCCTTCCACATACCGAGATACGCGGAAGGGATAACTTCCCTAACGAAGAAAAAATCTATGATAATTCCAGCTTAGACTCGCTGTATACGGTACATCAGACTATCGAAATCGCCGCGCAGTGGCAGCTCGATGCCAATATTCATCAGCGCCCGGCCCGTCCATGTGGCTTCGAGCTGATCGATCCGGTAGGATTGATCGGCTTGCAGCCCTTGCAGGCGAAGACGCGGCAGCGGTTCTCCGAGACGCTGGGAATGCAGGAACCCGAAGAGGACGCTCTCCGAGCCGTCCAGGCTCACGTATTGCACAGCCGTAACGCCTTGTTGCTTCAACGCCGGCAGCCGATATTGCTGCCCGTATTGAATGACCGGACGAATGTCTTTGTACTGCTGTACGAAAGCAGCCGATTGCTCAATCAGCTCATCGCTCCATTCGTTCAGGTTCGAGCCGATTCCGAGTGTCCCCATCATGGCGCTATGGAACCGATACGCCAGCGAAGTCACTCGCTTATTCATGCCGCTCGGAGATTCCGTCACCCAACAAGTCATGAGTTTCGGTGGATACACATACGAGAATCCTTCCTGAATGCTCAGACGATCGAATGCATCTGTGTTATCGCTCGGCCATGATTGATCCGCATAACGCAGGATACCTAGGTCAATGCGCGAGCCCCCGCCAGCGCATGTCTCAAAGGCAACATGCGGGAACCTCTCGCGTAGTTCCGCCCAGATCTCATAGAGCGTCTGCGTATGACGAATCCATACTTCCTTCTGCCGGTAGATCGGATGATCCTTCATGCCCGGCTCCGTAATCGTACGGTTCATATCCCATTTAATGAACGTAATATCATGCTTCGATAACAAATCAATCATGAACGTTAGAATATACTGTTTCACTTCCGGCTTCGAGATATTGAGCAGCAGCTGATTGCGCAGCTCCGTCCGGCCTCGTGTTGGGAAGTGATACACCCAATCCGGATGCTGACGATACAGCTCGCTGTCCGGATTGACGGACTCCGGCTCAACCCAGATCCCGAATTTCATACCGAGCGCATGCACCTTATCGATCAGTTCATTCAATCCGTTCGGGAACTTCTCCTGATTCACGAACCAATCTCCGAGCCCCGCACGATCATGGTTCCGTGCGCCGAACCAGCCATCATCGACGACGAATAACTCTACGCCTAGCTTCGCTGCACGTTCAGCTAGCGCCATCTGATCCTTCGCATTCACATCGAAATAAGTCGCTTCCCAAGAGTTATACAATACCTTCCGCGGCTCTTGGCTCGGAATAATATATTGGTATTGATAATGATGGAGATGCCGGCTCATCTCGCCGAATCCGCCTTCCGTATACCCGCCGACGAACATCGGCGTTTCGAAGCTCTCCCCCGGACCAAGCATCCATTCACTATC
The DNA here is from genome assembly GCF_009363075.1 of Paenibacillus guangzhouensis. NCBI lineage: Bacteria > Bacillati > Bacillota > Bacilli > Caryophanales > Paenibacillaceae > Paenibacillus > Paenibacillus guangzhouensis. The sequence continues at coordinate 332,249 of NZ_CP045293.1, read as the reverse complement.
AAAATCATTGATTCCGCCGGTTACCCGAACTTGGTTGAATGATGATTTCTCCGCGGTGATCTTCCAGTTGCCGCTCCATGCCAGCGCACCGAACCAGACTTTTCCTCGTTCTTCCGTTGCTTGTCCGCCATCTACGGCGAACCATGGATTCGCATGGCCGTCCGTGAAGCCTCTGCGGGATTCAAGTACCTTTTTCCCTTCCGATAAGACGGTATTGCGTAATTGGAATTCTCCCGACCATTTACCCGTGACATGCGTTAACCGATAATCGGGTAAAGTCGGAAGGCTCCACGCCGCAGATTGTATGCTCTCTAGGACGATGTCATGCTCACCCGTATTGACGATGCGCGCAGAACGCTCGATAAGATCAAATTCCGGGATAACCGCATACGTCAAATGCACCTCAAGTGGATAGACGCGGTCCTTCATCGTCAGGATCAACGTTTCTTTGCCATCCTGCTGTACAATCTGATGTCCGGCATAATCCATGCAAAGGTCGCGTACGCCATCGGGCCAGTTCACCTTCAAGGAAGGCTCGCTGTAGACGAGTCCTCCCCAGAAGTTGTATTCTTCGATCTCCCGTTCCAGCTCCATATCAAAGGAGCTATGGAACCGGTTCGTAAGCAATGGAATGCAATCATCCACGTCTACAGGTGCGCCCCAATACATATGCTGCAGAATTCCTTTCGCGTTGATGCCGAATACATAAGAAGATCCTTGGGTCTGAATTGCGAAAATGCGATGCTGTTCTTGATATTGAATCACTAGCTATCCACCTGCTCTCCATGATTTCGTGATGTCACTTTACTTCCACAATTCCACTCGCGCCTGATAGTTCTCGTTATAGACCTTCTCAAGCTTTGCAAGTCCTGCGGCTTCTACTTCCTTCATCATCTGGTTGTACATATCCGTGACTTGCTGTTCTGTCGGCGCGAGCGCCATTTTGAGATAATACTTGTTGATCGTCTCGCCCACCTTCTGCTCCATGATCGCTTCCGGCGTACCGCCTGCAGGACCCAGATTGTCGTAAGGCGCCGTATCGTAAGCCGTATCCGCCAAGTTCTTGATCGCTAGATCCGTCGTTGGATCCGATTTGTAGCGTCCGATCAGATCGTAAGGCGTGCCGTCCGAACCTGGACCGTTCTTGATCATCCATGTCCATTTGCGAATGCCTGTCGTCTTGGAAGCTTCATTCCAATCCTTCGTAAACGCATCAGCACTTCTTGGCGTGGAACGTGCTTCCCATCCTTCATGTCCCAATCTTTTGCTCCAGCGTCGGGATCGTAGAAGACTCATGCCGAATCGTCCAATGAATGCCCCGGCCGAATGCATCTTCAATCACCTGATCGCCCAAGCATATATGCCACGCTCCAAGTCGACCTTAATCCAAATACGTCCGTTATCCGCAACATAAGCATCGGCTGCTTCACTGCTCCATCGTACGGTTTGTTCCTTGCTGCATTTCATGCGATTGTCTACCTCCTTATGTAGCTAGATTAGCCCTACCTACGATCAGTATAAGGGAGACCTCACGTTCACTCCATGCAACAATGTCCCGATGGATAACGCAATGTGCCGAAGTTTCAGCCGGCATGAAAAAAGTTGGCATGAACAGGACTTCCTCCCTTTATGCCAGCTTATTTTTCTCTGCTACTCCACTTCCTCGATCACAAACCATGTATAGGATTTCGCCGCGACCTTCACCTGGACTTGAATGCGATATGCTCGGTCCAAGGCGTAGACCGCACCCTCGCCGCCCTGCTCTCGCACGCAGGCAAGCTCCGTCAATCCCGTATAGTACAGCGGCAGCTCGATCGTCTGGCTCACCTCTTGATCAAGCGGGTTATAGACGAACGCCATGCCCTTCTGCTCAAGCGCCGGATTCACATGCAGCATGATATCAATGTCGCGGCCAGACGGTCTTCGCACGTGAATGATGTCCGATTCGAGAATCGCACGATATTGCTTGTAGAAATCGACCCAATGCTTGACAACCTGCTTTGTCTCTTCGGTATCGTATAAGCGGAAGCCGCGGTAACTCGCCTGTACCCCTGCAGTGAAGTTGTTCATCATATGGGCGCTGTAGTCGTCCAGATGCTCGGATAGCGGCTCCAAGGTCGACTCTGGTCCACCGCCATGGTATTCCGTGAGCGGCACGAACATCCAGCCCATACTCGGCGTCTTCTCCCACGTGCCATCGTAAATGTTCTGACGCGCCAGCACGATCTGTCTTTCTCTTGGCAGCGCCCAGTTCACTTCACGGTAGCCCATCCCCGCCTTGTTCGACCCGGTCAAGAAGTACCAGTCCGGTACATTCAGGTACACGCCGCGGCTTCGGCACCACTGATAGAACTGCGAAATCCGCGTCCATTGCTTCCACTGGGAGTCTTCGCGTCCGTGATGTCCCGGATGTTCGGTCGATTCGCAAATATCCCCTGGATACGATCCGTCATGCTCCAGAATATCGAAGCCCGTCTGCTCGAAGAACGTCTCCAGTTTGCGGAAATAATCCTGTCCCCACTTGCTCTCGAGACATGGAGAATGCACATAGTACGCTCCGTTCGGATTGACGACATCGTGTTCCGGACTAATGGAACGGCTTGCGAGCAAAGAGTAGCCTCCAATGGCGATCCCGCGGCAGTGCGCATAATCGGCAAGTTCACGCAGGCCTGCGATATACGCCGGATCTTCATTCTCCATATCGAGCCCGCTGCCGAAGGACAGAATCACCATCTCGAACCCGACTTCCGCACATTGGTCGATCGCCTCGAGAATCACCACGGGATCCATGCTCTTCACATGCAGATAGATCGGGTTCTCCATCGTCCAAGGTGCCAAGATGCGGTACATCTGTCGCTGCGCAAGCCCTTTACGCTCCCGATCCGTACTATCCTGAATCAGCTCGAACGTCCGGAACGTCTCGAACCTTTCGCCAACTTCAATCCAGGCATCCGGACCGATCGGCGGCCTGCTCTCAAGCAGCGCTGGCGTCTGGCAGTCATAGTTGATCTGCGTCGTATACTGCGGATCCGTCACCCAGTACGTCGTCCGATTCGCCTTGCGCTGTGCCATGCCTTGGAACGCATAGTCGCTCTCGACATGCAGATTCGGGTATTCCCAGCGGTCCGGCGTCTCCACCGGCGAATCCCACTCTACCACAGCCAGCATCTCACTCTTGAAGGTGTCCAGCTTCACGCGCTCGCCGCTGCCATTATGAATCGAGAGCCATTTGCCCATGAGGGGAATGCCGTCATACATTTCATAATGAACGGTCACTCGGAGCCCCGCGTACTTCGCTTCCGAAGATGCGAAATGCAAATCCAGCGCCGCGCCAGGCGGCGGCCAGGCGGCTTTCTGCGAAGAATAGGAAACCCGCTTCCACGCGAACCGCTCTTTCGTCACGCCGACCTCGTAGCTTGTAAATTGAAACGCATTCGGGTCCGCCGTTAAGCCATCCACCCATTCCTTCTGCAAATACGCATAGTCCGGCTGTCCGACGAGACCGCCTACGGATATTTCCGTGCCATTCAACCACAGCATGGCCTCTGGTTTCACGCCGCGAATAAGCGTCTCCTGCGTCATCAAGTTGTCGAATGCGACCGTCGCCGCGTTGGGTGTAAGACGCCATGTGCGGCGAATGAGACCATTCGTCATGATGAGTTCATGCTCATGCTCTCCTTGATAGACCTCAGCTTGATACGGCGCCGGATTCACGAGCCAATCCTCGGTTACCGGACCCTGAACGGGCAATTTCGGGCAAATCGCATTCCACTGTGTACTCGACATCGTGATTCATCCCTTCTCCTGAGTAATGTCAATCGTCAGTTGATCAAGGATCGCACCTTGATCATTGTCTTGCATCCTAATCGCCAAGTAAGCATCCCTCATCTGTTGCGTACTGAATTCTACGCAGGCCTGATGTTTTCCTTGGTGCAACATGATATTTGTGGGATCAATCCTCGAATTGTCGCTAATGAAAGGCCCCCACACCTGGACACTTTTTTAAGTATCCAGGCGATAGGGACCCGGTTTATCAAATCTTCTTTTTTATTGGGAAACTTCATTCGGACAATGCATTTGTCGCCTTCCAACGATTACTTCTTCGCATTCGCCCCAAGTCGTCACTTTGACGCTGACCAAAGGCTTCGGATCGCCTTCGAACTTGCAGCTGAAAGATAGCTGTTGCCCACCCGTCCGCAAGATTGGGGCATCGGCAGAAGCCGCTACAGTTTTCAGTAGATTCCAGTTCTGATCGTAAACTTTGCCGCTGTTGCTGCTATCGCATACAAGATATTGGTTCGCGAAGACTTCCGTATCGAATGTCATATATTCGCCGTTCGTATAGAACGTAGGTCGAATAATAGAAGCTTCATCGTTCCCATACGATGGAATGACACGAAGCGTGAACTTTAGGGATTGAGCCGCATGTCGGTTAAAATATGACCAGTCCGCCCCCCCTGGTTGACCGGGTTGCAGTTCCGCCGGATTACATACGAGTGGCTTCGAAAGATGAACCGGATATAATCTCCAATCGTCCTCACCGACAGCTTCCAAATGCCAATCGCCTTTCGGATTCTTCAGCCGTTCCCGCTGTTCTGCTGTGAACGCGCCCACTTGTCTCGCTCTCTCCCACTCGCGCACCGCCGCAAATAACGATGAAATGTTGCCGTTACGCTGTAACACAGCCATATCGGCTACGATTGCAAAGCCTGCCTTAAATCCTGCTGCCTTGGATAATACCCATTCGATTTCGTCGAGCGCTGTCGCTTCGAACTGATCCGAGGCCGAGCGAACAAGGAACCAGCCCAGCATCGACGGAATGAAGTTCCTCGCGAAATATCGTTGGTTCGTAAGCCGCCATTCGAGCTGCCCCTCCCGTGTTGCAGCCCCCCAAGGCTCGCCCCAATTAAATCTTGTGAATACATGCCACAAATAGTTCGGAACGACAATGCTCGCATCATTAATGACTTCCTCGCCCCAGCCGTCATAACACATTTTCACAAATCGATTCACGCCGTAATCATCATGTCCTGTTGCATAGCAGCCTTCCAGACCATCGAAAGATATTTGCTTCAACCCTGTTTTCGTGAACAGCTCGCTGATCCGTGTGCAATATTCGTCTTGCAGTTCGATGTTCGGGAAGAATACATCGTACGGATGATCCCACAGCCGACCTATTGTAGTACCTGCTTCATGCACTGCAACAGTTGTGCCATTGGCACCCCGCTTAACGCCAGTCAGTCTCCAAGGCGCACTGTCTGTCACAGCGTGATATTCAATGTGCTCACTTCCGAGTTGTGCCGTCTGTCGGAACAATTTCGCCTGAAACGGTGCCGGGTCGTCGACCTCAATCCAATCTGCATCTAATTCCACGGTTGCAACTAACCGCGACGTGCCCGCCAATTGCAATCTTTCGTCCGGCGTTGGCGTTACATACGCATCATTTCGAGTCGTAAAGTTCGTCAGGGTATGAATGCCGACATGAACGCCCTCGCTTTCCGCCAAGGCGACAGCTGACTTTAATCCTTCGTCTCCATTCGGGAAGCTCTTCGGTTTTAGTGTGAAATGTCCCCACGTGCTGAATGGATCGGGATGATACACATATTTTAGACCGGCCATTTTGGTATAACGTACTGCTTCGACGATCGTAGTTTCGGAGAAATCCGTAATCAAATAGGATTGATTCGCTGCAGGGGATACTTTGCCCCATTTTCCTTCGATCATCGGGTGAGGCAACCCTTCCCCAAGCTCAATTGCTTCGATTGTCTCAAGTACTTGCTGAACTTCGCAGCCGAATAAGGCAATGCGTGATCCAACGATTGCAGCATCTTCCCCGCGTATGGATGCGACATCCACAAGCGGTAAGTTCCATGCGGGACGACGTGCGCTTGTCGACCGATTTCGAGCATAGCCTTGCAGCATGCTTCCATCACTCGTCGGCCACGCTGCGCAGACATGATATTCGAACTTATTGTCCGATACTTGATGGTTGTCAGGATCAGGTTTATTGTTCCGGTTATCCGAATAACTCTGCTGCACACCCTCCAATCGATCAAGCTCGATCGGCCAGCCGCCAATCGTCTTAATGTTCAAAGCCTGAAGACCAATCGCGAACTGTCCGTTATGCACGACGCCAACCGATTCGCCGATCGAATCCGTAACTGTCGTCAGGTAAGGCCCCCACAGGATCGCGTCCACTTGATCACCTGTAATCCTTTGGATCTCAAAGGTCGCATACTGTGACCTTTCCTCCACGAGCACATCGACAATCGTACCGCTTTCAGTAAATTCGAAAGTGAATAGACACTCTGTCGGATGATACGATACTTTCGCAGGTGCTTCCACTCGCCCTTCATGAACCGTGTGAATAAGTGCGCTCGTATATGTTGACGATGCATAATGATGATTGCTGCTATCATTCAAATCGATGATTTGACCTTTTTCGTTCAAGTGTATCGTCAAAGCTCCAGCTTGAATCATGTACATAGCTGTTCCATCCCCCAATCCCTGCGATCCATACCTATGATTACTTTTTCAAATTTTCATCATAAACTTTTTGTGCTTCGTCTATCACTTTATCTCCACCCATTTTTCTCCATTCATCTACAAAACTATCAAATTCGCTCAGAGGCTTGCGACCCGTAATAAAATCGATAAACGTCTGCAGCGTATACTGATTCAACTTATCTTGTGTTTCATTGTAGATTGGCTTGTTGAATGGTGCTAAAATATCAATATTTCTCGTCCCCTTAGCACGGGTATCTTTCGCTAATTGACGCATGTTTTCATCGGATGTATAAGCTGTTTGGAAATCGTAATCATTGAACGATCCAGCCATCGAGAAACTTCCAATCCCAATTTTTTTGCGTTCCTTCTCGTCGGTATACGGCGGGATGAATTCAATCGTTCCTTTCTCGCTCTTATTCCAGTGAACGCCTTTCTCTCCAAAGTTCATTTTTTCATAGATTTCCGGATCGAATTGCGTCGCTTCGAAGATTTGCATGTATTTGATCATTTTGTCATGATCATTTTCCAGCTGCTTGCCGAACATGACGCCAGAAGCATAGGCTGGGTTGTATTGCGATATGCCGTATTTGCCATCCGGCCCCTTTATGCCGCCTACGGTTGCAAAGTTAAAGCCTGGATGCTTCTTCGCCAACTTGTCGTACCACTGTTCTCCACCTAGGAATGCATTCCCCGGTAAAAATGACCACCAGTAAAACTCAACAGCTCCGATTTTATCTGTAAGGACTTTATCTTCCACGTTCGAGCCCTTATTGACGACAAACTCAGGGTCAATCAATTCGTTTTTATACCAACGGTTTAAAACCTCAAGCGCTTGCTTCGCGCCTGGTTCAATTTCCCCACGAACGACTTTACCATCTTTCTCGCGGAATATATTCGGATAGGCGTCGAATGCACCAAAGACAGAGCTGAACAAGCTTTCGATATTTTCGCCCGCTGCAGTCATGCCATACGTATCTTTCTGGCCATTCCCGTCAGGATCATCGTTTCGGAATTTCGTCAGAGCAGCTTCCATCTCTTCTAGCGTTTCCGGCGTTTTCGTAATCCCTACTTTTTTCAACCAATCTTCCCGGAACGCGAGCTGAATCCCATCGATCCCTATATCCCAGATCACAGGTAATCCGTAAATTTTTCCATCTCTTCTTATATACTTAAAGGGGTCATCGCCAAGAAAGCGTTTGAGCCATGCCATATATTTCGGCATATTCTGTTCAATTAACGCTTGCGGAATTTCTGCTGCAACGCCTTGTTCGAGGAATTTATCATATTCGGTGAACGACGGCTCTTTCCACCAATCCGGAATCTCACCCGAGGAAATGAGAAGGTTCAACTTCTCTTTCATAGCTTCCCTAGAGGTTGCGGTAAAATCCAGATCAACATTGAACTTCTTTTTTATGGCATCTAGACCGACCGAATGATCCGTTTGATTTTCATCCAAATTCCAGAACGTCAATTTCATTTTGGATTGTGGTGCGTCTCCGTTCCCTTCCGATTGTTTCTTCTCATTCTCGGATGATGCACATCCCGCCAAGACTGACGTCAACATGACTGCCGATAACAAACCAGACATTACGCGCTTTTTCAACATTCGACCATCCCTCTCTAATTTGAAATGAAAATAGGGGTTTACCCTTTTACTGCACCCACCATAACGCCTTTGACAAAATACTTCTGAATGAACGGATAGACGATGAGCATCGGTATAATCGAGAACATGACCACTGTAGCCTGCAGCTGTCTTCCTGAAAACTCCGTTGTTTTTCCGATATTTTGAATGACGCTGTTGATGTCCGCCATGCTGTTCTGAATAATAATTTTCCGCAATACAATTTGCAGCACTTGTTTATTCGGATCTGAAATGTAGATCAAGCTGTCAAACCATGCATTCCAGTGACCTACGCCTACCCATAAGGCAATCGTCGCAAGCACCGGCTTCGAGATCGGGATGACGATCTGCGTAAATATTCGCACATAACCTGCCCCATCCACCCGAGCCGAGTCTTCCAGTTCTTCAGGAATCGACCGGAAGAAGTTGCGCATAATCAACACGTTAAACGCACTAATCATCCCTGGAATAACAAGCGACCAAATCGTATTCAGCAATTGCAGTTCTTTGATTAGCAAGTAGGAAGGAATCGTGCCCCCGGCAAATAACATCGTGAACAAAACGAAGCTTGTAAACGTTCGATTGAAGGGCAAATCTCTTTTAGCTAACGGGTAAGCCGTAATCGATGTGAAAAATATAGACAGGATAACACCGAGCATTGTCCGCAGAATCGTATTCCAATATCCGAGCCAGAGCGCATCGAACTTGAAAGCCAACTTATAGCTCTCGAACGAGAACTGCGTCGGGAGCAATATGATCCCTGATGAATAGGCAGCACTGTCAGCTCCTCCACCGTCTAATGAAATAATGACCTGCGTCCAGAAGGGGTACAACGTGATCACGACAATACCTAGCAGAATGAGATATAGAAAGCCATCGATAATTTTGTCACCCGTTGATTTTTTTACGTTAATCATCTTCTCACTCCTTCGTCCAACCAGGCCAAGCTACCATATGGCATGCTCCTTGCCGCCAATCCATTTGACCGTCTGATTCACAATCACGATCAGGATCAATGCTACCACGGATTTGAACAACCCAACGGCCGTCGCATAACTATAGTTCATCTCAATTAAGCCTTTACGGTACACATAGGTATCGATAATATCCGAGACATTATAGACTTTGACATTATACATATTGAAGATTTGATCGAATCCCGCATCCAGTATACCGGACATGGATAAAATCAACATAATCGCGATAACGGGGGCAAGCATCGGGATCGATATATAGACCATCCGTTTGAACCGGCTTGCTCCGTCAAGTACTGCCGCTTCGTACAACTGTGGATCAATGCTCGAAATGGCTGCGAAGTAGATAATCGAACCCCAACCAAAGCCTTGGAAAATACTCGTCACCACCAGGATGGTTCGGAAGTATCGATCGTCCGCCAAGAATAACATCGGATCGCCGCCAAACATTTTGACAATGCCGTTGATCGGACCATCTAGTGAAAATAAGGTAAAGAAAATCCCCGCCAGGACAACCCACGATATAAAATGCGGTAAATACGATACCGTCTGTACCATCTTCTTAAATTTCACATTGGAAATTTCACTCAGCAACAACGCGAAAATGATGGGTACTGGAAAACCAAACACTAGCTTGTATAAACTGATAATAATCGTATTTTTCAATACCGTAAAAAAGTAGGTGTCGTTCATAATCTTCTCGAAATGACGAAGCCCTGCCCAAGGACTACCTAAAATGCCCTCTGTAATTTTAAAATCTTTGAATGCCAACAGCACGCCATACATCGGGAGATAATGAAAAATAATGTAGTAGATCATCGCTGGTATTAACATGATCAACAACACACGGTACTGCTTGATCTTCTTTTTCTTTTCTACGCTACGTGCACGTCTCGAGCTCATTGACACCATTTGGTTGTTCATCGCCCCATTCTCCTCCTTTCTGTAAGCGCTTCCTTATTGACAATCAAACTATATCATAGAGAACTTACTATTTAATTATCAAATATTTTAGAAATGATTCAGTTTTTTACGAAGTTAAAAAAACCCGTCCGGCTAACCGGCGGGTGAAATTGAATATCGAAATGATGTTATTCATGATGCGCAACTACTCAAAATTTTGCGGAATAACGAGGGTCAACACGGTACCAACTCCAAGTCGGCTCTGGACCGAGATGCCGTATTTAGCTCCGAATCGCAGCTTCAGCCGCTCGTTGACATTCTTGAGACCATAGCCGGCTGATTGCATCGTTAGAAGCATATCGATCGTTTCTTGTTCCATCCCTGGACCGTTGTCTTCGATCGCAAAATTGACCGTCCCTTTTTCTAACCAGGCTCTAACATGCAGAAGGCCCTTCCCCGTCTCCTTTTGTTTGATGCCATGTTTGATCGCATTTTCTACAAGCGGTTGAAGAATGAGATTAATGGTTGAATAATCGTAAACCTCATCGTTGATCGTATACTCGACATCAAAACTATACTCGCCCATCACCTGAATGATCTCAATATATGATTTGATATTCTCCAATTCATCGCGGACTGTAATAATATTGTCGCCTTTATTAAGTGCTGTCCGGTAAAATTTCGACATCGATGTCACCACGTGACTAATTTCAGGCGCATCGTTTTTGATGGCCTTCCAATTAATAAACGAGAGGGTATTGTATAGGAAATGAGGGTTGATCTGCGATTGCAGTGCTTTAAGCTCCGCTTCCTTCTGAATAATTTTACTTCGGTAGGATTCATCGATCTGCTCATTAAGTCTGCCCAGCATCTTACCAAACCGATTGGTCAGTTCTCCGATTTCATCCCTGGACTCACTCCGCACCTGTATATCCAATTCACCCCATTCAACCCGCTTCATAATCGCATTGAGTGAGAATATTCGTTTGATAAACGTCTTGGAAAAGATCGAAATAATGATCAACAAGCTGACAATGCAAGAAAGGATTACGATGAATGTCGCATTAATGATTGAACCCGCGTTCGTGGACAAATGCGCTGTAGGAATGAAACAATAGATCGTCCAATTTGCCTGCGGAATCTTCTTCTTAACAAGAATCATTTTGGTCTGACCGACGTTTATCGTTCCCTCATGGAGTTGTATGATTTCCTTGGAATCAACTGCGGTCAACATAGCACTTTGATTCGCGTAGACAATCCGGTTATTACTGTCCGAGATGATAACACCATACTCTTGCGCTAGATCGGTAATATTCCTAAAGAAGCTGCCCTCATCAATTCGCATGTAGACGAAATTAGCGTTGGATTCCTTGATCATGCTCGGGAATTTATAGGTTACGAACAGCGTGTTATCTTCATATTGCCACAGTGGATCGATGCCCTTCATCGCTTCGTGATACCAAGGTTCTTCAGCAACCCGTTTGTACGAAACGACGGAATCACCGAATTCCGGTACTCTGCTTTGTGTGTAAAAGGTTACTTTCTGAATATCCTTGTCAAGGTTCATCAACATGATGAAGTATGGATCTAAGTAATATTTCAAATCTCGCGAAAGATTGACTAAATCGATATAATCATTCGTTACGATCTTCTGAAACATCTTATTGTATACAATCGATCGAACCATATGGTTATAGCGTTCAATCGATTTGTCTATGCTCTCCGTAACCGTGTTCACATTCTTATCGATCCCCTGCAACCCCTGCAGATTGAGCATTTCCTTGGATTGATTGTACGCATATATCCCAAGTACCATAATTGGGATGATAATAACGATTAAGTAGGACAGAAATAGCTTCTGATTAAACCTCAAACGATTAAACAGTCCGTAAACCAGCTGTCTCATCATGATGTCTCTTCTCTGAATTGAGAAGGCGTTCGCCCGAAATGATTTTTGAATAACGAGCTGAAGTATGGAAAGTTACTATAACCAACATCTTGTCCGATATCGATAATTTTACGGTTTGTTGTGATAAGCAGCTCCTTCGCCTTTTCCATTCGATGCAAGGTCATATACTTATTAATACTTATTCCTTTCTGCTTCTTGAATAAGTGGCTCAAATAACTAGGCGATAAATAAACCCGCTTCGCCAATAACTCGAGCGACAAGTCTGTCTGATATTCGCTCTCGATCATTCGGACGACTTCTTCGATCGCTCTGGGCAGCGCTTCGACATTGGTTTCGCTGTAAGACTCGTTGACCTTCAAAATGCGCAATACTAATTCTCGTAAATCACTCAGCTTCACTGTTTTATATATTTCTTCCAAATTCAGCTTGAATCTATCGCTATCCCTTTTCTCAGGGGCATTGAATATGGTTTTGACAATTTCGGTGCACACATATTTGACATAGGTAACTGTAAAATGCTCTCTGTTTTGCAAAACGTCAAATAATTGCTCGACATGCAGCTGCGCGATATCATATCGGTTGTGCTTGATATTCTGCATTAACTCCTTTAGCACATCATTCACGACTGCAGTCATATCACTCACAACATATGACTTGCGGTTTGCCAGCAATACCGTACCCTCATCGAAAAAAAATTTATTTTCCAGCATCGTTTCCATCTCATGAAATTCTTGGTAGAGCTGATTCGCATCGTCCACCAACTTGCTGACGACAACACAGATATCGCTTCCGAACAACTCTTTGAATATCTGGATTAAACGCTGGCCGAGCTCCGTTATAGCTTCCAACGGTTCATCGGGTAAGGTTGCCAAGAGCAACAATCCTTGGAATTCATTTAAATGAATAAAATCGACGTTCCGATGTATTAATTCCCCGAGCTGCCTGTCGAAGTCAAAATCAAGCCGATCAAAAAAGCGCTTACGAGAATCCAGCATCAGCATCCGCATATAAGGATAACGACCATCCCCACTGAAAGGCACCTTCAGATCTAGTTCTATCTCCGTCACATCGGTCTTGTTGAATATGATGTCGGTCAATTGCTTCTGCTTTTCGTATCTGACTTCGTTCAAATAAACCACTTCCAGCCTTTCCTGCTGAACCTTCAATTTCTGAGCTTCCTCGCATAGCCGGATGACCTCGGTCATACTCTTAATAAATTCACTAACCTCTACTGGCTTTAAAATATAATGAATCGCCTTCAAATCAATTGCCCTTCGTGCATATTCGAACTCACCATAGGCGCTCATAAACATCATTTTAATAGGTTTACCAAGCTCACGAACCTTCTCTGCAAGCTGTAATCCGTCCATCCCATTCATCCTGATGTCGGAGAGCAAGATGTCAATCTCATGGCCTTCGATAAATAAGAGGGCGCTTTCCCCGCTGTCAGCTTCAAAGATCTCCAAATTCAATCCGTATTTATCGACGAGAAACTTCACTCCATCCCGTTCGAACTTATCATCATCGACGACAAGCATTTTTAACATCGTACCTCACCGCCTTCCACCAGGATTCATTTCCACAAAATGAATCTACCACAAACCGGAAAAAAGTTGAAGACTAACGGTGCCTCCCCGCACCGACATCGATTACCCTTGCAAAAAAAAGAGAATCTCACGTGCATCAATCGATGTACCTGAGATTCTCCTCTTCCGCAATATTCTGGATTTCCTCCGAAGAGATGCCGATGATCCGGTAATCTTCATTCATCTGCTTCTTTACTGCGCGCTCCTTATAGAATTTCGGGCTGCCTTCCGCCACTTCTTCATCGTAGAACATCAGAATGCCGTCGGTCTTACGAAAGAGCAGATCGTCCCTTGCACGAAGCTGCCAGCCCCCGCTATAAGGCTCCTTGCTTACCGATGCGAAGTAATCTACGCCTCGCAGCAGCTTCTGGTAATACTCCTGCTTGTCCTCTTTCCACTTCTCATCCGGATTCGCGTAAGCCGTCATAATCGATATTCTGAAATTCGGATATTCCGCCTTGAGCGCGATGCCGACTTCGACGGCCCACAGGTCCACCCCGTATTGCCCTGGCGTAATCATCCATTCCAGCCCTTCGTCGAGCAACGGTCTCAGCCGATTCTCGATCGCTTTCTGAATATACTTGATCAAGGCATGCTTTTGGTTAAAAATTTGCAGCTCATGCGCGCGGTACCCTGTGACTAGCAGATTTTTCATACATGGCTCCTTCTTATTCATTCGCATAGGTTGTTTTACAAAGGACTTCTTATATGTGGTATGATAGTCGAAAATGTTCAAAGCTTCAAATATTAAGGGGAATAGATCCATGAATCTTGACATTCAGCAATTCAAAGCCGATTTCTTCAAAGCGCTGGCGCATCCCATGCGCATTCGTATCCTAGAGGTATTGTCCGATGGAGAGCGCACCGTCAATGAACTGCAGACGATATTAGGAAGTGACGGTTCGGCCGTATCCCAGCAATTGGCCGTGCTTCGCAACAAGAATGTCGTTAGCGGAACCAAAGAGGGAACTTCCGTCATCTATTCGCTTCGTGATCCGCTCATCAAAGACCTGCTTGGCGTTGCCAAACAGATCTTCGATAATCATCTGGTGGATGCGATCTCGCTGCTGGAGAACATACGGAACGAATAAAGCCATTCGAAAACAAGGGACTTCCAGCCGGGAAGATGCCTTGTTTTTTTATGGAGTGAATGCTCTGACGCCGGACGACCTGTGCGCAAATGTCGATTGACAAATACGGAATGACGGGTGTATATTCCCCATATATTCAAATAATCAAATATATGAAACTTATGAAAAAAGAAGGGTTCTTATGAAATGGTCAGGTAGATTTGAAGGATACAATTGGCTCGCGTTACGCCGGGATCTCATTGCAGGTCTGATCGTCGGTGTCGTCGCCATTCCGCTTGCGATGTCGTTCGCGATCGCTTCCGGCGTGAAACCTCAATATGGCATTTATACAACGATCGTGGCGGGTTTCCTGATCTCATTGTTCGGCGGGTCCAAATTCCAGATCGGCGGACCTACCGGCGCCTTCGTTCCGATTCTATTAGGTATCGTATTACAATTTGGATTCGAAAAGCTGCTCCTCGCCGGGATCATGGCAGGGGTTATTCTCGTATTGATGGGGATCTTCAGGCTAGGGGTTCTCGTCCAATTCATTCCAAGGCCAGTAACGATCGGGTTTACCTCCGGAATCGCCGTCATCATCTTTTCCGGCCAAATCGCGAACTTCATGGGACTGCGGGAAATGAAAAGCCATGAATACTTCTGGCTGAATATGAAGGAAATCGCGGTCCATCTCCCAACTTGGAATATGTATAGTATCCTGACGGCCGTCTTCTGTCTGGCCATCTTACTCTGGCTTCCTAGACGTTTCCCGAACATCCCAGCTTCTCTCATCGGACTCCTCTGTTCGAGTATTGCTGCGTCATGGCTGTTCAATGGAAAGGTAGCGACAATCGGCTCAACCTACGGTGCAATTCCGAGCACGCTGCCTACGCTCACCTTACCGCATGTTACACTGGATACGATCATTCAGCTTCTTCCAGCTGCATTCGTAATCGCAATGCTAGGAGGCATTGAATCGCTGTTGTCTGCCGTCGTCGCCGATGGCATGACCGGAAGCAGGCATCATAGCAACCGAGAGCTGATCGGGCAAGGAATCGCCAACATCGTGGCACCACTCTTCGGAGGAATTCCTGCAACCGGTGCGATTGCCCGCACAGCGACGAACATTAAGAACGGCGCTGCCTCCCCTGTCTCAGGCATGGTTCACGGGGTTGTTGTTCTACTGGTCTTAGTCCTGCTTGCACCGCTGGCTTCTTCGATTCCGCTCGCCAGTATGGCGCCGATTCTCATGGTTGTAGCATGGAATATGAGTGAGCGAAAGGAATTTCTCCATATCCTACGAACGAAATCGAGTGATTCGATCATCCTGGTCGTTACGTTTCTTCTAACGGTGTTCACGAACCTGACAACAGCGGTAGAAGTCGGTTTGGTCCTCGCCGTCCTCATTTTCATGAAACGAATGCGGGATATGCTTACGGTTACGAAAGTGCTACCCGATCCCTCGATGAAGAATCAGAAAGTCAAGCCGTATATGGTTAAAGCGGGGCATGATTGTCCCCAAATCAGCATCTATTCGATCGAAGGTCCGCTATTTTTCGGTGCGGCCGATCCGTTCGAACGATCCATTCTCGATACGATGCACTTGCATCCGAGAATCGTGCTGCTCCGTATGGGCCGCGTCCCTTTCATCGATGCAACCGGTGAGGCCATCCTGTCCAAGATCGTCAGGCACTGCCACAATTCCGGCGTGATCGTGCTGATCTCAGGCCTGCGGCATCAGCCACGCATGTATCTAAGTAAAACTGGACTCGACGAGCAGATCGGTGCAGAGCACTTCTTCGACCATACCGGAGAAGCGATTGCCTTCGGATTAAGCCAGCTGAATTACAACAAGTGCCTAGGATGTGAGCATTTCGCATTCCGAGAATGCGCTAAGTTAGCACTCCCTTCTCATTCGCAGCATGTGATGGAGAAAGCGCAGTGTGACTAGCATCCTTCCATGCAAAAACCCTTGATTGCAACTTATATCGCTTTTCTGCGTACAATAGGTGATAGTGAAATCAACAATCAAGGAGGCTCTACTAACCATGGGAGCAACGAAATCGAGAAAATGCAGAGACAAAGCAATCCGGGAAGGAAAATATGATCCTGCCCGCAGCAGAGGAACATGGAACGGGATTCAACCTATCGTGCGTACCACGCCAACACTTCACGAAGCACTCGCCAAACAACAGAACAAACATAAACAAAAATGGAATCACGCGTACAAGAGCGATGATTCCATTTTTATTTGGATGCGTTATTCGATTCGTTTATCTTGTTTCTTTTGTGCAGAAGCTTGCTTATACAGCTCATCCTCTGGTGAAGAGGTGACTTCTAGGATATCGAGAAGGAACATGAAGATCGGAATCCCGATAATCAATCCCCATACGCCAAGGAAATGTTCCGAGAAGATCAATACGATGAACGTGTAGAAAATCGGAAGATCCGTCTTCGCTGACATCAGCTTCGGATTTAAGAAATACGCTTCGATCGCATGTAGGATCGCAATGATGATCAGAATATAGATAATATACATTAATCCGCCGATACTGTAAGCAATAATAGAGAGCGGAATCAATGAAATGACGACCCCTGCGACAGGAATCAATCCGAGCAGGAAGATCATAATACCGAGTGCAATCAATTGCGGGAAGCCCATGATCCACAAGGCAATGACAGACAATACGCAGTTCACGACGGCAATCACGAATTGCGCTTCGATTACTTTACCGAAAGAGCGAACGAATTTCTTGCAGAAGTACGCCAGCTCATCGTAGAATGGACCGATCTTACTGTCTTTGAATTTCGATGTAAATTCCGCAATACGCTTCTTCTCGAGGAGAATGAACAAACTCAAGATCATAGCCATGAACACCTGCATGCTAATCTTACCGATGTTCGTAATATTTTTGAGAATGAGATCAAAACCTTGCCCCAGATACTTATCAAGTTCAATCTTCTCAAACGTTGGAGCCAAATACCTCGCGATCTCATTATCATTCGGATCGAGATTGAACCCGGTAATGATATCAATCAACTGCGTAATCTGTTGGGTGACGATCGGCAAATACTTGTAGATGACGGCCACGATCCCGGCGACTAAGAGGAGGTAAAGCGTGACAATCACGGCTTTCTCATTGATGGGAACGATACGCCTGATCCCTTTTGTCGTAATCGTGGAGAGTTGATTCATCAAGAAGGTAAAGATGAACGTGATCAGAATAAGATTGATCATACTCTGCATCAAATAAAGTGCAAGAGCGATCCCGATTAGAATAATAACCCGCTTAAACCCATTGCTTCGAAAGAAATTAACCATGCATTCACTCCTGCCCGACACTTATCTCTATCTTATGATTTTTGACACATATCATACCTATACGCATTTACAGCCATTCCGTTCCAACAATTAATTGCCAATCCTGCTCGTCAATTAACCCTGAACCCCGACGTTGGACATGAAGCCTAACTATACTGCAAGCGGAATCAACAGGCTTAGGATGGCGTAAAACCACATAATTGACGTTCTACGAGCTCACGTAATAAACGATCTGTCATGTAAAATAAAACGGCAGAAATTAGGCTGATCCACCTAGGATCAATCGCGAAGTGACTACACCGTACGTTGCAATCACGGGAAAGCTGTACATCCTATATATCGGTACGATGCCGCTAAAACATTCATTAATCCACGCTTCCGTGCTGGTTTCGCAATGAATTTCCTCGGCAATACTTCTTTGACGAAACCCATGAACCATATCCCTTCAACTCCTTTAAATTTTCTTTGATCTTTTTTTAAATGTAACACAGTCCTCCAACTTTTATATACAAATAATTCCAATATCGTGGTTCGACAAATAATATTTCAAGCAGCGGTCGACAGATTTTGCTTTAGTATGCTATCATAGGATTCTGATAACGTGGTAACACACTAAAGTGTTTTATATTAGATAAAGGTGGTTATACTTCATGAAACGTACCGCAATCATTGGACTCGTATTCGTTACATTATTCGCTATTCTGACTGGCTGTTCCGGCGCTTCGGACCAAGATACGATCGTCATCGGCATCGATGATAAGTTCGCTCCGCTTGGCTTCCGAGATGAGAACAACGAGCTCGTCGGCTTTGATATTGATTATGCGACAGCCGCTGTAGAAAAGATGGGCAAGAAGGTCAAATTCCAACCGATCGACTGGCAGACGAAAGAATCGGAATTGAGCAGCGGTCGAATCGACTTGATCTGGAACGGCTATACCATTACCGATGAACGTAAAGAAAAAGTGCTCTTCACCAAGCCATACCTCAAAAATGCACAGGTCGTCGTGACGCTAGCCAATTCTCCGATTACGAAGCTTGCTGATCTCGACGGCAAAGTGGTTGGACTTCAGACGCTCTCATCTGCGGCGGATGCGCTGGCTGCGAACCCGATTCATGAGCGTGTTAAGACCGTTACGGAATTTGCAGACAACGTACTCGCCTTAAGTGACCTGAAGTCCGGACGCGTCGATGCGGTCGTCATCGATGAGGTCGTCATGAAATACTACATGGCGAAGGAAAAAGACAGCTTCAAGCTGCTAGATGAATCACTTGCACCTGAAGAATATGGGGTTGGCGTGAAAAAAGGCAATGATGAGCTGCTTAAACAGCTGCAGGGTGCGCTTGATCAACTAAATCAAGACGGTACGGCTGCGAAAATCTCGAACAAATGGTTCGGCGAGGATAAAGTCCTCAAGTAGGCAAATGATATCAAATGGACAAGCTGGCTTTCTTCGGGAAAGCCTGTTTTGTTTCCGTGACATAGAACATCAGTAACACCGGAGAGGAATGTACGCTATGACATCTGATTATTTCATCAAAATTATCAAACCGCTGCTGGAAGGCGCGCAGATGACGGTATTATTATTTTTCATCGCCATTATCGTCTCGATCCCGCTAGGTTTCTTACTGACATTGGCCGTAAATAGCCGCGTAAAGCTGCTCTCGCGTCTAGCTGGCATCTATATCTACCTCATGCGCGGTACGCCGCTGCTCTTGCAATTATTAGTCATCTGCTTCGGACTCCCGATGATTCCAGGCATAGGCCAATATTTGGTACTGGATCGATTCGTCGCCGCTTGCCTTGGCTTCATTCTGAACTATGCGGCTTATTATGCGGAGATCTTCCGCGGCGGCTTGCTCGCGATTGACAAAGGGCAGTATGAAGCTGCGCAAGTACTCGGTATGAACCGTAGACAGACGCTGATTCGGATTATTCTTCCGCAAATGTTCCGAATCGCGCTGCCCGCCGTATCGAACGAATCGATTACGCTCGTGAAGGATACCGCGCTGCTCTATGCGGTTGCTGTGCCGGAGCTGCTGCATTTTGCACAGACGGCGGTGAATCGCGATTTCACCTTAATGCCTTACATCTACGCAGGGATTATTTATTTATTGATGACGCTCTTACTGACCCTCTTCTTCAAATGGCTGGAGCGCCGATTGAAATTTGATTAATAAAGGAATGGCGAATATGGGAATGATCGAAGTATCCGAGTTGAAGAAATCCTATGGTATGGTTGAAGTGTTAAAGAAAATCTCTTTTGACGTGAACTCAAATGAAGTGATTGCTGTCATTGGGCCTTCAGGATCAGGCAAGAGTACGATGCTGCGCAGCCTTATCCATCTCGAAGAAGTGCAAGGCGGAAGCATACGAATCGGAGGCAAGCCGCTTGTCCAGCAAGGAGCGTATGTGAAGGCGCAAGAAATCCGCGACATCACTTCCCGGATGGGGATGGTGTTTCAGCATTTTAACCTGTTCCCGCATATGACGGTAACGCAGAATCTCGAGCTTGCTCCGCTACAGGTTAAGCGCGAGTCGACAGCAGACGTGCGCCGCAGAAGCACGGCGCTCCTCGCCAAGGTCGGTCTCTCGGACCGCGCGAACGCCTACCCGTCACAGCTCTCCGGCGGGCAGAAGCAGCGTGTCGCAATCGCCCGAGCACTGATGATGAACCCGGACATTCTGCTCTTCGACGAGCCGACCTCCGCCTTGGACCCGGAATTGACAGGCGAGGTGCTGCAAGTCATGAAGCAGCTTGCAGAAGAGCGAATGACGATGATCGTCGTCACGCATGAAATGGGCTTCGCACGAGAAGTTGCGGATCGCGTCTTGTTCATGGACGGCGGGGACATCATCGAACAAGGCACACCAGAGCAGTTGTTCACGAACCCGCAATCCGAACGCACACGTACATTCTTGAGCAGCAGTTATACGTAATAACATGACAAGACCTCCCCTATGGATTCAATGATCCGCTGGAGAGGTCTTGTTTAATTGTATCGCTTCAATTCCATAATCGTACGATTTGCAGAAGCTGATTTCCTTCGAAAGTCATCCGATATATATCCGGCATCGTCGTCTGTTCCCAGAAATCATACCCATAGCTCTGATCATAATAATTCATCATGACCGTCATGATATTGCCATGCGTACCGATCACGATCCGTTTGCCGTGGTATGTATCGAGGAGATCCATTAGGATCGGAATAACTCGCTGCTGCGCCTCCCTCGTCGACTCCCCGCCATCCATCGCATAGTCCGGATCCTCGAAAGACTTCTTGACCGCCTGTTTTTTCGCTTCCCAAGACACCTGATGATCCCCTTCGACGAAACGTTCATGCAAGCCTTCATATGAGTGAATCGGCAGCTTGAGCTGTTCTGCCAACGGCTGAACCGTGAGAAGCGCCCTTGCGTAAGGACTGGTGACCACGACGTCAATGCCTTCCATCCGTAGGAGGTCTGCCACCCGCTTTGCTGCCTGAGCCCCTGCTTCGGAAATCCCTCGTTCTCGCTCTTCACCGTATCGAAAAGGCGATTCCGCGTGCCTCACCAAGTAAATATTTGTTCGCATGGCGTTCACCTAGACCCGAGATAATATAGCCTTGTATTGTTTGATCGCATTCAGATGCATGCCTTCATGATATAGATTAAAAGTTAGAAATTGCTCTGGCGATCCGAGCAACATCCCTGCCGACGTTGTATAGGGCGGATCGATCGGCTCCTGCAGACGATGCTCTAGTGCTGCTTGCACCCGATCGTTCTGCTGTGCCAATAGGCTCTTCAATTCCTCAAGACTCGGGACACTTACCGATTCCGGCCGAGTGAGTGGGGACGTGCCATTCTCGAACTGCTCTTTGAATCCTTCTGGAAGCTGCATCGGCAGTCCAATGAATTGGAATGCAAACCGTTCGAATACGACATAAATATGTCCTAGATTCCAATGGATCGTATTCCGGAATCCGTCTGGAACACGGTGAGCCGTTTCTTCGGTAACCCCATCCACAACTGTTAACAACGTCTGACGGACGAAACGCAATTGATTGAATACGTAATGCTCCATAGCCCATACCCCCATCGTATTATTATATTTCTAGCGTAGCGGCTGCGCTGCACTATGTTTACACCTGCATAGAACGGAACTCCGCAACGAAATCAAGCGGTACCAGCGGCTCCTCGGAGATAACTTCGCGTTGATGCTGCAGCAATTTCTGCTGCTGTTCCTCCGTTTCCCTCGAGAGGATGCCGACTTGATTGAATACGATATACAGCAGCAGATGGCGCAGCTTGATAAAATCTTGAATGTACGCGATCTCCAGGGCCGTGATTGTATTTTCTCGGAGATATCCCTTCATAAAAGTACGGAAAAACCTGCGTGCATATGTGGTTACGTCATCATACTTCCTAGGCGCATATCGCATCGCATAATACAATGTAATACCGATATCATTGACGAAATACGTATAACCGCAATCGTCAAAATCAAAAGGATATATGTCGCCATTCTCGAGGAAGAAATTTTTCTGGTGCAAATCGGTATGCAGCAGTCCGTACGTATCTCGCGTGACGGGTAGCGAACGCAGATGATTCAGCCGTTCTTCTACAATGGCAATGACCGGATCGTCTGCCGGCAAATATTTGTCTGCGCGCAGTTGTTCCTCCTCATCCCACGCCTGACGCTTAATCAACGGAGAACTGACTTCATACGCCTTCGTATGCCGGTGCATTCGACCGAGCATCGCGCCCCATTGCTCGAATAACGGCTCATCCCACACCTCTGCCGTGATGGCGGATCCGCGTGCCTTGACGTAGGCAATCGCGAGAAAGGCGCCTTCCTCTGCTTCAATCTCTTCAATGAGAAGGCCTTGCTCGGATGGAACGACGCGGCTGCCTTTGATTCCTTGATCGTCCAAAAAGTTCACCCATTCGATCTCCCCGCGAATGTAGTTCACGCTCCGACGTATCGTATGTGTGATTTTGAGAACATAGTCCACGCCGTTCTTCGTAAATTCGTAGACAAAACTCTCGAACCCGCCAAGCGACCGAACCTCTTCCGGTCTCGCACCATATCGGCGGGCTGCTTCATGTAATATCTGATCTGTATATAATGCACTAATCTCAGGAATCATCTGTCCTGTATACCTCCTTAACTTCTGGCCACTCCGCATGGAATTGCTGCAAGAACGTCTCCATGAACTGATGTCTTGCAGCTGCCAATGTTCTGGCATAATCCGTATTCATTAATCCTTGTAACTTCAACAATTTCTCGTAAAAATGGGCGATCGCTGTCTTCGTGTTCGTTCGCTGGTCCCCCGGCTCATGCATGAGATGTCCTCGCGACCCCGCGTAAGCAAAGGTCCTAGCGATGCCTACCGCGCCGATCGCATCAAGACGATCTGCATCCTGCACGACTTGACCTTCAATTGTGGTTAGTGGTGCATTACGCCCTTCGTTGTAAGACATGTTCGCAATAATATCCATGACGTGCGAAATAACAGCTGGGTCTTCTTCTACATCCTCCAGCCAAATTCGTACACGATCCAAGCCCTCCTGCTTCGATGCATTCAGCTTCACATCCGCCACATCGTGCAGCAGCGCTGCCAACTCACAGATGTAGGCATCCGCATGCTCGCGCTCCGCGATCTCAAGCGCTAAGCTGCGAACGCGATGAACATGCCACCAATCATGTCCACTCGGATCCGACGTCAAGAACTCTCGGGCGAATTGCTCGGCGAGTTCGATAATATGTTCTTTCCTCCTGGGCATGTGCCACCCCCTTTGAAGTTACTTGTTTACTTGTTCTATTCATCAAATGTAATGATTCGCTCAGGATTTTCGTATTTTCGAATATAGAGATAAGCAATGAAAAATAACACCGTCATAAACTCGAAGAAGAGCTCCGAGAGCATGCCAGTCACTAAATTCAGCAGCCATGAGTCAAGATGGACATATGTTTGGAACAGATAATTACATCCCATTTGAGCAAGTCCAATGCCTGCCGCGATAAGGAAAAATTGCCCAGTCCTTCCCTTAACCATGTCGTTGCTTCGCCCGATCGGATTGTTGCCGTAAGTTCCCTCCAGCATGATGACATACTGAACGAAGAGCATGCGTGTCCCAATGACGATCCCAGGAATAATAAGCAACAGTAAGCCTATACTTGTCATGATTCTCACAATGATCATATAGAGCATAAGCTTGAACCAATATTTACGTCCTCTGCGAAATGCTGCTCCGATCCCAATCTCTTCGCCATGTTCGATCTTCAGGAATATCATACTAATGATTGCTGCCGGGATGATCGTTAGGATTGCACTTGATAATAAATTGATTAGAATCAGAGGGCCGTAGGCATTTTCTGGTATAGGGGCTTCGATCACAAAGATTAGCGCCTCAACAGGCACAGCAACAATCAGGATGATGATCAATATTTTCCAGAAATTCTGAGTATAGGCTCGCCATGCTGTCTCTAACAAGTTCATGCTCCGCATTTGATTGTCCAACTCGAAGGATGTCATTCGGCTCTCCTCCTTAGGATCGTATACGCCCAGCGTCGATAAGTACCCTGGATTTTCCATATATTATAATATGGGTTTCAGAAATGCAACGAATATTTGTATGTACTAGTACTCAGAACTTCCTTCAACAACGACCCGATCCCCCGCGCTTGTCGGTTGCGAAATGACAAGAAACTCCATATCTGCATTGGATCGATTGAAAATTTGATGCGGGATATGCGGCGGAACCTCAATCCCCTCTTGCGGATCTAATTGAAATAATTCTCCATTCACCAGGTAGTGATCTGCGTTCGTTTTGCTTATTTTCATAGTTGCCCTCCTGGTGTCCGGTCTTCATCATCATCATGGAACTCTGCAACGAGACGATCGGTATACTCTGTTGATAGGCAGTCCATTAGAACCTGATCCCACAGTCTGCCTTGATAGAATTTCACTTCTCGCCGTCTCCCATATTCACGAAACCCTGCCTTTTCATATGCTCGTATTCCTGCTGAATTATAGGCATAGACGGTCAACATGACATTATGTAAACCGAGAATTTTGAAGGCATACTCTAGCATGAGCTGCGTGACTTCTGTGCCGTAGCCTTTGCCATGGAAGTCGGCTTCGCCAATCACAACGCTATATTCCGCATTACGGTCAGCTATGCTAGATAGATACGTCAGGCCAATGGGCACCAGTGTCGCACGATCAAATATCGTAAAGAATATAAAATTATTATTTTTGCTATATTGTTCAAATGCCTCGTATTGCTCCTCATACGTAACGGGTCGCATGCTGGCTGTCGTCCGGTTAATGATAAAGTTGTTATTCCACTGATAATAGAGGTGAACATATTCACGACTTAGAGGACCTAAACTAACCTTAGGCCCAGAGAAATTAATGATTGGCTTTATCTGATCCATCAACCTATACTCCTTCACAGACTACTTCGAGAAAAAGAGACCTTTCGCTTCCATAGCTTCTACAATCGGCTTCACCGCCGTAGGTCCAATCCCATGCAAGTTCTTAAATTCTTGCAAAGTTAGCTTGGAGATCTGTTCTAAATTCGTTAACCCGGCATGGGCAAGGGCACGTAGTGCCGGTTGCGATAATCCGCTAGGGATATCATTTGGACTAGTAAGCTTCTTATTCATCGTAATTCCTCCATTTGTTACTGCATTTCACCCAAATAGATCGGCTGTTCTACGTTCACATGCGACAGCTTGATTCGTGTCCGAAGCTCTGCTGGAAATAACGGTTTATCCTCTATCCGATCCATATCGATCCATTCGATTCCTAGCTGGTTCTGATCCATAATCGTCCTCTGCGTCTCACCAATGATTTGACATCGAAACATCATCTCAACGCGGTGCGTACCGGCAACGAGAAAACACTCTCGGATGAACATCAGCCCTTGCACTTCTACGATATAGCCTGTCTCCTCCATGCATTCACGGATCACGGTGTCATGCATCTTCTCTCCCGCTTCCTGGCCTCCCCCAGGCAACAAATAATATATGCCATCTTCGTCCTCTAGCTTCGTTACGAGCAATTTATTGTCTTGTATAATAATGGCCTTAACAGAATTTCTAATCTTCATAATATGGTACTCCTTGTAGACCCGAAATGTATCTGATTGATAGCACCGAATCCGCGATAATTCCCGGATATGTCGTCTGCCAACTTGCGACATGAACATGAGCGATTCCATCGATATCCTTCGCTGAGGCTAATCGGATCTGCATCTCCTTGTCCACCTCTCTTCGACAGTAGCACCACCTAACGCAATGCTTTCGTTAAATAGAGCGCAATATCATCGTCAATGCGGACCATATCCCCATAGCCCACGTATCGGTCAGCACTGTATATGCCTTTCCCGTCTGGCACATAGCCGCGCTTCGCATACAGGATCTGAGCATTCCCGTAGTCGGAGAATAATCCCACGCCAATGCCTGCGACAGCCGATCTCTCCCGAATAACAGCTTCT
This sequence comes from Paenibacillus guangzhouensis, assembly GCF_009363075.1. Classification (NCBI taxonomy): domain Bacteria; kingdom Bacillati; phylum Bacillota; class Bacilli; order Caryophanales; family Paenibacillaceae; genus Paenibacillus; species Paenibacillus guangzhouensis. The sequence goes on along the minus strand of NZ_CP045293.1, from coordinate 305,869 downwards.
GCTTCATCCATTAATATGGACCCAATCCCTTGACGGCGATATTGAATGAGTACATTAAAATCATTAATCTCCGGAATCCCCTGTTCATGAAAAGACGGATAACCAGAATGCCATAGCACATTCACATATCCCGCAAAAGCTCCGTCCACTTCGGTGATGATCGTAACGCGCTCTCCCTTCCGATGCTCTTCTACATAACGCTCGTATAAGCTTTGCGGCTTGTTCCAGCCTTGCTCTGCGAATGCACGCGAGATGATCGCCGGGTCGCCCTTATGGATCCTTCTGCACTGAATATTCATTGATCTCCCTACTTTCCTGCTTCATATCTATCATTTAAAAGTAATCTCATTAGCATTCTTCAAGCTCGCGAACGACTGCAACACTTGGTTATGATGTTGAATGATTTGTTCTGCCTTCAGATCGGCAGAATCGAACGTACTGTGCGCATCTTGCACTAATGTGACTTGAAAACCAAGACTACGAGCCGCTCGGCACGTCGTATCTACACAGAGTTCGGTCTGGATTCCGACTAGGATCGTCTCATGAATGTTCCGCTTTCTTAGCTCATGCTGCAGCGTTGTCTGATAGAAGGAATCGGGAGTGCTTTTGTGAACGACAACGTCTCCCGCTTCCGGCGCAATCGCCGGGTGAATCACCCAACTCGGCGTGTCGCGTACTAAGGGCCCTTCTTCCTCTTCATGCTGTACATAGACGATCGGAATATGATTAGACCGCGCTTGAACAATTAATCCCTGTAATTTCTCCAGCAGTGCATCCCCTTGATAGACTGGTGCTGCCGGATCGAACATGGCTTGCTGTACATCAATGATAATGAGTGCTTGATTCGATGTGCTCATCAATGATTCACCTCTGAATAGGATCTATGGGGAACATGCTTTTCTGAACCGTACTCGTACTGTCTAGTTAATATTTGATCGTACCGATTCGATCTGCGCGAGATGATGGCGGTTATGCCATATAAACCGTTGGAGTGCAATATCTAGCGTGATGCTTCCTACTACGACGGTGCGAAGCTTTCGTCTAAACGCTTCAGGCTTCATTTCCCATACTAGCACGTAGAACCGCCGATGAAGCAGCTCTAATAAGGCAATCGAGTCTTCGATCGGGGTTGCTTGGTAATCAGGGAGTTCCGCCCACTGATCTTCTCGGTACGTATTCGCCATCGGTTCATCTTCCGTCAATGCCCGCTTAAATCGAATATAGGCGTTCATATCGTTATCTGCGAGATGGTGAACGATCTGCCGAATCGTCCAGCCGCCCTGCCTATAGGATGTATCAAATTGATCTGGGGTTAGCTCCTCTATGATTGCTCTCAATCGACGACTGATCTCGGGAATCTGATGAATGACCTGGATACGCTCTTCATCTGTCATGCTTACGTGCGGTTCAAACGAACCGATGGGGAATCGTATGAGGTCAGGAACGCGATTTTCCATAGATAGATTCTCCTTATTGATTTATCGATCTCCATTGTATTTATCTAGTGCTTTAATCCCTCTACGGGCGAGTTGAATGAGAAGGATCAACAAATAAATAGCAATTCCGATGAATACGAACCATAATAGCTGAATGATTGTTAATCCCCATGAAAAAGTCATTGTTCATACCCCGTTTTCATAAATATACTTCAACAATCAACCCGATTAATCGCAAAATACATCAAGCTCCGGATTACGCAGGTATTCGAACAATCTTCGTACCTGCTGCTCTGTATTGCGTTCTGTTGATAGCTGCGGTAAAAAGGCCTCATCAAAAAATTCAACCTGCAGCGTCTCCATCCCCTCTTGGGCCTCGCCACCGATGATGTCGCAAAGAATAAAGAATTTGTAGACGTGGAAGGGTGAAGGCGGATGAGGATGAAACTTCTTATCGATCACGCCTAAGAGACGAACGGCTTCTACTTCGAATCCCGACTCTTCCCGGATTTCTTTGACTACGACTTCTTTGGGTGATAGACCAACGTCTGCCCATCCCCCTGGCAGGGCCCATGCCCCATCGAGACGCTCTCTTACCAACAGAATCTGATTATTTCGAAAAACAACACCGCGAACATCTACCTTCGGCGTCGCATATCCGGTCTCATTTGCAAATAGCGATCGAATCTGTTCCGAATCCAAATCTGTGTATTCACGCATGATCTCTATACTTAAGTCTCGTAATTGTTCGAATCGTTCGATATCGTAGATGTCTTTGGAATAAGCCAGCCCATTCTGACTAATGGCTTGGATCTGCTTCGCCCATTCTAACCATTTCAATTGCATGTTGAACCTCCTCTTCTACTCTGGAGCGGTTACGGTATGCCGTAGCGATGTCTCTATTGCGCTTTGCAATGCTTGTGTATCTCGTTCAATGCCTTTCAACGAACTCGTTCGTTGAATTCGCCGAAACGCTTCGCTCGGATCACACCATTCAACCGCTTGTGTCTCGAAATCATAATCTGTTATTGCTCCAGTTGGCTTCATCAAAAAATACTTAGTTGTGCATGTATCCGATACGTACTCCCCCGGAATTTGCGTAATTATGGTGCACACGTACCCCGTCTCTTCCAGCACTTCTCGCAGCGCGATCTCTTCAGGCGTTCGATCACTCGGATCGGCTCCGCCTTTGGCAAATGTCCAGACATACCCACCCCAATGACCACTTGGGCTCCGCATCAGAACCTGTCCTTCTTCATTGAACACAATACCACCATAAGCATAATGATACATTAGGACTTCTTCAATAAATGCCAAATCCCGCGCAACAATAAACTGACCAACGTAATGATTCAGGATGTTCTCTTTCATAAGGCGAGCAGCTTCTTCGATTGACACCCAGAGCAGCGTAAAGCCCTGATCCTGCTCTAATGCCGTAAATGCAGGTTGTCCATTCTCACCCTGTACTTGCGTGATATAGCCATAAGATAATTGAAGCTGCTGAATATGATCCCGGTACTCGATTGTATGCCCCAGCTCTTGCAGAATCTCAATTTGAACACCAACTTCTTCTAATACCTCACGCCTAAGCGCATCCTCATAGCTCTCTCCTGCTTCAATTCCTCCGCCCGGAAGCTTATAATAACCGTCCGATGACACATACAGAAGTGCCATTTTTTTCGTATCATTCCATACGATCGCTCTAGCTGCTTTCCGAACGCGGTACGATATTTCTGAATTTGGCGAGTTATTGCCATGGGGGTAAATTTCTTTTATTAGCTTCATAGGGTCTCCTTGTGGTCAGTGATTTTCCCTAGCAGCTCTTCCCTCGCTTCGATTAACCAAGGATGTACAAGCTTCAGCTTATGCCGCTGCTCCCAGATCTGGTTCAAGTAAACTAATATCGCTCGATCCATGTCATGGGCATCGACATGCCGTCTCATTTCTACGAGGTGCGGATGATCCCCTGGTAGATTCCATGAAATTTTATCAGAGACAAACAATATTTTCGCTACAACACTAGCATTCGCTTGATGTGTCGTATGACTCTCGATCGCAGCCAAAATCTCCGAGTCCGTCACGCCGAAAAGCTCACGCGCCATACAGCTAGATAGTTTCTGATGCACACTGCGATTATATTTTCGCTCGTCATCGAGAATTTCTAGCTCCAATCCCTCTGCTGCATCTAACATGGCAGAGATCGGAATCACATTGCTAATATCGTGAAGAAGCGCGGCTTGAATGACCTTCTCTGAATCTACGCCATACAGCTTGGCAATACGCTCGGCTTCAGCCGCGACTTGCAAGGTATGCTCTAACGTTCTGAGGTCATCGTTCATCTGAAAAAAATGCGTGATATCTTGCAATAAATCCCCAGTAAAATGTAACCCTTCGATAAAAGGCAGCAATACAAAGTTCATACTTACTCTCCTTTGCACCGTATTTGGCTAACCGATGTTAGATCTCTTTGGTCATCATCCATGTTTCCTCGTCATAAGAATCAATCCGGTGGACCAGTTCATTTTGCTCATAAAGAAGTCGTCCCTCGTCTCTAAATACGCGATCAGCTCTTCAACCTTCGCGCCGTGTCCTTCCGGCCAGTTCGGCTGCGGATTCAGATCTTCAATGATATACAATCCGCCAGGAGCCACCATGTTCAGCACTTCCTCGATCAAATAGAACTTTCCGGGCCACGTATCTGCGAAAATCACATGATACTGCTCCTTCGCATGCTGTTCGATGAATTGCCCGCCATCCATAGTCACGAAGGTCGCACGCGGATCAACTCCTAATATCTCACGCGCAATGGCGGCGCATGCTTCATCCATCTCAACCGTCGTTAGTCGGCTCTCTCGATCCATCCCTTCCAGAATCCATGCGGTCGAGAAGCCTACACCCGTGCCTAATTCAAGAATATTAGCATGTTGCTGAGATGCTGCGAGCATACGCAGAAAACTGCCCGTGAGTACGTCGCATGAAGCCGTAAAGCCGACCTCTGCTGCTTTTTGAATCAGAATTGATGTTGCTATTGGCAAATGGATATTCGTGTGATCTTCCATTGTAATCCCTCCGCTTCGTATATATTCCTCTCTATGTACTCGTTGTTAGTTCCGCTTCTCGCGATCATACGTTAGCTGGTCTATGAACGCGCTTACTTCTCTACGACTCTTAAGTACGAACACCCGCTTATTCGGATCCAGCTGTTCTAACCGCTGCAGCACTTGCTGCCTTGTATGCTTGTTATAGTTCCAGACCCAACGAAAAAATGATCCATCCAATCGTTCAGGACATGCTTCATTCAAATCTGGTCTCGTCTTCCCATGGTATTGGATACGTCTCTTAAGAATCCGATAGATACATAACAATCGCGGCATATCCAGGAAAATAACCGTATCCGCATATCGGAGCCTGAGGTCGAGCGTGCCATTGTAATTACCATCTATAATCCATTGATCTTGCCCGGCTATATCCATGAGGAACTGCTCCCACTCCTCCTTCGGTGTCGAGACCCAATTCGGCTTCCAATAGTAGCGGTCCAGATGGATGACAGGCAGAGATAAAATATCCCCAACGACTTGGGAGAATGTCGATTTCCCCGAGCCTGGGGACCCAATAATAAGGATGCGATTCATGCGTTTCAACCTTCCCTTAATAAACAAAACCCGTCCGAGCTCATCTAGGGTGATGCAAGGCGAGTTTTCAACATGGTCGTGCGTAATCTATCGTTACTTTATACCTTCGTCTCAATCCTATTAAATCTCGTAAACGTCCACGATCGATCCCCACGCAGCTCTAGCCATTTGGCGTAGATATCGTAGTAGATATGACCGTAATTCAATCCTACCGGTAAATCATCGCTCAAGCGAATCTCGGCGATCTCTGATTCAGGTAGCTCTCCCAGCGTATCGACCTCGGCGTAGAATACCATCCCATAGCTGCCATCCATTTCATAGATCCCAATGGGAGAAATTCCGAAATCCACCGCACCGCTCTCTTCGAACAGTTCTCTGCCCGCGGCTTCGATCGGCGTCTCTCCAGATTCAATTTTGCCGCCAGGAAGTTCCCAGACCGTTCGTTCTCGGTGTCTTATCAGGATGACCCTCCCATGATATCGTGCAATGATAATGACGTACTTCAGCATGCCATGATCAACTTCAACCGTGTCTAGCCATGAATGACTCACTTGATGCCCTCCCTCCCCAACCACTTGCTATGCGATAAAATAAGTAATCCCAAAGCTAATCACCCCCGAGAGAACAAGTGCGAACGGCACGCTTCGAAATTTCATGATTCTATTCTCTACTGCATATCGGTACGGACCTTGGCGTTTGATCTCTTGCAATTCCCGCTCCAGTTCGATCGTTGCCTGCATCGCGCTAGATACGTTCCCCGGCACGACCATATGATTCCCGAAGGACCTCCCCTCCATCATGCCATACAAGCCAGCCAGCAGCACGATAAGCCCCGCTGTAAAAGTCACGGTCTCATATTGGAAGTCATAATACGAGCTAATGCCATAGGAGATTAGAAAAATCAAACCGACAGCTGTAGCAATAAAGAGCATGTAATGCTTCCATGTCTTCATCCTGATTTTCATGCGTTCACCTCGAAATAGGTTGATATGCTAGCTTAGTGCCTATTTGTTGTCCTTCTCATTCCCACGCTTGAAATTCCCGGTTGCCTTCGCCATGATCAACTGAGCTTCCTTAAACTCGGCGTTTGCGATTCTTGACAGAAACTTCTCGCTGTGCTTTCCCGATAGGACCGTTACTTGCTTCCCCATCCAATAGATCAACACTTTGTTATCCTTCGTATGTCTGTACGTGAATACTTCCTCATCCAATCGATTCCGTTTATCTACATGACTCATGTCGGACACTCCCAACCCTTATATCCATCGAATACCGAATAATAAAAAATAAACCCACATGTGATGTGGGGTATGCCTGAATTCGCATCATGTTCATCTTAAGGAATATTATACCATATGGCTGAAATCCCCAACTACGGGAACAAATCCTAAATTTCCTTAAGGTGCAGTAGCATTTCAACAATAATGATGCTTATGAATCGGAGAATAAGTTCATCCCATCTCGTATACAACTAAATGCATACGCTATACGCGAAGGAGAGAACCCATGAAGAACATCGCGATATTCACAGCACTACTTGCAGGAAGCCTATTATTCGATCTCGTACTCGATATGCCTCTCGGCGTATCGATGTACGATGATGTTCAGATGATCCTCAGAAAGATTCAAATTATTCATCCAATCATTCTATGGCTTTTTGGACTGACATTGGTCATCATTCTCTACGTTCTAGGAACAAATAAGAAGCGTACCAAGTCTTAAGTGCTGCGTTCGCGATTGAATTTGTTCCGCAACCACACCCATCCTCCGAGCAAGACTGGAATCGTAATCTCAAAGGGCAAGTAAATGATCCATTGATCGGAGATGAGACCTTCTTGCAAATGATGCGAAGAATTCGGACTTATCACAAGCGCGGATAAGAAAATAATTGTTCCTACGAGGAGGATCGCCTTGCGAAAGCTCGTCATATGGAACAAGCGATAGACTGCGACAGCTGAAGCCGCATAGAAGATGCTTGCTTTGAAAAAAACACCAATAATCAGCATCATCACCGCGATCACATCCAACCGTTGAATGAAATTGGATATATTAACTTCGCCGATTGACATCAGAAAAGGGAAAAACGATTGCCTCAAAATATCCACGCCCAGCACGGAAACATTCAAAGCCGTAATCCATGCCAATATCAATCCGCTGAAAATTAAACTGATGATCCCCGTACGCAGTAAGGAGCCGTGCTCCTTCAGGAAAGGCGTCAACTAAGCACAATCATGCTCATCATCACCACATAAAAGATTTCCCCTGTCCGAGCTAACACTACAATCCCAAGGGCCAGCACGTAACCGATGGCGACGACCATCATCGCATGGATCATAATAATCGGCGTCTGATCGAATACCGATACGCTCATCAACAGAGCAAAATCATTAAACTGCCGCGAGGCTTGGTAGATGAAAAATAACGTATATAGAGAGGCTAGAATTTTCCCCGGCACTTTCCCAATAATACCTTCGATGACGACTGTAAACGGCTGGCGAGGTTTGTCTCGGGCGATATAACAAAACACGGCGTAAAATATCAAAGCTGCCGCCATGCCTAACAGCTTCGAAATCCATCCTGCTTCTTTGGCATCCAAATTGAGCGGGAACACCAAAGCGCTTCCTGTTCTGAATCTCTTGCATATTTTGGTCTAAGTGAACAAGAAGTTCTCCATAATTCCCCTGTTGCAGCCCTTCCACCAGCCTTGCTCCTCCCGAACACTTTTCCCAGTATTATGCATTTTTAAATGAAAAATTATGCATCTCCCGCAAACGAAAAAGCCCCTGCCTTTCCTTATGAAAGACATAGGGCTTCCCCTGCTTGCTCCTCTATTGCGAGCGCAATATATCGTCCGTACCGCATCTACTCGATGTTGCGTGTCATCATATAATACCCGGGAACCGGTTGGTAGCCTAAACTTCGGTTAATCCTTAGCATCGGCGCGTTGAGCGAATCATTATTCGTACGGATATAACGGTACCCCCGCTTTATCGCTTCGCGAATCGATTGAATCTTGAGTGCCCTAGCGATTCCTTGCCCACGATATGCGGCATCGACGCCGGTAAAGCTGTTGTACAAGCTCTCCGATTCAGGATTTGCCGTCAGCTGCACAACACCAATCGGTCGATCACCATCCAGTACCAACAAAGCCAATGACCTCTCGAAGTCCTCTTTGTCGAGGGTCCATTTGCGCCATTCACTGTACCACATATATTCCCCTTCAAAGCCCGGAATATCTTCATGCGTTGCTCGATACAGCTCATACAATTGTTGTTCCATCGCCTCACCCGGTCTGTCTGCGAGCGACATCATTTGGAAGGAATCGTTAGCGAAAGCAGGGTAATCTAATGATTCACGATCCAGATTGGCTAATTCGATACAGGACTCGAACAAATGCCGCTCTTGCTTGAAGCCCCGTTTGGTCGCAAACGCCAAGGATACCGGATCGTCATCCCTCAGGTCAACGATCACACGATCCGCCCGCACCTCCGACGTATAGGCCATGACGACATCAAAAAGCGCACGCCCCACACCTTGATGGCGCGCATTCGGGTCAACGATGACTTGCTCATATAATACGCCTGGCGAAGACCACGGCGCACGCCAAGCATGCGCATATCCAATCGTTCTCCCCTCGCCGTCTTTCGCGATCCAGCGTGGCCGATCATGTCCGGTTAGGCGTCCTTCCTCATCCCGACTCAGCGACCCCACTGCGGGAATGCGCGCATCCTCATCCGCCAAGTCTTGCGCCGTCACCACTTCTGAGGCAATGACATTTATCAATCTCGCAACGTCTTCATAATCATCCGGTACAACCATTCGTCGAATCACAATTTCCATGCACATTCTCCTTCTCGTGGCTATTGAATAATCGTCTTAGGGACCGATCCGCACTCGATCTCGACAGGCTTAATAACTTGGAACAAGAACGGCTCGACGCGTAAAAAAGCTCGAATAATCGCTTGCGCATAGGGCTGTTCATCGATGAGATTGCTTCGTTCTGCCGGGTTGGCAGCGTGATGCGAATAATTCCCGATCAACACCATCACGAAAAACGTCTCCAGATGCTGAAGGTCCTCCTCCGTTAAGCTTCTCACCTTCAGATACCCCTGCATGAACATGGCACGCTGCTTCGGAACCAAGCCTAGAATCGTGCTTGCAACATCATACAGATAATACCCATAGCTGCACCGGCCAAAGTCGATCGGATAAGGTGTCCCCTCATGGAACATGATATTGCCGGTATGTAAATCACCATGGATCAGACCATAGTTATCATTCGTCCTGGTCATCTCTGCGAGGGAAGCTAGAATCTGATTCGCAGCCAACTGGTACATCTCCCAAGCAGATTCCGAGAGAAATCGATCATAGTATTGCGCCAGCCGAGCCACTTCCTCTCGAAAACTCTCAATTCCGAGTGACGGCCGTACAAAGTGACCCGGAGGATTGAATTGTGCCACAGCCGCATGCAGATTACCCGCCATGACACCCAATTCGTACGCGTCCTCATCTTGCATCTCGTTAAGACCTTCTCCCTCCACCCAGCGCATCAGGGTGACGCAGGGATTGCGATATCCCTCTTCCGCAGCAACCTCCAAGATACAGGAGCCATCCCGACTCGCCACGCCCGTTGGCACCGTCATTCCGGCATCATGGCTCAAGTATTGGAGCAATAGTAACTCAGAGCGCAGCTCTTCCTTCTTCCATTGATCCGCATGGATGCGGAGCAGATACGTCTCTCCAGACGAAGTTTCTATTTGATACGTAATCGAATCCGATAATTGAATGAATGTCATCTGTTCCGACGTGAGATCATACTGCTCCATAGCAGACAACGCGGCTTGCCTCGCCCTTGCTAATAGGTTCGTACGTTTCTCCTCCGTGTCCATTTGAAAAAAATCTTGCATGTCGTACCCCCAACAATTAAATCTGGCATATCTCTGATTATATATAAGGGGTTGCTGACGATCATAGGCCGGAAACAGTTCAAACTGTTCTATGCACAAAACAACCCTAACATGGATACCAAACAAAAAAGCCACATTAGCATAACCCATCCAATGTGACTCCTCTTATGAACTACTTTTTTGAGTATACAATTTTCTTAATGCTATCATAGGACAGACAAAATTGATCTGATAGCTGATCGATCGACGTACCAACCGAGAATTTCTGACGAATCTCATCGTTTCTGCGACTGAGATACAATCTGCTCCCCGATTTTTCGCCCCATTTCTTGCGAAGCCCTGCAGGCTTAGGAACATATAACATCCCCCCCGGCACATATTGCTGTAATTCCTTCAATAAGTGGTCCGGAAGGACAACATCTGCATTGATATATTTCATATTCGCTCTACTCCTTAAAATTATTCGTGCTTTTTAAGGTAGCAAAGTCTATATGACGAACATGACCATACGTTTATGCATCAAAGAATGACGGTTATTAATTTACAGCTCCACACAAACAACCGCCGTTGTTCGTCATATAGACTTGCGTGGAGCCGATTATTAATCTCTTTGCGCTCATATTCCAACCCTCCTTATACACATGTTGATCTTGAATCAACCATAAATTCCCTTAACTATAACATATTTCTTCCTAACAAGGATATGATTTCATGAAATCGCTACAAAACTGCAAGACCAGGATCTTTCGTTTACGATTTATTAGGACGTGCCCATACCCGATGAATCATATCGAGCCAGTGATGCTCTTCCCGTTCGATGTGAAGACCTGCTTGCTGAACCATCCCCATAATATCGCGGTTTACATGACAGCCTACCATGCGACGGAACATCGGATTGATGATGTGCTGCAAGGGCCGGATGATTGGGCTCGAGCTCCTGCCATGCTCCATAAGGAGGATCTGTCCATTAGGCTTGCACCATTCCTTGAGTGAAGCGAGTACCTGCAATGGATTCTCGTAACCGCAGAACGATAACGTCGACACAATCGTATCGAACGTATTCGCTGGGAAGGCAAGCGACTCGACATCTGATTGCAGAAATGTAACCTGTAAACGATGATCCGCAGCGCCCCGCTGCGCGGCTAGAAGCATTTCGTTGCTGAAATCCACTGCGGTGACTTCCACGTCCTTGGGGTAGAACGGGAAATTGGCGCCCGCTCCGACTGAAATCTCTAGAACTTTTCCGTAAGCGCAGGATACCAGGGGTTCCCGCCACGTTCTGTCTGATGATTTCTGTCTTCTTCTATCGTACACCCCTGCCTGTCTATCGAACTTATGTATAAGCTTGTCCTTGTCCATGAATATCCCTCCGCGATGCCAGTCATCGTGATCCATTGTCCCGTATGTATATAATATAGTTCTGGATCATCGGGTGAATTCCTTGTCATCATGGACGTAAGATCCCGAAAGATGTTCACTGTTCAAGGTGTTCATTTTTCGGGTCTGAGTTCATTTCACATGATGAAATCCTGTTTGCTGTTATTGATACAATTCTCGTAAATATTGAATTTCCATGGAGAGCCCTGTCTTGAGATCAACGGTTGGCGAATAGCCTAAGAGCTTCTCAGCCTTCGATACATCTGCCCAAGTACTTGTGGGTTCTCCGAAGGTATTACGGACCACTTCGATCTGAGCCTTTTGTTCGAACAATTCCTCCAACAAGGCAATACATTCATTAATGGAGGCACGTTCTTTACCGCCTATATTGATCGTTTCTCCTACCACGCCATTCGCATGAGCAACAGCAGCGACAGCTCTCACACAATCCAAGACATAGGTGAAATCTCTCGACTGCGTTCCATCTCCATACAAGGTAATCGGCTGTCTATCTAACATCTGCTTGATAAACCGATGAAACGCCATATCCGGTCGTTGTCTCGGACCATATACTGTGAAAAACCGCAGCACGACCACAGGAATTCCTGCATCCCCGTACACACGGCACAGATGTTCACAAGTTAATTTACTAATGCCATAGGGAGATAAGGGAAGCATGGTAGCCTGCTCGTCGACTCTACCTGTCTTCTCACCGTATACGGAGGAGGTAGAAGCAAATATAAATCGCTGAAGAGGATATCTCTTACAAGCTTCGAGCAATCTCTGCGTTGCCACAATATTGTGAGTGGCATACTGCACGAAGTCAGGCCCCCAGCTTGATCTTACGCCAGGCATGCCTGCCAAATGATAAATAATATCTACTCTAGTAAGCAATTCATCCCATGAGACGGTGAGGAGATTACTGTCAACCCATTCAAATCGCAGATGATCTAACAGAGAACCTATGTTACGTCTGCGCATCCATGTTGGTGTTGTAAAATCGATAAAAGCATCTATCCCGATGACTTGATTCGACTCATCCAGCAGCAGCTCCTCGCATAGATGAGAGCCAATAAAGCCCGCTGCACCCGTTACTAGTATTCGACTCATTTGCTATCACCCATTTCCTATCCCGTTATAGTCCCATCCCCGTGATTCCAGCTGCGAACGATCCAGTACATTGCGACCATCAAAAAGATAAGGAAACTTCAACAGCTGCCTCCATGCATCCCAATCGCCTTCAACATATTCAGACCATTCTGTACATAGAATGACCGCATGTGCGCTTCGAAGCGTCTCTTCTACGGAGTCATATTGCTTAATCGCATGCGTCTTCCATCCATCAGGCAGCTTAGCAACGGGATCATGAACCTTCAGGTACGAACCACATTCTAGCAGCCCCTTCATCATCGTAAATGCTGGCGCTTCTCTCATATCATCTGTCCCAGGCTTGAAAGACAATCCGAGAATCGCGATTCTCTTACCTCTTAGAATCCCTAACTTCCTTCTTATCCGCTTCATAAAATATTGACATTGCGTGTTATTCACCTCTACGACACTTCGTATTAGATTGAGATCGATGCCATAATCTTTCGCCGTATGCAGCAAGGAGAACACATCCTTCGGGAAGCATGATCCGCCATAGCCAATGCCCGCCTTTAGAAACGATCTGCTTATGCGAGAATCGAGTCCCATACCTTGTGCTACCGTACTGATCGATACATCGACCTGATCACATAATCTTGCTAATTCATTCATATAAGATATCTTCGTTGCAAGAAAAGCGTTCGACGCATACTTGATCATTTCTGCCGTTGCTGGATTTGTCATCACAAGAGGGCAATCTATAGAGTGATACAGCAAACTTACCTGCCCAGCTGCAATCGCAGAATCACTGCCTATCACAATCCGTTCCGGGTGAAAGCAATCATATACCGCGTTTCCTTCCCTTAAGAACTCAGGATTCATTACGACGTCAAACGGTAAATGTTCATGCTGCGCATCTGTCACCCACTCAGATACCTTTTTATGGGTTCCGATAGGAACTGTGCTCTTTATCACGATAAGTTTATATGATTCCATATAAGACCCGATCGTCTCTGATACATTTTGAACATAGGTTAAGTCTGTGCTTCCATCAGCTTGCGAAGGTGTACCTACACATATAAAAATGACTTGATGCTCGCGAATCGCTTGAACGGGATCTGTGGTGAAGGAGAGGCTTCCTTGTTGAACATGTTTATTCAATAGGGTATCCAAACCTGGTTCGAAAAAAGGCAGATTCCCCTCCTTCAACGCTTGAATCTTGTGAATGTCCGTGTCGAAGCCGGTAATCTTATAGCCAAGCTCTGCAAATAATAATGCTGTCGTTGTCCCTACATATCCTACACCTACAACTAATATGTTCACGTTCCTCTCCCCCTAAATTGGTGGCACAGCATGATGAATACTGACAATAGAACCCTTCAATGTGCGATTACGCAAATTTACACCTTCCAGGATGATGCTATCTTCAATCTTACAGTTCTCCAGCACAACGCCAGGACCGATCACAACATATGGACCAATATCACAATTCAATAATGTACTGCTTGGATCAATCAAGACTGGCGATTTTAGAATGCTGCCTTCATACGATTCGTTCATTGTTGTTGTCTTTTCTACAGGCATGGTCTGGAGCATCCAACGATTCGCCTCGAGCCAGCGCCCAGGCGTTCCTACATCGGTATGGGGAGAAGTCGTAATATCGTAAGAAATGGAATAGCCATGTTGAATAAGATACTGAATCGCATCCGTAATTTCATATTCCCCTCTGCGAGACGGTGTTATCGCATCGATTGCCTTAAAAATCTGTGCTGTGAAGGCATAGGCCCCCACAATAGCCAAATTGGACTTCGGCTGAAGCGGCTTCTCCTCCAATCCAATGATTCGCTGTTCCTCAATCTCAGCAATGCCGTATTCATGCGGATTCTCTACCTTTCCCAACAGCAAGGCTCCATCATAATGATCCACCAGAATCGAATCCTTCAGTACGGATAACGATTGGGAGATCAGATTATCCCCTAATAGGAGAATAAATGAATCGGATCCGATAAATGTTTCGGATTGCTTCACCGCATCTGCGATGCCTAGCGGCATCTCTTGGAAAAGATACGTGATATGAACGCCCCGATCTATACCGTCGCCTACCTGCTCTTCGAACAATAGCTTCTGAGCGGGTTGAATCACGATACCAATTTCGGTAATCCCCAGGGATTTTAATTTCTCCAAACTGTAGAAGATAAGAGGTTTGTTAGCTACGGGGAGCAATACCTTGGAGGTTAGATATGAGAATGGTTGTAGTCTAGTACCTCTGCCTGCGCAAACAATGAGTCCCTTCATATTTTCCGCTCCTTGTCTTTTGGTTTCATCGGTATGCATTAAAATATGATTTTCCCTTGGAAATAGGTAGGGCAGTTATGGGTTGATAGGAAAATATACGTATGTACACAGGTTTTTCAAAGTATTTCCTCCCTCTACCCAAACAAATGAAAAAACGTGACATATAATAGATTGAACCAATAGGGACACTAGCTTCTAGCCCATAGAAGACAGACCTATCAACGATCAGTAAACCGTTGAATTTGAAAATTCAATTGGATTTAATGTACTAGAATGGAGGGACTTCATTGGATCAATATCAGGTTGTACCTTGGGATCATCACGTCGATGTCATATCAACCGGAACGGTTCTAGAACAATATGTTCCACCAGAATTAGAGGAACTAGCCTATCAAGTCATGATGAACTACGATATGTATGTATCAAGCATGGTCCTCATTACCTCTAAGCCTGATAAAGGGGGAGCGATCTGGCGTATTGATACAGATAAAGGGCCGCGTAGTCTTAAAGTGCTCCACCGGCTTCCGCAACGCAGTTTATTCAGTGTCGGTGCCCAGCAATATTTGGTTGAGAAAGGTGCACGTGTACCAGCACTCATCCCGACGAAGAACAACGAGTTATATATTGAAGCAGGCGGAAAATTGTGGATTGTGACAGATTGGATCGATACCTTGCAGCAAGCGTCAAAAATTGATCTCGAAGGAGCTTCTGCACTCTGCCTTGGACTTGGTGAGTTTCACCACCATACGAAGGGATATACGTCGCCTCCAGGCGCAGCCAAGTCATCCCGTTTAACGGGATGGACCAAATACTATCAGAAGATCATCGCCAAAATCGGTTGGTTCCGTGATATTGCGCAGGCATACCCGGATGCCGCTGGAAGCGGCCCCTTGCTGCAAGTTGTGGATGAGTTCGAACGACAAGCGAAGGACGCCCTTGAACGCTTGAATCAATCGAGTTATGCGAAGATGATAGCGATGGGAGACGCTTATTGGGGACTTGCGCATCAAGATTATGGTTGGTCCAACGGACAAATGGGACCCGAGGGAATTTGGGTCATCGATTTGGACGGTGTAGCTTATGATTTACCATTTCGCGATCTGCGCAAGCTGATGACAAGTACGATGGATGACATGGGTACTTGGGATATTACTTGGATTCGCAGCATGATTGCTGCTTATCATCAGGGCAATCCGCTCACTCGTGAAATGTTCGAGATCTTATCGATCGATATGGCATTTCCTAATGAATTTTATAAGCATATCAAAGAGGTCGTATTCGATACGGTTAACTTCTTGAACGTCGATCTTGAACCAATCTTACAGCGCGTTCTGGCAACAGAAAATACGAAGTGGCAGGTCCTGGAAGAACTCTGGAAGGATATTGACCTGTATCCTGCTGGCAACTATGTTGTTGAACCTGTTGCAATCGCGGATCTCCCTATCCCGCCTGTTCTCACGAAGCCTTCTAAACCTAAAATGCCTACTCCTACTCCAGCTTCTATTCCTGCTCCTGCTCCTGCTCGTGCTCCTGGTCCTGCTCCTATTCTTACCCCTACTCCTGCAGCGACATATAATCCTCCTGCAGCCGTTGATCGTAAAGTCGTTGAGCCTGTTGCATCGAAGGAGCCTTCTACCCCACCAGTCTTCGCTCAAGCTCCTGAAAAGAAATTTATTTCCAAGTCACCTCAAAACATTGACAAGAAAGTCCTTGAACCTGTTGCATCGAAGGAGATTCCTACCCCACCTGTCTTCGCTCAAGCTCCTGAAAAGAAATTTATTTCTAAATCACCTCAAAACATTGACAAGAAAGTCCTTGAACCTGTTACTGCAGCTAAAGATGTACCTACTCCACCTCAATCTAAAAAGGTCACAAAACAAAAAGAACGAAAAGATTATATTCTTCCACCTAACTTTGCGTCCAATACGCCTAAAAATGTTGAAACAGCTCCTGAACCTACTGCACCGGAACCGGAAAATAACACCCCAGATTCACTCGAGTATTCTCAGCAGCAAACGTTCTATCCTGTACAACGAGCGCATCAAGAGTATCGAGAGTATCTTTCAGAACGTGTACCTTTCTACTTCCGAAGACGGTAGAACAGCATCCATGGATGTATACCGTAGCTGCTTGTTAGCTTTCCATCCAATCACCGTCACATATCTAAGCACTCCATTAGGAGTTTGAAAGGAGGATTAATTCCGTGAATGTTCTTTTGATATGTACGGAGAAGCTCCCTGTTCCAAATATTAGAGGCGGTGCCATTCAAACCTATATCGGCGGAGTTACCAAGCAATTGAGTGAGCATCACCAAGTCACCATTATTGGCAAATCAGATCCTACGCTTCTTTCGGATGAATCCGTGGGCGGGGTTCGCTATGTTCGTGTCCCT
The DNA here is from genome assembly GCF_009363075.1 of Paenibacillus guangzhouensis. NCBI lineage: Bacteria > Bacillati > Bacillota > Bacilli > Caryophanales > Paenibacillaceae > Paenibacillus > Paenibacillus guangzhouensis. The sequence goes on along the minus strand of NZ_CP045293.1, from coordinate 288,744 downwards.
TCTGACGGGATGTTTGAGTTATATCTCGAAGGCGTAATCCATTTTATTTCTACAAGTGGACAGAACTATGACCTCATTCACATTTTTAATCGTCCGCGTATGGTTCTGCCTGTGAGAGGTGTCGCCGCTAATGCACGAATTATCCTGAGCATGCACAATGATATGTTCAATCCTACCAAATTAACTACCGAGGAAGGCCGCGCTGTTATTGCGCATACGGAGACGATTATCACGATCAGCAATTATATTGGCCAAGAGATCGAACGTTATTTTCCCGAGGCAAAACCTAAGCTTCGCACCATTTACTCCGCTGTAGATTTGGATCGCTTCGCTCCCTGGATTGAATCCAATACTGCACGGCAAAGCCGGCAAGAAATCCGCGACCAATATCAACTACAATCCAAAAAAATCATTCTGTTCGTCGGACGTCTGTCTCGTAATAAAGGGCCTCATGTTCTGGTGCGCGCGATGTCCCATCTCCGCCATCCGGATGCTTGCCTTGTCGTCGTAGGCGGAGCGTGGTATAGCGACCATCGGGTGAGTGATTATATAGGTTATGTACGCGCACTGGCGGAACGTTCTACTTTGCCTGTCATAACAACGGGCTACATTGATGCCCATGATATTCACCGTTGGTTCTGTGCTGCAGATGTATTCGTGTGCACCTCCATCTGGGATGAGCCGCTCGCCCGTGTTCATTATGAAGCGATGGCCGCTGGCCTGCCTTTTATCACAACCGCAAGAGGAGGAAACCCCGAGATTATCATCAATGACAATGGACTATTAATTTCGAATCCAGAAGATCCATTGGAATACGCCGAAAAGCTGAACAATATGCTGTCCAATATGGAAAATTCCCGTAAGATGGGCCTAAGGGGCAGACGCTTAACCGAACAACGATTCCATTGGCAACGCGTTGCGCAAGATATATTGTCTGTATGGGGAACATAACCCCACAAAGGGGGGATTTCGCTTCGAAGCTGATTCAGGTACTTTGCGGGGGCCCCGAAAACTTATAATTTCTATAATCTGAACAAGTTAATCTCCTGCAGCATACGCCTTAGAAAAACTTCCACTAATGATCTTCATCCAACTACCCAATCAAATTGGAGAACGTTTCATAGAATAGAGTGAAACTTCATAGAGTTTCAACCTTCTAACCGAGAGGAGGTAAGTTATCGATTGCAGATATTGGACAAAGTGAGAGCTGATCTATATAGCAATGGTATCGATATAATTGATGCAATTGATGTCGCATATGAAAACGGACAGACCTCAACATATACATCTGATGATCTCTTTCTAGCCGATTCTGCATTGAAGAAAAAAGAGTCTCTGTCCACTTGGTTGGCTGATATTCATTGGAAAACAGCAGAAGAAGTAAGAGTTGAACTTTTCGATTGTACCGTGTATGTAATTGATCTAAATCTCATAAGTCATCATCCAAATAATGCGAAGCAGAGAGGGAAAGTGAAAAATATGAGCACATATGAAACAGTTAAAGCAGGTTTGTATCACTATGGTCTGGATACCATTGATGAAATTGAAGTAGAGTACGAAGGTGGAGAAGTCGTAAAGTATAAACTTGATGATGCACTTGAAGCCGATCCTGAAGGAAGTGTAGAAGCATCCATTTTAGGATGGTTAGATCAAGTTGATTGGGATAACGTTGTAGAGGTATCTCTTGAGACGCATGAAGACGAAAAATACAAGATTGGCCTTGGACTTGAGGATGAAGAAGATTCGGAAGACGATGATGAAGAAGATGAAGAAGATTCGGAAGACGATGATGAAGAAGATGAAGAAGATTCGGAAGATGAAAATTTAGAAGAAGAAGAAGTTGAAGCAGAAGAAGTTGAAGAAGTTGATGAAGAAGAAGATTCCGAAGACGACGAAGATGGTTATGATGACGAGTATGAAGAAGATGAAGATCAGTAAACAAAGGATTAAGAGGATTCAGCCGCTGGGATTCAACCGTAATCCTGCGGCTTTTCCTAATTAAAGCCACATACATAAAGAAGTATTTCGCAAAAATGAAACCCCTTACTTTCGCATGCGTATGTATCATATTTCAAGTTGTAAAGGGAGGGCTTTTCCACATGTCTTTTTTTAATAAAATGTTAGCAAAGGTCGGTATCGGTGCCGCAGAAGTAGACACACTGCTAGAGGAGGTGTCTTATGTACCAGGTGAGGATGTTCGCGGCGTTGTACGCGTCACGGGAGGACAGGTGGATCAAGAGATCGATCGAATTTACCTGCAATTAATGACACGTTATGTGCGTGAATCCGGGGATAACAAGGTAACAGAACACTATTCCCTTGCCAAATTTAATGTATCAGGAAAGATGACGATTCGAGGCGGTGAGACTATGGAGATTCCTTTCTCATTCCCGCTACCGCTCGAAACGCCTGTCACCTATAACGGCCAGCCCGTATGGCTGCATACAGGACTAGATATTGATGTGGCCATTGATCCAACCGATAACGACGGAATTGAAGTGCGTCCGCATCCTTATATGGATGTCATATTCCAAGCCGTGCAATCGCTTGGATTCCGCTTCCGTTCTTCCTCGTGCGAATACCACTCCAGACTGGGCCGCGGCGTGCCGTTCGTGCAGGAATTCGAATTCTTGCCTGGTTCGTCCTTCGCTAATCGCGTGAAAGAGCTCGAACTTATTATGAAAGTCGATCATAACGGCGTTAATGTATTGATCGAAATCGATCGCAAAGCACGCGGTCTTACGGGGCTGTTCGAGCAAGCCCTCGATATGGATGAGCGTCTCGTCCGCGTCTATTTCACGGAGACTGAACTTGATCAAGGTCCACAAGTTATAGCACAAGAGCTCGCTGCCATTATTCAGCAGCAAGCACGATAACGATTCCGAAGACAGTCAGTCCCACGTGGGATCGACTGTCTTTCTCTATCTCATACTCGTATCGAATGGGCTGAAAGATCGTATCAACGTGCTTGAATCTGTTCATATAGCAATACGAGGATGTCTAGCGCCTGTTTCTCATCATGCAGCAGAGATCGTAGGATGTCGACACATGCTAGTCGCTCTGTAGCTGTCATGAATTCACTCGGCTGCTCATAAGGGTATTTCTGCACCAAACGTTGATAGCTCGCTGCAATCTTGGCATACTTCTCCACCGCTGCATCAAGCAATTCTGAAGAAAGACCTAACCCTAGATCCCTCCATTCGCTGATGAAACTCACGGCATGCTTTCTTGCATCCGCTAGTGGTTCGATGGTAAGACTAAATTCATACTTCGTAATCTCATCTCGTTCAAGCGCTTGAATCCAGCCCTCGTAAGCTTGTTCGCCAATATAGTACGTGTGGTGCTGCCAATGTAAGACGCCTTGCTGATTCAAGCTTAGGACGAAGTGAAGAGCATCTCTTAGCGCCGCCAAAGGTTCGGCTGGTTGGATGAATTTCGCGGCATGTAAAGAAATCAATCCTCGTTCTTCCTCGATGTAACCCGACGTCTCCCTTCTTGTAAGGCAGTATCGACATGGGCAATACGCTTGTCCGAGTCGATGCCATGGAATGACGTCATCCCAGTTCTCATGCCCTTCGCCGCAATGCCATGAATGCGTGTAATATCCCTCTGCATCCACGCCATAGACGAGGGAGGTTTGATTGCGAATATCGAGGTTTTTGGCAAACACAGGATAGCCCTTATGAATCGCGGTCTGTGCATGTTGCCACATCTCTTGCTGTAATGTTCTGAATGACTCGTTCTCAGCATAGGTATGAATCCCTTCAATCTCCAACCCCAGGTTGCGCGCCAGCTTGAAAATCTGCGGTTCCGGCGGTCCTGCATTCGGCTTCTTGAAATCGTGATCATGCACGAGAAGAAAAGCCATCCCTGTCATACCATATATCCAAGATGCCGTAACTGGAACATTGTAGTACCTAAGGGCTGACAGAAGTGCTCCAATCTGTGATGCCTCTAAGCCGCTAAAATGATAATTGTCTAACACTGCTTTATGATGGATTGACCCCAATGGCTGCTACCTCCTCAAGAATATAATTCATGCTCTTCATCATGCATTGCTTCGATTCATCAGGTAGATACGCGTGGTGGAACGGGTTCATGAAGCCATGTTCGCCTTGGATCACCTCGGTTATTGTGTTCGTCTTGCCGTGCAGTTGGTCCGCTAAAGCCGACACGTCGAAGGATTTCTCTTGGCTCGCAAAGAACAATAGGGCCTGGCATCCCGGCACAAGATCTGCGTAATTCCGTATTCTCGAACCATAGAATCCAATCATACCGTCGACTCCGCTAGCACTGTTCATCCAAGCCAAGGTCGCGCCAATGCTGAAGCCCATCAGGAAGATTCGGTCATAGTTCGCCCGATGAGTAAGTATGATTTTCCTCACTTCCTCCGCTGCCTGTTCGAATCCAATCTCGTTCACGAAGTATTGGTATGCTTGTTCGTCTTGCGCATAAGAAAACACGCGACCATGCAGTAAATCCGGGGTAAGCACGTCCACGCCTTCTTGGAGCCATTGATCCCGGTAATATTGCATATGATCGTTGACCCCGTAAATTTCGTGAAGGAGGATGACGAGTGTGTTATTTGGCTTGTTCATGTTCAAGATAGAAATCTCCATTCTTCTCCGTTTAAATCATCATATCGAAGAGCAGCGGTGGCGCCTATTGTTGTAGATCGAGCAATCGTTGGTACTGCCAATCCCGTTCCTTGGCGATGCTGCTGCTCGTCTCTGAAGGATCATCAGCGGCATACGCGGCTGCCTTGGCCGCATACGTAGCAGCATGAACGGCATGGCCCGCAACATGTGCGGTAGCTGATGCATGACCCGCGGCACGCGCTGCGGCGCAGGCTGCAGGGTGCTCGATATCCCGCGCCGCGGTATGAGACGCGAATGCAGCAGCACGAGCCTCGACCATTGGGATCTCGCCGCGAACCCAAGCCCGGCCAGCTTCAATCGCTTCACGAGGTCGGTTGTCCCCCGGGCAATGCGCCTCGAATAGTGAAAGGACATGCTCCGCGCAATCTGTCGCCCAACGTGCAAGCAGCCGATGATCCGTCTGTTTTGCCAGATCCGCTATCGCTTTACTCCGCTTCGAATCCCTAAATTTGACCCGCTCCATACTCTCGCTACCTCCTTACGCTGTCGACGGTATTTCGCTAATGCTATCCTGAATAATTAATGCGCTTACGGCGTTTCTTATGCCCATTTTCCACTCTTACACATCGCGAAAATAACAGCATCCACATATTGATCTTTCAGATAGAAGTAGTCCTGTAATACGCCTTCTTCTTGGAACCCGATCTTCTCTAGCACTTTTCTCGAACCAATATTGGCTTGAAAAATTTGCGCTTCAATCCGATGCAAGTCAAACCCATGAAATCCATAACGAACGACCGCATCCACAACTTCACCCATATACCCTTGACGCCAGTATGCAGGAGATAATTCGTAGCCGATCTCCGCTCGATGGTGCTTCTGCGACCATTTGTGAAAACCGCAAGTGCCAATCACGCGATCTTCCGATTTCAGGGTAATCCCCCACCGAATGCTCCGCTGGCTGTCGAAATTATCGATCCACATTTGGATGAGATCCTCGGCTTGCTTCAGCTCCGTGAAGCGATCTAAATCGTAGTACGTCGTTACTTTATCTTGAGAGAAATAATCGTACAGATCAGGTGCGTCATCCAGCCGCAGTTGTCTAAGCTTTAATCGTCTGGTCTCCAAAATCGGAAAATCCATGATTGTCTCCTCGCTTTCGCGTTAATCGAATTAAAATAAAAAATTCATTCTACTGCCATTTCATTTCCGTCTTCCGATGCTCATTCCAGATTCCGAAGCCTTCGGAATATTGGTTCTCTAAAAACAGCGGCAGACGCTCCTTCAAACCCTCTGCAAGCGGAAGAGAAGCCAGTTCATCCTTGTCCACCCAGAAAAGACGGCCTTCCTCTGTCTCGTCCAATAACTGACCGCTGAATACTTGGGTGCGATAGCTGAACACGAGATATTTATCGCCCGTCGCATCGTTATACCAATAGACGATTCCGCACAGCTCCAGATTCGATATTGTTAATCCCGTCTCCTCATGGATCTCCCGGATCGTAGAATCGATAATGCTCTCCCCGTCCTCGATATGTCCTCCCGGAAAGGCAATGCCTTTCCATGATTTGATTCGCTCCTGTACAAGGACTTTGTTCGTCTCTGGATCATAAATCATGCACATGTTCGTCATTTCAACGTTAGACATTCATAGTACTTCCTTTTGTGTTTTGACGTGGTGGAATAACGTTATTCACGCTTCGAATTAACCCAGTTCGGAATATGATGGGCAAAATACCGCCCCACCTTCGTGAGCTCATTCATCACGATTCTAATTGTGGAATCTTCCAAGAACCAGTTCTCTTTGGTGATGCCTGTTTTGTCGGTAACGGGACTCACGCAGATCGTAACATCCATTGGGAACACCGTCTGGTAAGTCAGTAAGGCGCGCCTTGCGTGGTAAGATTTACAGACTAAGATGACCTTCTTGGGCTGCAAACCGTGCTCTTGGATGACTTGCCATGAAAATCTTGCATTATCGAACGTATTCCTTGCTTGGTCCTCCCGCAAAATCGCTTGCTCTGGAACACCTAACTGTAATCCGACATCTCGCAGGAACGCCCATTCCGTTGTGGTGACATGCGCGGTTGCACCTCCAGATGGTAATAGATAAGGTGCCAAGCCTTGATGATATAGTTCCGCAGCCCGTTCCATGAGCTGAGGATGACTGCCGCCAGGAATTAGGATCAGATCCGCGGGCTCGATCCTCGTCTCGAAAAACATGAAATCCGTAATACAATCAAAAGGATACATCGTTCTTCCCTCCCCTTGGCTCGGATCTCTGACTCAGAACTTCTTTCTGAGAAAAAGAGCGACCTCTTCATTGTCTTCGCCTAAGTTATAGAGCGATAGATCGATCCCTTCGATCTCAAATCCAAGTGATTTGTAGAAATGAATAGCCGGAACATTCGTATTCTGCGCCTCCAGCGTAAGTGCACGGAAGCCGCTCCCCTGTGCGAGTTCAATCATTTTACTTAGCAGGGCGTGCCCGTATCTCTGCCTTCTATGATCCTCGTGAACATGCAAATACCATAGCAGGAGCGTATTGTTCCATGTCTGAGCCTCCGCAATCGCCAGCGCGATGAGCTTGTGATCGACGTAGAGCCCTAACGAATACCCTTGCTTGATGAGATCTTGATAACGATTCAAGTCATCTGCTTCGATCAAATCTTGCTTCACATAGGGCTCGTCAAGATCAACGAGTTGGAGCATGATCGCGCAGGATTGCAAGGACTCCTCTTTTTTCACTTCGTATTTCTGGTTGGATATGTATCCAAAATCGCCTAATGACAATATCTCTTCCGCGGTAACCTGTACTAGCGATTTAATCTCGGTGAAGTAATGGATCGGTTGCATGGTGGTTCATGTTCCTTTCTGTTGTTTATCTATCATTTCAAAGCTATGAATATATCGATCTTATTGTCCGGACTATCTGGTGCGTAGCGATCATCCCAGACTTCAAAATCATAATTCTTCGGTTCGCAACCTGATGCAGGAATCCACTCTTCATAACCCTAAATCCAATGACATGAAAAAGGGGGAGTGTTACCATCTTCGCTTCCACGGTATTCACCTCGCTATGTAGGATCAATCTTAAGTCCCATTCTTATTGCCCACCGCAATCCACCGGCCATCCACGTCATCGAACACGAATTCACGATTGTTATAATCCGTCGTCCCGAGTGAACGAACAATGTTGATGCCTAAATGCATAAATTCTTGCTCCAATTCCCGTTGCTTCTCCGCAATAAAATAACCGTCATACCCATAACCGTGCATCACGCGATTCGGCACAATCGTCTCCTGCTTCGATTTCGTCAGCACGATTTCGATCGCATCCCGATAGAGACAGACATGCGGCTCAGAGGATTCGAGATAGTAGACCGCTCGGAATCCAAGTGTCTCATAATATGCGGTGGTTTTATGAAGATCCGGCGTCGGAAAGATTTGCAGGCAGTGAGAGAAGCCTTTGCCCATCAGAATCCCTACTTTCTATGTAAATCTCTTACTTTTATTATCTTGGATGCTAAATTCAACCAAGTCAAGCCGTGAATGCTTATAGTAAAAGGAACCTGCATTGCAGATTCCTTTGGGAAGGATATAATTTTCAATCCTGAAACTCCATATGTTTCTTATCCTGGCGATAGTACGCCAATCTGTCGTTAAGCCCACCGGTATGAAACTCGAATTTGTGTCCATCCGGGTCCGTGAAATAAACAGATTTTCGGTCCCGTTCATCCCTTGTCCTGCCGGGTAAAATATGAACGTTGAGTTGAACCAGCCGATCCACCCAATGATCGAACTCTTCCTCCAAAACCGTAAACGCGATATGCGTATATGTACTCAAGGGAGGTCTTGGGGTATCTTTCTCTTCATTTAAGGCAATCCACAAGCCATTCAGTTCAAAGTAAGCCAGCGTTCTGCCTGTGACTAGCAGCTTGGCGTCAAATACGCGCTCATAAAATGCAATGGATTGGTCGAGGTCAGATACCGAGAAACAAAAATGGTTAATGCCTTGGATTTGCATGGGTACTCAACATCCTTTACCGTTCTTCCTTGTTCCTTGCTATCGCAAGAATGTCACGAACAAACGCCGTTTTCGCGTCGGCATAAGCGTGTTTGTCTGACTTGTATTTTTCCGACAGCTGCATCTTAAGGTCTTGATAGGCTGTCCGAGCTTCCTCATGCACGTTCAAATAATTCCTAAATAACAGCTGATCCTTCAAGTAACGATTGTCTTTCTCGTACATATGGATCTGATGCGTCCTTGGTTCGCCTTTGTTCAAATAATGTCTCTCCGGCAGGATGTTCGTACCGAGATATCGATATCCGAGTTCCTCCAGCTTCGCCGCACATAATGAACTATCCTCAAAATGATCAATTTCGATCGCGATATCAATAATCGGTTTGGCGCTGAGGCCTCGAATTGCCGTACTGCCAATATGATGGACCGTGACATGAAACGCTTGCAGTGTGTCTCGAATAATACGGCTCTCCGCTTCGTAAGCCACTATCCATTGTTCTGTCCATGGGATGATGAATACCTGTCCTTTGGGTAGTCCGAGCATGGGGGTCTCCTTTTTTGGGGATTGGTGAGTCTTTCAAATCACGATGAGCTTTCCACCTTATGATGATTCAGCGCCTCAATAATCGCCCGAATGAAATAATGCGTAAAAATATAAATCAACTGCGGTATGCCTACGTAAAGCGGTACAGCAATTTCCCATAAGAGAAAGTCCCATCGAAACCAATTGTTCCAGTGCCCTGATATGTATAAATCAAAATCCCGCTCCATCTGAAAAATCCCGTAAGCTGTGGAAATGATCATCCAAAGAATAAGCACGAATACACCAATCCGGCCTTTATACTTATTAATGATCCTCGCAGAGAAGTACAGAATTACAAACAAAATAGAATTAGTAACTATAAATATAATAACATCGCCACTCGCCTTGCTATACTTCAAAGGCCACGAACCCATTAACAGGCCTGCAATAATATATACGATGTATATTGCCAAGACTCCAATAACACCTTTCACCGGATCATGCCCCCTAGCATCACATCATGGCGAAATCCTGTAATCTTCAGATGAATTTAATAAGATCTAACGGTGTCTCCAATTTGTATTTCGCCTCGATGTTCTGATGATTCTTACAACCCCACAGCGCTAACGCAAAGTCGACTCCCGCATCTCTAGCACATTCGTAATCATACACGGTATCCCCGATATAGATTGACTGTTCAGCTTTAGCATCGGCGATCTCCAGAAACTTCAACAATGGTTCAGGATGCGGCTTATGGAATTCCGTATCATCTGCACAGACAATATGCGTTAAATACGGCATCAGTCCAAACGGTTCGAAATCACACTTCAGCTCCTCTTTCGTCTTCGAGGTAACGATGCCTTGATTGATGTTTTTGTCCCGTAAATGATTGACTAGGTCGAATATTCCTTCAAACACCTCAATGGTATTAAAATAATCTTTCATAAAATAATTCCAACGCTCATTGGCTTTATCGATATCTGAAATTCCTAACTGAGGTAAAGACCTTGAGCCGGGAATGCCCAGCACAAAAGTTAGGTCATCTAATTCCACGGATTTGTTATAGTCTACGTGAAGCATCTTCTGCAGCGAATGGAGAACTGCTTGTTCTGTATTAATAAGCGTTCCATCAACATCAAAAATAATCGTCTTGTACATAGTTTCTCCTTTGCTTTTACGTGCTCATTTTTTCCGTTACGCTTGGCCTCTAACATCTTTGTATTCCGGTTTGCCCAACCATACTTCTGTACTGTAATTCACCTTGATTACTCCATTCCTTTCCAATCCCCTGAATCTCTTGTGATGTGCCTCTTTGAATTCCTCGAACCATGCTTCACTCTCATTCGGTGATTCCATACCTGATACGACAGCTCCCCAGTATTCTTCCCATGATTCTTCATGTTCTTGTTGAAAAACATACCTGCTTGGCGCTGCCTCTCCATAGAAATAAGTTACTGGTTTTGTGTGTCTTGTGTTACTAAGTCTGTTCCTATAAGCGCCTTCTCTGCATATTTCCATCGTGTCGCTTAAAAATCCAGTATCATCATGATATGAAAATATAGCTAACATAGCACCAGGTCTCATAATTCTCTTAAACTCTTGAATCGTATGCTCTGGTTCGAATCTGTGATACGCATTTGCTACAACGATTAAATCAACAGACCGATCTGGTAATTGCGTATTCTCTGCTGTACCATCTATATATTCGATATCATCTCTTGATCCAATCATCTCACAAGCAACTCTTCGCATTTCCTGCTCAGGTTCGATGGCATAGATCTTCCGTACATTTCCGACAAAGTGTCGAGTTAGGAGTCCGGTACCTGCCCCAATATCTGCCACATTCCCCTGACTTGCATTTGCTGCATGGATAATAAAAGTGCATGCCTCTTTGGAGTACGGCAGCCGATATTGATCATATAACAAAGCTTTTTCATATGTCATATTTTTCAATTCCCTCATCCCTTTCTCACTAGCTATAAAATCTTCTCAAAAATATATAGGTCGCCTTCTTCTCCAACCTTAGTAAATCCGCATTTTGTATAGAAGTGATGATTCTTGACACTCCAGCTAGGTGTATCAAGCCACCATTTCGTACTATTCGGGAAGCTACGTTCAATTTCTTTCATGACCTTCATACCTAAACCTTGATTCTGATACTTAGGGTCAATAAAAATTCTTCCTAGATTATGTACTTGGTTGTTTTCGATAAATATTAAGGCTCCTCCTATAATTTCTCCATGAAAAAGCACCTTGAAATATTCGCAAATTTGCATCATCTCTGCTTGAAAGCTTATAGAATCATATCCTGACGGACCACCAGCTTCGCTATTATTAAATTGTTTTGACTCCTCGTCGAAGCTAGCCTTCTGTATCTCAGTAAGCTTATGCGCATCATTTGCTATTGCACGTTCTAGTGTTAACATGAAACACACCTCCATGAACTGGGTATACATTGTGTTAATTATTAGCTTTCTTATGTATGTATTAGTAATGCAATCCTTTATTTCAATATCGTAAAGTCTTCCTCTCCCTCTCGATTAGGCAGCTCTACTAGCGTCATATTCTTTACACAGGCTCGTTTCAATGACTTCATACAATTTACCAAAAAATCAATATACAACGCCTCTCCTTGTATTTCTGCTTCAACACTTCCATCTTCCAAATTTCTTACCCAGCCCGTTAATCCCATTCTTTGAGCAAGACGATGTACTTCTAAGCGAAATCCTACCTTTTGTACCCTACCAGCAAAAATCACTTTTTTTCTGACAGTAACGTTCGATGTAACATCTGGAAGCTTTATACGATTGGCATGCCAGATTACATAATCATTTCTTAATTTCTTAAAAACACTCATCCCTTCACAAGTCTCCTCCCTTGTTCTATCTACGAACTCGAGATCAGTACTAATTCTCCGTTATACATGAACAGATCATCAAAATGTTCCCATCAGGGTCTTTGAAAGAAAAATCAGATAGATCCGGGTACCTCGCAATTTCTGTCACAAACTCTGCTCCCATACGCTTAACAAATTCATAAGCTTCATCGATATCTTCCGTGCTTAGATTAAATAATGGCTGATTGGATGGATTAAATTTATATTCTTCTTCATCAAAACAATGATTGTCTAATGTCAGTCCAGGTCTATTCTCACCCATAGGAAAAGTATGAATCGGACCTTCACATGGATTATCCTCATTGAATTCGATTCCCAAGAGTGTTGAATACCATTTTACAGATTCCTTTAGATTTGTTACATGTATAAAAATAGTATCTACCCGGCTCATAATAGGGCTTTTCATGGTTTAATATTGCCTCCCTCATTTTCAAACTTTCAATACATGGTTCCCTTCACATACTTCATATAAAATAGGCTAAGCGTAGTTACGGCATGTCCACAATTACTTTCGTGTGAGGTAGATAATTCACAGTAATCATTTGATCCTCAAAAGAATCCAGTGATACTAGAGAATTATAGAATTCTCCATCAATATAAGCATAGTATGGGTAACCCCATGACTTACCTGACATCTCAACCGTGGTACTGTTCGTTATATGACCTGTCACCTCAGCATAGTTACCTGTAAGTACAGCAGGTAGGTCTAACCAAGTTGGAACTGCCTGGTAGAAACAGAAGAAAGGTATACCAATAAATATAACGATCATGAAAACATAAGATAATCCGATACCGAGGACATGTTTTACTTTGCCGAAGAATGTCCGCTTGATTACCTTTTTGATTCTCTTTTTCCGTGGATTAGTTTTTCGCGTTCTCCAAGTTTCCCATACGATTTTGTAGAGAAGAATCCAGAAAATAAAACCTCCGAGTGAGGTGAATAACAATAAACTTATCCAGTACACAACCACTTCATTTCCAACCTTTCTACCACCAATAGCCACTTTATGATCGAATTAGTGATGCTCATTTCTGAAATATCTACCCTTCACGATAAAGTCCTTTCTTAGTTACTTTCATCCTAACTCTTGCCTTTATATAAAAATTCCGTTTCCCCACCTAGCATAAAAAAATATTCATACAGTTGTATGGTTCGATCTCTTAATCTATTCTTGATTGCTATTTCAATGTTCACTAGCCCTTGTGAACCAATGTTATATTCTGAATCATCTTGAAATGTACTTACCATAAATTCTGTTTCTTTTAAATGATTCTGTAACCAACCCTTTTGAGCTTCAATGAGTAACTTTTTTTGTTTTGTGTTCAATTTAGATAGCAATTTATTATAAATCCAATTTAACTCTTTATCCCAAATATCTTCATATTTTGCTTCAAATTGAATCCATCCTGTTGTTGAGAACTCGGTTGAATTGTCGAATTCATTAAATTCTTTATCATAATCTTTATCAATTGGATTTGAATTCATCAATTCTGAAAATTCATTAGAAATGTCATATGAACCAAAAATCGTATCTGAGTCATTTTGGTTTTTGACCTCAGGAAAGGATGTTGATTGGATCTGAGAGGAAACTCGTTTATCATCATTCTTGGATGTTATATCTGTGTTATATGCTGATTTTTCAGCTACCTCATTTCGGCAAGCAGTAATTAAGATTATAATGGCTAGTACTAAAAGTAATTTTGTGATTTTCATCCTGCAACTCCCTTATTAGTTGAAATATTTATTATCTAGCGTAATCGCGCATAACGTTCTTGTATCTACGAACCCGATAGGCTTAAGGCGCGAATGCGCCGTTTCCGAAGCTTAGCCTCGTAGGTTGTTCGCTAATTCACTTCTCCGCTTATCACTTCCTGTGAATTTTATTTCACGCTTTGATACATTTATTTCATTGTGTTATTATATATGTAATAAAGACCAAGTGCTGCGAACACTTGGTCAGTACAATTGGCTTGGATGGTTTATTCCCTTCTAAGTCGTATAGGAACAAAACCCACCTCTGGCCTCAACCTTTGGGTGGGTTTTTACTTTCTCTTGTTGTTATTATTGATGTATGTTAAAAGAGCAAGAATGAACGTTCCAAAGAGGAACATGATCGTTAATGCATCTTTCACTTCCATGGCTTCACCTCCTCCCGAAGGGAAACCATGCCCACCCAAGATTCAATTGTAGTTATATTTTACCTTTATTTAAACCTGCGTACAAGCGTTCCTATATTGTTTTATGCTGAATCGGTTGTCGGACATTTCTATTGCTTCAGCTTCCCCGTAATTCCTCTGCCGGACCGAGGGCCCCGATGCGTGAATATTATGTGTGCTACACTTCCTGAGCTCCCAAAATACACTCTTAACTTTTTCAATAAGTTCTTTGGCCATTATTCTGTACTCGGATACCAAATCTATAAGTAATGGATCTTCTAAAATATCTGGATATATAAATTCTCTAATCCATTCATTATAAACAAGTGCAAGGTTGTAAGCTTTATCTAGATAAGGTACTATTTCTAAGTAGTTCAACTCTTGTGCGCTGAATGGCTATTGCGAAAGCTAGTAACCTCTCTCCAATATTTCGTCCAAGTGGCTTCATCCATCTTTGCTTTGCTGATAATTTCAATTCGATCACTGTCATTCAATACTATGTATTTCCAATGAGGTGGGTTAGTCTTTTCACTACCAAAAACCATACACCATTGATTCGATACTTGAAGGTATTGAGTGTTAATATGTAGTCAATAAATGATTTAGATGGATCTGCTCCATTACTTAATGGACGAAGCTCTTTATAGCTATCGTAATGATAAAGAAAGTCTCTTATAACTGGCATTTGACTTGAAGAGACATCCACATTGTATTCAACTTTAATCTCTCCTTGATTTAGTTGTGGCATGTTCACTTCCATCCGTAAAATGGCGGGAACTACTGTGTTATCTGAAGGTCTAAGTACAGTTTACAAATTAATGAATCAATTATTCAACTTCTCTAATATCCCAAAACCTCAAATCATTTTTGTCAAGAAAAATATTTATACTATAATATTTATTCTTTATCGTCTTTTTATCTTCTTCATAGTATAATTTTTCTTTTAACTTTAATTTACCATAAACAAAAACTTTGATTTCTATATCATTTTCTGAGTATAATTTCAACTTCTTACTCCAATTGATTTTTCGTGACTTATCATCAAGCAAACTACTACCTATATAAATTGATGGACGCCTAACTAATCCTCTGAAATTTACATTATTAAACTCAACTATATATTCATTGGGGTCCTTGGGTGCTCTTTTAACAACACCGTCACCAAAATAAATACGACTATCATTTATAAAGTAATCACAATTATAACCATCCAATTCGACAAAAAAGTCTCCGTACAATATTTTTTCGCTATTTGTAATTATTTTTTTCGTATGCAGCAAATTATTATCTGAATAATTCAAATATTTAGAAACAATTGGAGCAATTGTTTTATACTCCGAATATCTTTTCCCTTTAGATGAACTCTCTGATTTTTTCTTTCTTTTTCTATCAGCATTGTCAATATCAGCAGTTTTAATTTGCTTCTCTCTGTTTTCCTTTTCTTTTCTTTCTTCAATTGTTAATAAGATATCATTCCCATCATCTATATACTTCCTGCTTTCAGCGTGCTCATCCGAAACTAATACCTTATTCTCCTCTATTTTACTTACGGGGGTACAAGTGTGTTCTCCAACTAATAAGAAATAAGGCTTTTTCTTCATTAGAACACGCTCTTTATCTATATTAGCGCAGGTTATAAGAGCTTCACAATTTTCATTTTTACATTCAAAGGCTCTTTTATCACTTATCTCACCATCCCAATAAAGTTCATATGCTTTTTCAGCATCTATAATATCTTCGAATTCAATACTATAAGCTTCTGGAATTTTAGGTTCACTCAATATAATCACCTCTAATGGATTCTATCTTATCTATGCTCTTTGACTTTAATTTAACGTCTCTGTATTCACGACACCCAGCGAAATGCTGGGTGTCCGACTGCTTCCTACTTCTCTTAACTTCTTGTGCAGGACCGAGAGCGTATGACCGATGCGTGAACATTATGTTATAAGATGTCCCTGCATTCGTTGCTTAATTCACACCATTTCTCTGCTTCCATCTTTCAATTTGCTTTATAAATTCCTTTAAATTAAACTTTCCAATGTGTATATTTGATTAAATTTTTTTCATCTGATTTTATTGCACATGTTACGATACTTTCTAAGGCAAGATAGCGCTCTTTATAAATGTCTATTAATTGATCTAGCACTTCGCCGGACCAGAGCAAGTTATTAAAATAGCACCAAATAATATGTTCCTTTGTACTAAAATATATTAATTATATCCTTATTTTCGGTTATTACTTTAATTGTAAATCTATTCAATAAGCTAGTTTTCTAAAAGTTAATAGTAAATATTGTTTTTTTTGTGTTTACTGATCTGTCATGAGCAGCAATTTTATCATTAAGTAATGCTTGTATTCGTATCATATCCTCTAGTGAATTTATAGTGCTACTATTGACTAGATCCTCAAACCATTCAGCGGCTAGTTCTTCTTTCTTGAAGAAAGAACTTGGGTATAACGTGTAATTGAGTTTCCCAACTTCCCTTTCAATGAAACTAAGTGATCCCTCCTTGCTATCTAAGGAATATACCTTGTACGTATCGCGCGTAGTTAAGCCACCAAAGATGAGTTGGAATGAGCTTGGTACTTGTTGAAGTATTTCCTGGTTCTCTAAATGCCAAGCTTGTAACTTGGCTTCATTAATAATTCCACGTCTAGTAAAAATTGTTTCTTCAAATTTAGTGACTTGCATAAATGATTGAGCAGTCTCAACGGCACCTACAAAAGAGAGAAATGAATATTTAGACACTTCAATTATTTTATTAGCATCTTCATCAAGAATATCTCCGTAAGATCCATCAGGAAGAAGTTGTGTTGCTCTTCGATCTGCCATAACTGTAAGATAATTTTCTGTTACCACTGTAGATAAAAAACTCATGTAAAAATTCCACCTTTGCATTTTGGTTCTGAAAATCCCTCAACCGACGAGCTATTCCGACATCCACATCCATAATTCAACAACCCTTCCAACAATTATACCAAGCCTTCTCTCCTATGAACATGAAAAAAAGCGCACCAAGTTCCTAAGAACTTGGCACGCTCCGATGCTTTTGGCGCACGCCTATCCGCCTATATAGTGCTTATTGAATCCCGTATTTCTCCTTCAACACGTTCAGATGATGCAATTCGTGCCCAACGATGATGTGTACCAACGCTCGTGCGGAGATGGTCAATTGATTGGAAATCCCCATTCTCAGCAACGCTTCGTCAGTAAGTCCGCGCAGCAGCGTCAACGTCGCACGGCGGACAGCCTGGTAGTCCTCGATCAACTCGGACATCGGCATCGCAGCAAAGTTCGCGCCTTCGACGAACACGTTCTCATCAAATCCCGGCAGCGGGGTCTTATCCCCTCTCGCGACGGTCAGTAAGCGATACGCCATGACGCGCTCCGTATCCGCGATGTGCCCGAGCACTTCCTTCACCGTCCATTTGCCTTCTGCGTACCGGAAGTTCCCTTGCTCGTCTGATAGATTCGCGAACAAATCCGTCGTCGCCTGCAGCTGCGCGGTCAGCATCTCGCGAATATCCCCTTCTGGGACCAAGCGTACATAGGTTGAAAAATGTTCTCCATACTCCGTCGTCTGCGGTTTCGTTATCATCATAACCACTCTCCTTTTTATTCCAGATTATAGCACGTCTTCATACCAAAAATCTCTAACCCTCGCGAGCGAGGATCAGAGATTTTACGTTCTACATTTAAAGTTATGTACAATTAAAACCTTATGATACGATCTTACCCAGCTCTCGCTCCGCATCCTTCATCCGATCTAGCCCTAACTTGTTATTCCCGAGCAGCGTATCGATCGATGCTGACAGCTGCTGCAGCGTCGCAGAAGACTGCTCACTGATTGAAGACAGCTGCGCGGTCGAATCGGTGATCCGATCCGAAGAGTTGTTGACCTTATCCATCACGACGGCATAGTCATCCGATAACTGATTCAATTGCGTAATGGAAGCGGCGATCGACGTGAACGTATCCTTCATCTCTTCCGTTACGGATTGGCTTCTTCCCATCTGCTCGGCAGCGCGGTTCATGCTAGATAACATCTGCTCCGATTGCTTGAAGAAAACTTGCAACTGCTGCGAGATCTGCACGGCCGCCGACGTCGTCAGCTCAGCCAATTTGCGAATCTCCCCTGCAACGACGGCAAAACCTCGTCCCTGCTCTCCTGCGCGCGCTGCTTCAATACTCGCATTCAGTGAGAGTAAATTCGTCTGGTTCGCAATCTCTTGGATCGTCGTACTGAAGCGATTCGTCTCTTCAAGACGTACTACGAGTTGCGAGATTTCCTGTGCGATCGTATCGATCACGTCCTTGAAATCTTGCATCGTATGCGAGAGCGAGTCCATCTTTACCGAGCCTTCATTCGATAACTCGGCCGAATGTTTCGTCGTCCCCGTCAAGGTCTGAAGCGATGCCGTCATCTCACGAACAAGTTCGTTCATCCCTTGCAGCTCTTGGTTAATCGCGAGTGTCGCATCGACTTGTTCCATGGAGCCTTTGGAAATCTCTTGGAAAGCAACGCTCATCTCTCCGAACGAAGTCATATTCTCATCGCTTGCCGCCGAGATCATCGCCATATGGGAGCGAACCTCTCGCACATTGCCGATCAGCGACTCCTTCTGCTCCTTCTGCTGATGCAGCAGCTCATCCGTCTCCTGCTTCGCACGCGCTTCGCCGCGCGACATATGATTCGACACCCGCAGCAGCGCGAAGAGAAGACCCGAAATAATCACGTAGTAGATGATGAATCCTGGCGCAAGCATATGCATCTCTTCCGATAGCGAGTGTCCATAGAAGACGTAAATCGTCATCCCAAGTCCCACGACAATACTGGTTAAGATCAGCTTTAGATCCATGTAGATCACGGTGAGCACCAGCATGAGATAGATCGATAGATTATTCGAGATCGCATCTGTCGTCGTAACGACAATCGCATTCGTGAGGATCGATCCACCCACCGCCAGATAACGCAATTGCGGAATCCATCGACTCGTAAAATGCAAATACCCGAACACGACCGCAAGTAGCACTTGAATGATCACCGGAACCAAAATGCCACTCGAGCTTAGCCCGGTAATCAATCCACCGCTTAAGGCCATAAAGGCAATAAATACGAGCGCAGCGAACACGACCGAATTACGGCGAACCATATCCTGCTCGTGCAAGGACAGGTGATCTAATTTCCGCTGTATGATATTTTTAACGCTTAACATGATTCTCCCCCAATGCAAATGTTCTCAGGCTATAGCAATAGGACGCAAGTCCTTGGCAAACCTATCCAAAGTATACATGGCATGCGATTTACAGACAAGATATGACATAAAATTTCATTTTTCGCTATAATTTCATCCTTCGCAGCTTCATTCCTCTGGAGCATTATACCAATTCGTGCTAATCTATTTGCTAGAGTAAATGATTCGAAGGAGGATTATTTTTTGATACGCTTAACCGATATTCACTTCCGAGACCCCTTTATTCTTCCTGTTCCGATGGAGAATACTTATTATATGTATGGCACCCAAGGCACCACTGCTTGGGATGGTAAGCCCGATGGATTTGACGTATACCGCAGCTGCGATTTATTAAATTGGGAAGGACCTATCCCCGTATTCCGACCTGATCCGGGATTCTGGTCCGATCACTATTGGGCTCCCGAAGTGCACCATGTCCAAGACCGATTCTATATGTTCGCCTCATTCAAAGCGAAAGGCATGTCACGTGCAGTTCAAGTGCTCGTCGCGAATCATCCGTTAGGACCCTTCGAGCAGCACAGTCTAGGCCCGATCACACCCAAAGCCTGGGAATGCCTGGACGGTACCCTCTACATGGAAAACGACGGCACGCCTTGGCTTGTCTTCTGCCGGGACTGGCTGCAAGTGACGGATGGAGAGGTCTACGCAGCCAAGTTAGCCGATACCCTCGACCGCATCGTTAGCGAGCCGCAATTATTGTTCCGCGCCTCCGAAGCGCCATGGGTGAAACCGAACACCGACGGAGGCTTCGTAACGGACGGTCCTTTCCTCCATCGCATGGATAACGGCCGCCTGCTCTTGCTCTGGTCTAGTCAAGGCGAACAAGGCTTCACAACGGGAATTGCACGTTCCGTGAGCGGTAGAATTATAGGCCCTTGGGTACAAGAGGAACTGCCGCTCGCTGTCGAAGATGGCGGACACGGCATGTTATTCCGCGATTGGTATAACAATCTGCTGCTCGCTATCCATGCGCCGAACCATCAACCAAATGAGCGACCGACCATTCTACGCGTCGAAGAGTCTGCCGAATCTCTAGAGATCAAATAGTCCCCTAGAAGCAGCACACAAAAAAACCTGCCGAGTCCTCGCTCGGCAGGTTTTACTCTATCTATCCATTCGTCAGACAGCAATGTTCCGCAATCGCTTGATTAATTCGCTCCCTTGCAGCTAAGAGCCATTCACCATTACCGCGCGGGTATTCCGAGAACGTGATCGGCGTCGCAAGTCCTTCTTCGATCAACGCAACCGTCTTGGCTTTGCCGATCCAGGACTCTAGCAGCTCTAGAGCGCGCAAATCCTGCAATCCTTGATGCAGCACTTCCAAGCGAACCGACTCAACCGGTCCCGCTTCACCTGGGTAGACCAGGTAAGCGTCGCCTGACGGGAACGCGCAACCGGCATCCGTCGTCCGATAAGGATCGATCTGCTGATCCAATGAATACTGGGTATACCAGAAGTTATATCCCCAATGCAGGAACCCTTGCAGACCGAACTTATACAATTGGAAGCCCAGCACGCGGTTGCGCGCCGAAGGCATATTGAAATAACGATTCGAGACTTGGTCATCCTGCGAGCAGCAATAGTAGGTCCAGAGATCCGGTACCTCAGCACGGAGGAACGGTTCAATATGGTCGTTCGCTGGAATCGGACGCTGCACGAGTCCCTGCTCGTAGAACTCCAGCGATGACAATGCATCCATAATCGGGTAAGCAGATAGATGCTTCCGCACCATTTCGCTTGCGGCCATATACGTCTCTAGATGATCCTGACTCGGCTCATCCGAGATATGGAACCAGCTTTGCCCGCTCAGCCCATTGACCTGAATGTAGGCATCCAATGCCGGCAAGAACTGATCAATGAAGCTGCGATATTCCGCAGATGTCGAGATCGTATTCCAGCCGAAAATTTGCTGTTCCGCGCCGTTCACCTTGGCGATGATCTTCGGTGCATGCTTCGCCCCCCACTGCGTGAACAAGTGCGAGAATTCGAAATATTCCACGCCCACGTTCCGGCACATCGCTACCCAACGCGTCAATCGATCGAAGCCGAAGGAATACGCCCCGTCCCCCAGCACTTCCACATCGACCAACTGAACCGTTGGACGTTGTCCACCAATCGCCGTATCAAGCGGCGGCGTGAATAACGGCGTTAGAATCATGTTCATGCCATGCTTTACGGCCGTTCCGATGAACTTCTCGAGCAGCGCCCAATGCGCTTCACTGAACACATCCACACCATATTGCGTCGCAATGCAATCCGTATGGAACCATTCCGTATGGATTAGCCGCTGCTTCGGCAGCTGCGCTGGAATGACATTCAGCACGAACGTATTCGTCGCGAGCAGCTCCCCTTCCACCGATGTGATCGTTACCTTCACCTCATGATCGCCCGGCTGCACTGTCTCGTCCAGATCCACATGAATCCAGAGCGAACGCCACTGATCTGGCAGCGCATGAACTGGGGTATTTTCCAATTCGTACAATGGGTCAGGGTACAATCCAGCCGTCGTCCGGAGCACGTCTGCATCATGGTCGAAATAGCAAGGCATTTCCGAAGGCACTAACCCTACCGCTCTCACATGGACAGGCAGTCCGATCGACGATTCGACTTCGACTTTCAAATTTTTGAGCAAGCGTTCTGACGTATAGGCCACTTGGAAAGCGAATGTCTCCCCATTTAGCGCCGAACCTTGGGTATAGGCCTCACCAAGCGGTTTCTCGTCCGCGAATACTTTGGTTAATGCGTGCAATGTTATCGATTGAAAAAGATTGGATTGTTCCATATCGTTCGATCCCTTCTCTCGTCTGTATTTTTCTAAACGTACACTGCTTCCTGAACATCGCTCCACGCCAGCGATTGGAACGTATCCGTCATCGCCGATTCTCTCGCCTTGAGGCACATCAATGCGCTAAGTAGCCCGTCCTCAAGCGAATACCGGGATTCCGCCGTCCCTTGCATCAGCTCGACGAAATTTTTTGCCAAATCCGTATCTCCGCCAAAATGCCCGCCGCCGAGCGAGAAATCATAAGTCTCCACCCGTGGGGTATGGTGCATGTGGACTTTGACGATGCCGGTGTAGAAATCGAACTCGACCGTGCCTTTGTAGCCCAGGAACCTGGCCCCGCGTGCTTGCGCTCCGCGCCGTGCGAAGAAGTTCTGTGAATACGTCAGATGCATGCCCGTCTCGTACCGTACGATACAGCTGCCCGAATCCTCATTGCCTGTATCCTCCGCGAAGGCGCAATACTCCCACAGCTCCGTACCATCGGTCTTGAATGCCGTACTCTCCGCACAAGTCCGGTTCTCTTCGCAATCTTTGCATTTGAGGCCGGCCGGCTTCGTTCCTTTGAAAATCTGTTTCGACGTCATCGCGCACACGCTCACCGGCTTCAACTGAAGCACGTCATTGAGGTAATCCAGGTCATGCGTCGCTTTCTGGAGGAATAATCCGCCCGTCTCTTCCTCGTCGCGGTACCAGTTCTGAAAATAGACGTTGCCGTAAGGCACGTTGTTCACCGCTTGGACATGCTCGATCGTGCCAAGTTTGCCCGAGTTGATGATCTCCTTCACCTGCTTCACGATCTCCGAATGACGCAGCGGGAAAGAAACGATCACCTGCGAGCTCGATGCCTCATATGCCGCTTTGAGCCGATAGAGATCCTCCATGGTCGTCGAGACCGGCTTCTCCAGATATAATGGCAGTCCTGTCGCGAGTACCTTAACCGCCATCTCCGTATGGAGCGAACAACGCGTACCAATCACCACGCCATCCAACGTTTCAGATGCCAGCATTTCTTCCGCCGTATCATAGAACCGTACGTCCGTATTTCCTTGTTCGGCCAATGTCTGACGAATCTCATCCTTGCGCACGTCGACGATCGCCGCAATATGGCACCGCGCATCTTGATTGATCATTTCCGATATGACATAACTTATCCGGCTTCCATAGCCAATAACACCCAGTTTCATATGTTAAAAACCTCCTCGTTCTATCCGCTCAATGCAACTCTAGTATAAGTCCAAGCTGCGCAGGATTCTTTGTCCTCGAAGCCCGTTTTTTGGTACTTTTCGAAGGGGAGAATTGATATAATAGATAAACAAGCTAACGCGAATTTCACGGAAAGGAGTCCTTCCGACATGAGCACCGACGAACAACCCGAGACCCGGCCGGTCGAAGAATATGTCTTTACCCGCACCACGCTGCAGCAGCTCATTGAAATTCATAATTTGATTACGTTCCATTATTTTGAATTCAGCAAAGACTATGAATTTACCGGAGAGCGCCATGATTTCTGGGAGTTTCTCTATGTCGATCGCGGTACGGTGAACGTGACGGTGGATCATACCACCCATACGCTTGCGCAAGGCGAGATTATTTTTCACAAACCGAATGAATACCACAGCTTCTGCGCGCTCCAAGGCAAAGCACCGAACCTGATTGTCATGACCTTCGATTGCCATTCTGAAGCAATGAAGCATTTCGAGGATCAAGTCATCTCGCTCGCGAACGAGGAACGAAATCTACTCGCGATGATCGTTGAGGAAGGACGCCAGGCGTTCCAAATCCCTTGCGGTCACCCGATCATCCGTCAGGCCAACGCGCCGATTGGCGGAGAGCAGCTCATCAAGTGTTATCTAGAGGCGTTTCTGATTCGACTTCTGCGCAAACATCTGATTGCTCAGCCTGTATCGCCCAAGTCGCTGTCCTCTGCAGCCCGGGAGAACATTAGTGACGATCTCGTCAAACGAATTACGTTCTACCTGGAAGAGCATCTCGCTGATATGCATTCGCTTGAATCGCTTAGCCAGAGGTTCCTCATCTCGAAGACGCGGCTGAAGGACCTCTTCAAGCAGCAGACAGGCCATACGGTGATGGAATACATGATGCACCTGCGAATGGAGCATGCCAAAATGATCAT
The DNA here is from genome assembly GCF_009363075.1 of Paenibacillus guangzhouensis. Lineage (NCBI taxonomy): Bacteria > Bacillati > Bacillota > Bacilli > Caryophanales > Paenibacillaceae > Paenibacillus > Paenibacillus guangzhouensis. The sequence continues at coordinate 264,367 of NZ_CP045293.1, read as the reverse complement.
GCGTGAAGAGACCGCTAACATGACAGAGATCGCCACACGACTTGGATTCAGCAGCGTTCATTATTTCTCAAAAAGCTTCAAGAAGAAGACACGCATGAGCCCGACGGAATATGCGAGAACGGTGAAGGCAAGAATTCGCAACTAACAGATTGTTATAAATGAATGCAAAAAAATGACGTACGGCTCACTCCGCCATCACGCGGTGTAGAGGTACGTCATTTCTATGTTTTAGCTTAAATATATTTCGTCAGAATGCTCTCGACATGCTGGAGATGCGCTCGCATCGCCTGTTCCGCCTCCGCTGGCTGCCCTTGCTGGATCGCCTCACAGATCGAGAGATGCTCCTCATAGAGCCGAGCTGAGACCGATCGATTCGCATAGAGTTCCACCCGCCGCGTCTGTTGGATCGCCCGCTCCATTTGCTCCGCAATCGACTCGAACAATCGCAGCAGAACCGAGTTATGCGTCGCCTGTGCCAACATCAGATGAAATTCCAGATCTGTCCGTTCTCCCGCCTGGTCATCACCGATCGTCTGCTCCATTTCCGCAACAATCGCCCGCAGCTTCCGTTTATCCTCATCCGTCGCCTTCTCGGCCGCTAGCGCCGCGTTCGAGACCTCGAGCGCCTTCCGTGCCTCGATCAGCTCGAGCACGGTACTGCGATTCATCCGCAGCGAACTTAATTCCGGCATTTCGATCTCCATCACGGATGAGGAGATGACCGTACAGCCGCCGCCCTGCCGAATCTCGATGAGTCCCATCGCCTTAAGCGCGCTTAGGGCTTCGCGCATCGTGGAACGTCCGACGCCGAACCGCTCCGACAGCTCCTTCGTCGACGGCAGCTTCTCGCCGACCTTCACACGACCGTCCAAGATCAGCCGTTTCAGCTGCTCGATAATTTCTTCATAGTGATTCCGTTTGGCCAATCGCGTAATTTCCATGCCTTCCATCCGCTCCAATCGTACAACCTATCCACGTCCTAGATTACCCTACAATTAGCGCATAGACAATCCCCGGACCATGGACACCGATCGTCAGGTCATTCTCGATATCCGAGGAACGGCTAGGTCCCGTAATAAAGTGAATCCCCGCAGGCAAGTCCTCTCTACGCATGCCGTCGATTCGCTCCATCACTTCGCCCATCCGTGTCTTAAGCCGCTCGACGGGAATGATCGCCATCATCACCGTTGGCAGCAGCGTGACAGAGCGCCCTTGCTCCGGCGAAGACAATACGGTAATCGTCCCCGTATATGCAATCGCATGATCCACGACCGCGATCCCGATATCTGCGCCTGCCGCATGGGCTCGCCAATTCGCCGCAGGTTCGCTGTTCCAGACGCGGACCTCGGCTGTCGGCAGCGCCTCTTCCAGCCCAAGTTCATTCAGCGTCGGTTGATTCTGTCGAATCACATGGCGTGCGCCGAGCTCAGTCGCCCGCTCTACAATGAACTGCTTTGCTTCCTCCATCGTCTGGAAGCGTGCGGTATGACCGCCAACACTCTGCCAGTTGTCCATGAACCGCTCGATCTTCTCTTCCTTCGACCAGTTCAGCTGGGTCCAGAAATCCGGCGCGCCGCGGAATGGATGCACAGGCTTCTGCGCAATTTCCTTGCGTCCCAGCTTCGCCGCGATGCCGCCGATGAATTCCACCTGTTTCGCCCGCGATTCCTTCTCTAACTGCTCGAGCAGTGACAATTCTTGATCAGCCATGATGTCTTCCTCCGTTCTTCCGCTGTTCTAACGCCTGCTCCATCCGCTCGCGAACCTCGTCGCTCATCGACGGGTTAGAAGCCTGCACCTCTTGCTCCAGCGTCTCCCACCGTTCACGGAAAGACTGGTTCGGCAAGCTCGGTAGATGACGTACGCTATTCCATCCCTTTAACGGGCCAATCTTCGTCTTGATCATCCCTTGGCGAGCAACCAACTTTTGCCCGATCTGCCCCATCTTAATCACGCTGCGCATCCGCTTGGAATTGGACATGATCGCCGCGAAGCCTTTCATGCCGATTTTCTCCGCCGTCTGCCCATAGCCCTTCTCTACCTTGCGATTACGCAAATAGACGAGCATGTCGTGCAGCGGAATCTTGACCGGACATGCTTCATAACACGCCCCGCAGAGGCTCGACGCATTCGCGATATCGTCCCACTCCGCGACATTGCTCTGCAATGCCGGCGTCAGTACCGCTCCGATCGGTCCGCTGTATGTGCCGCCGTAGGCATGACCGCCAATGTGACGATAGACCGGGCACGCATTCAGACAAGCGCCGCAGCGAATACAGTTAAGCAGCTCTTGGAATTCGGGATCCCCAAGCTGGAGTGACCGCCCATTATCCACGATAATGATATGCATCTCGTCTGGTCCGTCCGCATCCGCTGACCGCTTCGGGCCGGAAATCGCCGACATGTACACCGTCAGCTTCTGCCCAGTCGCCGAACGCGGCAGCAGCGTCGCCATGACTTCAAGATCCGCGAAAGTCGGGATGATCCGCTCCATCCCCATCAGTGTAATCTGCGTCTTTGGCACCGTCGAGACCATACGCGCATTGCCCTCATTTTCGAAGAGAACCATCGATCCCGTCTCCGCAATCGCGAAGTTGCAGCCCGTCATGCCGATCTCCGCATCGAGGAACTTCTCTCTTAATTTCCGACGAACGAAGCCCGCGAGGATGGACGTGTCAGCCGGCAGTGTCTCACCAGCTTCCTTCGAGAGCAGCTCCGCGATTTGATAGCGGTTCTTGTGAATCGCTGGGATGATAATATGCGATGGTGTCTCCCCCGCAAGCTGAATAATATATTCGCCGAGGTCGGTCTCGACCGCTTCGATCCCCATGTTCTCCAGCGCCGCATTGATATGCAGTTCCTCCGAGACCATCGATTTCGACTTCACAACCGAGCGCGCTTGCTTCGAAGCGGCAATCTTCATCGACAGCTCGACCGCTTCCTTTCCATCCGCAGCGAAGTGCACATGAACGCCGTTCGCTCTCGCATTTTCAACGAATTGGTTCAGATAATAATCCAAATGCGCTATTGTATGGAGCCGAATTTGCCGCCCGCGTTCCCGCCACTCTTCCCAGTTGCCATGTTCCGCCGTCGCCTTCTTCTTTCCATTCCGAAGCCGCTCTGTCGTGAACTTCACAGCTTTGCGCAGGAATTCATTGTTCAGCGCAATATGCGAACGCTCCTTCACCGTCCCTGCCTGCTGTCCGTGACTCATGCCTGCTTCACCCCTTCATATAGCAATTCGGCCAGATGCATCACACGAATCGGCTTGCCCTGATACATCAGATTGCCGGAAATATTCATCATGCAGCCCATATCAAGTCCGACGAGCACTTCCGCTTCCGTCTCGAGCACATGCTGCGCTTTCTCCGATACCATGGCAGCTGAGATCTCGGACATTTTCACCGCAAACGTTCCGCCGAATCCACAGCAATCCTCCGCAAATGGAAGCGGTATCAATTCCATGCCTTGGACATGCTCCATCAGCGTCATCGGCTCCTCCTTGATGCCTAATAACCGACTGCCGTGACAGGACGGATGATACGTGACTTTATGCGGGAATACCGCGCCGACATCCTTGACGCCGAGCACCTGTACCAGAAATTGCGTGAATTCGTACGTCTTCTCCTGCAACTGCTTCGCCTTCTGCAGCATCACGGGGTCGTGCTCGAACAACTTCGGATAATAGTGCTGGATCATTCCGGTACAAGAACCGGATGGCGAGATGACGAAATCGCTGTCCTCAAATGCCGCCAGCAGTGTTCTCGCAGACTCTCGCGCTTCCTCCCAATATCCGCTGTTGAACGCCGGCTGTCCGCAACACGTCTGCGCCTTCGGGAACTCCACTTGCACACCGTACCTCGCCAGCAATCGAACCATTGCTTCACCAACACGCGGGTAAATGGCATCGCTTAAGCAGGTAATAAACAAAGAAACCTTCATCTTCTACACCTCTTTGATTGTGATCATTATTCATCTTATTGTCAGGTTGTCAGACATGTTAGGGATAAAAACAACTTAACGCCATCACGCTAAGCTCTTCTTGGCTCGCACCCAAAGGTGTGAGGAAAATCATACCTTTTCCTTCATGATAAGCCCGTCGCCGCCGCGGCGTCAATGGGATTCTACTAATTTTTATCGCTCGACCGATGCGGGGTGCCATGCTATAATGTTTCAGGCTGCCGACTCGGCAAGCCGTAATCTCATAAGACAGAGTTCGCAATCTCCGCCTCTGTTAAAACAAAACTAGGAGGGCACAAGTATGCCACAGAAAAAACAAGCATTACCCCCGTTCATTCCTGTCGACCCCAGCTCGAAAAAGCTGCTGCTGTTGTCAGGCCTCTTTATCTGCTGCGTGATGATAGCCAATATCGTCGCGACCAAGATCGTCACCTTCGGCTTCACCTCCGCGACGGTCGCCATCCTGTTCTATCCCTTTACGTATGTCATTGCCGACACGGTCTCCGAAGTCTGGGGCAAACATGTCGCCCAGCGCATGGTCTGGCTCGGACTGGCCGCCAATGTCATCATGGTCACGCTGTTCACGATTGCCGTGAAATTGCCGGGAGCCGCATTCTATGAAGGGCAAGCAGCCTTTGAGACGGTGCTGCTCGGCGTACCTCGCATCGTCCTCGCCTCCGTGATAGCCTATGCGATCTCGCAGAACTTGGACATTTATATGTTCCTCGGTCTTCGGAAGCGGACGCATGGACGGCATCTCTGGCTGCGCAACAACGTCAGCACGATGGTGAGTCAGTTGATCGATACGGCGATTTTCACGTGTATCGCATTCATCGGACGTGTGCCAGGCAGCGAAATCGGCAAAATCATCGGCACAGAATATGGGATCAAGATTGTCCTATGCATCATTCTAACACCGCTCGTCTATGCACTCGTCGCATGGGCACGCAGCAATTCAATACAGGAGGGAATTCATCATGACCACGCAGCATAATGCACAGCAATCGATCGAAGGATTAACTTTACTCGGGAATCAGAACACCGAATATACGTATGAATATGATCCGAAGCTACTAGAGACGTTCGAGAACAAGAAACAGGACCGCGACTATTTCGTCAAGTTCAATTGTCCGGAGTTCACGAGCCTGTGCCCGATGACGGGCCAGCCAGACTTTGCAACGATTTATATCAGCTATGTGCCGGACGTATTAATGGTCGAGAGCAAGTCGTTGAAGCTATACCTGTTCTCCTATCGTAATCATGGCGATTTCCATGAGACCTGCGTCAATACGATCATGGATGACCTCATTGCACTAATGAAGCCTAAATATATTGAAGTGTGGGGTAAATTCACCCCGCGAGGCGGCATCAGCATCGATCCCTATTGCAACTATGGCAAGCCAGGGACGGCTTGGGAAGAGGTCGCGCGCCAGCGTCTATTCCAACATGACATGTATCCAGAGAAGATCGATAACCGCTAAGGATTCGAACCTCTATTCTTCGCTTGCGAAGGGTGGAGGTTTTTTTATGCACGGACATGCACACGGTCGCACCCATTCTAGGCGAGCGCATACTGTATAGCAAGTCAATCTGTTAGGCTTACTGGAGGGGTAATTATGGTTCAATTATCAGCTCTGCACTGGATTTATGTGGCCTGCATCGTGCTTATCATCGGGTTCATGGTGCGCAAAAGAGACACGACGCTGCTCTGCATCGCAGGCATCTTCGTGCTAGGCCTCGTCGCAACCGGATCACTCACGGCATCGGTCAGCGGCATCTTCTCTAGCTTCATCTATGCGTTAAAAGAGTTGCTCGGTACCATCCTGATCATCTCTGTCATCGTCGCCTTAAGCCGTGTGCTCGCGCGAACCGGCATCAATGAGATGATGGTGAGTCCGTTCACGAAGCTCATCCGGACGCCCAGCCTCGCCTATTGGACGATCGGGATCGTCATGATGATCATCTCCTGGTTCTTCTGGCCTTCGCCAGCGGTAGCGCTGATCGGCGCCGTCCTGCTCCCTGTCGCGATTCGTGCCGGGCTGCCAGCGCTTGGCGTAGCCGTCTCGATGAACCTGTTCGGCCATGGGATTGCACTGTCAAGCGACTTCATCATCCAAGCCGCCCCGAAGCTCACCGCAGACGCCGCAGGGATTCCGGTCGGCGACGTTGTCTCCGCCAGCGTGCCGCTCGTCTTGGTGATGGGCTTCGTCACCACCGTGGCCGCCTTCTGGTTCCTGCGCCGTGATATGAAGCGAGGAACGCTCACCTTCTCGACCGGACTCGCGAGCGTTGGTTCCGCTACGTCGACTAGCGGCGACGACGGTACTGTCCCCCCTTCGGAGAGTTCCTCTCCTTCGCTCATGCCTCGGAATACGCGCATCGTGTTCGCGATTCTCGTCCCGCTCTTCTTCCTCACCGATGTCGCTGCCATGATCTATTTCAAGCTCCAAGGCGGCGATGCCACAGCGCTCATCGGTGGTACTGCACTCTTACTCCTGCTGCTCATTTGCCTCTTCGCCCACGGCAACCGAGGTCTAGAGCAATCGACAACAGACATGGTCGACGGCTTCTTATTCGGGTTCCGCGTCTTCGGTCCGGTGATCCCGATTGCCGCATTCTTCTATTTGGGTGACAGCGCTTTCATTGAAGTCTTCGGCAAGACGCTTCCTGCGGGCTCCCACGGCATCGTGAATGATCTCGGTCTCGCCCTTGCACATACCGTACCCGTCAATACGGCCGTCAGCGCCGCAACCTTAACGACGGTCGGTGCGATTACCGGTCTCGACGGTTCGGGATTCTCCGGCATATCGCTCGCCGGCTCCATCGCGAGCCTCTTCGGCACGGCCATTCAGAGCGGCGTCGCAACCTTAACCGCGCTCGGTCAGATCGCAGCCATCTGGGTTGGCGGCGGTACGATTATCCCGTGGGCGTTAATCCCGGCAGCAGCGATCTGCGGCATCAGCCCGTTCGAACTTGCGCGGCGCAATCTGAAGCCTGTGATCATCGGCCTCGTCGTGACGACGATCGTCGCCATGTTCCTCATCTAATCGCGATTGGAGGTGTAAGCTGTCATGCCTGTGTCCGCTCAAAGCCTATATGGACTGATCGGCAAGCCCGTCGGTGTCTCCATGATGGACGGTACGGGCGTCACCGGCGTCCTGTGCAGCGTTCAGCACGACGATATCTACCTGATGGAATATCTCTACCACACGCAATTCGCCACAAAGCATTACCCGCTCAGTCAGATTCAAGCGGTCCATCCCTTCCCAGGTTGTGCATGGCCTGCCGGTTCGTGGCATCAGTCGATGTATTAATGGATAATATGAAGAAACCCTGTTGTTCCTGACTGGAATCAACAGGGTTTTGTTGTTGCTTGGCGCGATTTCGGAGGCGAAGACCTGCCGCCTTTACGCCAAGCTCAATTGCCAGGATACGCCGAACCGGTCCGCGAACCACGTGAACTTCTTGCTGAACGGATACGCTTGCATCGGCATCATGACACTTCCACCTTCCGATAGCACCTCATACACGCGATCGATTTCTTCCTCCGTGTCGCATGTGACATACATCGAGATCGACGGGGTGAAGGTGAAGTTATGCTGAATATTGCTGTCAATCGCCATGAACACCTGTCCGTGCAACGAGAACGAAGCCTTCATCACGCTTCCTTCAGCTCCCGGTCCCTCTGGACCATAGCGCACGATATGGATTAGCTCAGACTGGTCGAACGTCGACGTATACAAGTTGATCGCTTCTTCGGCTTGTCCTTGAAACATCAAAAATGGAGTAACCTTTGACTTATTCTGCGACAATTGGATCCTCTCCTTAATTCCATAGAATAGATGGTTGTAATGTACCTATTTCAAGTGTACACCATACCGGGCTTGCGCATAAGTGGTGATGGGGGAATGTGTGCGCGGGTTGAATAACTGCTAAAAGCAGTTATTTGGCTGGAAATTGGCTCGGGTGAGCGAAATAACTGCAAAAAGTCAGTTAAATAGGAATGAAACGATGCACTTGAGCAAAATAACTGCAAAAATGCAGTTATTGGGCTAGGAGTGACTCGAATGCGTGAATTTAACTGATAAAAGACAGTTAAATAGGTGCGAAAGCAGTGCGCGTACGCAAAATAACTGCAAAAAAGCAGCTATTTGAATGAAGAGCTCCAGAATGAGCGAAATAACTACGATGAAAAAAGAGCCTCTCCCGAAGGAAAGGCTCTTACCCATTTAATATGTAATATTGCGATGCGCGTACCGTGCTACAATCTGCCGATTATGCTCATCCCCGCCATCTAAGTTCGCGCTGCGATAGACAGGAGGCAGCTCCCCGTGCTCCACCGAGAGACGGATGATCTCATTCGTCAACGCTTGCGCGATCAAGCCCCCAACGATCGACGAAGCCGAGCCCGTACGCTCCGCCATGTTCGGGATCTCCAGCAGCACATCCCCGTATGGACAGCAGTTATCGATAACGATATCGGCCAACTCATACAGCTTCTTGCCACACGGATGCCTGCTATCCGTATTCGTCGAATGCTGCAGCGAAGTGACGGCAATGATCGGCAGTCCGCGTTCCCTGCAGATCGTGGCCAACTCGACAGCCGATCCATTCCGCCCCGAGTTCGATACAATGATGAACGCATCCTCACCCTGCACTTGGTGAATGTCCATCAAACGATGCGCCGTCTCCGGCGACCGTTCGAGCTCCGTCAGGTTAATGCCTGGCGTTCCTTCTACCAGTGCAATATCCTCTAGCGCGACCAGCTTCATCGGGACGAGCCCGCCTGCTCGGCCACACATCTCCATGCCGAAGGCCCGCGAATGCCCCGCCCCGAACACGTGGATAATGCCGCCTTGCCGCAGCCGTTCTTCTAATAGCTTCGAAGCTTCTTGAATCGCCTTAACTTGTGTCTCTTGCATTTGCTGCACGACCTCCAAGATCGTGCCCATGATGACATTAGCACCTAATTTCATTGCATAACCCCTCCCTCAAATCAATAGATTTGTTCTACTCTTCCTATTTATATGTATGGGAGAAGTTCTCATTTTACTCTTAAATATATTAGAAAATTTTATCCAACCAACTTCATTGGCATTCCCGCGCAAAAAGTGGTATCGTCGCTATATAGAAACTCTAGTTAGCGAAAGGATGAAATCCACGATGGTGAACCGCATCGAGCAACTCTATAAACTAATGCAAACAAGTGGCATGTCCACCCTATTAATTACGGAACCAAAGCATGTCTACTACTTCACGGGCTTCGCATGCGATCCGCACGAACGCTTCCTCGGCTTGATCGTCTCGACCGAACAAGAGCCTGTGCTTATCGTGCCAGCGCTAGATGAAGAAGCTGCATCACAATCTTCCTCCGTGAAGCGTATTGCGACACACACGGATACGGACAACCCGTACGCGATCTTGAAGCAGCACCTACCTGCCTCGATCCAATCGCTAGGTATCGAGAAGGAACACCTGTCGGTTGTTCGTTACGAAGCCTTGAGCGCCGTTGTCCAAGCGAATACGTATATCGATGCAGGTGACATGCTCCGCAGCTTGCGCATGCGCAAGTCCGCAGATGAGATTACTCGGATGAAGGAAGCGGTACGACTCGTTGAAGCTGCACTGCATAACGTAGTCAGCCAAGTGAAAATCGGCGTGACCGAGATCGAACTCGTGGCAGAGCTCGAGTATCAGATGAAGAAGCTCGGCGCCGAAGGTCCTTCCTTCGATACGATGGTGCTCGCAGGTGAGAAATCTGCATTGCCGCATGGTAACCCAGGCACGCGCAAGATCCAAGCGAACGAGCTGCTGCTGTTCGACCTTGGCGTCTATGCCAACGGCTACGCATCCGACATTACGCGAACGTTCGCTGTAGGCGAGATTGATGATCAACTGAAGGAGATCTACAATACGACGCTGCAAGCGAATCTCGCGGCGATTGCAGCCGTACGTCCAGGCGTGACCTACGCCTCCATTGACCGCGCTGCGCGTCAAGTGATCGAAGACAAAGGCTATGGCCCGTACTTCATGCACCGCCTCGGTCATGGCCTCGGTATGGATGTACACGAATATCCTGGCGTTCACGCGAACAACGAAGACCTGCTACAGGAAGGCGTCGTTTTCACGATTGAACCAGGCATTTACCTGCCTAACCGCGGCGGCGTCCGGATCGAAGACGATGTCGTCGTGACGGCAGACGGCATCGAAATTCTGACGACCTATCCGAAAGAACTAACGGTCATCGGCGGATAGACACGAAACCGTCGTTCATCTTTATTCAATAGCACGCCAAAGAGCCCCGCTCCTCCCATCGTATCGATGGGGAGAACGGGGCTTTTCTTTATGCTTCGACGGGTCAGGTTAAGGTCTTACACCCACCACATTTCGCCTAACGGCTCTCTAATCAAGACTTGATTCAAGTTCTCGACGGCTTTCGTGAAGCCCTCATCCACCGACATCAAGCCATCTTCGTGTTCAATACTTACGACATAGTCATAGCCCACAAGGCGAAGCGCACTCATGATGTCCGCCCATACCTTCATGTCATGACCATAACCTACCGTACGGAACTGCCAAGCACGATCCAGCATTAGCGCATAGGATTGCATATCCGTCACACCATGTTTGTTCACGTTGATCGGATCGATCGACGTGTCTTTCGCATGGAAGTGGTGAATTGCGTTCTCGCGGCCCAAGATATGGATCGCTTGCACCGGATCAATACCTTGCCACCACATATGGCTCGGATCCAGGTTCGCGCCGATCACTTCACCAACCGCTTCACGAAGGCGAAGCAGGTTCGCAGGTGTGTGCACGGAGAATCCGCCGTGCAATTCCAGCGCGATTTTGACGCCACGGTCTGAAGCGTATTTCCCTGTCTCTGTCCAATAAGGAATTACTTTGTTCGACCATTGCCAGTCGAGAATTTCTTGGTAGTCTCCCGGCCAAGGCGCAACCGGCCAGTTCGGATACTTCGCACCCTCATGATCGCCAGGGCAGCCAGAGAATCCGTTCACTACAGGCACTTCTAGACGCTCCGCAAGCTCGACCGTGCGCATGAAATCATCATGGAACGGCTTTGCGATATCCTTCTGCGGATGCAATGCATTGCCATGGCAGCTAAGCGCACTGATCGTTAACCCACGGGAATCGAATGCTTGCTTGAACGCTTTTAGTTTGCCCGCGTCAGCGAGCAGCTCTTCCGGTTTGCAGTGACTGTTCCCCGGGTAGCCTCCTGTACCGATCTCGACGGCTTGCAAGCCTTTGCTTTGAATATAGTCAAGCGCTTCTTCAAGCGGCTTTTGAGCAAATAATACAGCGAATACGCCTAATTTCATCGTGATAAGCTCCTTTGCTGATTAGTTGTTGAAGTAGATCGCTTTGCCTGTTTTGGAAGACTCATAGATCGCTTCAAGAATCTCGGATACCACGCAAGCTTGCTCAGCCGTTACGACAGGATCTTTATCCTGCTCGATTGCATCGATCCATAGACGCATTTCCACATCTGGAGCATCTTCCGAAGCGCCATCATAGAACGCTACGCCGCTTGCGCCAAGTTGGATCTTCTGATCATACAATTTGCTGTGTTTCTCGCCGTTAATTGTAAGACCATCCCACATGTCAGCGCCGCCCTCTGTTCCGCATAGCGTACAGATTGCCTCACCGGATTTCACTACGTTAAGTGCCCAGCTGGACTCGAGCATAATCGTTGCACCATTCTCCATCGTGATCATCCCGAATGCGGAATCTTCTACAGTAAATTTCGATGGATCCCATGGGCCCCATGCGTTAGCTGCATTTTCACGGCTCGATAGTTTATGGAATGCAGTACCAAGAACTGCTTTTGGCTTGTAGTTGTTCATCATCCATAGTGTCAAGTCAAGCGCATGTGTACCGATATCGATAAGTGGTCCGCCGCCTTGTTTCTCTTCATCCAAGAATACGCCCCACGTTGGTACTGCACGACGACGAATCGCGTGAGCCTTCGCAAAGTAAATTTCACCTAGGTCTCCTGCTTCACATACTTCTTTCAAATAACGGCTGTCTGTACGGAAACGGTTGTTGTATCCCACTGTAAGCTTTTTGCCAGTCGATTTCGCAACTTCAACCATACGGCGCGCATCAGCAGCGGTCTTTGCCATTGGCTTCTCACACATAACGTGTTTGTCTGCTTCCATCGCCGCGATCGAAATCTCAGCATGGGAATCATTTGGCGTACATACGTGTACGACGTCGATTGTTTTGTCCGCGAATACTTCATTGTAGTCGGTATAGACTTTCGCATCCTCAGAACCATACTCTTTTGCCGCTTTTTCTGCACGCTCAGGAATGATATCGCAGAAAGCTACCATCTCGATATTTTTCAATTTTTTAAGACTTGGCATATGTTTGCCGTTCGCGATCCCACCACAGCCGATAATTGCAATACGGTAAATTTTAGACATGATCCAATTCCTCCAATAGATTAATAGTTATATATAAAAAGAAAAGAACAACCTTATTTGCGGTGCGCACGCGCCCATTGCATGCTCTGCGTTACGCTCTCGATCGGGTCAATCTGGCACATATCCTGTTCAACGATCAACCATTCGACACCAGTCAGCTTCGCCGTCGCGATCACTTCATCCAGTTCCATCTCGCCTGTTCCGAGAATCACCGTCTTCGCGGAGCCATCCTCGTTCGTCACCAAATCTTTCAAATGAACGAGAGGCACGCGGCCGGCATATTTCATCATATATTCGGACGGATCAAACCCTGCATGGTGAACCCAGCAAGCGTCAAGTTCAACGAACATCGGCGCGGGAGCGGTTAATTCGAAGATCGAATCGAACACCGTCTTATTCCCGATTTGCTCCGTGAATTCAAAATCATGATTATGATAACCAAATTGAAGACCATGCTCCGCACACTTGCGGGTTGCGTCTTTGAAAATCTTCGTAATTTCCATCAAAGAACTAAGCGACCCACGCTCCTCAGCGGACAAGTACGGGCAAGCAATATATTCACTTCCAAGAACCTTATGGAAGGCGATCTCTTCATCCAAATGATTGCGAACGCGATCCAAGCCCACATGCGCACCGATCGACACAAGGTTCAATTCATCTAACAATGCCTTTAACTCTTCGGCAGCCATGCCGCCATACCCTGCAAATTCGACACCTTCATAGCCGATTTCTGCAACTTTACGCAAAGTTCCTACAAAATCACGACTTGTCTCCTCACGTAACGTATATAACTGTAGCCCAATCTTCATCATTGCAATCCAACTCCTATGAAAAGGTTTTCCTACGCTTCTATTCTAGTCAAATTATCGATATAATGGGAATGAATGATATGACCTAATCCTGAACTATTTTGCTACACTTAATCATAAAGGATGATGAAAAATGACTGTTACCGAAACAAGCGAAGGCACGCTCGAAGTATTGCTCGTGGACTACGCCAAACATTATCGACCCTATGATAACCGGGAACGCAGCCGTCTGCCGCACTACCTGATTCGTCTTCAGACCGAAGGTTCAGCACACGTATGGGTGAATGATCATTTCGAGTTAGTCGAACCCGGCGACCTCCTCCTGTATCGAGAAGGCGATATCTATGAGCTCAAGATCGGATTCCAGCACCCAGCCTCGAACGAGGTTCTGCCGAAGATCAATAGCATGGACTACTTCCTCATGATTCGCGGCAGCTGGGTGGAAGAGTGGTGGAACCAACGCGAGCGCAAGCCGAAGACAAGGATTCGATTGGATGATCGTCTCATCACGCTCTGGCGTCAGATGATTCAGGAGAAGCGCCGCTTTCATGATTCAATGGAAGAAATTGTGCAGTATTTCACCAAATCTTTCTTTTTGATGCTCGACCGTCTGTTGGAAGAATCCAACGTCTCGATCGCCAAATCCAAATACGTTCCGATCTGCAACCATATGAAAGACTACATCGAACAGCATGCCGCCGAATCGATCACATTGCAGGACGTTGCGGATCATGCAAAGCTCAGTGTATCTCGTGCAGGGCACCTATTCAAAGAGGTTTTCGGACAGACGATCATGGACTACGCCATCGAGGTGCGAATCTCGACCGCCAGGGAACGGATCGAATTCAGCAAAATGACGCTCGAGCAGATCGCCGAGCTGTGCGGATTCCAGAGCTATACGTATTTCCACCGGACCTTCAAGACGCGGACAGGCCTTAGCCCAAGCGAATACCGCGAACTGAATACACTCAAATAACTCTGCGGTATGGCGCCGTTCATTTTGAATTCGCGGGCGAATATGCTATCGTGAGAGGAACAATAATCCAACTTATTGACTTATCATAAGTCAATTGCAACAAGAGAAAGAGGAATTCATATGATGGCCAACATTGACACACCTTCCCTAATCTTATTGCTATTCGCGGCGCTCGGTCTATTCAGCGGCAACTCTACCGTCACGATAGCCATGGTCGTTCTGCTGCTATTGCGTGTTACGCATATGGACCAAATTTTCCCATGGATAGAGAAATACGGCCTCACGATCGGGATCATCATCTTAACGATCGGCGTCATGGCTCCGATTGCGAGCGGCAAGATGAGCCTCGACACGATGCTCCATTCCTTCCTGAATTGGAAGTCGATCCTCGCGATCCTAATTGGGGTTCTCGTCTCCTACCTTGGCGGACGCGGCGTCACACTAATGGGCAACCAGCCTACGCTTGTCGCAGGCCTGCTCATCGGAACCGTACTCGGCGTAGCGATCTTCGGCGGCGTTCCTGTCGGACCGCTCATTGCCGCAGGAATCTTATCTTTATTAATCGGCAAAATGTAGCTTAAGCTCTGCATGCGCCAATATAGCGCCCCTCATCCGCGTGAGGGGCGCTATGCATTTTATTTCCCGCGCGTAAGCCGCAACAAATAATCTAACGACTGTGCCAAGCTGTCAAAAGGATTACCCGGGCAATAATCCTGTTCGATCGCGTAATATTCGACGCCATTCGCCTCGCCCCATGTGAGAATGGGTTCGAAATCGATGCATCCCGCGCCAATTTCCGTAAAATATTGCCGCTCATCCGAAGTCATATCTTTGAAATGCAAAATTGGGAGCCGTCGACCTGCGTACGTTGAAATATAGGTAAGCGGATCAAGACCCGCCTTCTGAATCCAGTACGTATCGAATTCCGGCAGCAAGGCTCCTTGCTCTTCCGGATCCAACACATAATCCATTGCTGCCTTCCCGTCGACAACCGTATGGAATTCGAAGTCATGATTGTGATGTCCGATATAAAGACCCTTCTCGTGAACCTTCCCCGCTACCGTCAGCAGTTCCCGTTTCAATTGTCGATACCCTTCTTCGTTCTGTAACGCACCCGGAACCGAATTGCAGTAGATGTAAGGTGTCGCGAACAACTCCGCTTCGCGGATCACCGCCTCCAGTTCATGATTCATTCGCGCGAGACTAACGTGCATCCCCGCTACGGACAACCCCGTCTCCCTCAGCACTGAAGCGATCTCTTCAGCCGGATAACCGTGTAATCCGTCAATCTGCACCGCAAGCCAGCCTATATCCTTCAGCGTACGCAACGTTCCGTAGAAATCTTGCTTGCAAGCTTCTCGCAGCGTAAATAACTGCGCAGCGAACTTATTCCGCATCCCCTTCGCCTCCTTTGAGCAAATCCAGCCATCGAACTTCGTGCTCCGTTAACGTCACCATAAGCCCCGCAGCGGAAGACAACACTTCGTCCACCGTCTCCATCCCAACCAGCGCCGCCGTCGGAAACGGTTGATGCAGCACGTAGGAGAGCGCAATCTGCATCCGGCTGACGCCTTTCCCCTGCGCGAGCTGATCCGCTCGCGCATACCGCTCCCAATTGTCCTTCGTATAGTACACTTTCACCATCTCGGCATCGTCCTGCACATCCGGCGTGAAGCGGCCCGTGAAAAACCCGCCTGCCTGCGAGGACCAAGACAACAACGGCAGCTGGTTACGCGTATGCCACTCGCACATGTCGCGGCCAGCCGAGACGCAGCCTTCCCAGCGTGGGACCCGGCATTTGGCTAAGCTCAGGTTCGGGCTGTTGAACGTGAACCCGATGAGTCCATGCGTAGCCGCATAGTCATTCGCCTCCTGGATCCGCTCATGCGTCCAATTCGATGCGCCTATAGCATGGATGCGTCCGGCTTCTAGATGTTCATTCAAGACCTCCATAATCGGGGCAACTTCAACCGATGGATCATCACGATGCAGCGCGTAGAGTTCCACATGATCGGTCCGGAGGCGTTCCAAGCTCTCGAGCAGATCCTTCGTGATCGCCTTTGGATTCACGCGCGGCCCAGGCTCCCCATCGTCATGATGAGCTCCCTTCGTGAGGATCTTCAATTCGCTGCGTCTACCGGAGCGATCAATCCACTCGCCGATCTTGCGCTCACAGCGCCCATATTGATGCGCCGTATCGATCAGATTGCCGCCTACGCGAAGGAAGGTATCGAACATCAGATCAATGTGCTCAGCATCATCTCGCCGCAAGAAATTGCCTGATCCCATAATCAATTGAGCGACGAGATGCCTGATAGGACGGCCTTCCAACATCGCTTCAATCGCAATCGTCTTCATCACACCTTCTCCTTCCCGCATGCAACGTTGCACGACGCATCACCCATTCCGCGAGCATGCGCGTCCCATATCCCGTCGCTCCTGGCGCGTGGTACCCCGCGGCCGACGAAACTTCCTTCAGACCTGCCATGTCGAGATGCACCCACTTCATCGACGGGTGGACGAACCTTCGCAAGAACAACGCTGCGGTAATCGCCCCCGCTTCTGGAACACTGCTCACGTTGCATAGATCCGCGCAATCACTGTCCAAGTATCTGTCATACTCTTCGGCTAACGGCAGCTGCCACACCTTCTCCCCTACGCGTTCACCAGCCTCCCTTATCGCATCCACCAGATGCTGATCACCAAAGACGCCGGCGTACTTCGAGCCCAGCGCCCCTGTACAGGAATAGGTCAACGTCGCGATATCCGTGACTTCCGCCGCACCAAGACGATGGGCATAGAGGAGCGCATCCGCAAGCACCAGCCGCCCTTCGGCATCGGTATTGCCGACTTGTACCGTCAATCCGTTCGCATACGTCAAGATTTCGCCCGGCATTAACGCATTGCCGCCTGGCATGTTCTCCGCCGCCGGAATCAAGGCAACGACATTCACCGAAGCGTCGCTGCGTGACAAGATCTCCATCGCGCCGACCACAGCCGCCCCGCCGGCCATATCCATCCGCATGTCGCTAATGTTGTAATCTTTCTTGAGCGAGATCCCGCCCGTATCGAAGGTAATGCCTTTCCCGACCAGGGCAATGAGCGGCTGTGCCGGGTCAGTGCAATACGTCAGTTTGATCATCACCGGCGGATGCACGCTCCCGCGCCCGACGGCGAGCACCCCAACCATCCCTTGCAGCTCCAAACTGCTCGCCGGTAGTACCTCAACCCGTACGAGCGTATCGGCAAAATGCTTCTGCACTCGCCTTGCGAACGTCTCCGGACGCAGCGCATTTGGCGGTTCATTTGCGAGGTCGCGCGCGAGCATTGTCCCTTCCGCACGAATACGCGCGAGCCGCACCTGCTCCTCCGCCTCGAACGTTCCTTCAATGTCCAAATACACCGGAGGAACAACCCGCTCCTTCACCGTCGCTTTGTACCGCTCAAAAGCATAAGTCCCAAGCGTCCATCCTTCCATCCAAGCCCCTGCTGCTTCACAGGCCTTCAATGGCATCACCGCCAGCCATTCGAAAGAAACTTGCACCGCGGCCAACTGATCGCGTATCAATGCTCTTCCTGCATGCCCTGCGGCTTTCCGTATACATTCCGCATTCACGCGCGCCCGTTCGCCGAGTCCAACGAACAGCATGCTAGGTCCCCCCGGCGGACCGCTCACCCAAGTAAGCGAATCCGGATCACCTGCTGACGGACGAAGCGATAACGAGACCGAACCTACTCCTACCGACACGCACCCATTCGCGACGTCCTCCTTACTGATCGGCAGAATCAACACTTTCGCGTCCTCCGACCGCCCGATGATTCCCGTCATTTCGCATTCCCTCCGTTATCTATGACACGATGCGCCTCGATAAATGTGGTGAGCCGAGGAAGGTCCACCGCTCCCGTACTGCCTCCATAATCCTGAACCGACAGCGCGCCGCAAGCATTGCCGTACGCAAGGCATTCCTCCACAGATAGACCACTCAGGTACCCATCGATATATCCCGCGTTAAAAGAATCCCCCGCCCCCGTCGTATCCACGACGTTCACGGCATACCCAGCTTGATGCGTCACCGTGCCGTTGATAATGGCCGTTGCGCCTCCAGCTCCCTGTTTCACCACAACGTTTTTCCGTCGCTCCCGCAGCTGTTCAATACTCTCTTCCATCACTGTACACCCCGTATAATGCAAAGCCTCCGTCTCGTTCATGAAGAATACGTCGATCTCCTCCATCAGATCGAATACCCCCGGATACCATTCCCCGGTATCATCCCATCCGACGTCGAGAGACACTGTGACGCCCGATTCCTTCAGCCTTCGTACGATGCGCATGAATTGCGTATGGTTCCGACTCCCGCGATACCCCGTCAGATGTACGTGTCTTGCTGGCACCGCATCCAGATCGATGAATGGATCGATTTGCAATTCCGCATTCGTCCCTGCGTATGAAATAAAGGAGCGGTCCCGCTCCGGATTAATCGCAATCGATAGTCCTGTCGCACCCAGATCACTCCGTTTCACGTAGCTGGTATCAATACCAGCCTGTCGGAATTGATCCAGAACATATTGGCCGTAGTAATCTTGCCCTACAACGCCTTTGAAAGCGACCGCCTTGCCCAGCTTGGCAAGGGTTAGGCCGAATATTGCCGCGCCGCCGCCGACATGCAGCGACATGTCCTCTACGAATATTTCTTGTCCGGGAAGCGGCAGGGCGTTGCATCCCACCACGACCAAATCCACGTTCGCGTCACCAATGACCAAAGCATCATATGTCTTCAACTGCTCCCTCTCCTCGTCCCTTCCTGCCGAAACGATACGCTCCCATCAATTCGATCGCTGTCTGCAGCTATCTCGAACTTCCAATCGATGGCCTAAGATGATATCTTCATCCTGTTCGATCTCGCCTCGAATGAGCTGGAGTAACGTCTCGACGGTCACGACCCCCATCTGATGAATCGGTTGTTCCATCGACGTAATTCTTGGCCGAACCAGCTCCGTCATCTGGCTTCCGTCGAAGCCCATGACCGAAATATCGTCCGGCACACGCATGCCATGATCGATAATGCAGTTGACCGCGCCGATCGCCATATCGTCACTCACTGCGAACACGGCCGTCGGCCGTTGCTCGTGTCGCAACAGCTCGCCCATACGCTCGTAGCCACTCTGCACCTTATAATCACCAAATCGAATCCGGTCATGGACAATCTTGAGCCCATGGTCCCTCAGGGCGTTGCAATAGCCAACATACCGGTTCTGCCCCGACGTAATGTCCCGCATATCGCCGCCAATGAATGCAATCCGCTCATGACCAAGCTCGATCAGATACCGTGTCGCGTCATACGCAGCCGTATAATCGTCGACGATGACCGAGATGAAGGACTGGTCCATCGGCTTCACGCTGGAGAAGATGACTGGAATCTGCAGACCGTTAATGAACCCGCGAATCTCTTCATTGATCTTCTCGTGCATGATGATGATACCTTCTACCCGCATCTCCTTAAAAATTTTCAAATACTTCATTTCCTTCTCAATATCTTCGCTAATATTGCATACGAGCAGGTTGTAGCCATTCGAAGCAGCCGTCTGCTCAATAGAGCTCAGGATCGTCGAGTAAAAGCTGGACGTGAGATCCGGCACGATGACGCCGATCAAATCCGTCTTGTTGCGAACCAAGCTGCGTGCGATATGACTTGGCGCATACCCCAGCTCATCAATTGCAGCAGTGACCCGCCGTTTCAATTCGTCCTTCACGTACTTCTCCCCGTTCAGCACCCGCGAGACCGTCGTCGTGGATACCCCTGCCCGAAGCGCAACATCTTTGATCTTCACACTCATGTCATCCTCATCCTAATCCTTCATAATAAATAGGGGCTGGGAGAACGCCGCATACCCTCCCTCAATATAAGCGCTAACCCGCACATATCCTTCATCGCCTTGACACTGGTATTCGACGCGATGGATTCGTCCTGTCGCTTCGTGCAGCACTCGGCCGTGTTTTCCGAACAACGTAACGTATTTATACATTCGATCAAGGAGGTTGTTCGATCTCAGCTCGATGATCACCTTATGACCTTCCACCCGAATCGATTCGAACCCATAACCCGTCGATACGTAGAAGCTGCCGCGCCGAATAGCCGACAGAATCCCCTCATGCGAATGCTCTTCGGCGAGCACCATATTCCACGCCTGTTTTTCTTGCCCATAGACATGGGAGTCGTCATTGCCGAAGCCCCATACTTTGCGTCCCGCCGAGAGCAGCGCATCCCATTTGTCAAAAGCGATATCGTATTCCACATTACCATCCCCGTTATAGATCTCCACGCCGGTATACCGCTCCATCTGCAGCATGTCTTCGAGCGTCCAGAAGTTCGAGAAGTACCGATTCGGGTGCACCAGTACGCAAATCCCGCCATGATTGAGCGCTGCATCCGCGAGCCGCTGGTAATTTTCGATCGTAAATTCGTTGCTATAACCTTCCAGGATCGTATGCGGCGGCTGAACGAGCAGCATATGCGGCTTCGTACTGCTCACTTCAATCGCCTCGAAGACGGTAGGAATACGGCATGGCGCATCCAGATTCGTCATCTTGTCATGATCGGATATGGCGAGAAAGTCATAATCCGCATACATCTTGTAGACCGTCTCGAGCGGGAACCACCCGTCGCTGTTGTTCGTATGATTGTGGAAGCTGCCCCGCAGCCACTTGCCAGGCTTATCGTATGGATTGTCAATCCGCATGCCGTTCCCCTCCTCTGCCTTGTTCCTATTCCTTGATCGAACCAATCATCACGCCTTGCGCAAAATACTTCTGAATGAACGGATAAATGAGAATAATCGGCGCAACCACGATAATAATCGTCGCCATTTTCATCGAATCGCCCGTGACTTGCATCTTGTCGAGCATCTCATATTGCGTCGTCCCCGCAGCCGATTCCAGCTTGCTCCGCATCGCTTCCGCCCGCGTTAGCATTTCTTGCAACAGGGTAGAGAGCGGCCGAAGATCGCCCGATCTGACGTAGAAGGCGCCCGTGAACCAATCATTCCAATGGCCGACAGCATTGAAGAGCGTAATGACCGCGATGACTGGTTTGCTCAGCGGCATGATGACCCGCATGAAAATTGAGAAATCATTATACCCGTCGATCCGCGCCGACTCCTCTAGACTAACGTGGATTTGCTGAAAGAACGTCCGCATGATGATCAGGTTCCATGCGCTATACAGCGAAGGGATCACATACACCCAGATCGTATTCGTCAAATGCAAGGATTTCAGCAGCATGTAATAGGGAATAATGCCGCCGCTGAACAGCATCGTGAAGAAGATGAGGATCGTGAAGAATCGCACGCCCGGCATCGTCTTGCTCTTCAGGGTATAGGCCGCCAGTGCGGTCAGGAATACGCTCGCCAGCGTTCCGAGGATCGTCCGGAACAGCGAAATACCGAACGCAGAGAGCATATTGGCGGAGGTCAGCACCTCCGCGAAGTTTTGAAGCGACCAGACCCGCGGCCAGAAGTAGATTCCGCCGCGCTCCGCGTCTTTTCCCGCATTGAAGGACAGGGCCAATATGTTTAAGAAAGGAAGGATAATCGATAGACACAGTGCCGTGATGCATAGATAGATCAAGACTTTGAATACTTTTTCCCCGAAGGATGTCTTGTAGAACGTCCTCAACCTCGGTCTCCTCCTTTACTTGAGAGGTGAAAAGAATGGGGCCGGTTCGGTGCATTAGAAACGGGTTCAAGCCGACCCCTTTAGCTGCCAAATGGATTATAACTTCACATGTGTCTTCGGATCCGCATCTTTGGTCTTGAGCAATTCCAAAAATTGCTGTAAGCCAGTTGCTTCTAGTTGTTTGGAGGCTGAATCGAGGATTTTCTTCGCTTCGTCCATGTTCTTCGCATAGTACGCCCGAATGAGACTGTCATCGTAATTTTCAAACGCTGCCTTCAATTCAGTGCCGTGCTCGAACTCGCCGATGAAGGACAGCGGGGTATAGCCGTCGACGATCTTAGCGTTCTTGCGCTTCTCTTCCCAACCCCAGTAATCGGCAATCTTGAGCGCTCCAGCGTTCACTTCAGGCGCAACAGCATCGCCGTACTCCATCTCTCCGAAGTCCGCCATCCGATCGGTATCCGTACCACCGAGCAGTTCACCCCACGAGTTGCCTACGCCAGCGAATCCCAGCTTCTTGGCTTCTTCCGGATTGCTGACTTTCAGATCGATAACTTCCTTCTTCGCAAGCGGATTGCCCTTCGCATCCAGCGTATAATCGCGACCTTCGAGTCCATACTGCCATAGCAGCTTGCCTTCGCGGCTTGCCAGGAAATCCGCCAACTTCATAATGTCTTCTGGATTCTTTGTCGTGGTTGGAATCGCCCAGCCGGAATAACCGGATTTGAAATCCACCTGCATCTGATACGGACGATCGACGAAGTCGATTGGTCCTAGCGGCAAGTAATGCATATCGCGGTTAAATTCTTGGTAGTTGTGCGCATTGCCGATAATCGCCCATGTTCCGTTCAATGCCCCTTCCGTTGCACGGCTTTCGTCCATGGTGAAGAACTCCGGATGGATAAGCTTTTCCTTGAGCAGCTTTTGGATGTACTCCACTTTTTTAAGCGCATACGGAGTCTGGCTCTCATGCAAAATGGTGCCGGAAGCATCCTTCTTGATCCGTTGGTCGTCGCTGCCCCATTCCAGATCATTGAAGAGGACGCCGATCTCTTGCCCACCCCAATAGTTCGGCCCGATCGGCACGACATCTTTGCCGTTGTTATCCTTGAAGTTGCCGGCCTTGATCTTCTTCGCCAGCTCATATAGCTTCTCCGTTGTATTGATCGTACGAGGATCTACGCCGAGCGCATCCGCGATATCTTTACGAATGTACGGTCCGCCCGCATATTTCCGCGTCGCATAACCGCCTTGCCGAGCGACGTTCATATGGATGAAATACGTCGAGCCGTTGAATTCAGGCCGGAACATAACCCCGTATCTCGTATCGAGCGGCAGATAGTCGTCCTGCAAATATTTGCTGTACACCTTCGTATCCTTCATCAGCGGCGCCAGATCCGTGAACATCTCTTCCCGGGCTGCTTTTAAAATGACGGGCATTTCCGGACGTCCGCTGTTGTTCAGGTAGAACGTAATGAAATCCGGTAGGTCATTCGAGGCCAGCCCCGCGATGAGCCCGTCGATGGAGTGGTCCGCGACCATAATCTCAACCTCAAGGTCAATACCTGTCAGTTCCTTCAACTTCGCCTTGATCTCCGGGTTCATATCTTCCGTGTAATCGTCCGTACCCATGAAGACAAGCCCTTTCACCTTGCGGTCCGCGATCCATGTCGCAGGTTTGCCGCTGTCGGTTGATCCGTTATTCGTTCCTTGATCCGTCTGGTTGCTTTCAGGTTGTGCCGTCTTGTTGTCCGTGCCTTTGTCATTCCCCGTACAACCCGCGAGGAGCAGCGTCAAGATGAGCGGAATCGTTAGCAAGCGAACCCATGTGTTCTTTCTAAGCATTTCATCATCCCTCTTTTCATTGGTTTAGTCTTCCGTCTGGAATCGCTACCATAATGACGTGTCTGATACCTTCTTAGAAATCCGATTTGCTGCTACGACGAGTATTAATCCGATCAACCCTTGCATAAGACCGACGGCTGTCGCATATCCATATTGCCCGCCTTGCAGTCCGACCCGAATGACGTACGTATCCAGAATCTCGGCTAGATGCATGTTCCCCGGTGTTCGCAAGAGATACAGTTGATCGAACCCCGCAGATAAGATATTTCCGAGTGATAAAATAAACAGAATGAGAATGGTTGGCTGGATCGAAGGAAGTGTGATATGCCATATTTCGCGGGTTCTGCTCGCCCCATCCATTTTCGCCGCTTCATACATATCCGGGTTCACGCCTGCAATCGCTGCCAGATAGATAATCGAATCCCACCCGACGGACTTCCAGATGTGACTGCCGAACATGATTTGGTAGAAATAATGGGGTTCCATCATGTAGAAGACGCTGCTGTCGCCGCCGAAGAAACCGACGATCTGATTCAATAGGCCGTTATCCGGTGCCAAGAGGCGCTGCGTCAATCCGACAACGACGACCCAGGATAAGAAATGAGGCAAATACGAGATGCTCTGTGCGATATTGCGGAAGTAGCGGTTCTTCACTTCGTTGAACATCAGCGCGAGAAGGATGGGGAACGGCAGACCGATGAAGAGCTTCATGCAGGAGATAATGAGGGTGTTCTTGATGAGCATGCCGCTCTGATAGTCATTGAAGAACCGTTCGAAATATTTGAAGCCCGCCCATGGGCTTCCGAGGATCCCCGCGTTGAACTTGTATTCTTTGAATGCCAGTATGATGCCGGTCATCGGAATGTAGGAAAATATTATAAAAAATACGAGGCAAGGCAGCAGCATGAGGTAGAGGTACTTGTGCAGTAGGATGTTACGCCATAGTCTGGATCTCTTCGAAGTGTTAACCGATGGGGTCACGTGTGTCTCCATGGATGATCAATCACCTTCTCATGAGTTAGTGGATGGTATACAATGGGCCTGATTCGAAGCCTGCCAGTTCAACTCCTTCCGTGCGGTTTGATGCTAATGATACCGACGAAGTATTAACGCAGCGTCAAGTATGACTTAATGTTTTGTAAGGACAACATCTCTTGAGGTGTTTGGAGGCCAAACAACCTGCTTATTAAGCCATATTCAGTTTTTCTGGAATCGATACCATATTTGACGAAAAAAATTTAAAGCGCCTTCATTTGAGGCCTAGCAGTGAAGAGACGTTCCTCGTCGTGATCGCATCGACGCCCATGGCGATATATTCCGCCATCTCGTAAGGGTCGTTCACCGTATACACCCAGACCACGAGCCCACACGCATGCGCGCGTTCCACCATTGCCTCTCGGCAGGTGTAGAATGCCATGTTCAGCCCCGTGTACCCTTCCTCCCGTGCTCTCGCACAGATCTCATCAGCAAATACGTCATAATTCTCCACTTCTTCCTCTGTCAAAAAATCCGGCGTATTCATCAACACGCCAAGTTGCGGGTGGCGCTGGGTCATCCCTTCTGTACAACCTGTCAAATATACGCGGTCAAAAGCTTGCGCGCGCTCGATCGCGGCAAAAGCCGGCTCCAGGCTGCGCTGGTCCTTCAGATCCAGATTCAATCGCACCGGATACTGCTTTGCTATGGCAAAGATCTCTTCCAGCCGGACGATCTCATGGTGAGCATAGATGGCATCCAGCTGCATACGTATCGCCGGCGTGTTCAACTGCTCGTAAGAATACGCCTGAAGCAGCGGTGAATCATCATGAAGCAATATCGCCATGCCGTCCTTCGTCGCACGAACATCGACTTCGACAATATCGGCACCGCAGCGAATGCCTTCCAAGAAGGATGCCATCGTGTTGTCCGGTGCACTGCCCGAGCCAGTATGCGCTGCTATCAAAAATGTTGATTGACTCATATCGCTTCTCCCCCTTATATTCCCTGCTGCATATAGCGATCAATGCGGGCTTGAATCTGCTCCGCCGTCGGCATCGCATCGGAACAACTGTGGCTCGATACGACGATCGAAGCAGCTGCGCTGCCGAACTGCTGGCATCGGCCGATGTCCCAGCCTTGCATCAGACCGTAGATAAACGCACCAGCGAAGGAATCGCCTGCGCCGAACGTCTTGAACACCTGCGCTGGGAAGACGACGCCTTCCGACACGTCCCCGTCTGCAGTCCATGCGATGGAACCGTCTCCCCCCCGTTTGACGACGACGATCTGCGCTTGATGTTCGAACCACTGGTTTGCAGTCGCTTGGTCATCTTGGCGCAGCGGGCCATCGAGTGCTTCGATCAGGTCAAATTCATCGCGTCCGCCGATGATGACATTCGATTTCTCCGCAACAAGCCGGTAATAGATCCCCGTCTCCTCCTTCGAAGTCCACGTGTAGGGACGGTAATCGATATCGAAGATGATGACGACGTCGTGCTTCTGGGCGAAGTGGATCGCCTTGAACACCGCTTCGCGCGAAGGACTCTGCGCCAGCGCGGTCCCGGAGACGAGCAAGGCTTTGGCCTCACGAATATACGCTTCGCTCACATCCGCTGGCGCCAGCTTCAAATCTGCTGCATGGTCACGATACATGAGGATGCTGCAGTCCGTCGGCGACTTAATCTCGGTAAAGGCCAGCCCCGTCACGGCGCCGGTCTGATCCACGGTAATACCGTCGGTGTTTATCTTGTTCTTCTGCAAATAGTGGACGATAAAACGTCCATGGGCATCATCCGAGACTTTGCCGATAAATCCGGTATTCATCCCGAGCCGCGCCATCGCAATCGTAATGTTCGCCGGTGAACCCCCGACATATTTCGTGAAGGTGACCGTCTCCTCCAGCGGACGGTGAATCTCGTTCGCATTCAAGTCGATGCACAATCGACCTAAGCCGATCATATCCAGCGATCTGTCATTCTGGAATGATATTAGACGCATTCGTCGGCACCTCCTTGCTAGGTTTCATGAGCCATGCATGCTTCGGATCATTATGGAACCTCCAAGTACGTACTGGCCCCGCCATCACATTCAAATAATAGACGTCATACCCCGGGGGCGCTGCAACCGGGTGATACCCGCGCGGCACCAAGACTGCATCGCCATCATGCACGACGAGGGTCTCATTGAGCGACAGATCGTCTGTGTATACGCGCTGTATGGCGAACCCATCGACTGGCGCAATGTTGTAATAATACGTCTCCTCCAGCTGCGATTCGTAGGGCAGACGATCCTGATCATGCTTATGCGGCGGATAGCTGGACCAGTGTCCGGCCGGGGTGAACACTTCGACGACGAGCAATCGTTCCGCTTCCTCCTGCTCCGGTAGAATATTATGGATCGTGCGTGCCGTCGTCCCATTCCCTCTCGCTTCAACTCCAATCTGATCCGGGGTAATCAGGCGTGCTGGCAATCTTCCTTCGGCAGGCGCAGAACAAATCGCGATGACGAGCTCCGTCAACGCTTCAAACTGAACCAGATCGCTTGCCGGCACATAGACGGCATAAGGCGGAATCTGCTCAAACACGCTCATCCGGCGGCCGATCCGGTGGTATTGCTGCTCCCGTGTAAGGACATTCGCGATGCCGCTCAACACGACAATACATATCTCGTTCTCCCCGGTCTCTTGGCTCAAAGTCTGCTCCGCGCTTAGCTGATAAACTTGAAATCCGACATACTGCCAGCCCGCCGACTGCGGTGTAATCGTCAACGTATTCCCTGAGGCATTTGGCTGGCTGCCTCGTTGGAGTAAATTAGGCATGTCATTTGCCCCTCTCCTTAGATTTTTAATGCGCGATCCGTTCTTTCTCGCATCAGTTGGTGTGCGTGCTGGACCTTCTCGCTCGACGAAACCTCCGGCACATCGACTCTCCACCACGATTCATAGCCGCCTGAGTTTGTGCCCGGCACCACTTGAACCGCGATGAGGGTTGATCGCTTCTCTTGCTTGGCTTGTTGGAGCGCTTCCCTCAGCTGATCGATATTCTCGGCACTGTATGCTGCAACACCCATACTTCTTGCATGGGCAGCGTAATCAATCGCTACGTAATCGCCCGTGAGCCTGCCTGTCTCGTTGTTCCGATACCGGAACTCATTGCCGAATCCATCGCTGCCGTGCTCCTTCTGCAAATTGTGAATGCACTGGAATCCGTGATTGTCCAACAGAATTACGGTTATCTTCACGCCTTCTTGCAGACTCGTCACGAGCTCCGAATGGAGCATGAGATAACTGCCGTCACCGATGATGGCATACACCTCTTGATCCGGCGCCGCCAGCTTCGCCCCGAACGCACCTGCGACTTCATACCCCATACAGGAGAAGCCGTATTCCATATGATAGGATTTTGGACGTTCGGCGCGCCATAATCGATGCAAATCTCCCGGCAGACTGCCTGCCGCCGCTACGATCACTTCGCTGCCGTCCATGAATCGGTTGATCTCACCGAGTACTCGCGTCTGGGATAGGCCTTGTGTCAATTCCTGTGCATAGAGGCGGTCTACTTCCCGCTCCCATTCCTCTTTTAGGTCCGATAACGCAGTCATATCGCAAGCAGCCTCGTAGCCGATAGAGGTAAGAGATACAGTAAGAGCTGTCAGCGCTTCTGCCGCATCGGCTACCACTTTGACGCCATGTATCTTATCTGCGTCGAAATTGTTGATATTAAGATGCACCCATTCCACGTCTGGATGCTGAAATGCTGACTTGGACGCCGTCGCGAAATCGCCTAATCGTGTTCCGACACAGATGATGACATCCGCTTCCTTCGCATATCGATTCGCAGCCAGCGATCCCGTCGTTCCAATCCCACCAAGGTAGAGCGGATGGTGCCATGGAACGGCGCTTTTACCGGCTTGTGTCTCGGCGATCGGAATGCCGAAGCTCTCCGCGAATTGCAACAATGGCTGATAAGCCTCAGCGTAGTGAACACCGCCGCCTGCGATGATCATCGGCTTCTTTTTCCGCGCGATGACTTGCACTGCCTTATCGCAAGCCGTTCGGCTTGGCGGCGTCCGATCGACCACGTGCACTCTTTTTGCGAAAAAATGCTCCGGATAGTCGTAAGCTTCCGTCTGTACATCCTGCGGCAAGCAGATCGTAACGGCTCCTGTCTCCGCGGGGTCGGTCAACACGCGCATGGCCTGCATCATTGCGCTCATCAATTGCTCCGGCCGCGTGATCCGATCCCAATACTTGCTGACCGGCTTGAATGCATCGTTCGCCGATATCGTGTAGTCCATTGGATGCTCAATCTGCTGCAGCACGGGATCTGGTTGCCGGCAAGCAAAGATATCCCCTGGTAGCAGCAGCACCGGAATCCGATTCACCGTTGCCGTCGCCGCAGCCGTCACCATGTTCAACGCACCCGGGCCAATGGATGATGTACAAGCGAAGATTTCGAGCCGATTCTTCTGCTTCGCATAGGCGATCGCGGCATGCGCCATGCCTTGCTCATTTTTGCCTTGGATGAATTGAAGATCTCTCACCTCCTGCTCTAACGCCTCGCCTAGGCCAAGCACGTTCCCGTGACCGAAGATGCCCATCACGCCTCTTACAAATTTCCTCTCTTGCCCGTCGCGCTCCACGTACTGCTGATCGAGGAACTTGAGCAACGCCTGTGCCATCGTTAATCGAAGCACACTCATCGCACTTCACCCTTTCGTTCGATGATTGAACTGGGCTAGTATGAAACAACCCGCTCCCATCTTATATGCCGAATTCTAGCAGGCTATGAGAGAATGTTGGTCCACGCGAGGAATAAGCCATCGGAAAAATTAATATAATCGTGCGTGTATAGCATTGTGCGCGAATCTCGTATCGAAGGAGGAATGCGTTTTGAAACGAGGGGATCATCAGGGAGGGCGAACTATCACCAATCGTTGGACGGTTCTGCTCAGCTTCACACTGCTAGCCGGCATGAGTCAGTTGCTGTGGCTGAACTTCGCGCCGCTCATCACGACGCTGGAGGAACGCTACCACGTATCGGAAGACAGCATGAACTTATTATTAATGGTTTTCCCGCTGCTCTATGTTCTCTTATCTGTTCATGCGGGGATTATCATCGACCGAAGGGGCTATCGATTCGGGGTTGGACTCGGTGGATGGCTGATGGCGATCTTCGCCTGCGTTCGGGTATTCGACCAGCAGTTCATCTTCCTCGTCATCGGGCATATTGGTATTGCGATCGGTCAGCCGTATGTCATGAATGGGATCACCAAGCTGGTCGCAGACTGGTTCCCGCGCGATCGCCAAGCCATGGCGACGGGACTCGGAACGGTAGGCATGTTCGCAGGCATGGCAATCGCGCTCGCTGCTACGCCGATCCTCGTGACAGCAACGAATCTGCAAGTTGCGATGATCATCTTCGCTGGGCTCACGGTATTGGCTGCGTTCTTCTTCTGGCTCGTCGCGCATCCGAATCCTAAGGGGAATCAACAGCAAGCGGTGAGTGCCGTGCGCTGGAGAGACCTTCTCCCGCTGCTTCGCAATCGGCAGCTGCTGCTCGTCTGCATCATCGCCTTCCTCGCGCTCGGCTTCTTCAACGGCGTTACGTCTTGGCTCGAGCCGATCTTGAAGCCGTATGGCGTGGACGCGGAACAAGCCGGACTCGTCGGCGGCATGCTCATTATCTGCGGGATGATCGGCGCTGCGATCATTCCCGCCCTCTCGGATCGCTATCGACGGCGCAAGCCCTTGCTCATTGTCTGCTGCGCGGTAGCGCTGCTGCTGACGTATCCGCTATGTACAACAGGGAACATGGGGGCCCTGCTATTGGTCAGCGGCTTCCTTGGCTTCATGTTCCTGCCGGGGTACGCTCTGCTCCTGTCGATGACCGAAGAGATTGCAGGGGAGCAGCATGCCGGCGAAGCGACGGGGCTGATGATGCTGGCTGGCAATCTGGGCGGCGTACTCGTCATCGCGGCGATGCAATGGATCAAGGGTGACGGCGCCTCTTGGCTCCCCGCTGTGTATCTTCTGATCGCAATTTTGCTCGTCAGCACCGTGCTCGCTTGGAATACGAAGGATAGACAGAAACGTCTTGCGGGAAAGCGCTCGTGACATGGGCAAACGGGGCGACTCGATAGCCGAACACAGCGTATAGTTCGCAGCTCAACCTCATCAACCCGCGCCTCGCTAACGAACCCAGCAAGCCTTATTTGCTCGAAATAAAGCGATTTTATTTTCTAACGAACTTCACGAACGCTATTTGCTCTCAAATCATCTGATTTCGTACAAATGAGCACGAATAGCGATGCTACGATTCGTTAGCGCAAAAATATTCGCATTTTCGCCTAAATAAGCGTTCCACGATTCGTAAGACGGGGGGCGGCGGCCCATGATCTCGCCCACCTTCCGCAACGTGCGACAGTTCCGCCTACACACATCATTTCTCGCTCACGCCTCCGCATACGCACTCTACGCCGCCCACCTCACCAAACACAACAAAGCCATCTCCCGTTGGAGATGGCTCTGTTCATTTAAGAGTCCTGCTTGGATATGTTGTTCAAGCTCGGGGAACGATGAGACGTCTTCTCTGTGCTTGGTGTCACGGCTTCTTCCTTCATGCGCGACTTGTTGTTCTGATTGTTGATTTTCTGCGATTTGTTATGTGGCAAGGAAATCACCTCCTCACCATAGGATGTCAATTCATCCAGGAATTACTCATTCGATTCTTGCACTTTTGGCTTCTGCCCGGCAACCAGTGCAGCTAGAGCATCTGGTGCTGATGACGTCGCGGCGATTTCATTCGATACCTTCTGTTGACCAACCTTCGAGGTCATGCCTTTGATGAGTGATTCCACATCAATGCCGGATACGCTCTTGAGCATTTCCGGCGCAGTCGCCATCAGCTGCGTCACATAGTTGCTCACACGTGCAGCGCCATCGCCATTCCCCGTATCCACAACCGTAAGCTTATCGATCGACGAGATCGGCTCAGCGATTTTACCAGCGAGCTCAGGGAGCATTTTCACGATTATATCGAGGACAGCCGCCTCACCGAATTTTTGGAACGCTTCTGCCAGCTTCTCTTTTGCTTCCGCCTCAGCAAGACCGCGAAGACGAATTACTTCAGCATCCGCTGTACCTTTCGCACGTTCCGCATCCGCAATTGCCAACCCTTCCAGACGCTTCTGCTCGGCATTCGCCTTCGCTTGCGCCTCGATCGAATACTGCAACGCCTCCGCTTCACGCATTTTACGCGCCTTATCCGCTTCCGCCGCTTGTTCTACCGCATATTTATCGGCATCGGCTTTCTTCTTCACTTCTGCATCATATTGCTTCTGCCGAACGAGGATTTCCTTCTCTTGCAGATCGATTTCTCGATCTTTCCGCACGAGCTCGACTTTCATCTGCTCCTCTACCATCAGCTGCTTCGCTTTGGCTTCTTGAATCTGATACGCTTGGTCGGCCTCCGCCTTCGCTGTATCCTGCTCCTTCTTAAAGGATGCCACTTTCAGCTCTTTTTCTTTCCCGGCTTCCGCAATATTTGTATCCCGAATAAGCTCGGCTTTCTGTCCTTCTTCTTCAGCTTTTGCTTTCTGAATCCGCGCATCCCTGACCGCTTCCGCTTCAGCGATCTCCGCATCCCGCTTCACCGCTGCAATTCTAGGTTTCCCTAGCGCATCCAGGTACCCTTGCTTATCGCGTACATCCTTAATGGTGAACGACACGATCTGCAGACCCATCTTCTTCAAATCACGCGCCGCGACGCCCTGCACTTCCTGTGCGAACTTATCGCGGTTACGATATACCTCTTCGACCGTCATCGAACCAAGGATCGCACGCAGATGGCCTTCGAGCACCTCTTGCGCTTCACCTTTCAACGCTTCAATCGGCTTGCCGATGAACTGCTCCGCTGCCGTCGCTACGTCTTCGACCGTACCGCCGACTTTAATAATCGCAACCCCGTCTGCAATGACCGGAACCCCTTGCTCGGTATAGACTTCCGGTGTGGAGACATCGAGCTTATGCGAGAGTAAGGATATGTATTGAGACTGTTGGAAAATCGGCCAAATAAATGCGCCGCCGCCGCGAACGATTTTGATTTTGCGGCCGGATTCATCCACCGAGATCGTAGACCCACCGCCTAGAAAAGAACCTGTAACGAGCATGGCTTTGTCCGGACCTACCGTTTTGTAACGCGCCCAGAAAGCTAGACCAAGAACAATAATGACAGCAATCACAATACCTGGAATGACGAGGAAATCTGGAATTTCTGACATGTAATCTCTCCTATCTTAGAGGGTTAGTGGGGATACATAAGCAACACCTTCACGGATTTCGACCACAACCACCTGGCTGCCATCCGCAATGTTCACCGCATCGAAGCTCGCTGCAATCTGATTCGTATGCCCTGCTCCGATTCGGACTAATACTTCACCAAATCCGCTGGATGGGATGGCGACTGTGACTTGACCGATCTTACCCTGTAAATCTTGAATCGAGAAACCTGTTGAATTCTCACTGTTCTGCATCGGCTTCACATATGCGAAGAATACGGCAACCGCTAACAATAATGCGATCACGATAGCCAATCCTAGACAGATTAGAGCCGAAAATGTTGAATACTTCGTGAGTAGAATTCCCGCACCACCAAGGGTCGTTATCGCCGTAGCGATCACCATCGGCTGTAAGAAGTCAATCGATAAGAAGTCAAGCAAGCCATCAAACGCACTGCTAAGAATATCCCCCAAGACAACACTTATGAGTGCAAATAACGCGCCAAATGCTAGACAGCCCCAATAAAATGCGACCATTTCACACCTCCTTCATCCGGATCGGATCCGATATATATGTATTACGCAAATAATAGGAAATTGTTTCATAAAATGTGAAAAAACGCAGTGCACGGGGACACCCCCGTGCACTGCGTCTTCATCTCTTCATTTCCTGACAAGCTCACACGATCCTACAAAGATGCGCGGTAAATCGCAAGCACATCTGCATGCTCCAACTTCTTGAAGTTACCGAACGGACCGAATTTCATCGCTTTATCCGCCATGACTTCGAGCTTGGAATCATCGATATCGTAATCCGCTAATCGGCTTGGCGCATCAATCGAAGTCCAGAAGCTGCGAAGCGCCTCAATTCCTTCGAGTGCCACATCACGGTCGTTCTTGCCTGCAGGATCAATCCCGAATACGTTCACCGCCAACTGCTTGAAGCGTCCCACATTCTCATCCAAGACGTGCTTCATCCAGTTCGGGAACAGAATCGCAAGTCCGCCGCCATGCGGAATATCGTATACGGCCGACACCGCATGCTCGATGTTATGCGTTGCCCAGTCTCCGTTATAACCCATATTTAGCACGCCATTCAGCGCCATCGTACCGCAATACAGAATCGTCGAACGATGCTCATAGCTCTGCAGATCTTCGAGCAGCTTTGGCGCAGTCTCGATGACTGTGCGCAGCAATGCCTCACAGAAGCCGTCCTGCAACCGTGTATTCGGCTCGTGATGGAAATAATGCTCGAATACATGCGACATCATGTCGACCATGCCATAAATCGTCTGATCCCGAGGCAATGACTTCGTATAGTTCGGATCTAGAATCGAGAACTTCGGATTCACGAGTGGCGTGCCCCAACCGAGCTTCTCCTGTGTCTCCCAATTCGTAATGACAGAACCCCCGTTCATCTCGGAGCCTGTCGCCGCGATTGTTAACACCGTTCCGATTGGAAGTGCATCTTGCGGAACCGCCTGATGGGTTATGAAATCCCATACATCACCTTCATACTTGGCGCCAACAGCGATCGCTTTGGCACAGTCAATGACACTCCCGCCGCCGACCGCCAGAATCAAGTCAATCTGTTCTTTTTTGCATATCTCGACACCTTTATGTACCGTAGACAGCCGCGGATTCGGTTCAACGCCGCCTAGTTCAACAACATAGGCACTAACGGCTTCTAATTGCAGCAATACCTGTTCATAGAGGCCGTTCCGTTTAATACTTCCGCCGCCATAGAGCAGCAATACACGCGAACCATACTTCGGAATTTCCTGTGTGAGCATCAGAACTTGGTCTTCACCAAAAATCAGTCGTGTTGGATTATGAAATTGAAAGGGTTGCATACGTATCCTCCTCATGCGATCCATTAAGATCTTTATCGTCTACCCTAGTATACCACTGTGCGCTGATCTTCTTCTAATTATAAAAAAAGGAGCCTGGCGGCCCCTTTGCTGATCATCTTTACGCTTGGCTTGCTGCAATCGCTTGCCCCAAGTCATGCAAAATATCTTGAATCGATTCCGTACCGATCGACACCCGAATCATGCCCGGGTGAACGCCTGCGGAAATTTGCTCCTCTTCATCCAACTGCTGATGCGTTGTGCTCGCAGGATGGATAATGAGCGACTTCGAATCACCGACATTGGCAAGATGCGAGAACAGCTTCACGTTATTGATCAGCTTACGTCCTGCCTCTAGGCCACCTTTGATTCCAAAGGTCATAATGGCTCCTTGGCCCTTCGGCAAATACTTCTGCGCTAGTGCGTAGGAATCGTGGCTCGGAAGACCCGCATAGTTCACCCACTCCACCGCTTCATGTGCTTCGAGGAACTGAGCTACCTGCAGCGCATTCGAGCTGTGTCGCTCCATCCGCAAATGCAGCGTCTCAAGCCCTTGCAGCAGCATAAATGCGTTAAATGGCGACAACGTCGCACCCATATCCCGAAGCAACTGCACGCGCGCCTTGATAATATACGCGATCGGGCCGACTGCATCGGCATAGACTACGCCATGGTAGCTTGGATCCGGTTCCGTTAATCCCGGGAACTTCCCGCTTGCTTTCCAATCGAATTTCCCACCGTCGACGATCACGCCGCCAATCGATGTACCGTGTCCGCCAATAAACTTCGTCGCGGAATGAACGACGATATCTGCGCCATGCTCCAATGGGCGAAGCAAATACGGGCTTGGGAACGTATTATCGACAATGAGAGGAATACCGTGTTCGTGTGCAATCGCTGCTACCGCGGCGATATCCAGCACATCGCCCTTCGGATTTCCAATCGTCTCGGCATAGAGCGCCTTCGTCTTGTCGGTAATCGCTGCACGGAAATTCTCTGGATCGCTGGAATCGACAAAATGCACTTTGATGCCAAGTTTCGCGAGCGTTGTTGAGAATAAATTATAAGTTCCACCGTACAATGTTGAAGCAGATACAATCTCATCGCCCGCACCCGCGATATTCAGGATCGAGAATGTGATTGCAGCTTGACCCGATGCCGTTGCGAGCGCCGCCGGACCACCTTCGAGCGCTGCGACGCGCTTCTCGAACACATCTGTCGTCGGATTCATTAACCGTGTATAAATGTTGCCGAATTCCTTCAATGCGAATAAATTCGCAGCATGATCGGTGTCACGAAAAGCGTAGGAAGTTGTCTGATAGAGCGGTACAGCACGTGATAATGTTGTCGGATCAACTTCTTGACCGGCATGAATTGCAAGTGTTTCAAAATCAAATGGACGTTCTTGAGACATATTTAATTCCTCCCTGCATCTATAGGATTTGTAGGTATTCCTACCCCTATTTTCGCATAGTTCTGCAGGCTTGGAAAGACTTTCCTCTATAATAAGTCATTATTGATTTTTTATTTTGGATAAAATTTGATGCAGACATTCGATTTCGTCGG
Organism: Paenibacillus guangzhouensis; assembly: GCF_009363075.1. Classification (NCBI taxonomy): domain Bacteria; kingdom Bacillati; phylum Bacillota; class Bacilli; order Caryophanales; family Paenibacillaceae; genus Paenibacillus; species Paenibacillus guangzhouensis. The sequence continues at coordinate 227,987 of NZ_CP045293.1, read as the reverse complement.
TCCCGACCCCTGAAAAAGCAGCCTTCAAACGCTCGGAACGCGCATTCCGCAGTCGCATATACGTCTCACGGCCTTGATCACTCAAGGACAGCAGAACGACACGACGGTCCTCTTCGGAACGTTCCCGGTGAATCAATCCCATGTAGAGAAGCTTGTCAGTCAGCCCTGTTACAGCACCGGATGTAATCTCGAGGCTGTGTGCAATATCCGAAGCACGGCAGACCCCTTTCTGATACAAGGCATTTAATACATACATGGATCCCGCGCCCAGGTGCTCCACATCACGAAGGTAATGGCGGTCTGGTGAATTCTTCTGCAGAATAACCTCCATCATGTCATGCAATTGATGCAATAATATTTCACGTTCTTCTTGTTGTTTATTCGTATCTTCGAAATGATTGGACGACTCCACGTTGATCCCCCTACTACGGTAATGACAATTCACCTATTATAAGATAATTTCCAGTTCAAATAAAGAAAAACCTTTCTGAGCTGAGCTCAGAAAGGTAATTGTTTCATACTATCGACAATACTGTCGCTGCGTGTAATCGTCCACCATTCATCATGCTGGATCGATTCGTTCGGCTGGATCGTGACCAAAGGCCCAAGCGTCTCCAGTTCCAAGAAATCCTCATTCGTATATAATTCAAAAGAACAACCGAAATCCGGGTAGTTCGCCCCTTCGCGATGCTCGAATGTTTTCTGGAAGAGAACCCCGTCGTTATAATAAGCAGCCCACTGCTTCACTTGATTCATCCCGAATTTGAACGGTAACGTATCGCTGCGCTGTGCAACGGTGATTACTTCTTTGCCCCAGTGAACACGAGGATCGGACATATCCGTATATGGCCATATGATTAACTTGCGATTCGGGAGCAGATCAGCATACATATCCGGCTGCGGCACCAATGCCGTCCCACCCGGTGCCATCATCGACAAGGCCCACGGCGCGTGCTCGACCGCCTTCTCGCCGACATTCGTCACCCGATGTCTGACATGGACACGGTTGTCCATGAACGAAATCACGATCTCCTTCTGCGTCGATGTCACTTGATCGACAGCGGATGTGAAGACGAGTCCTGCTTCGGTCTGTATCCAAGCCACTGGCGATAAGGCAGGCTCATAGGTATCCGGATAAACCTCCGGACTTAGCCAGAACCGATGACCGCCGCACAAGCGAAATCCATTTTCCTCATGATACTTATTATTCGGATCTTCGAAGAATAGGTTCTTGCCGTCTACGAGACCGCAATGAATAATGCGAGGACCATAATTCAACGTCACAAGAAGCCGAACATCTTCGTTCACGATCTCCAGACACGATCCCCATACCTCATGATCAACTTGTTGGTATTGTATTGTACTCATCCTTCCAGCGTCTCCTTCCAACCCATGCTGTGAACGAAGCGATCGAACGCGGCAATCCCTTGCTCCGTTCTCTTGTACACGCCCGCACACGATAAAATTTCGACGAATTTATCGCCAACTTCCTGTTCAACGATACGCACCGCATCATCCTTGGATGACAACTGTCCGTGTGCAGCAAGGAGCTGTTCTACCCAAGGGATATGCTCAGCTAGGCCGGCATAGCGGTCCTGAGCCTCCCCAGGCGTCCAAGGCAACTCTCCGCACAGAATTTGCGCAATTTGCTCCAGCTGCGATTTTAGACGACCAGGTAGAATGGCAACACCCATGACTTCAATGAGTCCGATGTTCTCTTTCTTAATATGATGCAAGTGACGATGCGGATGATAGATGCCTTCCGGATGATCCGCGTCCGTCCGATTGTTGCGAAGCACGAGATCCATCTCGTATTCGCCTTTCGCATTATAGCGAACGATCGGCGTTACCGTGTTGTGCGGGACAAGCTGACCGTCACGATCCGTATAGGCGAGTACATTCGCAGCTTCATCGCTGTAAGCTTTCCAAGCATCATAGACTTCGCCTGCGACACGCAGCAGCGCTTCCCGCTTCTTGCTCGTTACACGAAGCACGGACATCGGCCATTTCACGCGATGAATTTGAACGTCCGGATGAGCATTGTGCGAGAATCCCGTCTCGATTGAGGAGAGCTCAATCGGGAACGTATGCCGTCCGCCTTGGAAATGGTCATGCGTCAGAATCGAACCGCCTACAATCGGCAGGTCCGCATTCGTTCCGACGAAATAATGCGGGAATTGATCCACGAAATCAACGAGACGAGCGAACGTCTCATGCGTTAATTTCATCGGCACATGTTCACTGTGGAACACGATACAGTGTTCATTATAGTACACATATGGAGAGTATTGGAAGAACCACGCCTCTTGCGTCAGTTCAACCGGAATCACTCGTAAATTCTGACGTGCGGGATGGTTCAACCGGCCTGCGTACCCCACGTTCTCCGCGCACAGCAGACATTTCGGATAATGGGAAGGCGCGGCCTTCAGCGCCATCGCAATCTCTTGCGGGTTCTTCTCCGGCTTAGATAGATTAATTGTCATCTCGATATCGCCATAGTCCGAAGGGTGCCGCCAATAGCTATTCTTGCGAATCCGTTCCATCTGAATATAATTCGAATCAATACATAAATTGTAGAAGTCCGTCGTAGCGGTCTCCACACCTTGTGTCTTCGCCGTTTCTCGGAATTTCCGCACTACATCCGAAGGTCTTGGCATCAGGAGTCCCATGATTTTTGCATCGAGTAGATCTGCATATGTTGTATTCCGATCCGGCATGAGCCCAATAGCAAAGCCATAATCAATGAGCTGCGCTAAAATGGCATGTGGTTCCTCCGCAGGCGCTTCATCTGCATTCCAATCACCCGCGTAAGGTGCTTGAAATTGAAACAGATCCAGCAGTAAATTACGTGCGTAGTTCACATCCTCGTCAGCGATCATCTGCTTGTGCGCTGCGAACTGAACAAGACGTTCAATCGCAATCAACGCCTGATCGGATGGTGATTGTACAAGGTTCTCCGTCTGCGTCATCATCATCTTACTCCTCGTAGCCATTCGGATGCTGACGATGCCAGTTCCAAGCGGATTCAATAATTTGATCCAGTCGTTCACGCGTCGGATTCCACCCGAGCACTTGTCTTGCTTTCGCCGAAGAAGCAATTAATACGGCAGGATCCCCCGCACGTCGCTCCTGCATCCGTACTGGAATATCGAGTCCCGTTACCTGCTTCGCTGTCTCAATCACTTCACGAACGGAGAAGCCGTTCCCGCTGCCTAGGTTGAAGATATTGCTGTCGCCGCCACTGCGCAAATATTGCACCGCACGTATATGTGCGTCCGCAAGATCTGTTACATGAATATAATCGCGAATACATGTACCGTCAGGCGTAGGATAATCTTCGCCGAATACAGCGATAAATTCACGCTGCTTCAGCGCCGTCTGCAATACAAGAGGGATCAAATGGGATTCAGGTTGATGATCTTCACCGATCAGACCACTCTCATGCGCCCCAGCGGCATTAAAGTAGCGAAGTGATACATACTTCATGCTGTGCGCTGTATCGAACCAACGCATCATCCGTTCCATGACCAGCTTTGTCTCACCATACGCATTCGTCGGTTCCGTACGGTCCGTCTCTTCAATCGGCACCTTCTCCGGCTCACCGTAGGTCGCAGCCGTTGAGGAGAATACGATGTTTTTCACGCCGAATGCATTCATCGATTCAAGCAGGCACAGCGTACCATAGACATTATTGTCATAGTATTTGCCTGGGTTCTGCATACTCTCGCCGACCAATGAGTTCGCTGCAAAATGAATCACGGCATCAATGCTATTCTCACGAAATACTTGATCCAGGAAATTGCGATCGCGAATATCCCCTTCATAGAGCTTGCCGCCGCGTACCGCGCCGCGATGTCCTTGATATAAATTATCGACCACGACAACGTCCTCGCCACGTGCTATCAATTCCATGACCGTATGTGAACCAATATATCCTGCACCGCCAGTTACTAAAATTGCCATTTTCATCCACTCCCTCTCTATTTCATACAACCTTCTCGCTACTGATAAGTCAATCTATATTATTTCAACAATTGCTCGACACCGTTCCCTACATCACATACGTAGAATTCCCCTTGAATCCCTGTCTTCTGTTCATAGACTTCGCCGACCTGTTGAATGAATTTCTCGACTTGATCTTCGTGGACGAGCGATACCGTACATCCGCCGAAGCCTGCCCCCGTCATGCGGGAACCAAGGACACCCGGTACCTTCAACGCTTCCTCGACCATCACATCGAGTTCGAAGCAGCTCACTTCGTAGAGGTCACGCAGCGAGTCATGCGAAGCTTGCATTAATAAGCCAAATTGAACGAGATCGTCATTCGTCAAATACGCTACCGATTTCAAGACGCGGTCATTCTCTTCAATCGCATGTCGAGCACGGTTGCGCACCGTTTCATTCGTAATATGATGAGCCAGCGGCTCGAATGCTTCGCTCGACAACTCACAGAGCAGCTTTAGCCCCGGCACATGCTGCGCCAGAATCGCAACGGCCTCATCACACTCTTGGCGACGTTCGTTGTATTTGGAATCGACCAGTCCTCTACGCTTCTTCGTATTCCCGATGACCAGCTTATACTGTCCTGCTTGGAAAGGTACAAGCTTCTCCTCAAGCGTATCGCAGTTCAGCAGGATCGCGTGATCCTTGCGGCCATTCGCTACTGCAAACTGGTCCATAATTCCGCAATTTACGCCAACGAATTGATTCTCTACCTTCTGCGACAGCACTGCGATTTCTTTGCGATCCGTCTTATGGCCTTCGAGTGATAACAACGCGTACATCGTCACGACTTCAATGGAAGCCGATGATGAAAGTCCCGATCCATTCGGAATCTCTCCGTGGAAGAGCATATCGTAGCCCTTTGTTACGGTATATCCTGCAGCCTGCAGCGTCACAACGACGCCCGTTGGATAATCTGTCCACATATCCGACTTCGCCGCTGGAAGCGCATCTAATGCGATTTCGCTAACCCCATCGAAGTTCGTTGAACGCATGACGATCTTGCGATCCGCACGCGGGCGTATACATAATGTCGTTCCAAACTGCAGGGCGGCCGGGAACACGAATCCACCGTTGTAATCAATATGCTCGCCAATCAGATTCACGCGCCCAGGGGCATGGAACCACTGAATGGGTTGGTCGCTTGGTCCATAATATTGTAAAAAGCTGTTCTGCAATGTCTCATGTAACGTATTCGACAATGGATTCACCTTCTCTTTTCTCCGCGGGATAGATTCATAGCCGCCTTTACCGCTGCTTCTATGAATTAACCTCAGTATACCGGAATATGCAGCCTTTGAATATAAAATGATGTTGCTTCCACATGGATTTATGTGACTTTTTAGGATAGAATAATAACAATACCTATCCTAATTCCGAGGTGATCGTGGCGATGCGCACCTTTCCAGCTTATGCCTATTCTGTCGCCTCCAATCCAATCTTCCAGGATCAAAGTGATATTCATGTGCTGTTCTCTGGGGAGAGTCAGACGAAACCCCAGCATAAGCTAGGGCCCAAAGTCTATGACTACTACCTGCTGCATCACGTCATTTCCGGTCGCGGCCTGTTCACCATCGAGCAGCAGTCGCAGACACTCCAGGCAGGAGACAGCTTCCTGATCAGTCCCGAGCAGCTCATCAGCTATGTGTCTGACGAAGAGGATCCGTGGCGCTATCGATGGGTCGCTTTTGATGGGACGTCTGCCGAACGAATTCTCCGCGATGTCGGCTTTACTAGGCGGCAATCGGTGGTCCATATGGCAGATTCCACATTGATTCTGTCGGCGATGCAGCAGATTCAACAAGCTTTTCAGAGTCGTAAGCCGAACAGCCACCTGCTCGCAACGGGTTACCTGTATCAGATTTTTGCAGCTTACCACGACATCCTGAACCATAACGAAGAGCTCATTACGCCCGACCAACATAGTCAGCATGCCGTCAAACAGATGATCCGCTACTTATCAACGCAATACGCGCAGCCGATATCGATCGAAGATATGGCAGAGAGCTTAGGGTATAACCGCGCTTATCTTTCGCGTATTTTCAAGCAGGCCACCCATATGTCTCCGGTCACCTTCCTCTTGAAGCTGCGGATCGACAAAGGAAGGCAGCTGATTCGAGAGCGAACCGAATTGACCATCGAGCAAATCTCCGCTTCCGTTGGCATTCAAGACGCGCTCTATTTCTCGCGCCAATTCCGCCGCTTCTATGCGATGTCGCCGACAGAATATCGTAACGCGGCCATGCAAAAAGCCTCCAACACGCACCAAGAATAGCTTGGTACGGTTGAAGGCTTTTTCGTATGTGTCATTTTTTAGCTGGAATCGTCTTCGTGTTCTGAATCAATTGCGATACGGTCACGAATTTATAGCCGCGCTCTTTCAGTTCCGGTAGGATGATCTTAAGCGCTTCGATCGTCTGGCTGTGTCTCGGACCTTCGACAGAATCATGGAACAGAATAATGTCGCCGCCGCGCGCATTGTTCAGCACTTTACGCACAATGTAAGAGACACCCGGGGAACGCCAATCCTTCGTATCTTGATGCCAGGACCACAATACGACGAGATATCCTTTCTCCTTCGCCAACTTAATCATTCGTTCATTATAAAACCCACCCGGCGGACGAAAAAGATGAGGACGCGAACCACTAACCTTCATAATCGCATCACCCGTGGCATCGATCTCATCACCTAGTTTCTGACTCGAAACTTTAGCATTAAAATATAAGTGATTGTACGTATGGTTTGCGATTTCATGGCCTTCGGCGATTTCCCGCTTCAAGAGTTCAGGATGTGCGGTTACCTTTTTGCCCATAACGAAAAAGGTCCCTTTCGCTTCATACTGCTTGAGCAACGCTAGAATTTCCGGTGTCTGTCTCGGATCTGGACCATCGTCGAAGGTAAGTGCCACGAGTTTACGCTCCATTGGCACCTCCCATACAATCTCACCGCGCGCTTCATAATATTGCCGACTCTTCACAGGTCCTTCCTGCAGTCCAACCGGCAGCGGCGAATCGGCATGAATCATACTTGCCCCTACACTAAGCGTCCATAACAAGGGAAGATACGCTAACATGGATTTATTCAACACTCCTATACCCTAATCCTAGTCCTAATCAACAATGCATTATTATAGAGGTCGTTCAAAAAGTCATCATTTGATCACGAAGTCATTCAAGAAGCATAGGCCACATCGAATCTTGCCTTCACCTTCGAAGAGTTTACGCTTACGAAGTATGTTTCCTTTGGAAACATTTCAGGTACTCATTTAGGTTTCGCCTAAACTCCGTTCCTCCTGAAAGTTTTTCGCAGAAAAACTCGCTACGGAAGCATAGGCCCTTCAGGTTCTTGCAACCTTCTCGGTGCTGAAATGCCGACTTTTTGAACATGCATTATAAGAGTGTCCCCATCCGAGGGCTATTTTACCACAATTGAATTTACTAAGTTTTTACATTTTAAAAGTTGTCTCATGTCGCGAATTCTCCGTTCCACGATTCTTCCTCTTCGAGCGCCTCCTCGCGCAGTTCAAGCAAGCTCCGTAAATGTGCTGTCGATAATTCGGTAATCCACATTTCACCCGAGCCAACCACCTGTTCCGATAACGCCCGCTTCGACTCAATCATCTCATCGATCCGCTCTTCCAGCGTACCTGTACAGATCAATTTATGAACCTGAACATTTCGAGTCTGGCCAATGCGGAATGCGCGGTCCGTCGCCTGGTTCTCTACCGCTGGATTCCACCAACGATCGAAATGAATGACGTGATTCGCTCTCGTTAAGTTCAGGCCGACGCCCCCCGCCTTCACGGAAAGCACGAAAATATCCGGCCCTTTCGGCTGTTGGAATTCGTCCACCATCTGATCCCGATCCTTCTTCGGTACGCCGCCGTGCAGGAACAATGGCGTCTGCCCCGTCTCTTTTCGTAATTGCTCGACGAGCAGGTGCCCCATCTGAACATACTGGGTGAAGATTAGGACCGCTTCTCCGGCTTCACGAATGCTCCGTACAAGCTCGAGCAGCTGTTCCATTTTACCGGACCGTTTCGAACTCGAGTGATTGTCTTGCAAGAACAATGCTGGATGATCGCAAATCTGCTTCAGCTTCGTCAGGCTTGCCATGACATAACCCTTCCGCTTCATCCCCTCAGCTGCATCGATCTGCGCGAGCATGCTTCGTACGGTCGTCTGATAGAGTGCTGCCTGCTCCTTCGTTAGATTGCAGTATGCCTTCGTCTCGATCTTATCCGGCAGATCCTTGCTAATATTCGGATCCGTCTTCACGCGCCGCAGCACGAAAGGTGCAACTAACCGTTTGAGACGTTCGAGTCTGACTTCGTCATGATCCCGCTCAATCGGTGTTGCGAATCGACTGCGGAATACCGAAGCCGATCCCAAGAATCCCGGATTTAAGAAGCGAAATATCGACCATAACTCGCTGAGTCTGTTCTCTACGGGCGTACCGGTAACCGCAACACGATAATTCGAACGAAGTCTCAGAATACTCTGCGTCTGTTTGGCATGCTCATTTTTAATATTTTGTGCTTCATCCAAAATCATATATGTCCAATGCAGTCGTCGAAACGTCGCTTCATCCCGCCCAATTAAATTGTACGTCGTCAGAATGACATCGTACTGCTGCGCTTGCTCCATGAAGAGCTGATCTTGTAATCGGAAGCTGCCATGATGAATGTACACCTTCAAACTCGGCGCGAACCGGGTAAGCTCACGCTGCCAGTTGCCGAGCAGTGAAGTTGGACAAATAATCAGCGCAGGTCCCACCCCCTCAGGCAGTGTCTCCTGCCGATCCGAACTTAAGAGCAGCGTTATAATCTGAACAGTCTTCCCTAGACCCATATCATCTGCAAGACAGGTTCCAAACCCTAAGTCCCGCATGGACGTGAGCCATTGATATCCGGTAACCTGATACGTACGCAGCGTGCCTTGCAGCGTGTCAGGCACTTCACGCTCCCGCATCTCATGCATCCAATCTCCATCTAGGAACGTACGAAGCCGATTCGGGAGCTCGTACCCTGAGATTGGAATCCCGTCGAACGAAGCGCTTCCGTAAGCACTTTCCGCTGCCAGATGCATTAGCTCGCCGAGCGTCATGTCTACCTTCGTCCGCTCTTTAAGAAAGTGAACGGCACGATCAATATCATTCGCATTCATCTCGACCCATTGACCGCGAAATTGTACAAGCGGAAGCTGTAACTGGGTTAGCTGCTCTAATTCATCCAGTGTAATCGGTTCATCGCCCACCGCCGCCTGCGCATCGAATTGAAGCAGCTGCTCAAGTCCGAACCGGCTTGGAGATCCATTTACGGTGACGTCTTCAAGCTGCCGATCTTCCTGATTCGCAAGACTAAGCTTAATGCCTAGCCGCCGGCGTCCCGCTTCAGTCCACCAAGATGGAAGCTGAACAAAAATGCCGTAATTCTCCAACAGATCGGCGTATCGCACCAGGAATTGATAAGCCTCCATGGTATCCATTTGGAGACTGTCCGCACCCTCTTCTTCTTCGAGCACACGCGATAACGGCGGATAAATCCGCGCAGCTTCTCTCAGCTTCTTCCGAAGCACCTCTTGGATATGGCGAAATCGCCGATGGAACCAACGCGTCTCCGAACGCTCCTCCTGCCAAATTTCTGACATCGGTATCCTCAGATTAAGCTCATCTTCCGGCATCATAAAAATATGAAGGCGCCACGTCGGAATCGCTTCTGCCTGCTGCTGCGGATCGCTCACTTCATCATCTTGATCTGCAATTAGACGTAGCCCAAGCTGTAAGGCTGCTGTCTCTTGAGGTGAACGAAGCGGATGATATGCTCGGGTCCACTGTTGAATATCGGCCGCGAGCGCCTCAATCTCTTGCGCATTCGCAGAGAAGGTTACTGCTTGCTGCGCTGAGAGCATCTGCTTCCACCACATCGCTGCCATCCGGTTCCCTGCCATAGACTTCGGTAATACAGCTCCGCCCCAGGGTTCACCAACCGCTGCTGCGATCGGAAGCCGCTGCCTTGTTGCGAGATGAATTTGTTCTCTAACCGTACTATCGATCAGCGCAATAAAGAACGAGAAGAGCGCTTCTTCCGGCGTTCGCCACGTTGTCGCCCCTTCCTCTCGCCCTGCCATCGCAAGACTCGCAGTCGGCATCGCTTCGGCTAATCGATAGAATTGTTCCATGTCTTCTTCAAGGTCCAGATGCGGCCGCCAGGTTGCTTTTCCCGTCTTTAGCCCAATCTCGACATCTGGTACCCAGCATTTGCGATCGATCAGATCTTGCGCAAATTGTGCCGCTCGACGCCAATAGTGAAGATCCCGCCCTAGTAAGTGATTCTCCTCAATTCCAAGAATCCGCTTCAATTGTTCATCATAATCGTCCTTATTGAACAACTGTAATATCGAATGCGCAGGCAATGTAAACCCAATCACTTCACGCCGATGACCCAAGGCAGGACGCGTCTCCTGCTCGCTTGAATCCGGATATCCGCCCGTAGGAAAGCTGAGCTCCACCCGGCGCTGCACCCAAGGACGCCAGAGTCGCTCTCCCGTCTCTTCCGCACGCATTCGAATGTCCTCTAATGCTTCATCTAAATCCCGTACATCTTTCCAATCCCATCTATAGCAAAAAAATCGATCTTGGAGCCATAGTCCATTCCATTGTTCGTCTCTAACCAATATGTGATTCCCCTCCGCCAAAGTCCATGTACGACTCTTATGTTAAGCGGCATCGATTTCTATCCACTGTTCTTAAGTATAACCGACAATGGGCCAAAAATGTTCATTTCCACCTAGATAATTGCGATAAAAACAGATAGGGACCCTTCACCCAATTCGTGAACGGTCCCTCTTCGCAACACCTTTTATATGATTAAACTGCTCACTGCAAAACTCATGCCGATGAATACGAAGCAGAGCAGAATGCCAACGGCGATATTCCCGTTTTTCAAATGGTCTGACAGCTTGAGGCCCGGAGTTACCAGTTCAAATATCCAATAGGCTGCGATAAGGCAGATATACCCCACCGCGAACCACAGCATCATATGCCAGATCGAAGCATTCGTATACGCCGACACGCCGAGCAAAATCGCCGTACCGAAAAATTTGCCGCCCATCGCAAGCCCCACCGCCGCATTCCCTTTCTTCAATTCTTCCAGATCGTTATAAGGTGTCATCAAGCTGAAAATAACCATGCCAAGCAATTGCAAAACCACGATAACAACAACGCTGATAAAAATATTAAATACGATCATTTCGCCCAACCCCTAAACTTGGCATATGTCAAATCATAATTTGAGAAATCATGTACTTCTTCTAACAGAATATTTACTTTCTTCTGTGACTTAAATGTCTGGTATCGATCCTCATCGATTGGCTGCTTCACCTGTTGTCCGGAAGGGAGCGTTATAACCGCATATTGACGTGTTTTGCCTTGATATTCTGTCTTGTAGACACCGACAAGATCCACTTCGGTTTTTAATTGAATTTTGAGCTTATCGAGATCTTCTTGCGCAGCTTGTTGGGACTTAAACGTCTTGAGTGATTCCCATGCGGTCAACGTCACATCGGCCCGTTCCTGCGAATTTGTATTGATATCGGCTTCCATGGCTTGCAGCGTCCACACCCGATCTCCTGTTCCATAATTATCATCGTTCGGGATTAATTCATTATCCGGCAGAATCGTCATGTCACTGCCAATCAAATCGCCTACGGTCCCTTCCACGATACGGTAATCCCACGGGACGGTACTCCTATTTACTTCGACATCTGATGATGCCGATTCTGAACACCCGCTGAATAACATACTCATGAACACGATAAATATGAAGCCCACAAATTGAATGTGACCCTTCCTGGTCTGATCCGGTCTTTTCCTTCTATTTCGATCATAACTCATCTACGATCCCCTACCCCTATCGCCACAAAATGACTTGCGTTCCCCGTAATCGGTCCCCCTGCACGCCCTAATAGGCCGCAAGGTTCCCCATTGATCATGAACATCCCTGTCAACAAATGAAAGGTTCCCGAATCGAGGTGAATCTGCGCTAATTCAGCACGCTTCTGATAGACCAGCGGGAATAGCCGACTCGTATCAAAACCCGCCTCATCTTGAACCTCTAGCTGTCCAGAGCCATCGAACAATTTGACCGATCCGCCTTCACGGCCGAACATGGACTTGGAGACGAAGCTGCCGTCGAACACCGCTTTGTTATACGTAGGCAGCATATACTGTTCAATGACGACCTTCTCTTCTGGCGTATACAAAAGATTTAATTCATGAAGCCCCCAGATCAGCGCCTGAAGTCCTTTGGATTGCAATAAAATGGCATGCGGCGGATTGAACAATTGCAGATGCCCCATCTCAATCGCATACGCTAGAGCATCTCCGCCATCGTCCACCGCCATCCATTCTTTCGGATAGAGCGCGAACATCCGCTCGATGGCCCGCCCGGAGTCATCGCGTACGATCCCTTCATCGATCCATAAATCCAGGCAATCGACGCAGTGCACATCCTGTCCACTATGCTGAACGAGCATGTTGATCGTCCCCGAATCCTCGGCATGTGTGCCGTATGCGACACACGCGGCGGTATCCGGCTGCTCGACAGCCCATGCCGCTTCAACCCGCTTCGCCATCTGAACATTCGGTGTATCAACCCCATACTGTTCACACATCCAAGGGGTTGCAACGGCCGCCTCTACGTAGCCTGTTGGCGTATCCGCGTTCAATTCCAGCAGCTTGATCTCACCCGTATCCGATATCGCAAAGTCAAACCTCGCGTATCGACTTAAATAGCCTGGTTCATTCATCAGCGTCGTATCGAGACTTTCCCATAATACCTCCGGGATACCGATCATTTGATACAGATCATGTCTTCCGCAGACAAATCGAACGGCTTTATCGAAGATCGCCCACAATTGCCGGGACGCCTCTTCAAGCTCTTCATACGTTTTTCTGTTCATGACGACCAGCTGATCGATCCAATAATGTTCCTCGTCAAGATTGGCCCATGTAAAGCCGAGCGTGCCGAGCTCATTGATCCGTGATTGTCGATCGGCATGCGGCATCCCTTGCACTGTCCAAATATCGCCGCTCATCCGCCGAACCCGCCGCTGGAATGAGAACTACTGCTGGAGCCAGACGAGCTGAATCCGCTTGATTTACCGCCAATGCTGCCGCGCGACGAGGATGTAGATCTCTTCGTAATGGAACCTGTCGATCTAGAGGTCTTCGGCGTCATTGCAGAGCCGGATACCGGCTTGTTCTGGAATGAACTAGAAGTATAGGAGCGTGGTCGATAACTCTGGCCGCTGCGGACATCGTAGGCGGTATGATTCGAATACCAGCCCGAGGAAGAGTAGGCGCTGCCACGATTAAAGATCATATGGTACAGGAGCAGATCATCCCAACCAAAGCCTGACGTTGTATGTACAATCGTTGTGCCGTTAGATGATGACGTCGCTCCTCCCCCTGTCGCTGTCCCTCCAGTTGTCTCTTTCTGGGCATCTTTCTTCAATTCGGGGATATTCCAATCCATTTCCGGGTCAAAATATTTCTTCACTTCTTCGGAAGACCATTCGACGAGCTTCGGCTCCTGCTTACTGCCCGTATCCGCTGCTGCGATGCCTGGCTCCGCCGGGATGAGGAGGACATTCGCTAATAGTGCGATGCCGAGCGATGTCGACAAGACGCGAAGCGGCTTGCCTTCTTCCGTGAATAATCGTTTCTTAAGCGAACGACTCGATTTATCTTCTTGATTCATTCGAAGTTAACGCTCCTTTCTTGAGCACGAGCATACCATACCTATTTCAGCTCGCTACCCCTAACCGCAACGATGAGCAGTTCCATCGTCTGCTTTTCTACATTCAACCGTCCTTCAATCGTCTCATATTCACGTCCGCCGAGGGTTAGATAGTTGATATGGTGAAGCGCTGCAATCATATCTTGACTCCACGCCCGCTCATCGCGCTGGACGAGCGTGCCATCCGGTTGCTTCTCAATTAACTGAACGATCATTCCGCCTGTCATAAGACAACTCCTCTGCCAAATTTTGTACACGACCATTCATACGAGCGATCCGCTATAAATGTTTCGTTTTCATGTGTATCATACATCAAAAAAGCTATCCCGTCGCCATCATTATGACCATCGGAATAGCTTATTTGGCATTATTAAAGTCTGTCGCAGCGGACGCCATCAATATAGTACGCCTTCTCTTCATACGCGATGAATACAACCTCTACCTCTGGAATGCCTAACGATTTAACACTGCGCGTAACGGCTTCTGCGAACCGATCCCGGACCTCGTCGCCCCGCTCGAACCAGCCCACCTGAATGAAAGAAAAGGATGATATCATATCTCCGCCTAACACAACGGTGGTATGTAGACATTCAAATGTAAAGTTGTCGGTTCCGCAAGAGCAGATGTCAGCTAGCTCCTGTGCGAGTGGTTGACAGATCTGTCCAAGCTTCTCTGCCTCAACGCCTCTGAACAATAAATGGGGCAAATGTAGCTCCTCCTCTAAACTTGTCGATGTAAATAATGCTCCCTTTTATTATAACGAAGAAGGGGCATTCATTCAAAAATCACATTACACAGTTGTAAGGTTCATGTAAGTCAGCCGCATAGAACATGCTTGGTCCAAGTCCTATACTGAATGTATCTTGTTGATCACGAACTGATAAAGGGGAGAACACAATGAATCACACAACTTGGATGAAAATCTCCAAACGGATGTTAGCATGCTCTATGGTATTTACTTTAGCTACAAGCCCTATCCTTAGCACAGGTGCTGCGATGGCTGCGCCTGCACCACCTACTACGAACCATATCAATGAACAAACTGCTGTTCACAGCCCGATCCAATACCAAATCGACGTCCGCTTGGATGAGAAGAACATGACGCTTCACGGCAGTCAGACTGTCGTATTCCGCAATACGTCCAAAGACAATTTGAAAGAACTTGTCTTCCATACGTTCGCAGATGCGAACCGTTCAAAAGATACGCAAGCAGGAATGTTCGAGCGTACCAATGCCCAAATTCAAAAAGAAGAGCCTAACCGTCAACCGGAAGATTTCTTCGGCGGTATCGATATTTCATCGGTGCAATCCAATGGACAAGCCTTGTCATTCACCAATAAGAATCAAGCTCTGACAGCAGCATTGGGACAAGAATTGAAACCAGGCGAATCGATCACCGTTCAACTGAAATTTGAGGTCAAAATTCCATACGGCTCACAGCGTTTGTCATACTACAAAGATATTATCAATGGAGCTCATTGGTTCCCTGTGATGTCCGTCTATGACGAGAACAAACATCAGTGGGATAAGACACCTTATAGTAAAACCTTTGAAACGGACTATTACACGTCATCCGATTTCCAAGTGAATTTCAACGTACCTGCATCCTACCAATTATCCATGCCAGGAACGATCACGGAGATCGATGCCAAGGAAGCCGGCCGGAAGATTCTATCAACCGTGGCTAATAATACGCGGGAATTCGTCTTCTTCGCGAGCCCCAATTTCAAAGTGGCCAGCGAGACGCGAGATGGCTTGACCGTGCAATATTACTATTTTGACAACATGCAAGGTAAAAAAGAAATCATCGATCAATATATCGATCAAGCGTTCAAAGCGATTAACTTCTTCAGTGACAAGTACGGCAAATACCCGTACCCTGAATTCCGCATCGTAGAGTCCTATGTCCAAGGTGTAGCCGTCGAATTTGCACGTGTCATCCAAATGGGATTGATTCAGAACAGGGTCGACGTCCCGCAAGATACCGTATTCGTGCATGAGATTGCCCATCAATGGTTCCATGCCTTGATCGGGAATAACTCCGAGACAGAATCGTTCCTAGATGAAGGATTCGCAGATTTCTCGAAAGTCTATTTCTCGGAGAAGCAAGGCGATGAGTCGAATGGATTTAAATCGATTCAAATCGACGATGCATCCTACGATAACATCATCGCTTCAACGAATGATGAAGTTGGGGATTCAGCCAATCCTGTCTATTACGGTAAAGGCCGTCAAGCCATCTACCAATTGTACCGGAATGTCGGTGAAGAAAAATTCGACCAATTCATGAAAGCATATTTCAAACGGTACGTCTATCAGAATGCGACAATCGATGGGCTGCTTCAGACGATCGAAGATACACTAGGCAAGCCACAGCGTGTCGAAATGGAGAAGGCCTTGCGACAACCGAACTTCGAGTTGAAAAAGGAATATCAGATGACGCCGCAAGAAAAAGCAGCTTATTGGCATGAACAAGTGAAAGCCATTGTTCAAAACGTGTTTGATCAAAATCCAACAGCTCCCTACGAGTCAATGAACCGAGTCATTCATAAAGCACTGCAAGGCGAGCCGCTTACGATTGTATTAAGCGATCAACTGTCTAAACCGGCTAAAGCACAGCAGGAGCTGCTTCTACAACAATTGCAAGGCACCTTCGAATTCATGGGTATCAAAGCTTCTGTTGTAACAGAACGACAAGCGATCAAATCGAAGCTTGAGAGGGAACTCGCGAATAGCAACCTCATTGTTATCGGCAATGCAAAATCGAATGCACTCATTCAAGCGATGAAGCCTGGCATCATGAAGCGCTCCGAAGAGATTGGATTCCCGTGGATAAACATGATGAATCAGAAGGATAACTCGGGAGCGTATGTAATCAAACACCCGTATAACAAGAACCGTCTCATCGTGAACTTCTTCTGGACGGGAGAAGAGCTTAGCGAGAAAGCCGTCGAACCCTACACGATGAAAGCGGTTGGAGCACTGAATTTCTCAAGCAACTTCTATCAATTCTATACGATGGATCAAACAGGTAAAGTACAGCAAAGTAAAAATACTGAAAATCCACTGGCAAAGATTTTAGACAATGAATAAATGATCAGACCCATCGGCCCTGGTGCTGCTTCGTAGCGCCAGGGTCTTTCCATAACGAAGGAGTGCATACGAAGAACGAGTTAAAACGAAGGAAACCTTCCACACGCATGTGGGCCAGCGCCATGGTCTTCACATTGGCCCTGTGCCCAATCTTGAATGTAAACGCTGCAGCCGCTGAGCCCCCAAGCAATGTGGCAAAGGATTCCATCCAGAATCAGACCGCCCACAGCGCAACGAATTACCAAATCGATGTGAGGCTGGATGAGCATAAGATGACTCTGCAAGGCAGCGTAAAGGTTGTTTTTTCGGAACACGACGAAAGATACGTTAAAAGAACTCGTCTTCCATACCTATGGTAGACGTAGAATTCAATGTCCGCATCCCCTACGGCATCCAGCGGATTTCGCATTACATTACAAAGACTTAATCAGCGGAGCTCACTGGTATCCAGTCATGTCTACGACGAGAACAAGTACCAATGGGATAAGACGCCTTACAGTACGACATTCGTCTCGGAATATTTTACGACCTCGGATTATCAGGTGAATATGAACGTTCCTGCTTCTTAAGCGAGACACGTGACGGCCTAACCGTGCAGTATTATATGGACAACTTCCCTGGCAAAAAAGAATTGATGAACCAATATGTTGATCAAGCCTTCAAATCCATCCAGTTCTTCAGCGAAAAATACGGCAAATACCCATATCCTGAATTCCGCATCGCGGAGACCTATCTCGAACATACGGCATTCGAATACGCTCGCGTCATACAGATGGGTCCACTGCAGAAGAACGCAGACGCCACCCAAGATTTCGTGTTTGTTCATGAAATTGCGCACCAATGGTTCCATTCATCCTTATAATCAAAATCGTCTCCTGCTGAATTTCTACTGGACAGGAACACAAGTGAACCCAAAGGCATGGCAGTCATTTATGACGAAAGCCGAAGAAGTGACGAACATTACAGGCCACTTCTACCAGTCTTATATCTTCGATCACGCTGGTAAGCTGATCCAAGACAAAAAAGAAGCAAATCCATTATCGGTTATGGGCGGAAACTCATCCGTATAAATGGGTTATCAAGCGATCCCGAAGCCATTCCTGGTGACAAGATCGCTTTTTGGTATGCCTCCGTGAAGCTGAATGCATTTCGCAATAAAGTCATAGGAAATATCTATTATAATGAATACACTTATTGCTAGAAAAAGCTACTCGATTGTGATAGACTCAATTTTAATCATTCCAATTATAGTACGTAAATAGAACCGGAGGTTAGAGCCATGACACAGAAGAAAATGCGTTCAGATATGATTAAAAAAGGCTTCGACCGCGCTCCACATCGCAGCTTGCTGCGTGCTGCAGGCGTGAAAGAAGAAGACTTCGACAAGCCGTTTATCGCCGTATGCAACTCATACATTGACATCGTTCCGGGTCATGTCCACTTACAAGAGTTCGGTAAAATTGTAAAAGAAGCGATTCGCGAAGCAGGAGGCGTCCCATTCGAATTCAATACGATCGGCGTCGATGACGGGATTGCCATGGGGCATATCGGTATGCGTTATTCCCTTCCGAGCCGCGAGATTATCGCAGACTCCCTTGAGACGGTTGTATCCGCACACTGGTTCGATGGCATGATCTGTATCCCGAACTGTGACAAGATCACACCAGGGATGATGATGGGAGCCCTCCGTGTGAACATCCCAACGATGTTCGTCAGCGGCGGCCCGATGAAAGCTGGTCGCACGAGTGACGGTCGTGCCATTTCCCTTACTTCCGTATTCGAAGGCGTTGGCGCTTTCATGGCAGGTAAGATCGATGAGAATAGCTTGACAGAGCTTGAGCAATACGGCTGCCCGACTTGTGGTTCCTGCTCCGGTATGTTCACGGCAAACTCCATGAACTGTCTCGCAGAAGGCCTTGGCCTTGCATTACCAGGCAACGGTACGATTCTTGCAGTCGCTCCAGAGCGTAAAGATTTCGTAAGACAATCTGCGCGTCAATTAATGGAACTGATCAAAGCAGATATTAAACCGCGCGATATCGTAACCATTGAAGCCATCGACAACGCATTTGCGCTCGATATGGCAATGGGGGGATCCACGAACACGGTTCTTCACACGCTTGCCCTTGCGCATGAAGCAGGCTTTGAATACCCAATCGAACGGATCAATGAAGTAGCCAAACGCGTTCCACACTTGGCGAAAATTGCACCAGCTTCGGATTACCATATTGAAGATGTTCACAATGCAGGCGGTGTTAGCGCTGTATTGAATGAATTGTTCAAGAAAGAAGGCGCTCTTCACGGCGACTGCATTACCGTCACTGGTAAGACACTCCGTGAGAACGTAGCAGGCTGTGAGATTAAGGATACGGACGTGATTCATACGCTCGATAACCCGCATAGCGTTGAAGGCGGACTTTCTGTCCTATTCGGTAACATCGCACCGCGCGGTTCCATTATTAAAGTCGGTGCCGTTGATAAATCGGTTGGCGGCTACCACAAAGGTCCTGCCATCTGCTTCGACTCGCAGGATGATGCACTGTACGGAATTGCGAACGGCAAAGTTAAGGAAGGCCATGTCGTCGTTATTCGTTATGAAGGACCTAAAGGCGGACCGGGTATGCCAGAAATGCTAGCCCCTACCTCGCAAATCGTGGGTATGGGACTCGGCGCTAAAGTCGGCCTCATTACAGACGGTCGTTTCTCTGGCGCATCCCGCGGGATCAGTATCGGTCATATCTCTCCGGAAGCAGCTGAAGGCGGTCCTATCGCGTTCATTGAAGACGGCGATATCATCGAGCTGGATCTGAAGAACCGTACCATCAACTTGATCGATGTGAGCGATGAAGAATTCGCGCGTCGTCAAGCGAATTGGAAAGGTTTCGAACCAAAAGTCAAAACCGGCTACCTCGCTCGTTATTCGAAGCTCGTAACGAATGCAAGCACCGGCGGTGTCATGAAGGTATAATCGATCATCATCACAAAGAAAGCCCCTTGACCGGACGGTCAAGGGGCTTCTTCATTAGGACATCGCGGAGGGGGTATTCGTCGAATTGCCGTATGATTGATCTACAGCCATTTTCAGAACAGGCTCCTCTAACGGATGATCCGCCTCTTTACTTTGAATGCATGTTTCTACATGATATCGTTTCTTTAACAGTTCAGCAGAGAGAATAATGCTCTTCGGTACTAACATCGAAGACCGATCCTTCAGCCTTGATTGCCCTTGAGGATGAATGATGGATAACAGAATTTTGAGATAAATGCTGGACACGGACTTGAACCAACCCTGAGGCAAATCCTGTATGCTGAATCCGAGTTTATCGGCACCGCGATGAATCATCGATACCCCATATAGAGCTTTCACGTCAACCAGCTTAGCGTTATTCACGAGCTCATCAGCGAAATAAGGGAGCGCATGCTCAACCCCGCGAATGAGCTGGATTGCAATCTGCATCGTTGAACGTGCCTTCCGCCCCATGTCGAATAATTTCTGATTATCGAAGTGAAGTTCCATGACGGCATCGCCCTTGTGTAGGACATTGCCATCCTGCATCGTTACGGGTTCACCATGATATCGTGTTACCCGGTAATGGAATGTCGGATCTGGATCTGCCGTCTTCTTCAAATTGAATAAGACATGGAAGCATTGCTCCCAAATAAGCCATAATCGAACCAACACCCGTCTACCGAGGCTAAGAGTTCTTGCCTTGGCTTCATCTGTTACCTTTATCATCTCATCTACGCGGATGAATCGATATGCTTTTTTCGTAGCTGCTTGCATGTATCTCTCTAAGGCGATAAGCATATTCGCTGGCGCATCCTCGTCTGCACCGAAAGTAATCCCGCAATCATGCAAGAGCAAGACTTCGCCGGGACGCAATTTACGCATCATTCTTCGTTCTAACCGATCTGCCCCAACACCTTTACGCCAATCCCCAAACATAGCTGACCACAGAATAATTTGAATATGTCCCAAATTACCAAAATCGAAGAGGTTCACGATGCCCCACGGCGGCCGATAATAAACGGACTTCGAACCTGTAATTTGCTCAATCACATCCGACGTCTTTCTAATTTGTTTACGAACCGTACCTGGACGCATCAACCAATTGCTTTTGTGGACATAATTATGGATACCGATGAGATGGCCTTCATCATGAATCCGTTTGACAATATCGGGATTTTTTTCCGCATTTGCCCCAACAACAAAAAAAGTCGCCTTTGCATCATATTTTTTGAGCAAATCGAGCAACTCTGCCGTGTAATAGGGGTCTGGACCGTCATCAAAAGTTAAGCAGATTTCTCCATCACTACGCCCTCTTTTGAAGACCCGAAATCCAAAAATGCGACTAAACACGCCTGGGAGAAACGCATAAAACGTTAAAATGTAGAAACACCATAGAACCAAATTTTCCATGTACATTTCCCCACTTTTCAAATGAGCTCCTATTATTGTATCATACAGGCGCAAAAAATAGGCACGAATTTTCAAAATAGTGTACAATCAATATATATTCTTTATGAAACAAGGAGGTTCCTTTTTGCTACCGTTCTATAAAAAATATTGGCGTACCGCATTTGACATCGGGTTAATTGTACTTACCGTATATTTGACCATGTCCCTCTTTAGTTATTTGTATAATATTGCTACTCCAATCTTTCTATCGTTCATCATTTACATGATTATCGAACCTCTTGCCAAATTCTTGAATCGCCGCGGCTTGAAGAAATCCGTTGCTTCTGCCATTTCCGTACTTATATTTATCTTGCTGCTACTTAGTGTTTTCTTCGGACTTGGCGTCATTCTGATTACACAAATCACGAACTTAATCGATCGGCTGCCAATGTATACCAATATATTCAAAGCCACCATTAACGAAATTGTGATTATGCTTCAGAATAAGGCAAATTTATTGCCTGAGAATATCATCGCGAATATCAATAGCTATCTAGGCACCATTGCTGGAAAAGGTTCCGAAATTGCGATCCGAATCCTCAATATGATTCTTGGATCGTTACAGTCCGTATCTTCGTTCGTCGTAAACTTCGGGATTGGCATTATCCTCGCTTACTTCTTAAGCACCGAGATTAAGTCATGGAAGAAGCTCGCGGATGAGCGGACACCACGTACATTCAAGACAGCGTATCTGTTTCTAAAAGAAAATGTATTCCGCGGCATTGCTGCCTATCTCAAGGCACAGATGAAGCTCATCTCCATCACGTTCATCGGCATCTTCGTTGGACTTCTGCTCCTTGGCGTATCCAATGCGTTCACGCTTGCGCTAATCTCGGCCATATTGGATTTGCTGCCACTCCTTGGGGTTCCGGTCCTATTCATCCCATGGGTGATTTACCTGTTCCTCGTCGGGAATTCGACGCTCGCGATTTGGCTGCTCGTGCTTCTCGCTGTGGTCATGCTGATCAGACAGATTATGGAGCCGAAAATTACCGGCAATACTCTCGGCGTATCTGCCTTTACCATGTTAGCTTGTATGATTATTTCGTTATCCTTGTTCGGGGTGGCAGGTTTAATATTATCCCCGATCTTGCTCATCCTTATGAAAGCATTGATCGATCAGGGTTATCTCAAATCTTGGATCCGACTGCCTAAGGAAGAATTCGACGGTGCGGAATCCGAATCATGATCTGCGAGCAGATCCATCACTCCCTTAAATAAACTCGTCGCTTGATTCGAGCCGATCGTTGGCTTATTCTCCGACACAATGGCAACCGCGTAACGTGGAGACGTGACAGGGCCGTATCCGATGAACCAATGATTGTTCGTCGTATGCCCGTGTTTCTTCACTTGCGCGGTTCCTGATTTTCCGGCGAGTTTCCACTTGGAACGTTTAAGCGCTGTTCCTGTACCGTCTGTAACGACCTCTTCCATCCAATGCATTAAATGATGTGTTGTATCTGGACGAATAGAGCCATAGGGAGATGGCGACAGATGCTTTGGGACCGATGTTAATAATTGACCATTCGCATATCGAATTTCTTTCACCAGTCGCGGTGCATGCACCTCCCCGTTATTTAGCAGCGTCACGACAAGATTGGCTGCTTGTAAGGGAGAGACGAGGACATCTCGCTGACCTACGGCTGATTGCACCATGACCCCGCCATCAATCTGTTTGGCTGCAAATACTCTTCCCGCTTCCTCCCCATCCAATTGATTGAAATGTGCGATGTCCATCCATCGTTCCGATTGCCATCCCACCGTTCTGGATAATCCTAGCATGGAAGCATAACGAGTAAGCGTCTCCGCTTTCATATGTTCTCCAATGGTGGCGAACACGATATTGCATGACTTTGCAAAGCCTTCTTCAAGGGATATCAAGCCATGTCCATCCTTCTTCCAACACGAGAATCCATATTTGCCATACTCCCCATGGCATTCAAAGGTTGCCCGTTCAATCCCTGGTATGGTCTCTAGCGCTGCTGCAGCCGTAACGACCTTGTAAATTGAACCTGGAACAAGCGCCTTCAGCGCACGATTCCCCCAGCTTCCTTCCTTCAGATCCACATGGTTCGGGTCAAATGACGGCTTCGATACCATGGCCACCACATCGCCGCTAGCAGCGTCTAGGACGACAATTGCCCCTTTCGTTAGCCCTGCTTGATCAGCATACGCCTCCAGCTTACTCTGGATAGATAAATCGACCGTCGTAATGATTCTGAGCGGATAGAATGGATTGTTGGGTCTAGACACCCGCGTATCTAGACCATATAATGGCCTTCTGGCGCCATCAACAAAGTACGTCGCGATTGTCGGTCCAATGCCCCTTAGGAAAGGATCAAACGTCCTCTCGAGCCCCGCTGCGCCGATCGGTGTATTTAAACTTGTCGTCGAACGTTCAGTGCCACTCGCACGCTGAGCGAGCAGCAGCTCCGGCTGTTCTGCAATAAACCCAAGCCACTGTTTGGCAGCATTCGTCGCATCATATCGCGTTTGCATCGGCAGAATGCGTACACCATTCAGTGAAAGCTGTTCAATGCGTTGAATCTGGGTAGAAGATAATCGATACGGTTGCTTCGTCCCCTTGACAGTCCAGACCGTTGGTGCTTTCAACTGCTTCCAATATAGGTCAAGCTCCGAATAAGGCAGCCCAAGAATTGCTGCGAGCTGTTGCTGGTGTACGGCAAGCCCGCGTGACGCCGGATCAATTGGGAACATGACTAACATGGGAACTTGTTTGCCCGTGAGAGGTATACCATTGCGATCATAGAAATGCCCACGGCCACTATCGAGTACGATACCTCGTTCACGTTGTAATACGGATAGCTGTGCAATGCTCTTCTTCGATACAGCACCTGCATCTTGACGATGCAGTTGCATCCACGCCATTCGAATCGCGATACAAATAAAGATCACCGTGAACAGCATTAGACTATAGAACATTCTCCGTTTACTCGTAAACATATTTCATCTCTCCATCAATCCTAACGTTATTCCTCATTATTGCCACAAAACGAAGAAAAAACCTGCCACAGCTCATAAGGCTTAGGCAGGTTCAAATCGTGTAATCTAGGCTTATAACGTAAATCGAGATAAGGTTTCTTTGAGACGTGTGGAGACTTCCTCCAGCTTGTTCGACAAATCAATCAAGTTCCCACTGACGGTCAATTGCTCATTACTCAGTGATGCGACTTCTTCCGACGTTGCAGAGGCTTCTTCGGCTACCGCGCTTACACTGCTCATGGCTTCGGCAAGAATAGCTTGCGATTGATCCAACTGTTGAATCGAATCTGTTGCCTGACCCAATTGCTGAATAAATCCTGTCATCTGGCCTTGAACCGTCCAGAAGATCTCACTTGCTTCTTTCACAGATACAATTTGCTCTTGGAAGATCGGATAGGCATCAGATAAGACATGAACGGTCTCGCCGATTTCACCGGAGATTTGATCTGTAATTTGTCCTACCACATCAATGGATTGTCGAGACTGATCTGCGAGCTTCCGAATTTCATCAGCGACGACCATAAATCCTTTACCCGCTGCACCTGCTCTCGATGCCTCGATGGTAGCGTTAAGTGATAGAATATTCGTCTGCTTCGTCATATTGTTCAATACTTCAAGAATCTTACGAATCGAGTTCGTGCTTTCTTTGAGTGCATTGACCTTCTGAACAAGTGAACGCACCATCTCTTCGGTAAGATTCGTCTTATCCGTCAATACAGTCATGTGGGTAATCCCGTGCTGACTGGCTTTCTCGACCTCCGCAGCCGCTTCACCCATCTCGACATTGGAACTGATAACATTCCGCATTTTCGAACCAATTGTGATCGTCAGATCATTCCCGCGCTCGGCTTCCACAGCCAAATTCGTTGCACCGTTCGCAATCTCTTCGGTTGCGATCGCGATCTCACGCGCAGAGATTCCTGTTTTCTTCGATGCATCGCTGAGCTCGGATGCTGTATTGAGCACGTCCTGCGCAGATTGACTTGTATGCTTCACGAGCTCCGTAATGTTATCCATCATTTCATTGAAGCCTCTAGACAATTCACCAATCTCATCCTGAGACTTCACCTTCATCCGGACGCCCAAGTTACCGCTCGCCCCTTGATTCATCAGGTTACGCAAATATTTGAGCGGGCTGCCAACCATCCGCATCACCCAGACCCCGATTAAACTTGCGACAATCGCAACGACAATCGCTGCAATGATCGTCACATTGAAAATTTCACTAGCCTTCTCTACCAGCTTCTCCACTGGAACTTCACTTACCAAGTTCCATCCATTCGACGATAATGGACTATACGAAGCTAGAACCTCAACGCCGTTGCCATTCTTAATGGTCTCGCTTCCGCCCGATTTCGCGACGCCATCTTGACCGTTAAGCTTCAGCAATGAATCCTTGCCAATAAGGTCTTCGTGTTTCGAGAATACAATCTTATTCCCTGGGCCAATAATCAGAAGGTCACTGCCTTCGCCTAGATCTATGGTGCTTAGATTTTTGCCTAGCGTATCCATCTTCAATTCAATTAGAAGGACATGAGAAGCCTCGCCCGTAGAAATATTCTTCAGAACGCGACTCAGTCCAAACGTATGATCTGGTGTCTGATCAAGAATTCGCTTCGTTCCAGTCGGTATATATACAGTTCTACCTTGTGCCTGCAGAGCATTCTTGAACCACTCTTGCTTGCGTACTTCATCGAGTTCAGTCGCTGTTCCGCCACCTGTCGTAATAATACGCGAAGTCCCTTTGAGTGGAACCAAATAGATTCCCACAATATTCGAGTTATTAATGCTTAGTGTCTGTAGGATGTCCGTAGCCTTGCCATTCGCTTCAAAGCTGCTGAATTCGCTTGCACTACTATTCATGTAAACATTAAGGTGCGTCTGCAACTCTTTATTCATCAGCAATTGCATGGACATATCGTCATACGTTTTAAGGATCAAATCCAGCTTCTCACGGGCCTGAACAATCGTCTGATAGTTCGCATCCGATGATTGCTCCTGAATAATGCTCTTCGATTGCGAGTAGGAATAGAGCCCAATCCCCACGACAAATATCATGCTGCTAATCATAAAGATTAATAAAAGCTTGAGTCCTACGGATTTTAGAGGGTTCTTGAACAATTTTGATAGTTTCAAATGCTTCTGCACGATGGGAGCACCATCCTTTATATCTATTTTATCTCCTATCTATTTGTTCGGCATAATCCACTAAAAACATTTGCTTTTTTTACAAAAAAATAATTAAAAATTAAAAAAAGCCTTCAATCTGAGACTGAAGGCATCTTCATTATTTTATTTCCCGTTCTTTTTACGCATCATATCGAAATATTGTACAGGCTGTTCGACCTTCATACGGATCCGTTGCAATGGATGGCGTGCTGCATCGAGTAGCACTCCAGACTCATCCCAGATTTCTTCAACGGTCTGTTTGAAGAAGGTACCATTCGGTCCAAAGAACTCCACCTCTTGACCTGGTTTGAAATGATTGCGTTGTTGGATCGTTGCCATGCCTGTCTCCGCATCATAATCCAAGACTAGGCCTGCGAAGTCATAAGGCGCAGCTTTCTCTTCTGGCTCATAGATGTGATCCTCATGATCCGGCGTATCGTAGAAGAACCCTGTATTTAGCGGTCTGTTCGCTGCTTTGTTGATCTCTTCGATCCACTCCGGCTTAAGCACATAATTCTCTGGATCTGCCATGTAGGAATCAATCACTTGGCGATAGACGTTCACTACTGTTGCAACATAGTGGATCGATTTCATCCGACCTTCAATTTTGAAGCTGTCGACACCCACTTCGATCAGATCCGGCAAATGCTCAATCATACATAGGTCTTTGGAGCCCATCGAGAATTGGTTGTCTTCTTGTTTGAACAACGGGAGTTGTGTAATACCGACTTTGAATTGCTCTAGCACAGGATGCTCTGCCGCTTCATCTTCGCTGATGATTGCATCCAGATCCGGACGTCCATCCTCGAAAAGATCATACTTCCAACGGCAGGATTGGCAGCAGCCCCCACGATTGGAATCACGGTCTGTGAAATGGTTCGAGAGAACGCAGCGTCCCGAGTACGAAGAACACATCGCGCCATGGATAAATGCTTCAATCTCAATATCTACATGCTGCTTCATCTCATAAATTTCTTGCAAGCTAGCTTCACGTGCGAGAACGACGCGCGGAGCGCCTTCTTCCTTCCAGAACTTCACAGTCTGCCAGTTCATAATCGATTGCTGCGTGCTGACATGAACCTCTAACCGAGGGGCAACACGTTGAGCGGTCTCAATGATCACCGGATCTGCTGCGATAATCGCGGAAATACCGACTTCTTCCAAATTCCGTAAGTATTCTTCGATACCTTCAATATCTTCGTTGTGCGCATAGATATTCGTCGCAACGAATACCTTGGCGCCGTATTTCTTCGCGAATTCTACCCCTTCGCGCATTTCTTCAAAGCTAAAGTTATCTGCATTGGAACGAAGACCATACTTCTGTCCACCAATATATACTGCGTCTGCGCCATAATGAATTGCGAACTTCAACTTCTCCAAGTTCCCTGCTGGAGCGAGCAATTCAGGCTTATCAAGACGATTTCGTTTGCCCTTCAGTACGGGTCTTTCGCTTGTTAACATTCTTTCCACCTCTTACTTCATCTTCGCCTAAGGCGACCTTTAAATAAACATTCAACATGTTAGCTTTTCAGCAACTAATAGACTTGCTCTTTGAAGAAGAATCCGAAGCTAAGCTCTCGCTCAGGATCCTGAATATGTTGGATTGCTTCTAACCACTCATCTTGGAACGTATAGTTCTCTGGATCTGCAACATAGGCGTCAATTGCTTGACGATACGCTCGAATGACGGTCTCGTTATATACATCGGACTTCATGAGCCCTTCGATCTTCAGGCTATCGATCTGTCCTTCAAGCAGCTCATGGATATTCTCGATCATGCAAATATCATCCGAACTCATAATATGCGTCCCATTCCTATCTTCATAAATAGGATATTTCTCATCCTGACGCTCTTGCTCAATCAAGAACAAACCGCGCTCTTTGGAGACATCCTGGCTGTGCACGTCTTCCGACACGTGATTGCGCTCATTCTGGTGCGACATATAGCTCTTCACCAAATTCCGCTTCGAATGATAAATATTCGTCATGCCATGGACTTGGACCTCTACTTCCATCGTCGGCAATTGCGCTTTCATCTCGATTACTTGCTCCATATTCAGCTCTCGTGCAGCAACGATCCGTTTCGCTCCGCGTTTAGCCCAATATTCAGCCGTCCGATAGTTCGTTGATGTCATCTCGGCATTCCAATGCAGCCCGAGACCTGGTGCAGCTTCACGTACAATCATTAATACAGATGGGTCGCCGAAGACAATCGCATCGGCCCCTGCTTGCTGCACTTCCGCAAGGTAAGCAGGAAGCTCTTCTAACACTTGATTATCCATAATATTGTTCACAGCAACATAAATCTTCACACCCGTCTGCTTCGCGATGCGTACAGCTTCACGAACATCTTCCATCTTAAAATCACCGGCAAGACGCATTCCGAACTTTTGCTCTCCGATGATGACCGCATCTGCTCCCGCTGCGATAAATCGCTGCAGCTGAGGAATAGAGCCTGCTGTTACAAGTAGTTCCGGTTTTTTGCTCATTTCACTTCACTCCTGGACTATACACTATGCTTATTTCGCCATTTCTTTGCTTTTCTTAATATTGGCCAAATGTTCTTTATACGTTACCGCGAACAAATGACTCTGACTTCCGTCCTTCTTCGTTACGTAATACAAATATTTCGAAGGTTCAGGGTTGAGCGCAGCTTCGATCGAAGCAAGACTTGGACTTGCGATCGGCCCTGGCGGCAATCCATCATGGAGATAGGTATTATAAGGACTTTCAATTTTCAAATCTTTATTGAACAACCGATCCTTCGGCTTGTCGAACAAATACTGAATGGTCGCATCGATCTGAAGCGGCTTGTTCTGCTTGAGTCGGTTATAGATGACACCCGCAACCAATCCCCGCTCTGAATCTACCACGACTTCACGCTCAATCAAGGAGGCCACCGTCATTAACTGATGGAAATTCAAGTTCTGAGCTTTCATCTTCGCTTCCCAATCGGAAGGAAGTGCTGCTAATTTTTTATCCAGCTCATTCAACATCCGTTGGATCATATCCTTTGCGGTACTCCCCTTCTTAACCTCATAGGTTTCAGGGAAAAGATAGCCTTCCAACTGATGGATGAGCTTCGCATCCGATGGGATCGCTGCCATCGACGGCAACTGGAATGCTGCAGCGTCATCTACAAGCTTGATAAACTCCGCTCGGTCCACTTGATGATCTTCACTTAGTTTATCCGCGATTTGATTGATCGTATACCCTTCTGGAATCGTGAAACGAATGACTTCATCCGGGATGACATCGCCTGCGTTCAGCTTGCTAATAATCTCTTGGTAGGATAGGCCTGGAGTCAACGCATATTTGCCAGCTTTGAACTTGGCCCCTTCCTTATTCACCTTCAGATATACTTTAAACATCAGACTATTCTTAATGAGTCCTTCTTGCTCTAACAAATCTGCAATCTTCGAAGTCCCCATTCCTTGTTTAATTTGAACTTCTTTGGCCTGCGCGCTTACAGCTGTCGGCTGCATTTGAAGCCAACCATACCCGGCTCCGCCGAGCACAATCACCAGCAAAATGATGACGCAGGTTAGGACAAATTTCTTCATTTTGTCCACCATTCCCCCTTTTTTCGCAAGAATATAGCAAGTATATCACAATCCGAACCAAAAAGAGCGGAATAATCCGCTCTTCTGCAAGGTCGATCATGAAGTTGCATGGTTCGTGTGATGCTACAATTATATTTCTGCGCCCTTATGGCTCATCAATTGCATCTGGGAGTGTAAGTTCATCATACAGTTCCGAGATATTCTCCCATTCCTCGTCATCCTCAATAGTCACTAGCTCCGGCTCTCCATTTGCATTCACCATAATGCGGAAAATCTCGACATCTTCGTCATCATGGTCCTGCGATTGAAGTACGGCATAGCCAGTCGCACCAAGCTGGAACTCTTTGAGCAGACGATAGACGACGGCATGACCCTGATCATCTGTAAGCTCGATATCATTTCCGAAGGCTTCCACAAGACGGTTCGTAAACACGACATCTCTCAACTGATAATAACTCATTTCTTAATTCTCCTCTTCCAGCTCACCTACGAGTGTATTGAATGTCTCTTCAACCACTTGCCATTCTTCTTCATCTTCAATAATGAACAATTTCAAATCGTCGCCATCTTCTTCATAACGGAAAGCATAGACTTCATCAGCCTCTTCGTCCGTCGATTCAACAGGCACGACCATCATATACTTATTATCGGAGCCATCCACTTCGAACTTCATGATGACTTCGAATTCTTCCTCATTGCCTTCGTCATCCGGAATATAAATAATTTCTGGTTCTTCCATCTGTACTTCTTTGTCCTTCGTCATCTGCAATCACCCTCACCTTTTCATTTTAGAATCCAAATAGTTTTGCAAAATCAACGTTGCTGCCATCTTATCTACGACTTGCTTTCTCTTCTTGCGGCTTACATCCGCCTCAACAAGCGTACGCTCTGCAGATACGGTGCTCAGCCGCTCATCCCAAAGGTGAACGGGGAGGTTAAAAGCTTCTTGCAACGTCTGGGCAAATGCCATACAAATTTCGCCACGGGGACCGATTGTGCCGTTCATGTTCTTCGGAAGTCCGAGGACGATCTCGCCGATTTCATTCGCCTCAATCATCTCACCGATCCGCTTCAGCTCATCGCTGTCACGCTTCCGATCAATGACATCCAGCCCTTGAGCTGTCCATCCGAACATATCGCTAACGGCTACGCCGATTCTCCGATCCCCGTAGTCCAGACCTAAAATTTTTGTCATCTGGTACTCCTGTTATCGATGCTGTTTGAGATACGAACGAACCAATTCTTCAATCAGTTCATCACGTTCCTTCTTACGTATCAAGCTTCGAGCATTGTTATGACGAGGAATATAAGCGGGATCCCCGGATAATAAGTATCCTACAACCTGATTAATGGGGTTATAGTCCTTCTCCACCAGCGCATCGTACACTTTAAGCAGGATTTCCTCGGAAGTAAACTCTTCTTCTTCTGCTTTGACGTTAAATTTCATGGTTGAATCCATCGATTCCATCGCCAACACCACCTCACTTCAATTCCAAAGCTTTCTCTCTATCATAACATATCATTGCCCACTTTAAAATTCCATCTTACATGAGGGTCCAAAAAGTCGTGACGACTTTTTGAACCTTTTCCCTCATGTTTACACCGTTTGTTTCGCTACAAGTTCCTCAGCAAATTTCAGTGCTTCGTCCAATTTCGATGGATCTTTACCGCCAGCTTGTGCCATATCCGGACGTCCGCCGCCGCCGCCGCCGCAGATTGCCGCAATCTCTTTAATAAGTTTGCCTGCATGGTATCCACGTTTGACCAGATCTGGGGAGACAGACACGACAATATTGACTTTATCTTCTGCAACCGCGCCAAGGACGAGGATTGCTGACTCGAATTTCGCTTTGAGTTCATCAGCTACGCCGCGAAGCGCGTCCATTCCGCCTGCATTTACTTTCGCTGCAAGAAGCTGTGCGCCGCCAACTTGTTTGACTTGATCTGTAAGCTGACCCGCTTCAATGCTGCCAAGCTTCGCTTGCAACGATTCATTCTCGCGCTGCAATTCCTTGACCTGTCCGAATAATGCGTCAAGACGCTTCGGCACGTCGTTGATATTCGATTTTAAGAGAGAAGCGCTTTGCTTGAGCAGTTCAATCTGCCCATCCATATACTTATACGCATGACGCCCTGTAAAGGCTTCAATTCTTCGTACGCCTGATCCAATACCGCTCTCGCTCACCAATTTGAACAATCCGATTTGCGATGTATTGCGCACATGGCAACCGCCGCAGAGCTCGATACTGTATGTGCCCACTTGTACGACACGAACAACATCCCCGTATTTCTCACCGAACAATGCCATCGCGCCCATAGCTTTTGCATCAGCAATTGCTTTTTGTTCAATGACAACATCTGTACCTTTCCAGATCTGCTCATTCACACGGCGCTCAATATCAGCCAGTTCTTCCGACGTAATACTGCCGAAATGCGAGAAGTCAAACCGAAGACGATCGGTCTCGACAAGGGAACCTGCTTGGTTAACATGCTCGCCAAGCACGTCTTTCAAAGCGCGATGAAGCAAATGGGTTGCCGTATGGTTCTTAATAATATCTTCTCTAGCAGCTTTATCTACGGATGCCGTAATCGTATCGCCGACACGAAGTGTACCGGATTGCACGGTTACTTGCTGCACGTGTTGACCAAGCGGTGCTTTGAACACACCTTCCACTTGTGCAACGCCATGATCACTCGAGATCGTTCCTTGGTCGCTAATCTGACCGCCGCTCTCAGCGTAGAACGGTGTACGATCCAAGATCATTTGGCATACATGACCTTCTTCGACCGTATCTACGAGCGAATCATCCATAATAAGACCGATAATTTGAGCCTGAATCTCCAATTCATTATATCCAACAAACTCACTTTTAGACGTAAAATCAGACAGGACGCCGCCTTGCACCTTCATGCTCTCGGTCTCTTGACGCGCTGCGCGAGCACGATCACGCTGCTCTTGCATAGATGCGTCAAAGCCTGCGCGATCCACCGTCAATCCATGCTCAGCAGCATAGTCTTCGGTTAAGTCGAACGGGAAGCCGTACGTATCATACAATTTGAACGCATCCGCACCACTGATCTCCGTTACGCCTTCTTGCTTCGCTTTATCGCTAAGCTGTGAGAGGATCTCTAGACCATCCGATAATGTTTCGTGGAACCGCTCTTCTTCGGTACGAATGACTTTCTCGATGAACTCGCGCTTCTCTACGACTTCTGGATAGTACACGCCCATAATCTCGCCAACGACCGCTGTTAATTGATACATGAATGGACGATCCATACCGAGCATTTTGCCGTAACGCACCGCGCGGCGCAGCAAGCGGCGGATAACATAACCGCGACCTTCGTTCGAAGGTAGTACACCATCACCTACCGAGAAAGCTACAGTACGCACATGGTCTGCAATGACTTTGAGTGCGACGTCATTTTCCGTATTCACGCCATACTTCACGCCTGCGATTTCGCAAGTCGCTTGAATGATCGGTTGGAACAGATCCGTATCGAAGTTCGAATCCACGTCTTGCAGAATGGAAGCGAACCTTTCAAGTCCTGCGCCTGTATCGATGTTCTTATTCGGAAGCGGCGTGAAGCTGCCGTCTTTGTTATGGTTGAATTGTGAGAATACTAAGTTCCAAACCTCTAGGAAACGTTCATTCTCGCCTACTGGCGTACATTCAGGATCGGATAGATCCCCGTATTTCTCGCCACGGTCATAGAAAATCTCGGTACAAGGTCCGCAAGGGCCCTCGCCGATATCCCAGAAGTTATCTTCCGTCTTGTAGATGCGCTCTGCTGGGATGCCGATCTTCTCATTCCAGAACTTATAAGCTTCCTCATCCTCAGGATAGACGGTCACGGACAGACGGTCTGGGTCGAATCCGATCCATTTCTTGTCCGTTAAGAACTCCCATGCCCACGTGATGACTTCTTCTTTGAAGTAGTCGCCGATCGAGAAGTTCCCGAGCATTTCGAAGAATGTGTGGTGACGGCGTGTCTTACCCACGTTCTCGATGTCGTTCGTACGGATACATTTCTGCGAGTTCGCAATACGCGGGTTCTCAGGCTTTACGCGTCCGTCGAAATAAGGTTTTAGCGGCGCCATACCTGCGTTGATCCAGAGTAGAGATGGATCGTTGTGCGGAACGAGCGACGCACTTGGTTCAATCGTGTGGCCTTTGCTTGCGAAAAACTCTAACCATTTTGAGCGAATTTCACTTGCTTTCATCGGGGATACCTCCAAGGTAAAATTTGTTTTTATAAAGGTAAGGGGCGGCCAGGGGCCGACTGTAGGTTGCTAGTGCGATCTTGAGGCTTCGTGAAGTTGGAAAGATAGGTGAATCCGGCCGCTGCGTGTCTGAATCGTTCTTCCGATCGCTCTTGTCCCCAGATTTCTCTGATTGAACTAGAATACGAAAAGATAGAAATCCGGGGACAAAGGCGAACGCTATCGCTTCTCCAGTACGATTTCAGCCACTCCGCTGATATTCACCTATCTATACTTCACTTCGTTCGCAACCGCAACAGCAATCGTCGGCGTGCCGCACGCCTCACCGTGGGATAAAAAAGAATTCGCTCCCTCGGAGGTATCGGGACCTCCGAGGCTCGGCGGACGCTGCGCCCGTCCGCCCTCGCCGAGCTACTTACACAAGGCTCTGCTTCGAAGCATCACCCGCATCCGCATTGCACGCCGCACCGCGCAGGGGCAATGCAACGCACTGCTTCGAAGACCTACCCGCACCCACATTGAACGCCACACCGTGCAGGTTCAATGTCCAGCTCTGCACCCACGTCCAAGCGGGTCCGAAGGACGGTAGCGTTCTCACCGCCACTGTAGCAGGAAAACGTGCATCTCCCCCGCACCTCGACAAACTTTGGGTGTCCAGAGGGGAACCCTCGGAATCCCCCTTACAAAGGGGGACTTAGGGGGATGAACTCCCAGCAAACACAAATAAACGTCCCCAAATAAATTCAGGGACGAAAAATCGCGGTACCACCCTGGTTATCCCACTGCAGTTGCAGGTGGATCGCCTCGTAGAGCCGTTAACGGGGCCAGCCGGCGAAGTTCATTCGCACTCCGAAATTAGCGTTCAACCGTCCTTCATTGCAGACTCTTACAGCCATCACAGCACCTTGTCATATAACACAAGGCTGGGAAGGAATCTGCTCTCTGAGCATAGGTGCGGTTTACTTGATTTCATCCACGTATTGATCGTTATAAACACTTGTTATCACAATAATATTAAAAGTATATCGACCAAGCGGATTCCTGTCAAATCGTCCCTCAAATTGTCTTCCGCCGCACATAATAAGCGAAGAAATGCTGTAGAATGACCTTCATCACCGCGAAGAACGGCACCGCCAATATCAATCCAAGAACACCCGCAATCTCGCCGCCAACGAGCAGCGCGAAGATGATAAGCAACGGATGCATGTGCAATGTTCGGCCGACCACAGACGGAGAGATGACGTTGCCCTCGAGGATCTGGCAGATCGTATTCACAATGACGACGAGCAGGACCATTTTCCAAGAGACCATGAATGCCATTAGAATCGCCGGAGCTGCACCGAAGAACGGACCGAGATACGGAATAATGTTGAAGACGGCCACGACGCTGGCAAGGAGCAGCGGATAAGGCATGCCAATGATCCAGTAGCCGATGTAAGCAAGCATCCCTACGATTAGACAGACAAGGAATTGACCGCGTATGTAGTTCCCTAAGGCATTGTCGATATCTTTCATCAGCTTGACGATCTGCTTTCGATGACTGCGCGGCACATAGAGAATGACCGCCCGCTCGAACACTTCGAAATCCTTCAGAATATAGAAAATTAGAAACGGTACGATAAACGCCACCATCAATAAATTAATCGTCTCTCCGATGTTATTCATCACGCCGGAGATGGTATGCGCAAGCTTCGTCTCCAGCTGCCCGATCCAATGAAAAATACCAGACCGGATGCTCGGCGGCAGCAGCGAATGATTCAAATCCTGCACGATGCTCTGTGCTTTCATATTCAGTTCCGGCATATGCTCATTCAACTCTTGCAGCTGTTTCATGAACATCGGAATGACATTCATCAGAATGACGGTTAGCGAAGTTAGGAAAACCGCATAAATCAGCAAAACCGCCATCGTTCTCGGCACTTTCCGTTCCTTCAGCAAGTTCACGATCGGATTCAGCACATAAGCAATAATCATCGCGACCAAAAATGGCGCAAGAACCGCCTTCACAAAATCATAGATTCCAATAATCAGGGGTTTAATCTGCAGCAGCATGTACAGAATCAATAAGCCCAGAAGCGTAAACACGCCATAGATAAAAAATCGACTTTTCGTAATTCGCTCCATCTTCGTACATCCCCACCGTTCGGACTAGCATATAGCTCAGTATATGTACCTGGTAGGGAATTTATAAGTGAAGCCGAAAAGACCAAAAACCCCTGTTCCGAATGACATGGTTCAAAGGCAGGCCTTCTCCATACCGAAACAAGGGTATTATGATTACACATTGTGTATGAATTTATGGAGAAACCTGAACCGAAGGGAAATCTTGCGGTACTTCCTCGCCAAAAAACAAATCGTCGAGCGAGCTGAGTGTCCCGTCCTCTTCCACCTGGAAGACAGACATCTTCTCTCCGTTCACGGTTAGCTCAATAAAGCATCCCCAGCAATAGAACTGGTGAGAACCAATTTTGCCGATATCCTTGGAGTTGCAATTTGGGCATCTCATCATAACATTCACCTATCCATTAACAGAAGTAATGATTTTCTCCAGACGTTGCTCGATGTCTACAGGAACCATAATGGCATCTTGACCAATCTGCAGCACGTCGGACACCCTTAGCCACTTGCGACCTTCGATGAGATCTGAAATAAAACCATCCGTAATTTCTAAACCTATTATTGTATTACCCAATTTCTGGTCAATGTAAACATCGACAACGCGGCCGAGTTGATTCCCATCAGGTGTTAAGAGTGGGAGATCGCGTATTCGGCGATCTCCGCACAGGAGTGTATATTGTATATCGACGGCGTTCTTCTTCTGAATCGCCTGTTTATTCGCAATCATCACGGCATCTTCACCGCAAGCGGTAATCTCTTGCCACGGAACCATCCGAATAGGTGAAGTAGCGAACCACTTCTTGCCTTCGAGTTCAATCCCCACCATCCGCCAATCTGGCGTAAGGTAGAAGTCTTGTACTTTACCGACCCGTCTGCCGGTCTCAACTTCATAGATGGGTAATCCGATCATTTCTAGCAGTTTCATGATGCGATTCCAAGGTCCTCCTCATATCGGTATTGCGGTCTGAACCTCGAACGCGTCAACCCTATGGCTTGTCCGATGGTCCTCCGAATGATGTGGATGGTTGTCCCTCCTTGTCCACATAGAAACCCCTAATTTCTATTACGCAGCCGTTCGTAAATGGTTGCAATTTTCATTGCGGTTTCTTCCACATCTTCTATAGTATTACCCAAACCGAAGCTAAAACGAACCGAACTGTGGAGAACTTCCTCTGAAAGGTGCATCGCTTGCAGAACATGCGATATTTCAAGCGAACCTGATGTACAAGCGGATCCGCTAGCTGCCGCGATCCCTGCCATATCTAAATTCATCAACATCGTCTCTGTCGATACGCCGATCAAACTTACATTCAGGATATGGGGTAAGTGCTCGCTTGCATGACCGTTCAGAACAACATTCTCGGCGCCAAGCTGAGATTTCAACTGATCTAACATCGTATTTCGCAAATGGGAGGCAAATTGAATCTTATCATCGAGTGCATCTGTCGCAAGCTCTACAGCTCTCGCAAATCCAAGGATTCCGGCGATATTCTCTGTGCCCGATCTACGTTTGCGTTCCTGATTGCCTCCGAACAGGAGAGGATCAATGGTTGTGCGGCGTGACATATAGAGCGCGCCAACACCTTGAGGGCCATTAATTTTGTGCGAGGATAAACTCATGAGGTCCACGGGTAATTCCGACAAATCGATGGGGCAAACGCCTAATGCTTGTACGGCATCGACATGAAATCGAATCCCCTTCGATCTGGCAAGCTCGCCAATTTCACGAATCGGCTGCAGGGTTCCTACTTCATTGTTCCCGTACATGATGCTGATGAGCAAAGTATCCGGGCGGATGGCAGCTTCGATATCTTCCACACTTACGCGTCCTGAAGAATCAACAGGCACGTAAGTAACCTCTACCCCCATGCGCTCAAGCTGCTCACAAGCATGCAGCACCGCATGATGTTCAATCTGCGATGTAATGACATGCTTCTTCCCGGTACGCGTACTCTCGTAAGATACCGCGCCAAAGAGCGCCATGTTGTCACTTTCGGTTCCACCCGCAGTAAATACGAGTTCATTCGGGTGACAATGAAGCCTTGCCGCAATGCGATCACGCGCTTGATTCAGATAGTGTTTCGCTTCACGACCAATACGATGGACGCTAGAGGCATTACCGAAATGCCCCTGCATATATTGCGTCATCTCCTCCACAACGGCTGGATGCATCGGCGTGGTTGCAGCATGATCTAAATAAATATATGACATTTTCCTTCACCTGCTGTCTATTAACTTACTCACAAATTGGGAGTGATTGCAGCCGCAGCTTAGATATAGAACATGTAATTATCCAGCGCGCCTTCGTCTTTGAAATTGATAAGATCCGCGAGCGTTGTAGAATCAAGTACGAGGGCAATGCTATCCCGAATACGAAGCCACAAATCGCGTTTAGCCGGATCGTCTTCTTCTGTAAAATCAACCGGTGAGATTGGTCCTTCTAGGACACGGATGACATCGCCAGCCGTAATCTGTTCTGCTTCCTTCGATAAGATGTAACCGCCGTAAGCACCCCGGACACTCTTCACAAGACCGGCATTGCGAAGCGGCGCAACGAGCTGCTCCAAATAATGCTCGGATAATTGATTTTTCTCAGCAATACTTTTCAAAGAAATAGGCCCGTCACCGAACTTGGCTGCGAGCTCCATCATGATGGTTAAGCCATAACGGCCCTTTGTTGATATTTTCAAATAGAGCACCTCTCTCAAGACAAAAAATATTCAAAGCATGGTATTCCGATAAATCCAATGACACACCTCGAGTTTATCGTAACATATTTATCATCGTTATGGGCAAAAAAACATCAATGTATTCACGAAATTGTTGTGACATCCTTGACACATGAACTATATTCGATGAAAATCAAATGTTATGTTAGAATATAGTGAAAGTTCAACAATCTTATTTTTCAACACCGAGATTTTGAACTGCATTTGCAAGGCAGATTATTGAAATATACGAGAGAAATGGTGATAACGATGTCAAATTCGAATCAGAACATCCGTGTCATCGTCGGCATGTCGGGCGGCGTCGATTCTTCGGTTACCGCACTCTTACTCAAAGAACAAGGCTACGATGTCATCGGAATATTCATGAAGAACTGGGATGATACAGATGAATTCGGACACTGCACCGCAGAAGATGATGCGGAAGATGTACGCCGTGTGTGTGAACAAATCGGCATTCCTTACTATACAGTTAATTTTGAGAAGCAATACTTCGATAAAGTATTCTCCTATTTCCTAGACGAGTACAAACGCGGTCGGACACCGAATCCGGATGTCATGTGCAATCGCGAAATTAAGTTCGGCGAGTTCCTGCAGAAAGCCATGGATCTCGGCGCAGACTATCTCGCTACTGGCCACTACGCACGCGTCGTAGAAGAAGACGGAGAATTCAAGCTCCTTCGCGGGGTAGACAGCAATAAAGATCAGACCTACTTCCTCAATGCGCTGAACCAGCAGCAGCTATCCAAAGCCATGTTCCCGATCGGCCATCTGCCGAAGAAGGAAGTGCGTCGGATTGCGGAAGAAGCAGGTCTTGCTACAGCGAAGAAAAAAGACAGTACTGGCGTCTGCTTCATCGGTGAACGGAACTTCAAGGAGTTCCTCAGCAACTATCTGCCAGCCAAATCCGGCAATATGGTCGATATTCGCACCGGTGAGGTCAAAGGTCGTCACGACGGCTTAATGTACTATACGCTTGGCCAACGTCAAGGGTTAGGTATCGGGGGATCCGGTTCGGGCGAACCATGGTTCGTCGCAGATAAAGATCTCGAGCAGAACATCCTCTACGTTGTTCAAGGAGATCAGCACGTTAGTCTGTATTCGCACGGTCTAACGGCAACAGGCGTGAACTGGATTCGCGGCAATGACACGATCGTCCCTGGCGAATCGATGCGCTGCACAGCGAAATTCCGTTATCGTCAACCCGATCAAGGTGTTACAATCACATGGGTAACAGAGGACACCGTCGAAGTGAAATTCGATCAGCCGCAAAAAGCTGTAACACCAGGACAAGCAGTTGTCTTCTTCGACGGCGATGTATGTCTTGGCGGCGGCACGATTGATCAAGTGCATAAAATGCAGCCGGAACCAACTGTATAGACAAACGTCCGCTATACCGATGAAAATCCTATAGCCATATACGAAAAGCCGCCCAGACTTACTGTCTAGGCGGTTTTTCGCTTATTCTACATTCTTAATACATCCTTACCTTATTCCCCTCCTGCAGCGGCTCGCTGCTCTCTAATACCACTTGATCCTGTTCGAATAGACCCTCGGTTACGGCTGATTCATGATCATTCACATCCACGACAGTAATCGGTACGCGCTGAACATAGAACGCATTGCCAAGCGGGCCGTTCCGATCTTCGACCCGATAGACATACTTCCCGCTTGAATCTTCATGTATCGCTTGATTCGAGATCAGCAGCGCTTCGGCGGCTGCCTGCCTTGTCAACTCTACTTGAACATGCTCGCCGCCTTTCCAGTCTCCGCCTTGGATCGTAATGAGCAGACGCTTCATAGGCTCGTTCGACGGCGTCCCCCCGCCTGCACTGCTCAGATCTGAACCATTCCCATCTTGAATATCGGCGAGCATGCCTTCGTCTTGCTCTTCTTGGCTTCCATTCACCTGGACATCAAGCCTATCGCCTATCTTCAATAAAGAAGCAATTCTTGCCGGAACCGATACTTCTGATTCAAACCCAAGACTCTTATTCGAGATGCGTACATCGGATCCCCCTCTGGTAGAAGCCAGACCTTCTATCGCAGCTACTTCCGTAATCATGCCGTCAAACGGAGCCACCAATACTCGACTTTTCGTCAAATCCTCCTGCATTTTTTGGATTTTACGCTGCTGCACATCCAGATCGATTTTGCTGGTATCGATTTGACGTTTCGCGGCTTTTATTAGCAGCTCATCCCCATTCTGGACGGCCATAATATAGCTGCTCTGCTGCTCTTCTATGGCAATCCTAAGCTTATCAAGACTCGCTTGCTCATCTAAGATCTGTTGTTCCGCATCGGAGCGTTCATAGATCACGAGTTGCTGTCCCTTCTTTACCACATCCCCTTTCTTGACTTTTATCTTCTTCACGATACTGCTTGTTGGATTCACCAATTCCATTTCCGCACGCCACTTCAATATTCCACTACCCTTAAATGTGTGAGTGAGTTGCCCAGGCTTCGGCTCGATGACCGTGACTTTAGGCAGTGTCAGCGCCATGATTGTATTGCCAAGCAGCGTAAAGGCAATCAGTACGAAAATGAACAATACGGCAACGATTCGAATCGTTCGTTTGCGTCCCATGACCGCTTGTTCGGCAGATTGTAACTGCATGGTAATCCCCCCTTATCCTTTAATCCCCGATAGCTGAATGCCTTCGACAAAATAAGACTCTGCATAGAGATACAACAGCACCATGGGTGCCATAAACAGAACCGATGCAGCAAACGCAACACCTCGGGCACCTTCATTAATTCGCGACAAATATAGCGATAACGGCTGCTTGAATGCATCTTCCAGAAATATAAGCGGCTGCTCGACCATATTCCAATTGTCTACGAACAGCAAGACGATCAGAGCTGCGATTCCAGGTTGAATAAGAGGAATGATAATTTGGCCAAAAATCCGCAGATGCCCCGCACCGTCGATTTGGGCCGCTTCGATATAAGAATTTGGGATGTGCACCATGAATTGTTTTAGCAGAAACACGCCAAACGCACTAAATATGCCCGGCAAAATGATCGCGGATGTCGTGTTCATCAATCCCAATTGCTCTGCGATAATATAATTCGGTACCAAGGTCACTTGAAAGGGCATTAGCATCGTCATCAAATAGAGAAAGAACCATTTATCCCGCCCCAGAAATTGCAGCTTGGCGAAAGCATAGGCCGCCAATAACGCGACGATGACTTGTCCGGCGATGATTGGAGTAACCATCCAGACGGAATTCCAGAACATTTGGAGGAACATCGGTTTATGTATCAATACTTCCGCGTATTGTTCGAAAGAAAACCAGTCAGGAAGAAGCTTCAGGTTGATAAACCCATCCTTCTCTCCAGCAGCCGTATTGATCATTTTACCGATCAGATGATAGTTATGGTTGATCTCGCCTTCGGTCATCAATGAATTGGTGAACGTGAGCCCAATCGGGAAGAGAATAACGGTAGATATTCCACCCATGATCAACGTAAATAACCATTTGCGCATTACCGTCATAGATTTCACCTGCCTTACACTTAATCGATAAATTTCCGAAACCGACGCTCGTTGACAAGCATGAAGCTTACAAGGATCAGAATCCCGCCAACCATGACGTTAGCTGCAGCCGTCAGCTTTTGAATATCAAGGGATAGGAACATATTGTTCATATAATGCTGCAGCATATAAATACGGTCATGCGGATAATCGCCGGCAATGAGATACGTCTCACGGAATACTTTGAACGAATTCATAATGGACATGATCACGACAAAGAACATCGTTGGCGTCAGATAAACAATCGTAATATGCACGAACTGATGCCATCTGCCCGCGCCTTCGATATCCGCGGTTTCATAGTAATCCTTCGGAATACTTTGCAGCCCAGCAAGGAATAGAATCATGTTATAGCCAATGTTTTTCCAGATATATACGAGAATCAGCACGCCCATCGACCAGTCGGAATTCATCCAATCGATTCGTCCGATATGCATCCCCTGCAGCCACGAATTAACCGTCCCATTCCAATCGAACAGGACTTGCCAGACCATCACGATCGACGCCACAGGCACAACAAGCGGCAATACAAACGTAGTCTGCAGCCAATTCCGAATAAATAGCTTCTGGTTCAACAGCAGCGCAAGTAACAAGGACAAGATGATGATGAGCGGTACGCTGATACTGGTAAATAAAAAAGTATTCGCTGCTGCTTTGCGAAAGGAGCCGCTTGACAGCAATTGACGATAGTTGTACAGTCCGACAAAGGAACCGTCAATCGTACGATCCTGGAATGAATAGAAAAAACCCATTACGAACGGAATCAGATAAAAAGTCGCGAAGCCAATCAAACTTGGCGCGAGGAATAAAATCGCTATTTTCCAATCTTTTTGCAAAATTGTACTGATCTTGCGAAATTGCTGCTTCAACACGCGGCGAACACCTCCAAATCGATTACAAAAGAGAAATAACCCCTGAATGTTCGTTCAAGGGCTCATCCTAAATCGTACATTATTCATTCAAGAGTGTCGTCACTCGATTCTGAATTAACTTCGCCACGGCTTCGGCTGACTTCTGTCCGCTGAAGAAGGCCTTCGATTCATTCGTAATGATCTCGTCGATCTTGGAAGGTCTGAACTCCACCGAATAGATCGCATCAGCCAGGAAATGCTCCAATCCTTGAAGATCCTGCGCAGTCACATCGAATACCTTTCCCTTCAAAGGTCCCGTTTCTTGATCCGATACGACCTTGCCTTCCTGCAGCAGCTGCTGCACTTGCTTCTGATAGACGTTCTTATTTAACGGGAAACCCGCGCTGCCTGCTCTGGCTTGTATTTCATCCGACAGCATGAATTTGATG
The DNA here is from genome assembly GCF_009363075.1 of Paenibacillus guangzhouensis. NCBI lineage: Bacteria > Bacillati > Bacillota > Bacilli > Caryophanales > Paenibacillaceae > Paenibacillus > Paenibacillus guangzhouensis. Next base: position 183,991 of record NZ_CP045293.1, on the reverse strand, counting down.
AAATCCCATGCTTCTGCCTTGACCTCCGATTTGGCATTCATCCCGATCGTTTTGTAGGTTCTGAAATACCCACCAGCTGGCTGCCCGTCTGCATGCGGCTTGGCGTACAGCTTGGATGTGTATGCATATCCTTTCGTGAAGAATTCACTCTGTTTCATCGTTCGAATATAGTCCGTAGGAGAGACAATCGACGTGTTCCAAAAGATGGCTTGCCTTGCCGTCTCCGAAACAATCTGCTCATCGAACAAGGATTTCACTTGCTCTAATAAGATTGTAAAAGTTTCCGAATCGAATTTGGCTTCCCCCTTGGCTTGATCGACAAACGTGGTGTATTGATCTTTAACCATTTCATTTAACAAATAAGGTGGTTCACTTAATAGGGCCGATTGGTTATTGGCCGAACCCGCGTTTTTTAGTTCTTTGGCTACGTCGACGAATCGGCTCCAGTCCCAATTCGTATCGTCGAACTTCACGCCGCTTTTATCGATCATCGTTTCATTGCCGATAAGTCCATACATGATGAAATTGAGGGGCATGCCATAAATCCCGCCGTCCAATTTGACCGCGTCCAAAATATTCGTGTAATATTGCTCTTTCTTGAACGATGGATCTCGATCGATCAAATCGCTCATATTGACCAACAAATGCTTATTTACATAGTTTCCCTTCGGTAACAAGTCCATTTCAATAAGATCCGGCCCCGAGCCAGACAACATGGCGGTATTCGTCGTCTTGATGAACTTCTCGCTATCCGCTTCACCATGGGCGTCATCACTCTCGATGAATTTCAGATCAATGGTAATATTCGGATGTTTGGCTTCATACTTCTTCTTCGCCTGCACGAAGAACTCATCCGGAAAATACGTCGAGAACACAATCGTTTTTTTCTCTCCGTCCGAAATCGGTCCGATGGCACTCACAGTTGCTTCAATTCCTGCATCTGTTCCCCGATTCTCGCCTTGCGTCTCACTCTTAACCGCAGGGGTGCTGCATGCTGAGGCCGACATGATGAATAGAATCGTTATCATTATGGATAATACCTTTTTCATTTCTTTCTTCCTTTCCCATATGAACTTTCTTGACCATGAACCTTAGTGTAGTAGGCGAATATATGGTAAGTAAGATGGACTTGTATAGAAGTTGTAAAATTTAGATTCAAGCGAACAAGTCACACACAAAAAGACCAACTGCAGTTGCAGCTGGCCAAAAATCGTAGATTTACTACTCAGTATAAAATTGGAGGAGCGCCATCACGTCTTTACTGAATCCCGCTACTTGCTTCGTTCCCATTTGAACTTGAACACTATATTTTATCATTTGATTTGTCTTGTTCAAATAATACACTTCCGGTCTAAAGCCCCAACGAATTTGTTTCTTATCGAAGGTCAACTGCGATAATGGTTCATTCATCTTTTCCTGAATGAAACGGTTCGCCACCCCGTGGATCTCATCCATCAGCGGATCTGACACGACATCGTTATATACAACAGGGGACTGATCGGCATTATTGACTCGAAGCACCTCCCCATCTCTCGCATTAACAACGATATCATAAACTTCCCTAGGGTCAGCATCATGAATCAAGGTTACATAGAATAAACCGCTCGGAATTTTACTCAGCTCTGTCTCAGCATCCATCTCAAAGGTGAACATTTGCCTTACTTGCGGGCGACTCTTATATTCCTTTTCCACCCGATCCAGCAGGTCTTTCAGCTTCATTTGGTCTACCGCAAGCAACTCGTCAAAATGAACGTCATCGATTGATAAGTTCTTATCGTAATATTTGTTAACTGCGTTCAGACTGACGGTCTTCACCGCATCCTGCGACAGCACACCTTCATACTGCACTTCGTTCGTATTCGGCTCTTTCGTTATTTTCTTCACCATCACCTTATCTTTGGCAATGCTGTTGAATAGGCCTTCGCAACCCGTCAGCGACACCATCACGAATGCTGCACCGATGACCATTCGAATGAGCTTATTCATGAATTCCCCCGCCTTTCGGATGAATCGATTCGAAAATAACGCGAACCGTCGTGCCCTCATTTTCTTCACTCGCGACTTCGATGACGGCCCCATGCATCCTTGCTACACTCTGACAAATCGAGAGGCCGAGTCCCGCCCCTTGATTGCCACGCGATCTTGCTTTATCAGCCATATAGAACGGCTCGAAAATGTTGTCACGATGCGCTTCAGAGATACCTATCCCTTGATCCATCACTTCCAACACGGATCGATCATTCTGACTGAACAGCCGGATCGTAATGCTCTGCTGGGAGGCTGACGCCTTCAGCGCATTATCAACGAGATTAAAAATCAGTACTTTGATCAAATCCTTGTCCAACAGCAGTCTGCCGCCTTCTACGCAATTGAGGACGACATCAATCTGCTTCTCCTTCGCCATCATCTCAAGTGCCGGTTTCATTTCGGTGATGATTGATCTTAGGTCTTGCTCTTCCAACTGACCACGACCCTCTTGCAACGATATCAAGTCCATCAGCTTATGTGACAGCGACTCTAATCGCTTCCCTTCGGTATAAATGACATCCAGGCCGTCGAGGTACTGTTCTTCGTTATATTTCGTCGTTCGCAGGAAATTGGCATAGCCGATAATCGAAGTTAGAGGCGTCTTTAATTCATGGGTAAAATTATCGATAAATCGCTGCTTCTCTTGATTGTGCCTCTCCAAGTCTTGAATCTTATCCTCGACAACTGCTGCCATTTCATTAAAATTACGAGCCAGAATACCAATCTCATCCTTCGATTTCAATGAGACGCGTTCCGAAAAACCTCCCTGCGCAATCCCTTGGGCCGTCCGGTTCAATCGATCAATCGGTTTGGTCAACCCTCTGCTAACGAAGAGCATGACCAGCATATAGAGGAAGCAGGCAGCAATATCAACTTTGGCGAAGAAGCGATACTGCTCCAAGCGATCCTCGTACAAAGAAGTTACGTCTTTCATATAGGTGAAGACATAGCTTTTATGATGAATATCCGTAATATTCGCGGTGAACAGGATCGTACGCTGATCAATATCGCGAAGAATATAATGTATCTCATCCGCAGCTAGCTTGTTGAGTTCCTCCCGATGGATCGGCATCTTAAAATCAACATTGCTGTAGATCGACTGATTTATATCATTTGTAATATCGATATACACCTGTTGGTCGCTATTCTTCTCTACGAATTCCTTGGCGATATTGGTTAATACCGTCTTCTCATAATCAAGCGAATCATAGATTCGAAGAATCGGAACAATCGCGTCGATACTAGAATGAATGCTCATATTCTGACTTAACGCGCCATTGATTTCCTGCGACAGGATCTTGTTATGGCTTCGTTCGATCACTAGAATCGAAGCTGCGTTAAAGATGACGACGAACGCTAGAAAAGAAAACAAAAAGATTTTGTGCCAAAATTTCATGGCTCAATCCTCCAGCCGATAGCCGATTTTGTAAATGGTCTTAATCTGATCCTGTAGCTGAAGCTTCTTACGCACTGACTTGATGTGCATGTCCACCGTTCGAGTCTCGCCGTAATAATCGCTGCCCCATACTTTATCGAGGAACTGCTCTCTAGAGAGGGCAATATTCTTATTCTTCAACAACACCACTAGCAAATCATATTCCTTTGGCGTTAGCTCAACGGTCTCCCCATGCAGCGTTACTTCCCGTTTGTCCAGGTCGACTCGGACGTGCTGTATCATGACCACCTGTTCTTCTTTGCCATATCTGCGCAGCACCGTCTCAATGCGAGCTAACAGCTCAATCGCTTCAAAAGGCTTGACCATGTAATCATCGGCCCCAAGCTTAAGTCCGTTCACCTTGTCATAGACCGAATTTTTGGCTGTCAGGAAAATAACCGGAATGCCATAAGATTTTATTTGTTCCATGAATTCGAACCCATCCATCTTAGGAATCATGACATCCAGCAGGATGAGGTCGAACTTTTCTTGCTTCACCGCTGCAAGCGCCGCTAACCCATCGTATACCTCGACGGTCTCATAATGGACTAACATAAGATTCATTTTAATAATTTTGGAAATATGAATATCGTCTTCCACGATCAGTATTTTTCGGGGCATCCTATTAACTCCTTATATTTCGATATGAATGCATCTTATTAGATTCTATCGTCACCCTTCCCCAAGGTCAAAAATTGTACAAAATTGAATTTTATAAAAACTATTGACAATGATTTTGAGAATCATTATCATTTAACTAAATCAAAGGATAACTTCTAACATTTAACATACAAATGCTTCGGATAAAGAAGGGGTAGTGAAATGGAACGTTTATTTACGGAGAAGCTGAATATTGCTTATGATAACCGCCTCATCGTCGAGGATTTAAACCTTGTTATTCCCGAAGGTAAAATTACAGCGCTTGTCGGTGCGAATGGTTCTGGGAAATCGACCATTCTGAAGACAATGGCCCGCATCATGAAGCCGCAGAAAGGCACGGTCATCCTCGATGGACGTTCCTTGCACCGCCAATCGACACGCGAGGTTGCAAAGCAGCTTGCCATTCTGCCGCAGAACCCTACAGCACCGGACGGTCTTACCGTCAGCGAGCTCGTCTCCTACGGCCGCTTCCCGCATCAGAAGGGATTCGGCAGCTTAAATAAAGAAGATCTAGCGATGATTGAATGGGCCCTCCAAGTAACAGGTATGAGTGCTTTTAGTCAACATCCCGTGGATCAATTATCCGGCGGTCAACGTCAACGCGCATGGATCGCGATGGCGCTCGCGCAAGGCACAGATCTACTGTTCCTCGATGAGCCTACAACTTTCCTCGATATGGCGCACCAATTGGAAGTTCTGAAGCTGCTCGAACAGCTCAATCAAGCCGAACAGCGCACCATCGTCATGGTCGTGCACGACTTGAACCATGCTTCCCGCTTCGCCCAACACATGGTCGCGATTAAGAGCGGGAAAGTCGTAAGCTCGGGTTCGCCGACCGAAGTGATCACACCGGATGTCATGCGTGATGTGTTCGGCATCGAAGCGGATATCGTACCCGATCCAAGAACGGGTCTGCCGCTCTGTCTACCTTACGAATTAGCAGGTACACCTTACAGTAGTTCCTCCAGCCGACCATCGGCTGGGGCGAAGCAAGCTCCGCTCCAATCGATGGCTGCTGCTCAATAACATACAGAATGAACCACGGTTTACATCTGTTCAACCCTCACTAGTAAAAGCCCTATGGGGTAAAATCATACAGTGCGATTCGCTAATTTGTATGATTTTGCTCACTAGGGCTTTTTCTTGTCTATGCTCTATGATATGTTGTTATATATTTCAAGATTGACTTAAGAGACAGGTGATCATCATGAAGCTTTCACTTCACTTCAATAAAATGTCAGAATTACCCCGCGAGGTTTGGGTTTTTGTAACAGCCAGCTTTGTTAATTCCTTAGGCAGCGCGTTTATGTGGCCCTTAACATCGCTCTACATCTATTCCTTCTTCCATCGCTCCGCAGCGGATGCTGGCCTCGTGCTGCTCGGACAAGCGCTTGCGAGCATTGCGGGGCAACTAGTCGGCGGTACGTTGTTCCATCGCGTGGGTATGCGCGCCTTAGTCGTCAGCGCACTATTCATGACATCCTTATTCCTATTTTCATTAATGTTCACAGATCATTTCCATATCTACGCCCTGCTCATGGCGTGTGTAGGCTTCTTCAATGCAATTAGCATGCCAGCCATTGCCGCATTTATCGGCTTCCGCTGGGCGGACCGTCGACGCGAAATGTACAATATCGCTTACGTGGGCAATAATCTGGGCGTTGCGATCGGTACGGCATGCAGCGGCATAATCGCAAGCTTTTCTTACCAGCTCACATTCGTCTTGAATGGTGTAACCTCTCTTTTGTTCGCGACGTTCTTCTGGGTATTCATGAGCAAGATGGATTTAAATATCGCATCGACCGATCACACCAAAGGGCAGAAGAAATCCAAATCTTCGTTCCGAGAAACTTGGCGATTACTATCGGCGTATCCGATTTATCTCTTCATGTCTCTAGGAGCTCTATTCATTATGTTCGGTAATTCAATCTGGGGAACAGGCATATCCACCCTCCTGAACAGTATCGGAATGAAACCTATCGCCTTCAGTATTCTCTGGACACTGAACGGCGTTCTAATCTTTGTCGGTCAACCGTTCGTGCGCTGGCTCAATGACCGGTTTATGAAGCAGCTCACTTCGCAGCTGACAGGAAGCGCAATATTCTATATGGCAGGCTTCCTCATGATTCTCTTGAACCATAGTTATCCGATGATTGTCCTGGCAATGATAACAATAACGATCGGTGAGATGTTAATCTCTCCGACGGTTCCTGCCTTCATCAGTGAACGCACAGGATCCCATGCCCCGTTCTATCTCGGTGTAGAAGGCGCCATTAGCAGCTTAGGCCGATTATTTGGGCCTTATGCCATCGGCTTTATGTATGATGCAGGAGGTATCCATTACGCCGCTTGGATAGCTGTGGCAGGCGGTGTCCTTGCCGTCATCTGCTGCATGATTCATGCTTCCTTCCACCGAGAAGAGAGAGCGAACCTACACGTGAAAATGTAACAATCGTCGACACCCCTAGGTGTTAAAGATCAGAAATCCTGCACCCGCAACTACAATGCTAATCACAACGGAACTGATCACATAGATAATCGCCTGTGCTGTTCGCTTACGCTCCAGTAATCGGATGGTCTCAACACCAAATGTCGAAAATGTCGTGTATGCGCCGCAGAAGCCGATTCCAAAGAAAGCATAGAGCATCTCTGATATCTCGTGCTGCCCGTGAAATGCAGCGAGGCAGCCGAGAATAAACGAGCCGCTAACATTAATGACAAATGTGCCAAACGGATAAGAGGAGGAAGTCCGTGAGGTGACCCAGGTCCCTAGCATAAAACGGCTAATGCTCCCCAGGACTCCACCCACGCCAATGATCCATAACATCTATACATCACTCCTCCCCGCTGCATTGGCGTCTCGTACAGCGGCTAGTTTGACTCCAAGATAGGCCAGCAACAATCCACCTATGACACTACTTAAAATATATACTATTGCCGTTAACCATCGCCCTTGATCCAGCAGGCCGAACGTCTCCACAGCAAACGTCGAGAATGTCGTAAACGCCCCCGTCAGACCTGTGCCAAGCGCGAGCGTCCATATGGGCGGAATGTGCAGCGTCTTTCCCGCCGCCGTAAGAAGCCATCCGAGGAATAGACATCCACTCCAGTTAATGACGAGAATTCCCCACGGGAAGCCATCTACAGGAGGGACCCATTCACTTAATCCATAACGAAGCAGGGCACCTACAAACCCACCCGCACCAACTGCCAAAATTTTGTACATCATTACAGCCATCACCTTTTTTCAGAAAACGATATATTGCTATTTAACCACACCTTTCCATAAAAACAACAATTCGCCCTCAGGTGTCGAAAGTGTTAACAAAAAATTCATAAATCCTGCGCAAGAGAAATACCATTTGGCCCATGAACATGGTATCGTAACTGTATGCGCAATCATCATTGCAGCTCTCATGAGGAGGTTTCACAATGAACCGATATACCATCGTATTTGATGTCGGTGGAACAGAGATTAGAAGCGCTATCGTCTCAGAATCGGGGAACGTTTTAGAGAAGACCGCCAGAGTATATCCGGCGTATTCGAATCAAAGCAGACATTTTCTCTTGGATTATCTCTATGAACTGATTAAGAAGCAAGCTGCAACAATTTCTGGGTCCGATCTCATTACAGGAATCGGATATGTATTTCCTGGCCCCTGTGATCTTGACAGAGGGATTAGCTACATACGGGAGCATAAGAAGTTCGAATCGCTCTACGGTGTAAGCATCATCGACGCGATGAGAGATCGCCTTGTAGCAGATACGCGCCTAATGCCACGCATGGCAGCGGATTATCGCATTTTCTTCGATCAAGATACGAATTGGGCTAGTCTACAACCTCGTGAGCTTATGCACGTCGGTGGATAACAGATAATTAGAATGAGTCCCAACACATAAATTACGCCCATGGTTGCTCCTTGCAGCCATGGGCGATTCTATTGCCGCGAATGTCCGCTTCGCTGCTAGAAGTGGTTTTTGCCTACGAATTTTAGTATGATGTACAGGGGAGCACGGCTCCCGAACGTCACAACGAAGACCTAACAAGGATGTGTAACCTATGAATCCCTTCACAATCGTATTCGATGTCGGCGGCACGGCGATCAAAGCGGCTGTCACGACGTCCCAAGGCGAAGTCATTGAATCTACTGTTGAAACGTATCCCTCACACTCAGACCAGAGCAAAGCGTTTATTCTCGACCATTTCTACGACCTTATTTGCAAGCAAGCAGCCAAAATCACCGATCCGAACCAGACATTCGCAGGCGTAGGGTACGCTTATCCAGGCCCTTGTGATTATGAGCATGGCATCAGCTTAATTCAAGGGTTGCAGAAATTCGACGCTCTATACGGCGTGAGCATCTTGGATGCCATGCGTGAACGCATCGATGCCGACCTGGCATTGCGCAGCCGAATGATTCCGGACTATCGCATCATCTTCGATAACGATGCACGCCTATTTGCCGTAGGCCAGTTATTCATCGGACCTGCCAATAAATCCGATCGCGCTATCTGCATCACGATTGGGACAGGCACGGGATCTGCTTTTATTGATCAAGGCGTGGCACTTAAAAATAAAGAGATCTACGACCGTCCTTTCCGAGACAGCATCATTGATGATTATATCTCCAAACGCGGGGTATTACGCATTGCCGCTGAACTAGGACTTCCTGCAAGCCTCGATGTCAAAGACATTGCCGATGCGGCACGAGATCAACACGACGAACAAGCTATTGCCGTATTCAAGCAGTTCGGAGAGATGTTCGGCGAAGTACTGAAGCCATTCATGACCGAGTTCAATCCGAAGCTTGTCATTATCGGTGGCCAGATTGCGAAGGCATCCGATCTGTTCCTGCCTTATACGAGACAAGCGATGCAAGATCAGACACCTGAGTTCCACACGGTGATGCAAAGCTCGCACAGTACGTTTGCAGGTATTTCTGCACTCATTCAAGGTTTTAGTGAATAAATCACCCCAGCATTGATAAATAAATGAAAGAAGGAGCCAATCCGCATAGTGCAGATGGCTCCTTTTGTTATTATTTATTCGATTATACTGCTTCCAGAGCATCTTCCTCTGACGCGTCTCGTACGACCTTACGGAGCGTAATCCGAGAGACACGCAGGTTATCCGTCTCTTCAACAATGAAATCATAATCTTCGTGCGAAATCGATAAGCCCTTCTTCGGTGGAATCTCGATTTGAGCATACAGCCATCCGCCGATGGTATCATAGTCGACCGTCTCAATCTCGAGACCGAACTTATCATTGACCTCATCAATTAACAGAAGACCATCAAGTGAGTAAGTTGACTCATCCTTCTTCTCAATCGCAGGGCGCTCTTCATCGAACTCATCCTGAATCTCGCCGACGATCTCTTCCATAATATCCTCCAAGGTAACAAGACCCGAAGTACCGCCATATTCATCGATCAAGATCGCAATTTGCGTCTTGTTCTTCTGCATCAGCTTCAACAATGCACTGATCTGCATCGATTCTGGAACGGATGTAATCGAGCGAATCATCGAACGATAATCTTGCAGCTCTTCCGATTTGAGCAAATCTTTAATATGAATAAATCCGATAATATGGTCTTTGTCTTGCTCACAGATCGGGTAGCGCGTACGCATTTCTTCAAGTGCAATCGCTCTGTTCTCTTCATACGACAGATGTGTGTATAGACAGATCATCTCGGTCCGAGGAATCATAATCTCACGCGCAGTCGTCTCCGCAAATTCAAATATATTATCTACTAGCGTCATCTCCGTATTATCGATCAGACCGCTTCGGTTACTTTCCTTCATCAAGATACGAATTTCTTCTTCCGTATGCGCAGAATCATGCTCCGATGCCGGTGCGATTCCGAACAGACGAAGCAAATTGTTCGCCAGCCCATTCAGCACCCAGATAAACGGATACATGATCTTGTGGAAGAACATAAGGAACGGTGCAGCCCACAACGTGACATTCTCCGACTTCCGAATTGCCATCGTCTTCGGCGCAAGCTCACCTAACACGATGTGTAGAACCGTAATCAATAGAAACGCAATAATGATAGAAACCGTATGAATAAGGACTTCACTAAACCCTAATGCTTCAAACACCGGTTTGAGCAATTGTGCAATCGCTGGTTCTCCCAGCCAACCTAATCCTAGTGATGCGAGTGTAATTCCCAACTGACAAGCTGATAAATAGGCATCCAAATTATTAACGATGCTCTGTGCGAACTTCGCATTCTTGCTTCCTTCCTGCACGAGAGTATCAATTCTGCTCCCCCGCACTTTCACCATCGCGAATTCCGCCGCGACGAAGAAACCATTCAAAAATACGAGCACGGCCACAAAAAATAAATTTAACAGACTCGGTAAAGGGTCATCCATTCATTCCCTATTCTCCTTTGCAAAATCCTGCTTCTTCAGCGCTAAAGGCGAATAGGTACACCTCCTTCAGATATGAAAATCATATATTAATATTGTATTATACAGATGAATGGCTTTGTCCGTCAAATGAAGGAAAATTTTCGGCTACGATTTTGGTTGTCTACGCAGCTGTTGATTATGCTTGATTTTCTCCTCCATGCCTTGTTCTGAAGCCATATAGAAGACGCGATTCCGAATGTTCTTAGGTAAATAATCCTGGACGACATAATGTCCTGGATAATCATGCGGATACTTGTACCCTTGATGCCCAAGCTTCTCCGCTCCCTTGTAATGCGTGTCTCGCAGATGAAGCGGCACTTCCGCGGACTTGATCTCTTCCATCGCTTCCATCGCCCGATAGATTGCGAGAGGAATCGCGTTCGATTTCGGGCTCTCAACGGCGAACAGGATTGCCTGAGAAATGATATATTTCGATTCCGGCCAGCCGATCTTATGATACGCATCCAGTGCGCTCGTCGCTTGAACGAGCGCTTGCGGATTGGCGAGGCCAATGTCTTCGCTGCACGCGACGGTCAGACGCCGGATGAACGTCATCGGATCCATGCCGAGCTTCTCGACGGCATAGAGGAACCAGAACAACGCGGCATCGCTCGATCCGCGAATGCTCTTGTGGAACGCCGACAAGACGTCGTACTGCGTCGACTCGTCTGCGCGAACCGTCGGGCGGCGGATGGACTCCTCCGCCACCTCGAGCGTGATGCGGACGCTGCCGTCCGCATCCGGCGGCGTCGTCAGAGCCGCCAGCTCCAGCGCATTCAGCGCACGGCGAATGTCCCCATTCGCCATGCTGGCGATATGCGCCAGCGCCTCTTCGTCGGCGCTGAGCTGCATGAAGCCGAGGCCCTTGTCCGGGTCGGACAGGGCACGGCGCATCGCGTGCAGCGAGTGCACCTGCGTCAGCGGCTGCAGCTGGAACAGCGTCGAGCGACTGAGCAGTGCCCCGTTCACATAGTGGAACGGGTTCTCCGTCGTCGCTCCGATGAACACGATGATGCCCTGCTCTACCGCTGGCAGCAACGCATCCTGTCGCGAGCTGTTGAATCGGTGCACCTCGTCCAAGAATAGAATCGTCTTGGTCCCATACATCATTTTATTCTGCTTGGCTTGTTCTATGACTTCCCGTACATCCTTTACAGACGCATCGACTGCGTTCAGACGCACGAACGAACCTTTGGTCTGCTGCGAAATAATATGCGCGAGCGTCGTCTTCCCGCATCCAGGCGGCCCATAGAGCAGAATTGAGCTGACTTGGTCAGCCTCAATCGCCCTTCTGAGCAATTTGCCAGGTCCAACAATATGTTCTTGCCCGATGTATTCATCTAGCGACTGCGGCCGCAAACGATCCGCGAGCAGACGCTGTTGTGGTTCTGATTGTTCTTGATAAGAGAATAAATCCATCGCCTCATCCCAACCCTTACTTGTTCTGCATTCTGATGCTAACATTTGTTCTTATATCATAACACAAAACAACCCCACACGTTAAAATCGGTGAGGTTGGCTTTGGGGTACGGCGGCAAACTTACATCCACCGTAGCATTAATCCAGTATACGTGAGACCGCCGCCGAAGCCGAACAATAACATATTATCGCCAGGCTTCACTATGCCTTGTTGAACTCCCAAATGAATGGCTAGCGGAATCGATGCCGCCGATGTATTGCCATAGTATTCTAAGCTGTAGAGCGCCTTCTCGATCGGAATGCCGGTCTTCTCGCAGATGGATTCGATAATTCGCAGATTCGCGCTATGCGGTACGAACCAATCGATCTGGTCCGTGGTTCCGCCCGTTTGCTCCAACAGGGCTGCAATCCCTTTCGGTACCGTACTAACGGCGAAGCGGTAGACCTCCCGACCGTTCTGTACGATTTTCCCGTCTCCGACAAGCTCAGTGCCGTGCAGCTCTGTACGCGTTCCGGAACGATAGACATGCTTCCCGCCTGTCCCGTCTGTCCCCATCGTGACCGCTTGAAATGCGCCGTTCCCCATATCTTGCTCCACCATGACCACACCCGCGCCATCGCCGAAAAGAATGCAAGTCGTACGATCCGTGTAATCCGTCACACGCGTTAATGCATCTGCGCCAAATACGAGAATCTTCCGATGCAAGCCAGCGCTAATCAAGCCATTCGCGAGATGCAGACCATAGGCGAACCCTGCGCAGGTCGCATTGATGTCAAGCGATCCCGTACTCTCAATCCCGAATCGCGCTTGAATGATTGCTGCTACCGAAGGAAAAGGAACATCCGGCGTATTCGTCGCTACCAGAATCATATCGACATCGGCTACGTCAACCGGATAATTCGCAAGCATATCCTCGACAGCCCGTATGCACATATCGCTCGTGAATTCGCCTTCGCTGACGGCACGTCGCTCACGAATTCCTGTACGCTGCACAATCCACTCATCGCTGGTATCCACCATCCGCTCCATATCTGCATTTGTAATCTGACGCTCAGGCACATAAGCACCAATCGCTGTAATTCGTGCATGCGAAGTTAATTCGATATGGCTATCGTTCAATACGTTTGAAGCTGTCATGTTCAAGTCCTCCTTCAGTCGTTTTAGCACTAGATATTAGTATCTGGTACTAAATTAATAGATATCATAACATAACTCCTTATGGAAGGCTAGAGGGGATTATCTATTATGAGTATTGTTACCGTACGCACCCACCCGTAAGCTGTACCTATCTTCGACTGAAATAATGTCACGGCATCCATCGAACATAAAAAAATAACCTGTCTCAGCCAACTTGGCCAAGAACAGGTTATTTGTCATTTTTTATTCTTCTGTATTCAACGTAGCAAGCAAGTCGCGAACGGCTACACTTGTCATGATGAGCCCCACCGTTGGCGGCACAAAAGCGTTGCTCGCTGGCGGCATTTGCGCTTTGCGAATATCAGGCGCATTCTCCGGTACGATTCGCTGAGTAACATCTTCGCGTGGCTTCAGCGGCTCTTCCGTCGAGAAGACCACTTGAACGCCTTTCTTAATACCTTCTTTGCGAAGCTTCTGACGAATCACACGTGCGATCGGGTCCATCGACGTCTTCGAAATATCCGCGACTTGGAATTTCGTCGGATCCATCTTATTCGCTGCGCCCATACTCGAAATAACTGGAATCCCGCGCGTAAGACACTGTTTGATCAGATGAATCTTATAGATAATCGTATCCGATGCATCTAGTACATAATCGAGCGGATATTGGAACAGCTGCTCATAAGTCTCTTCCGTGTAGAACATGTTCAACGCGATGACATCGCAATCCGGATTAATGAGCTTAATCCGGTCGCGCATCAGATCGGCCTTCTTCTGTCCAACCGTCGTTGTTAATGCATGAATCTGGCGATTAATGTTCGTAATGTCGACGACATCTTTATCGATGAGAATGATCCGGCCAACCCCTGTGCGCGCGAGCGCCTCTGCTGCGATCGAGCCGACGCCGCCGATCCCGAGGACAGCGACGGTACTTCTCTTCATTTTGTCCAGACCATCCGGACCAATCGCCAGTTCCGTTCTCGAAAACTGATGAAGCATAATACTGATTGCCTCCCCTAGCCGATCACTGCTTCAGCTGCTTTTTGGGACAGCTTAATGTGCAATTGATCAAGTTGTGCAATATCAACCGGTGATGGCGCATTGTTGAGCAAATCTGTTGCACTAGCCGTTTTCGGGAATGCGATCGTCTCACGCAGGTTCGTGCGGCCTGTGAGCAGCATCACCAAACGGTCAAAGCCGAATGCAATACCGCCGTGTGGAGGCGTTCCGTATTCGAATGCATCCAGCAGGTAGCCAAATTGCTCTTTCGCCAATTCTGGCGTGAAGCCAAGGGCTTTGAACATTTTCTCCTGCACATCACGTTTGAAGATACGCATCGAACCGCCACCGACTTCATAACCGTTCAAGACGATATCGTAAGCTTGCGCGCGAATTTGGCCTGGGTCTGTATCAAAGTAATGCAAGTCATCATCGTTCGGACGCGTGAACGGATGGTGTTCAGCAACATAACGTTTCGCTTCTTCGTCGTATCCGAGAAGTGGGAAATCAACAACCCATGCGAATTTGTACTCATTATCGTTAATCAAGCCGAGCTGGCGGCCGATTTTGAGACGAAGGTTACCAAGAACGTCCGCAACCACTTTTTTGTTGTCTGCGGAGAACAAGAGCAAGTCGCCTTCCTCTGCGCCTGTACGTTCTTTGATCGCTGCAATTTCATCTTCCGTGAAGAACTTGACGATAGGTCCTTTGAACTCGCCGTCTTTCACTTGAATCCAAGCCAGACCCTTCGCGCCATAACGCGCTGCATAAGGTCCAAGGTCGTCGATTTCTTTACGGCTCCAAGTTCCGCAACCTTTCGCGTTCAAGCATTTTACTTCGCCACCCTTCTCAATAACGGAAGCGAATACTTTAACGCCGCAGTTCGCGACGATATCGTTCATCTCAATCAATTCCATGCCAAAACGAAGATCCGGTTTGTCCGAACCGTATTTACCCATCGCATCCGCATACGTAATACGCTGGAATGGCGTTGGGATATCCACGTTGATTGTTTCCTTGAACAAGCGCACCATAAGCTGTTCCATCATGCCGAGCAATTGATCGCGGGACATGAAAGAAGTCTCAATGTCGACTTGCGTAAATTCCGGCTGACGGTCTGCACGCAGATCCTCGTCGCGGAAGCACCGTGCGATTTGATAGTAACGCTCGATGCCGCTGACCATAAGCAACTGCTTGAAAATTTGCGGCGATTGCGGTAATGCGAAGAATTCGCCTGGGTGAACGCGGCTTGGTACGAGATAGTCACGCGCGCCTTCTGGCGAGCTCTTCGTCAAGATCGGCGTCTCCACGTCGATAAAGCCTTGCTCATCTAAGAAGTCGCGGAAAATTTTCGCTGCCTTCGAACGAAGCAATAACGTTCTTTGCATTTCTGGACGACGAAGGTCGAGGTAACGATATTTCAAGCGAAGGGACTCATCGATTTCGATGCCGTCTTCGATGAAGAACGGTGGGTTCTTCGCTGCGTTTAGAATTTCGATTTCCGTGATTTGCACTTCGACTTCACCTGTTGGCAAGTTCGGGTTCACCGTCTCCGCGTCACGTTCCACGACTTTACCGGATACGGCAAGTACGAACTCGTTACGCGCACGGTCGCCGACTTTCAGCGCGTCGCCGGAGAAGTCTGGGTTAAATACGATTTGTACGATCCCGCTCCGATCGCGAAGATCAATAAAGAGTACGCCTCCAAGGTCGCGGCGGCGCTGTACCCAGCCGTTGAGCGTTACCGTCTCGCCGACGTTGGCTTTGGTCAATGTTCCACAGTTATGCGTTTTTAGCATCATTTTCGTTCTACCCCTTTGGTTATATTAACTTGCATGGATTCCATTTCGTGAAAAGTTAACTTTAGATAATTTCTTGGGCAAGGTTCGCGAGTGGCACCATCTTCTGCTCCCCTGTAGCCATCGACTTCAGTGCAATTTCCCCGCGGGACAATTCGTCCTCTCCCAAGATCGCGGTATAACGCGCCTGCATGCGGTCGGCTGATTTCATTTGCGCCTTCATTTTACGACCTTGGTAGTCTTTTTCTGCTGAAATACCTTGTGTCCGTAGAAGATGCAGCTGCTTGGTCACTTCATCCTCTGCTTGCTCGCCAAGTGCAATGAGATACACGTCGAGTGGCTTCGGCTGCGGAATGGCAATGCCCTGCTTCTCCAAAATCAATGCGATACGCTCGAGCCCGATACCAAATCCAACACCAGGTTGATCCGGACCGCCAATACCTGCTACCAAGCCATTGTAACGCCCACCGCCGCCGATCGTATCGATCGCGCCGATGCCTTGTGCTTTATACTCAAACGCAGTATGCGTATAATAGTCAAGCCCCCGTACAAGACGGTGATTAATAGTGTACTCTACGCCCATCGCCGTTAAATGCTGCTTCACTTTCTCGAAGTGTGTCGCACATTCTTCGTCTAAGCTGTCTAGAATCGAAGGTGCATCTGTGAAGTACTGCTGATCCACTTTGCAGTCGAGCACGCGGAGCGGATTACGATCGATGCGGGACTGACAATCCTTACAGAGTTTGTCCCGAAGCGGATTCAAGAATTGAAGCAATGTATCGCGATAAGCTGCGCGAACAGCCGGATTCCCGATCGAATTGATCTCAACCTTCACGCCTTGAAGTCCAATTTCACGGCAGAACTGATAGCCGAAAGCCACGACTTCCGCATCAATGCTCGGATCAACTGCACCGAAGGCTTCGATCCCGAACTGGTGGAATTGGCGTTGACGACCTGCTTGCGGACGCTCATAACGGAACATGGGTCCGATATAATACAATTTGCATGTATCCGGCTCCCCATAGAGCTTATTCTCTACATAGGAGCGCACTACGCCTGCTGTACCTTCCGGACGAAGCGTCATGCTGCGGTCGCCTTTGTCTCGGAACGTATACATTTCTTTCTCAACGACATCCGTCGTCTCCCCTACACCACGTTCGAACAGTTCGGTCTGTTCAAAGATCGGTGTACGGATCTCCTTGTAGTTGAATCTGCGGCTCATATCACGTGCCGTCTCCTCAATAAAATGCCAGTTCTCTACATTCCCTGGCAGAATATCCTGTGTGCCTGTAGGCTTCTGAAATGCCATGTCCATTCCCTCCGACTATATAACTTCAATAAAAAAATCCCCCACCCCTGTTATCAGAACAGGGACGAGAGATTGTGTTCACATTCACCCGTGGTACCACCCACATTTCGAGCCTTCATCGTACGATGGCGTACAGAATGAATAATGCTCGCTTTACGGTTAACGCCCGTGACACGCAAATCGATTACTGTGACAGCTTCTTACATGAAGCAGGATCGGTTCACCGTTTGTTCTCAGGGAGGTCTATTCGTTCATCCATCATAAGGACCCTTCCAGCCTGGGGATCCCTCTCTGACTATGTGGGGTGAAGTACTTTATCCCTTCAACGAATCAAAGATTCATAAACTTATTATATGATTGTAGCGAGTTAACAGGGGAAAGTCAAGAATTGGTTGTGATCTTAGGCTTAAATTCTGTATGAAGACAGAAAAAAACCTACAAAATCGATTGTAGGTCCAAAAGTTATATTAAAAAGGGGGTCATGTTTGTAGTATAGACTGGCAATATTATCGGAGTGTTTAAATTATATTACAGTTATATTACAAAAAATAAAGCGCTTCATTTCCCCGTTTCCATTCTAATCGCGATTCCGTTTGGTAGGACTCATCATCTCGGAAGCGAATTCGTTCCCGCTACGACTCACACCCATTCGCATCGTCTCATGCATATCATTGCCAAGGATTCGAGCATCTGCTCGTCGCATGGCTAATTCTTTCTTCGATAACCGCAAGGTTGAATCGCTCCTTCACGTAGACTCAGTTCTTAACCCTAGTCTTCCCGATCGGAGCTGTATTAATCCTTCTGCGTTAATCATGCCTCACGCTTGCTTCGAATCCACGATCAAGGTTACCGGGCCCGAATTCGTAAAGACGACGTCCATCATCGCCCCGAATCGCCCCGTCTCAACGACCAAGCCTAACTCGCGTAATCTCGCATTGAAAAGCTCATATAATTGTTCTGCCTGTTCCGGCCGCGCCGCGGCCATGAAGTTCGGGCGTTTTCCTTTACGAACATCACCGTATAAAGTGAACTGGGAGACGGATAGAATTTGTCCGCCTACATCGACGACCGAGAAGTTCATTTTCTCCTGCTCATCTTCGAAGATACGCAATCCGGCAATTTTATCAGCTGCATACCGAACATCTTGCTCTGTATCTTCATGGGTAATGCCGACAAGCAGCATTAATCCGTGCTCAATCTGACCGATGGTCTCGCCCGAGACGATAACGCTCGCTGCTTTACATCGTTGTACGACGACTTTCATGGTTCGTATTGCCCCTTTATTGCATCATCCGATGAACGGAATACACATCTCTGACACGCTTAATTTTGTCGACCACCGATTGCAAGTGATCATTGTTCCGAATGAGGATCGTCATATGAATGAGCGACATCTTATTCTTATCTGAACGGCCAGACACCGCCGAGATATTTGTCTTGCTCTCCGATACAGCCTGAAGCACCTCATTCAACATGCCGCGGCGATCCAGTCCTGTAATCTCGATATCCACACTATAGTTCGCTTCAACCGTCTGTTCCCACTCGACCTCAATGACACGCGCTGCTTCATCAGCGTCATCATCCTTCGGAATGTTCGTACAATCCGTCCGGTGAACAGACACCCCGCGTCCACGCGTAATATAACCGATAATGTCATCACCAGGAATCGGATTGCAGCAGCGTGCGAACCGTACGAGCAGATTATCGATCCCTTTGACCCGTACGCCGTTCGTCGGACGCGATTTCCGCTCCGGCGCCGCCGTCTTCACTTCCCGCACTTCGTTCGTTAGTTCGATCAAGCTAGCTTCTTCTGCTTCCTTACGCATTTTCTCCGTCAGTCTTGTGCAGATTTGAGCCGCCGTTATGCCGCTGAACCCAATAGCCGATAACATATCTTCTACATCGTTGAAGGTGAATTTCTTCGCGACTTCGAGCAATTTATCGTCCGTCAACCAAGCGGAAGGCTCTAGCGCAAGGCGCTTAAGCTCGCGCTCGAGCAATTCGCGGCCTTTCTCCACATTCTCTTCACGACGCTCTTTTTTGAACCATTGCTTAATTTTGCTGCGTGCATGCGAGGATTGCGCAATTTTGACCCAGTCCTGACTCGGACCGTAGGAATGCTTCGATGTCAGAATTTCGACGATATCGCCCGTCTTCAATTTGTGCTCAAGCGGCACGATCCGACCATTGACCTTCGCACCGATCGTCCGATTCCCGACTTCAGTATGAATGCGATAAGCAAAATCCAGTGGAACGGATCCTGCAGGCAATTCGATCACTTCGCCTTTTGGCGTAAAAACAAACACAAGATCCGAAAAGAAGTCCATTTTGAGTGATTCCATGAACTCTGACGCATCTTTGGTCTCTTGCTGGAGCTCTAGTATTTCGCGGAACCAATTCATTTTGTCCTCGAAATTCCCAGCAGGCACGACACTTCCCTCTTTGTATGCCCAGTGGGCTGCGATACCGAACTCAGACGTACGATGCATCTCCCATGTACGGATCTGCACCTCTGTTGGTTCACCGTTCGGCCCGATCACCGTGGTATGCAAAGATTGATACATGTTTGCTTTGGGCATGGCGATATAATCTTTGAATCTGCCAGGCATCGGCTTCCACAGCGTATGGATGATCCCAAGTGTCGCATAACAATCTTTAATATTATCGACAATGATCCGAATCGCGAGCAGATCATAGATCTCATTGAACTGCTTGTTCTTCGTCGTCATTTTCTTGTACACACTGTAAATATGCTTAGGGCGTCCGGACAAATCCGCTTCGATCCCCATCTCATCCAGCTTCTCTTTAATTCGTCCAATGACATTATCAATATACTGTTCCCGCTCAACACGCTTCTTCTGTACGAGATTCGCAATCCGGTAGTATTGCTGTGGGTTCAAGTACCTGAGGGCAATGTCCTCCATCTCCCATTTGATAGCGGAAATACCAAGCCGGTGTGCGATGGGACAGAAAATCTCCAGCGTTTCATAGGCGATACGTCGTTGGCTTTCTTCCGATTGGTATTTCAACGTTCGCATGTTATGCAGTCGGTCTGCAAGCTTAATAACGATAACGCGAATATCCTGCGCCATCGCTACGAACATTTTTCGATAATTCTCGTTCTGTTGTTCCTCTTTGGATCGGAACTGAATCTTCTCGAGTTTGGTTAGGCCATCCACGAGCAAAGCGCAAGTATTGCCGAACTTCTCTCGAATGGTATCCAAGGAGACCGATGTGTCTTCAACTACATCATGCAATAGCGCTGCAATAATGGATGTCGTATCCATCTGCATATTAACCACAATATCAGCAACCGCAAGGGGGTGAAGAATATAAGGTTCTCCCGATTTGCGCACCTGATTAATATGGGCCTTCTCAGCAAAATCGTAGGCTTCCTGTATACGCTGCAAGTCCTGTGGTTTGATATATGCGGATGCCTTCTCAAGTAACTTTTCAATGCCCATCTGCTCCGTTCCAATTCCTCTCTACATAGAATGCGGTTCAATCCGACCATTAACTGTGTTTTTATCATTATGCCCTTCTAGGCTAGCTTCGTCAACTATTCTCCATTTGGTTTGTCTATTTGTGCACATTTTTGTTGAAATTCTCGGGAAATCTAAGTAAGATAGTACAGGTTTTATATTTATAGGGGTCGTTCAACTAGATCATCTTTTGATCACGAAGTGTTACATAGAGCGAAATCAACATCGAAGATTACCATCTTCTCGGTGTGAAAAGCTGACTTTTTGAACACACATTTATAGAGGAGTGATTTTGTTGTCACAAAGAGAAATTCAAGTCCATGAAAGACCTCCGCTCGGCAAAGGCGCAATCCTGAGTATTCAGCATTTGTTCGCCATGTTCGGGTCGACCGTTCTCGTTCCGAACTTGTTCGGTATTGATCCAGGTATTGTTCTGCTGATGAACGGGATCGGGACACTGCTCTATTTATTCTTATGTAAAATGCAAATCCCCGCGTACCTCGGCTCCAGCTTTGCATTTATTTCTCCGATCGGTGTTGTGCTCGCGATGAAAGGCGGCAACGGCTATGCCGATGCGCTAGGCGGATTCATTATCACGGGGGTTATCTTCTGTCTCGTCGCTCTACTCATCAAGGTTGCAGGGACAAATTGGATTCATGTGCTCTTCCCTCCAGCAGCGATGGGGGCGATCGTAGCGGTTATCGGTCTTGAACTTGTTCCAGTTGCAGCGAGTATGTCTGGCCTTATCGGTTCTGGTGCAGAATGGACACCCGATTCCAAGGTTATTACGGTATCCCTTGTCACGCTTGGCGTAACGATTATTGGGAATGTGATGTTCCGCGGTTTCTTCAAAATCATTCCGATTCTGATCGGGATTATCGTAGGATATGCAGTTGCAGCGATGGTAGGCATTGTGAACTGGGATACCGTTACGGAGGCAAGTATCTTCTCCTTCCCGCACATTACAACACCGACATTCAACTGGACAGCGATCATCACAATCATCCCTGCGGCCCTCGTCGTTATCGTGGAGCACGTCGGACACTTGATGGTAACCAGCAACATTGTCGGCAAGGACCTATCGAAAGACCCAGGGCTTCACCGCTCCCTGCTTGGTAACGGGATTTCCACCATTATCTCCGGGTTCGTAGGATCTACACCAAATACAACATACGGCGAAAATATCGGCGTTATGGCGTTAACCAAAGTATATTCCACCTTCGTCATTGCAGGTGCAGCGATTTTCGCGATTCTCATGTCCTTCTTCGGTAAATTCTCTGCGCTGATCTCGAGTATTCCTGTACCGGTTATGGGCGGCGTTTCACTTATGCTCTTCGGTGTCATCGCAGCATCGGGTCTGCGTATCTTGGTCGAATCCAAAGTCGACTTCGGCAAACCGACGAACTTATTGCTTACGACACTTGTTATCGTCATCGGAATCAGCGGCGCGAAATTGACGATCGGTCATGTTGAACTCAAAGGGATGGCGCTTGCGACGATCGTGGCGATCTTCCTCAGCTTGTTCTTCACGATCATCGAGAAAATCGGCTGGTCGAACGAAAAATAAATCCATAGCCACCTAACATAAAAAGAGCTGGTCGTAACGCGTACGTTACACCAGCTCTTTCTTATACGATGTGTTTCGATGATTAGTAAGTCAGCAATGAAATGACGTCAATGTTCTCAAGTCTATCCCGACCGTTCAATTCCGCCAGCTCAATCAAGAATGCAGCTCCTACAACTTCGCCACCCAGTTGTTGAACGAGATTCACGGACGTGCAGATTGTACCGCCTGTTGCAAGCAGGTCATCCGCGATAAGAACCTTCTGACCCGGCTTAATGGCATCTTTGTGCATCGCTAATTTATCTGAACCATACTCAAGGTCATAACCGACTTCAATTGTCTCTCCCGGTAATTTGCCGCTCTTACGAATCGGCACGAACCCTACTCCAAACGCATAAGCAAGCGGAGCACCTACGACAAATCCGCGTGCTTCTGGTCCTGCGATAAGATCGATTTCTTTATCCTTGATCAATTCTTTCATGGCATTGATCGCTTCGCGGTATGCTTCACCGTTCTTAAGAAGGGTCGTAATATCCTTAAAGCTAATCCCTGGTTGCGGAAAATCCTCAATAACACGAATCTGTTGTTTGAAATCCATTTATCTATCTCTCCTCTAGTTCACTACTTACAAGTATTGGCGCCCGAATCGTCTAGCGAGCTGCGAGGCCGATACGGCTAATAATTGCTCTTCTACAGCAGACTTACGTTCAAGATCGCGATAAGCTTGTGCCGTGGTCAAGTCAGCTTTTTGCGGCTGCTCGACAATGACGACGCGTCCCGACACTTCTTGAATGAAACCAAGCTCCGTGAATACCTCCATCACATGCTGCAGCGTTCGATCCGAGAGTCCTGTTCGCTGCTTCATCCCTCGAATAAAGGCATTTCCCGATTCACTAGCAGACCATGACCGTTCTCTCATCATATCCACATAGACACGTTTAAATTCCTCTCTTGAAGGAACACGCAAGCAATCTTCCGCTGGCAGGTTATCGTAGAGGACATAAATGCGTTCCAGCCTGGCAGCATACTGAAGGATCGCGTCGACGACAGTCACTTCCTCAGGCAATTCGATGAGGTACAACGATTGTAGATCCGCCACCTCGAAATGCTGCTGCTTCGATATGCTCGAAATTGGTCTTAATCCAACCTCTTGATCATATACCAGACACGTAAATGTATCCGTATCAAACGGAGGCTCATCCCATTGTCTCCAGTAAGCGTCGCTTGCAACAATACCATGTTGCTTCGGTCCGTAGATTGAGAATCGACCCGCTTGTTCCCACGCCACATGCGTCTTCTCAATATATTGCTGCGGATTACGTGTCCCGCGACCATCATAACATTGCACATGCGGAACCGCTAAATCTTGTACAAGCAGCTGCGCTTTCCTGCGGCCGTTCCATTCATTGATCTGAAGTTCTCCCACGAGATCAAGTACAGCTTCATCATTCATGAGACCCGCGAGCGGACCATTCCGGAAGGAAATCGCATCAAGCTCCAACCGACCCTCCGCAAGCGTCAATTTGAGATGCTGCTTCTCCTGGCCGATTTGTCTTGACTCCTTCAGCCGAAGCCCACGCATCTTCACGCGAGGCGCTGGATTCGCCATACCGAACGGAGCGAGCTCCTCCAGTGATTCAATGAATGCAACGGTCGCTTCAGACAATTTGCATTCAAGATCTATCTCAATAGAAGCCATTTCATGTTCCGCCGTGATACAGCGTTCAGCAAGCGAGATCATCCGCGCTTCGAATGCAGCAAGATGATCCCGCTCCATTGTAAGGCCTGCAGCGGCTTCGTGTCCACCATAATGATCTAATAATTCAGAACATTCTGTTAACGCTTCATACAAATTAAATCCTTCGATTGAACGAGCGGATCCTTTGCACATCCCCGTCTCAGCATCTATCCCCAGAATCAACGTCGGACGGTAATAACGTTCGAGAATTTTGGAAGCAACAATCCCGATAACGCCAACGTTCCAGCCTTCTCCTGCAAGGACGATGACTTTAGGCAATGCGCCATCCTGGGAGCTCGCCATCTTCAGTTCCAGCTGCTGGACCGCTTCGACAGTAATTTCCTCCACTAAATCCTGCCTTGCTCGGTTCAATGCATCGAGATGCACCGCTAACTGCTTGGCTTGTCCAGGATCTCGGGTCGTCAGGAGCTCTACTGCCTGCATGGCATGCTCCAATCGACCACTCGCATTGATCCGAGGTGCCATCGCAAACGCGACTTGCGTTGAACCGATCTGAGGCAGCTTCATGTCAGCTGTCTCGAATAATGCGCGCACGCCTAAATTGGTCGAACGACGCATACGTTCAAGGCCGTAGCGTACAAGAATCCGATTCTCCCCGTTTAATGGCATTAAATCTGCGATCGTCCCCAGCGTAACGAATTCCAATAATTCTTCTGGAACTCTACCGAGTAGTGCATGTGCCAACTTGAAGGCAACGCCAACGCCCGCTAATCCTTTGAACGGATAGGGGCAATCATGTATTTTGGGATTGACAAGCGCGACCGCATTCGGCAATATTTCCGGCGGCTCATGATGATCTGTAACAACCACATCAATTCCCAATTGATTCGCATACGCAATTTGATCGACGGCACTAATCCCCGTATCCACCGTCACAATCAACTGGACACCATGCTCCGCTGCATGATCCATGGCAGGGATATTCATACCGTATCCTTCCGTCATTCGATGCGGGATATACGTATCGAAATTTGCACCAAGCGCACGGAACAATTCAATCATTAAGGATGTACTCGATACCCCATCTGCATCATAGTCCCCATAAATGCGAATCTTCTCTCCTTGCTCGAGCGCTCGCTCGATTCGTTCGACAGCAGCAGTCATTCCTTTTAATAAGAACGGGTCGTGCAAATCTGTCAATGATCCACGCAGGAACATTTCCACTTGTTCGACGGTATCGATTCCTCGAACAATGAGCAGCTGCGCGATGAACGAAGACACACCTGTCTCTTCCGCCAATCGTTGCACCTGTTCCGGCTGTGGATTTTCTTTGAGCAACCACTTCATTTTGGAATGAAGCATTGTTCCCCCTCCTTCGTTATCCAGCCATCACGCTCATTTATTGAAGCAACGTCGGATGATCATCATCAAGCATGTGATGGTTACTCTTATATGGAAATCCTGGATCGAACGGGTTCACATGAATGAACACATCCGATACATGGGTGAATTGATTCATGAGATGCTGCTTCACTCGCTTGCCAATCCGGTGGCCCTCCAACACGGAAATCCGTGGATTTACACTTAGCTTCACATCGACGATCACATAATGTCCATGTTCTCTCGCACGAAGCTCATCTACCTCAATGACCCCATTGACAGACAAGACCGCATCAATCAATTCCTTCGAATCTTCGTCGTGCAATACATGATCCATTGTGTTATGAATGGCTTCAACGACAAGACGATAACCCATTCGCAGCACTAAGACCGCGACAGCTAGACCTGCCAGCGGATCCAGATAGTATAGCCAAGGCACATGCTGCCATTCCCCTACCAGTGCTCCGCCAACACCAACGAGTGCTGCTAACGATGAATAGACATCCGATCGATGCTCCCAAGCATTGGCGATTAGCGCCTGGCTTCCTAATTTGCGACCAAGTCGATATTTATATTGGAACATGGCTTCTTTCACGATAATCGAGATGATAATCGCGAGAACCGCATACCCTTTGGGTGCTTCATGTACGCCTGAGAAGATGGCAAGAATCGAACTGCGTGCAATCTCGAACCCAACGAATACGAGCAGAATCGATACAACAATGGCTGCAATGGATTCCGCTTTGCCATGACCATAAGGATGATCTTTATCCGGTGGAATGCGTGCAGCTCGAATGCCTACGAGGACCGCAAGCGATCCTGCAATATCGGAAGCCGAATGAAATGCATCGGCGAGTAAGGCCTTACTGCCTGAATACCATCCGACGATTCCTTTCATGACGGCTAACAATAAATTGCCAATGATTCCTACCCATGCTCCCGCTTCCGCCTTAGCGGAACGCTCATTTCTCATATGTCCCCCTCCAAGTTGAAACGGATGCACTCACGCACAAAAGCCGCGTCGCGAGGACGCGGCTTTCCGTAAATCTTTTCGTTCACGCCGTCAATTAAGTTGTCGCCTTCGAAGCGGTATTCTGCTTCTTAGCCTTATTCTTCAGCACTAACCATAATGGGCTGGCAATAAAGATGGACGTGTATGCACCGCATACTAGACCGATCGTCATCGCAAGCGAGAACATACGGATCGATTCGCTACCGAAGAGCAGTAGAGAGAATGCAGCGATGAATACCGTAAATACGGTATTGATAGAACGCGTCATCGTCTGCGAAATACTGTGATTGACAAGGGTAATCAAATCATCCGTGTTCTTGATCTTCGCAAAGCGCAAGTTCTCACGAATCCGGTCGAAGATAACGACGGTATCGTTGATCGAATAACCGATGATTGTCAGAATGGCTAGAATGAACGTTAAGTTAACTTCCAGACGGAAGATCGAGAATACGCTGATTACGATGAATGACGTATGAAGCAAAGCGATAATGGCCGCAATCGCGAATCGCCATTCGAAGCGAATACTAACATAGATAATAATCCCGATACTCGCAATGGCAACGGATAGAAGGGCATTTGTCTGCAGCTCGCGAGCGATCTCTACGTCAACGGTATTAATTTCGAAGGAAGCTTTTGGATCAAATTTTTCTTGGAATTCCTTCTTGAACTTAATTTCTTGATCATGGGTCAACACGTCACCAAGACGAACCGTGACGCGATCGGCACCTACTTGGATCGTATGATCTTTAGTGAAGCCTTGTCCCACAACGAACGCATCAACCTCTGCTTTGGTTAATTCCTTGTTAACCGTCACATCGATGCTAGAACCTTCACGGAAGTCTACCCCGTAATTCAATCCGAAGATCGAGAGCACAACTACGCCGATCAATGTAATAATAATGGAGAACGTGAAGAAGTACTTACTCAATTTCACGAAATCTACTTTGTATTTGTCAGTATCTAGATAATGCCTATTCGCATTCTTATTCTTAGAGCTCACGTACTTCACTCTCCTTCACACCGAAATATCCAAGTTTGTGTCCAACACGATCTTTCAGCAAGAGATCCATCAAGAAACGTGAGAAGACAACGTTCGTGAGCAAACTTGTAATAATCGTCAAGATCAGAATTAACGCGAACCCTTTAACTGTACCTGTACCGAGTGCGAACAATACCGCAGCTGCGATCAATGTCGTTACGTGAGAGTCAATGATCGTACGTAACGATGTCTTGGAACCTGCTTTGAACGAGGACAAGATACTCTTCCCGCTCCGCAATTCTTCCTTCACCCGCTCATAGGTAATGATGTTGGCATCCACGGCCATCCCGATCCCGAGCACGAAGGCTGCAATTCCCGGCAGCGTTAACGTAATATCCGCGAGCTTGAACACGAGCAATAGCAACCAAGTAAACGAAATGAGTGTAAAGCAAGCGATCGCGCCAGGAAGGCGATAGAATACGAGCATGAATAACAGAATAATGCCGCAACCGATAAGACTTGCGATCATGGTCGCATTAAGCGATTTCTGTCCGAGCGTCGCTTCTACGCTGTTCGAATATTTCTCCACCAATTTGAGTGGAAGTGCACCGAGGTTGATGGTGTCACGCATTTCTTTTGCTTCTTCAATCGTATAGTTACCAGAAATTACTGCTGTACCGTCTGTGAAGACGCCATTAACGACCGGATCAGACAACAGACGCTCATCGAGGAAAATCGCTAGATTCTTACCTAACAAACGCTGCGAAATCTCTTGGAATTTCTTCTTATCTTTAATCTTGATCGCGATTTGTGGTTCGCGAAGCTGGCTGTATGTCAGTTCCGCCCCATTCTCTACGAAATCATCCCCACGAAGCTCGATTTTCGGATATTTCTCCAAATCCGTCTTCGCGTCCGCTTTCGCACCCTCCGCACTGCGGAAGGTAAGGTCTGCAGGCTTCTTCATAATTTCACGAACTTCTTCTTCGTTCTTGATCCCTGCAATTTTGACACGGATACGATCTGTTCCTTCTGGATAGATCTCCGGTTCACTCGTTCCGAGTGCGTTCGCACGTTTCTCTAGACTTTTCGCTGTCTGGAGAAGCGTTTCTTTCGTTACTTTCCCGTTCGCATCTAGTGGCTGGGCCTGATAGAGAATTTCAAATCCTCCCTTGAGGTCTAATCCCAGCCGGATGTCTTTCAACAATCCCGGGGTAGTCCATGCCATAACACCAGCGGACACTACCACGATAAGCCAAAAAGCTACAACTCTTTTCATACCGTCCCCTGTTCCCCTTTCAATACTCAATATTCCTATTATAGCGACGTGCTAAAAACGAGTCAATTTATGACGTAATATGGCACATTTGCCAATCTACATGGATGCCTTCCGCATTTCCTTAGAATGCCAGAAAAGCCCTCCTTTTATCCAAAAGGAGAGCCCTTAAATGCAGCCATCGTCATATAGTTCATAAAGCTAGTCGCTTTTAACGATAGAATATCATTCACCACTTGATGCAGCTGTGGCATGCCTTTTTTGGCATATTTATTACTCACGCAATCCCAGATTTCTTCCGCCGTGACATGTTCGTATCCGATTAAATGAAACTCTTCGGCTTTGCTCTGACATAGCTGTGCAAACACTTCATCTAATTCTTGGTCTGAATGCCATTCATTGTTCATTGATGTGTCCCTCCTAACCTTTCGGGAACAAGCTTGTCCAATCAACCCTTGTGATGTTATGTAGTATTCGATCCAACATCACGGTTATCCTGCTCACAATTGAAGTCTGTGAAAAATATAGTTCCATCCCCCTCTGCATGTCAAGCATCTTTCGCGCATAGATATGAATGGACAGCCTAGAGCTTGACTCCAGCTCACAAAATTGTAGAAGGAAGAGGGATCCCTATTGCGCAAGCAATCGTTTATTAAAGGAACCATGATCTTACTCGCAGCCGGTATTATTAATCGAATACTTGGGTTTATCCCTCGCATTACGCTTCCTCGTGTCATTGGAGCAGAAGGCGTCGGTCTGTATCAGTTAAGCTACCCTTTTCTCATTGTCATTGTAACCATCATCACGGGTGGCATTCCGCTGGCGATTGCCAAACTCGTCGCGGAAGCGGACTCGCAAGACAATCATGCCAAGGTTCGCAAGATTCTGACGGTCTCCCTCTCCCTTACGATTGGGCTTAGTTTGTTGTTCACCTTATTATGTATTGGTTTTGCCCCTTGGATAACGACCCATGTGCTCACCGATTCACGCGTCTATCTTACCTTCCTTAGCATGGCGCCGATGATACCGGTGATTGCTATTTCCTCTGTCTTCCGTGGTTATTTCCAAGGCAAACAGAACATGATCCCTACCGCTGCCTCAGGGATTGTCGAGACGCTGGTACGGATCGCAGCTATGCTAGTACTCGCTTACCTATTCCTCCCGATGGGGATCGAATACGCAGCAGCAGGCGCCATGCTTGGGGTTGTAGCAGGGGAGTTCTGTGGATTCCTCACGCTGTTCTGGCACTACTGGACGAATAGAAATTCAATCACTGTTAGCAAGGACGATACATCGAATCCTCCCCCATCAGTACCGGATGAGAATAAGCCAACAGGTGTCCTGAAAAGGATTATGGGGATTTCGATCCCTGTCACTGCGGGGCGACTTGTCGGATCCTTGTCTTATCTCTTCGAATCCATCTTAACGATGCAGAGTCTTGCCATTGCAGGCATCGCGACAGGTATCGCAACGGCGCAATACGGCGCATTGCAGGGAATGATTATCCCGATCGTCATGCTGCCAGGCGCACTGACATATTCGCTTGCCGTATCCCTCGTTCCTTCCCTGTCTGAGGCCGCTGCAAGGAATGACACGAAGACGATTCACAAACGTCTCCATCAATCGATTCGACTCTCGCTTGTGTCTGGTGCACCCTTCGCGATCATCATGTTCGTCTTAGCCGAACCGCTCTGCCTCTTGCTCTACAATAACAGCGAAGTTGCTGCCATGCTGAAATGGATGGCGCCTGTTGCGTTGTTCATTTATATGCAGGCGCCATTACAGGCAGCGCTTCAGGCCTTGAACGAACCCGGCAAAGCCCTGCTTAATACATTTATCGGCGCAGCCATTAAATTAATTCTGATTGTGCAGCTGGCATCCAATCCTGACCTTGGAATCTATGGCGCCCTTATCGCGATCATGGTTAACATTCTTGTCGTAACCATCTTGCATCTACAGAGTGTCATCCGTGTTCTTCACTTCCGGATGTCATGGCTCGACCTGATCAAAGTGGCCTCATCTATGATCATTATGGGCGCGGTCGTACAATTTATTTTCCGGCAGCCAAGCCTTTCCATGGATCAGTGGGCTCGAATGCTTATTGCTTGTACCGCTGGCCTGATCGTCTATTTGATCATGATCATTCTAGTCAAGCTGGTGGACCGGCATGATATCATCCGGATTCCGATTATCGGGAAGTTCTTTCAACAACGAACATGAACAACAAAGATTATACTTTTTGCTTCATATCAATAAATAATTGACCTTTATGATCAATCGTACAGAAGAAGACATCTTTGAAATCTTGCACGCCTTTTTCTTGAATTTTATTCTTTAACCAGAACCGTGTCTTCTCAATTTTCAATAAATTGTCATCTTGTACCTTCCCATCCATAATAAGGGGGAGCGGTAAAGACGCGTAACGAATTTGATCCGCATTCGGAATCAGATTCGATGGTTTCTGCGAATTGGCTGAGCTGGCTGATTTGGTTGAATCAACATCGGACGACTCCTGTTCATCCTTCAAAATCACACTCAGCTTCCCTGTTGTCTCGAGCATCGCAAACTGTACATCATTCAAATTCTCGACCTGCTGCTCTCGAAGCTGCTGCATCAGATCATCGAGTGTATATCGTTGTCTGCTCATTTCATCGCTATCGAGCTTCCCATTATTCACAATCATACTTGGCCTACCGTCAAAGAGCAGCCGAACCGTACGATTCTTGAGCGAAATATAAGCAATGCTCACTTGAATTACCAGTAACGTAAGAATAGGCAGGATCCCATCCCACAGCGGACGCTTCACATCATCCAAGACGAAGACGGCGCTCTCCGCGATCATAATCGAGATCACCAGATCAAATACCGAGAGCTTACCGATTTCGCGTTTGCCCATCAGACGCAGCACCAGAAATACAATGAAGTATACGAGCACTGTACGAAAAATTACGACCAGATTTTCCATTCCGCCCTATACCCCCTAAGGTGAATTGTTGTGAATGCGCTGGCTTCATGTATCTGGTATTCTGACCGCCGCCCGCCTGACTCATACTTCAATGGCCGATTAAAATAAATGGAAATGCTCTGCATCCTTGTACTAATTTGTACAACCCAACCATACACTGGTGATAATAAGTCAACTTTTTGAACATCTATTTTAAAGTCATATCAATCTAAAGGAGGTTGTGAACGCATGAGTCCGATTAACCGCGTCTCGAAATTCCATATTTCTAGTCCGATTCTATCGGGATTAACGTATGCATTTATCTGGATGATGTTAGGCGCACTTGCTCTATCTATGCTGCTCTGGCTTAGTGGAATGCAAGAGGAGAATCTCCCAAAATACAGCTATATACTCCATGGTTTCGCACTATTTATCGGTGGGATGACATCTGGTCGCCGGGCAGAGAAGCGTGGTTGGTACTACGGCGGACTGCTCGGCATTCTGTACTGCCTTATTATTATGCTGGTCAGCTTCCTCGCTTACGATGCAGGATTTAGCGTCTCCGTGCTCGTCATGCTCATCGCATCGTTCTCTGTTGCAGCCATTGGCGGCATGCTCGGCGTCAATATGAAAAGATCGTAATGTTTCTTCCTGTCCGATATGTGATATAATGTTGCAGGGTTCACAATCGCAGTTGGATAGGGAGGCTAATTACGTTGGTTCTATTTCATTCCATGCAGATGGTAAGCGTGCTAACTGCTGTTGCTTTTATTCTGCTGTTATGGTTCGGAGCAATGAAAAATCCGATCAAGATTGCCGGAATATTCGTCCGTCAACTTTTCACATCTCGTAAATATTTATTTCATATTATTGCACTCATAGCGATTCTATTGCTCAATAACGTCGAATTGAGAATCGAGAATGCGATGAATCTGTCCTGGGATTTCACGCCAATGATTCATCAGCTTGAAGGGGATTTCGTTCAGACCGTTCAGAATTTCTTCGCAAATCCATGGATTACGACCGTTGTCGGCTTTTTTTATGTCGTTATTTTCCAAGCGTTGCTGCTCTCTTCCTTAGGGATATATACAGCGGAGAAAAAAGATGAAATGGTCTATGCAACGATTTATGCGGTCATCATCAACTATGTCATCGCCATCCCATTCTATCTCTTCTTCCCTGTCAATGAAGTATGGTCCTACGCTCCGGCGCAGGTACAATTCTTAATGCTAGATGTCTATCCGAAATTCGAAGAGCAATACCGGGCACTCTCCGGCCTTAATAATTGCTTTCCGAGTCTTCACACATCAATTTCTGTGACACTAGCCATTCTGGCCATCCGATCAGGGAACAGACGATGGGCTATCTTCTCAACAGTCAGTGCAGCCATCATCGTATTCTCAATTTTCTATCTTGGCATCCATTGGTTGACAGATATGATCGGCGGTGTTGTGCTAGCAGTAACCGCATCCTCGGTCGGCTATTGGTTCGCTCATCGTGGTACGCAGCAATTACCAACAACACTGCGAGTGCCGAATCGTGATATTGGACAGTAATAGCGTTGTTCATGAAAAAGAGCCCTCTTCTTAGGAAGAGGGCTCTTTCGTGCGTCATGCCTATGTACTAGGATGCGTCGGAAGATTTCGTAATGGTGCTGATCGCGCTGCGATCGAAAGTAAGCTTCGTCGCGTCGTTCACAAGAAGAACAACAACATCATCCGTAATTTCTAGAATCGTTCCGTGTAGGCCACCGATTGTGACGATTTTGTCGCCTTTCTTAAGTGCGCTGAGCATCGAATTGCGAGTCTTCTGTTTCTTCTGCTGTGGACGAATCAATAAGAAATAGAACACAGCGAACATTAATACGAATGGTAAAATCATTCCCCAAATACTACCGCCGCCAGTTGCTGGATCTGCTGCTACATAATCTAAATATTGCATCGTTATCCCCCCTTTCAAAGACTATCAATGATATGTATAAGCGGATTCTTAGAACCCGCTTTCATTCTCATGCATGCCATATTGTTCGAAGAATTCATCTCTGAAATCAAGTAATCGATCTTCGCGGATCGCTTGTCTTACATTCTTCATCAAGTTAATCAAGAAATGTAGATTATGGTACGTCGTCAGACGCAATCCGAAAGTCTCGTCAGCCTTGATCAAATGTCTAAGGTAAGCACGAGAGTAATTCTTACATGTGTAGCAATCGCAATTTGGATCAAGCGGACCAAAATCACGGGCAAACTTCGCATTACGTACAACAAGTCGGCCTTGGCTCGTCATCGTCGTTCCGTTCCGTGCGATCCGAGTCGGCAGCACGCAGTCGAACATATCGACACCTCGAATGGAACCTTCGATCAAGGCATCCGGCGATCCAACCCCCATCAAATAACGCGGTTTGTTCGCTGGAAGCAGTGGTGTTGTATAATCCAGCACTTCATACATCAGATGCTTCGGCTCACCAACACTCAGTCCACCAATAGCATAACCCGGAAAATCCATCGAAGTCAAATCAGCCGCGCTCTTTCTGCGCAGATCCTCGAACATGCCCCCTTGCACAATCGCGAACAACCCTTGGTCATGCGGGCGTGCATGACTCTTCAAGCAGCGTTCCGCCCAACGTGTCGTACGCTCCAAGGAATGCTTCACGTAGGAATGTTCCGCTGGGAACGGTGCGCATTCATCGAATGCCATCATAATGTCCGAGCCAAGCGCATTCTGGATCTCCATCGCAACTTCCGGCGACAAGAATAGCTTATCTCCGCTCAAGTGGGAACGGAAATGAACACCTTCTTCCGTAATCTTCCGCATTTCTGCTAAGCTGAACACTTGGAACCCGCCGCTGTCAGTAAGAATCGGACGATCCCAGTTCATGAACTTATGCAGGCCTCCCGCTTCACGAACGATGTCGTGGCCTGGACGCAAGAATAGATGATAAGTGTTGCTCAGAATAATCTGGGCATCCATGACTTTCAGTTCTTCAGGGCTCATCGTCTTCACCGTAGCCTGGGTACCTACAGGCATAAAGGTCGGGGTCTCGATGACCCCGTGCGGTGTATGTACGCGCCCCAGACGTGCACCCGATTGTTTACAGGTTTTAATATGTTCATAAGTTATTGCTGCCATGATATCGCTCGCTTCCTCTTGTACCGTCTAGTAGATAAACATTGCATCCCCAAAGCTAAAGAACCGATAATCATGTTCAATGGCTTCTTCGTATGCTTTCAAAATGGTCTCTCGCCCTGCTAATGCGCTCACGAGCATAACGAGAGTAGATTTGGGTAAATGAAAATTCGTAACAAGCGCGTTAACGAGCGTGAACGTGTACCCTGGGTAAATAAAAATCGATGTCCAACCGCTGCAAGCTTCAATCGGCTGATCGCCAAATCGTGTACCAATCGTCTCGAGCGTACGTGCTGAGGTTGTTCCTACCGCGACAATCCGTCCCCCACGATCCCGCGCTGCTTGAATGAGCGCAGCTGTCTCGGAATTAATTGAATAAAATTCTTCGTGCATGACATGGTCTTCCACCCGTTCCGCAGACATCGGACGGAAGGTCCCAAGACCCACATGAAGTGTAATATAAGCAATTTGAATTCCCTTCTCTTCAATCCGCTTCAGCAGTTCCTCCGTGAAGTGTAACCCCGCTGTTGGCGCTGCCGCAGACCCCTCGTGCTTCGCATAGACGGTCTGATAACGCTCCCGGTCATCCAATTGCTCCTTAATGTAGGGTGGCAATGGCATTTGGCCGAGTCGATCCAAGATTTCATTAAAGATGCCGTTGTAATGAAAACGCATCACGCGCGCGCCCATCTCACCCTCAGATTCAACCGTTGCAGACAACTCTTCACTGAATTGAATGACCGTTCCAACCTTAGCCCGTTTCGCCGGCTTGACAAGCCCTTCCCATCGGTCTTCTCCAAGATTCTTGAGCAAGAGCACTTCCATCTTCGCACCGGTTTCTTGCTTCTCTCCGAAGATTCGAGCCGGGATGACGCGAGTATCGTTCAGAACCAACGTGTCACCCGGCTTCAAATAATCGATGAGTTCCGTAAAAACATGATGTTCGATATGGCCTGTTTCTTTATGTACAGTAAGCAGCTTAGATCCCGTACGATCCAAGAGCGGTGTCTGGGCTATCAGATGCTCTGGTAGATGAAAATCATATAAGTCCACATTCATGATCGCTAATTCATTCCTTAACCAAATTAATATCTTTATAATAGTATTGCAATATTGACTTGTAATCATACCCTTGATCAGCTAGGCCTTTCGCGCCCCACTGGGACATGCCAACCCCGTGGCCATTCCCAGTTCCGATGAACCGGTACAGTGCTTCTCCGGTAATTACATGAACTTGTCCATGCCCACCCATAATGAGATTCGATCCTGGATTCAGCGCAGCGCTGCCTTTTCCCGTCACAGCTTGAACCTTACCATTGCTGCTTGTCAACGTCCGCGTTGTCCCGTTCGCACCTAATATAGTATAACTGCCTGTTTCTTCAATATCAAATCGCGTACTTGGCAAGCCATTCAATGCGCTGCGCAAGGTGTCCGGGGTTTTCACATCGAAGACTTGACCATTAACCTTGATCTCCGTTACCCGATCCGATGGACCGCGTCCCGATACTTCAAGTCTTGTAATCGCACCGCTGACGGGTGTCTTCGATTTGCCTGTCATGGATTTGATTAGCTCATCCGACGTAAAGGGCCCGCGAATCCAATGCATCGTATTCGACTGAATCGTCTTATCCAAGATCACGACTTCTGTACCGAGATTTACGATTGCCACCGGTTTCGCATCGGCTTGAATAAGCGGAATCTCTCGAATATTCGTCCCATCGGTTGTAATCGTATAAATCGGTAAGCCCGCCTCGGTCTTCCTTCCAGAATCCTTAACAAGGTCTTCCCGTACATAACCTGTTGTGTTATCACTGAGCATCACCCGATACCAGAAAGGCAATCCCTTCTCTGCGACATCATCTGCACTATCTACACTTACAAGATAAGACGTCTTATTGCCCCAAATTTCCGAGCTGTCCGCCGTCTTTCCCCCGCTATTCGAGGAATAGACTGGCTCAATCAATTTGCCGCCTACCTTCATGACAATGCCGGAAGTCGCATCAACGGCGGAGTTTGTGTTCGGATGCTCCTTTTCCATGCCATAATATGCCTGGCTCAGTGTCGTATCAACCACTTGGCCAATCTTGAATTTATCGCCTTGGAAGAGCGCATATGTACGAGCGGCGACGGCTTGGGCCTTGAGCGATTCCGCTGGCCAAGAAGGCGAGACTTCCATCGCAACGACGGAATATAAATATTGTTCTAGCGGCAATTCATTTACGAGCGCAAGACGATTGCTGTAGGCACTGATCTCGAAGCTTCCACGATAAGTCCGATTGCTGCGCTCTGATAGTTTGATCCCTGAAGATGAACCGCTAATCCACAATTTCGATCCTGCGGATCCACTCATCGCATACTGCGGAATAGGTTCACTGCCACTCGCATAACCGACCGTTACATTATCACGTGCGAGCAGCCCCATTTGCGAAGCATCAACAGGCTGTAGTGACATCCCTGGCAGCTTCTGTGCAGCCTGATTCCGTAGGGTATTCAGTTCAGCTTGATCTGCTGCTTGTCCGACCCATACCCCGAACTGCAAGCCTCCACCGTTCTTGGTAATAGCAATATAGGCATCCATTCCTGCATCTAGAATTTTCTGCTGAACGGCTGCCGCTTGCTGTTCTGAACCATAACTGCCGGCTGATAGGTGTAGATTCCCAGTAACAACGGGTTTACTGTTCTTATAATAAGCTGCTAAATTACCGTCAGTCGTGACACGATCACGAACTTTGCCTGCCTCCGCGGCGCTGACATAGTCCCCTAGGACGATCTGATACGTCGTTACACCTTGGCGCCGAACCATCATAACCGCTGGCGCTTCCTTCATCGCTTGGAGTCGGTTCACGACTCCGCTGACTTCCCGTGTGTCCGTCGTCTCGAGCACCTTCACCGCAAACGCGTCCAGACTGAATTTCACCGATTGATTACTACTGGCATTCAGCCAAGGGTCGCCTTGCGTCCCGATCTGAAACCCGCTTGCAGATGCGAGTGTCACCGTGGATTGAATAGCTTTGTACTGACTGCCTAGATCGGCGAAGAGGACAACGCGGATCGAATCTCCTTGATCCGATACAGTAGCTTCCTTCGCCGATATTGAATTCATCATCATTGGTGTTGCAGCAACAGATAGTGTGAGCATGGCCGCTAAGCCTACTTTCCCCATGAAAGAACGTGCTCTACCTCTCCCTCGTAAGTACATAAGTACCTCCTTAGCGATTTACTTGTTGTGATCTGTCGGCATCGGAATGCCAAGGTGCCTGTACCCTAGTTCTGTAACAATTCGACCGCGCGGTGAGCGCTGCAAGAATCCAATCTGCAGCAGATATGGTTCATAGACATCTTCGATCGTCTGACTCTCTTCCCCAATGGTAGCTGCGATCGTATCGAGTCCTACAGGCCCTCCTCGGAAATGGCGAATCATCGCCGTCAACATTTTATGGTCGATCTGATCGAGCCCTGCTTCATCGACTTGAATCATACGCAAAGCTTCATTCGCGATCGCCGCTGTAATAATGCCGTCCCCTCGCACTTGTGCGAAGTCTCGCACCCGCTTCAGCAATCGGTTCGCAATCCGCGGCGTCCCACGGGACCGCAGCGCAATCTCTTCTGCCGCATTCCCCACAATTTGTACGCCGAGTATATCGGAAGCACGCGAGACGATGAAGGTCAATTCATCCACGGTGTAGAATTCCAGACGGCTAACCACACCGAAGCGATCCCGCAACGGGGCGGACAAGAGCCCTGCACGTGTCGTCGCGCCAATTAAGGTGAACGGCGGTAGATCCAACCGTACGGAACGAGCGCTTGGCCCTTTCCCAATCATAATATCAAGCGCGAAATCCTCCATCGCAGGATAGAGGACTTCTTCGACCGTACGATGCAGGCGATGAATTTCATCGATGAACAACACATCATTCTCCTGCAAATTCGTTAATAACGCTGCGAGATCACCGGGACGTTCGATCGCGGGACCTGACGTCGTGCGTAGGTTGACGCCCAGCTCATTGGCAATAATATTCGACAATGTCGTCTTGCCAAGCCCCGGAGGGCCGTACAATAGTACATGGTCCAGTGCTTCCTTCCGCATCTTCGCGGCTTCGATGAATACTTTCAAATTCTCTTTCACTTGGTTCTGTCCGATATACTCGGATAAATAACGAGGGCGAAGGCTCAGCTCCACCGCTTGATCTTCCATCATTAAATTGGCCGATATGATTCGATCATCCATTACAGTTCCATTCGCTCCTCTCGATCACTATTCATTCTGACGTTAGCAGCATCCCAAACGTTGCACCTCACGTCCTATTAACCTTTGAACAACAATTGAAGCGCTCGCTTCATGAGCGTATCGACGCCATCCTTGTCGCTCGCATTATCTTT
Source organism: Paenibacillus guangzhouensis (assembly GCF_009363075.1). NCBI lineage: Bacteria > Bacillati > Bacillota > Bacilli > Caryophanales > Paenibacillaceae > Paenibacillus > Paenibacillus guangzhouensis. The sequence continues at coordinate 144,949 of NZ_CP045293.1, read as the reverse complement.
CATCGTATGCCATACACGATCCAGCTCGGCTTCCGTATAACCTAGCGCCTTTAGCGCTTCTTTGGCTTCAGGCCAAGCACCGCCACCCAGCGCCGTATCCGATGCCGTACCCATCAATAGACCGCCCGCTGATACATCGAGCCCAAGTCCAATATGGTCCAGCTTGTCCTTCAGATCAAGCACCATCCGCTGCGCCGTCTTCTTGCCGATGCCCGGCAGCTTCGTCAAGAACGACAAATTTTCCTGCTGAATTGCGGCTACGAGCGTCTCAGGACGTCCTCCTGCAAGCACCCCTAAAGCTACCTTTGGCCCAATCCCAGACACGTCCAGCAGACGGCGGAAGAGCTTCTGCTCCTCACGGGAGGCGAACCCGAACAATAGAATCGCGTCTTCACGCACATGATGGTGAATGTAGACCGTCACCGACTGATCGCTTTTCGCAAAAAAATACGGATTCGGGCAGAACACCCGATAGCCTACCCCTTGGACATCCAGCACAATATATTCTGTCTCTAAATGAGCAACTTTGCCATGTAAATAATCAATCATTTCGCATTACCTCGGCTATTTTTTGATTTAAAGTACTCGAATGGGCGTGGCATACCGCGATCGCAAGCGCATCCGCCACATCATCGGGCTTCGGAATGGCCTTCAGCTTGAGGAACATCCGAACCATTTCCTGCACCTGCTTCTTCTCCGCCTTACCATAACCAACGACGGCTTGCTTCACTTGCAGCGGCGTATACTCCGCCACCGGAATGCCGCGCTGTACAGCAGCCAAGATCTGAACCCCGCGAGCTTGCCCTACCGTGAAGGCTGTCGTAACGTTCCGATTGAAGAACAGCTTCTCCAGTGCCATCGCATCCGGTTTATATTTATCAATCAATTGCAATGTTGCTTCATAGACCTGCAATAGACGCTCCTCCGTGGGGGTATGCGCCTCTGTCTGTATACAACCGTACTGAACGGGAGTCAACTTGCTCCCCTCTTTATCAATAAAACCAAAACCGACGATCGCAATCCCCGGGTCAATTCCCAAAATACGCAAAAAAAATCTCTCCCTCACCCAATGAAGCGAACATATGTATCCACTTCATTATATCAAATGTTGATGAGGAAGAGAACTTTAATATTTAGACGTTATCGAATCAGATCCATGCTAAGCCCTATTTCGACTTTGACTGGAACGACATCTTCAGCATCGGCGGCGTCACGAGTGTTGTTAGAATCACGACGATGACGAGTGGTGTGAAGTACTCTTGCGCGAGCAAACCTGAAGATAATCCAGTTGTGGCAATGATCAGTGCGACCTCACCGCGAGAGACCATCCCGGATCCAATGCCAATCGATGATCGAAGATCAAATCCAGTCAGCCTTGCTCCAACACCTGAACCAATCAATTTGGTAATAATCGCTACAATCGTAAAGACGACAATGAACCAAATTTGGCTGCCGACGCCCTCAAATGTGACATCAAGCCCGACACTAACGAAGAAAATCGGTACAAAAATCGCATAAGCAATCGGCTCAAGTCGATGTTCAACATCATGTTTGTACGGGGTCTGAGAGATCGCTATCCCCGCTGCAAACGCACCGATAATCCCAGCGACACCAAGCCACTCCGCCAAGTAGGAGAAGCCAAAACATATAATCAACGCACCACTAATCAATGCTTCCGTCACGCGAAGCGGTGCGAACAATTTCATAATCCAAGGTACTGCAAAAATCCCGAGCACAGCGGCACCGGCAAAGAACAATACTTTTTTACCAATGACTAGCCCTAGACTGACATCTCCACCGCCGAGCAAGCTCATCATGAAGGCAAGCAGGATAACAACCAATACGTCGTCAACAACGGCTGCCCCGAGAATCGTCGTCCCTTCGCGCGTACTCAATTGATTCATATCTTTCAAAGTCTGAACCGAGATGCTCACCGATGTCGCACAGAGCAATAACCCCATGAACAAGGCATAGTTGTTGCTGAGTCCGAAAAACAGACTCGCACCGTACCCCCCGATAAAAGGTAGAATAATACCACCGATCGCTACAGCGAAGGCTGACTTCCAATTTTTGCGCAGCTGCTCGAGATCTGTCTCCAGCCCTGCAATAAACATTAATAAGAGTACACCGATCTGTGACAGCTCTTTAAGCAAATCACCATTTTGTACCCAACCAAGCATGGCAGGGCCAATAATAATCCCAATAATCAACTTCCCCAGTACTGCTGGCTGGCCCAGTTTTACCGTTAAATCCCCCGCTAACTTTGTGCATACAAGAATTATTACCAATTGTAACACCAATTCCATCCGATCATCCTCCATTCACAATCTAGCTGACAGAACAAACTGCTTACCTGTTATCATTCCAAAAAAAAGAAGGACGTTATTCACGCCCATCTTATGAGTAATACGTACAACTATGATTTTCGTTTCATAACTTTCTCAGATTGCTCCATCGCATAGTCGCTGAACGTAGACAACACACTATGATACTCGTCCACATCACTCACACGAATCCCTTGGTGCAGCTGATCTAGAACAGATCTAGGCAACGAGCTCTCCATCGATTCAATATCGACTTGGAAAAAAGTTCTCATGACCTTTTCCTCTTTCGGAGGTCCGTCATATAGGGTCAAGTTTCCATCCTTATCAACACTAATATACCCATTTTTCTTGCAGGTTGCCGATAAATCCTCAATCTCTTCCACGATCCAAACATTTCCTGCCTCATCCGTCTTCCCGCTCCATTCCGGGTGCCGCAGCATCAGTTCAATAATCGCGTTTGCACTCATCGTCCCAAGGGATAGCTCTTCTTGACCGCATACATAGGTACGTGTCAAATGAACTTCCCGGTCCTGCCCCTCTTCCCGCAGTTTGGCGATAACAGGATCTGACGACCCCGTAGCAGATGTATGATAACCAACAGCCAGCAGCATAATCAGCAATAGGAGCACACCGAGTGATAATAAGGGACGTTTGATTCGACGCAGACGTTTTTTGATTTGTTTCCAGCTATTCATCAAATTCACGATAATCCCTTCTATCCTAATTTTCCCCTAGTGTAGCCATGGAATCATCGATTTATACGATTACTGCGGTAAATATAGAAAAGTCACCCTTATTCCTCTAAGGGTGACTCTGGATTGCCGTCGATTAGCCATTAATCCATGGCATACTGCGCGATTTCCGCGGCTTTGTTTGCCGGCGAGTGCTGCTGCTTGATTTCTTCGCAGAAGTACGCGCCTTCGCTTTGAACGAAGAAGATTTCGAATTACTCTTCTTCGCTGGCTCCGACTTAGCTGGAGCTGGAGCGACTGCAGAGGCTGAAGCTGAAGATGAAGCTGGAACAGGGACTGGCGTCCCCTCATTCTCCCGAGGATGACATCCACAGGATCCTGTCGTGTGATCCATCACGCCTGACGGTTGAACTTGCGGAGCGTACATGTCATGAGCGTACGCCATACCGTAAGGGTTGAACGGCATACTCGGCATGCCATACCCGCCACTCGGATAGCCGTAAGGATGCATTTGCATGCCATAAGGATCCATCATCCCATATGGATTCATGCCGTATGGCATTGGATAGCCGTCGTAGCCGCCTTGCGGCATACCGCCCCAGTTCGCGGAGGTATTCACCTGTGGCACTTGCGGCAGATCATAGAGCGATAACGCTTCTGTCGCGGGAACTTGGAATTGCGCAAATAAGTCCTGGGACATGCTATCACCTGGATGCCCTTTGTACATATCATAAGGCATATGTGTAGATAACGTATTACACCCGCAATTATTCGTCGGCATCGTATATACCGGCTGATGGCCATGATGATACGGATAATTATCGCCACCCATATGCATACCATCATGGTGGTGGCCACCCATATGCATACCTTCATGATGGTGATGTGGATAATTATCGCCGCCATCATGATGATGGTGACCACCCATATGCTTACCATCATGATGGTGATGGTGGTGATGATGAGCCTCATGCATCGGAGAGACACCTGGATAGGTATTGCTCATCGGAGGAGAGACGTTCATGCCTCCATCATGCGGCGGCATCACTTGCGGCTCCATCGGCATAGTTCCAGTCACCTTCGGGATATAGACAACCTCTCCAACCGATAGGATATTAGGATCTTTCAGTTGCGGATTTGCCTTCAGCATATCCTGCAGCGGAATCCCCCAGGCCTTGGCTAACTTCCATAATGTATCGCCTTTCTTCACATCATGTTTATGCATCATTTCATATTCAGGCTTCACCGGTTTGGCTTCCACAGGGATTTTAATCTTCATCCCTACTTCAAGCTTATTCGGATCTTTCAAATTGGGGTTTGCATCAATCAATTTTTGAAGGGGTACTTCATACTTGGTTGCAATGGTGTAGAGCGTATCCCCTTTTTTTACAATGTGAATTTTCACGCGTAAGAACCTCCTACATTTTTTTAGCGGAAAAATGAGCCCCCACCGTCTGCACTTCACTACAAAAGTTCCTAACACAGTACAAGAGCCCGGAACCAGTTAATACATCCTATGCAATATATGGGCATTTGACATCCCTTCGCACAAAAAAATTCCCCGATCCTTCGCTGCTCGCGAAGATTCGAGGAATATCAGAGTTCTTATAGAGGTTGTTCAAAAAGTCATCTTTTGATCACGAAGTGTTTCAATTAGCGGAATCGACATCGAATCTTGCGCTCACCCTCGAAGTCCGGTACTCATTTAGGTTTTGCCTAAACTCCGTTCCTCCTTCTTCAGGTTCTCGCAACCTTCTCGGTGCTGAAAAGCTGACTTTTTGAACACGTTCTTGTATGGGTGAAAAGTGTCTAATTATGATGTATGCGCGGAGTCAAAAGAATAACTCGGATAACAGCCAAGCACCCGAACTTGCGATCCAATCGCCTCGATCTCAGCAATTGCTGCAGGCAGCAGAACCGAATCCATCGACGCCAGCACATCAATATAGAAATAATAATTGCCTAACTGCTTCTTCGTTGGTCGCGATTCGATACGCGATAAGTTAATTCGACGCCATGCAAATGCAGATAAGATCTGATGCAGCGCACCGGAATAGTCTTGCGGCGGGGTAATCTGAATACTGGTCTTCACCTGATCGGAAGGTGCGATCGGTGCTGCCTTCGGACCTACAAGCACGAAACGGGTAAAATTATTCTGATGATCCGTCACCTGCGGAGCCAATATATCGAGACCTTGGCTAGCCGCGCCGAGCGTTGTACCGATGGCCGCCAAGCCTTCGCCCGGATGTTCCTTCACCTGCTTGACAGCTTCCGCCGTGCTGCTCAAATGCTCAAGCTCTGCATGAGGCAGATGTTCACGCAGGAAGTTCCGGCACTGTGCGATGGCTACCGGATGTGACATCACTTTGCGGATGCGACTGAAGTTCAGCGATCCATCTGCATGACGCTCCAGTTCATCTTGTCTTCCGATCAAATTCTGAATCGAAGGATAGACCCATTCCGCTTGAATCGGCAGATCGACTTCGTGTACGAGCCAGTCCATGTGTAGACTCACGGAACCCTCTATCGTATTCTCAATCGGAATGACGCTATAATCGGTTTTACCTTCCACCGTCGATAGGAATACATCCGAGATCAATCGGTGATGTTGCATCTCCACAGGCTCTCCCCGAAAGATGTAAGCCGCAGCTTCATGAGAGACAGATCCCTGGGGTAACAGTGCAATACGAACCATACTTACATTTCTCCTTTGACAACATCCATGAATGTTCGTCCCTCGATATTTGCTAGCGCAACAGCGCCTTCAGCACAGGGTTTCAACCACATGGTCGAAGCGGTAATCTGTTCACGATGCAATGTATCCTTCAAAAATTGCTCCAATTGTTCCCCCCGAGCCTCGCGTTCATCCACGAGCGCAATCAATGTCGGTCCAGCGCCGCTAAGCGCTACACCAAGCGCGCCATAGTCAGCAGCCTTATCCAGGATCTCGGTCATACCTGGAATGAGCGATGCACGGTACGGCTGGTGTATCCGGTCCTTCATCGCATGGCGGATCATTTCGAAGTTCTCCGTCGCGAGTGCAGCGACAAGCAGCGATGAATGACTCACATTAAAGATCGCATCGCTCATCGAGAACTGCTGCGGGAGAATGTTCCGGGCTTTCTCCGTCGCCAGTTGGAAGTGAGGAATGGCAACAAGTGTCGTGAGATGCGGACTTGGCGCAAGACGAATATGATGTGCCCGCGTACCGTCCCAAGTTGCTGCAATAATCCCACCGTACAATGATGCTCCGACATTATCCGGATGCTTCTCCAGCGCCGTAGCGAGCGCGAAGATTCTCTCCTGCGGCAGCGCGTACCCGATCAACGCATTCGCAGCATACATGCCGCCGATAATGGCGGACGCGCTGCTTCCGAGTCCCCGCGTTAACGGAATATCGCTGTACATGGAGATCCGCAGCTCAGGAACGGAGACCCCCGCATCTTCGAATACCATTTGAGCGACTTTATAGATTAGATTTCGTTTGTCTGTCGGAATCCCTCCGAGCTCTTCGCCATATAAGGAAACCGAAGTCTCTTCAGCTGCAGACATTTCGATATAGGCATATAGCTGTAACGCCATCCCCAGTGTGTCGAACCCGGGTCCCAAGTTCGCTGTGCTGGCTGGCACTTTGACAATTACACGTTCGACAACGTTCATGTTCTTTCTCCTTCTAGCATGCTTGCAATTTCTTCATTATCCTTCAACGCGGTATACACTCTTAATTTTGCGGATCACTTCAAGCTCCTCGAAGTGCTTCAATACTTTGTCCATGCTTGCCTTGCTCGCATCATGGGTAATGATGATGATCTCCGCTTCCGGATTCTCAGGGTTTGGCTGCTGCAATACCGAAGCCAGGCTAACTTCATATTCCGCGAATACTTGCGTAATGCGTGCGAGAACGCCTGCTTTGTCCTGTACATGCAATAGAATGAAGTTCTTGTATGCGATCTGCTCATCCGTCTTGAGCTTCTTCTCTTTGTACGTAACCATACCTTGCTGCCCATTCACGCCGAGCTTCAAGTTCTTGATGACCGCGACAAGATCTGCCACGACGGATGTAGCGGTCGGCATTTCCCCTGCCCCAGCACCATAGAACATCGTCTCGCCTACAGCTTCACCATGCACATAGACCGCATTGAAGACACCGTTCACGGACGCGATTGGATGCGATTTACGAATCATCGTCGGTTGAACGCTTAAGCTGATATGCTCATCTTGGCGCTCAGCAATTCCGAGCAGCTTCACTTCATATCCTAACCGTTTCGCGTAAAGGATGTCCTCTTTGGAGACGCTCGAAATACCGCGTACGGACACATCTTCTAGCGCAACATCGGCACGGAAGCCCAGCGTTCCTAAGATCGCCATTTTACGCGCCGCGTCCAGACCTTCGACATCCGAAGTCGGATCCGCTTCCGCATACCCAAGATCTTGCGCTTCTTTTAACACATCTGCATACGATGCGCCTTCTTGACTCATTTTCGTAAGGATATAGTTCGTTGTTCCATTCACAATCCCCATAATTTTGAGAATACGATCCGAAGAGAAGCCTTCCGATAATGTCCGGATAATCGGAATGCCGCCCGCGACGCTTGCTTCATAGAACACATCGCATTGATGTTCCTTGGCCTTTGCTAAGATCTCTGGTCCATGCAATGCCATGAGGTCTTTGTTCGCTGTGACGACATGCTTGCCGCGTTCGAGAGCCTCTAATAGATATTCTTTTGTCGTATCGATGCCGCCCATCACTTCAACAATGATATCAATATCCGGATCGCGAATAATGTCCCATGCATTATCTGTAATTTTATGATGAGGAATCGAGATGCTGCGGGATTTATCTACGTTCTTAACCAATACTTTCTCAATAACAACCTCAGATCCAACTTGACTTTGCAAATCGCTCTGATGCCCTTCTACAATACGAACTACACCTGTTCCAACAGTTCCTAGCCCCAATAATCCTACTCTGATTGGTTTCATGTCTATTCCTCCTGTCTATTCGTTCGATTACCCTTGCCCTATGATCGTGGCTCGCTTCACACCTTCTTGTGATCGAAATGATTCGAGCAGTGCCGTTAAATGATCTCCCATGCGCGATGTCTCCACAGAGATCACAACATTCGCCATCCCTTGCAGCGGAATCGTCTGGTGAATGGTTAGTACGTTCCCTTCGAATCCAGCCACAAGTCCGAGCACTTTGGACAAAACGCCAGAACGATGCTCTAGATCAACCGATATCGTCACAATCCGCTCGCGATCCAACTGATTCATCATGAATATTCCATCTTTATACTTGTAAAAAGCACTGCGGCTCAGACCCACTTGCTCCGCTGCTTCATTCACCGTATGGGCAGACCCTTCGGCCAACAGCTGTTTGGCCAGCACGGTTTTGACAAGTGCATCAGGTAATATATCTTCACGGACCAAAAAAAAGCGTTCGCTCACTACAATGTCCTCCTATCGAAGACTTTTGTTCATATATAGTGGACATTATAACGAATTACGATGATCCGAGCAATAGTTAAATCCATTATACAAAAAAACAACTCAGCTCGTACACGAAATAGTCCCACAAAATGGGACAAGGCTTCGGAGCTAACTCAGGCACGTAACAGGACCCGAAAATCATACCTGCGATAAAAACAACAAAAAAGCCCCTTCGGCTCATCACCGAAGAGGCTTCGATCTTAATAATAGTAACTACTGCCTTCAACAAACTCGAACTCAAAATCACCAATGCGGATAATCGTACCATCCACAGCACCGCGTTTACGGAGTTCATCATCAATGCCCATCTTCCGCAGGGTCCGCGCGAATCGGAGAATCGCATCATGCGAGTTCATCTGCATTCGTTTCATCATCCGTTCCACAGCTTCGCTCTCCACCACGAAGATCTCATTCTCACGGCGAATCGTAAACTGTGCTTCTTCTTTCTTCTCGTAGCGGTATACTTTACGTTCTTCCACCTCGGCAACTTCTTCTACGAGCGGCGCCTCTGGAATCTCATCCAGAATCGCTGCTGCGCGGTACAAGAGTTCCTGTATCCCTTGACGGGTTAGCGAAGAGATCGGCAGAATCTCGATATCCGGACGCACCTCTGCGACCTTCTTTCGGAATTCTTCCAAGTTATCCGCTGATTCCGGCATATCCATCTTGTTCGCAGCCACAATCTGTGGACGCTCTGACAGCTTCGCATTATAAAGATCCAGCTCTTCATTAATCTTAACCCAATCCTCGAATGGATCACGGCCTTCTGAGCCCGCCATATCCACCACGTGGATAATGACTCGTGTCCGCTCCACGTGACGTAAGAATTCGTGACCAAGACCCACACCTTCATGCGCACCTTCAATCAGTCCAGGCAAATCGGCCATCACAAAGCTGCGTCCGTCACCGACATCCACCACGCCGAGGTTCGGTGTAATCGTCGTGAAGTGGTAAGCGCCGATTTTAGGCTTCGCACCGGATACGACCGATAGCAGCGTCGATTTGCCAACGCTCGGGAATCCAACAAGCCCTACATCCGCCATAACCTTCAGCTCAAGCACGATGTAACGCTCTTGACCCTCTTCGCCATTCTCCGCAATTTCCGGGGCCGGGTTATTCACGGTCGCGAACCGTGTATTCCCTCGCCCACCGCGTCCACCACGCGCAACGACAACCTGCTGCCCGTGACGCGTCATATCGCCGATAACTTCCTCGGTGTCTTCATCAATAATAACGGTCCCTGGCGGGATTCGAACAATCGTATGCTCAGCATTAGCACCGTGCATGCTCTTGTTGCGTCCTTTTACACCGCGCTCGCCCTTGAAATGACGCTGATAACGGAAATCCATCAATGTACGCAGACCTTCATCGACACGGAAAATAACGTCGCCGCCGCGTCCGCCGTCACCGCCTGCCGGTCCACCCTCTGGAACATACTTCTCCCGGCGAAATGAGACGATCCCATCGCCACCGTCGCCGCCCTTAACGAAAATTCTTGCTTTATCTACAAACATCGTTTCACCTCATTAGGATTCACAAGGCACAAATAAATGCAAGGTCGCCTGATCTTGCTCCACTCGCATCGTGCTGCCTTGAATAACCAATTTCACTTTGCTGCCCCAGTCGCGATCTTGCCTTAACTCACCATGATATCGGAAACTGATGCAACATTCATTGTTATTCTTCTCAAAAAGGATATATAAAATTTGAGGCTCCCCGATCGTCGGTACAGCGCAATGCTGCACGGCCCATACAATTTCTTGCACCGTTCTCGACAACGTCTCCTGAGGCACGTTCAGAGGGATGTCCGCCAAATTGAGCTCGTCCACAATATCTATCTCAAGCTGAATTTCATTGCATACCGTCCGAAAGGATTGAAAGAACAATACCAAGGTCGGTATGCCAAGCTTCGCGACTTTACTCTCCGCGTGCATCCGGTCTCTTATTCTTTCCACGCTTCGAACTAATTTATCATGCTTCTTCAGCTGGATATACCCCGAAATAATCTGCAAATCATTCATCCAATCGTGACGATGATGATTCATCGTACGGATCGATTTCACTTGTTCAGCACGTATGCGATCTGCATGCTCCTTACGTACGGACCATTCGATGATGAAGCCTGTGATGATCAGCCATAAGATCAATAACAAGACGCTCCATACAAGCCATTGCTGGATGATGACTACGATGAATAAAGGGATGACTAAAGACACCATCGCCGTCATTCGCATCGTTCTCCAATAATTCACCGTCTCCACATTCCTCTTCCATGAATTGACAAACGAAATCCTATACAGTATAGCATGTTCATCATACCTAAAGTAACCCCACATCGTGGCGAATCACTTCGATTTACTCAAAAAAGCCCCCGGCTTGCGCCGAGGGCTCTTATACCGAATTATACTTCAAGTGCTGCTGCTACTGGAGCTGCGTCAACTGGGTAGACGCTCACTTTTTTGCGATCGCGACCCCAACGTTCGAATTTCACGACACCTTCCACTTTCGCGAAAAGCGTATCGTCTTTACCAATACCAACGTTGTTGCCTGGGTGAATTTTTGTTCCGCGTTGGCGAACCAAGATGCTTCCTCCAGTAACGAATTGACCGTCAGCACGTTTTGTGCCAAGGCGTTTGGATTCGGAATCACGTCCGTTCTTTGTGGAACCTACACCCTTCTTCGATGCGAATAATTGAAGATTCAACTGTAACATGTTGTCTACCTCCTTCTTCGTTATTTTTTGTCCTGTATTTCAATATACGTTCCGTATGATCCTGCGATCGTATTCAACATGACCACCATCGACTCTAACAGCAATTGCACCTTCGCAGATGTTTCTTCGGAATCAACAGAAGCTAATCTCCCGCTAAGAAAACCGTCCTTCATCTTGCTATCGAGCACAACGCCCGTCAAAGCTTCAATCGAATTGACCGTCCCTACGGTCACGGCCGATACGCCTGCACAGACAATATCTTCGCCATGTTTCGCGTAGTTCGCGTGTCCGCTAATCGAGAAACTCTCAATGGAGCGGTCCGCCTTGCGCATAATCTTGACGCGTATCATAACGCACCTTCTTATGCTTGGATTTTTTCGATTGTTACTTTCGTGTAAGGTTGACGATGACCTTGTTTTTTGTGGTAGTTCTTTTTCGGTTTGTATTTGAAAACAGTGATCTTTTTACCTTTAACGTGCGATTCTACTTTCGCAGTTACAGTTGCACCAGCAACGACAGGAGCTCCTGTTACCAAGCCCTCACCTTTCGATACGGCCAACACGCGGTCAAAAGTTACGTTCTCACCTTCACCGGCATTCAATTTCTCAATGAACAATACATCGCCTTCTTGCACTTTGTATTGTTTACCACCTGTTTCGATAATTGCGTACATATTCGTGCACCTCCTCATGTCTCAGACTCGCCCGATCTAGGGTGACCGCCATGCATCCGAAGATCCATGAACAGTACTTGTGAACCCATCCAGTGCGGTTACAGCATGTGTCGCAATAATTACGAAACACATACCTAAGCATATTACCATACTCGTCAGCATAAATCAACGGTTATCCCTAGCAGATCATCATATTTTTAGAGAGTGCTGTTAGTTCTCCCCGTCCCCTTACATACGGAACAGGGTTCCGTAAATGGGTTCAACGCATGATCGCGAACTTTCTTGCGGGTCATCTCGAGCAGTCCGAGCTTCGTCCAGCCCAGAATTAAATGCTTCGTTCGATCACTGCGCATGAGTAGTTCCAGCTTGTCCCAAATATCCTGCCGATGCCGTTCCATATCCATATCAATAAAATCAATAAGTATAATGCCGCCAATATCGCGAAGGCGCAGCAATCTAGCAATCTCTTCAGCCGCTTGCATATTCGTCTCATAGACGGTATCTTCCAGCGTATTCGATCCGATAAACTTGCCGGTATTGACATCAATGACGGTCAAGGCTTCGGTATAGTCGACGACGAGGTAACCGCCATTGCGGAGCCATACTTTATGTTCGAAAGCCCGATCGAGCTGCTCCTTTACGCCATAATGCGTTAGTATGGGCTCACTGCCTTTGTAGACCTCGACTCGGTTGGCCCAGTCCGGCAGAACGCGCGAGAGGAAGGAAGCGATCTCTTCCTTCTGCACCAGGTCATCAATAATAACCCGTTCGGTCTGCGGTGTGAACATATCCCGAACCAACCGCTCAATAATGCTCAAATCTTGGTGAAGCTGCGCCGGCGCTGACACCGCAGCCGCACGTTCCTCAATCTGAATCCAGAGCGCACGCAGAAGCTGAATGTCCGACTCAATCGCTTCCTTGCTCTCCCCTTCTGCAACCGTACGTAAGATCAATCCTTCGCCTGACAGACGTACGTGATCGCCGATCTGCTTCAGACGATTCCGCTCGGCATCAAGTTCAATTTTCTTCGACACACCAATATAGTCCGCATGCGGCATATAGACGAGCCACCTGCCTGGCAGCGAATAATGCGTGGTAACTCGTGCTCCTTTGCCGCCTAGCGGCTCTTTCATGACTTGGACAACGATCTCCTGCCCGGCCTGCAACAATTGTGAGATGGATGGCTTAACTTTCGGCTGCTTCTCCAGGTGCGGATGCAGCACATCATCAATGTACAAGAATGCATTTTTCTTTAATCCGATATCTACAAAAGCCGCCTGCATGCCTGGAAGCACATTTACCACACGGCCTTTATACAAATTCCCCACCAATTGCCTGCCTTGCGAATTCTCAATTGTAAACTCAACGAGTTGTCCATGTTCCATCAATGCCATTTGTGTGATCTCTTGTTCGCAATGAACAATGATCCTTTTCACATGGATCACCCCTGACTTTAGACCTTTTTTCCATCTATTTTACCATGAAATTCGCGAAATAAGAATCAACAAGCCGTTGTTCCGGCAAGACAGCGACGATCTTCCCCCGATCATTCAACACGTAAATCAGATGGTATTTACTCTTCATAAATAGACGCACAACACCGCCCAAAGGTTGCTCTGAACCGACGACAATTGGATATGCAATTGTTCCCTGTTGCACGCGCAGGAGCGATAATCGGTCCCGATGGGTCATAAATCGGACGAAGCGATACGGAACATTTCGATAGTCCGTCCAATTTGCATAGATCAGGAAAACGCCAATCATGAGCAAATTCAATTGAATCGGTTCGGCGTGATACAAGGGCATCAGCGCAAAACCAATCATGCATAGACTAAAAAGAATACTAATCCGCCCGCACCAAATCAACGTGCGGTGGTAGGGCACGATCAAACTGCATAGCGCTTGTACAATTCGCCCTCCATCGAGTGGAAGCACCGGCAGCATATTGAACAAGGCGATCATAAGATTCGCTTGCACGAAATAGGCTGTCCACGCCTCACTCCAGAACCCCATCGCCTGAAATCCATAAGCAGCGCTGATCATCAACAGGTTCTGAAGCGGACCCGCGAGTGCGACGATAACCTCCTCGTGGCAAGGAGCTGAGCCTCCTTCATCCGTTAAGGCTACACCGCCGAACGGCAGGAGTTTAATCTCCAGCACCTTCCACCCGAAGATAGCTGCTGCCGCTGCATGCCCCAGCTCATGGATCAAGACGATCCCGAACAATGTCATCATCTCCATGACATGTCCTGTCAGCACTGAGGCGAGCATGATCATGATGAAGAGAGGATGCACGGAGAATGAGGTGCCACGCCATTTAATCAAAGGAGATCACATCCGTCGGATCGATAAACCGGTCGCTCTTTTCAACCGCAAAAAACAATCGATTCCCCTGCTCATCCGCGGATAACGTTCCTAGAGGCTGTCCGCCCTGAATCCAATCATTGACCCGGACGCCAGCATCCTGCAGGCCGCCGTAAACCGAACGGAGTTCGTTCGCATGCTGGACGACTACGCGGTACGTATTGTTATCATTTGCTGTCACATCAACCACCTGACCTGCATCCATTGATTTTACAATGATCGGGTTTCCAGGTTCCACAGCTGTGGCTTCAATTTCAACACCTTTTAGAGCTTCGGTATAAGAGCTCGTAATCTTCCCTTGAAGCGGCGCATATAGGACAGTCGATGTGTTCACTTTGGTCGCATCATCTTCCACCGTACCGAAGATTGGAATGAAAGACGGCGCACCATGAAATGTCTCTTCGTACCACACCGCAATCGCCCCAAAATTCATCTCTTCGCTCAGTGCGTTCACAACAAAACTCTTCGCTTTCGCAGTCCACGGCAGATTGACCTGGAACATGGTCCATACCCCAGCAAATAGCAAAGCTGAGAGCATAAATTTGATCTGCAGCGATTGTACCCAGTTGCTCGTGGGGCGATTCACCGGTGGGTCCGAGCCATTCACGGGTGCGGTCCCCTCAGCGAGTTGCGATCGCCACAGCCGATGCTGCTCCTTCCATGCGATTTCAGGATCTGCATGGGCATCCGCTGAAATATAAGGCACCGTCGTCGGATGCTTAACGGCAGATTGTTGTGCATGCGGCAAGATTGAATTCGGTGCTTCTTGAGCCTGAATAGGCTGTAAGCTCTCATCGATTAAGGCCTTCATCCGGGCTTGTCTTCGTCTTCGAACGTTATCTTTGATCTCCATTCCTAGTCCCCCTTCTTAGAGGTTGTCTTAGTATCATAAATATGACAAGCACTTCATGATTATGAATGCCAGGAACCGACTTCGTCGTTCGATCGCTTAATATTTCCATCACATAAAAAAAGCCATCGCGAGGTGCGATAGCTTAATCTTCAAGCGCATATTTTTCTTGATAAATCTTAACACTCAGCACAATACCAATACATAGCATGTTGAGCAGCAGCGAGGTACCGCCATAACTTATGAATGGCAGCGTGATCCCAGTGATCGGCATAATCCCAATCATCATACCGATGTTCTCGAAGATCTGGAACACGAACATCGAGACGATCCCGATGATGATATATGCTCCTCGCTGGTCATAACACTGGAAGGCAATCAAGATCATCCTATAGATCAATAAGAAGTATAATAGCAGCAGCACCGAAGCGCCTTGGAACCCGAACTCTTCCCCGATAACGACGAAGATCGAATCGGAATAAGGATAAGGCACGAATTTCTTCTTAATCGATTCCGATTGCATGTAGCCTTCACCCGTTAATCCGCCTGATCCAATCGCAATCATCGCATTATTGGATTGATGCTTCTCATCTTCTGTCGCTGAATCTGGATTCATGAAGGTATTAATCCGCTGATACCAGTGAATCTTATCTTTGGCCTGCAGGTAATCCTTAATATCTTGATTAAAGGTATTAAACAAGAAGACGAATAGGAACATCGCAGCCAGAACGGCGCCAAGACCAATGACAACATGCGTATAGCGGACGTTGCCGATCCAGAACATACCGAGCAGGATGACGACATAAATAATCGCATTCCCTAAATCCGGTTGAATCAATACAAGTAGGAACGGAATAAAGGTTAGGAAGCCGATCGGAATGACATCGCCCCGGAATCGCAACGGATCACCCGTTCTGCGTCCCATCAGATAAGCGACCATCACAATAATCGCGAGCTTCATAAGTTCCGCCGGCTGGAACTGTAGACCGCCTGGTAATTTGAACCAACCGACAGCCCCGTTAATTTTGGCTCCTAGAAAAAATACGGCGATCAGAAGGGCAACCCCTAGACCGTAAAAGTAGATCCAGCCTTTGAGCAATAATCGATAATCAACAAGGGATACACCCAGCATAATCGCAAATCCACCAATGTAGAAGTACATCATTTTGAAATGAGACCCGACGAATTTAGGATCGCTGAACGTTGCACTCTTGATGACGAATATGCTGATGACCATAAAAATGCCTAAGATGATGATGATCGGCCAGTCTAATTTTTTGAATTTATTTAGCAATTACATCAGCCCATTCCAAAAAACTTCTTCATACGCTTGAACATCCCTGGTTTGCCGTCAAGCAGCATGAGCGGGACAGTGTCCCCAACAATACGACGAGCAATATTCCGGTAGGCAATCGCAGCTCTCGAATCCGGATTCATCACGGTTGGTTCGCCGCTATTCGCAGCTTTGATGACATGCTCATCATCCGGCACAATGCCGATTAAGTCAATCGCCAGAACTTGGATAATCTCATCAATGTCGAGCATCTCACCGGATTTCACCATGTTCTGACGGATTCGGTTAATGACGAGCTTCGGTGATTCGATATGCGAATTCTCGAGCAGACCGATAATACGATCCGCGTCGCGCACAGCGGCATTCTCCGGCGTTGTCACAACAATCGCCTGATCTGCCCCGGCAATCGCATTCTTGAACCCTTGTTCAATCCCTGCCGGGCAATCGATAATGACATATTCGAATTCTTTCTTCAGTTCCAAGACAATATCTCTGACCTGCTCCGGCGATACAGCATTCTTATCTTTCGTCTGTGCAGCCGGGAGCATATAGAGCTCTTCGAATCGCTTGTCCTTCACAAGCGCTTGGTTCAGACGGCAGCGGCCATCTGCTACGTCGCATAGATCATAAATGATCCGATTCTCCAGACCCATGACGACATCCAAGTTACGAAGGCCAATATCGGTATCGACCATACATACTTTGCGACCGAGTAACGCGAGAGCCGTACCTAAATTCGCGGATGTTGTTGTCTTGCCTACTCCGCCTTTTCCTGATGTGACGACGATAGCCTCTCCCATGCGGACTACACTCCTTTAAATATATGGGTATCTTTGCGCAACCGCGCAATGTTTTGTATTTTATCAATTTGCATGTGACCTTCTTGAAGGTATGCAAATTCCATATTCGACTCTTTGATTTCCCATTCATCCGGAGGTCTGCTGATCACATCGGCAATTCTTAGCTGGGTTGGTGAGAAATAGGAAGCAGCAATGATCGCATCAACATTCCCTTCAAATCCTGCATGGGCCATTCCCCGCAGTGCGCCCATCACATAGATGTCCCCTGTACAATTCACCGTTCCCCCTGGATTTATGTCACCAAGAAACAGAAGATTGCCGACATGATGCAGCACTTGCCCTGACCGCACCACCCCGGTCATGATCTTCATATCATTCTCACTCACAGATGTGGTCACTGGCTCATCCGATTCTATCGAACGAATCAACAAATTCCCCTTTTGCTTCAGAATATTCAGGATTTCTTCCTTCTCTGCATCCGATACTGCTCTAGCGCCGAGCTTCACATCGACATGCATAATCGGTCCTGTCAAAATATTCTGATGCGTATGCTCTAATTTATATTGCAAATCTTGTATCAATGCTGTGAATTCACACGTATCGTCCAGCAGGAACACAAGGCCGTCTTTCATCCCTTTGATTGTAACATGATGTTGTTTGGTCGTTCCCATATTTGCCTGTCCCTCCTCCCTAATCAATTCGTCCTAGGGTAAGAAAGTTCCTGCTTAAGCCTTAATCTTCTTCCAGCTTAGGCCGAAATTCTTGGTCGAGCACTTTGCGAACCGGAACATATACGATAAGAGCAAATAACAGTTGCAGGAAAGAGCTTGGAATAATTTGGTAAGCTAATGCCCAATCGTAGGACATATGGTTCACCTTAAACATCGTGTAAATCAAATAAATGATCGAATCGAACATCCAGCTGCCTAAGATGGTAACGACGATCATCCATCCAATGCCAAGCCGCTTCTCTCCGAACACTTTACCAATCAAATACCCGCAGATCCCCATACTGAACGAATACACACCAATCATGTTCCCATAATGGATCACATCATGCAGGAGTCCGAAGATTAAGCCCATCACGAGTGCGAGATATCGCGTCGTATACACTGCATAAAATAACACAATAACGAAGACAAAATGAGGGATAATCCGCATTCTCCATTCGGCGGGGATAATCCACGGCATTACCGTACTCTCAATGATTAATAACAAGATCATAACGACAATCATCCATTTACGATTCATCCGAACTATTCCTCCACGTTAAGGTACCACGACGAACAGTTCTTTCCAATTATCGAAATTCGCTGCTGGTTTGATCGTCGCTGTATGCGTTAAGCCGAAGTCCCCGACTTGTCTGGAAATAACTGTTCCAATAATGAGTCCGCGTGGAAAAGCTTCACCGATCCCCGATGAGACGATGGTGTCACCAACGGCAAGCGGGTCCTTCTCATCGATTTTCGTCATCAGATAAGTGCCTGTCTGTGCATCGTAGCTCTCAATAAGACCAAACGACTGGTTCTCTTTACCGGTGGCCGTTGCCGCAATCGCATTGGAATTCGGATTCTTCTCGTTCAGATCCGTCAGCAGCTTCACCGTACTGGTCAGCGGCGACACATGACTAATTGTGCCGACCATGCCATCGACGGAAATGACAGCCATATTCGGCTTCACACCGTTCTTCTCACCGATATTGATCGTGATGTTCTTATTGTACGGATCTTGATTCACCGACACGACCTGAGCAATGCGGTAATCATATTTATACAATTTCTTTTGTGCTTCTGTAAAATTCAGTTGCTTCTGTAATCTCTCATTCTCCGCTGCGATAAAGTTATAATTAGCTTTGTCACGAATATAGTGCGAGACTGCGATTTTCAGCTGCTCATTCTCTTCATAGATATGGTTTAAGTCGCGAATATCTTCAAACAAGCCCGCTATGAAGCCAGCGGGCTTGTAAAATAAACTTTGAGCGAACCCAAACGTATCGTTAATCATCTTCTCAGGCCAAGTTAAGTTCTCTCGCTTGTTGCTCAGCGTAAAGCCGAGCAGCGAGATGAATATAATCATGCCGAGCAACAATATGAACAATCGTTTATTCCCCAATAATTTAAACAGTTTAAACACCTCTTATCGTTTCGAGCGAACCGCCGTACTGCTTTTGGATTTAAATAAGTGGATGTTCTCTAGCGCTCGGCCGGTACCTTTCGCTACACAATCAAGAGGATCTTCCGCAACGATGACCGGCATGCCTGTCTCACGCGCTAGCAATTTGTCCAGGTTGCGCAGCAACGCGCCGCCACCTGTCAATACAATACCGCGGTCCATAATGTCAGCTGCAAGCTCTGGAGGACATTTCTCAAGCGTTACCTTCACCGCATCAACGATAGAGTTCACTGTATCTTGCAAAGCTTCTGTAATCTCGTCGGATGTAATCGTGAGCGTCTTCGGAAGTCCAGACACGAGGTCACGTCCGCGAATTTCAACCGTCTCAACTTGATCAAGCGGCAATGCGGAAGCAATATCGACTTTGATCTGCTCAGCTGTACGTTCACCAATCATAAGATTATAAATGCGTTTGATATATTGAATGACAGCATCATCCATCTCATCGCCTGCCACGCGCACTGAACGGCTTGTTACGATACCGCCAAGCGAAATAACCGCAACTTCTGTCGTCCCGCCGCCAATATCAACAACCATGCTGCCTGTCGGCTCCCAAACCGGTAGATCAGCACCAATTGCCGCAGCAAATGGCTCTTCAATCGTATAAGCTTCACGCGCACCTGCTTGCTTCGTCGCATCTTCAACAGCACGTTGTTCTACAGCTGTAATGCCGGAAGGTACACATACCATGACGTTCGGATGGCGCGGAAATACAGAGCGCTGCTTCTGGGCTTGTCTAATAAAATATTTGATCATCGTTGCTGTTGTATCGAAATCCGCGATGACGCCGTCTTTCATTGGACGGATCGCGCGAATGTTCCCTGGCGTACGACCGATCATCTTCTTTGCGGATTCCCCAACAGCTTCAATCTTTTTTGTATCTGTACGGATCGCCACAACGGATGGTTCGCGAACAACGATCCCTTTTCCTCGAACATAAACAAGTGTATTTGCCGTTCCTAAATCAATTCCTAAATCTTTCGTGAAGCTTCCAAACATGCTGTAATCTCCCTTTCTTTCCTGTAACTCTTCATCGTTTATCTTATATCGTGCTTATAATTTAAATATTATATTACATAAGTCCTTGTTCCTTCAAACTTATGTAACGCTGGTCACCAATAACGAGGTGATCAAGCACCTCAATGCCAATAATATTGCCGGCCTCAACGAGGCGCTGTGTAAGCTGAATGTCTTCTGGACTGGGCGTTGGATCGCCGCTTGGATGGTTGTGAGCGCATATTACCGATGCGCTGCTGCACTTAATGGCAGCTCTGAAAATTTCTCGGGGATGTACGATTGAAGCGTTCAAGCTTCCCATCGACAGTGTCTCTTGTTGGAGCACATGATTTTTGGTATTGAGGAACAGACATACGAAATGTTCCTTCTGCAAATAGCGCATTTGTTCCATGAGCAAATCTGCTGCATCGGATGGCTTGCGAATGGTAATCTTTTCATTCATTGTCGCTCTGGATAAGCGACGGCCAAGTTCAATTCCTGCCTTTAATTGGATGGCCTTCGCAGGTCCGATGCCTTTAATTTGTGTCATTTCCTCGACGGTCATATCAACCAAATGGCGAATGTTGCCTACTTGCTTAAGCAGCCGTTCAGCGACGCGGACAGCGGATTCTCGCTGTGTTCCTGTGCGAAGAAGAATTGCTAGCAATTCAGCGTGACTAAGTGCGCTTGCCCCATTCTGTATCATGCGTTCTCTTGGACGTTCTTCATGGGGGATATCGCGCAGAACAAGCCCTTGCGAATCCATGAATTCCCCTCTTTCATTGATAAATAAGCGTTAAATAAGTCGATTACCTTACAGAACTTCTATGCCGTATTTGGAGAGCATATCGGTGAGTAAGGATAATGGTAAACCGACGACGTTGAAATAACACCCATCGATCGACTCCACAATCGTTGAACCTAATCCTTGGATCGCGTAGGAGCCCGCCTTATCCATTGGTTCTCCGCTTGCGACATACCTCTGTACTTGCTGATCTGTTAAATGTTTCATTTGGACATACGTAACACGATGCGATACGTGGGTCTCCCCTGTCTCCGCATCAATGCAGGCGACACCGCTATACACTTGATGGGTCTTGCCTTGCAGTAAATTCAACATGGATACGGCATCTTCTGCATCCTTTGGCTTGCCAAGAACGCGATAATCAAGCACAACAATGGTGTCCGCACCAATGATTATGCCCTGTTCGCCCTCCTGCAGCATCTGATGCACTGCCTCTGCCTTGCGAAGCGCTAATTGCTCTGCGACCTGCGCTGGCGACCAATACGTCGGAGTTGTCTCATCGACATCACTCACACGAATTTCGAACGGGATATTCAGAACGCGAATAAGCTCTTGTCTTCGTGGTGATGCAGAAGCTAAGATGAGGCGACGTTGATCCCTATTCAGCATATTTGACTCCCCTTCACCATTTTTTTACACCTTTACACATTATACTTATATTTGCGGTGTAACACAAACCAAAAACCGACAGGAACCTGGAAATGAGGTCCTATCGGTTAGATATAGGTCGTTCATGCAGCTTGCATCGATGCGATTAGATTTTGTTCGCTCTTCACGAAAGCCATCAATGCCGCTTGAATGCTCCAGAGATGAGAGGTCGACAACTGTTTGCCGTATTCATTTAACGATAAGATTGCCGTGTTCATCGACTGGGTCATTTTCCCCCAAGCTTCTTTGGATGATGTTGGAAGACCTTTGGCTGCGGCTGCCCCAAGCTCCGTCCATTTCTGATGCGCATCCTTAATTGCCAACAGCTCTGCCTGTGTATAGGCAGTAGGATCTTTACGCTCCAGCTGAGCCGTAGACATTTGTAATAGAATTTGTACAACCTGATCACTCTGCTTGAAGAATTGCTCCATTTGAGCTGCGTCACCCGCATACATGAGCTGCGTTGTCTCTGGCATCTGCATATCTCGAATATAGAGTTCAATCCCTTGCAGCGCAAGCTCTGCTTTCATCAACTGAGCCTCTTCCCGCGATGCCGCCATCCCCGCATACACCCGATTCTGATCCGAGGTGTCGCCGAAGGCAGCTAAGCCTCGATCTGTCAATTCTTGCTGCGCGGCGTTCACGCCGGCTTGATCTTTAAAGACACCATACTGCAGCATATAATACGTCTTTGCATCGCGTTGAATCGTCACGCTAACGGCCTCACCTGATGGAAGATTCGTTTGATTGGTACTGGAATCCACGACTTTCCCCGATGTCTGAACACTGCCGCTCGTACGCACATCATCCTTAAGAACACTCGACTTAACCCCTGGTAGACTCACTTCCCCTTGGAATAACGATAACACCACAAAACCAAAAACAGCCCCCGTCACAATTGCGCCTGCAACCGAGGCAACAACTTTGACCCATGAAGGATTTCTTGTTTTACGATAATATCCACCAGCAGACAGTTCTGTCCATTGAATGTGATGTCCTTCTTCCTGATCCGATTGTAATTCAGAGTCGGATAGCTCTCCACGTTCCTCTGCATCCTGCATGATATCTACGATCCTCGGCTGAGGCTTTGGCGGGATGATCTCTGGCTGTAGGGAAGAGGTTTCACCACGAATCAGCTTCTCGATCCGGTTCGTCTCCTCATCAAACGATGGGTCCCATGCACCATAATCAGAGCTATACGTCTGGATTGGAACAACCTGACCCATCGTAGATGGCTCGATTGTCCCTTCAACAGGTTCATTATGAGGAATGATCTCCGTAGTTGTTGATTTACGCGGCGGATCATCGAATCGAAACGTCATTTTGGCCTTACTCATGCTTACCCTCTCCCTTGTCCAATCTTCTATTATCATTCCTATGATAGAGTTAAGAGATTTATAACCGCTTATTGATGAAACAAGAAGAAACACTTCGTCGCCCTTTATCGGACGATAAGCGTATCTTCGAGAAATATAAGAACAGTTTTTCCGTGAATCATATAAACACTTATTTTGAAAAAATCCCGATCCTCTGCTCTCGCAAAGAATCGAGATTTCCCACCCCTGTCAATCTTATCGAAATGTCTAGAACCCTTTAAATTGAGGCTCCTCATTTTCGAGCTGCTGTACACGAGATTCAACTTGCTGTACAACGGTTTGCGTCGTCTGCGCAGCAGACTCGAACATTTTTTTCGCTTCTTGATTTTGTGTTTCAAGCGCGAAGGACTCTAGACTTGCTTGAGCACTTTTCAAACTTGCCAAAGTAGTTTTCACTTGGGATCCAACGGTCATTTCTCACACCTCCTTTTTACAAATACCCCTCTAATGTGTCCGAATGTCAGCAGAATATTCTTCTCGCGTTGAGGGAACATTTCATATGAATCCTGTTCACAACTTTTGACAAAACATTAAAGGGGAAGGAGTCGAAAAAAACGATGCCTGAATGGTTGGAAGCTGCCATTCGTACGCTGGTGGCTGTTTTGGTTCTGTTTTTTTTCACCAAAGTATTAGGGAAACGGCAGGTCGCGCAGCTATCCTTGTTCGAGTACATTACGGGGATTACGATCGGCAGCCTTGCTGCATATATCTCCATGGATTTAGAGAAGCACTGGGGGCTTGGTATTATCTCGCTCGCCGTGTGGGTTGGTGTATCCTTTATCATTGAAATGGTGCAGTTGAAGACCAAAAAACTTCGGGATTTTATTGATAGCAAATCTCAAGTCCTCATTAAGGACGGCAAAATTCTTGAAGATAACTTAAAAAAGGTACGCGTGACCTCCGACGAATTGCTAGCCCAGCTGCGCAAAAGAAATGTGTTCAATGCCGCGGATGTGGAATTCGCCATCATGGAATCCAACGGGGAATTCAATGTCCTGCTTAAACGCGAGAATCAACCGCTCACGCCAAAGCATCTTGGCATCAAAGTCTCGCCGGACAAAGCACCGGAAGCCGTCATTATGGATGGGAAACTGCTCGATGAAGGATTGGCTGCGTTCGGTTACAACCGAAACTGGCTGAATCGCGAGCTAGAGACGATCGGCGTGGCCATCGAGAACGTCTACTTGGGACAAGTCGATTCCTATGGGCAGCTCTATGTCGACCTCTATGACGATCAGATTCAAGTACCCGAACCGCAGAAGAAAGCAACATTGTTCGCAACACTGAAGAAATGCGAGGCAGATTTAGAAATGTACGCATTATCGTCAGAAAATGAGACGGCCAAGGCAGTCTATACCCAGTGTGTCGACCAGATGGATCAAGTCATCAGCGATATGAGGCCGTTACTTACCCGCTAAAGCCATGGAAATTTATGAATTTTGAAGGAGGTTATGGGGTTGTCAGAAAAACAGAAGAAACAGAAATTAACGCCCGTACAGCAAGAATATCAAGCGCTTGCGAAGCGAATCGAACCGAAACGAACAACGTTTAAAAATTGTGTGTGCGCATTTCTCTCCGGGGGCTTCATTTGTCTTATTGGCGAATGTGTCTCGAAAGCCTTTATTACATGGGGCGGGTTTACTGAGAAAACGGTCGGAAACCCTACTGTTGCGATTATGGTGCTCTTATCGGTGATCTTAACGAGCTTTGGGGTCTACGATAAAATTGCGCAATGGGCTGGCGCTGGCACTGCCGTTCCCGTTACAGGATTTGCGAACTCCATGGCATCCGCAGCGATAGAACATCGCAGTGAAGGCCTTGTACTTGGTGTAGGCGGCCAAATGTTCAAAGTGGCTGGACCGGTTATCGTATTCGGTACGGTCGCAGCCTTCATTGTCGGGATCGTGCATATGATATTTCAGTTCAATGGAACGGGGGCGTCCTAATGACACTTCGGGGACATCAATCTTGGATATTCGAGAACAAACCTCGCATATTCAGCAGTGCAACGGTTGTAGGTCCTTTTGAAGGACAAGGTCCGCTCGCCAACGACTTCGATATCATTCATGGCGACTTAATGTTAGGTCAGAGCACTTGGGAAAAAGCAGAGAACAAGCTCATTGAGGAAGCAGCCAAAATCGCAATCGAAAGCTCCGGATTAACGAAAGAGCAAGTCCAATTCTATGTCGGCGGCGATTTGCTCAATCAAATTATTAGCACAAGCTTCGCCGCTAGAACGCTTGGTATCCCATATCTAGGGGTATTTGGCGCATGCTCCACGTCGATGGAGAGCCTGGCACTCGCCTCGATGATCGTAAACTCCGGGTCCGCTCACTATGCCTTAGCGGTGACGGGGAGCCACAATGCTACGGCCGAGAAGCAATTCCGGTATCCGACGGAATATGGATCTCAGAAACCGCCAACCGCTCAATTTACGGTCACGGGCGCTGGCGCTGCTGTCGTCTCGAAGCATGGCGACGGACCTCTAATCACCTCTGCAACCATTGGACGCGTCGTAGATATGGGCATTACAGACCCTTTCAATATGGGCGCTGCCATGGCCCCTGCAGCTGTGGATACGATTCAAGCGCATTTCCGAGATCTGCGTATTGAACCTGGTCACTATGATCTAATCGTTACAGGTGATTTAGCGAAAGTCGGATATGAGATTGCAAGTGAATTGCTGAAGAAGCATCACATCCCTATGAACCAGACGGATTTCCGTGATTGCGGCATGATGATCTACGACTACGAAAAGCAATCGGTCCAGGCAGGAGCTAGCGGATGCGGTTGCTCTGCAACCGTGACGTATGGGCATCTGCTCAAGCAGCTTCGGGCTGGGAAGTGGAGACGGATCCTCGTCGTCGCTACTGGTGCGCTTCTATCTCCAATTTCTTATCAACAAGGAGAGAGCATTCCTTGTATTGCCCATGCCGTATCCATTGAATACGACGGGACAAACTAGCATATACATCAGATAGTGGTTGTTCAAAAATCATCATTTGTCCGCATCAGAAAGTGATGTTCTTTCTGATTGGCGTCTAAACCTACATCAGGATCGCGGTCGCTCATCGAGGATTTACTTCGATAAAGGTTTATACATCACGATGCCATGCTGAAATGCCAACTTTTGAACTCTCACAGATAGGATTTTATTCGGTTGTTAAAAGTGGAGCTGATGAAAGTGCAGTTGTTCAAAAGAATCGTTGCTACGATCGCGGGGAGCATGCTGCTCGCGATCGGAATCAACCTCTTCCTTATTCCCTTCAATGTGCTCGATGGGGGTGTTATCGGCATCGCTTTAATCCTTAATTACTTGTGGGAGGCGAATGTGGGCATCACCTTTATTGTGTGCAGTTTACCGATCCTTCTGCTCGCCTGGTTCAAATATCGTCATTTCTTCTTCAGCAGCTTTCCAGGCATGCTCATCTCCTCCTTTTTCATTGACATCTTCTCACGTATAAGTCACATGAGCTTTGCTCCGCTTCAGATCCATCCGATCATCAGCTCTATCATTGGCGGAATCTTCATGGGTGTCGGGTTCGGCATCATGCTGCGGAACAACATTAGCACGGGCGGAACCGATTTACTCGCCAAATATATCGCGGACAAATTATCCGTCAATGTCGGATTCACAATTTTCATTCTCGACGGGCTCATCATTACGCTTGGCGGTCTCTTATTCTCACCTCGGACATTTTTCCTATCCATCCTGACCATTACGATCGGAGGCGTCTCTACAGGGATTTGCTGTTATCGGAAACCCCCGCGTGAAGTTACTCTCCCCTGGAAGACATAATGTGATGCCAAAAGCATGGCTAAGCCAAAAAACGTCCAACCCGGTAGGGTTGGACGTTTCTGTATTCATCAAAAATCTATTCGGCACGGGCACGCAGTGTCTTGGCCAGTCCGTCTGCCGCCTTCCAAATGTCGCCTGCACCCATCGTAATGACGAGATCGCCAGGTCTGACATAATCGCTCAATTGTGCTAATACTTCTTCCTTCGTTGGAATATACTTCGTGTTCGGATTGCTGTTCTGTATGATCATCTCAACAAGTCTAGACGAAGAAATGCCTTCGATCTGCTTCTCACCTGCAGGTGAATAGATATCCGTAATAATGACTTCATCCGCATCACCAAACGCTTGACTGAACTGTTCCAGCAGGAAATACGTCCGCGTGTAGCGCTGCGGCTGGAAAACAGCGATAATCCGTTTACCTGTGGACTTTGCCGCTTGGATCGTCGCTTGAATCTCAGTCGGATGATGCGCATAGTCATCAATCACAAGAATATCATTCACTTCACCGAGCACTTGGAACCGGCGCTTCGCACCACGGAATTCCTTGATCGATTCAGCAATCGCATAGAATGGAATGTCCGCTTGCATACACGTAATAATCGTTGCCATTGCATTTGAAATGTTATGGCGCCCAGGTACAGACATTTCAACTCTGCCGAGCGGAACATCTTGATACGTAAATGTGAACGAGCTCTTGCGATCACCCAGGACGATATCTGTCGCACGATAATCCGCCGGCGAGTCGATGCCGTATGTAAGCACATCACACTGCAGATTTGGAATCATGGCTTGCAGAATCTCATCATCGGCGCTCACGATGGCTTTGCCACCTGGCTTCACTTGGTTAAGGAATCGCACATAAGCTTGTTTCAACTTCGCATAATCCCCGTCATAATTCTCCAGATGATCCGCTTCGATATTCGTCACAATCGCAAGCTGTGGATGGTACTGCAAGAAGGAGCCATCGCTCTCATCGGCTTCCGCGACGACATAATCGCCTTTACCCGCCTTTGCATTGGTCCCCATATTCATAATCTCGCCACCGATAATATAAGTCGGGTCTGTACCGCATTGCTCCATTACGAGCGCAATCATCGACGAGGTTGTTGTCTTGCCATGCGCACCCGCTACAGCTACCCCTTTACGGGTATTCAGTAAGCGTGCCAACATCTGTGCGCGATGCAGAACCGGAATATTGAGCGTTTCCGCCCTTACGCGTTCCACATTGTCTCTGGATAAAGCTGTTGAATAGACGACGAGGTCAGCTCCTTCAACATTATCCGCTGTATGGCCAATATATATTTTGGCGCCTTTCTTCGCTAGCTTCTCTGTTAATTCCTGTGCAGCGACATCGGAGCCCGTTACGGTGTACCCCATCTCTAGCATGACGCGTGCAATCGCGCTCATCCCGTAGCCGCCAATACCGATAAAATGAACATGTTCTGTCGTATTCAAGAAATCCTCACCAACCTTTTTCAGAATCGGTTTGATACAAAATATAAGATCGTACATCTGCGATTAAATACAAAGTACCGGAGACAACGGTTAGATCTGCAGGAGCTGCCATTGACGCTAGCTTCGCAAGCGCCGCCTTCCAGTTCGGTTCGATGATGATTTGAAGATCAGGACGCGGTGATTCTGCCAATACATGCTGTACGATGGCGTAGAGATCCTCCGCATTCATTTTTTTACGGAAATCAGGCTCGGTCAAAATGAGCGTATCCACTATTGGTAGTATATGCCGTAAATAGTCTGTATGATTCTTCGTTGATAACATTCCCATCATCAAATGTACACGCTCGTACGTATAAGTCTCTCGTAATGCTTCTGCAAGGGTTGCAGCACCTTCCGGGTTATGGGCTCCATCAATTAGTAGGCGCGGCTGTTCTGAGATCATCTCAAGCCGTCCAGCCCATGCCGCTGTGCGCAATCCTTCCAATAAATCCTCGTCATCAATCAAGAGGGCATAATACTGCTTCAGCACTTCCAGCGCCATCACGGTTACACCAGCATTTTTGATCTGATGCGCACCATTCAGCTGAATCGACAGCTGATCCAGCGTACGGAAAGGTCCTTGGAATGCGAACACTTGCTGATTCTCTTCACTCGATAACGTCGTCAAATGATATTGATCATTCATTAAATACAAGGTTGATTTCTGCTCTTTCGCCGTATTGCGGAGCACCTCAATCACTTCCAGTTGTTCCACCGAGCTCACAACAGGTACGCCAGGTTTAATAATCCCTGCCTTTTCCCGAGCAATAGCTTCGAGCGAATCGCCGAGAATATCCATATGATCGTGACCGACATTCGTAATGATCGAGATGATCGGCGTCACGATATTCGTCACATCCATACGGCCGCCAAGCCCTGTCTCCCAGACGACAAAGTCAGGGAATACGTACTTCGCATAATACATAATCGCAATCGTCGTCGAGACCTCGAACATTGTTGGTGATCCCAATTCAGACGCAGCTATCTCTTTCACGAGAGGCCGCAACGTATTCGTGATCGCCAGCAAAGTCTCCTCTGGGATGTTCGTGCCATTATACTGGAAACGATCTGTGAACTTCGTAATATACGGTGATGTGAACGTTCCAACATCATAACCCGATTGACGAAGCACAGAAGTAAGAAACGCACACGTCGATCCTTTGCCGTTCGTCCCCGCAACATGAATGAATTTCAGCGTGCGCTCCGGATGCCCGAGGCGCTCCATCATCAATTCAATGCGCTGCATACCAGGTCTAATCCCAAAAGAAATCAGGCCGTTAATCCAATCTACTGCCTGTTGATATTCATCAAAAGGGGCTGTGGTTACAGCCCCGCGATTGTCCGCCATGGTGATCTCACCCTTCGCTCTTAGCTTTGCAGCTCTTGAATGCGTGCAAGCACTTTATCAAGCTTATCGGAATAATCCTGCTGTTTCGCACGTTCTTCTTCAATGACTTTTGCAGGTGCTTTGGCCACGAAACCTTCGTTCGACAGTTTCTTATCCACACGTTCAACTTCGCTTCTTAGATGCTTCACTTCTTTTTCCAGACGCTCGATTTCCTGTGCAATATCAATCAAACCTGCTAGCGGAAGATACAGCTCAGCTCCGGTCACGATCGCAGTCATCGCTTTCTCCGGCGCCGCAATGTCCATAGAAGCTTCGAACTGAGATGTGTTACAGAAACGCTTGATATAGACTTCATTGTTACGGATAATCGCATCGCTCTGCGCATCAGCCGATTTAATGATCAGCTCAATTTTCTTGCTCATCGGAACGTTCACTTCTGCACGTACGTTACGTACCGAGCGAATGATATCCATCAACAAGTTCATTTCTTTCACCGCATCCGGCGCTTCGAGCTTCGCATCGTAAGTCGGCCATGCCGCAAGTGTAATCGTCTCGCCTTCATGCGGCAAATGCTGCCATATTTCCTCGGAAATATAAGGCATGAATGGATGAATCATCCGCTGTGTGCGGTCAAGTACATAGGATAATACGGATTGTGTCGTGCGTTTCGCTTCGGCATCCTCACCATAGAGACTAAGCTTCGCAAACTCGATATACCAATCACATAGATCATCCCAGATAAAGTTATACAACAGACGTCCAGTCTCACCAAATTCATAAGAATCCATCAGACGTGTAATATCACGAGCCGTCTCATTCAAGCGGTGCAGAATCCAACGATCTGCTGTGGAGAGATTGCCGCTAATATCGATTTGATCCACCGTAAAACCTTCAAGATTCATCAGTGCAAACCGGGAAGCATTCCAAATTTTATTCGCGAAGTTCCGCGCTTGCTCTACCCGCTCCCAACGGAAACGTAGATCTTGCCCTGGCGTACTGCTCGTCGAGATCATGTAACGCATTGCGTCTGTCCCGTATTGGTCAATGACATCAAGTGGGTCAACCCCATTGCCTAGCGACTTCGACATTTTACGGCCTTCCGAGTCGCGAACGAGACCATGCATTAATACATCTTTGAATGGAATTTCATCCGTGAATTCCAGCGCTGTGAAGATCATGCGAGCAACCCAGAAATAAATGATGTCGTAACCTGTTACGAGAACATCAACCGGGTAGTAGCGTTTCAAATCTTCTGTATTCTCTGGCCACCCAAGTGTGGAGAAAGGCCATAACGCTGAACTGAACCACGTATCCAATACATCCTCGTCTTGTCTTAGGTTCGAACTTCCGCATTTGCAGCAAGCTGTTACATCTTCCTGCGCGACATGAAGTTCACCGCAATCATTACAGTACCAAGCTGGAATACGATGTCCCCACCAGAGCTGTCTGGAGATACACCAGTCACGAACATTCTCAATCCAATTCAAGTATGTTTTCTCGAACCGATCCGGAACAAAATTAACACCTTTACCTGATTTTTGCGCTTCAATCGCACGTTCAGCGAGTGGCTTCATCCGTACGAACCATTGTGTGGAGAGGTACGGCTCAACGACAGCACCGCTGCGCTCACTATGTCCAACTTGATGAACATGATCTTCGATCTTGATCAATACACCAAGCTCTTTCAGATCTTTCACGATTTGCTTCCGGCAATCCGCACGGTCGATTCCTTGGTATTTACCAGCAAGCTCGTTCATAACACCGGATTCATCCATGACAGTGATTTGCGGTAAGTTATGGCGAAGTCCCATTTCGAAGTCATTCGGGTCATGCGCAGGTGTAATTTTAACTGCACCGCTACCGAATTCCTTCTCAACATAATCATCTGCAATCACCGGGATTTCACGCCCAACGATCGGAAGAATCAGCATTTTACCGATCATATCTTTGTAACGCTCATCTTTTGGGTGTACAGCAACAGCAGTATCGCCAAGCATCGTCTCAGGACGTGTCGTCGCAACCGTGATTGAACCACTGCCATCCGCGAGCGGATATTCCAAATGGTACAGATGCCCTTGCACCTCTTTGTACTCTACTTCGATATCCGACAATGCTGTGCGTGCTGCTGGATCCCAGTTGATGATATATTTGCCGCGATAGATCAAGCCTTTTTCATAGAGTTTGACGAACACTTCACGAACCGCCTTGGATAGACCCTCGTCCAGCGTAAACCGCTCACGGGAGTAATCGAGCGACAAGCCCATTTTCGCCCACTGCTCACGAATCGTATTCGCATACGTTTCTTTCCAATCCCATACCTTCTCAAGGAATTTCTCGCGCCCTAGATCATGACGAGATACCCCATCTTCACGCAGCTTCTGCTCCACCTTCGTCTGCGTGGCAATTCCCGCATGGTCGGAACCCGGCAGCCATAGTGCATCATAGCCTTGCATCCGCTTCGCGCGTACAAGAATATCTTGCAAGGTAAAATCGAGCGCATGCCCAATATGAAGCATACCTGTGACGTTCGGCGGCGGAATAACGATCGAATATTTAGGCGCATCCGGACGTTGTCCCGCTTTGAAAAATTCATTTTTCATCCAGAAATCATACCATTTCTGCTCTGCCGCTTTTGGATCATACGTCGTTGGCATCGACGTCTGGTTCTTAGTATCCTGTGCTTCTGACATGAGTAACCCTCCATTTATTTAAATTCAGCGTCTACACCTACACGTTTCGCCCCATATAAGTCTATAGGTAAAACCAATAAACTAGGGAGCTAGGCCGGAAGAATGATTTTGTCATCTCTTCCTTCGGAATTCAAAGAACCATTGTGATCTCACACATTCTTTAAATCCAAACAAAAAAACCCTTCGTCGCAAAGGACGAAAGGTTATCTTCCGTGGTACCACCTTTATTTCGCATACCGCTAACAACTTCAACCACTATAGCATGCGACACTCAACAGATAACGGCTGCAACCGGTTTGCACTAGCTCTTCCTTGCATCGGCAGATACATCTGCAATCTAAGAAGGATTCGAACAAACAACTCCGGGGCGACTTCAGCAACTACATCCTGCGGAGCCTCACAGCGTCAATCAGCTCCACTCTCTGAAGGGTTCGGTGCCTACTATTCCCTTTCAATGTCTTTCCTATATAGAATATCCAATATTTTATCATTTAAATCCTCCAACGTCAATCTTCGCAGCTAGATGTATAGAAGCAAGGCTTTCCTAGTCATACCGGCTCGTCAATCCTCATAAAATACGATAAGGTGGTGGTCTAACGTGGAACGATGGTGGTACAAAAACCGCTATGCCGTCAAAGGCGTCATTTTCCCTCTCATTTGCATTCAATTTGTCCATACGCTTATATTGCCTACGGGATTTGGTGTCTTCATCTTGTTCGCGCTGTTCTTAATCTACTTAGGATTTTTATTTAATGTCTATTAGCATACATCATGTTTAGGAGGCTTTGCAGATGGTAGTCTGTAAGGCCTCTTTAACATGTATCAGGCAAGCCGCTCATAAAACAGCAAAAAACCCCTCACCTGAACCGATCGAGATTTTCTCGTACGGGACAGGTGAGGGGGCTCGCTCATCCGATCCAAGCTGAACATCATGTTCATCGAATGTCATTTTGCTCCACTCAATTCAATTAGGGGATATACAGAACTTGACCTTCCGCAATGGTATGATCATTCAACCGATTATAGAGCAGAAGTTCACGTGGATTCATGTTATATCGATCGGCGATCACATCCAAAGTTTCTTCCCGCTGAACAATACATATTTTCAATTTGCGGAAGGCTCTCTTCTCATCTTCATGATTCAAGAACAGACTCTTCCACTCCACTTCCTCACCATTCGAATCAGAACGCAACTTCTTCGCTTGCTTCTCCAATTCTTCCACGGCATGCCGTGTCTCAATTTCCTTAATATTCTTGCTCGAATAGAGCAGCGCACTTAGACCCATATTGCCCACGTTCTCAGGTTCAGGATCCTTCTTACTGTTAAAGGCCACCTTCAGCTCTTTCTTCTCTTCCGCGATTCGTTCTTCGACGGAGAGCTCCTCCACATCCGGGGCTGGTTGCTCTTCCACGAATCCGTAATCAAAGAATGGTTCTTGCGACGACTCTTCCACAGCATTGTCAGCACTTGAAATAAAGACTTTCTCTTGCTCGATTGGTTCCTCTTGCGTAAAATCCAGCTGAGGTTCCTTGTCCGTCTCGAGCGAATCTATCTGCTGGAACGGCTCGCTGGGCGATGCACCGGCAATTCGTTCCGCGGTTACCACAGCTTCTTGCGGGATCTCACTCCGAGGATCGACTTCAGGCTGTACAGTAATGACTTCAGGGTGGAACTCAATATGCTGTTGTTGTTGTTGTTGCTGTTTCTGCTCGAGCTCACGTTCAATTTGCTGCTCACGTTCATACAAGCTAACCGATTCGAGAATATCCAGGGCATCATTATTTTTACTGGCTTGAATGGCCTCGTCATCATTCTCTTCTTCATTCGATTGTGAACGGAAATCATTCGGTGCGCCAGCCTGAACTTTCGCCGGCTCGGTCTGATGCACAACAGTAAACTGCTCAGCCATCCATGGGGATTGCTCCGGCTGCGTGAGTTCAATGCCTTTGAGCGACAGCACGCCATTAATGTTTATCGTCCGTGTCGACAGTAAGTCCACATCGAAATTCTCAATCTCGACGGAAATATCGTCCAGACTCTGTACTCGATTCATTGGCAGCGTAATTTCCACAGGGATAAAGTGCGTGAGGGTCAGCGTTGATCGCTGTTCATCGTCGCCTTTATATACGCCAGACAGCAGTAGATTGCCGCGCAGCGTTGCGTGGTCTCCATGCGGAACGACTTGAACATTCGGAACAAGCTCGATCTCTTCTAATTCTTGTATCCCAACTACTTCATCTGATAAGTGAACCCGCTCGTAAATGTCAAATCGCAAACCATAGGATTGATCAAACAAAACGAGGTCCTCCCTTCTGCATATAAACCTAAATGACCATCATTGTCAGATGGAACTCATGACTACTTACATTTATCTATATGCCTAGAAGGAAAGAGCATGCCATATATTTTTCGAAAAGTGGGACAAAGTTTGCGATCTTCGTGGAGATTATCAATCTTAGCAAAAAGAACCTGGCCGTTGGCCAGGTCCTTCAAGAAACTGCTACGTTTGAGCATGTGAAAGGAGGGGGTACGGGGTTCCACCCGCTGTTGAAATTCGTGTTCATTGAATGAAGTTTAGCGGTTATAACACGAATTTCAAAGGCGGACGCTATCGCTTCTCCACCCCGTACCCCCTTCCTATTTGTTCTACTTTGTGCTCTCATCTACTTTTTTTAGATCATCAGATCCAACACGTTTATGCATTCCATTCGCTGAACTTCGCATACAACTCCTCGAACATCACGGTCCATGGCGCTTTTACCTCAAGCTGCTCTCCGTACATCGGATGCTGGAAGCACAGCAATTCGCCGTGCAGCGCCTGATACGCCGCATGCTCATCACTGCCGCCATAGAGCGTGTCTCCAAGCAACGGATGACCCGCGTAGCTCATATGGACGCGAATCTGATGCGTTCTTCCCGTCTCCAGTCGAAGCCGTACTAGGCTTACTTTTGCCTGCGGGAAAGTCTCGAGCAGCTCGACATACGTCACGGCGTGATCTCCTGTGGTCGAGACACGACGTCGCTGCTTGTGATGACGATCTCTGCCGATCGGCGCATCGATCTTGCCAAGCTTCGGATCAACGATGCCCTGCACGAACGCAACGTAGATCCGTTCAACGGCTTTCTCGCGCATCGCTTCATCAAGCCGAATTTGACTGAATTCATTTTTCGCATAAAGGACAGGCCCTGACGTATACTCATCCAACCGATGAATATGCCGAACTCGATGCTGTTGGCCGGAGCCTATGTAATAGCTTGCGACCGCGTTCGCAAGCGTCTCGACTTGATCCGGCACGGTGGGATGTACGAGCATGCCAGCAGGCTTGTTCACCACCATACAGAAATCGTCTTCGTAGAGCACCTCAAGCTCTGTCCAATACGCTGGGAAGGCATCCGTCTCTTCAGGGAATAGTCGGACACGCAGACGATCTCCCGTCTTCATAAGATCGCCTTGATGCGTGAGCTTCGCCGCGAGCTTCTCCGGTATATGAAGAGACGACTGCGATGCAGTCGTCACGAGCCATTCCCCTTTGCGTACCCATTGTTCAGGAGAAAGATATCTGTCTGGAATCATAGCTGCTTCAGCGCGGTATAGTTCGCTTCGATTGTCGCATCGATATCAGCATCACTATGCGCCGCTGAGACGAACATGCCCTCAAATTGCGATGGCGCGATACTTACTCCCGCATTTAACATATTGCTGAAATAGCGGCGGAAATGATCCAAATTCGCTGTCTTTGCTGTATCATAGTTGATCACGAATTGATCAGTGAAGAACGGACAGACCATCGATCCTACGCGATTAATTGTAACGGGAACCCCCAGCTCTTTTGCATTATTCTCAAATCCAAGATGCAGCTTCACCGCTTGCCGTTCTAGCTGTTCATATACATCTTGCGTTAAGAGCTTCAAGGTTGTATACCCTGCAATCATCGCAAGAGGATTACCGCTTAGCGTACCTGCTTGATAGATTGGACCGGATGGTGCCATCTGCTCCATAATCTCCCGTTTACCGCCATAGGCGCCAACAGGCAGGCCGCCGCCAATCACTTTGCCCATACAAGTTAAGTCAGGCGTGATGCCATACAAGCCTTGAGCACAATTGATATGTACACGGAATCCTGTCATGACCTCATCGAAGATTAACAAGCTGCCATACTGTGTTGTAATATCACGCAAGCCTTGCAAGAACCCTGGCAATGGCGGTACCACACCCATGTTTCCTGCGATCGGTTCAACGATCACGCAAGCAAGCTCTTCGCCATAACGTTCGAAGGCAAGACGAACCGACTCCATATCGTTATATGGCACGGTAATAGTGTTGGATGCTACCCCTTCTGGAACGCCTGGGCTATCCGGAAGGCCGAGCGTCGCTACGCCGGAACCCGCTTTAATGAGCAGGCTGTCGGCATGGCCATGATAAGACCCTTCGAATTTCAATACTTTACTGCGGCCCGTATAGCCGCGTGCGAGGCGGATTGCGCTCATCGTTGCTTCCGTCCCTGAATTCACCATCCGTACAATCTCCACGGAAGGCACGCGTTCACATACTAATCTAGCCATCAATGTTTCAATTTCTGTCGGCGCACCGAAGCTTGTTCCTTTGGCTGCAGTCTTTTGAATGGCTTCAATAACTTCAGGATGAGCATGCCCCATAATGAGCGGTCCCCAGGAACAGATATAATCGATAAAGCTGTTGCCGTCGATATCATAAATCCGAGATCCTGCCGCATGATCAACATATACCGGCGTAAGGCCTACCGATTTAAATGCACGAACAGGGCTGTTCACGCCACCCGGAATATATTTTTTTGCTTCTGCAAATGCCTCTCTTGCACGGTCGTCTTTACGTGTATGAAGATTGTCCATTTCAGTTCCTATCTCCTT
Organism: Paenibacillus guangzhouensis; assembly: GCF_009363075.1. Classification (NCBI taxonomy): domain Bacteria; kingdom Bacillati; phylum Bacillota; class Bacilli; order Caryophanales; family Paenibacillaceae; genus Paenibacillus; species Paenibacillus guangzhouensis. The sequence continues at coordinate 107,532 of NZ_CP045293.1, read as the reverse complement.
TACTTCAGCCATCTTGCTGCATCTTTGGCAAAATACGTAATAATGAGATCAGCGCCCGCACGCTTCATTCCGACGAGCGTTTCGAGTACAATCCCCTTCTCATCAATCCAGCCGTTCAGCGCAGCCGCTTTGACCATCGAATATTCCCCACTCACGTTATACGCGACAAGCGGAAGATCAAATTGATCCTTGAGCGTACGAATGATATCCATATACGCGAGCGCCGGTTTCACCATGAGCATATCTGCACCCTCGAGAACATCCGATTCAGCTTCACGAAGCGCTTCTTGCGCATTGGCCGGGTCCATTTGATACGTCTTGCGGTCCCCGAATTGCGGCGCCGAATGCGCTGCTTCACGGAATGGTCCGTAGAATGCGGATGCGTATTTGACGGAATAAGACATGATCGCAATATGAGAATAGCCTGCTTCATCTAAGCCAGCACGAATGGCTTGCACGAATCCATCCATCATGTTCGATGGCGCGATTATATCTGCACCGGCTTCCGCTTGGGACACAGCCGTCTTCACAAGCAATTCAAGCGAAGCATCGTTATCCACTTCACCATGCAGCTCACCGCAGCGTTCTTCCACATGCACCATGCCGCAATGTCCATGATCCGTGAACTGGCACAAACATGTGTCCGCCACGACGACAAGCTCTGGATATCTTTTCTTAATATGCCGCGTCGCCTGCTGTACAATACCGTCCTCAGCATAAGCGGATGAGCCTACGGCATCTTTGGTCTCAGGCACACCGAATAGCAGTACCGCTGGAATATTCAAGCTGACGATCTCATCGATCTCTGCATCCAATTGGTCCATGGACAGGTGATATACACCAGGCATCGAAGGAATTTCTTCACGGACATTTGTTCCGTAAGTAACAAAAATCGGTGCGATCAGATCATTTACCGTTAATACCGTCTCACGCACCATGCTGCGAATGCCTGCAGTACGGCGCAGACGACGATGTCTCACGATTGGAAAACTCATTATAGTACCCTCCTAGAAATCAAATCTGTTATATCATTTGGAATGAGAACATGAATGTGGGTTATCTAGCCAGATCACATAGCGCGTGGACTAACGACTCAATCGTTGCCTCTTGGGATATGACCGATACGGTCAGCCCTGCTGCTACCGCGGTCTCCGCCGTAAGCGGTCCGATGCAAGCGACATCCACCCCGCCAAGCAATTCCGATACATTCGTAACACCAATCTGCTCGAACGCGCGAACGAAATTCGTTACCGTCGAGGAGCTCGTAAAGGTAATCATATGAATTTCTCGTTCTTTCAACTGCTCGAGCAATTCGCGACTCTCCTCCGCTGCATTCACTTGCACGGTCTCATATACTTTCAAGTCCGTCACGTCAAGCCCTAGGTTCTGAAGCTCATCTGGCAGCCATTTGCGCGCAAGATCACCTCGCGGGAGCAGCACGCGCTGCCCTGGGTTAAGCTCTGCGCGAATGGCTTCGAGTATTCCCTCCGCACGGTACTCTTCCGGCAAGCATTCCGTCATGATCCCGCGTGCTTCGAGCGCTTCTGCCGTCTTCGGACCTACCGCGACAACACGAGCACGCGTTAGCCGCCGAATATCCATCCGCTGCTCACGCAAATGCTCAAAGAAACACTCGACGCCATTGACGCTTGTAAAAATAGCCCAATCGTACGATTCCAGCTGCTGCATCGTCTCCTGGATGACAGCCAGCTGATCCGGCGATGACGTTCTTCTCGTCTCGATGACTGGGAATTCAACCGGTTCCCCGCCCAGATCATCGATTTGCTGTACCAGATCACTCGCTTGCGATCTTGCACGTGTGACGAGCACCCGTTTGCCGAACAACGGCTGCTGCTCCACCCATTTTAATTTCTCACGCTGTAAGACAACGTCACCGACGACAATAACCGCTGGAGATTGGAATTGGGTCACCCGTACCTGCTCAGCGATGGTCGCAAGCGTCCCAACCAGCGTCTCTTGCTCGGGACGTGTTCCCCAGCGGACAAGCGCAACGGGTGTCTCCGGCGGCCTGCCGTGCTTGATGAGTTGTTCGCTTATGTAGTCGATTTTAGCGACGCCCATCAAAAATATGAGTGTTCCTGTCGCATTCGTTACTTTGTCCCAATAAATAGACTTATCCAGTTTATCTGGACTCTCATGACCCGTGATGACGGAGAACGAGGAAGCTAGATCTCGATGGGTCACAGGAATCCCCGCATAAGCAGGGACCGCGATCGCCGAAGTAATGCCCGGTACGATCTCATAGCCGATATCATGCTGCCGCAGCAATTCAGCTTCTTCCCCAACACGCCCGAACACGGTTGGATCGCCGCCTTTCAGACGAGTTACCACTTTACCTTGAAGAGCAAGATCTACAAGCAATTGATTAATGTCTTCCTGCTTCATCGTGTGCCGATCCGGCAGTTTGCCGACATAAACCTTCTCCGCGCCCGGCTTCATATATTTGAGTAACCTTGGAGAAGCAAGACGGTCATAGACGATGACATCTGACCTCTGAATGCACTCCAGACCCTTTAATGTAATGAGTTTGGCATCTCCCGGCCCAGCGCCGACAAGATAAACGATTCCTTTCCCCATGCCGTCCATCTCCCTACTGATTCAATTCCGCCAAAATTCGGTCTGCTCCCTGTGCAATCAATTGATTAGCTACTTGTTCCCCAAGCTGTTCAGGGTTGTTCCCGCGAAGCGTTTCTTTCAGTATAACACGCCCATCTGTTGAACCGACCATGCCGGTCAACTCAATCACGGGATTCTCGATATCACCATTCACGAGCGTCGCAAATGCACCGATCGGCACCTGGCAGCCACCGTTGAGCTGCCCTAAGAAGCGACGTTCTGCCCGAACGGTCAACGCCGTTGCCTGGTCATTGAATAATTGTAGCAGTTCCCGAACCTCAGGATCATTCTCCCGGCACTCAATACCAAGCGCCCCTTGCCCGACGGCCGGCAGACAAACATCCGTCGCCAAATGCTCCGTAATCCGATCTTCCCAGCCCATCCGAACTAGTCCCGCTGTCGCGAGCATGATCGCATCGAAACCTTCCGTCTCCAGCTTCCGAAGGCGCGAATCGATATTACCGCGAATGGACTCCAGCTTCAGATCTGGACGCGCATGCTGGAGCTGTGATGACCGACGCAGACTGCTCGTTCCTACCTTGGCGCCGATCGGCAGATCAGCCAGCTTGCGTCCTTCGCGAGAAATTAGACTGTCTCTCGGGTCTACTCGCTTCGGTATCGCGCCATTCATGAGGCCTTTCGGCAGTTCTGACGGCATATCCTTCATACTGTGGACGGCCATATCGATAACCCCGTCCATTAAGGCTTGCTCAATTTCTTTGACGAATAATCCTTTACCTCCGACTTTCGAGAGCGTAACATCTAGAATTTTATCGCCTTTCGTTACAATCTTATGGATCTCGAATTGGTAAGGAAGCCCGTGCTTCTCACAAATCTGTTCCAACTGTTGTATGACTTGTCCTGTTTGTGTTAGCGCAAGCGCGCTCTGTCTTGTTCCTACGATAATCTTACGCATCGTGTTGCCTCCTCGTCCTGACTTCCACCATTGCATCGTCTATTCCTCGATCAATGCCATCTGTTCATTGATCCAACGTTCCATCCAACCCGAATCCTTCGGCGGAAACATCCCTTGCTCAATCTGCTCAATCCAATTCATCCCGATCATTCGTTGCATCAACTGTCTCCGAACTCCTGCATCCGGGATATGCCCTTGAATCACGTGTCGCAATTCGGCGAGAATATCCAAATAAACCTCATAGGCCTCACCATATTGCTCATCGAGCTTCGATACAATTCGTTTGGCCATCTCTGGGCTCGCCCCGGAGGTGGATACGGAAATAATCAGCTTGCCCCTGCGCAACGTGCTTGCATTCACAAAGTTACTGCTGCGCGAAGAACTCGCGACATTCACCAGAATACCCAACCCATGTGCGTCGCTTGCGACGCGCTCGTTCACTTCCTCCGAGTCGGTCGCCGCGAACACCAATTGCGCGCCTGCAAGATCCTCCGATTGATAGGTTCGAAGGCTACCCGTTATTCGATTACCAGCAATCCATTGATCAATCTGCGAAGTGTAGACTTTACTGACGACATGCACCTTGGCACCCGCTTCGAGCAAACCTCGAATTTTACGTTCTGCAATGCGGCCACCGCCGATGACAACACACCGCATTGATTCCAGCTGCATTAAAATGGGATAATATGTCGAATGCGATGTTTCTTCCAAACGTCATCACTCCCATATCCAATGATGGAATGTCGAGAACGAATTGACAGCGAAATTGAGCACCATGAGCGCGTACGCAAGCAGCGCCCAACGTGCCAATCGATATCCTGTAGTTTTAAGCGATACTCTTTTAATAATATAATACACGTAACAAATTGCTGCGACGAATGTAAGCAGCACCTTCACATCAAGGAGCAGATTCAGCTTCTCCTCCACATAGATCGATGAGACCGCGACAGCGAGTGATAGAATCAAGAGCGGCGTGCCAACCATGATCGACAGGTTCGCATAACGATCAATCTTCTCAAGGCTCGGTAACCGACGCACCGAATCATCCCATTGCTTATCCTTCAATTTCCGATGCAGGTACATATACATACCCGAGAATATGGTACCGATCGTAAATGCAGCGAAGCTGATTATTGCGAAGGCTACGTGCAGAATCAGAATCTCCTTGACGATCTGCCAATGCTCCAGCCGCTGCTCCCCGATCGGACTGCTAAATAAATTAAGTAAGAGGACGGCAAACCCAATGACATTGACGATAAACACGATATATTCAATCTTGAAAAAGAAACTAATAAGCAGCGATATCGTGACGAGCAGCCAAGATAATAAAAACATAAATTCAAGAACCGACAATAATGGAACAGCCGGCTGCTCAATTAATTTACTAGCAAGGAAAATGGTCTGCAGGCCCCATACAAAAAGAAGAAGCCCCGTGCCCATCCGCTTCGCACTCCGATTTGGCTGTGCAAAATCAGAGAAATAAAACAGAAGGCTCAGGGCGTATATATAAATAATCGCATCATATATCCAATTCTGAGTTAACATCAATCCTTCACCACCTACTCCGTTACGGTCGCCCATGCAAATCCAGATTTCGATCCGGCAGACGATCTCTCGTTCATTCTCATCTCGGGTGATGATGGTTGCTTATGCTCATGTGCCTTGTTCTGACGCTGCTCTTCTGCTTCCGCCTTCTCCATCTGCTCCTCGAGCGCGAAAATTTGCGTGAACATCTCGATGGCCTCGTCGCCGTTCTTCTCAACAGCCATTTCTTTGATTCGCAGAATCGGATCATGCAGCATTTGATTAACAATACTCTTCGTTAATTTTCGAATGACCTTCGCTTGCCGCTCATCCAGATCAGGCAGTTTCTTGAACAGACTCTCCATCGTGTCTTGATGGATCTGCGCCGACTTCTGCTGCAAGGCATAGATGACAGGGCTCACGCCGAGCGTCTTCAGCCAATGGCGGAACGCTTCGATCTCCTTCGCGATCATCGCTTCAATCTTCGTCGCTTCCTTGCGGCGAAGCTCAAGATTACTCTCAACAATCCCCTCAAGATCATCAATATCATACAAGAACACATTCGGTACCGAACCAATCGCTGGGTCCAAGTCGCGCGGCACCGCAATATCGATCATAAAAATCGGTCGATTCTTCCGCTTCTTCATGCTCTCCTGCACTTGCTTCGCATCCAGCACGTAGCCGTCAGCCCCTGTAGAGCTAATAACGATATCCACCTCATGCAGCAATGATATACCGCCTTGAATCGAACAAGCCCGTCCATTGAACTTCGATGCCAGCTGTTCCGCTCGCGCTAACGTACGGTTCGCAACGATCACTTCGTCCGCTCCGTTCGCATACAAATGCTTCACGGTTAACTCGCTCATTTTACCAGCCCCGAGGATCAAGACCTTCTTCTTCGTGAATTGACCAAAGATTCGCTTACCGAGCTCAACAGCTGCATAACTAACCGATACCGCCGCTTCGCCAATCGTCGTCTCCGCATGAGCACGTTTGGCCATCGTAATGGCTTGCTTAAAGAGCATGTTGAACCATGTTCCCGTTGCACCGTACTCTTGTGCGAGCAGGAATGCTTCTTTCATCTGCCCTAAGATCTGCGTCTCCCCGATGACCATGGAATCCAGTCCGCTTGTAACTTGGAATAAATGATGAAGAGCACGATCATCTTCGTAAATATATAAATAATTTGTAAATTCTTGACGAGGAATCTGGAACCATTTCTCCATAAAACTGCGTATAAAATGTCCGCACATGTGCAGACGATCAACAACAACGTAAATTTCCGTCCGATTGCAAGTCGCAACAATCACACATTCTAGTACGCTTTTCGTTGCCTTCAGTTGTTGTAACGCCTCTGGTAAAGCTTGCTCGGCAATTGCGAACCGCTCCCTCACTTCGACCGGGGCCGTCCGATAATTGAGTCCGACCGCTAAAATGTGCATTGTGTCACCTGCCTTCTCTCTCGCATCTGATGTAAATTATATCACAGTTCGACAAATCCATTACGCTCAAATTTGAAAAAATTATGAAATGGAAGACATACGTCATTAGTGTTAGCCTAAGCCTTTCCACTTATACCAAAATCACGTTGATTCCTAGACGATTACTGCGGTTATGGTTATGGATTCATTTGCTTCTCCAGCAGTTCTTGCATCGCCTCATCGGCTTCAGATACTATCACAGCTTCCGAGCTAACCAACTGACCGCTGCCTGTCACAAGCTGCTCATAGGCCTCGTAGAATTCGCCGTAACGCCTCTGAACCTCTTGCAGTATACGCTTCTCCTCTTCATGCAGTGAACGGTCTCCTGCGATCTGAACGCTCGTAATGAACTCAAGCAGTTTATTGAGGGATGCTAACCTTTTCAAATGATCATTGTCATAGGCCTTCACCAGACGATCATGCGTATAATTCGCCGAATAAATCGCGAGCTTAACAGCATCCAACTGACTTGCATTCTTCATGGTTGAAGCTTCATTCAATGCATTCTGCACGAGTCCCATCTGGAATGCCGCAACCTCGTAGAGCATTCGTCCTGCATCTTCCTTCGCCACATTGCCGCCCATCAGCTTATAAATCTGATACGACGGCCAGACAATGACAAGCAAGATCATAACGACAATGAACCATTTCCCTGAACTTCGACTTTGATTTCTGCGCATCCTCCGAACCCCTTTGCAATGGACATAACCAACCTTGTACATTCTATGGGGTTCTGAGATAAAATAACCCCAAAAGTGGCCCACAAACTTCGAAGTCGATTGAGGTACTTTGCGGGGACCCCGGTATAAAACAAATAACCATGAAGACGAATCTCATCTTCATGGTTATCTTTGACTTCTATGGCGTACTATGCGAATTGCTCTTGCTTCATCACAGGGTTCTCAACTTGAAGCTCCCCGATACCGCGAACCAATTTCTTCGCATACGTTTTATCCGGTTTAAGTACGGATACCAGGTAGTCAATTGCAACTTGCGGGTCTACTGTCTCGCCGCAGGTATAACAATCAATTGCAGCAAAACCTCTTTCAGGATACGTGTGAATCGAGAGATGACTCTCAGATAACATTACTAATACCGTTGCACCTTGTGGTTCGAATTGTTTGGCTTGAACAGACAGTACGGTTGCACCGCTAGCTTCAGCCGCCTCTACCATTTGAGCTTGCAAAAATTCAGCATTGTTTAGGAGTTCAAAATCAACACCCCAAGTGTCAACTGCAACGTGTCTTCCGAAAGTTGAATATTCCATCTTCCGGTTCCCCCTTCCTAGGAATAAAATGTTTGAAAAATTTCATCCGCTAGGACCTACGTCATTCACTTCCCGAGGGAAAACTCTCTCGCAACATACAATGTCCTGAGTGAATCCTGGTTCCTATATTCTTTTCAACGAGAATAAAAATAACATCTTCTGCCCAGAAAAGCAATACTTTTTTTTGGTGAATATTTGAAATGTACGGAAGCCCTTCGTCCCGTATACAACATATGCACGCCGCCTGTATATGTGTCAGCACAAAACAATCCCACAATGTGGAGTTTTTTCCTTAAAGTGCTCCAAGCATGCCACATAAAAAAGGAGTCCTCCCGGACTCCTTCGTCGTATCAATGCGCGATATCACGCTTCAAGTACAAATAATTGCTGCGTATAGCTGCTAAGCTTCGCGTCAATTTGGGCGATCTGCTCAAGGTTCTTCGCACGATTCCTTGCATCCAGCAATGAATTGATCCGCTCTTGAATCCCTTCGATCTGAGCCTCCACTTGACACTGATTAAATAACTGCTGCAATTGACCAAGTGTATCTTTATACTCGAAAATGAGTCGATCTTGACCATCAACATGCTCAACGATTCGAGATACTTTCCCTTGATCATACTTGTATTCCATCGTGTAGCCTCTGTAAATTCGATTCACGATCGCGTTTCCTTTAAACGCTGCTAGCGCTTGACGCATCGCATTGGTCAACTTCGGTTTAACCAGACGGCAGGACGTTTCACATACATACGTCGTCGCCTTCCGTTGAAACGGTAACCGAATCTCCTCCCCTGCACCATCCTCAAGAACAACTTCTTGATTGCCGTTATCGAGCACAAGCACATACGAATGAATATGCTGCTCTTCAAAACTATGCACAAACTTGGACATCTCTGCTTCCGTTAACTGTAAACTGGCTTTCACATACTCTGTTGCGAGCCGTTGACCCATACAAATCTCCTCAATTCTTTAACTTACAACTTCAAAAATTCAATGCCTTAAGGATATTATACACGATCAAGCACAATTATTCCTGCTAACCAGCCTTGATTTTTCTTCATTTTCCACGAAAAATACGGATTTTTCCGTGAAGAGATTGAGGTTTTGATGAAGATGCTCTGTTTCCTACACTAACTTTGCGGATTCCCTATATCATCTGTTGAATCCAAGGCGGAATCTTCTGAAGAGGAGGTATAACGGCTAATAATCTCCCACAGCTCGTCCTTGCCGAGGCCAATCTCCGACGAGAACATCACCATCGGATTCTCCGAGGTTAACTGCAGATCATTTTTGATGACTTTCATATGCTTATGCCATTGACTCTTCGGCAGTTTATCAGCCTTCGTCATCACGACACAGGTCGGAATATCATAATGAATCAGCCATTCACGCATCATGATATCGTCCTTCGAAGGCGGATGACGCAGATCGACAACCTGTAGGACCAATTTAAGCGTATCGCGTTCCAGCAGATAGCGCTCGATCATCTTTCCCCACGCCTGACGCTGGGTCTTCGATACTTTGGCATAGCCGTACCCCGGAAAATCCACAAAATATAATAGATCATTAATGCGGTAATAGTTCAGACATTGCGTCTTGCCGGGCTGCGAGCTTGTCCGCGCCAAATTTTTGCGGTTAATCATACGGTTAATAAGCGAGGACTTGCCAACATTAGAACGCCCTGCCAGAGCAATCTCCGGCAAGGCATCATCAGGGTATTGGTCAGGTCCTACAGCGCTTATAATGAATTCTGCTTGTGTTACTTTCATGTCGTCTGTAATTCCTTTCTTGTTCAACAACTTTATTCGGATAACGTGATCGGTTCTACAAGCGCGTGTTCCAGGACTTGATCCATATGTCCGACGAGGACGATGGTCACGTCATTCTTGACGCTATCTGGAATATCACGCAGATCGCGTTCATTCTCCTTCGGAACGAGGATCTTCTTAATCCCAGCACGATGTGCAGCAAGAGATTTTTCTTTCAGTCCGCCAATCGGTAGCACACGACCACGCAATGTGATCTCTCCTGTCATAGCTACATCCTTGGATACATAGCGGTTCGTAAGCGCCGAGATCAGCGCTGTAGCGATCGTAATCCCCGCAGATGGTCCATCCTTCGGAATCGCGCCTTCTGGTATATGAATGTGCACATCATATTTTTCATGGAAATTCGGTTCTAGATGCAGCGCTTCCGCGCGTGAACGCGTATAGCTGAACGCCGCTTGCGCCGATTCCTTCATGACATCCCCAAGCTTGCCTGTGAGCGTCAACTTCCCGGTTCCCGGCATCACGGTGACTTCGATTTTCAGCATTTCTCCGCCAACCTCCGTCCAAGCAAGGCCTGTCACCGAACCGATCTGATTCTCTTCTTCAGCATGACCATATCGGAATTTCGCAATGCCCAGGTAATCCTTCAAATCATCCGGAGCAATGACGACCTTCTCATGCTCATGAGCAACGATTTGCTTAGCTGCTTTCCGGCAGAGCGCGGCAACCTGCTGTTCCAGATTACGAACCCCTGATTCCCGGGTATATTCTCGAATAACCTTTAAGAGTGCAGCATCCTCAATTTCGATCTGTTCCGGCTGTAAGCCATGCTCCTTCGTCTGCTTCGGTACCAAATATTGCGTTGCAATTTGCTGCTTCTCCAGTTCCGTATAGCCTGGGATATAGAGCATCTCCATCCGGTCCAGCAGCGGTCTTGGAATATTATGAACCGCATTCGCCGTCGTCACGAACATGACATTCGATAAATCGAACGGCAGCTCGACAAAATGATCGCTGAAGGTGCTGTTCTGTTCCGGATCGAGCACTTCGAGCAGTGCTGCCGATGGGTCGCCGCGGAAATCCGACGCCATCTTGTCGATCTCGTCGAGCAAGAACACCGGATTCATGGAACCGGCCGTCTTCATGCCTTGAATGATTCGGCCTGGCATCGCCCCTACGTATGTCCGTCGGTGTCCGCGGATTTCTGCTTCATCCCGAACGCCGCCAAGCGAGATGCGCACGAATTGACGGCCAAGCGATCTTGCGATTGATCGCGCCAAGGAGGTCTTCCCCACCCCAGGCGGTCCAACGAGACAGAGAATAGGGCCTTTCAACCGCTTGACGAGCTGCTGCACCGCAAGATACTCAAGCACACGTTCCTTCGGTTTATCCAGACCATAATGATCCTCATTTAAGATCCGCTCAGCTTCTTGAATATCCAGATGATCATCCGTCTTATGCGACCAAGGCAGAGATAGTAACCAATCAACATAATTCCGGATGACTCCGCCTTCTGCGGAAGATGCAGGCGTCTTCTCTAGACGATCAATTTCCTTGTTGATCTTCTCCTGCACCGACTCCGGCGCATTCAAATCCGCAAGCTTCGCACGCAGTTCTTCCACTTCGCCGAGACGGCCTTCCTTCTCGCCAAGCTCCTTCTGGATCGCCTTCATCTGTTCACGCAGATAGTATTCCTTCTGCGTCTTCTCCATCTGCTTCTTCACGCGTTGGCTGATCTTGCGTTCAAGCTCCAGCACTTCACGCTCGTTATTCAGAATGTCGAGCAGCTTCTCCAGCCGTTCCGTCACATCTATCGTCTCAAGAATTTCTTGTTTATCTTTCATCTTGAGCGACAAATGGCTTGTAATGACATCCGCTAGACGCCCCGGCTCCTCAATATCCGTTACGGCTGCGAGGGTCTCTGGCGTTACTTTCTTCGACAGATTTATGTAGTATTCAAATTGGCTCAGCACCGTACGCATCAGCGCATCGGTCTCCGCATCGGATAGTTCTTGTTCCGGCAGCTCCTGCACTTGAACTTCGAAATATTCCTCATTATCCACATACTGCAGAATTTCAGCGCGGATGACGCCTTCAATCAATACGCGAATTGTGCCATTCGGCAGCTTCAGCATATGTTTGACTTTGGCGATTGTGCCAATCGAGTAAATATCATCCTGACCCGGATCTTCAATGTTGACGTCCGATTGAGAACACAGCAGAATCATATTGTCATCTACCATTGCTCGCTCTAAAGCCTTAACTGACTTATCCCGTCCGACATCCAAGTGCAATACCATGCTAGGATAGACAAGCAGTCCCCTTAAGGGCAGTAGAGGGATACGGCGACCTTTTGCTTTAGTTAGGCCCATGTGTTACGCACCTCCAGTGGCTCTCAATAAGATGTTAGAGGAAGTTCAAAAAGTCCCCTTTTGCCCACATCAGGAAGCTAGATGCTTACTGATTGGCGAATAAACCCACCATATACCGCGGTCGTTCATCGTGGATTTACTACGATAAAGGCTTATTCATCACGAAGAATTGCAGGGAGCAAACTCGGCATCGAATCTTGCATTCAACTTCGAACTCCGGTACTCATGTAGGTACTGCCTACACTCCGTTCCTCCTTCTTCATTTTCATACAACCCAAGTATCGCTTACGATGCCAGTTTTCTACGAAAACTTTCAGGTGCTGAAAAGTCGGCTTTTTGAACCTGCATTTATAACATTTTATCAAATGTTGCTTAAAAAAACCAATGGGCCTGCAAGCGCGGTACGATCATGCGATTATGCCCCGCCAGACTCGGTCGAACGAACGTCATCCACCGATTTCGCCTGCAAGAACGATGTCGCCGGTGGTGAAATGAACAGGTCCTTATCCTGTGGAATCTCTAACAGCACTTCTTGCACCGCTTCACCGAAGACATGCTGGAACACCTCTTGGATCGTGTCAACAGGAATAACCTTCAGACCGTTCAAGCCAGAGAAAATCTCCTGCCAATTCTCGCGCGGGATAATGACGGTTGTTGCCCCCGCTTGAAATGCCGCCTCGACCTTGGCAATGACCCCGCCAATAGGCTTCACTTTCCCATGAATACTCACTTCACCAGTCATTGCAAGCTTATTATCAATCGGCACATGGTTCATGGCCGACGCAATCGCTGTCGCCATAGCAATCCCCGCTGAAGGACCATCGATTGGCGTCCCTCCTGGGAAGTTCACATGCAGATCAAAGCTGTATGGATCCAGGCCAATGGTCCGAAGCACCGTAAGGACGTTCTCAATCGATCCCTTCGCCATACTCTTCCGGCGCAATGTACGAGAGCCGCCGCCCAATTCTTCTTCATCTACGACGCCCGTAATATTCACTTTACCTTGACCCTGCTTCGTTCGAATCGCCGTTACTTCAATTTCGAGCAGTGTTCCCATATTCGGTCCATAGACAGCAAGACCATTGACGAAGCCGATACTAGGCGCTTGCGGAATTTTGCGATCCGGACGCGGCGGAATTTGACTGCTGTTCACGACCCACTCCACATCCGCAGCGGTGATGCTATTGCGTTTCTCAGCCATCGCAAGACCTGCTGCCAGCTGGATCACATTCACAGCCTCCCGGCCATTTGTCGCATAGCGCGATACCACTTCTACCGCTTCAGGGCACGGTTCGAAGCCTATTTTGCGCACGGCGTCCGAGGCAATCACGCGAATTTCATCCGCCAGCAATGGACGGAAGAAAATCTCCATGCAGCGAGAACGAAGCGCGGGCGATATTTCTTGTGGCGAACGCGTCGTAGCCCCGACCAGACGGAAATCTGCTGGCAAGCCATTTTGGAAAATATCATGAATATACACAGGAATATTCGTATCCTCGGAATTATAATAGGCACTCTCAAGGAACACTTTACGATCTTCTAATACTTTTAACAGCTTATTCATCTGAATCGGATGCAATTCCCCAATCTCGTCAATAAACAAGATTCCGCCATGCGCCTTGGTCACCGCACCTGGTTTGGGCTGCGGAATTCCGGCAACACCCATGGCGCCCGCGCCTTGATAAATCGGATCATGCACAGAGCCGATCAACGGGTCCGCAATCCCCCGCTCATCGAATCGCGCCGTTGTTGCATCAATCTCTGTAAACTTCGCATCAGACATGAACGGCGAGTTCGTGTTCTTCTTCGCTTCTTCGAGGACAACGCGCGCGGCAGCCGTCTTCCCGACACCCGGTGGTCCGTATATAATAACGTGCTGCGGATTCGCACTGCACAGCGCAGCCGTCAATGCCCGCAATCCGTCCTTCTGTCCTACAATATCCCGCATCGTCGTCGGTCTTGTCTTCTCCGCGAGCGGTTTCGTTAAGGAAATCGAGCGCATTTTACGCAGTTTATCCATTTCCTTCCTAGATTCGCGATCCACCGCCGTCCGATTCGTTTTTTGCGATCTTAACAAGTTCCAGAAATAAAGGCCGATAATAATCGCAAAAAATACTTGAATGAACATTAACGCCATACTGAAATCCATCCATCATTCCTCCTCAATGCATCCTCGCTATCTCTTGAATCAAAACTCTTGAACAACACAAAGAAACCGAGAAAGTGTAATACGTCATAGTATTTCCCTTTCTCGGCCCAATTAACCGCTTAGAGGTAATTCAAAAATTATCTTTTGCCCACATCCGAATGTGTACATGCGGATTGGCGAATAAATCAACCTTTAATCGCGGTCGATCATCATTGGATAACTTCGATCAAGATTTATCTCATCATGAATCTTTTATATTTTATTAATTGCTTTTAACTTCCCAGCAGTCCGCATGCTTCAGCCCAGAGATGCGATCCGCCGTAAAGACGGGATCCAGCCCCTGCTTCCGTTGTTCGCGATAATCCTTAAGAGCCGCCAAAGCATATTTGCCGATCAGTGCAATAACAACCAAGTTTATGAGCGCCATAAAGCCCATGAACAGATCCGCCATATCCCATACTAGAGAGACCTTCGCAACCGATCCGAGGATCACCATCGCGAGTACAATCAACCGGTAGATGAACATCCAGACGCGAGTGTTGCGACCTTTGCCGCTAATAAACTCAATATTGCTCTGACCGTAATAATAGTTCCCGATCAAGGAGCTGAAGGCGAACAAGAAGATCGCAAGACCTATGAACCCATTGGCCCAACTGCCGACTTGTGAAGCTAACGCTTGCTGCGTCAGTTGAATTCCGTCATAGGTGCCGCTTGTATGAACACCGGAGAATAGAATAATGAATGCCGTCGCACTGCATACGAGAAGTGTATCTACGAATACACCCAGCGATTGAATCATTCCTTGCTTCACCGGATGACTTACACTAGCGGTTGCCGCCGCATTCGGCGCACTCCCCATCCCAGCTTCATTGGAGAATAGTCCGCGCTTGATCCCCATCATAATTGCTGTACCAAGACCCCCAGCAGCCGCTTCTTTCCAACCAAATGCATGCTCAATAATTAATGCGAACACACTTGGAATGGCTGTGAAATTCATGATAATAACGAACAGCGCTAATAAGATGTATCCTGTGGCCATAATAGGCACAATGATGGAGCTAACTTGTCCAATTCGCTTCACACCGCCGAAGATTGTCATCGCGAGCATAATCGCGAGCACAATTCCGATCCATAACGGGTCCCATCCGAAGGACCCTTGAAAAGCTGAGCTCATCGTATTGACTTGCACCGCATTGAATACGAACCCGAAGCTAAATGTGATCAATATCGCGAAAATAATGCCTAACCATCGCGCATTCAACGCTTTTTCCATATAATAAGCTGGTCCGCCCCGGAAGGTCGACCCATCTCGTTCTTTGAAGATTTGCGCTAACGTTGATTCGATAAAGCCAGATGCCGCGCCGAAAATCGCCATGACCCACATCCAGAATACCGCTCCGGGTCCACCGAGCGAAATGGCAATCGCGACACCCGCAAGATTCCCTGTTCCCACACGCGACGCTGTGCTTATACAAAAAGCTTGGAAGGAAGAAACGCCCTTTTTACCTTCGGCATCACCCGGCTCCTTCTCCACCAATAATCTCAACGTCTCACGAACCGCCGTCACTTGCACGAACCGAGAACGAATCGAGAAGTATACTCCTAATGCGATCAGGACCGCGATTAGAATATAAGTCCATACGAAATCATTTAATAATACGATTTGCTCATGAATCCACTCCACGAAAGCTATCATCCCTTCTTCTGTCGAAACTTGATGTCACATTTCTTAACATAAGATATTTTAACGTAATTTTCAGAAAATGAAAACTTTTTTTATCTCTTTTCCATCATATAAAATTTACCTTTCGCAGATCTGCCACAAACTATACAATCAAGCGCACAGCCATAATTGTCCGTCCCATTCAAAGCAAACAAAAAAGCATGCCCTTCGTCTGCATTACATCATGCAAACAAAAGACATGCTAATCATCATCTATTAAACGTGCTGTTTACGTCCCGGGATTTCTCCCGTGCGATTATAGACATCAACAATCACATCAATTTCTTTCTTCAACTCATTGAGCAGCTCTGCTTCAGGTACCTTCCGGATCATTTCTCCATAACGGAACAACATCCCTTCACCGCGGGCCCCAGCGATACCGATATCCGCCTCTCTGGCTTCACCCGGACCATTCACCGCACAGCCTAATACGGATACTTTGATCGGTACCTTAATTTTCGAGATATACTCTTCCACTTCGTTCGCAATCGTGAAGAGGTCAATATCAAGACGTCCACAGGTTGGACAAGAAATGAGCGTTGCTGCATTCGAGATCAAACCAAAAGATTTGAGAATTTCACGCGCAACCTTCACCTCTTCAACAGGATCCGCACTCAAGGAGATACGAACCGTCGAGCCAATACCCATCGATAATAGCGCACCGATCCCAGCAGCACTCTTCACAGCACCCGTGAACAACGTTCCCGCCTCTGTAATCCCTAAGTGTAGCGGATAGTCGAAGCTCTCCGACGCCATCCGGTAGGCTTCAATCGCCATCGGTACATCCGAAGCTTTAAGCGACACGATGATATTGTGGAAATCAAGCTCTTCCAAGATTCCGATATGGAACTTCGCGCTCTCTACCATCGCTTCAGCCGTTGGGTACCCATACTTCTCAAGCAGATGGTTCTCAAGCGAGCCCGCATTTACGCCGATCCGAATCGGGATTCCCTTCTCCTTACATGCCTTAACAACCGCTTCGACCTTCTCACGACGACCGATATTCCCCGGATTTATCCGAACTTTATCAATCCCGTTCTCGATTGCCGCGAGGGCAAGACGATAATCGAAATGGATATCCGCAACGAGTGGAATATGAATCTGCTTCTTGATCTCTTTGATCGCTTCAGCCGCTTCCATATTATTCACCGTCACGCGGACCACCTGACAACCGGCTTCTTCCAGACGAAGGATCTCGGCGACGGTCGCTTCGACATTCGCTGTCTTCGTCGTACACATGCTCTGAATAATAACTTCGTTACTGCCGCCAATCGTTAAGTTGCCGACTTTAATCGGACGCGTCTGCTTTCTATGGAACATTGTTTTTCTCTCCCAAGAACGTCAAAACTCCACCCGTCATCCACCAGCGCTACCAGCACGGATTTCCGAATGAACAAGTGGAGTATTTGAGTCGTGTTATATATTCACTTTACGCCGACTTAGGCGCTCTCTTCTTTTTTCTTGCTTGGCTTCTTCGCTGTCAACTCAGGAACAACTTTCTCCTGGATGACTTTCTCTGTAATGACGCAGTTCGTAATATCGTCGCGCGATGGAACTTCGTACATTACATCTAGCATAACACCTTCAATAATGGAACGCAAACCGCGCGCACCGGTGTTCCGCTTGATCGCTTCTTTGGCGATGGCTTCAAGCGCCGCATGTTCGAACTCCAATTTGACGTTATCCATCTCAAGCAGCTTCTGATATTGCTTCACAAGCGCATTCTTCGGCTCGGATAGAATCCGAACGAGTGTGCTCTCGTCTAGCGGCTCAAGGGTAGAGATAACAGGCAGACGACCCACAAACTCAGGAATTAATCCGAATTTGAGCAAGTCTTCCGGTAATACCATCGACAAGTATTCGCCCGGTTTCAGTTCCTTCGTGCCGTCTCCAGCTGCGTTGAACCCAATCACTTTCTTACCAATCCGGCGTTTGATCAGCTGCTCAAGGCCATCAAATGCCCCGCCACAGATGAACAAGATGTTCGTCGTATCGATTTGAATGAATTCTTGATGCGGGTGCTTACGTCCACCTTGTGGAGGAACGGATGCCACCGTACCTTCGAGAATTTTGAGGAGCGCTTGCTGCACGCCTTCGCCAGACACGTCGCGCGTAATCGAAGGATTCTCCGATTTACGAGCCACCTTATCGATTTCATCGATATAGATAATGCCGCGTTCCGCTTTCTCTACATCGTAATCTGCCGCTTGGATCAGCTTCAGCAAAATGTTCTCAACATCTTCACCCACGTAACCCGCTTCCGTCAAGGAAGTTGCATCCGCAATCGCGAACGGTACGTTAAGGATTTTAGCCATCGTCTGCGCAAGCAATGTTTTACCAGAACCTGTCGGACCTACGAGTAGAATATTACTCTTTTGCAGCTCAACATCTTCAATCTTGCTCTGTGTGTTGATCCGTTTGTAATGGTTATACATCGCGACGGACAACGATTTCTTCGCCTGTTCTTGACCAATCACGTATTGATCCAGAATATTGCGGATTTCCATTGGTTTCGGGATATCCTTTAGATCGATATCCTCATCGTGACCAAGCTCTTCTTCCACAATCTCTGTGCACAGCTCGATGCACTCATCACATATATAGACGCCAGGACCAGCTACAAGCTTACGTACTTGTTCTTGCGATTTACCGCAGAACGAGCATTTCAGCTGACCTTTTTCTTCGTTAAACTTAAACATGGAATCCCCCCTTAGTTCATAATGGGCCGAGTGAGAACTTGGTCAACCAGACCATAAGCTACGGCTTCCTCTGCACTCATAAAATTGTCGCGGTCTGTATCACGTTCGATCTTCTCAAGGGGTTGACCCGTCGTATCCACATAAATTTGATTCAATTTCTGCTTCGTCTTAATGATCCAATCCGCATGAATCTTAATATCGGTCGCTTGACCTCTCACACCGCCTAATGGCTGGTGAATCATCACTTCACTATTCGGCAATACGAATCGCTTGCCTTTCGCACCAGCTGTTAAGAGGAGAGAACCCATACTTGCAGCTAGACCGACACAGATCGTTGATACATCCGGTTTGATGAAATTCATCGTATCCAAAATACCAAGTCCTGCTGTCACCGATCCGCCCGGGGAATTAATATATAGTGAAATATCCTTCTCCGGATCTTCGGCTGCTAAAAAGAGGAGTTGGGCAATGACTGTATTGGCTACATCATCATCAATCGCACTCCCCAAAAATATAATGCGATCCTTGAGCAGTCTCGAGTAGATATCGTAAGATCTTTCGCCTCGATTTGTTTGCTCTACAACCATAGGTATCAGATTCATTTGACCAACCTCTTTTCCTCTTCAATTAGTGAATTACTGTTATTTTATCACGTTCCAGGTGCCATGTCATTTCCTCCGCAACGACGCTATTACATTGTATGTATCGCAGCAGTGGAAATTGTGTCTTGCACGAACCTTGGGGTGAATCAATATGTGAGAAAAACCAATAGGTTGAACGCTTCTCGATCACGATCAAACCACCACGCAGACGAACGACTTATAAGCCTTGCAAAGGCAAAGCTATCATAGGCTGCATGAGCGACTCGAAGTAAATGACCTCACCGTTCATTATGTATGTATTCGGGTCTAACAAAGGCTGAAGTGGTATAAATAAAGGCACGCATGTGATATACGTGCCTTATTGACCTGCTTCAGTTGTGATTAGTTCTTGCTGTTGTCAACTAGGAATTGAACCGTTTTACGGATTGCAACTTCCTCTTGAAGGTTCGCAAGGGAACCGTTAGCGCTCAAGATGCTGCGGATTTCGTCTGTGGAGCGTTTGTACGCTTCAGCCATTTTCGAAAGTTCTTCCGTTACATCTTCTTCTGTCGCTACGATGTTCTCTTCTTTAGCGATTTGCTCAAGAACAAGGTTGTTACGAACGCGTTTCTCAGCATCCGTTGCCATTTGACCTTTCATGTCTTCGATCGTTTGACCGGAGAATGTCATGAACATGTCAAGGTTCATTCCTTGTGCACGAAGACGGTTGTCGAAGTCGCGAACCATTGCTTCTACTTCTGTATCGATCATTGGTTGCGGAATTTCAACTTCTGCCGCTTCTGCTGCTTTCTCAACGATTTCGCCTTCGCGTTTCGCTTCGTTTTCTTTCACTTTGCGATCGGAGATTTGTTTTGTCAAATCTGCTTTGAACTCGTCAAGTGTATCGAACTCGCTTACGTCTTTTGCGAACTCATCATCAAGCACTGGAAGCTGCTTACGTTTGATTTCATGAAGTTTCACTTTGAATACCGCTGGTTTACCAGCAAGCTCTTCAGCGTGGTACACTTCAGGGAATGTTACGTCAACATCTTTGAAGTCGCCAGTTCCAAGGCCGATCAATTGCTCTTCGAATCCTGGGATGAACGATTTGGAACCAAGTTCCAAGGAATAACGCTCACCTTTACCGCCTTCGAATGCTTTGCCATCAACGAATCCTTCGAAGTCGATGATAACTGTGTCGCCTTCTTTAGCAGTATCTTCGTCGATAACAACCAATTCAGCATGACGTTGTTGTAGCTTCTCAAGTTCAACAGCTACTTCTTCATCAGTTACGGTTACGCTCTCAACAGGAACGGAGATACCTTTGTATTCGCCAAGTTTAACTTCTGGCTTAACCAATACCTTCGCTTTGAATACGAAGTTCTCGCCTTTACCGAATTGTTCTACTTCGATTTCTGGACGATCTACTGGCTCGATGTTCGTCTCATTAACCGCTTCTGTGTACACTTCAGGAAGCAAAATATCGATTGCATCTTGATACAAGCTCTCAATACCAAATCTTTTTTCGAAAATAGGGCGTGGCACTTTACCTTTACGGAATCCAGGCACAGCTACTTTCTGTACTACTTTTTTGAATGCCTTGTCCAAGGCACCTGTAACGCGCTCCGCGTCAACTTCAACTTGCAGAACCCCAAGGTTCTTCTCTATTTTTTCCCAGCTTGCTTTCATTTTATGCCTTCCCCTCCAAAAAATTCACATGGCTCGATGCACATGATCAGCGTTTTCGTTGATTCAATGCGCAAGACCCATGACTCGTCCACGTTCGAAACAACCATTACATTATATACAACATCTCGATTTTAATCAAGAATGCGACTTGACAGACACCGCCTAAAGTGCGTTTCCTATGAAAAGTACGCTATTCCATGCGCAACAACGGACTTTCGATTAAGTTTTTGAGATGCTTATGCGCTTGCTCCATCCGGAATCTTAACGCGTCTGTAATCCCATAATATTCCCTAATTTCGACACGTTCCGCATCGATGTCATGGCCGCCTGACAACATCTCCCTCATCCAAATATGCAGCGCTGCCGCCCATATATCAATTGTTGCATCTTCATCGGCCAGAATACTCCGATAGGCAGACGTCCCGTACATGGCCATCACACATTGCTGCCACAGATCTAACGCAAGTAAGGATAAACCCGGGTCCTGCACCTCTGTCTGTTCCCTAACACGTTCAGGAACATTGCGCACCGCGGAAGGAAAATCCTCATAACCGATTGGCGTATCCTCGATCTCGAGTTCTACGGTATCTTGACCCCGGTGGAATTGAATCGTTCCTCTCGCTCCCCGCTTACGCAGCGTCTGGAGAATGTGGAACTGCATCAGCGCTGGAAGCCGTTCATTCACGAGCCACGTACGCAGCACATCGTCAATCTCAGGATGATCCAAATACGTGAGTTGTTCGAGACCCAGCAGCTTCTGCGGCGTTAACGGTCCATTCACAATACTATCGAGGAGTTTATTCACATAATCAGGGTCTTGGTCCACCTTATTACGAAAATACTGCTCGGCCATCTTTTCTTCACTCTCATCCTCTTCATGAAGAGGAACGCCTACATTCGCCCCTGCATCCGGAAAAGCTCCAAGCAGCCAGTCTAGTAGTGCCTGCCATTCAGTCTTATGCTGTTCAACGCCCTGACATCCCAGCAGAAACTGAAGCAAACGAACCGCTTCCCCATATTGTTCCGTCTCCAGAAAGCGCGTCAGCTGAATTTGATACACATCCAGCATCTTCGGAAATAAAATAACATTGTTCGGATAGGTGTCTTGCTCATGCGATTTCGTAATAAGATACACCAACTTTCTCGTAAGCAGCGCGTGCTTTTTCAGATCAAAATTTATTATACCGAATAAAATTAAAATTTTCTATTGCACATGATCAAATCTTTTGTTACAATAGGTTCTGTTGTCCCAGTAGCTCAGCTGGATAGAGCAACGGCCTTCTAAGCCGTCGGTCGGGAGTTCGAATCTCTTCTGGGACGCCATCTATTCAAACTTAATGAAGATTGATTGTATACATAAAAAGCCGTAAACCTTTGATATATAAGGGTTTACGGCTTTTTCTCATATTATACATTTAAAAATGCGTTCATACAATTCAGCAATCGGGCCTATTGGATATCGCGCCAGCCGCTTACATTGTGTTGGCCTTCATGATTTCGTCCCACATCCACCACCGTGCCGTCCGATTTAAGGCCAAGCGTACGAGCGCAACCATCCTTAATAGATTGAAAACCGCCCATGATATGGGCGGTTCATCTTATTTTTGCATCTGAGCACGAAAATATACGGATTCAACAATTGTTCTACTTTTACCGTCCACGGTGCTTTTCTTTCGCTTTTTGAACCTTGATGTCTCTTTTATATACTTTCATTTCTTCTCGTCTCTCACGAGTAAGGGTTTGTTTCTCTTTTTTTCTTTTTTCATACTCTAACTGGATTGCTGCTTGGGCGAAAGTTGATACGCCATTGGCGTTGACTTCACGAGCAGCCATTCGTGCTAACCTCTTCGGATTCATCTTTCTTGTAAATTGATTTCTGAGTTCTACTTCTTCCGATAACCCATCCATGAAATGCAGTAGCTTGGTGTAAATAAATTGGATGATTTCCTGATCTTTTGGCTCAGCCCCAAAAATAAGCCTGCCTGCTCTTAGTTTGCCTTCTGTACTCTCTTCTACAACACCTACCCAATACTGACCATCGTAAAAAACCGTAAGCTTCATATGAATTCCCCTCTAATAAAATAATTAGAACGATGGACATCCCGAGGGGGAAGGCTACTGGAATCGAAGATTGATCAAAATCTCAATTCGTCTGGACTACCAACCAGACTGTGTTTTTACGCTCTATTTTTATGTTACAACATATTCCAGCTTATTGCTATGGAGTCTCCATTTAGATTGGATATATATTCAAAAATAGGTCATTGGTGTAATATGGGTGAACTGAATATCAGCTTCATCTAATACCTCCTCGTTAGGATGTGCGCAAATGCAAGCTCGTTTTTCTTATCAGACCCATAAAAAAAACACCTAACACAGGTGTTTTAAACCGCTTTGATTTGCCCCTCAGAAGTTTTAACGATCTTTTTTCTGCACTGTGTACATTTAAAACTTCCACCGATCAGCTTAAATTGATTACCGCAGACGGGGCAATCTACAGTCTCCGCATCATGCCATCTTCGATTCCCTTTCATAATCCAAATCGACACACCTATAATCGATACGATAATAAGTGCAATGAATATCGTTGTTCCCAGCATATGTATCACCTCAGTCGTTTTCATTATTTTACCACATCGAGACATACGAACGAACAACTTCCCTATATTTTGAAGGGGTAAGCCGATCTTTTTGGTATCAACCCCTCTCCATGCGGATATAAATAGTAAAAAGAGTGTGGGAGGGGAAACGAATGCATACCGTCTGGAAAGGCGCAATCAGCTTTGGCCTGGTGAATGTGCCGGTAAAAATGTTCTCAGCTACAGAAGAAAAAGATATAACAATGAAAACCTTACATAAAGACTGTGGATCACCGATTAATCATGTGAAAACGTGTCGGACATGCAATACCGAAATCGCCTCGGAGAGCATCCTTCGCGGCTATGAATATGAACCGAGTAAATACGTTACTTTCGATAAGGATGAGCTTGACCGATTAATGCCCGAAGCGAACAAAGCGATCAAAGTATTGGACTTTGTGGACCTTCATGAAGTGGACCCGCTATTTTTTCAAAAGTCTTATTATCTCGCTCCCGCGGAGACGGGTGCTAACGCGTACAGCCTGCTCGTAGAGGCACTAAAGCGATCCGGCAAAATCGCCATCTGCAATGTCGTGATTCGTTCGCGCACGAATCTTGCAGCCCTGCGCATCATCGATGACTGCATCGTGATGGAGACGATCTATTATCCGGATGAGATCAGACCGATCGCACAGGTTCCTAACCTTCCATCGCAGCCTGTCATCCAGGAAAAAGAGCTAGAAATGGCCCAACTGCTCATTCAGCACCTCTCGAGCCCATTTCAACCGGAGAAGTACAAAGATGACTACCGCCATCAGCTCGTGGATCTCATCGAGAAAAAAATAGCAGGCGAAGAGTTCACTGTGGCCCCTGCAGCTGCACAATCCAATGTGCTCGACTTAATGGCAGCACTGCAGGCGAGCATCGATGCCGCGAAACCGGCCGAGTCCGCTGTAGAGGTGGTCAAGAGCACGAAAAAGAAAGTAAGCAAAAAAGCGATGAAATCGTCGCCAGAAGAATCTGTCTCCTAACATGGATTGAAGAGCCGCGGACAAGTCCGGGGCTCTTTCCGTTCCCATTCACAGCAGCATCTCATAGATCTGCTTGGCAGCCGCAGGAAGCGGCGTACTGCGCAGCTTAATGATGCCCACCCGCCTTGGGGGGATCGGTGTCCGGAGCTGAATCTCATATAACGTCTGATTCGACAATTCCGCAGCAATGAACTCCCGTGTGACGCAAGCTACCCCAAACCCGCTTCGCGCGAATTCCACCAATAAATCGACGCTGCCCAGTTCAATCTCAGGCTTCATGACAAGCCCATGCGATGCTACGAACTGATCGACATAAGCTCGCGTACTGCTCCCCTGTTCGAGGAAAATGATCGGGTGCTCCAGCAAATATTCGAGTGAGATCGGAGACGCGGCTAACTGCTTAAACGCCTCCCCCGCCACGAAGCAATCATGAATCACCACGCTCTCCTGCACCTCGACCTGATGATCCGTTATCGGCAGATTGACGATGCCAATATCGATTTTCCCCTCTTTTAACAAGCCGATAATTTCCCTGGTGGTCCGATTCGTCACTTGGATCTTGATCTGCGGGTAGGCTTCGTGGAACGTCTGAAGATGCGGCAGCAGGTAATGACGGCATAACGTGTCACCCGCGCCAATCTTGACTTCCCCTTCCCCGAGTTGCTGAATTTCGGCCATTTTTCGCTCACCGTTGAGTATAAAGTGGTAGGCTTGCTCAATATAAGTGAAGAGGACTTGGCCATCGACCGTTAATCGAACCCCTTTGGACGTGCGAAAAAACAACTGAACGCCCAGCTTCGCCTCCAACTGCTTGATCGCATGCGTCACAGCCGGTTGTGTGATGCACAGCTCCACCGCTGCTCTGGACAGACTGCCTGCCTTGGCCGTCATATAGAACACCTGGTACAACTCCATATTCTGGATCATATCCGATGCCACCGCCTAAGTATAAATGTGATTAATATCAACTATTATAAATATTAATTATTTTAATATGATGATCTTTATTATACTGAAGATAGATCGAAATACCAACATTGAAGGAGTGCAGACATGACAGTTACAGCCATCGTAGGCGCCAATTGGGGCGATGAAGGAAAAGGTAAAATTACGGATGTCCTTGCGGCGAAATCGAACTATGTCGTCCGTTATCAAGGGGGAAGCAATGCAGGACATACGATAATTAATCATTACGGAAAGTTCGCGCTTCATTTGCTGCCTTCGGGTGTATTCAATCCAGGCGTAGGCAACGTGATCGGACCTGGCGTCGCGCTGAACATCCCCAACCTGCAAAAAGAATATAACGAATTAATCTCCCGTGGAGTACCTGCACCGAAGCTGCATGTATCCGATCGTGCGCAGGTTGTTCTTCCCTATCATATTCTGTTCGATGAACTCGAGGAGGAGCGTCTCGCGGATCGCAAGTTCGGATCAACGAAGCAAGGGATTGCACCGTTCTACTCTGATAAGTATATTAAGCTCGGGATACAAGTCAGCGATTTGTATGATGAAGAGCTCTTACGTACCAAGCTGCTCCGTTCGCTGGAAGCGAAGAATGTACTGCTGCAGCACTTATACCATCAACCAGCTTATGAAATTGAAGGCTTGATGCAAGAACTGCGTGAGCAAGCGGCCTTCCTGAAGCCTTACGTGAGCGATACGACAACGCTATTGCACGATGCCTTGAAGCGTGGCGAGCAGGTCCTCGTCGAAGGACAATTAGGCGCGTTACGCGACCCGGATCACGGTATCTACCCCTATGTGACATCCTCTTCGACCTTAGCCGGCTTCGCTCCGGTAGGCGCAGGGGTGCCGCCTTATGCAATGACACGCATTGTGGCCGTCACCAAAGCCTATTCCAGCTGCGTGGGCGAAGGTCCATTCGTCGCTGAAATTTTCGATGAGCCAGCGAATGAATTACGCAGACGCGGCGGAGACGCCGGCGAATTCGGAGCGACAACAGGGAGACCACGCCGTGTCGGCTGGTTCGACGCTGTAGCGACCCGTTACGGCTGCAAACTGCAAGGCGCAACGGAAGTCGCGCTCACAAACCTGGATGTCCTTGGCTACCTGGATGAGATCCCTGTCTGCACGGCATACAAGAGCAACGATAAGATCACGCAGGATTTCCCGAATACGCCGCAATTGCAGAAATCGGTTCCTGTCGTTGAGACGGTGCCAGGTTGGAAATCCGATATTTCACATATTCGTTCGTATGACGAATTGCCAACCGAAGCGAAGCAATACGTCGAATACCTCGAGCAGCTGATCGGTGTACCGATTCGCTTCATTTCCGTCGGTCCGAACCGCGAACAAATGATGGAGCGCGCATAACGAAATAATCCAAATGGGAGGCAAGGGAAGATGAAGCTGGAGTTAGGACGGTGTCTGCTGCTGGAACGCCTAGAAGAAACGAATATGTCGGTCGAACAGCTCGCTCAGCAGCTTCTTCTTCGACCGGAGCGATTAATTGACTTCGCCGAGAACCAGCGCATCATGCCGCTGAAAATGGCGTTATCCATCGCAGATACCATCGGATGCGACGTGAGAGACTTGTATGAGATCCTCCCCACGTCTCACTCGATTCCTAATGATCACAGCGACTAAATCACTCCCGTGGCATCTACAAACAAAAAAGGCTTCTCTCATCGTCCGTCCACTGACGTTGAGAGAAGCCTTTTCTACTTCATTCAATGTTCTTTACAATCGACCTGCGGCCTTTACCTTCACGAGTAAGGCGTTCCCCGGCAGATAGGCAATCGGAATATCCTCCGTCAGCACGACCTGTACCGTCGAACGATCCGCACCCGCAAGCACCGCTTGTTCGATCGCATGATTACGCGCATCGGTCATCGCTTCATCATAAGTCATATCATCCAGCGAGTAGATGCGTTCAGTCTCCCCGCTCACTTCACCCAGCGCGGCACCGATCGCATTCGCCGCATCGTGGTGGTTCGGTCTTACAATTCGCGCTACGCCTTCGAGCTTGTCCGCGACAAGAATGCTGCCGCCGCCGACCAGAATCACATCGACAGGGTCTGCACTCGTCTTCATGCGGTCGATCGCATCTTCGATGTCACGCGTCATGATCGCATCGGCCTTCTGGCATACGGCCTCATCGAGACTCTCCGTCAGCGCGCCTTCCCATCCGAACCGGCCCAGCTTCACTGCCACATCCGTCGCTGTCAGCGTGTCGCCGCCAAAGATCGTACCGCGCTTGAGCAGCTCATAACCTACGCTATCCGGACCTACCGTCACTGTACCGTTCGATTCATCCGAACGCACAATCGTACCGCCGCCGATCCCGATCGACAGAATATCCGGCATCCGGAAGTTCGTGCGTACGCCGCCGATTTCCACCGCAGCCGAAGATTGGCGAGGGAACCCTTGCGCCAAGACGCCGATATCCGTCGTCGTCCCGCCGATATCAACGACGAGCGCATGACTTAGCCCAGATAGATGCGCCGCGCCGCGAATGGAGTTCGTCGGTCCGCAGGCAATCGTCAGTATCGGATAACGGAGTGCATATTCACTGCGCATTAACGTCCCGTCATTCTGGCAGATATATACGCCCGCCTGAATGCCAAAGCCTTGAAGTGCTTGCTCGAAGCCTTTCACAACACCCGAAATGACGTTCAACAGGGCACCGTTCAGCAGCGAAGCATTCTCCCGCTCCAACAGTCCGATACTCCCAATCTCATGAGACAAGGTTACTGGCATATTCGCGCCGAGCACTTCCTTCGCAAGCTGTTCGACACGCTTCTCTTGCGATGTATTCACAGGGGAGAACACACCGCAAATCGCAACCGCATCGACTTCACCCTTCATTTGATGGAAGTAACCGATAATCTCAGCCTCATCCAATTCCACGATCGTGCGGCCATCGTATTCATAACCGCCGTTCGCCACATACGCATGAGGACCGATCGCGGCCTTCAACGTATCGTCCCAGTCCGCAAGGGGCGGAACTGCCGTCGTCGCAGGCGCGCCAAGTCGAATCAAGCCCACCTTGCCAAGATGCTTGCGCTCCACGATCGCATTCGTGCAATGCGTCGTACCGAGCATCGCATAACGGATCTGCGCAGGGTTTACTCCGCTCTCTGCCAACAAGCGGCGCACCGACTCGATAATTCCTTCATTGACATCCCGCGTCGTATGCACTTTGACCGTATGAATCGTATTCAGCTGAGAATCGAGCAAGGCAGAGTCTGTATTCGTCCCGCCGACATCAATCCCGATGCGGTACACTTCTTCGCTGTTCGTTTTCGTCGCTGCCATTACAGTTCTCCACCTTTCTTCGATGCTAATTCTTCGATTGGAATATACGGCGTATCATAGCCAAAATAGTCCGGACCTACCGTCTCAAGACCTTTCGGCGTCCGCCATCTCGGATCGCACGGGAAGCCAACGGCCGTCACGCGCGCACCGTATTTCAAGTTTTCCGTCGTGATCGGCATGCCTGTATCTTGATCAAGCAAGGAGATCAAATCTGGTGTAACAGCAAGCGAACGGCCGTCTTCTGTTGCGAGCAGGAATTCATTCTGGAAGAACAGCTTCATCGTACGGCCTTTTTGCGCGTCCGTCCCTTCGAATACCGCTTCACCGCGAGTAAACCCGCCTTCTGTCCGCCTACGAATATCGACCGCTTTCCCATGGAACAACGCGTACCCGTTCAGCTGCTTCAGCAGCGCGTCGATCGGATTTTGCTTCAATTCCTTGGATTCGAATAACGTTTTGCCAATTTCATAAGCCAGCGACAATGTATAAGGAATCACACTTTGCTTCGCCTGAGCACCGGACACCGGGTAATCGCAGATCGACGCGGATCCACCCATTTGAATCGTGATGGCACGCGCCATCCGTTCCTCCCAGACGCCGTCGATCGCATGCATGAGCACTGCATTACCGCGCTCATCCGCCATCGTAATCGGGCTGCAGTCGATGCCGTCGAGATGGAAAGTCACCATCTGCGATTCCGGGAAGGCACGTCCCATCGCATCCGCATCGAGCAGCGGAATACCGCGTTCTGCTGCCGCGATAACCGGAACGAGCGAATTGCCGCCGCCGACCTCAATCGGCATCAGTGCGCTCACTTTGCGGCCTAGCTCTTTTTCCATCAAATCAAGCGGCTTTGTCATTTGCTCAATCGAAGGAATTTTCTCATTCATGACCGTCGGCGCTCCGATCATCGAGAGCGGAACGACGAGATCATCGTCCGCCAACGCCTCGGGTCTCACCACGCGGACAGGTCCGTATTTGCGAATGGCTTCAATCGCCATTAGTTTACCGATATGAGGATCGCCGCCTCCGCCGGTTCCGAGCACCGCTGCGCCGACAGCGATATATTCCACAGCTTGTTCATTTAATTCAGTCAACTTGAAGTCAGTCATGATGTTATCCTTTCTTACTCATAATTTTGCCGACCACCCATTGTGCGACAAATGCGAAAATAAAGGCATCTAGTGCCGGCACATAGGTCAGATGGAATAATCCGAAGCCATCCGGCGCGTCTGTCGTCATATAAGCAAATAACGTAGCCGCCACCCATACCACCAAAGAACGGATAATCAAATTCGGATTACGGTCGAGCCCTTCGAACGTAAATTTCTTGCGATCGACAAACAAATACTCCGCTGTGTAGATCCCGCCAATCGGCGATACGAACATCGTGATCACGGTCAAGAACGATAAGAACTTATCATAAATCCCGAACACGGCTAAGGAAGTCGCAATCAGACCCGCAATGATCGTAATGATTTTCTTTGGTACATGCCGAAAGACGACGGAGAAACCAAGAGATGCAGAATACAAGTTGTTCGTATTTGTCGTCCATTGCGCCAGCGTTAAGACAATAATAGCCGGAAGCCCCAGTCCAAGCGCGATAAAAATATGCGTCAAATCGTCAGTATCCATCAGTCGCGATAAGAAGATCGCGATGACCGTCATGAAGCTGTTGCCGACAAAGAAGCCGATAAACGCCGCAATCACCGCATGCTTCGGCGTACGCGCCCAACGGGCAATGTCTGGCGACAACACGGTTCCGACGATGAAAATCCCGATCACAAGCGATATCGCCAGCCCCATTGGAATCGGAGCTGCGCTGATCGGTTCCCAAATCGCCGCAGACCCTTTGCTCTTAAACGCGGCAAAAATTGCAATCCCGATAAAAATGATAAGCAGCGGCACAGACCATACGCTTAATCGTTCGATAGAACGGTATCCCCAAATTGCCGTTGACATCATCAGCATCCCGCCGATAAAAGAAAGCAAGCCTAACGACAGATTAATGCCCCATAATGATTGGAAGGCCGTCTGCATATTTGAAGCGAAGAATCCGGCTTGTACACCGAACCATCCGAGCGAGAAAATCCCAAGTACGATCGATACAATATACGCGCCTTTATTACCGAATAAGAAACGTGTGATCATGGCGGTCGACAGGCCTGTTTTGGCCCCGACATAAGCACATAAAGCACTGATGACACCAAGTATTAACGAGCCGATCAGCGTTGCTGTCAGAGAATCCACCAGGTTCATCCCCGCTCCAAGCTGAGCCCCTAGGAACATGGCTGATAAATCGATACCGATGGCAATCCAGACGAGCGCCATGGGCAGCCATTTTTTGCGCAAATGCGCGGGAACGGGTTCCCTCTCAAAATCTTGTGATACAGGTTCGTTATTCTGTACTTGACTAGCTTCGCTCATTTTTACTCATCCCCCAGCTCTGAAATCTTCTTGTTGTTGTGTAACTTTCTTAGGAGCGCGCACCGTTCCAATACATCTCAAATGCATTGTTCAGTTTGCGTTCATAGACTTCTTTGGAGGAATAATAGAAGTATTGCATGCATAACCCGTCCATTACATTAAGGAAGGCGTCCACGAGGGGCTCAATCGATTGCTCTCTTATTTCACCCTTCTGTTGGCCTTGCACCATGATCCCTTGAATAATCTCCGTCAACAGCACATCCGACTGCAGGAAAGCCTGATCGATCGTTTCTTTCAGAAAAGGCGGCGGAAATAGCAAGTACCGCAGGGCGAATAGACTAATCTCCTGGCTCTCCCGGTAGTACTCATATTGCCTCGTGAGAATCCGGTAGAGGTTGTCCCGTGTGCTTCTCACCTGCTGCTCATCGGAGAGCTGTTGAATGAATCGATTGTATGACTGCATGGCGTCTCGAAAGACCGTCATGAACAAATCTTCTTTATTCTCATAAAAGGCGTAGATCGCTGGCGTCTTCACGCCAACTTCTTTGGCTATTTCAGAGAGCGCTGTACCATCATAGCCTTTCTCTCCGAATAACCTCATGGCTGCTTCCTTCAACTTCATTCTGGTCATGAATAACTTCACACTCCAAATTTAATTAACGTTAATTAAGTGGATTATACAGTTAGTTGCATATTAATACAACACTTTTTTTGGGGTTAAATCACTGTTTCGCTATGCGGTACAGCAAACAACCTTACCCCGCAACATATTACGAAGTAAGGTCGTATGCATATATTTAAAATTCGGCGTTACACTCAGGCTTGCTTCAGGCGTGCATTCGCTCTGCTAACAAACTCTCCGCCATCGCTTCTTCGACCCCTTGCCGTTCCTCCGCAATAACCGCCTGTGCCGCAGCAATCCGAGCCAGTGGGATGCGGTATGGCGAACAGCTGACATACTCTAGGCCAATGGCATGGCAGAAGCGAATCGATTGCGGATCGCCGCCATGTTCCCCGCAGACGCCTGCCTTTAATTCCGGCTTCACGGATTTGCCCGTCGTATTCGCGATCTGAATCAACTGACCGACACCTTCCTCGTCCAGCACCTGGAAAGGATTATGCGCAAGAATACGACGATCCAAATATTGCGACATGAATTTTCCTTCCGCATCATCACGGCTATATCCAAGTGTCATCTGGGTCAGGTCATTCGTTCCGAACGAGAAGAAATCCGCATGGACAGCGATTTGATGAGCCGTTAATGCTGCGCGCGGCACCTCGATCATCGTGCCGACTCTGTAGGCGCATTGCTGCAATTGCTTCTTGCTCAGCATCTCGCTTGCAATCTGCTCAATGCGTTCGCGGAAGAACTTCAGCTCCGTCACATGGCCGACGAGTGGAATCATAATCTCCGGGAGGACAGCGATTCCGCGCTTCAAGCAGCTTGCTGCCGCTTTGAAGATCGCCTCGATCTGCATATCGTAGACTTCGGGATAGACGATGCCGAGCCGGCAACCGCGCTGTCCCAGCATCGGATTTATTTCTTCCAGCGCCTCAACTTTCTTCATCGTCGCTTCGATGCCAGCGATCTCCTGGTCCGTCCCATGCAGACCTCGCAGATGCTGCAGACGCTCTTGCAGTTCCTTCCGCTTCGGCAAAAACTCGTGCAGCGGCGGATCGAGCAGACGTATCGTCACAGGCAGGCCATTCATCGCCTCGAGCATGCCTTCGAAATCCGACTGCTGCATCGGCAGCAGCTGTGCCAAGGCATCCCGTCTGGCATCCGTATGCTCAGCGAGAATCATCCGCTGTACGATCGGGAGCCGTTCCTTATCGAAGAACATGTGCTCCGTACGGCAGAGTCCGATGCCTTCCGCGCCATATTGCCTAGCCACCTGCGCATCATACGGATGATCGGCGTTCGCAAGGATCCGAAGGGTACGAACCTCATCCGCCCATGCCAACAATTCCATCAATGCTTCCGTCATCTCCGGTTCCTTCAGTTCGAGCTCGCCTAGGCATATCAATCCACGATGCCCGTCGATTGTCATCCAGTCTCCCTCGTGAATGGTCTGCGACCCGATTCGAATCCCGCGCTCCGACGCAAGGAATTCGATTGTCTCGCAGCCGCAGACGCAAGGCTTCCCCATTCCCCGCGCCACAACCGCAGCATGACTTGTCATGCCGCCCCGGAGCGTCGCCACGCCTTCGGAGGCCAGGACGCCTTCGATATCCTCTGGTGTCGTCTCAGGTCGAACGAGAATCACCCGCTTCCCTTCCTTGCCCCATAACGCGGCCGTCTCGGCATCCAGTGCAACTTGCCCCACCGCAGCCCCTGGCGATGCAGGAAGTCCCTTCGCCACTGCTTGCTGTGCATCTTCTCGAATGGCTCGATGCAGCAGCTGTTCAAGGTGCATCGGATCAATTCGCTCAATGGCCTGTCGCTTCGTAATGATGCCTTCATGCACCAGATCCACTGCAATTTTGAGCGCTGCCTGTGCATTTCGCTTCCCGCTGCGTGTCTGCAGCAGGTACAGCTTATGATGTTCGATCGTAAATTCGATATCTTGAATATCCTGATAGTGAAACTCCAATTGCTTCACGGTACGCTGTAATTCGTCATACGCATCCGGCATGACTTGTTCCAGCATGGCGATGGGCATCGGTGTCCGAATGCCTGCAACAACATCTTCCCCCTGCGCGTTAAGCAAAAACTCACCGAAGAGTATATTCTCCCCGGTCGATGGGTTACGTGTGAACACAACGCCGGTACCGCATGTCTCACCCATATTCCCAAATACCATGCTCTGAATGTTCACAGCCGTTCCTTGGTCGTCCGGAATACGGTGCATTCGCCGGTATACCTGCGCCCTAGCATTATTCCATGAGCTGAATACGGCTTCGATGGCGAGTCGCAGCTGATCAACAACGTTCTGAGGGAAACCTTTGCCTGTCTTCAGGAGGACGAGCAGCTTATATTCCTGTACTAGCTGCTGTAACCCCGCTGCGGAAATTTCTTCATCTCGCAATACCCCTTCACGCGTCTTCATTCGATCCAATTGCTGTTCGAACAGATGTGACTCAACGCCCATCACCACATGTCCGAACATCTGGATCAATCGACGATAGCAATCAAAGGCGAAGCGCGGATTGCCTGTCAATTCGCTGATCCCTACCACTGTCTCATCATTCAGCCCAACATTAAGAATTGTGTCCATCATCCCTGGCATCGAAGTAACCGAACCAGAGCGAACCGAGACGAGCAGCGGCTTATCCCGCTCCCCGAAGACCTGCCCCTTCTCCCGTTCAAGCTGTGCTAACCCCATTAGAATTTGATGTAGCATGACATCATTTAATCGATTGCCATCCTTGAAGTAAGTCAGACAAGCCTCCGTCGTCACCGTAAATCCTGGAGGAACTGCGAGACCCGCTCGCGTCATTTCTGCGAGATTCGCTCCTTTGCCGCCGAGCAAATCAACCATTTTCGCATGACCTTCTTGAAAAGTAAATACCCACTTGCGGTTCACCATCACTGCTCTATTCATCGCATTTCCTCCCAATTAAATATGATGTCATAAATATAACTAAATAATGCTCATATTACAATATATAATGCATTATTTTATATTTATGATACCTATTAAAGTGGATTTATAACGCAATAAACGCCCATTCATGCACACAAAAAGAAATAAGCTGTCCAAAAGGTCATATCATATGACCCTTTGGGCAGCTTATTTTCACCACATCTTATTCTCTTCTACAATTAGTTGTTCAAAACACTATGCAGCAGCGCATCCACGCTCTGCGGACGTCTACGTTTCTTCGGCTCAATTACCTTCGTACGATGATCCTCTGCCTTTACACCGGTTCTATCATCTTCGGATTCGATCTGACCGATCAGTCCCATGATCCGATCCATATCGAGACGAGGAAAAAATGGATTTCGATTATTGCTGCTCATGTTGCCCACTCCAATGATTATTAATACCGGTTCTTCCGCAAGCGGAATTCCGTACGATTGTTAAAAAAGACGACAAGATTCATTGTATACCATTTTTCTTCAAAATTCTACATAAAAAGATCCCCAGCGAATACAGCGATAACATCAAAGCCTGCGTTCGAACATAAAAAAGAGCAGCCCCTATGCAAGCTGCCCTCTCGGTCTTATCCTTGCGATACATTCGATAACAATTGGCTCGGGTCCCCCTTCAATACGGCGTAGACCCAGCCTTCGACACGAGCAGGATGCTTCGCATCTTTTGGCTTCACGTGATAGGATCGCTTCGTTGACCGAAGCTTCGTCCGTGTTCGATGAAGCGCTGATTTTACAGCCGGAACCGATATATTATTCATAAGTGCTATCTCTTCCATCGAATAACGAAATACATCCTGCATTAATAGCATCTCAACATGGTGCTCAGGAACTTGATCAGCGACGTGCTCTACCAGCTCGCGTACTTCCACATAACGGTTCGAGTCTACGCCATTGAACTCAATCTGTTCACAAGGGATGATTCGCCCTCGATGCTTACGATACATATCCACCCAGATATTTTGTGCCATCCGGTAAAGATACGCTTTCGTAAATGGCACCGTACTGCAGCTTACCTTCGCGCGATAGACGAACGCTTTGAGCAATACCTCCTGGTACAGGTCTTCCCCTTCCCAAGTCGATGCAGCAACGTATGCACAATATGAGCGCAGCTCATCGAGATACGGCGCCACTTCCTCCATGAAATCCCGATTTCGCTTCTCCTTGCTTCGATCGTAATGGACTGACTTTTCCATCATGTTAAGTACCTCCTTTTATCCCGTGTCCTAAGCTATTCTTCATGCCTTATGAATCAGAATGACTTGCATACGGTAGAGCGAATGTAAATTGCGTGCCTTCTCCAAGCTCGCTCGATGCCTGAATCGTCGTGCCGTGACGTTCGATAATGGTCTTGACGATCGAGAGTCCGATGCCGGTTCCATTACGTCTTGTTCGTGCTTGATCAGCTTTATAGAATCGGTCCCAGATCCGTTCCAGCTGTTCCTTATCCATGCCGATGCCGTGGTCCTTCACGACAATGACAGCCTGGTCGCCCGCGATTAAATCGACGAGAATCGGCTTGCCATCCGGCGAGAATTCAATCGCGTTCTGAATCAAATTCGTCAGGACTTGCTTAATCCGATCGGGATCGCCGTAGACTTCAATGTCTTCCGTCTCGCCTTCCACAGCTGCGCCAGATTTCGGGTAGACGCGGAATATCACTTGATGATTAACAAATTGCGACTCCATACTTGCGAGCACCTTGCGAATCGTCTCCGTGATGTTAAAAGGGCGGAATTGCATCTCTAGCTGTCCATGATCAATCTTGCTCATATCGAGCAGGTCATTAACCAATCGAATCACACGCGTATTCAAATCTTTGACAATACGCAGATAATGCTTCGTTCGCTGTTCCGGCACCGTCCCATCCAGAATCGCCTCCACATAGCCGTTCATCGATGTGAGCGGGGAACGCAGGTCGTGAGAGACATTCGCGATGAAGTCTTTACGCATCCGGTCAACGCCTTCCAGATCATGTGCCATCTGCTGCACGGTGTTCGCAAGTTCACCCAGTTCGTCATTGGACTTCAGTGGAATGAACGGTTTAAAATTCCCTTTGGCAATCGCTTGTGTCGCTGCGGTCAGCTGCTTCACCCGCCGGGTCAACTGCCGGGATAAGATCAGCGTGAAAATAAACGACACAATGAGGGTGACACAAATCGCGAGCACCATCCGGCTATTCGATCTGGAGAAATCCGCTTGGAAGGCCCGCGAGATGATCATAACGGTCCACTTCGGTTGGTTGTCGATCATCACAGATCCCGCAGCGATCATGACCTTGCCGTCCTCTTTGTCGATTATATATTTGCTGTGTGTCATTTCCGTGTCTTTGATAAGTTCTCTGACCAGATAGGGATCCGGTTGCAGATCAGGCCGCTGCGGGTTCGTAATTCGAAGAATGGCTCTCCCAGTCTTCCGATCGAAGAGATAGAGTGAACGCATCTCCTTCGGGACGACTAAGGATAACCCCGCGTTGACCGCGCTTTTGCTCCATCCTTCGGCATAGGCTTGCTCAATGTATTTGGTGATATCTTGTAACTGTCGCATATCTTGATCACGGTGCGAATTCAATAGATCACCGCGGAAGAACCAGTTGAACACCAGTGCTAGCGTTAGCATCGATACGAAGAGGAAGCCGAGAATGGTGACCAATATTTTAGCGAAAATTCCGAACTTCCACTTCAGCTTCAGCTTCGGCATCCGCATCATATCGTCACCTCGAACTTATACCCGACACCCCAAATCGTGACGATCCGCCACTGCTCGGTCTCGCCAAGTTTCTCGCGAAGCCGCTTAATATGCACATCCACCGTGCGAAAATCACCCGCATAGTCATGCCCCCAGACCTGATAGAGAAGCTGTTCGCGCGTGAACACCTTATTCGGATGAATCGCGAGCCGATGCAGCAATTCCATTTCTTTGGGCGGCAGCATATATTCCGCATGGTTTAGCACAAGTTTGTTCTCGTCCATCCGAATGGTTAAACCCGGATACTGGATAATTTCTTGTACCAGCCCTGCTTGCGTTCTGCGCAGCACAGCCTTGATTCGTGCGATCAGCTCCTTGGGGTCAAAGGGCTTGACGATATAATCGTCTGCACCGAGCTCAAAGCCTTTCAGTTTATCGTAGCTCTCGCCTTTTCCGGTGATCATCAGAATCGGCACATTGTTATACCGGCGAATTTCTCTGCATACCTCGAAGCCATCCATTTCCGGCAGCATAATATCCAAAAGTACAATATCAGGCGGATTGGCGAGGAAGAGCTCAACCCCCTCATTCCCCGTCTCCGCCATATCATAATCGAATTGATGTTTATCCAAATATAAGGAGAGTAAATCGCGAATATATTCATCATCCTCAATCACAAGGACGCGTGGCTGTCTCAATTTTCGCACACCCCTTCCCCTTCTCGATGTTCGATCCGTTATATGCCTACTCCCTTAATCGTACCTCAGGGCATCCACTGGTTTCAAATTTGCTGCTTTATTCGCCGGGAAGATGCCGAAGAATACACCGATAAAGACAGAGAATCCGAAGGAGATCAGAATAATATTGAGCGATGCTTGTACCGTAAGCGTCGTAATCTTACTTACGAGCACCCCGCCGCCAAGTCCGACGAGAATTCCGATAATGCCACTGATCCCGCTAATCACGATCGACTCGATCAGGAATTGCAGCAGAATATCGCGCCTCTTCGCCCCAACGGACTTGCGTATCCCGATCTCGCGCGTTCGCTCGGTCACCGAGACCAGCATAATGTTCATGATTCCGATACCGCCTACGATCAAGGAAATTCCTGCAATACCGCCTAGCGCAAGGGATAAGGTATCCGTTATCGAGCTAACCGTCTGGAGCATCTCCTTCTGATCGGTTACCGTATAGCTATCATCGGTAGATCGGAAGATCTGGCTTAATTTCTGTTCCGTACGCGCCTTAACAATAGACGTCAGATCTCCCGTCTCGGCCTGCATATAAATTGTACGTATTCCTTTGGAACGCAATAATCGCTGTGCAGACGTGAGCGGAACCTTGATCGTATTGTTCGAGGTGCTCTTCTCTTCCAGTAATCCGACCACCTTGAAGCGCATTCCGTTCAGCATCACATAAGAGCCGACAGGATCGCTCGTGCCGAACAGATCCGTCGCCGTCTCCGTACCGATCAGTGCGACCTTCTGTGAGTAATCCACGTCGATCGGGAGGATGAACCGCCCGCTCTGCACCTTCGTCGAGCGGACCTCTTCATAATCTGCCGTGATGCCTTCTACCGAGACGTTCACATTCTTATTCCCGTTCTTCGCCTGCACATTGCCACTCACCGTCGGTGCTACCGCATTGACCCCTTCGATCTCTTCAAAGGATTGGGCTTGTTCGTAGGACACCGATGTCTGCACCCCCCGCCCGCTGATGGATACGGAGAGCAAATTTGAACCTAATCCCTGAACCTGCGCCGTGACGGCACTCGTCGCGCCTTGCCCAACGGAGACGAGGAGAATAACGCAGGAGACACCGATAATAATGCCCAGCATTGTCAGCAATGTCCTCGTCTTGTTCGATAGAATACTTTTCCAGGCCATCTTAAATGCTTGGGTCAGCTTCATGCTGCGTCACCTCCATATGTGAAATTTGACCATCCACAATGTGAATCACCCGCTCCGCTTGCGCTGCAATCTGGGGATCATGGGTAATGAGTACGATCGTGTGTCCTTTGCGATGAAGGCTGTGAATCATCTGCATCACTTCGAGCCCCGTCTTCGTATCGAGTGCGCCTGTCGGCTCGTCGGCGAGCAGAATCGGCGGCTGGCCTGCGAGCGCTCTAGCAATCGCAACCCGCTGCTGCTGACCGCCAGATAATTGGGAGGGACGGTGATGCATGCGCTCCTCGAGTCCCACCTCGCGAAGCGCTTGCTGCGCTTGCTCCTTGCGCGCCTTAGCCGACATGCCGCGGTACACGAGCGGCAGTTCGACGTTCTCCAGCGCCGAGAGAGCGGATAGCAAGTGGAAGCTCTGAAAAATGAAGCCGATCTTCTGATTGCGAATTTCGGCGAGTTGACCATCCTTCATTCGGCTGACCTCTTGGCCGTCAATCCAATACGAACCGCTCGTCGGAACATCGAGGCAGCCGATCATATTCATGAGGGTCGATTTGCCTGATCCGGAAGGGCCGACGATGGCCACAAATTCCCCTTGATGAATTTGAAGCGAGACGCCTTCGAGCGTCGTTACCTCTTCGCCGCCCATGACATACCGCTTGAATATGTCTTCAAGCTTCAATAATGGCTTGCGCTGCGTTACTGGCGTAGTGACTGTGGAACTCATCGCGTACCGCCCCCGCCGCTGCCAATTCGCTGTGTGCTTCGCGTGCCGCCGCCCATGCCGCCTTCCGGACGGAATCCTTGGCCGCCACCCATGCCGCCCATTCCGCCAAAGCCTCCGAAGCCGCCTTGCATTTGAACCGCGCCCGTCTTCGAAGCCGCGACGGCAGGAAGCAGCACGGATTCGCCTTCATTTAGTCCGCTCAGAACTTCAATATAAGATTCATTATGAATGCCGACGGTAATCTCTTTCATATTCTGCATCATTGCAGCATTGCGCGCGCCTCGGCCTGTGTTCGCGCCTCCGCTGCCTGGCTGGTTCCCTTCAGGTGGCGCGAACTTATTATTGGTGTTGTCCTTCGCTGCCGCAGACTCTCCCTTTTGCGCTTGTGTTCCGCTGGATGCCAGCTGCACATACGACTTGCCGCCGAATTGATGAACGGCTTCGATCGGCACGACCACTGCGTTTTCTTTCTTTTCTACAATAATATCGGCTTGCAGGGACATCCCGACCTTGATTGCATCAGACTTATCGAGCCCAATGGAGACGTCGAAGCTCGCAACGCCGTTCTGTGCGGTTCCTTCCTGAGATACCGTGGTCACCTTCCCTTGCACCACTTGATCCGCTACCGCATCGAGCGTCATCTCCACGCTCTGTCCGGTCTTGACCTTGCCGATATCCAGCTCGTCGATCTGAACAACGGATTCCAGATGATCATAGTCCGTGATTTCCGCTAAGACGGTATTCGGCGATACTTGGTCAGAGACATGAATATCGCTGGTAACAACCGTGCCATCGATTGGAGAGACAACATCCGCCGTCTCCTTCTGCTTCGCTTGCAAATCCTTCAAATCCAGCTGCGCAACCTCGATATCCAACTTCTTCTGCTCAATCTGCGTCTTCATCGCATCGCGCTCTTCGTCAGAAGCCTGCATAAACTTCTGCTTCAGCGCATCATAATCCATCTGCTTCTGCTGAATTTGCAGCTCGGATTTGCGAACCTGTGAGCTCATGTCATCTTGTTCGAACGTGACCAGAACCTGACCCTTCTTGACCTTTTGTCCTGTTTTGAATGTGATGCTCTTGATTTTGCCCGAGTCGGAGGATTTCACGGTCGCTTGATTGACAGGCGATACGGTTCCCGTACCGGACACTTTCACAACAAGGTCTGTCCTCGAGGCTTTTGCCGACATCTGAACGACCGGCTCCGTTTTTTGACCCTTCGCATACAAGTTATAACCGAATATAAGTCCCCCGAGGATCACCACCGAAATGATAACGATCCCAATCTTTTTCTTCATCTTTCATACCCCTCTCGCCTATTCTTCCATCAGTCTAGCAAGAAAATATGAACAACCTATGAACATCCATAGTCTCTTCCTGCTTGACGGGATTCGGGGGAAAAGATAGACTGAGTACGGCAATTTACATTTGAATTATCGGAGGCCTAAGCACGTGATCAAACCTCGATCCATTTATTTATATATCGCTCTATTTATTGGTGTTGCTGCTCTATCTACCTCGGCCATTTTCGTGAAACTTTCGACTGCTCCCGCGCCGATCGTTGCTTTCTATCGCATGCTGTTCTCCACGGTATTGATTCTCCCTTGGCTTTTGTTAAATAAACACAGCCTAGCTGAGTTTCGGTCTATGAAACGTCGCGAGCTCTATACCATGATCCTGTCGGGTGTATTGCTTGGTGTCCATTTCGCGCTCTGGTTCGAATCGCTACGGTATACCAGTGTCGCCAGCTCGACGGTGCTCGTGACGCTGCAGCCTATATTCGCTTTTGCCGGGAGCTATTTCTTATTCGGAGAACGTCTGCGCAAAATGGCCATTATCGGCGGCATTCTGTCCATCATCGGGAGTTTCATTATCGGCATTGGGGATTTCCGTATTGGAGGGATTGCACTACTTGGCGATGTACTCGCGTTGTTAGGCGCGGCAGTCATTACGATTTATTTCCTCATTGGCAAATCAGTTCGTCAGGTGTATTCGCTGCCGGTCTATACATTCATCGTCTATCTGAGC
This sequence comes from Paenibacillus guangzhouensis, assembly GCF_009363075.1. Taxonomy (NCBI): domain Bacteria; kingdom Bacillati; phylum Bacillota; class Bacilli; order Caryophanales; family Paenibacillaceae; genus Paenibacillus; species Paenibacillus guangzhouensis. The sequence continues at coordinate 65,471 of NZ_CP045293.1, read as the reverse complement.
AGCAGCGTCTTCCTCGCGCTCTATTGCGCTGCCCTGGGTACATCTTTTAGCGGATATGCGGATCAAGATTGGCTTCTATTCCTAGGGCTTGCGATCATACCTACACTATTCGGCCAGACGGTAATGAACGGACTAATCCGTTGGATGAGCGCATCGACGATCTCGATGAGTATTCTGGGTGAGCCTGTCGGCACATGTATTCTGGCGTATCTGATCTTAGGCGACAAACTTACTTTCGAACAATGGATTGGCTCCTGCGTCATCCTGTTCGGAATTCTCATTTATACATTAAGCACACGAACCAAAGATGCAAAGGTCTCCCCCGAGATCCCCAGCCAAACCGCGTAGGAATGCACGGCCACTGTCACCATCTATCGGGAACTTCCATATAGTAATGAAGCGATCGTCTTTGAAAGGATGGGTACCGTGGCAACAAAAAAAGATGCATCCATACGCTCAACCTGCGCACCTGTCCGAAAAAGAGTCCGTAAGCGGCCGAAATCTGGCCGCCGCAAGGGTTCCAAATCACCCAAACATGCGATTCGCATCGTCAATGAACCTACCTGCCAGCATACATTCTCGGAACAGCAGTTCTTAGGGCTGCAGGTGACTGCAAATGGCGTTACCCTCCCCGTTCAGAATACATCCTTAACCACACTCCTATCCTACGCCATCATGAATCATGGACCGAACCCTATCCTCGCTGTATTAGAAGTAAGCCCCAACGCGATTCAATTCGCCATTGATCAAAAATATACCGTACCCACAGGCTCCATGAAGGTCATTAATCCGATGCATTTCCTGAAATGGACGCGGCTTACCTTGACCACTGAATCTGGTGGCAGCGCAAGCTCCGCCGATGTCTATTTTCAATCCCAATACTAGGTTAGTGTACATTTTGCAATCCATAGGATGCCGCACACGACTTCGTCCTTGTTACAGCGTAGCATAATGATATAACTTCAGGGACGCTGCAAGCAGCCGGAAAGGATGATTCATGTGCCTAACTATAATGTATTTCAGACCGATCCCGATAATCTTCGCACGTTGATATATGGACAAGATTCCGTCGGCAACAATCATATCATCGCGACCGATAGTAACGGGAATCTCAACGTGAATGTCGTTAACGGGACCGTTAACGTAGGCACGATCAATAGTATCCTCAATATTGGAACCGTCAGCAGTGTGCTCGGCGCGACCATCACAGCGGGAACCTTAACAACACTCTTATCAGGTACCATCAACAGCGTACTTGGGGCAACCATTACAGCCGGTACGTTGACTACCGTAAACAATGTGCTTGGTGCGACCATTACCGCAGGTACACTGAATACCGTAAATAGCGTGCTCGGCGCGACCATTACCGCAGGTACATTGACCACCGTCGATAATGTCCTAGGGGCAACGATCACTGCGGGAACTTTAACAACACTCTTATCGGGTACCATCAACAGCGTGCTCGGTGCGACCATTACTGCGGGGACTCTGACTACCGTAAATAATGTGCTTGGGGCAACCATTACAGCGGGGACTTTGACTACTGTAAATAATGTCCTTGGGGCAACGATCACTGCAGGAACTATAACAACACTCTTATCGGGTACGATCAACAGCGTGCTCGGTGCGACCATTACCGCAGGTACATTGACTACTGTAAATAATGTGCTTGGTGCGACCATCACAGCAGGGACTCTAACAACGCTCCTATCAGGTACGATCAACAGCGTGCTCGGTGCGACCATTACCACAGGTACACTCTCCAGCGTCACATCGATCTCGCAAAAGAGTTTCATTGAATCCCAAGTTCTGAATAATCCTGTTACAACTGCACTAACGCCAATGGCAGCCGTTACAACAAGCCACCTCGGCGTCTACTCCTTCTTCGTCTATAACAAAGGAGCGAATCCGGTATTAACGCAAATTCAGGTTAGTGCTGATGGCGTGAACTACTATGTCGATTCCCAAGGACTAAGCATTGCCAGCGGCTCGACCGACGTGCTTGTCGCCGCAAGATTTCTGAAATACACGCGTGTCGCTTATCAGACGACGTTAGGCACCTCGACGATTGATGTTATTTTCAACGCGCAAGGAACGTAAACGTGATTCACTCGAAACAACTTATGATCCATAGCATAATCAGTTAGAGTACATGGAACGTAAGTCATGTACTCTTTGCTATGCGTACACATCGAATGGAGGAGGAAACCGCATGCCCCTAAGTCTAGGTGTACATCTCATCGTTCGTAATGAAGCAGATACGTTACCCAACTGTCTCCAATCCGTCGAAGGAGCCGATGAACTGATCCTTGTAGACACAGGTTCTACGGATCATACCAAACTCATCGCAGCGCAATATGGCGCAACGCTCATCGATTTCCCCTGGATCGATGATTTCGCAGCCGCGCGGAATGCCGGGCTCGAGGCGGCTACGACCGACTGGATCCTCACCTTAGATGCCGACGAGCAGCTGCTCTGTTCGCTGGGGACCGTTCGCAGACTCATTGAGGAGCAAGAAGATACATCCATCGAAGCGTATGAGTTCTTCATCGAGAGTGTCCTTGATTCTTCGGGCAATCAACGGATTACGCACCCTTCCATCCGATTGTTCCGCAATCAACAGACAACACGTTATCAAGGAAGAATCCATGAGCAGATTGGACCTTCCATTCTCGCTCATCATCCAGACGCTGTCATCGCTCCATCCACGATGCGCATCCAACATGACGGGTATTTGCCTCAATTCTTACAGCAGCAAGAGAAGGTCGCACGCAATCGCAGAATACTGGAACTAGCGCTGCAAGAATCGCCAGATGACCCTTTCTATCTCTACCATCTTGGTGTGACTTCTTGCCAGGAAGGAGACCTTCCCCAAGCTGTAGACTGGTTCCATCGTTCACTCGCCATTGCCCCGCCACAATCCCCTTATCGCTCGACGCTAATCCGGGATCTAACGAAAATTTATATCGAGTTGGAGAGAATCGAAGAGGCCGCCCAGCTGCTGGATGCTGAACTGACCCGCTATTCCGAATATGCCGATCTGCATGCGCTGTACGGCATGGTATTCGAGTCGCAGGGACGGTGGGAAGAAGCCTATCTCGCTTACCAGCAAGCCGCCATGCAGACAACCAACATCTATGTATCTGAATCAGGTATTCGAACGCGCTCCATAACGGCGATGGGCGATCTATCCAGGCGCTCATTGCAATTCACAGACGCCGTCCAGCTCTACACTCAAGCGTTAAGTTTGTCGCCCAAGTATGAACCCGCATGGAGTGGACTCGTTGAAACGCTCCAGCAGTTGCAAGTCCCGGATGAAGAAATATGGAGTCACATGTGTGCCACTGCCCCACCGCAGCAATCCGAGGACTATATCCTAATCGCACGAATCTTACGCAAGATGGGAGCGTATCCCTTGCTCGAACAACAATGTAGATCGCATTACCGCGAACATCCAGTACTCCGATTCTATTATGCCGACGCCCTGATTCATTTGGGATTGCACCTCACGGCACGTCGATGTCTGACTGAACTACTCGAACTAGCGACGATGGTAGAGGAGAAACAACAGATTGTATTACGAATCGCATTCTGCACTTGGGTCGTTTCAGGTTTTCCTCAGACGCGTACAGAGATCATAGAACAGCTTCACATATACGGTCTATCCCCAGCGGAACCAACGTCTTCCGACTTAGCGCCGTCTGAAGATCCCCCGCTCCATACCATCATCCGTCAGCTCGCAGAGCTCGCGGTTCGATATCAGCAATTCGAGCTTGCCCGCTGCTTCATTACGTTGAAAGATGCGCCGCCGCAACCATCGCCTGAATTGATCTATGCGAAGATCCTATTCCTCAGCGGCTACATCCAGAAATCGGCTGAAGGCTTCCTTCACGCGATGGAGCATCAATGTCTAGACACCGAAGGGTTGTTCATGCTCGCGCAAATTCTGCTGCGAAAACAGCATTATTGGCAAGCCGCTGGCCTCCTTGAAGGTCTTATCGAAGATCATCCTGATCACTTAGATGCCAAGACGGCCGCAGCTTTCTGTTATCTACAGCTATCGCTGCAATCCGCTCACGATACGATGGGACACAACCCTCATGCCAAGGGTGTTCCTGAACATATCGCCAAATTGCAAAACAGCATCCATCTCCTTGAACGGTTACCGTGGCGAACGAAGGTCGATCCGGACCATACCGAGCGGGTCCGTCAGCGCAAAGCCGAATGGATGGAATAGAGGAGGAGAACAAATGGCACAGCCTACGAACAATGCTCTGACCACAGGAAACTCTACCATCTCCTTATGCATGATTGTTAAAAATGAAGCCGCCTCACTCCCCGCCTGTCTCGAGAGCGCATCTCGAAGCGTAGACGAGATTATCATTGTCGATACAGGCTCGACCGATGAGACAGTCCTAATCGCAGAGCAATTCGGCGCCATCGTCATCCAGCATGCGTGGCATGATGATTTTGCAGATGCACGAAATGTTGCGCTGATGCACGCCACCGGTTCTTGGATTCTCTTCCTCGATGCCGATGAACGACTAGATGAAGATTCCCATGCGCTGCTTCGCAACTATGCGCAGCACCACCTGCCAGAAGGCTTCTTCCTGCACGTCTGGAATCATAGCAGCAACAACCCGGCAGACGATTCGATCGTTCGAAATCCAATTATTCGCATGTTCCGAAATCGGCCTGAACATCGATTCTCTGGCCGCATCCATGAACAGATCACAACATCCATCACGCAGCATAACCCGGATGCCGTATTCCAAATGACAGAGGTCATCATTCACCATTACGGGTATCTCAAAGAACAGGTCGTAGGCAAAAATAAGGTACAACGAAATTCATCTCTACTTACTGAAGCGTTAGCCGAAGATCCTCAGAATCCATTCCTTAAGTTCAACCTCGCTGTGGAGCATATGCGATCTGGAGCTTTTCATCCCGCGCTTGATCTCCTACAGCAAGCCCGCAGTCAGCTGAACGACCTAACGAGTTATTATCATCTCGTGCTTAAATATATCATTCTCTGCCGCATTCAGCTGCAGAGCTGGTCGGAAGCGATCGCGGTATGCGATGAAGGCATCACCCAATACCCCGATTACACCGATCTCCGTGAACAGAAAGCCACTTGTCTTCGGCTTACGGGCAGACCGGAACAAGCGGTACAGGTACTGCTTGAAGCACTAACGCTTGGTCCGCCTCCCGTCCATTTTCATTCGGAATCCGGTACGGGAACATACTTAACTTGCTATGCACTCGGACAGTGCTATGAGGATCTGTACAATGATATTCAGGCCATTCACTGGTTCACGCAGGCACTCGAGCGGCACCCGAGCTGGATCCTTCCTCTGCAGCGCGTCGTTCGATTATTCAAGTGCGCGAAGGAGCCGACAGGTCTTGCGAAGTATATCGTGCAGCTGCAGGAATGCTTCCCTGCTGTGGACGTGCAACCGATTCGGGATCTTCTCGCATCCGAAGGTTGTTACGAGGCGCTACGAACGCCGTCCTTGCACAACATACGGCCATATCCACCTGCATCAGAAATTCTATCGATGATCGAGCAGTACAGCTGCGGGAATCGAACTGCTGCATTTCAGCAGCTCAATGTCTTCCGCCGTTCGGAAGAACCATCCACTTCTTCTGCAGTTGCTGTTGTCTTATTGCAGTGGGCCGATGCTCGCCTTGCCGAGCTTCAAGCGGACTCTCCCAATGACAGGCTGCTGCGCAGCACACGCTTATCCCTTCCATTTCTCCCGTTAGGAGGTTGGTCCTGATGTCCTCACTCCCCCTTTCCCTCTGCATGATCACGAAAAATGAAGCGATGCACTTGGACGCTTGCCTCCAATCGGTACAAGGGCTGGTCTCAGAGATCATTATCGTCGATACAGGCTCAACGGATGGGACACAGGAGATTGCAAGACAATACGGCGCTCAGCTTATCGAGACGGACTGGCTTGACGATTTTGCAGCCATGCGGAATATCGGGCTATCCGTTGCGACGGCACCTTGGATTCTTGTTCTCGACGCCGATGAGCGTTGCGATGATTGGACGCCGGAACAACTGCGGCTACTCATGAGTCACGACGATGTCGCAGGCTGGTCTCTCCAGCTCGTGAACTTCTATCATCTTGCACCCGAGCCTAGTTATGCTACAGACGCCGTATGCAGGCTGTTCCGTAACGATCCTCGTATCCGATTCCGCGGACTCATCCACGAAGAAGTATACGAGAGTATCCAAGCTGAACAAGTAGGACATGTGCCATTCACGGACCTGCGCATTCTGCACTATGGCTATTTACCGGAAGTCATTGAACGGAAACATAAAAATGAACGGAATCTGAGCATAATCCAAAAGGCGCTGCAGCTGTACCCGAATCAATTGCAACTGAGCTATGCCCTCGGTACGGAATATTTCCAGCAGGAACGCTACGAGGAAGCACTACGTGTATTTGTGCCCTTATTGGAAGCAATTCCGCTGGATGTCGGCTATGCATCGGATCTGTGGCTTAAAACGATCTATGCTTCCCGCGAAACTGGTGAATACATGGAGGCGCGAACATTAGTTGACCAAGCGCTTCACTTCTTCCCTGACTTTACGGATTTATGGGAGCTTCAGGCACAGTTATTCACGGCGCAAGGCGATTTAACAGCCGCTTATGAGGCGCTGCAGCAAGCCCTTGCTATCGGACCTGCAGGACGGCGATATACGACAATAGCAGGTACGGGAACATATCGTACACACCTCTCCGCAGCCCTTGTCTGTGAGCAAAGGCTTGATTTCGCGACCGCTGTGCTGCATTACGAAGCCGCCCTGCGCTATCCTGCAGCACAGCCCATCGCTTGGCTGCGATATGTTACCTTGCTCGCTGCATCGGAGCGTCTTGCCGAGCTTCCTGCATTTCTCGATGGTTCACCAACTGCTTCAATGTCTGCGCAGTGTTGGCACAACTTACTGCCCGTTATGCTGAACGTTAGACAGCCTGAAGTTCTGCTTGCATTCATCGATCGTTTCGAAGCCAAGGTGTTACAGGCAGGCATAGCTCCGTCGCACGCTACGCTATTCCGCGTCATTGCAGCCTTACAGAGAGGAGAAACGCAGGGCTTACAGGTGTTGAAGGAAATGGCGAACAATGGCGCAGCAGCAGATCCCCTCGTCCTGCAATATGCTGTTCTGCAGCAGTGCCTTATGGACTTCACGAAGGAAGAAATGGCACAGATTTGGCAGTGCCTCGAAGCTATCGGGCCACGATGGACCCATGCCGTTAAAACTCTGTTATCCTCTGATATCCAAGAACATGAATGGAATCAACCGATTGCGCATTCCGCCGAATGGCTGCAATGTCTCCAGATGACCACTCAAATCTCGGCATGGTCTTCTCTCCTGCGGCTCGTATCGAACCGAATGCAACAACCCGAACCCTTACCAGCACTGCCGTTATCCCTTGTGTTTGGCCTCATGCAAGCACCACCCCACGTACTTCAAGAGTTATGTCATCTGTACAACGCTAGAAAAGCTAGACAGTCCTCGCCAGAACACACGGAACTCTTAACATTCGCCGCATTGGCTTCAGCAGGCAAAGTATGGGGCTTGTCCTATCTGTGGCTACGGGAAGCCGCTGCGATGACAACCTCCGCCGTACCTGATGCGGCCCTTGTCTCCCTAACGGCTCAAATGGCAGCCGACCACGATACACGGGCAGCATTCCCGCTGACCTATACCTTTCCGATGCTGCTCCTTCTATCGTGAACCGCGGATCAAATCGGTCACATACTTGTGATCCTCATTCAACCGCAGCACCTGCGCGCGAAGGAGGGTCATTTCTCCTTGTGCATAGAATGCTGCGAGCTGTTCATAGTGACCACGCTCTTGCGGCAAGTGCGCCATCGCTTCATAATAATGAAGCGCTTCTGCAACATGCCCCCTCCGAGCTGCGATCGCTGCCAGAAAATGATAATAAGGACTAATTTGCTCGGTAGCCGTCCGGATGCCAGCCACATCACATGCCTTCTGAATCCATGCCTTAGCGGCATCGTCTTCATGCAGCAAATACGCATAGGAAGCCTGCATGAAGTGAATGAGCTCATGCGGACTCGACTTCCGCTGCATCGCTTCATACCAGGCTTGTCGACATTGCCACTGCTGGGCCATAAGCGGCATATATTCACCGCCATCGAGCATAAGCTCAACGGCCTGCTTCCAGATCAGCTCGTCATCCCGCAAGTAGATGACTTCTCCATTCATGTCCTTCCCCATGCCATATGACATCATTGTGCTGCGATGTAAATAGAAAACGCCGTCCCGCCTGAAGCATTCTTCCAGATAGATTCGCTCGGAGGCCGAGCAGACCATATCTGCATAGGCGCAGAGCAGCTGACGCATTAGCGACCATTCCTCCTGCTGGACACCGCTCGGACAAGGCGATAACATGGCAATGATATGATCCGGTTTCATCCTTCGAACCTGCTGGAAGAGCATCGGATCGGTCACAATGGCGACCTGCTTCTGTTCCGTCTCTTCACCTGGCGTCTGGTCCTTCAGATTCGTATCCTGCCAGTGAGACCAGTGTGATCCCTCCGGCAGCAGACCAATCAGACGGGATAAATGTACAGCATCCGCAGCATCCGCAGCATCCGCAGCATCGCCCCCGCGACCTATAACTTCTTCACTGAACACCGTCACTTCGATCCTCATCCCTAATCACCCGCCTTCTATGAACCGTTGATGAACCCAATTCGCGAGATAATAACTGGGGTAGGCTTCTTCCATATCCAGCTTAACGATATAGCGACCACGAGCCAACCTGCACGCAGCTTGAACCGCTGCCCCGGTGGTATCCCCAGCCCGCACGACAACGTATGCGGTCATCGCCGGATATTTACAGAATATGCCATATCTCTCCTCGGCCTTTCCCATATCTCCAGCAACAATTTCCCGGATCACAATCCACTCGGTATGAGGATAAGATTGTTCGGCGAGAGCTTCGAGCCAAGCTGTCTCCGCAACTTCATCTATATCTGGACGAACGCTGAAGAGGCAAGTCACGAGCGGTTGTTCAGCCCCCACGTGATCCAACAGCAGCATCGGCTGTTGCCGTAGTTGATGAGAGGCCATCTGCTCGATATGCCCCCAGTATTCTTGCCCAGACTCCACAAGCGCTGGGATCTCCCATTTCCGGCAAAAATATTCCCACACCTTCTGTGATCCGGTATCTTCAACACGATACCGATCCAAGGTGTCGAACAAAGCATGCACATAGACATCCATACAATAATGGATGCTGTACCCTTGCCCGCGTATTCGTAAGCACCAGTCTACGAACTGCAGCTCTTCATGCTGAATTCGATCATCTACACCGCCGACATGCTCCAAGCTGCTGCGACGAATGATTGCACAGCAGCCAGATACCCACCCTGCACCCAGCAAGACGCCGCATGCAGCCTCATGTTGTTCGCGTGCATAGGCATGCAGCGCAGCTTCCGAATCAATCCATGGCGCTCGTCTTGCCTGATTTCGCTCTAAGATGGAACAAGGGGCTGTCATACCAATGCGCTCATCATCAAGAAAAGGCCACATCATCCGATCTAACCACTGTGGCGAGAGACGAATTCGATCTTGTACGACGACAACAAATTCTCCTGTTGCTTGCAACAGCGCGCTGTTCAAGCTATCCACGCCGATGCGGAAGCCGATGCTATACGGACCATTAGCTAAATGAGAGGCTGTCGGAACCACAAACAGCTGATCCGTCGCCTTTTTCATCGATTTAATCTCTGCAATACTGGCTTCCGTCCAGTCTTGACGCGTGCTACGGATGAGGAAAGTACAATGCGGACGCTGCGGAACGCCCGCTTCATTCACTGAATTTAATAATAAGTATCGCCTGCCCAATCTCTCCAGCAGCGCGGATGAATCCTCGAGTGGAGGAAGCGTGTCTGTCATGTACGTCCCTCTCCTTCATCTGTGTACTCGAATCATCCTACTCGTGGTCTGGGCATGTGGTGTCTGTCTTGCACATTAAAAAAACCAGCTCCCCTACGTACGGGTAAGCCGGTTTTCATCTGTGTACTTCAATTAAATTCTGTCTTTGGGATTGTTCTGAGCTTCTTGCTTCACATTCTTAGCCACCACTTCACTTGCAAATTCCGCCTGATTCGCGAATTTATTACCCTTGTTCTTCTTAAACTTCTCAGCCACTCGTCACACCTCCCACCTTGGTGCGAGCGAAATTCGCCTCCGCCCCAATTTTCATAGGGTATCCTTACGGACATACATTTTATTCTACAGGGACGCATATACCTAGAAACATTCCTGAGTCGCCGGAAAAAACCTGACATAACAAAAATGAATTTTCATCACGAAGGAGATGAGCGAAGATGTGCGGAATTACAGGTTGGATCAACTGGCAAAAAGATCTCACGCAGGATTCGACCATTCTAGAAAATATGACGGAAACCTTGTCGGAACGCGGTCCTGACGCATCCGGTACGTGGATTTCCGGCTCCTGTGCCCTTGGGCATCGACGACTAAGCGTCATCGATCCAGAGAACGGGGCCCAGCCGATGATTCGAACAACCGGAGATGATCGATATGCCCTTGTCTATAACGGCGAATTATACAATACATTGGAGCTGCGCAAAGAACTGGAGTCTCGGGGACATACATTCCAGACGTCATGCGATACCGAAGTCCTTCTCGTCTCTTATATCGAATGGGGACCAGCATGTCTAGATCGGTTCAATGGCATATTCGCCTTTGCGATCTGGAATGAGCGGGAGCAGCATCTCTTCATGGCGCGCGATCGTCTGGGCGTGAAGCCGCTCTTCTATGCCGAAGTGAACGGCATGTTCCTCTTCGGTTCTGAACCGAAGGCAATCCTCGCGCATCCAACGATTGAACCCGTGGTGCGTGCCGAAGGGCTAGCGGAGATCTTCATCGTCGGACCCGCAAGAACACCAGGACATGGTGTATATAGCCAGCTCTCTGAGCTTCGTCCGGGACACTGCCTTATCTATGATCATCATGGATCGCATATTTCGGTCTATTGGAAGCTCGAAGCGATTCCGCATGAAGATGATGTGGATGCAACCGCCACACGCGTCCGGGAATTGCTGCAGGATACCCTTGAGCGGCAGCTCGTCTCCGATGTTCCGATTGGCACGCTCCTATCAGGCGGTCTAGATTCAAGCGCCTTGACTGCCCTTGCTGTCCTCTACAATAATCGGATGGGCAAAGGCACGCTGGCTACATTTTCGGTGGACTACGTCGACAATGACAAATATTTTACCGCAAATACCTTTCAGCCGAATGCTGACGCTCCTTGGATCCGGAGGATGAGCGAACATCTCGGTACGAAACATCATTGGATTCAATTCGATACCCCTGAAGTAGTCGATGCGCTGCTCCCCGCGATGAAGGCAAGAGATTTACCCGGTATGGCGGATGTCGACGCATCGTTATACTTATTCTGCCAGGAAATTAAAAAAGAAATCACCGTAGCCGTCTCCGGCGAGGCGGCGGATGAAATTTTCGGCGGTTATCCATGGTTCCATCGCGAAGAAGCGTTGAATGCTGGGACCTTCCCTTGGTCACTCGCCTCGAGTTGGCGCGCGGATCTGCTCTCGCCTGAAATTCATGACTGGATCGAACCGCTCCCATACCTTGGTGACCGATACAGCCAAGCAATTGCGGAAGTCCCGCATCTCCAAGGCGAGACAGAGCAGCAGCGCAAGATGCGCACGATGTCCTATCTGAATATTACCCGCTTCATGCCGACCCTGCTCGATCGGAAAGATCGCATGAGTATGGGCGTCGGACTTGAAGTTCGCGTCCCGTTCTGTGATCACCGCCTTGTTCAATATGTCTGGAATATTCCGTGGGAGATTAAAGCCGCTGGCGACAGAGAGAAAGGCATTCTTCGCAAAGCGCTGCACGGCATTGTCCCGGACGATGTGATCACACGTAAGAAAAGCCCTTATCCGAAAACGCATAATCCGAACTATCTCACCGCAGTCAAACGATGGTTCCTCGAAATCGTCGATGATCCGTCCTCCCCTCTGCTCCCGCTCATCAATGTGAAGAAGCTGCGCGAGCTGGCTGCCTCGGATGAAGCTAAATCGAACATTCCATGGTTCGGTCAACTCATGAGTGGCCCGCAATTATTCGCTTACCTGATTCAAGTGGACACTTGGCTGCGGCAGTATAAAGTCAGTATACGATAGCACAAGAAGACGCCTGCGACATTTCATCCGCAGGCGTCTTTTCATTCTTGATTAGTTAAGAATTTTATTCGCAACCCAAGCGAGATCATCAATATCAATGACATTGTTATGATCGATATCGCCAATCGCAATTTTGCTCCAATCCGGACTCGCCGATGTCTTACCATAATTCGCTGCGATGATCGCAAGGTCACCGATGGAGTATTTGCCGTCATTGTTCATGTCGCCCGGTTTGCCTACAATTTGCGGAATCACCTGGGCAAGCAGCGTGGAGGCCGCAGCACTTAACTCCATGCCTTCTTCATTGGCAAGGGTGGCTTGCTGAACGGTAAATGTTACCTGCTTCGTGACTGTTGTGTCCTTCGCTTTGAACACAAGTTGTATGACGGGTTGTGTGCCAGATACGCCATTTGTTGCGCCTTGGCTGGCTACGATCAACCGAAGATGGCCTGCACCGTCGTTCTTCTTCTCAACGATGCTGAGCGTATCCTTTGCTGGTAAGGCTGACACGAAGTCAAAGGCTGCAGGATCGTACTGTACCGCAATATCTTGTGCATAGACACTGTTTGTAACATTTTGAAGGCAAAACGTTAATTTATATTCCGCACCAGACTGAATGGTAACCGCACCACTTAGCGAAGTTGCGAGTCCCGTCACAGGCGGCGTACCGTCATCTTCCTTCGCACCCGTCGCGAAATTCGGCAGCGTCTCTCTGCCTTGCGCATCCGCGATCACGGCTTGGGACAATGCAGCCGAGCTGGCAGCAGAGGCCCCCTCCACGATAAGCTTCACCAACGGCTTATCGGCTTGGATGCCTTGGCTGGCCGTAAGTACGATATGGATCGCTCCATTCGATGAGTCGCTCCGCAGCACCCGAACCCCAGGCTGCAATGGCTGTACAGTCGATACGGTAAGCTGGTCTGTTCTCAAGACAATGTCGGCTGCTTGCGCTTCGACTGGCAGCCCGCTCACAGACAGCTCGTACCCCTTCATCTCGCCTGTCCCCTTGGCAGTCACCTTCGTTAATTTCAACGTCCCAACGTTCGCTCGATTCTGATCCTTCTGCTCGACGAACATTTTCGGTATCACGTTCGAATCGCCGATTGTTGTCTGAACCCCAAGCGCCGATAATACCGTCTGCGCAAGATCTTTTGTTGCCCCGCCTTGAATGACTTTCTCTTGGTTCCCATTATTCGCAACGGTCTTGCCCTTGGCTGCGAAGAATATTGTCGTCGCAAGCGGCGAATCCTGTCCGTGCGAAGTCGAGCTGTCTAATGTGCCGTTCGCATTCTCCGTGCCGCCGCCATGATCAGGCAGAAGGACAATAAGCGTATCATCCGCAAGATTTGCTTGCGCCAGTGCATCGACAATCGTACCCACGTTCTTGATCATCGATATACAGGTTGAAATTCGGAGCTTCTGCATAAGCGCCTGTCCCGTCGTTCCCAATCATCGTCGATAGCCCGGAATCAATCGTTCCTGTCCGCGCACTAATATCAATGCTGCTCGCGATTCCTTGATAGAGGGGCGCGCCGGATACAGAGGTCAATGTTACAGGTGAGCCATCCTTATAGAAATCAGCGCGACCTGTAGCACGGTTATGCGAGACAACGATATGATGCCATTTCCCATCTGCTACAGACGAAATGCGCGCATCCGCACGATTCCCCACGGCTGTCTTGTAGTTCCAGAGCAATGACTTATCATCCTTAAGCGCTAACACATAGCCAGTATTACTTCCGCTCACCCAGTTCTTATTGGAAATAACCGGTGGATCTGACGTTACGCCAGGTGATTTCATCCAGAAGGCAATAGTGAAGCTGCCTGTCCCGAATTGAAGCTGGCTTGGCTTGCCCAGGTTCACGAACTGACGCGCTTGACTCGTCGAATTCAGCCAGAGCGCTTTGCCAATTCTTCAAACCACGAAGCTTGGATTCCCAGTTGGCTTTGCCGTCGTCTGACTTGTCGACTGATCTGTATAATTGTTATCAAAAGCGAAATATGCCGCATAATCCGACGTGACGACCTCCGCATGCGCTGTTCCTTCCATAAGCGGAATTAATGGGAAACAAGCTCCCGCATACAATGTCGTTGCGACGAATGTAGTCAACAAAATTCTTCGAAATATTCCTTTCACAACAAAATCCTCCCATAAATAAAAAATGATTATTACAATCTCAATCATGATGGATTAATTCATTTATTCGTCTTTTCTACTCTTTTAAGCTATTCCAAAACGCAATACGGCACAATAGCTTCGACAAAGGTTCCTAGAATAAGCTATGGAGGTCGAAATTTGTGTCTGAACTGTGGCAAATGCAGTGCCACGAAACTTTTTAAGGCACTATTTCGTCAAATACCAACAGGCATTTGGACACATACCTAAGCAACTTAACAACATTGAACAAACAACATGATGACGGTTTGTCTTGCGATGATGAAATCCCCCCGTGTCTGTCATGGACGGGGGGATTTCATCATGCTGCAGGATAGGAAGGATGGATTGATGTGAAGCAAGCCCGTATGAATGCAATACATAACAAGAGACAGTTATCTGACGAGTCTCGTCAGACTATATATCGATTAGATGCAGGATATTTTCTGCTTCGTATGAACGTGGATCGTGAGGTCGTCCTCTATGTCTAGCGCATCCCTTGGCACGAAACGTTATTTCACAGGACTGGATGGATTAAGGGCTCTCGCTGTGATGGCTGTCATCGCTTATCACTTGGATATTCCATGGGTCCCAGCCGGCTTCCTCGGTGTCGATATCTTCTTCGTACTCTCCGGTTACCTGGTTACGGATATACTCCTGACACAACGCTCTGCTGGGCGGATCCACCTTGGCCGATTCTGGTTCCGACGATTTCGTCGATTAATTCCAGCATTAGCCGTCATGCTGATTACAATCGTCGCTTGGATAACCGTAACCGATCATAACTTGCTGCGAACACTTCGTGGGGATGTGCTGGCAACAACGGTCTACGGCAACAACTGGTGGCTTATTTTCCATGAGGTATCCTACTTTGATCGATTTGGTGTACCGAATCCTTTCGTTCATCTCTGGTCACTCGCTGTGGAAGGGCAGTTCTACATTCTGTGGCCACTGCTCCTCGCCATTGGCTTGCGGTATGCACCCAAACGCATACATTTCGTCGGGATTACCCTACTGCTCATCCTCTTCTCAGCGGTCGCGATGGCATGGATGTATGAGCCCGGGAACGATCCGAGCCGCGTATATTATGGAACTGATACCCGAGCATTCGGCCTCCTCATTGGCGGGGTGCTCGCGATGCTCCTGCCAAGCGGCAAATGGTCGCAAATCAAGACGGCTTCGAGCCGTAAACTGCTGAATCTGCTCGGTGGAGGGGCGCTGCTCATTCTGCTCTATCAGATCGGTACCATGAACGAATTCGAAGATTATATTTATCAAGGCGGGCTCGTAGCTGTGGCGCTTACAACTGCCATCTTGATGGCTGCATTATTACGGCCCGATACCTTATTAAGTCAACTATTCAGTTGGAAGCCGCTGCGATGGATCGGTGTTCGTGCTTACGGCATCTACCTGTGGCATTTTCCAGTCATTGAACTAACGAAGCCAGCTGTGGATACGGACGGATTTAATGTTATGCTCGCCATCTCGCAAGTTATCGTCAGTGTGATTCTAGCTGCATTATCCTATCGATATATCGAGGAGCCCATCCGTCGCGGAGCGATACGTGCACAATGGCGACAAATGCGGGAGAGAGATTGGCACTGGCGCCGGATCTCCAGATCTCAATGGATACTATCCGCAAGCTCGTGTCTCGTCGGGATTATTTTCTGCGTAGGCATGTTCAGCACAACAACGATCGCAACTTCCGGGTCAGTCATGCCGGATACGCATCTCATGGCTTCAGAGATCGGTCCCGAAGATCTATTGGGTCCACTGCCGCCAAGCCCCATGCCGAATGCTGCGGGCACGCCGCAAGATGAGCAGACGAATGAAGAAATCGACAGCACATCGGCAAAGGATACAGAAACCGTGCAGCCTACTTCGAAATCAAATGATAAAAAGCCTGCGTGGAGCGATGTCACCGCCATTGGAGATTCTGTCATGTTGGACGGCAAGCCTTACCTGGAAGAACAGCTCCCCGGCATCGCAGTCGATGCCGAGATTGGACGCCAAATGTCTACAGCTACCGATGTATTGAATCAACTGGCGCGGCATAACCAGCTCGACAAGAAGATCGTTATTGGCCTAGGAACGAACGGGAATTTCAATAAAAAGCAACTGGTCACATTCCTACAATCTCTTGATGGGATCGAACACATCTACCTTGTGAACGCAAGAGTGCCGCGCAAATGGGAGCGCCTCGTAAACAAAGCGCTTCAAGACGTATCCAGCACGATGCAGAACGTTACCCTCATTGATTGGTATGCTGCAAGCGGCCATCATGACAGTTATTTCAGCAAGGACGGCGTTCATCTAACCATCCAAGGCTCCAAAGCTTATGCTGCATTGATCGCCAATGCGATAAAACGTACATAGCACTCATTCCTGCGAATCCTGAACCAGCGAATTGCATTGTCTTACGGACTTTGACAATTTAGCTGGTTTTTCTATGCCGAAATGCTTGTTTGACGGATAATCAGAACTTTTGTCGAAACAAGGCGAGGTGCAGGAATTCCTTTTATCCATCGAGTATTTATCATACGTATGAAGATATTGTCGTTAGAGGTGTTGAGGGAATGGAAACGATGGTTATACGGAGCAGGGAAGATTTGTCGCAATATGAGGCGCAGTGGACAGAACTAATTGAGCATACGGAGCAGCCGGAAGTTTTCGCGACATGGGAATGGATGGAAGCCTATCTTACGCATATGCACAATCCCGCAGCACAATTATTTATTGTGGTCGTTACTGATCAAGATCGCTGGGTTGCGCTGGCCCCCCTATGTATCGTGTCGCAGAAGCTCAAATGGCGCAAGGTACGTTCGCTGAAGTGCATCATCTCAGGGACCGGCGAGAACAACAGCTTTTATATGCACCGCGAATATCACTATATCAAGCTGCTCAGGCATATAACCACAGCCTTCACAACCCATCAAGTGGAATGGGATTGGATAGATCTCTACAGCTTCCAATCGAGCAATCCGGTCACTACCTTGGTGGAACAAACATTAGGAGAGCCGTTCGAAGTATTGACTCGGCAATTGTCCGTATCCCCTTATCTGAAGCTTGGTCCTCATGCCAATATGAAAATAGATAAGAACCAGATCAAAGAGATCGAACGCAAGGAGCGCAAATTATCTCGTGAGCACACCGTCCGCATTGTCAGTGATGCCCCTTATTCGGATGTGCTGTGGGACAGGTTGTCGGTTCTCCATCAGCAGCGATGGCCGAATAGTTTATTTCGTCGTCCTGGAGAGACTGCTTTTCTGAGGAATATCCTCTCTTATCTTGCAGAGAGCAACCGCGTGCATTTCTCCTACTTGGAGATCAATGGCTGCATTGAGTCCATCGCGATCTCCATCAAGCACGCGCACAAAGTATACCTGTACCTGTCAGCCACGTCCAAAGACTATCCCAAATATGGGATCGGACTCATCCTCTCGAACCATGTCATTAAGCATTTTCTTGCGCAAGACGTGAACGAGATCGATTTTCTAAGCGGCGACCAGGACTACAAGTTCTATTGGTCCGATACGATCAATATCAACTACCATATTCGAATCTTCAACCATCATGATCGTAGAAAAACAAAGCTGCTGCGTTCCTATACCCTCTATCAAATCAATAAGCGTCGCCTCCAATCCATCCTGCTTAATCGGTAATGGATATGAAAAAAAGCTAACCTCCGGTTCCTCGTAGAGGATACCGTAAAGTTAGCTTTTTTTGCTGACGATTAGTGTTATTGCGCAAGTTTCGTAAGCAATTGTTCCAGCGCTCTGCCCCGATGACTAATGGATTGCTTCTCTTCGACCGTAAGCTCTCCCATCGTCTTCTCGAATGCTGGCAGATAGAACAACGGATCATAGCCAAACCCGCCAAGACCACGTGGTTCTGCCATAATCCAACCCTCAACTTGACCAGATGCTTCCACATGCTCATTCGTATCCGGGTCGTACAGCACCAACGTGCAGACGAACTGTGCAGGGCTGAGCAGCGATTGCTCTGTGTCCTCGCCCTCTGTCAATTCGCCAAGCGCCCGCAGCAGCTTCTCGTTATTCGTTTGATCCGTGGCGCCTTTACCTGCATATCTTGCGGAATAGACACCAGGGTCACCATTTAACTTATCCACGCATAGACCCGAATCATCCGCCAGGACCGGAACGCCAAGTGCGAGCGCAACCGTCTTCGCTTTTTTATAAGAATTCGCGAAGAACGTCTCTCCATCTTCAACTACATCCGGAATATCCGGGTAATCGTACATACTCTTGACTTGCTTGCCGATCGCTGCAAAAGCATGCGCGAATTCCTTCACTTTCCCCTTATTTCTCGTTGCAACGATTATCGTATCTTGTGCAATGCGTGTCATGGTGTTCGTTACCCCCGTACCGCTGCAGCGACAGCTTCAATCTTCGCAGAAATCACAGGCCCAAGCGCGGATTTCTGGATTTCGATCAGCTCCAGAATGCCCACTTCGCCAAGTTCAAGCAATTGATTCAGCTCTTGGCGCGAAAATGGCGCTTCTTCCCCCGTTCCCTGCAACTCAACAAACTTACCGTTCCCTGTCATCACGACGTTCATATCGACCTTCGCTTTGGAGTCTTCCTCATAGTTCAAGTCGAGGAGCGCTTCATTCTGAATCACTCCAACACTAACCGATGCGAGAAAATCCGTGATCGGGAATTTCGCTAATTTATGCTGTTCCGCAATTCGGTTGACTGCTATCGCCATCGCAACGAAGGATCCCGTAATCGATGTCGTTCTCGTACCGCCATCTGCTTGAATCACGTCGCAATCGAGTGTAATGGTGCGCTCGCCAAGCGCATGGAGATCCACGACGGAGCGCAGCGCGCGGCCAATTAGACGCTGAATTTCCATCGTGCGCCCTGTCAGTTTGCCTCTTGCTGATTCACGTTGGTTCCGTGTCTGAGTTGCACGCGGCAGCATCGAGTATTCCGCCGTAATCCAACCTTTGCCTTGCCCCTTCATAAAAGGAGGAACCTTCTCATCGACGGTCGCCGTACAGATCACCTTGGTATCTCCAAATTCAATGAGGACTGAGCCCTCTGCATATTTATTCGCATTTGTCGTAATGGAAACCGTCCGAAGCTGATCCTGTTTTCGTCCGTTTATTCTCATGTAGCAACCTCCTCTATTTTGACCCTTGCCTGATTTCGTTATAAACATAACTTTCTTATTCTACCAAAGACAATTCGGAAAAGCACCTTTTGGCGCCTTAAATGTGAAGACAAAAAGCGGGGGATTCGCATCCCCCTTGGCTTAGTACAAGCTATTTCGTTCGTTTTTACGCTTTCATGCCGTTCACAACGGATGGGCGCGTCACCGGTTTGCCATAATTCTCGTTATCGTCGCCGACAACGTTGGTCTCGCCATTAATCTTAATTTGAACCTTTTTCACTGTAGTATTCTCGGTAAGCGTTAAAATTACAGCTTGCAGCATTTCCGCTGGCGTCTTCTGATTCGGTTCGAACATGGAATCCGTCAGATCCACGGTAATCGTATCCTTCGTCTGCTCAATTTGCTTCACTTTCATCTCCGGCGTCATGACAGGCTCAAGGGCATCCGAGTTGAGCGGACCGACGATCAGCTCTTTCAACGATGCAGCAGCAATATCTGTCGATGGTTCAATCAAACGTGTGACCGGCACATAATATTGCACATTGTCAGGCGATACTGCGGAGAAGTAGACCGTAACCGGCATCGAGTTCATATACGTTACGTTATCGGATTTCTCAAGGTTAATTCCCATTTCACGTGTCATCGGCTCATCCATAGGCAGCCCATCCACCGGCATCTCATGCAATGGCTGCCCTTCCAGCTTTAATTGAACGCTTTGAATGTTCGGATCACTGGTAACCGCCCAAGTGACCGCTTCAACAATTTTACGTTCTTCCGTTACATTATAGTCCGCGAACTGCTGGGAGAATTCCACCGTTGCGAGTTTTTTCTCTGCATCACGTGTAATGCTCTTCACAACCGTACCTTTAGGCAATACTGCTTGAAAGCCGACTGGTAGCAGCTTCTTATCTTTATTGTCTTCAACCATCATTTCTAGTGCCCGCTTCGCTGCATCCTCACCTTTCTTAAGCTGAATATCGAGGGTAATCGGAGCGAGCATGCCGCTGTTGTCCTTCAAGAAGACGGTTAGTCCATTTTTGATCTGTGGTTTCGTGGTTGTCGGCTTGACGACGTTTAAGGTGTTCGATTCATTCATCATCTGCATTTCGACGTCAGCCGGGGGTGCATCAATCTTCTCGCTGGCTTCTTTGGAAAATAGGCCGCAGCCCGACAGTGTTAAAGGTACAGCAATAAGTCCCCCAAGAGCCAAATTGCGAAGCCATTTGTGGATAAGCATGTACGATTTCCTCCTTAAAACGGTTTAATGTAACTTGTACTACCATGTATACGAGCCTTCCTTGCGCGATATAACTACTTTTTGTCCAATTTTTATGACTGGATGTATATTTTTTCATACGGATGAAAATAACGGTTCACGTATACTATAAGTACGTGTTCAAAATATCGTCGGGATGTGTACAACATATGGAAGACTCCACAACACCTTATAGCCTCGACAGCACCAAGGTGGCCGAAGCTACGAGGAGATTACTTACAGAGCGCGGTGTAACGATCGAACAAATCGGAGAACTCGTGCTATTCCTGCAACAGAAATATTTCCCAACCTTAACGATGGAGACCTGCATTGAGAATATCCACATGGTGCTATCCAAACGTGAGGTACAAAACGCAGTCCTGACCGGCATTCAACTCGACATGCTTGCCGAAGAAGGCAAGTTGCTCTCTCCGCTTCAAGAAATGGTCCGCAATGATGAGAGCCTCTACGGCGTTGATGAAATTCTCGCCTTCTCGATCGTGAATGTATATGGAAGCATTGGCTTCACGAATTACGGTTACGTGGACAAGCTTAAACCCGGGATTTTGGAGAAGCTCAATGACAAGCATGATGGGCAGATCCATACGTTCTTGGATGATATCGTTGGCGCCATCGCCGCTGCCGCAAGCAGCCGTATAGCGCACAGACAACAGGCGGAGAAGGAAATGGCGGAAGGCAAAATCAAGCCCAATCCACAAACTTTGGAATAGGGGTAGCCAAACCCCGCGAGTTATGTTATTATGAATTCACAAGTTATTTAGAATAATTCTAATCTAGTAATTAATTCAAAAGAGGAGCGATTACACATGACACAATCTAACAATCAAGTCGTTGAGGTTTTAAATAAACAACTGGCGAACTGGAACGTTCTCTTCGTGAAACTGCATAACTACCATTGGTATGTGAAAGGTGATCAGTTCTTCACGCTGCATGAGAAATTCGAAGAGTTCTACAATGAAGCGGCAACCTACGTCGATGATATCGCAGAACGTATCCTTACCATTCAAGGAGCACCGCTTGCTACCATGAAAGAATACTTAGCTGTATCCAGCATCCAAGAAGCGACAGGCAAAGAAAATGCGAAGGAAATGGTCGCATCCGTTAAGAGTGATTTCGAGACCGTAATCACCGAGCTGGCACATGGCATGGACGTTGCCCAAGAAGCAGGAGACGAAGCAAGCTCCGATATGCTGCTTGGCATCAAAGGCACATTAGAGAAACAGGTTTGGATGCTCAGAGCTTACTTGGCTTAAGAGCATGGACGAACGCCTAGCGTTGACCCGAGTAAGGGCGCCGCTAGGCGTTTTTGCATGTTTGCGGTTGGCAGCTCATTGTATGGGAAATGTAAGGTTAACCAAAGTCTGGAGAAAGAATTGGTCGGTAGAATGACATCGTATCACTTACTACACAAGGAGGATGTACGATGAAAAAGAATAAACGAGGTTGGACCAAGCTATGCAGTGTGTGGATCGGAACTTGCCTGGCTTTCTCTACAGCATCGTCCGCTTATGCGGCGCAAGGTGCGAGTCCTGCGGTAACTCTGAATTCGGAGGAAGTAGAACGTTTTGCGGATGCGTTCTTTGAACGCGAAAATGTGAAAGCACTGAACATACCGGGAGCGATGTTTGTTGTTGTCAAAGACGATAAGGTACTGCTCCAAAAAGGGTACGGCTTCGCCGATCTGGAGAGCAAAACGCCAGTCGATCCTGAAAATACCGCATTTCGTATTGCTTCGATCTCAAAGTCGATTACAGCAACCGCAGTCATGCAGCTTGTAGAGCAAGGGAGAATTGATTTGGATCAAGACGTTCAATCTTATCTCGGTGATATTCAATTGAAAAACAACACCTCCTCTCCACTCACAATGAGGCACCTGCTGACACACACAACCGGATTCGACAAGGTTGATCCTCCAGGATTATCCTTCGATGTCAAGCAAAATATATCGTTGGATGATTACACCAAACAACATATGCCCACCATCGTCCATACGCCAGGAGAAGTCTATAAGTACGACAATGTGGCATCCATGCTACAGGGATTAATTGTCCAGCAGGTCGCAAAACAGCCGTTTCACCAATACGTCGACGACAACATTCTCAAGCCTCTTGGAATGACCAACAGCAGCTTTGTTCCAAATAAACAACTTCGCTCCAAGCTGGCTACAGGTTATATCGAGCAGAACGGTACAAACCTTCCATTTCAGCCATATACCATGAAGCCCGATGATATGCCGCATGGAGGCATGGTAACGACTGGCAGCGATATGGCTCGTTTTATGATGGCTCACTTGAACAATGGCATGCTGGGGAATGCCCGTTTGTTACAAAAGAGTTCCATCCAAGCGATGCAAAGCGTACAATTGGCGATTCATCCGGAATTGCCGATTATGACATTCGGCTTTGAGTATGCATACCAACAAGCGTATAACGGTCAATATGTCATTGGAAAACTTGGTGATACGCCGGATTTCTCCTCCTGGATGTGGTTGCTTCCCGAACAGAAGGTAGGAGGGTTTATCGTTGCCAACAAAAATACAGACTTGCGCGGTATGATTTTCAAAGCATTTATGGATCACTTTTTTCCAAAATCAGAGACAAAGCAAAGAACCTACCTGAACCCCAGCAAGCAAGAACTTACCCGCTTCGAGGGTCTTTACAGCGATTTGCGCGTGAACTATCTCATTACTAGAATCCATGCGGCTGAAGATGGAACGTTAGAGATGAGGAACATTGTATATAGGCAGAAACTGCGGCAAGTGGATTCCCTGCTCTTTGAGGACGAGACGGGAGCGCTGGTAGCGTTTAAAGAAGGACCGGACGGAGCGATCTCTTACATCTACTCTCAGACTTATCCGATTGCGTTTACCGTTAAAAGACCTGAAAAAAATTCCTTCTCAGATGTTCCAAAACATCATCCGTATGCCGAGTATATTAACGGACTCCATCAACTTCATGTTGTAAACGGAGAACCTGGAGGCAACTTCGGACCAGATAAGCCGATGACCCGCGCACAATTTGTGCTGCAGTTCATGACATGGCTGGGGATTCCCGCAGATAAGCCTACTGGCAAATTCATTGATCTTGACGGTGTTCCTGGAGCGGAATTCATTGAGACCGCCGCTTCACCTCAATATGGTTTAATTCAAGGCATCTCGAAGGATCGTTTTGAGCCAAACCGATGGATTACACGACAAGAAGCGGCGGTAATCCTCTGGAAATTCCTATCGATAATGGATAAGCCGTCTCAAGAGGCTTTACTGTCCGGAGAAACGGACGAATGGGCATTGGAGGCGGTCAAAAACATCGTCGCCCAGAAGCTTTATGGTCCGGATATCATCAAGTCATCCGACGGTTCGGTCGATTATAGATCCAAGGAAGCGATGACTCGTAAAGAAGCTGCCGCATTGATGTTTTTGGTCGGTCACTAAACGGCGTTCTAATCTTGTAACTTTTATCCAAATCGTGCGTCACTATACGTAAGAGGTGATAACGATGAACCACCGCACCATTTGGTTGATGATTGCATTGACAATGATTCTGCTGCTGTCTGCGGCATGTGAGAATAACCAGGATGCTCCATCTCCTATTGTGCAAACGCCGCCAACCGCAAAGACCGATTCGGATATAGCTCAGTTATCTGACACCGTAGGAGATCCTAGTATCGTCAGGACATCCGGTCAACGCTCGAAAGAACAGCTGCTCGCGAGCGCCGAGGATTACCACGCACAGACCGGCATCTGGTTCCAGGGGGAGGGATTCAACATTCTCTCGTCAATCAGCCAAGGCGTCGTGAAGGCTGGACAATCCGTTGGCGCCGCCTTAAGCTGGCTGCCTGAAGGTTGTTCCGTCCGATTCCAGTTAACTCGAAGGGACGACGATGGGAGCCGCGAAGCGCTTGTCGCCGAATATTCCGCAGATCAGCAGCAGATGATCAACAATCGTATTGATTTTGGTCATCCCCTACCTGATACACCGAACACCAATTATTTGCTCAGCATTGAGATTCTGAATAAAGACGGCAAGGTCGAGGATACCCTGTTGTCCCCTCTTTTCGTCCCACCAAACGAACTTCACGCGCGGTTATCCGTCCTGCCAACTCCACTAGCGCAAGGCAGCAAGAAGACGACATTGAAGCTCTATAACGCAGGTCCAACGCATTTGTTTTTCGGGTACGGATACGAGATTTACCGGATGGAATCAAGTGGCTGGACGCTCGTCCCACCAGACAAGACGATGGAGGTTCCGGCCATCGGGATCAGCATTCCTCCGGGCGAGACGTTCGAAGAACAAGTACTGATCCCTGCAGACCTTGAGCCAGGCGTCTACCGGATCGTTAAATCCTTTGGCGGAGATCAGATCGATGCAGCGGCGAGATTGGCTGCGAGTTTTGAAATTTTTTGAATATCATGTGGCTTTCTACCTCCATCTGGTGTCTAATCCTATGTAAGTTCAAGAGGAGGTTCTTCAGGTGTCACGAGCTCAAGACAAAACGAAAATCCCTGTTCTTCCAGAGGAGCAGGAACACATCCAGCAATTCGAAGCCATTTATGATCAATATCGAGGAAGAATTCGCAATTATATCGCTGTGAAGACAAATTCGGCGGTTGCCGACGACTTAACGCAACAAGCGTTCTTAAAAGCTATGGAGAACTTCCACTTATTCAAGCGCAACTCCAGTCTATTTACTTGGATATTCAAAATTGCGCAAAATATTGTGAAGAACGAGTATCGTACGAGATTTCGAAATAAAGAAGTAGCACACGAAGTTACCGACTTTGAGTCCCAATCGATTTCCCTCGATATGGCTAAGGATGTCGATATCCGCATTGATATTAGTGCTGCATTAGCCAAATTAAATGAATTAGACCAGCAGATCATCTCTTTACGGTTTTTCGTAGACTGTACTTTATTGGACATATCCAAAATTATCGGGATGCGTGAAAGTGCGGTTAAGAACAGGCTCTATCGCGCCTTAGAAAAGCTCCGAAAAGAACTAAAAGAATGGGGAGACATTACCATCATGTCAATTCAAGAACTGATATCCATTGTGAATAAAAGTGAGACGTCCAGCAAGAATGACGGAATGAACAAGGTATACCAAGATTTATTTGCCGAGCTTAAAGGCCAAGTGGAGCGGTTGACCACAACCTATCAACACCAACCCTCCCAGAAAATCGTCATCGAAATTTATCCAGATCTGCCCACTTTCCATCAAGCTGTAGGCGAAAAGGATGCGCCTAATTGGTTCATGGGTACCTATGAAAATAACACGCTCAAAATCGTGTCCCCACTGAATCCTGGGCCAGAGCACACATATCAATCGATATTGAAATCCACGGTCCATTTATTCTCGATGTGGTTGATCAGTGATATCAATCCAACAGCGCCGAAATGGTTTCGGCAAGGCATTGGCGGTTATGAAGCCAAGCAAATGACGCCAGAATATATTAAGAGCACGACTTCTGATGCGATTAATAACGATGCTGTCCCTTCACTTCAAGCATTAAACGATGATTCATGGGATTTCGGCACGATGGGAGGATTTCAATTCTCTTATCTATTGGTTGAATACATCCTTCAGACGTATGGTATCGATGACCTCAACAAACTGATACGCAATCCAGTGGATTTCCCAGGCATTCTTCAACTTACTGAGTCCGAGTTCCACCAGCAATGGATCGAAGATTTGAGACATACTTCTTAATATCCCTTTGGGGCAAAATAACAAACCCACCTTCGGAGATTCTATCTCCAGGTGGGTTATTAGGTATCTATTACGCTCGCTTATATTGGATACATCCTGCCGCCGTATTCTCCTCAGTACGCACAAGTCCACGCCGCTCCAGCTCAATCAGATGAGCAAGTGTCTCTGACATGGCAAACCGCAGCTGATGCACGGTTAATTTCACGTTAAACACCGCAAGGCAGCATTCGTAAGCTGTCATCGGTTCCGTTAGTAAATCAACAAACTTTTGCAGTCGTTCTTCATGATGCTCTAGCAAATCCGCGATCCGTTCCTGATAGTGACGGAAGGGATGCCGATGCCCGGGGTAAGCGATGGCAACATCATAGGCTTGCAGCATCGTTAAGCTCTCGATGAAAGATTGCAATGGCTGTGGATCACTGCCGGGAATATAACTAATGTTCGGAGAAATTTGAGGCAGAATCTGATCCCCGCAGAGCATCTCACGCGAAGCTGCATGATAGAAGCACGCATGCCCAGATGCATGACCATTCGTGAGAATTACTTGCCAATCGCGATCCCCTAGTCGAAACTGTGGCTGTTCAATGTATGTAACCTCTGGCTGCGGCGAGACATAAGCGATAAAGCTGTCAAAATGGTCCCGTATCTCCGCACGGATCGAAGCGTCCATCCCGTGACGAGCGAACAGCTGATCCAACGCTCCCGTAGCCGTCTGATCGGTTCCCCACATCATCTGCGTATGCACATGAGCTGTCTCGGTCATATAGACCGGCACCCCGCCTGTCTGTTCTTGAAACCAACCAGCAAGACCATAATGATCCGGATGATGATGCGTAAGAACAATTTGTTCGATATCCTTCATGCTGATGTGCAATTCGGACATGGCAGCGCGCCAAGCTTCAAGCGCGTCCGCTGTATGCTGACCCGGATCGATCAGCGTATATCCTTGTGTACCTCGAACGAGATAGCTATTCACCCATTTGAGCGCATTGGGCAACGGAATTTGAATTTGAATCAGATCTTGTCCCCATGCAGATTGCGCTACCTGACTTGCCATATTCCTCCCCCTATCCGCGGCCAATGAAGATCATTCTTGGCGATGCGTCTTCTTCATACGGACTCTCATCATAGTTGCCATGCACCTGCTCCACGCTGAGCCCTGCCTGTGAGAGCATCGATCTGAATGCGTCCAGAGCGTACAACTTCACGCGTTCCTCGTAACGCCGAACGGATTCCTGCGCATCGGTAATGACAATTTCCTTTTTGACGTATCCTGCTTCAATCTTACGGTATTGATCAATACGCAGTCCCTCTTCGACATGCTCGGTGTAGGGTGCTAAATTGCGAGCAACATACGACGGATTTAGGAAATCGATAATGAATGGCGCACCTGGCACGAGCATTCGCTTGATTTCATGAAGCACCCTGCTGTTCTCATCATCCGATTCGAAATATCCAAATGAAGTGAACAAATTCACGACTGCATCATACCCGCCGTCCAGTGGGAGCGACCGCATATCCGAACGTACCCAGCGCACACGTTGCCGGGCATCCTGCGCCTCCGCTTCCCTTAGGAGGACCTTGGACAGATCAACGCCTGTCACATGGTATCCGCAATCTGCGAGCACATTCGAATGCCTTCCCATGCCGCAGCAGAGGTCGAGCACTTTGGCACCGACAGGCAAATGAAGCCAGCTGATCATCTGCTGCACTTCTTCATAAGCCCCATGACGATCCCGATGCTTGTAGACGATCAAATAGTCTTCGCCAAAGCTTTCTTCAAACCACTCGCTCATACCGCTAGATTCTCCTTTATACATGCAATGCTAAGATGGTTGATCCTTCCTTACACATGATTCAATCGAGCGAGATACGAAGCGAACTGCTTCATCTCCTCTTCCGTCCAGCTATCGAAAATTTCTTCGAATCGTTGCACTCGGGCGTTCTTCGCAAGCATAAACTCTTCATTCCCAGCGGGCGTAATCTGAATCAGACTCGCTCGTCCATCCTTCGGATCCGGCAGCCGCTCCACATACCCCTTTGCCTCAATGGCGGCAATCTGCCGACTGATCGTTGAACCATCGAGCCGAAGCTCCTCCGCGATCGCTTTGATCCCCATGGGACTGTTATTCTTCAATAAATAGAGCAGCAGATAGGCTGCCCGGTCTAATTTGCCAAGACGCATCTCGGATTGTACCGATAAAGCTCTACGAATCAACATAGCGAGTTCAAAATCCATCGTATCCATCAGCTTCTGTTCCATCTTTTATCACCTGCTTCATAAACTCTCTTTCGCTTAATGTAACAAAATTCGGCTCTTCCTTCAAACGTATTGACACTCCGATAGATACATGTATAATACATATATATTGATGCGCTATACATGTAGATGTAAAATAATCCAATTTTTTTGGTTAGTTTCATTCAAAATTAATCATTGTATAGGTACAACGAAAATGTTATGGGGGCTTGATGTATGATTTCATCCAATTCACAGTACCAAGAAATTGAAAAGCGAGCAGGGATATTGAACCAACCGATTGCCGTATGGGCCATTGTTTTTGCCAGCATCATTTCTTTCATGGGTCTGGGTCTCGTCGATCCGATCCTACCTGCGATTGCTAAGCAATTGCACGCAACACCAAGTCAAGTGTCCCTCTTGTTCACGAGCTACAACTTGGTGACAGGGATCGCCATGCTGATTACAGGCTTCGTCTCCTCGAGACTTGGAACGAAGTGGACGCTGGTCACCGGGATCTTCATGATTATTATCTTCGCGGGACTGGCAGGTAGCTCCAACGCCATTAGCAGCATCGTCGGCTTCCGCGGCGGATGGGGTCTTGGTAATGCCTTGTTCATCGCGACCGCATTATCCGCAATCGTAGGATTGTCCAGATCGGGTACTGCCAAAGCGATTATTCTCTATGAAGCAGCACTGGGTCTCGGAATTTCCGTCGGCCCGCTCCTCGGTGGAGAGCTCGGCTCTATCTCTTGGCGCGGTCCTTTCTTCGGCGTAAGCGGCCTGATGGCGATTGCCTTGATCTTCATCTTGTTCATGATGCCGAATGTCGCCAAACCAAAACAGGCGATTCCGTTATCCGCACCGTTCAAAGCTCTTACGTATCCAGGACTGCTGACCCTCGGGGTTACGGCGTTCCTCTATAACTTCGGAATGTTCACCTTAATGGCTTATGCACCGTTCGTGATGGAGCTAGACGAACACGGCCTCGGTTATGTGTTCTTCGGATGGGGATTATTGCTCGCCATTACATCCGTCTTCGTCGCACCAAAATTCCAGAAATGGCTCGGCACGGTGAAATCCATCAGTATCGTATTAACCTTGTTCGCCGCAACCCTCATCGTAATGGGGATTGGCGCTGATACACCGAAGGTCGTCATTGTCGCAGTTATTGTTTCCGGTATTTTCCTAGGGATTAATAATACGTTGATCACGACAGCGGTCATGGAATCCGCACCGATCGAGCGTTCAATCACTTCGGCTGCATACAGCTTCGTACGGTTCTTAGGCGGTGCTGCTGCCCCATTTCTCGCTGGCAAATTAGCGGAATGGTTCAATAGCCGCGTGCCTTTCTATTTTGGCGGCGCCATGGTTCTAATCGCCGTTCTATTCTTAATCGTCAGACGCAGACACCTGGCCGGCATCGATGAAGCAGGCTCGCATCATTAATCAAATTCGAAAACGGCTGTCTGCATAAGGTTCATATGTCCAGAACATTCTATAAGGGGGGAGCTCCATGTACGAACATATTATTGTCCCAATCGACGGATCGCAGCATGCCCTGCTCGCGCTGCAGCACGCGATACGTCTCGCGCAGAACGAAACGTCCTGTTCGATCACGCTATTGCATATCAATCCGCATCTTTCCATCAACGAAGTCGCCATTGGCGTTGATCTCATTGCGCTCCAAGAAGAAGAAGGTCGGCTCATCCTATCGGATGCGGAGAAGTTGATTGCAGGTTCAACGATTCCATACCAAGCGGTGTGCTACACGGGCGATCCTGCCCAATTGATTGTCAACAAAGCTAAAGAAGAGAGCGCCGATCTGATCGTAATGGGCAGCCGAGGACTTAGCTTGTTCTCCGAATTGTTCATCGGCAGCGTCAGTCATAAAGTCGTTCAACATGCGCATTGTGCCGTCATGATTGTTAAATAAGCGATAAATCCTAAGACCAAAAGACCTCCAAGCCACTTGAGTGGCCGGAGGTCCTTTTTTATTATACTTAAGATTTCCCCTCGAGTTCCTTCTCCCGCTGGAGAATATCCTTCATCGACGTCTTCAGCGCGGCTTGCGGTCCTTCAAAGTGCTTATTGTAGTAGAGCAAATCCATCAGAATCAGCAGGACGAACATGCCAATCAACGCATATCCCGCGTTTTGATTCGGCGGAATGACCATCAAAACACTAATGAAGATGATCCACAGCAAGGAGATGACATTGATGAGACGGCCGTATCTGCCTAGGTTCCATGGACCAAGGTGTTTCGGCTGGAATTTCCCTTTCGCTTGGGCGACGAGGCGCAGCAGCATCGGGATTCCATACGCAACATAAAGCCCTACGACGCTAATCGCTGTCATGAATACGATCGTCCCTACCGTGTTATCCGGATTAATGAGCTTCAGCACATAGTCAATCGCAGCGAGGATAAAAGATAGAATCACCGCGAGCCAGATCGCCTTCGCAGGCGTCCGGAACTTACGGGAAATTTCAGCCCATTGCTTGCTGAATGGCATCCCTTTGTCACGGGAGAAAGCGTACATCATGCGTGAGAATGAGGTAATCGAAGATAAGCCGCAGAACCACATCGCGAGGGTCACGAGCCAGAGGAGAATGTTACCGAACGTTCCGCCTAGCGCTTCCGTAATTACGTAGATAAATGCGTTGCTGGAGTTGGCTGCCGCACCCGCATCTTGTATGGATAGCGTAACGAAGACGAGCATAATAAATCCGAAGACGAAGGAATACGCAACCGATGTGAAAATGCCCCACGGAGCGCGAATCCGCGGATTGATCGTCTCTTCAATCGTATGGGCGGAAGCATCATATCCCGTGAACGTCCATTGTGCTTGGAGAAGTCCGATCAAAAACGCGAAGGCATAAGGCTTATCCGAGAATGTCTGTCCGACTTGAAAAATATAATCGAGCGGCTTCAGTCCCGAATTGGTGAAGAAGGCCAGACTGACGACCAAGACCGCCACCACGAGAATGTGGTACCAGGCCGAGATGTCATTGAATTTAGCGACCAACTTAATCCCCACGTGATTCAAAATGCCATGGCTGAGCAGAATGATCGCGAAGACGATCAGGATTGTCGTATCATTCGATGTATAGCCGAAGACGGAAGCGAGCAGCGGGTCAGCGAACAGAGCAACCGAATAATCGATTCCCGCTACGATCCCGATCTGACCGATCAAGTTGATCCATGCCGTATACCAACCCCACCGTTTGTTGCCGAGCAGCGACGCCCAGTGGTACAATGCCCCCGCAGTAGGAATGGCTGATGCGAGTTCTGCCATGGAAGCTGCCACTAAGATGACGAAGAGCGCAACAAGCGGCCATCCAAATCCCATCATCCCCGGTCCGCCATAGAGCAATCCGTGTCCATATAAGGAGACGGCTCCTGTGAGAATAGAGATGACCGAGAATGAAATCGCAAAGTTCGAGAACCCGCCCATACTGCGCAGCAGTTCTTGCGCATAACCGAATCGATTCAAATCCTTCTTGTCCTCGAGTTGTTGTTGATCTGAGGCTTGACTCATTTTGGATATCCCTCCTTTATCAGTTCCGCTTCCTGCGACTTAACTTAAGAAGTTCTCGTGATTCTTCTCGTCATAATTCCGAATATTGCGGTTCGCGAGCAATACAATACCGAGAATGACCGCACAGGTTAGGATTACCAACAAAATCCCGAGAATCAAGTTCATCTTCTCACCTCCTCACACATGGATTCGGATGCTACATGATGAGTTTGATGCCGCTGGCCTGTTGTTCCAGCATCTTGTGCAGCACGGTGCCCATGTGGGCTCCCGCTTCAATCGGAGGGGTTCCGCCGCGGTGGATATTCGAGATGACCGTACGATCAGATTCGACCGTGCCGGCATGCGGGCGATAACACATATAGGCGCTCATCGATTCAGAGGAGACGAGTCCAGGACGCTCGCCAATGAGCAGAACGAGCACCTCGGGCTGTAGAATTTCACCGATGTGATCCATGCATCCTACGCGCCCGCCTCGGACGAAGAACGGTGTACCGCAGGACAACCCATAGACCTCTAGCGCATTCATTAAGGAGGGGTATACGTCACGAAGATTACTTTCGATTGCATTCGCACTCAGGCCGTCCGCCACAACGATTTGGACTTGCGGTCTGTTCACACATTTCTCTCGAATGAGGGCAACCCCTCGATCGTGAATAAGGCGTCCTTTATCCGGCCTGCGCAGGAAGGTCTCCATATTCTCATAATGGGTCTCCACGGTGAACAAATTCATTTCTTGCAAGAGCTCTGGCGATACTTCGCTGAATACCGCGTCGATCGCAGCCGCATGCGCATTACGCAGTGCCAGCATCGTCGTCGTCAACGGCCGGGTTCCGGTTCTCCAGACGCCGATGCGCGCTGGTGTGCTCGCGAGCAATTCCTCCATCCCTTCCGCCCATTTGGGTTCGGGAATGTTATGAATCGGGGCAGCGTTAACCGGATCGGCGATCGGATATTCCTCATGGCGAGGCGAAGCAGAGCGATCACCAGAGGTTGGCGTATCAGGAACCGATTCCGTCTGCTGGCCGAGCGCCTTCATCACTTGATCGACCAGCCAATTGAGCGTGCTCGAATCGTTCATTCGAGCTCCTCCTTTCGATTAGACATTCGTGCTCGTTACATGAATATCGTTGGATCGCCGGCGAGCGGGGTTAATCGACCGTTCTGCATGAGACCCATCTCTTCGAGCCAACGTTCGAAATCCGGCGCCGGGCGTTTGCCGAACAATTCGCGAACGGTCGCAATATCATGGAAGCTCGTCGACTGATAATTCAGCATACAGTCATCCGCCATCGCAACGCCAATCAAATAATTCACCCCTGCTGAAGCAAGCAGTACGGCGAGATTATCCATATCGTTCTGGTCTGCCTTCATATGATTCGTATAGCAGACATCAACCCCCATCGGGAGCAGATGCATTTTGCCCATAAAATGATCCTCGAGCCCCGCCCGGACAACCTGCTTATTATCATAGAGATACTCGGGGCCGATAAATCCGACAACCGTGTTCACTAGGAAAGGTTTATACTTCCGCGCTAGTCCATAGCATCTAGCCTCCAGCGTCACCTGATCAATGCCGAAATGCGCCTCGGCGGATAGCTCCGATCCTTGCCCCGTCTCGAAATACCATAGATTGGGTCCCGCCGCCGTCCCATCGCGACGAATCAAGTCGTCGGCTTCATCAAGCAGCTGCTCGTGAATGCCGAAGGCCTTATTGCCCGCCTCGGTCCCCGCTAAGCTCTGGAATACCATATCCGCAGGCGCCCCTTGCCTGATCGCACGCATCTGCGTAGTGACATGCGCAAGAACGCAGTTCTGTGTTGGAATATTCCACTTCTGCATCACTTCTTTGGTCATCTTCATCACTTCTCGAACGCTG
Organism: Paenibacillus guangzhouensis; assembly: GCF_009363075.1. Lineage (NCBI taxonomy): Bacteria > Bacillati > Bacillota > Bacilli > Caryophanales > Paenibacillaceae > Paenibacillus > Paenibacillus guangzhouensis. The sequence goes on along the minus strand of NZ_CP045293.1, from coordinate 31,319 downwards.
TCCGTCGTATCGATGACCGGGTTAATCCCGATTACCGCATCCCCGATTCCGTAACTAAGCGCTTCATAGAGCGCGGCCTTAATGCCAAGAATGTCGTCCGTAGGGTGATTTGGCTGCGCACGACCCGACAGCACACCACGCTGTCCTATAGTGTAATTGCAGTGCGTCAGCACTTCGATCTTCGATGCGGCCTGCATTAGATCCAGGTTGGTCATCAGCTTCGCTGCCGCGGCAATCATCTCACTCGTTAATCCGCGGCTGATGCGGATGATCTCCGGCTGCGTTGTCTTTGGGTGCAAGAGATATTCGCGCAGTTCCGCAACCGACCAATTGCGAATTTCCGTATAGATCTTCTCGTTCACCTGCGACTCGATAATGCGAGAGACTTCATCCTCTTCTGGCGGAAGGAGGGGCTCATTGCGAATATCTGAGAGTAATGCATCTGCGAGCGCCGCCTTCGCTGCCATCCGTTCACTATTATCCGTAGCAGCAATGCCAGCAAGTTGATCCCCTGACTTCTCTTCATTGGCTTTAGCCATAATCTCTTTGAGGCTTGCGAATTGATAGGTTCGGCCGAGCAAGTTAATGGTCATCTTCATTGGGGGCAGGGTCACCTCCTTTCTATATTGGCGATCGATAGACTAGAACGATGTACAACCTTTAGAAGGCTAACGTCTTCACCATGACGGGAATTGCTCGATCCTGAACAGGCAGCCCAATATCGACGTAATCACCATGCGTCACGCGAATCTGATCAATGCAGACCAGCTTCGGATGACCTTGGAACAGGAGGCGAAGCCGATGCCCTAACGCTTTGGCCAGATCCTGCTCACAGACGAGCACGAGTATCTCCACTTGCTGGCAATGATTACGTATCTGCGCGGCGAGCTGTTCCGCCAGCTTATCGAACTCCTTATAAGCGAGCTGACGAAGGGTTGGGAGCGCGATTCCCATCAATCGACCCTCCGAATCAGAATGAGGGACTGAGGCTGCAGATGCACCGTACCACTTTGCTGCTTGTTCCATCACTGGATCTAACCCTGCCGTCCATTGTTCGTAGGTCACCGTATGGTCCATCAGCGGAAGTTGAACGACTGGAACATTCCGAAGCGGTAGAAGATCCTCCTCGACGTACACGGTAGAACCGCTCACTTCGGTGCTCTGCATCCCGGCTCCGAGCACCGTTGCACGGACGGTCTGCGAGGGCATTACGGTCCGAACCCCCTGGGCGCTTACGTCTCGCAACGCACTCGCAAGCAGAGGTCCCATGTCGCCATGTACCGTCACCTCCTCCATGTTTCGTGGTGAGATATTCGAATCATAGAACCACTGCCCGATGCCGCCAGAGACCATGAGCTGCGCATAGTTCGGAGGCGAATTCGATCCACCTCTGTCACGGCCGATACGCAGAAGTTCTACATCATCGTTCAACGTGTTCAATGACCCTACGCCGCCTGATAATCCAGACAAGAGACTTCGGCTCAAGGCGATAGCGACCTTATGTAGCGTATCGTATGTAATCCGCTCCCCTTCGCAAAGCTGAATCTGTTGCTTGTTCAGCCAAGGCTTGAGCGCCGGCGCGACGTAATTGACTCGTCCATTCGATTCGAGCCGAATCAGCCGTCCGCCAATATGATAGGTTACCGTGTGAATGACACGACCTCGATAACAATAAGCAGCATTCGCTGTCCCTCCACCGATATCGACATTGACGATAATGTCTTTACTCTCCTTGGAGTACGCTTCTGCGCCTGACCCTTTCGCCGCGAGCACAGCTTCTAAGTCGCTGCCCGCTGTCGCCACCACGAACGCACCGGAATCTTCGGCAATCTGCTGCAAAAAAGGAGCCGCATTCGACTTACCTGCACTCTCGCCCGTAAAAATAACCGCTCCGGAATTCACTTCCTGAGGGATATCCCCGCCAGCACATATTGACCACGCAACCACTTCCCAACCTCGTGCTCATCGATTCGATCCCCCGCAAGCGGCGTCGTAATGACGGGGCTCTCGTACTGAATACGACGTTCGACGATCGCATATCGCGGGAGCGCAAATGTGCTGGACATGCGCGCAATCCGCAGTCGGCTGACAATCATCTTGGTCGTACTCGTCCCTACATCGATCCCTACGCTTGTAAGCCATTCCTCCTTACGACCTGGTCTCATGGAACGTCCCTTCCTGCTGCAGCAGGAGTATGATGCCCATCCGTTATGTCCTGCCATGACGCTTCCACCAGCTGCATCGCGAGTCCCGCCATGGATACACGTTCACGCATACTCTGCTCACGAAGCCAAGTATAAGCGTGTTCCTCCTGAAGACCACAATCTGCCATCAATCTGCCTTTTGCCCGATCGATCCACTTCCGGTCTTCCAAGGACTGTCTCAGCGCTTGCACCTCCTGCTTCACTTGCAAGAACTGCTCCCGCTGCTTGCAGGCAACTTCAACCGCCGGGATCAACCGCTCTTCCGTCACAGGTTTGACGAGATATGCGATGACGCCTGCTTCCTTCGCTTGCTCGACATAGATCATATCGCTATAGGCTGTTAATAGCATGATGGCTGGGGAACCCTGTGCCCAGTGCGCAGACATCTTATGAATTCGTTTCGCAGCTTGAATGCCGCTCTGGCCCGGCATTTTGACGTCCATCAGGATCAAGGCAGGCTGTAGTCGAGACGCGAGCTCAATCGCTTCTTCACCATGACGCGCTTCTCCGACGACCTGGTATCCGTATTCCGTAAGCATCTCCCGCAAATCCAATCGAATAAGCGCATCATCGTCGACGATCAAGGTCGATTTGTTGAACGCGGCCGCATGAATCATGACGATTCTCCCCTTCCATTCGTTCGTGGAAATTGCATCTCTGCGATGGTACCTTGCTCCGTTATCTCCAGTCGAAAAGTCCCGTTCAATTGCCCTTGAACCAGTGTCCGTACCATATTCAAACCAAAGTGCGACCCGCCTGTCTCTCGTGTGATGCTCGTCTTGCGTTCCTGCTCAGCCACTCCCGCTCCATTATCGATAAAAGCAATCGTGATCGAGTCGTCCGTCTGTCGAAGGGTGATGGTAATGAGGGGATCCTCGTGCACCGCCTCTCCGAATCCATGCTTGATACTATTCTGAATCAACTCCGTCATGATCAGCGCCAGGGTCGTCGCCTGTTCAGGCTCAATCCACAACGTCTGCATCGATGGCAGATCACAGCGAATATGCTGCTCAGGCGCCGTCAAGGAATGGATAACCATGGGGCAGAGCCGATGAATCACTTCATACAAATTGATCTGACCCAGCCCTTTGTAAGCCAAAATATCATGAATCAACGCGATGCTGTTCATCCGCTGGATCATGTCACGATAGGTCTGCTTTACTTCCTCATGCTCGGTACGCCTCACTTGCAGCCGAAGCAAGCCCGCGATGGTCTGAAGATTATTTTTGACCCGATGATGTATTTCTTGGATAAAAGCGGACTTCAGGACAAGCTCCTTCTCCCGCTCCTTCAGCTCCGATAAATCACGGATTAGCAGCATGCCGCCAACGGGATGTCCCTCCTCGCTGAACAACATGGATTTGATCTCTAATGCATACGCTCCGTTCATGACTTCATGGGTCAGCATGTGATTCGGCATGTCCTGCTGCTCCCTCGGCAGCAGCGAGGTAATCCATCGACTGACATCAAGCTCTTCAGTGATGCCAAGTCTCTCCAACCAAGCTTCCGCGCTTCGATTCGCATACGTCACACGCCGCTCTTGATCAAAAAGGATCATCCCTTCGTGCATCAAGCCGGTGGTTCGATCCTCCTGCAAGGCGAGGTGCAGCAATGTCTTCCCGAGCTGTTCGGTCTTCTCCTTAAGGAAAGCGACATTCTTCTCCTGCTGTACTTCATGAGTTATATCACGCTCCAGAATCAACACGCCGATCGACTCACCCTGTTGATTCTGAATCGGAACGACATTCTGCTGCATTTCCTTCTGCTCCTGCGAAATTCCGCGTGATCCCGTCACAGCCTTGCCCGCTTGCAAGCAATACATCACGGCCGGTTCATGCTGCGCATAAGCAAATTGTCCAACGACCGAACCGTGGTATAGACTCGTCGCCGTTGTCGGCTTCGCTTCAGCCACGACAATGGCACGCAACTGATCGCGCGACAGACAATCAATGAACAGATCCGCCTGTGACAGATCGGCCAACATCGGCAGCTGAGCCGCCAACATGCCTAGGATTTGAACATCTCCGGTTAGAAGGTCCGTATGATCACGGCAGAGCTGTTGAAGCTGTGTCTGCATCGGTTGGGACATTTGTTAGATTCCCCTTTCAACAATGACTGGAAGTGATTGGCGAGGTCAATTAGCGTAGCAGGAAGGTCAACCTTTCACGCAGTGCGTCAATATTATGTTTGGTCATGGATGAGGTGTGCCAGAGCTCCCCTTCTGGCAACGCGACACGGATGAGCGATTCCGCACGCGTCAGATCTGCATGGGGATGATCCAACTTCGTAATGACGCCCATGGCAGGAATGGGGAAGCCACCAGCGAATCCCGGCGGCAATGCGATATGCCGTGCCGTCGCATCCTGTACGATGAGGAGCAGCCCCGCCTCGAACGAAGTGGCCATAAGCGAACGGTAATACATCGGGTTCTCGGTATATTCGCCAGGGGTATCGATAATCCAATCACGATACTCCAAGCTCTGCGTCTTCCGCGCTGGGAGTTCATCTCCGAACAACGCCTGAAGCAGGGTCGACTTGCCGGCGTCGACGGAACCAATCAACATCACCCGTTTCTTCGGCTTCATCATCTTAAGACCTCGTCAATAACGCCGGGGTATATAAGAGTTTGCCGGAGAGGAACGAATTGATCGCTTCCATCGCCATTTCTACCGCAGCGACCTCGCCTGTGATGACGAGCGACCCCGTGAACCGATCAAGATAACCGAGCGCCACATCGGCTGCTTTCGTTGCGATATCTGCCGCGATGATCGACGTCTCTGTCGGTGTGAGCGTAAGTATGCCAATGGCACCGGCGTCTTGCAGACCTAACTTCGTATACAGAATGGGATCGGGGTTCGCGATCACATGGGCAAGCGTCACTTGCTTGCCTGGGACATATTCCTGCACGACTCGCTGCTTCTGTTCACTCATTCGAATCCCCTCCCTCTCCTGTGCGCTCGGGGCTTAAGATCACTTCATCCGACAGTTCGAATGCATCTACAATGCCGACAACAATGGCATCAATTGGCACGCTTCGATTGTCGAACAGCATCCTTGCGGGATTCCCGCGCGAGACGATCACATGCTCACCAATGCCTGCGCCAATCCGATCCGCCGCGATGACGGTGCTTCCCTGTGCCTGCCCTTTGAAATTCATCGGCTGGATAATCATCAGCTTCAGATTCTCCATACCACTCTCTTTGTGCGTCGCCCACACGCTGCCAAGCACCTTACCGAGAAACATCGTTACTCACCTCTTCTACGATCCGAAGCTCAGCCTTATGTTCCTTGAGCACATCCCTTGCTAGCGGCGAGATCAGCGTCCCGCGCGCAACGGACAGCACGCCCCCCTTGCGCCGGCTAAGAAGTCGCCCAGCCTCAGCGGCTGTCAGCAGCTTGCCGCCAAATACAGAACCCACCAAGCTATCCTGCTCCTGTGAACTTACGGTTTTCTCGGGCAGCACGGTGGCGATAATCTGCTCGGCGAATTGATTGAGCGGCGCCAGCTGCACACCCACCTCCTGAAGCTCTCGCAGCATCGTGCGATATCTCTTGTCATAGCCCGGAGGTAATGCCGTGACTTGCAGTGTACGACGGTTGGTTCTCGATATCCCGCTACCATCCAAAGGGAGGAAGACCGGTTTGCGAATCAACAGCGCCGCGTGCACAAGCTCAGAGATGACGCTCCCCTTCAAGCCATGGAGGATTCGGGAAGCCTGATCGAGATCAAGCTCAGGCACGGCAATGGCCGCATAACGCTGAGGCAGCTCAACAGGCGCAGGGGCGAATTCGTCTATCGCAATGCATTTGCCCGCTCCCGTACATTCGATGCACTGCGTTCCCAACCACCCCGAGGTCTCGCCATCAAGCAGGAGCAAATCATGCCCGATCCCCGCTTGCTTCAACGTCACGAAATGATCGAGATACCGGTCAGCCGCACGCGAATCCTCTAGAATGAACAACACTTGGGGGGATGGAATGTCGGCTGCAGCCATGGAGCGCAGCAATTCATGCACCAGCTGCTCTACCGTCTGTGTCAGGTCCAACAGAACCGCCTCCTTGCCCTTCAGGAATATATTGAACGTGATTTCCCGTATGCAGTCCCGCCGCATTGGCCTCATCCATGTCGATATGGAAATCGAGCACATATCGCTCATCCACACGCACCGCGACCGACGGAAAAATAAGCGGCCGTTCCTGGGTATGCAGCGTTCGGAGCGTCATGACATCGCCAGACTTCACTTGAAACACGGCCGCATCCGCTGGAGACATGTGAACATGGCACTTCGCCACGATGACGCCGTGTGCCAGCTGCACTTGGCCCGCTGGTCCAATTAGCGTAATCCCGGGCGTATTCGCCGTATCCCCAGATAATCGAAGCGGGGCATGCAGCCCGAGCTGGAACCCATCCGTCCGCGAGATTTCAACCTGCGTCTCCTTCCGGGCCGGACCGAGGACCCTCACGCCCCGGATTTCACTCTTTGCCGTACGCAAGGTGACCTTCTCTAGCGCGGCATATTGCCCTGGCTGAGAGAGGGGACGATCCGGCGTCAGCGATGTCCCTGCACCGAAAAGCTGTTCCACATGGTGCTGCGATAGATGTACATGGCGGTTCGAGACACCGACCGGAATGAGCGGAAATGCTTGACGTGTGCGCTGCACTTCCTTTTCATCCAAGATGATGACCTTAATCCCTCTTGATCTCAGAAAATCCGCGGCTGCCGGCGTCAGCTTCCCATTCGACGTAAGTGTAAACGGATTCGGAATTCCGGATGGAAGCATTGCCCGCAGACTTGATTCAGTCACGATCCCCATATCGCATCAGACTACCCTTCTAATTTGGGCAAAATATGTTCAATATCGGAATGCGGACGCGGAATGACATGAACCGAGATTAATTCACCAATCTTCTCTGCGGCTGCTGCTCCCGAGTCGGTTGCGGCCTTGACCGCGCCAACATCTCCGCGAACCATCACCGTCACTAACCCGCCTCCGACATGAACTTTGCCAATCAGCTTCACATTCGCTGCCTTCACCATCGCGTCCGCAGCTTCCACTGCGCCGACTAACCCTTTCGTCTCAATCATGCCTAATGCCGACATTTCTCCTGCCATTTCACGTTCCTCCTTCGCGATTTTACATTTAAGGACGAGCCAATTACCTCATTCTATGAACGCGAGACTTCCGCTAGCACTCTTTTTACAATTTCCATCACATCTTCTCGGCTGATCTGAACCGCAGACGTTTCAAGGACTGCCGAAGCTGCTTCGATTGTGGGCTGTGCAGATTCCCGCTCCGGAACGTCTTGGATATGAAAGGCAACCCGTTTTACATTCATCAAATGCTGCGGTCCGATATTGTCGGACGTAATATTGTTGCCATACGAGCCGCAGCCGAGCGTTAAGGAAGGGAAGATGCCTGTACTCATCCCGATACCGCCGAACGTTGTCCCAGAATTCACGACGATGCGGGATGCCGGCTTAGCAAGGCCAAAGTCTTCGATCACGGACAGATCCTCCGCGTGAATCCCCAGTGTATGGCCTAGTCCACCGAGTTCCAGCAGCTTCTTGCATACAGCGCAGCCTTCGACTGCATCCAGAACCGTATAGAGCGCAAGAATCGGGCTCAGCTTCTCGATGGAGAAGGGAGCGTGCAGACCGACTTCCGCTTCTTCTGCGATCAACACCGTCGTGTGATCCGGGATCGTGATACCGGCAAGTGCGGCAATCGCTCTCGGCGATTTACCGACGACCTGTGAATTCAGACCGCCGTTTCGAAGGATAATTCCTTCGACAGCGCGCTTCTCCGAATGCGATAGCATGTACGCGCCGCGACGGATGAACGCATCGATCACCGACGATTTGATAGCCTGATCGACGACAACCGCCTGTTCCGAAGCACAGATCGTGCCGTAATCAAAGGTCTTGCTGCGAAGGATGCGCGACGCTGCTTGATCCACATTCGCACTACGATGGATGTACACCGGAACGTTCCCTGGGCCGACGCCGTAAGCAGGTTTACCGGAGCTGTATGCCGCCTTTACCATGGCGGTGCCTCCCGTGGCAAGGATCACATCCGTATCGCGATGCCGCATCAATTCCTGGCTTGCCTCAAGGGTTGGCAGCGCGAGACATTGAATGCTGTAGGACGGCGCACCTGCTCGCTCTGCCGCCGCTTGCATCCGGGATGCGGCTTCGAAGGAGCACTGCTTCGCACCCGGGTGCGGACTGAGCACGATGCTATTGCGCGCTTTGAGTGCTATCATCGCCTTGAACATGACCGTTGACGTCGGGTTCGTAGACGGCACGATGCCGGCAATGACCCCGACGGGCTGTGCGATTTCCCATACGTGCTGCTCCACATCCCGACGAATCACGCCAACCGTCTTCATCGGGGCAATGGCAGGGTAGATCGCATCCGCGACGAACAGGTTCTTCGCCACTTTATCCGGCACATTGCCGAAGCCAGTCTCCTGCACGGCGAGCTCGGCTAAGGCTTCGGCAGAGCGCCGGACTTCGGCTGCCATCTCGCCGACGATCGCGTCGATCTGCGTTTGGCTCATCGCTTCCAGCTGTGCCTGCGCAGCCTTCGCACGGTTCAAGGCATCGCGTACGTCTTGTATAGATTGTAAATCTGTATCGTATCCCATCAGGCTACCTCCTTACTACGCATTCGGATAAATCCGATCTCGAACCTGTGCGTCTGGTCTTGCAATCACATGTGAACTCAGCAGCTTGCCTACTTGTCTCGCCGCTTCCTGTCCCGCATCGACCGCCGCACGGACAGAAGCCACATCCCCGGTCAGGTAGATCGTGACAATCCCGGCATCCGCCTTCTCCAGAGTCACGACGTGCACATCCGCGGCTTTTGCAGCTGCATCCGATGCGGCGATCAGGGCGGGGATTCCCCATGTCTCGATCATGCCTAACGCTTCTTGCTTGCCGCTCATATACTACCTCCCTCATTCTCATCGCAAGTACTGCGGGTTTCTTGCCACATCGTGTACCGCATCACGGAACGCTTCCGCTGCTGCCGTGCAAGCCGATTGGCTTCCTGTTAAGAGTCCCCCAGCGAAGTTCGTCTCCGTCGGTGGGCCGTAGAACGTCTGCAACCGCACATCCGCCGCCTTTAGTGCCGCATCGAGGCCGATCATCGCTTCGAGCGGCGGGGCAATCAAATAGGCAAGCGGCTCCCCTTCCTGAATCCCTGCAATCCGAGAGAGGTACCGACCTGTCCGAGAGACGACATGCGCATAATATGCATGCGTCGCTTCGTTATTCAGTGCGTAGAAGCATGCGCCGCTCTCCATCACGTCTATAGCGGCAGAGAGGCCGCTCTGGACTTCTGCCGGACTCGAGCCGCCGATCATACCGATAAACTCGCCCGATAGCGGCCCGGAAGCATGTCCTGATCCGGCATAGAACGACTTCGCATAGACGACGTCCACATCCGCGCGCTTTGTCGCTTCATCGATCGCGGTATATCCAACATCATCAATTGTCGATGTAATCAGTCCTAAGCTGCGAATGTCAGGCGATAAGGCCAACTGCGCCGCTAAACCTGCATCTACATTCGGGATCATGCGTACGGCGAGCGGTACGGCTCGAATGGGCTTATCCATCACAAGCATTCAACTCCGATCCTACGTATTAATGAATACACCAGACATCCAAATCGCAAAAAACGCCATGCTTCATACGATGCGCCGGATAAATTCCGATGCAGCATGAATCAAGGCGCCGTTGCCTTTCCGCTATTCACTTGTATTATCAGCTTATGATGGACAAAACGGTTTATGACTCGAGATGTAGAAGTTTGACGCTCAATCGTTTCCTCATTTGTTGGCTAACGAATCCAGCACACCTTATTACCTATTTTTATCGCAATCTCGTCCTGTAACGAATCCTAGACACGCTATTCACCTCAAAACAACACATACAACACAAGATTTTCCCAAATAAAGTGATTAGGGCTCGTTAGATGAGAAAAGTGTCCGATTACGCTGCAATAAGCATACGACGATTCGTTAGCCTAAGCCCCCGAACGGATAAGCTGCACAAGCACAAAAACCCCCCTGATCCCAAAGGATAAGGGGGGGCGTATTTACACCTGAAATTATGATTATCGTTTACCCGGATCGTACGGCTCCCCGAGTGCACTAGGTCCGCTGGAGCGACCTACCGCGAAGAGAAGAATCAATAAGGTCATCAAGTACGGCAGCATGTAGAACACTTCCGTCGGGATGCTCTTTGCCCAATCGTAGATTTGTGCCTGATCCTTCAGTGCTTGCGCAAAACCGAAGAATAACGAAGCGCCGAATGCGCCGACCGGATTCCATTTCCCGAAGATAACCGCTGCGAGTGCGATAAAACCTTGACCAGAAATCGTACTTTGCGCAAAGCTGCTTCCTGCTGTCAACGCGATTGTCGCGCCACCAAGCGCAGCGATCGAACCGCCGACAAGAACGGCATACGTACGAATACGATTGACTTTGACGCCTGCTGTATCCGCAGCCCCTGGATGCTCACCAACAGCACGCATCCGAAGACCAAGCGGTGTCTTATACATCACGAACCAGACGACTGCTACCAGAATCAGAGCGATATACGTTGTTGGATAAGCCGTGAAAATCGCGTTACCTAGGAACGGAATGCTGCTCAGACCCGGAATCGCCCACTTGTGGAAAACATGGTCGATAATCGGCGTCTCTGCCGCGCCTTCGAACAACAACTTCACCATGAAGAAGGTCGAGCTGGCTGCAAGCAGGTTGACGACGATACCGCTAATAACTTGATTCGCTTTGAACTTAATGGATGCGATGGCATGAATGCCTGAGAAGATTAAGGTAACGACCATTGCACAGAGCACGCCGATCCACGGCGATGCCCCACCCATACCTGCTGTCTCCGCGTAATGCGTAGCAACGGCAGCTGAGAAGGCACCGGATACCATGAAGCCCTCGAGCCCCAAGTTGATAACCCCTGTACGTTCTCCAATAACCCCGCCGAGTGAAGCAAAGATTAATGCTGTGGCGAACACGAACGTCCCGTTGATTAGATTGCTTAGAATATCCATGTCCTACCCCTCCTCCCGCTTCGGTTTGCGTCTGAACATCTTCAAGAACATCCGGATTGCGGCCGGTGCTGCAGCGAAGAAGATAATAATACTAATAACCATCTTAATCACTTCTGGCGGAACATCCGCCCCAAAGCTCATCCCTTGCGCACCATAGTAGAGTGCTCCGAACAATGTACCGGATAAGAATACACCGACGGATGTGTTCATTCCTAAGAGTGCAACCGCGATGCCGTCAAATCCGATCCCGGATGTATTCGGTGCAATCGCCATGTATTTGAATACGCCTAGAATTTCGAATGAACCGATCAATCCGCCAATCGCACCCGAGATGAAGAAGGTACGGATTGCAATGCTCGATACGTTCATCCCCGCATATTCAGCCGCATGCTTATTGTAACCAACCGCACGCAATTCATAGCCCCATTTGGTACGGTTCAAATAGTAGTAGTACCCGATTAACATGAAGATGACGATGAAGAATCCCCAGTGAATCCGTGCGCCGCCGAATAGATCAGACAACCAGGCAATTTGAATACTTGCCGAATCATGAATCGGCTGCGAACGAGAAGTTCCCATCTCCGCCATGAATGTCTTAATCACGATATGGCTAATGTATAAGGCAATCCAGTTGAGCATGATACAGGAGATAACCTCGTTCAAGCCGCGTTTAACTTTGAAAATCGCAACAAGTGAGCCCCAGATTCCGCCGAACAATGCACCGACAAGAATCGCGACAATCCCGTGTAGGATCGGAGGCAAATCGATCATGTTCCCTACCATCAAGGCCCCAAGCGATCCCATTACGATCTGGCCCTCAACCCCGATATTGAACATGCCGCCGCGGAAAGCTACGGCTACCGCTAGACCGGATAAGATCAGCGGCACAATCTGACGAAGCGTCTCGCCAATGTCGTACGGGCTTCCGAAAATTTTCTCAACCAAGGATTGATATGCAAGCAGCGGATTGTAACCGCCGGCAAGCATGACAATCGCGCCAATCAAAATCCCGATAACAATCGATAGGACCGGAATCCACATCGAATCGGAACGAAGGAGTCTGCGTAAGTTATTCAATTGGAATCCCCTCCTTGACGTCTGCCTGCCATCATCAATCCGAGCTCTTGATCATTGGTTTGATCTGGGTAAGTCTCCCCTACAATCTGACCATTGAACAATACGATAATGCGGTCTGCAACGTTCATAATTTCTTCTAGCTCGAACGATACGAGCAGGACGCCCTTCCCGTTGTTGCGTTCAGCAATGAGCTCTTTGTGCACGAATTCAATCGCGCCTACGTCAAGTCCCCGTGTCGGCTGTGCCGCGATGAGCACCTTCGGACGACGGTCGATTTCCCGCGCAATAATCAGCTTCTGTTGGTTCCCACCGGACATCGCCCGAACAGGAACATCATAACCTGGGATTCGAATATCGAAGGATTTCACGTATTTCTCAGCAAGCGTCAAGGCTGCTTTGTGATCCATCAATCCACCTTTATTAAGCTCAGGCGTATTATAAATCTGGAGAATCGAGTTCTCCGGCACGGTAAAATCCAGTACGAGACCATGTTTGTGTCTGTCTTGCGGGATATGCGACATCCCGGATTTCCCTACGACACGCGGTGTTTTATTCAGAATATTCGCACCATCGAGATCAATTTGTCCGGACTCGGAGCGACGCATCCCTGTCAAAGCTTCAATCAGCTCGGCTTGCCCGTTGCCGTCGACCCCAGCAATCCCGACAATTTCTCCCGCGCGTACATCGAAGGAAAGTCCGTTCACGGCCATTTGTCCGTTATCGCCGCGAACTTTCAGGTCTTTCACGGAGAGAATCGCTTGTTTTGGCTGCGCTTTCTCTTTGTCCGTTTTGAAGCGTACCTCACGACCAACCATCTTCTCAGCCAGCTCTTGTGGACTCGATTCTTTGACAACGACGGAATCAATGACGCGACCGCGACGGATGATCGTACACGTATCTGCGACTTCCATAATTTCTTTCAATTTGTGCGTAATGATGATAATCGATTTGCCTTCGCTTGCAAGGCGTTTCATAATCGCGAGCAACTCGGTAATCTCCTGCGGCGTAAGCACGGCTGTCGGTTCATCTAAGATAACAATATCCGCACCACGGTAAAGCGTCTTCAAAATTTCAACCCGTTGCTGCATCCCTACTGAAATATTCTCAATCTTCGCGGAAGGATCTACATTGAGTCCATACTGCTCCGATAATTGTCGTATTTTTGCGGAAGCACTCTTCATGTCTGTTGCTAAGCCTTTTTTCGGCTCCATACCAAGAATAATGTTCTCTGTTACTGTAAACGGTTGTACCAATTTAAAATGCTGATGGACCATTCCGATCCCCAGATCAATCGCCTTATTTGGCGTATCCATCTGTACTTCCTGACCTCTTACCCAAATCGAACCTTCTGTCGGCTGATAAAGCCCAAATACAATATTCATCAGTGTTGACTTACCCGCACCGTTCTCGCCGAGCAATGCGTGAATCTCACCCTGCTTAAGCGCAAAGCTTATATCCTCATTCGCAACCACTTCACCAAAACGCTTCGTTATTCCCTTAAGCTCCAACACCGTTTCAGCCTGCGCCATTAGACGTTCTCCTTCCTGCTACCTACTGCCAGAAATCATGAATCTTAGAGACCATCCTCTGCATTGTTGCAAAGGATGGCCCAATAGATCACTACAAAATGGTTTATTTCTCAGGAATCTTAATTTCACCGTTAATGATTTTTGTTTTGTACTCTTCTACTTTTTTCAATACATCTGCAGGTACGTTCTTGCTGGATGTATCCGCGATGCCTACACCGTTTTCTTTCAGACCCATTTGCGTAACTTTACCGCCAGGGAAGTTGCCTTCAGCAAGCTGTTTAGAAATTTCGTATACCGCTACGTCAACTTTCTTGATCATCGATGTCAATGTTACATCATCGCCGAAAGTCAAGGATTGGTCTTTATCTACACCGATAACCCATACCTTTTGACCTTTTGCAACGCGCTCTTTCGCTTCGTTGAACACACCGTTACCTGTCAAACCGGAAGCATGGAAAATGATGTCCACGCCGTCATTGTACATTGTTGCAGCTGCGGATTTACCCATATCTGCACGTGTGAACTGACCTGTGTAGTTCTCGATGTATTTCGCGTCAGGGTTTACAGCCTTGATCCCTTCACGGAAACCTGCGGAGAAACGTTGGATTGGAGGAATTTCCATCCCGCCGACAAAACCGATTTTGTTCGTCTTCGTCATTAGACCTGCGATAACCCCTACCAAGTATGCTCCCTCTTGCTCTTTGAACGATACAGCCGCTACGTTAGGCACTTCGATCGCGGAGTCAATGATACCAAGCTTCGCATTCGGATTTTCTTTCGCGATTCTTGTTACTGCATCATCCAATGTAAAAGCTGTTGCCCAAGTGAGGTCATAACCGCCTTTTACGAACTGGTTCAAGCTTGGATCTACGTCGGAATCTTGTTTAGGCTCCAAGTATTTAACATCATAGCCGAAGTCCGCTTTCAACTTTTGAAGACCTTCCCAAGCGTTCTGGTTAAAGGACTTGTCATTCACACTACCAAGGTCAGTAACCATACCGACTTTCAATTTCTTGCCGCCAGGAGCTTCACCCGTAGCTGCGCCGCCTTCTTCAGTCTTCTTCGCGCCACAAGCCGTTAACGCCATAGATACCATCAAGACGAATACGAGCACAAGATTGATTCGTTTTTTCATGTAGATCGGACCCTCCAAGAAATGAATTTTTATATATTTTCATTGACTGCACGAGGCATTTGGCTAGATCTGTATCTTCAATAGAAGTTGAATTTTCGCCGCCCCGCCGTCATAATGAACAAGTGGAACAAAATTTCGGATGACTATAGAAAGCTTTTGCCATGTGTATCAAATGATACTTGGAAATTCGCCGCAATCGTCGCTGCCAAATCAGCAAAAGTCGAACGAACGCCAATCGTTGCTGTTTTCCCTTGGAACTTCGGACTGTAAGCCAGCACCGGTACGTATTCACGCGTATGATCGGTTCCCGGATGAATGGGGTCATTCCCGTGATCTGCTGTAATAATCAACAAATCGTCTTCACTCATCGTGGAGAGAATCTCAGGTACATAGCGATCGAACTCTTCTAGACAAGCAGCATACCCTTCCGGATCTCGGCGATGTCCATACAAGGAATCGAAGTCAACCAGGTTCGTGAACAGCATGCCATGGAAATCTTTCTTCATATAATCAATTGTCTTAAGAATACCGTCCTCATTGCTCTTCGTGGAAGTGTACTCCGTAATGCCTTCACCTGTGAAAATATCATTGATTTTACCAACAGCAATGACATCTAGCCCATGATCCTTCAGTGCGTTCAGAACAGTCGGTCCAGACGGGCTAAGCGCATAGTCATGGCGATTTGGTGTGCGGGTGAAGTTACCCGGTGTTCCTACATAAGGTCTAGCAATAATTCGTCCTACAGCATAAGGTGCTGTTAGCGTCATTTCTCGAGCAATTTCGCAAGCGCGATACAATTCATCGAGCGGAATGATCTCTTCGTGCGCGGCCAATTGGAATACGCTGTCGGCTGATGTATAGACAATCCATGCTCCCGTACGCATCTGTTCCTCGCCGTATTCGACTAGGATATCCGTCCCGGACGCTGGTTTATTCCCAATAACTTTACGGCCTGTACGTTTCTCGAATTCTTCAATCAATTCGGCTGGGAATCCGTTCGGATAGACTTCAAACGGTATTGTCACATTTAAGCCCATGAGCTCCCAGTGACCAGTCATCGTATCCTTGCCGACCGATGTTTCGGCCATTTTACCATACATCGCAAGCGGCTCATCAACTGCTGGAACGGACTTGATCGGAGCGATGTTCCCTAAGCCAAGCTTCTGAAGGTTCGGTAATTGAAATGTCGGCACACGCTCAGCGATATGCCCTAAAGTATGGGATCCTACATCCCCGAATTTATCAGCATCCGGTAATTCGCCGATGCCTACGCTGTCTAGAACGATCGTTGTAATACGTTTGAAACTCATATGTCACCACTCCTGTTGTTATATTTGCCTATATTTCATGGAAAAATGTTCGGCTCATGCAATAAAAAGTTGAATCCCATGAAACTTGCCCGAAAGTGAGGTCTACCCATGATAACCGATTTAAGACAAATCACCATTTTTCAAGACTTGCCCGATGAGGGCGTTGCGCGCATCATGCCGATGCTCAAGAAGCGTCAATTCCGGAAAAACCAAGTCATCATCTACGAACAAGATCAGAATGGCGATGTGTTCATTATTCGTTCAGGGTCGATCAAAGTGTATAGTTTATTAGAAGATAAGGAAATCATATATGGGGTTGCCTTCCCCGGCCACGTCGTCGGCGAGATCGAAGCGATTCATTATGACGATTATCGCATTGCCTCCATTGCGGCGATGGAAACCGTCCATACGTGGTTCATTACCAAGCAAGATTTTCTCAAAATCGTGGAGGAATACCCCAGCGTGCTCCGCCGATCTTACTGGCTGCTCGTGGAGAGTATTCGAATCCTGAATCGTAAAGCGCAATATATCTCTTTCCTCGATACACGTCTAAAGGCTGCCAACCTGATCTACGACCTGTATTGCAACCTTGGAATGGAAACGGACACTGAATCCGCTTACATTATTAACTACAAACTCACTCATCATGTCATTGCCAATATGATTGGCGTGACGCGAGAGTCGATCTCCAAGGTACTAAAGGATTTCCAAGACGAGGGCATCATCTCCATTGAACGAAAGACCATTACGATTACGGATCTCGCCAAGCTTCGCAGCATTTGCGATTCCGTAGGTCACATCCCGCCGAAGCATCGCATCTGGTATGCATAGCCTCGTGACAATTCGATTATAGGTCTAATGTCCAAGAAGTTCAGTTAACCTCTGCACGGTTTTTTTGTAATCTAGTTCACAGAAAAGGAATGGTACGGGTTACGGAAAAAACAAATGAGGTATGTTACTGTAGTGGAGTAAAACGTTTTCAAAACAAAATGGCTTGAAATTCACGGAGGAGGCTTTTATTACGATGAGTGTACATTTAGCAGCAAAACCAGGTGACATTGCACCCGTAGCTCTAATGCCAGGAGATCCGCTACGTGCGAAATATATTGCAGAGACTTTCCTAGAAAATGCGAAATGCTATAGCGAAGTGCGCGGCATGTTAGGTTTTACAGGTACGTATAAAGGGAAACCAGTTACTGTTCAAGGTTCCGGGATGGGTGTTCCATCGTTCGCAATCTATTCGACGGAATTGATCCAAGATTACGGCGTGAAGACCATTATCCGTATCGGTACTTGCGGTGCGATCCAAGAAGATGTGAAAATCCGCGACGTACTCATCGCGCAAGCGGTATGTACGGATTCTTCGATCAACCACACGCGCTTCCCAGGATACTCGTTCGCACCAATCGCTGATTTCGATCTGATCAAAACCGCTTACGAAATCGGTCAACAAAAGAACTTGAACCTTCGCGTAGGTAACATCTTGTCTTCCGATGTCTTCTACACCGAAGATAACAATAAAGAAACGATGATGAAACTTGGTCAATACGGCGTATTGGCTGTTGAGATGGAAACAGCTGCGCTCTACACATTGGCAGCGAAACATAAAATCAAAGGTCTTGGCATGTTCACTGTAAGTGATCACTTGATCACGCATGAAGCGACTTCAGCAGAAGAGCGTCAAACGACGTTCAACGACATGATCGTAGTAGCGCTTGAGACAGCGATTCTTCAAGGCTAATCCATACACATGCAAAAACAAACCTCCACCTACTCGCTTCTTGGAAGCGATGCTGGTGGAGGTTTGTTCTATGATGTAACCTACTCATTTTCATTCGATTCCACTTATCGTGCAACGGACGAATCAGGATTTAGATAATTTATATTGCATCAATTGATACTCATCGCTTTTTGCATACAAATATCCGTCACCGGCATAGTAATAATTTAATAATTTTTGATCAAACGGATAATTATAAATCATCTCAAGCGTGCTAGGATCAATAATACTTCTACCATTTTCAGAGTAAACAAGAATTTTATTATCCGGAGTATACATGATCTCATGCATTGGATCGTCTAATTTGATATTCTTCTTCTGAATCAGTCCTTTTGAATTAAAAAGGCTCATTTCTCCATTTTCGTACACTACATAGGAATCGCCAATTGATTGTACCGTTGCATTCCCAGCAATGGTTCGACCCCATAACGTTTTGCCTTGCGAGTTCAAGGATATCAGCTTATTCCCCGATTTTGGAATATTCATCCGTATTAGAATGTCTCCATTATTTATCACCCATGAACCTTCATTAATGGAAGTCACAGCTCCAGCCGGCAGTGGATATGTAAATAGACGGTTTAGTTTTGGTCCATAAACTTCTAGCTTAACGCTCCCCTGCTTTGCTATTTGCGAAATCAAATACTGTCCTCCTACAACAGCATACATATCGCCTACCGATTGTTCCGATATTTTTTTCCCGTTTGCGTTGTAAGCATACATCTTGAATCTACCACTGGCGTCTCGTGTGAAGCGATTAACGAGCAACAGCGTGCCGTCATTCATTGCGTAAACGTCCTGTGCTTCTGGCACAGCGATTGTCCAGTTGCTCTTGCCCGACGAATTTACAGAGTGTAGCTTTGTGCCTAACGCATCACTAACGAGAGCATATACTGATCCACTTTTGCTATAAGCAAATTTGGATGTATTCATAGGAAAGGGGGTACCCTTTTTATAAAATTGATATGACCATTTTTCTTTGCCAGTCATCTTATCAGCAGCTGTTACTACACCTACATCCCAAACTTTAGTTGCTGAGTTTACAAGTGTGTAAGATTGCAAATATACTGTATTTGTATTAGGAACGTGATATGGCGCTTCTCTGAACCCATCTAATTTCTTCAAGGTGATTTGCCATTCTGGAGCCTTGAGTAGTGAATCTGTTGTCGAGCTGCCGACTGCTGATACCATCCCACTAAACAAAAGTACCCCCGCAATAATTCCACTTACTATCCGATATCCAAACTTCATGATGCTTCCCCCATTTTGTCTTTACTTGGCTACATTTACCTAATTGTACAACAAATCTTCAGTACGTTCCTCTATTTTCCTTATACCTATTTCGAAGTAATCTCCCACTTTCATAATTTCCGCATGTCAAAAGGCCACCGGATCCGGTGGCCTTGATTATAGAATTTTATCCCTCCAGCGCATCGAGCGGGATCAAATATAGCTCCATCCCCTCATCTTCGACGAGTGCTAGATTCTCACTGTCATAGCTATGAAGCAAAGTAATCTCGCTACCTGCAGGAAGATCTTCGATTTCGCGCTTAAGTGTGACAGCCTTCTCCACTTTACCTTCAGGATAGTAATTCGAGATTTGTAACAGCTTCGATTGCAGCTCGTCGAGATGATAGGTCATTTCCGTATAGATGTTACGTGTTTCTTCATTTCCCTCTTTTGCAGCCAGCTCGTTATACCCATTCGCGAGTGTTTCCATTTCCTTTGCAACAGCAAAGGTGTTCTTGATGTTCATGTGTTATCTCCTTTATCTATCATTCGATCATTTAAATTATTCGCTCCTATATAGTTTACTCCCTTTTCTCAAATCCAACCATATTTCAAGTGACGATATCATAAGAAGACGAACGACTCTAAATCGCTCGTCTTCTCTCTATTCCTGCTAGAATCGTTTATGCACTTCAAACGCGTAGAACGAATAACCGTACGGCGTTGCTCGCTGTATACCTTGCAGCTTGACGTATCTCGCTGTGGTCGTCGTTAGACGGATCGTCTGCTTGCCGTCTTTGCCTTCGAACGTTCCATCTTGATCTATCACATTGGTCCATTGTTCCTTGTCATTCGATACGAGGATTTTGAACGTTCTCGCGTGGGCTGCTTCCCAATCGATAACAATCGTATCGAAATCTTTCACTTCTCCCAGATCCACCGTAAACCAAGAATCATCCGTATAGTTGCTTGACCATCTCGTTCCGTAGACCCCGTCTACCGCTTGATCGGGAGATAGATCCGGTCTGGCCGATTCCACGGATGAGGCCTCAGCTTTCTGATGCAGAGCCAGATCGCTGCCTAGCTGATGATCGACATCCGTCTGCACGATATCATACGCCTTCTCCGACATCAGCGCCTTTTCACGCCCAATGTTCAGTATGATATTCATATCTCTCAAATGCTTCATTGCTTTCTCTATGTCGCCTTGTTCCTGAAATTTCTTCACAACATCTAACAGGACTTGCACCGCACGAGCGTTCCCGCGGGTCGTGAAATTCCCCTCCGCTTCGAGACGCGTAACCACCTTGATCATCTCGTCGACACTTGTGGTGACCTCAATCCAGAACGTTTTTTTGGCCGTGTTGCCTACCATATCAATCGCTGTAATGTCCAATCGGTGTTTACCAGGCTTTCCTGCGAGATCGATCGTCGATCCTGCTTGATATGTTCCACGATCGAATACCGCCTTCACATCCGCGATACCGCTATCCTCGTCAAGGGCTTCCCATGTGAAACTGAATGCCTCGGATTCCGGCACGGTCGCATCCCCCAGCAATTCCTTGCCATTCATCAACACGTTGATCGTCGGAGCTGTGAAATCCGTCTTCTGGTAAGTTCCCTGCAAGAATTGATACAGCCAATCATAGAGGATGCGAGTCTTCGGAACGGTGCTCTTCGCCGCTTCATAGACCGCATCGTTGCCTTGGTAGTACGCTTTAAATACATTCGGCTGCATATAGCCATACTTGACCCCGGCATCCAGATATTCAATGTACCGCTTGCGGAACACATCGTCGGTAATCATCCGGTTATCGAATTCCACTTCAATCCCCATCCCATACTGCTTGGCGATATCGGTGGCATCTTCTAGTCGATTGATATTCATGTCCTCGAAGAAATAGTTCGGCTGGAAGGCGGCAGCATCCACCCCGAGATCCTTCCATAGAAAACTCTTATACGCGTTGAAATGAGGCACCCAGAACAGCTTCATTTGCTGCGCATGGACAAGATCACTTACGGTACGAACGAGTCTTTCGCCTGCGCGGTCCGTGCTTACCTCCTCATCCAACCAATACATTCCGGCAAGCTCAAGATGGATATAGTTCCCTTCATCCCATTTGGCCTTGGCTTGATCAAGCCACCACTTGATCGCTTTCTCCCGATTCACGGCTGCCGTCTCCTCCCCGACGATGCCAGCATTGAAATTCTCGGAGACGCCGTCCCCATCCACATCACCAAAATCGGAGACCGTGAAGCCGGGATTCGGAACCATCAACCCAACTTTGATCTTATGATCCGGTTGGTTCAGCTTCAACGCTACTTCCTTTGCAGCTTCCTCCAACTGACGTATATCCCCATGCTCCACATTGTAAGTCTTCTCGAAATGCCACTTCCAATCCTCGAGCGTTCCGTTGCCATAGCCGACATCCCGTCCGCTCGGGGATGCCCCCGCCGCGAAGAATACGCTGTCGAACAGCCAATCCACGGGTTCACCTTGCTCATTCACGTAGCTGATGAACGGGATGATCTTTTCCTTCGGGAAGTCGCCTTTGCCTCCTGCATAATAGCCATTCGGTAAGAAGACGAGATTGCGGACGCTGGCTGTAGCCTCCCCCACTTCCTGATAAGCCGGTTGATAAGGAGGCACTTCTACGGCGCCGTCTTGCCGCCCGTCCGCACCCCATACTTCGATTTCATCAATGAAGATCAATGCCGTAGCATGGGTGTAAAACGTAACTTTGATATAGCGAGCGTAAGCCATAGTTGCCTCCGGATCGGATGGCAGCCCCGACTTGCTTCCGTCCCATTCATAGGTCTGTTCGCGCGGCGGGCCACTCTGTAGAAATTTCAGTGTCGGCAGATTCGCCACGCTTCCCCAATGGACTTTATCGTTCGATACATACACGGATACCGTTAGCGGGAACAAGATGTTATGCGCGCCGTAATCCTCGAGGAAATGCGCCTTGACGCTGGTAATAGACTTTTCCGCCCCCATGTCGAATACGACGGTACGCATCTTTTGGTCCAAATGACCTGTCCAAGCCGGGTCTGTATAGTCCTGTACATTCCCATATTGGCCGTCCGTTAACGCACGCCCCGTATCGGGATGCGATGGGATCGGAGCAACGGACCATTCATAGTCAAGCCCTGCGGCCAGATTATGTATACCCGGCGGACTTGAAGATACGGACTGACCTGATGAGTCTTGCGCTTGGGCTTTCAAATTCATCGTCACCATGATTGCTACAACCAGAACAATAGAGAAGCATGTCTTTAACGATTTCATTTCCTTGCCTCCTTAGCATTTGTCATTGCGATTTCATCGTTAGTGTGTTGGGACTGGTAAGCCTTTGCAATAAACATTTATGAACCTTTGTATACATTTATTTACTTTTCAAGGATTGTTTGAGGGTTCAAAAATGGTGTGAAATTATTGTTTAGCGCCTCAAATTATGTTGCTTGCTTCCACCCAAAATTCCCCATTATGATAATTTCATGCGGAAGAACGGGCCCGGAAGTACCGCAATCGATCGGTGAAAGGAGAAGGTTATGAGAGCAACCCGTCAGCCAGGTAAGCGTGTCTCTTTTCGCTTACGCGAGAATATGCAGCTGTATTTGATCATGCTGCCTGTCCTGCTGCATATTTTTATTTTCAGCTACATTCCCATGTACGGGATCGTCATCGCATTCCAGAATTATTACCCGGGAAAACCTTTCTTCTCTTTTGAAAGCGCTAACTGGGTTGGACTGCAGCATTTTATCGATTTTTTTAACGGTCCTTATTTCGGAAGGCTGATGCGGAACACGTTTTTACTCAGCTTCTACACGCTCGTATTCGGTTTTTGGGTGCCAATTCTTTTTGCCCTTCTACTTAATGAGCTGAAGAACGGTATTTTCAAGAAATTCGTACAGACGGCAAGCTACTTGCCTCACTTTATATCTAACGTTGTCGTTGCGGGCATGGTCTTGTCCTTCATAAATGCGGACGGCATCATCAATGCGATGGTGAAGCTGTTCGGCGGCGAGTCTACGGTTGCGCTGAATACGGAGCCAGGCTATTTTCCTGCCATCTATACGATTACGAGCATCTGGAAATCTTTTGGCTGGAGCAGTATTCTCTATCTCGCCTCAATGTCCTCCGTCGATCCGCATCAATATGAAGCGGCCAAAATGGACGGTGCGAACCGGTTCAAGCAAATGCTCCATATTACGCTGCCTTCTATTCGCCCGACGATTTTCATTTTGCTGATCTTCGCAATTGGAAATTTATTATCAGCGAACAGCGAGTTTATTCTACTCATCTATAATCCAATGGTCTATGAGACGGCCGATGTCATCGGCACTTACTTATACCGTGACGGCTTGCTGGGAGGCAATTTCAGCTTAGGGACGGCGGTCGGCTTGTTCATCGCGCTCATCAATTTCTCTTTGCTCTACGTCGCCAATGCATTAAGCCGCAAACATTCTGACTACGCTCTATGGTAAGGAGGAGTTCGATGATCGCCTCGCTGAAGAGGAATCCGAACACGATTCGGCAAGGTTCCGTCGTTGTCGATATCGTCTTGCTCGTGATTGCGCTCATCATTTGTTTCATTACGCTATATCCTTTTTATTTCGTCATCATCATGTCCATCAGCAATCCTCAAGAAGTCGCGGCCATGAACGTATTCTGGTTCCCCAAAGGGTTCTTTCTCGGCTCCTATGAACTGATTGTCCGGGACACCAAGATGTGGTGGGCGTACTCGAATACGTTAATCTATGTATCCGCAGGAGCATTCCTGAACTGTCTCATGGCCGTACTCGGTGCTTATCCGCTCACCGTACGCGGGCTGATCGGGCGCAAATGGGTCGTTGGGTTCATTCTGATCCCGATGTATTTCGCTGGCGGATTGATTCCATCGTACCTGCTCGTGAATCAGCTTGGGATGTACAACACCATGTTCGCCGTCATCATTCCCGGCATGGTGAGCATTTGGAACATCATTCTCGTCCGAACGTTCTTCACGACGATCCCAGAGGGATTGAAGGAATCGGCCTTCATTGACGGTGCTTCGCACTGGCAGCTGTTGTTCCGCGTCGTCATTCCAATATCCAAGCCAATTATTGCGGTCATCGCCATCTATTCGATTGTCGCCATCTGGAACAGTTGGTTCGATGCGCTCGTGTACTTGCCGAATGAGAAGCTTCATCCGCTGCAGATGTATTTGTACCGCGTAGTGGTGCAGCAGTCGGTCGATTTAAAAACGCTGTCGCTGCAGGATACGCGTAATGCTGTGGAGAACATGCTGTCGAATATTCAATTAAAATACGCCATCATTGTCTTTACGACGCTGCCCGTTATTTTTACGTACCCATTCTTCCAGAAATATTTCATCAAGGGCGCACTGTTAGGTTCTTTAAAAGAATAGAAGCATAAACATTTGATTATAGGGGGAATTCGTCCATGAAGCTTTGGAAAAGAACATTTCTATCCGGGATGACGGCTGTATTGCTCGTCGGATCCGTCTCTGCTTGCAGCGGCAAAACCGATAATGGCGCGAGCGGCACGCAGCAGGAAGGCAACGGCAGCACTACTTCTTCCGAACAGAAGGTTACGAAACTAAAAATGCTCGGGCCCGCCGGCATCAACAAATATATTAAATACGATGAGCGCGAAAACTATCCGGTATGGGGTGAGATCGACAAGCTGCTGAAGAATGAAGGACTCGAGCTGGACAACGAATTTGTCCCTGCAGAACAATATGAAGTGGTGCTCAAGACAAGAATGGCGTCAGGGTCCAATCTGCCTGATATCGTGAACATCTCGAAGCTGGATAATACAACCGTGCTGAACCTTGCAAAGCAAGGCGTGCTGCTCGACCTGAACCCGCTCATCGAGAAGTACAGCAACGGCAATATCAAGAAAATGTACGACCAAGAGTTCCCTTATGCAAGAAAATCGACGACCTCGCCGGACGGCAAAATGTACTGGTTCAGCAATCTGCACAAAAAGACCTACCAAGGCAAAGATCCAGCACCTGTCTCCCTTACGATGCTCATCCGCAAAGATTGGCTTGAAAAGCTCAATCTCCCGGTTCCAACGACAGCCGATGAATATCTCGAGACGCTGAAGAAATTCAGAGAACTTGATGCGAATGGCAACGGTAAGAAAGACGAAGTGCTCGCCTACAATTATCCAGGCCAATTCACTGGTGCGATCGCCCAATGGTTCGGGCTAGGTTCGGGCATCACAGCCGTTGATGTCGAGAACAAAAAAATCGTATCGCCATGGTATCAAGAAGGCGTGAAGGATTACTTCCGCTATATGCAGCGGCTCGTGAAGGAAGGCGTGCTCGATACAAGCCTCATTGAAGCAACAGGTGAGCAGAATCAGCAGAAAATGACGGATAATCAAGTAGCTTCCCTGCACGATTATAACCTCGAGAACTATCAAGAGCCGACCATCAAAGGCGGAGGCGAATTCCTGCCGCTCATGCCGCTCAAGGCTGTAGAAGGCATCACGCCAGCGGTACAGCAGGAGCCTCACTTCCTTATTTTCAATAAATACGCCATCACGAAAGATTGCAAAGATCCCGCCGCAGCCATTAAATTCTTCGATATGGTCTACTCGGAGAAATATGCGGATCTGATGTTCTGGGGGATTGAAGGACAGACCTATAAAGTCGAGAGCAACGGCGCAAAAGTATATCTGAACAACGGATCGGCGGAAGAATTAGCGAAATCCAAGCAGGTGACGGGCAACATGCTGCTCGGCGATACCGTCTTCCCACGTGTGCAATTCTCCAACCTGGAGTTCGAGCTCTCCAGTGCGCCAAAATATAAAGCGGATAATGAACTGCAAGTCCTAACCTACAAACCGTATTATGTCAACATGAACAATAACTTCTTGGCAATCCCGGACGATAAGCAATTAGAGACAAAAACGAAAATTCTGACGAACTTGAACACCTATTCCTCGGAGCTCGCGACGAAGCTTGCGCTAGGCCAGAAATCGCTTGACGACTGGGATCAATACATTGCTGAATTGAAGAAGCTTGGCCTCGACCAATTGATTGAGATCGATCAACAATTGCTTGACAGGTACAACAGCATCCAGTAACGTTACAAAAAAAGGAAAATGGCAGACCTCACGTAATCGGGATGGACTGCCATTTTCTTCATTCAGTTCGATTCCATGCCGGAGGAGGGGTGCAATTTGCATAAGAAAAGGTTCGGAAACCGTACGTTTCGTAAATTATTTTTGTCGTATACCGCCATCTTAATCATTCCGATCATCATCTTCAGCAGCTTGAACGTACACCGGAACATCATGGAGGAGCAGCAACAGCAATATGACAGACACGCGTCGGATGCTAGGCGAATTGCAGATATCATCGACAACAAGTTAAATGAACTCAAACAATTCGGCAAAACGTTGAGCAGCAAGTCCTGGGTGAAGAAGCTTATGCAAAATACGAACGTATATGACCAGGAATTCGACTTATTGAAAATGATTGAGATCCGCAAAGATTTTGACAATGATGTCAATTCCATCGGTATTCTCTCCTTCGGCATGATCATTTTTCCGGAAAAAGCGTGGGTGCTATCGTCGATTGGCACCTTTGAAGCCGATGATTTCTTCTCTCACGTGGCCGTACTCGATTCGAACGTCCAACAATCTATGCAACAAGCGTTGAAGAATTCCAATGATTTCTCCCTATTGCCGCCTACCGACCTCAAGCTGTGGGAGACGAAAAAGCGCGTCATCCCTGTGCTGCAGAGCTTAGAAGTTGTGGATCGACCTCGTGCCGTCCTAGTATTGTTCATCGACAATGCTTACTTCTCGGATTATATGCATCGCTTCGCCGGCAGCGAGTTTAAGGATTTATCGATCACATCGCCTCAAGCGACCATTTATCAGCAGCAACAGCCTGTCCAAGAGGATCACAGTTCTGGCGGGAAAGCTTATACGATTTCCCAACACTCCAAATCGAGTACGTGGAAGTATGCCATCACCTATACCGACAACAGCGGCGTATGGATTCATAATCTGTTCAGTTCTTTGCTCGCCATTCTCATTTCGATCGCCGTAGGGACTTGCTCAGCCTTCGCGCTAACCCGCTTCACCTATCGCCCGCTCCAAGCCTTGCTGACCAAGCTCTCGGAGGCCGTAAGGTATGATGATGTTAAGCATGGAACCGGAAGCGGTTCGGAGTACAACTATATCGAGAAATCGATCGACCGCCTCCTGCATGAAAATCAAGAGCTTCAACAACAGATGTCAGCATTTGAAAGCGCTGCCAGATCGAACATGTTCCTTCACCTGCTCAAGGGATACTTCCCTGAAGATTCTCAGGTCAATGGGCTCGCTAAATTCGGGATTCATTACACCGAAGAGATGTCTTATTGCACGATGCTGATCAGTTTGCATACGGTTCATAACGTTACTGAGCTAGCCATGATCCGCAAAATCGAGATGATCACGATGCTCATCGTCGAAAAAGCGATGAATCAGGCGCAGCTGGACTATGAACTCTTCGAGATTGCTAACGCCGACAAAGCGTTGATCGTATCTTCGAGGTTACCCTTCGGCACCGATGGGATGATCGAACGCGTCGCCTCTGAGATTGCGGCAGAGATCGCACAGAACAGCGGGTACCATCTCGACATCCTGCATGGCCCTGTGCAGCAAGGCCTCGTCGGGATCAGTAAATCTTATTACGCCGCACTTGAGCAATTGCAGTATCTACTCTTCTCCCGTGGTCACATTCGCACGATGCCAGAAGAGGCGGTCCCACATGAGGTCGACTATTACTATCCAACCGATTGGGAAGTGCAGCTGATCAATAACTTGAAGGTTGGGAATTTGGATACGTCGATGCACATCCTGCAAGAGATCAGCAGCGAGAATGCAAGACGGCAGCTGTCGGAAGGCAGTACCGTTCGGCTCGTCTCGCTCTTAATGGAGACAATGCTCCGTGTGCTGCACGAGGTTAATCTCGATACAAACATCTATGCCAAGCAATTCATGAGTATGGTGAGTGCGGGACATACCGCTGCGATGTGGAGCTATGTCTATGAGGTGGGTACGTTGATCTGCGAGCGGAACCGGTACTCGAACACCTCGTCCACAATGGAGGTAGGCAGCAAATTGCTGCAGTACGTCAATGACAACTACACGAGTGCCGATGTCTCACTGAAGAAACTAGCGGAGATGTACAACATGTCGAGCTCAAACGTCTCGAAAATTTTCAAAGAGGTCTCCGGGATCAATTTCTATGATTATCTGTGCCGCCTGCGGATGGAGATGGCCAAAGAGCTGCTGCGGGAGCGGAAATGCGGCATTGATGCGATCGCGCTGCGTGTCGGCTACGAGAATGTGTACTCCTTCAAACGCGCATTCACGCGATATGAAGGGATCAAACCGGATGAGTACATGCAGATGGCGATATGAGGGATTGGGAAATAGCCTCCACGAATGTGGAGGCTTTCTGATGCTGTGATCCTAGTAATACATGCTGACTTCGATTTCTTGGTCGTAGTTGCCGAACCCTCTGCCAAAGAGTGCTACGCCCCCGCAGTTCACTGCTGTATCAAGTGAGGCGATGCGCAGCGTAACCCCTTTGTTGACCTCAATGTTCAGCATGCGCGTCGTCACATCGGAGATCCGAACGCCGTCCATGAACGTCCCTTCATCCGATACCGTCAACGTCTTGCGTTGTCCGTACTTCGTCCCTTGATTCCACCATTCAGGCGTATAGACTCCCGGTTGACTGCCGAAATCGCCAGGAGACGTCCACATCCCCACTTCCACGCTATTAACATAGAAACTAATATCCGAAGGCCACTGCTCGTTATACCCCGGGGCTTCCGAACAGATCTCTAGCGAGATCTCCAATCGCTCCAGCTCTTGGTTTTTCAGCAAAAGATTCGGAATCGCGTATTCCACCCATCCGCTGCCGAACCATAGATGCTTCGCTTGCACATGTTGCGGATCGGTGAAATACCTGGGATCATCGACCATGCCGATGATGTTCGTCGTCGAAGCCAGGCCACATGTCGGCTTTACGTCAAAAGCGTTGTACTGCCCGACCGGAATGGAGAAAGCATGGCGATTCTGCAGCGGCTGTGATTTCCCGTGTCTGAACTGCAATTGCACCGCATCCAATTGCAGCGCGCACAACTTCTGCATTCCTCGCTTGCCTACCGTGCTCGTACAAGAAATAATGCCGGCCTGCTCCAGCTTCTGCACATGCTTCGTGATGATCGCGGACGATACGTTCAGCTCCGCAGCTAATTCTTTAATATTCATCGGTCCGTTATTCAACAATTCAATCATGCTGATCCGGGTGCTCGATGATAGGCACTCCAAGAACAGCATGTTATCACGATTCACATCAATACTTCGCATGTGTGGCTTCCTTTCGACTTCCGTTTTCTCCATTATATAACCTGCAGGTTAATCAAACAATCCGGTACCTCACGAAAAGATCATGGATTGACAGGTCAATCGAAGCGCTCTATCATAAACATATAGATTCCCAGTAAGTTATTATATTAACTAATAAGTTAACTAAATGGAGGAATTGATATGACTTCGATCAATATCCCGCGCCCGGAATATCCGCGGCCGCAATGGGTTCGCGAGGCATGGATGAATTTGAACGGCGAATGGCAGTTCGAGATCGATCATGGAAGAAGCGGCAAGGCGCGCGGGCTGCAGCAGACCCATATGAAGCTTGATCAGACGATCCTCGTACCGTTCTGTCCCGAGAGCAGATTATCAGGCATCGGTCATACTGACTTTATCCATGCTGTATGGTACAAGCGAAGCTTTCACCTGCCGGACGCTTGGTCTGACCATCGGACTTTGCTGCATTTCGGCGCAGTCGATTATGCGGCAGAAGTCTGGGTGAACGAACATTACATCGGAACGCACCGGGGAGGATACGCCTCCTTCTCATTCGACATTACGGACGCCTTGGCCCGCGGCGAGAATATTGTTACGGTCTATGCGGAGGATGACCATCGGTCCGGACTGCAGCCGCGCGGCAAACAAGCCGTCACCTACCATTCCCAGGGCTGCGACTATACGCGAACGACAGGAATCTGGCAGACCGTATGGCTGGAATCCGTGCCGCAGACATATATCTCTTCCTTACGTATGACACCCGATCCGGATAACGCCTGTATTTATCTGGAAGCCACCATCAAGGGGAATGTGAACGGTCTTCATTTGACTAGCAATGCCTTCTTCCAGAGCCGACCGGTTGGCTCCACATCCGCGAAGCTCGGCAGTGCATCGGTAAAGCTAACGCTGCCCGTATCCGAAGTACATCGGTGGCATCCGGGTTCGCCACACCTCTACGATCTGCACGTGAAGCTTATGGACGGCGATACGATCATCGATCGTGCCGAATCTTATTTCGGGCTGCGCTCCATCCAACTGGACGGCATGGCCTTCCGAATCAATGGGAAATCGGTGTTCCAACGTCTCGTGCTCGACCAAGGCTTCTATCCGAACGGGATTTATACCGCGCCTACGGACGAGGATCTAAAGCGCGACATCGAAATCTCGTTAGGCCTTGGATTCAACGGGGCAAGACTTCATGAAAAAATGTTCGAACCCCGCTTCCTTTACTGGGCGGATCAACTCGGATACCTTGTCTGGGGGGAGCATGCGAACTGGGGATTGGACATTACGACATCGCAAGGACTTGTACAGTTCTTGCCGGAGTGGATCGAGGGCGTTCAACGTGACTTCAACCATCCGAGCTTAATCGGTTGGTGTCCGTTCAACGAGACATGGGATGCCGGCAACGGCGCGCGGCAGAACGACGACGTGCTGCGTATTGTGTATGAGACGACGAAAGCGATCGATCCGACGCGACCTGTCATTGATACGAGCGGCAACTTCCACGTCGCAACCGACATCTACGATGTGCATGATTACGACCAGAATCCGGACACTTTCCGCGCACGTTATGCGCCGATGGCTGA